>NZ_AQQP01000012.1 GCF_002210165.1 Phaeobacter sp. 22II1-1F12B | reverse complement strand
TGGCAGCCCGTAGGGGAATCGAACCCCTCTTTCCAGGTTGAAAACCTGGCGTCCTAACCGATAGACGAACGGGCCACTGTTGGTGAGCGCCTCATTAGGCAAAGCTGCAGACAGGCGCAAGACAAAATCGGTGAGAAAAGTGAGAAAATTTCGCCTTCCACAAATTATTTGTTTTCGGCCTCAGCCGCATCGTCGAGACGCAGCTGAACCTGCTGGCGCCCGCCCCATGTATTGATCTCCAGACGGCCCGCAAAATGGAACCGCGCGCCGCCGTGATCGGTCAGCCGGGGCCCGAGCGCGCTGTCGAACGCGCCAAAGGCGATGGCATCGATTCCCGCGTTGATCCCGTCGCTCAGCGACAGCTTCAGGTGGCTTTCGCCGACCCGCTTGGCAAAGCGCACCTTGAGATCCGGCAGCGCGAATCGCGGGGCAGGGGCAGAGGCGCCATAGGGGCCCGCCTGCTCGATATGTTCGATCAGCGCCGGTGTCGCCGCGCCGGGCATGACCATCCCGTCAAGCCGGATATCCGCAGGCCCGGCCTGTCCCGCGCCCTGTTTCGCCAGAAGCTCGCTCAACCGTTCCATCGCCGCTTCCAGCTTGTCTTCCTGCACGGTCAGACCAGCTGCCATACGGTGCCCGCCGCCCTTGATCAGCAGCTCTTCGGCGGCAAGGCGCTGGATCGAAGCGCCAAGATCGACCCCGGTGACCGAGCGCCCCGAACCCTTGCCGATTCCATCTTCAAGACCGATGACGATGGCGGGCCGGTTGGTCGCTTCCTTCAAGCGCGAGGCCACGATGCCGACCACACCGGGGTGCCAGCCTTCGCCCGCCGCCCAGACCAGCGGCGCATCCAGCCCGCGCTCTTCCGCCTGCGCCATTGCCGCCGCCCGCACGCTTGCCTCGATATCGCGGCGCTCCGTGTTCAGCGCGTCCAGCTCCGCTGCAAGGGTGCGGCTCTCGCTCTCCGAGCCGCTGGCCAGCAGCCGCGCACCAAGGTCTGCCTTGCCGATGCGACCGCCCGCGTTCACCCGCGGCCCGAGCATGAAACCAAGATGATAGGTGCCCGGCGCCGTATCCATACGCGCCACATCCGCCAGAGCCACCAGCCCAGGGCGCTGCCGCCGCGCCATCACGGTCAGCCCCTGCCGGACCAGCGCCCGGTTTGCCCCGATCAGTGGCGCCACATCCGCCACCGTCGCCAGCGCCACGAGATCCAGCATCGCCATCAGGTCCGGCCCTGTCCCCGACCCGGCGGCGCGCATCTGCCGTCGCACCTCGACCAGCAAAAGGAACACCACACCGGCGGCGCAGAAATAGCCCAGATCACCGCTCTCGTCCTGGCGGTTCGGGTTCACCACGGCAAGGGCAGGGGGCAGCGTCTCGCCCCCAAGGTGGTGATCGATCACCAGCACATCGGCACCCTGAACCGCCGCGATGGGCTCATGCGACAGGGTCCCGCAATCGACGCAGACGATCAGGTCATGCCCGGAGGCCAGCATCTGCATTGCCTCGACATTCGGTCCATAACCTTCGTCGATCCGGTCCGGCACATAAAGCGTCGCCTCGATCCCCACGGCCCGCAGCCAGACCAGCAGCAGCGCCGCCGAAGACCCGCCATCTACGTCGTAGTCGGCAAAGATCGCGATCCGTTCGCTCCGGTTGACCGCCGCAAGAAAGCGCGCCGCAGCCTTCTCCATGTCCTTGAAGAGATGCGGATCCGGCAGCAGGTCCTGCAGTTTCGGCGTCAGGAACCCAATGGCTTCCGAGGCAGGCACCCCACGCCGCGCCAGCACTTGGCAAAGCGGACGCGGCAGACCGGTTGCCTGTTCCAGCGCTTCCGCCGCGCGTTCGACCTCGATGGTCGGCCCGACCCAGCGGCGGCCGGTCAGGGATGTTTCGACACCAAGATAGGCCAAGACAACCTCTCCCCGAAAACAGGAGGGGCCCGGATCGAGCCCCCCTTCTTTGGGTTTCAAAATATCCCCGCCGGAGGCTCCGACAGCCCCCCGGGCGGTGCCCGTCGCGTTTTATTCGACCGGGGTGCGGTATTCCATGCGCCGGACCGATCCGGTCTTCGAGCGCATCAGCAGGGTTGTCGTGGTCAGCCAGCCGGGCTCGCGGCGGATACCGGGCAACAGCGTGCCGCTGGTCACGCCGGTCGCGGCAAAGATCACGTCTTCGGTCACCATCTCGTCGCGACTGTAGACGCGGTTCAGATCGGTGATCCCGGCCTTTTCCGCGCGGCCCTTTTCGTCGTCGTTGCGGAACAACAGCCGGCCTTCGATCTGGCCGCCCATGCATTTCAGGGCGGCTGCCGCCAGCACGCCCTCGGGCGCGCCGCCGGTGCCCATGTACATGTCGATGCCGGTGGTCGCGCTCTCGGCGCAATGCATCACACCAGCCACGTCACCATCGGTGATCAGCCGGATTGACGCCCCGGTGGAACGGACCTCGGCGATCATGTCCTCGTGGCGCGGACGTTCAAGGATGCAAACGGTGATATCCTTGGGCGCGCAGCCCTTTTCGGTCGCCAGCGCCGAGATACGGGTCGCCACCGGCATGTCCAGCGTGACCAGACCCTGCGGATAGCCCGGCCCGATGGCCAGTTTCTCCATGTAGACGTCCGGCGCGTGCAGCATCGACCCGCGCGGTCCCATCGCGATCACGGTCAGCGCGTTGGGCATGTCCTTGGCCGTAAGGGTGGTGCCTTCCAGCGGATCCAGCGCGATATCCACGCCCGGTCCCTTGCCGGTGCCGACTTCCTCGCCGATGTAAAGCATCGGTGCTTCGTCACGCTCGCCTTCGCCGATCACGACCACGCCGTTGATGTCCAGCAGGTTCAGCTGCTCGCGCATCGCGTTTACCGCAGCCTGGTCGGCGGCTTTTTCGTCGCCGCGCCCGACAAGCGAGGCCGAGGCCAGCGCCGCCTGTTCCGCGACACGGGCAAGGCCCAGCGATAACATGCGGTCATGAAATTCGACAGTACTGGTCATTTGCAATCTCCTGAAGGGCAATCATCATCTTATTGATGTCTATACGCTTTCAATCCGCAACGCGACAGGGGCCGAAGCGATGACATCGGTGCTTTCCATCGCGGCCAGTGCCTCATCGAGGGCAGAGCGCGTCGTCTTGTGTGTGACGATCAGCACCGGGGCCGAGGTCGCGGAATGTGAATATTGCCGCATCCGGTCGATCGAAACGCCGGAATTGCCAAGGATCATCGCGATCTTGGCCAGCGCGCCGGGTTTGTCGATCAGACCCATGCGCAGGTAATAGGGCGCGGGCAGGCTCGACATGGCGGCGGGCAATTCGTCAAGCATATCGGCGGGGCGGCCGAAGGTCGGCATGCGGAAACCGCGCGCCAGATCGCAGACATCGCCCATCACCGCGCTTGCCGTCGGCCCCTGACCGGCGCCGGGGCCGCGCAACACGATCTGCTCGACCGCGTCGCCTTCGATCACCACCATGTTGGTGCCGCCCTCAAGCTGACCCAGCGGCGATTCCATCGGCACAAGGCAGGGCTGCATCCGTTGTTCCAGCCCGCGACCGGTGCGTTGCGCCACGCCCAAAAGCTTGATGCGATAGCCCATGTCCGCCGCCTGCCGGATATCGTCGATTGAAATCCGCTCGATCCCCTCCAGCTCCATGCCGCTGAAATCGGGGCGGGTGCCAAAGGCGATGGCCGACAAGAGCGCCAGCTTGTGTCCGGCGTCGATCCCGCCCACGTCCAGCGTCGGATCGGCTTCGAGATAGCCAAGATCGTTGGCTTCCTGAAAAACCGTCGCGTAAGGAAGCCCCGCGCTTTCCATTCGGGTCAGGATATAGTTGCAGGTACCATTCATCACGCCCATGACACGGGTGATCTCGTTCCCCGCAAGGCCCTCGTTCAGCGCCTTGATCACCGGTATACCGCCTGCGACCGCCGCTTCGAAACGGATGATTCGACCCTTTTCCTCGGCCAGTTTCGCCAGCTCATGGCCATGCATCGCCAGCATCGCCTTGTTCGCCGTCACCACGTCCTTGCCGGTCTCGAGCGCTGCGCGAACCGAGTCCAGCGCGGGGCCGTCAGCGCCGCCCATCAGCTCGACATAGATGTCGATATCGTCGCGCTTGGCCAGCGCCACGGGATCGCTCTCCCATGCGTAATGGCTCAGGTTGATGCCCCGGTCACGCGACTGGTCGCGAGCCGATACGGCGGTGATCTGGATGTCGCGCCCGGTCCGCGCCTGCAGCAGCGCTGCATGGGTCCGCACGATCCGCACCACGCCAACACCAACCGTGCCCAATCCCGCAATACCCAGGCGCAATGGTGTCGTCATGTTTCATCCTCTTTTCCACGTTTCGACGTGCCTTAGCCGGTTCGGCGTAAGGGTGCAACGTGGCAGCGCTTTGGTTTATTCAGTGACGCCCTGTTTCAGGCGCTCTTCGTCCTCGGGGCTCAGGACTTCGCCACGCAGGCTCGCCGCCCGCGCCTCAAGCGAGGCACGTCGCGCGATCAGATTGTCGCTCAGATCCTGCGATTGCTCTCTCGGGTCGGTCTGGGTGCCAAGTAGCGGACCTAGCGGGCGAAGCTCCGGGTAATCCGCATCCCGCAGCGCGCCAAGGTTACGCTCGCCCAGCTCCGGCACATTGATACAGCCTGTCAGTGCAAGGCCCGTCAGAAACAAAATACCGACCCGCCCGCAAAGGATAGAAAACCGCATGTGACATGCCCTGATATTCACTGGTGACCATCCGTTTTCTGAACCTTTCTACGGCAATAGGCAAGCGAGGCTTCTTTCTGAACAAATGTTCAGTTATCGTCACGCCATGGCACGCACGCAGGGATCACATTCCGACATAACCGGCCCCCGTATCCGCAAGACGGCGCTTAGCCTTTTTGCCCGACACGGGTTTGCCGCCGTGTCCATGCGCCAGATCGCAGGCGAGGTGGGCGTGCAGGCGGGGGCGCTCTATAACTACATCCCCGACAAGCAGACGCTTCTGTTTTCGCTGATGGAAGAGCACCTGCGCGAGCTTCTCGAAACCCGCACCGCGCGGAAGAAACCGGATGATACGCTCGCCCGGCTTGAGGATTTCGTGCGTTTCCACATCCGGTTCCACCTTGCCCGGCCCGAGGCGGTTTTCATCGCCTATATGGAACTGCGCAACCTGACGGATGAGAACTTTGCCGCCATCGAGGATCTGCGCCGCACCTACGAGATGGAGCTTGAAGCCATCCTTCGGACGGGCGTCGAGGCGGAGATTTTCAGTATACCCGATACCAAGATCGCTACGCTGGCGGTGATCGCCATGCTGAACGGCATCAATACATGGTATCGCGACAGCGGGCGCCTCTCGCTGGAAGAGGTCGAAACGATCTACTGGAACATGGTCCGGCAGGCCATGGGCCACGCCTGAACAAAACCGCCGCGCCTGATCACTCCGGCACGGCGGCAGGTTGTATCAGTGTGCGGGCCGGATGAACGTGCCGTTGCGCAACTCGGCCATCGCCTGACGCAGTTCTTCGCGCGTGTTCATCACGATCGGCCCGTGCCATGCGACCGGCTCGGCGATCGGCGCGCCCGAGATCAGCAGAAAGCGCACGCCTTCCTCACCGGCCTGAACCGTCACCTCGTCACCGGTGCCAAACCGCACCAAGGTCCGGTTTCCCGACATGTCGCGGATGTTCACCTCTTCGCCCGCGACTTCCTTTTCAAGCAGCACGCCCGACGGATCGGAAGCATCCGCAAAAGCCGCAGCACCTTCGAAAATATAGGCGAAAGCCCGGCGATAGGTGTCGATCTTGAATGTCTTCTTCACCCCGGCAGGGATCGAGATATCAAGATACTGCGGATCGGCGGCGATCCCGTCGACCGGACCGGTCTTGCCCCAGAATTCACCCACGACCACGCGCACCACGGTGCCGTCGTCGTCGATCACCTCGGGGATCTCTTTCGACTGCACGTCCTGATACCGCGGCGCGGTCATCTTCTGCGCGGCGGGCAGGTTCCCCCAAAGCTGGAACCCGTGCATCTGGCCCTGCGCGTTCCCTTGCGGCATCTCCTGGTGCATGATCCCGGACCCGGCAGTCATCCACTGAACGTCGCCCGCGCCAAGCGTGCCGGTGTTGCCCAGTGAATCGCCATGTTCAACGGTGCCGGACAGCACATAGGTGATGGTCTCGATCCCGCGATGCGGGTGCCACGGAAATCCGCGCAGGAAATCCTCGGGGCGTTCATTCCGGAAGTCATCGAAAAGCAGGAACGGGTCCAGTTCGGACGGGTCCTGAAAACCGAAGGCCCGGTGCAGTTTCACACCCGCGCCTTCCATTGTCGGAACGGCTTTGCGGGTCTCTAGCGTTGGTCTCAGGGACATGATGGTCAACCTCTCAAAGAGTGCAGTTGATGCCAAGATATACCTGCAATGGCGCAGATCAATCCGCGCGATTTCACCCCATCTGTGCGCAATCGCGCAGGTGGGATCAGTCTTCGGGACCGGTTGCGAACCACGCGCCGCCGATGCTGATGATCTCATCCTGTCCACAGTGGAACCGGTAATAGGTCACCTCGGCCCGCTGGGCGCGCATGATGTTGGGACGGCTCAGCAGATCACCCGCCCGCATGACGCTGTTGCTGCCCCCGTCGCGCGGCGCACAGATGCTCTGACCCGGCGACACCAGCATCGTTTCGCGCGGAAAGGCACCGGCCAGCGATTTCGGTTGCAGCTGAATCGGCGCGGCCTCGGGGTGGCGTTCAAGGAAATCGACATCGAGCCGGATCGCATCGACCCATTTCACCTCGCGATAGGCCCCCGATAGGGTTCTGACCATGTCGCGCTTGCGCAGCGCCTCGATCGGCAGATCGCCGAAATTCGTCGCAACCCGGCATTTGCCCTCGAAACCGGGCAGGCGCCATTGCACCGGCTTTGCGGCTGGCGGCGTTTCGGGCGTGCTTTCCACATCGGTTGAAACCTGCGCGAGGACCGAATTAAGGATCGAATTATCCTCGGCCGCTGTACGGGGGGTGTACGGGTTGTGCACAGAAATCATACCGCTCTCCAAAGGGTTTCGGCTTTAATTTTCTGACCGTGCGGCGGGGCCGGTAAATATCCGTCCCGCCGCGCGCCAATAACAAAGAAACTCGTGAAAAACTCACGCTCTCTGTCTACGCGGTCAGCGTTTCAGTTGCGAGGATTATGGCAATTTTGGCCGTATTTTCCAGTTATTTATAATGGTTTTGGAAACAGTACGGTCGAATGCGATTGATGGTTTATCCAGTTCCAGTCAATCGTACCGAACGCTGCCTTAATCCTGCCAAATTTGGGATCGGTTATAAGAGAGGCAGAAAGTTAAAATTCTCGCCTAGCTGACAGGAAAAGTCGCAAACAGAGGTGAACCGCTGCACAGCCCCCCGCAGTCTGAACCGTGAAACAGGTTCAGGAGACGGAATATGCGGGTCGGATTCATCGGGTTGGGCAATGTCGGGGGCAAGCTGTCGGGCAGCCTCATCAGAAACGGGGTCAAGGTCAGCGTTTTCGATCTGAACCCGGCGCTGGTCGACAAGGCAGTGGAAAAGGGCGCGACAAAAGCGGCAGACGCGGCGGCGATCATGCGCGACAGCGACGTGGTCATCACCTGTCTGCCAAGCCCGGCAGCATCGGACGCTGTGATGAACGAAATGCTGCCCGAGGTCACGCAAGGCAAGATATGGCTAGAAATGTCCACCACGGACGAGGCCGAGATCCGTCGCCTTGGCGCGTTGGTGATCGAAAAGGGCGGCGCGGCGGTGGATTGCCCGGTCTCGGGCGGCTGCCACCGGGCGGATACCGGCAATATATCGATCTTCGCGGGCTGTGATCGCGAAACCTTTGAACGGGTGCTGCCCCTCCTGACGATCATGGGGCGGCGGGTGCTGCACACCGGCGCACTCGGCAGCGCCAGCATTCTCAAGGTGATCACCAATTACCTTGCCACGGCCAACCTCGTAAGCTGCGCCGAGGCGCTGACCGTCGCCAAGGGCGCAGGCATGGACCTTGCCACCGCCTACGAGGCAATCCGTATCTCCTCGGGCACCAGCTTTGTGCATGAAACCGAAAGCCAGGTGATCCTGAACGGCAGCCGCGACATATCCTTTACCATGGATCTGGTCGCCAAGGACATCGGCCTGTTCCAGTCGGTGGCGGACAGGGCAGGGGTGCCGCTTGATCTCAACCCCTTGCTGATCTCGATCTTTCAGGACGGGATCGACCGCTATGGCCCGCGTGAGTTGTCGCCGAACATCATCCGTCGGCTCGAGGACGCGACCGCGCTCGACGTTCGCGCCCCGGGCTTTCCGGCGGAAATGGTCGATGACGAACCCGAAGAGCGGGGCGCCGAGGTCACGGTCCGTCGCGGCACCGCGAATTAGCCTGTTCGCCCCGCGCCATTCACGTTAAACGCGCGGCGATACAGGGCAGGAGACTTGGATGAACGGGGAAATTCTCGCGGTCGTGACACCATCGCCGGTGCGGCGTTGGATGGGGGTGCTGATGCAATCCCTGATCGGCATGATCTCGATCTATGTCGCCTTTGCCTCGCCGCCCGAGCCGAAATGGCAATTCGCCCTAATCGTCATCGGCGGGGCGGCGTTCTGGTCGGCGCGCAAGATGCAGCGCGCGACCGGTCAGAGCCTTGAACTGACGGAAACCGAACTGCGCAGCAGCGAAGGCGAAACCATCGCCAAGGTAAGCGAGGTTGAGGCAATCGACCGGGGGTTCCTTGCGTTCAAACCCTCGAACGGCTTTCTGATCACGCTGAAATCGCCCGGTCAGCGACGCTGGCAGCCCGGCCTCTGGTGGTGCCTCGGCCGCCGGATCGGGATCGGGGGCGTCGTTCCGGGGCACCAGTCCCGCGTCATGGCCGATCTGCTTGCGGCAATGATCGCGGACCGCAAATGAAAACACCCGCACCAAAGGGCGCGGGTGTGATCATGGGCGTGATTTGAAGGTTTAGATCGGGTCGTCGGTTGCGTTGTCTTCAAGGTAGTCGTCAGGCGTTTCCCAGACGAGCTGCGAAACGAAACGGGGACGGGTAAAGACGAAGTTGTCGAGGTTGACCTCACCCAGCCCGACATTGAAGAGCGGCATGAACTGGTTGTGGGTCTCGACAAGGATCACCCGTTCGTTGTCGGGCATCGTCGGAAGCCGGTCTTCGATCTCGGCGATATTCGCGTTGGTCAGGGCGCTTTCAAAACCACGGTTCGCGGACCAGTCGAGGTAATAACGGTCGTCCTCTTCATCCCAGCGGATGACCGACAGGCGCAGGTCGACCTTGGCATTTTCGCGAGTCATCAGCTGGAGAACGTTGGACATGCTGTCGACATATGCGTCGTTGATGCCTTCGGTCTCACGCGAAACGAGGTCGCTGATCGTGTAGGCCGCCTTGAGGTTGGCCGCACTCTGGCGATACCCGTCGAAGAAGACGTAGCAGGCCATGAACGCCCAGAAGAGGATGGGCATGGCAAGGACGAATTCGACGGTGATGTTGCCGGACTGGTCGTCAAAAAATGCTTTGGCGCGGGCTTTTAGGATAGAACGTGTCATGACCTAGTTGGGCTCCTGAACGAAAGCAGAGATGGAAACGAGCGCGAACTGACCTGCACCGTCCTTGGCAACGTTGTTACCCAGTCCGGTTGTCGGAAAGATCGGATCGACCTTTACGCAGGCCCGCAGGATCATGAGGTCATTTTCCAGCGCGTCGTTCTTGAATTCGACCTTGGGCTGAACCTCTTCCGACTGGTCGGTGCAGCTTGCCGTGGCTGAGATGCCTGTCCAGTTGCGCGGGTTCACCTGAACCATCTCGAGCAGCATGTTGTTGCTGCAGTTCGAAATGAAACCGGAGCGGTCGCAAAGCAGCTGCTTGATATCGTCGTGCTGCGGCGCAACGCCGGTACTGAGGCGAATGTCGCGCACCGTCTGGTCCATCGCACGTTCCAGCATGGCGTGCTGGAGAGAGACCATGCCCAGTTCGACACCCGAGAGCATCAGGACAAGCATGGCGGGGAAGGTGAGCGCGAATTCGACAACGGCGTGGCCGTCTTCCTTGCGCCAGAATTTGCCCATTGTGGCAGAGAGGGAGCGGATCATTGGGTCAACCTCAGCTTGCGGATCGAGGTCGCGATTGCCGAGAATGCGTCAGCAATATCAAGGCCTTGAACCTCGAAGAAATGACTGTCGGAGCTTGCGCAGTCCTTGAGCGTCTTGAGACCGACCTTGGGCGCTTCGAGACCGATGGTGTAGACGATCACGCCCTGATCCTTGGTCGCCCGGCAGACCTGCTTGGTGAACTGGTTCTTGGCCGAGGCTTCGCGCTTGGCATAGGCCGCCGAGAACCACCGGCCCGGGGCGCTGTTTGTATGGCCGTACATGTTATAGGCAATGTACGAGAGCGAGGCACGGTTAAGCAGTTCGGGGTAGGTCAGACGTACCGCGTCGCCCCATTCCTCGTCGCCGTAAGGGTGGTCTTCCCAGTCGTCGCGATGCGGCCAGTAAAAGTTGGGATTACCTTCGGAATGATAGGTGCTGTAGCGGTTGGCATCCGCGTTGTACCAGACATCCGAGTCGCCGGTGCGCAGGGATGGGTTCAGGTAGTACTGATCGGTGTTCTCACCATCCGAGATCAGCACGATGATCTTGAGCACTTCGCCGTTATTGTAGGCCAGTGGGCGGCCGGCGAATTCTCCCACGATCACGCCTTCGTCGATCAGGTCGTTGACGGGTTCACGGATGCTCGGGTCAAGCATCACCGCGCCCCACTTCATGCCCATGTCGATCGAGGTGTTCCCCTGGGCGGTCATGCTGTCGATATAGTCGTGCAGTTCCGAGAGGTTGTTGTTCAGCGGCAGGATCGCGGTGCCGGGGCGAACCGGGCAGACCGGCATCGAAATCGGCGTTTCGCTATAGGTGAACGGGTCGAAATGCGCGGTGCGTTCAAGCGCGTCCGTGGTCAGAAGATCCGCTTTCTTGAATTGTTCCGCGATGAAGTTCACGCAATGGGAGTAGTTATGCTCTTGCGAAACATTGAACTTGTTCAGCAGGGATTCACCCACGTTGACCTGTGTGGCGTAGGGGATGATCGAAATGGACGAGGCGCCGTGTTCGTCGACACCGCCCAGCAGCGTGGTGACGAATTGTTTTGCGGATACCTTGAGGTTGTTCAGACGGTTGTTGCGGTTCATCGAGCCGGAGAGATCCAGGACCAGCGAAATCTCGATGGCCCCGATGCGTTCTTCCGCCGTGCCTCTTGCGCCGGCAGATAGCGAGTCGACGCCTGTCATGTGCATGAACTGGGTGGCGACATCTGCCGTGGCTGTCGCGGAGACCGAGCGGTATCCGAAGCCTTCTGTCGGGTAGACGCCTGTCAGGTACTGGGAGTAACCGGATTTGGCAAAATAGTCCTCGACGACTGCGGTCGGATCCAGTGTCTGCTCAAGGTCGGCTGCGGCAAGAACCGCGCGGTCCAGCGTATATTGAAGCGCGGAGCGGTCACGTTCAAAGCGCATCAGGTCAATGCCGATCCCTGCCACCATGAAAAGCATGATGAGCATGTATACGGCTAGAATCATGATTGATCCGCTCTCATCCCGTTTGAAACGGGATAGTCGGCGGGCCAATCTGCCCTTTGCAATTTCGGGCGTCGGAAACTTCAGGGTAGTTTTCGAGTCATCGTTTGTGATCATAACTTACCTCTTTCGACCTCGGGCAGCTCAAGTCGTTCGGGTGCAATCCGTCCCAGTCTTTCTGCGGGTCGATAATGGCCGAATTTGGGCGGAAGACCGCCTAAAACAGGGGGTTTACGGACCGGGGCGGGACTATCAACCGGTTGATCCCGCTCTGTTTCTGGATCGGCAACAGCGACAGAAAGAGGGCGTCGCCCGGCCACCCCTTCGCCCGCAAATCAGCGAATCGCTGCCGGAATTCGGCGGATTTTCACTAAGTCGTCATTGTTTGATTGCCAAATCTGGGCTCAACTTGACCTTGAGGAGAATGAAAGGGAGGCACCATGTTGCAGCATTCCAAGGAACCGAGCTTTCGCGAGAGCGTGGATCTCATGTTCAACAGGGCTGTCGCCCTGATGAAGCTGCCCGCCGGGCTTGAGGAAAAGATCCGCGTTTGCAATGCAACCTATACGGTCCGCTTCGGGGTCCGGCTGCGGGGGCAGATCCATACCTTTACCGGCTATCGCTCGGTGCATTCCGAACATATGGAGCCGGTCAAGGGCGGCATCCGCTATTCGCTGGGCGTGAACCAGGACGAGGTCGAGGCGCTGGCCGCACTTATGACCTATAAATGTGCTCTGGTGGATGCGCCGTTCGGCGGCTCCAAGGGCGGCCTCTGCATCGACCCGCGCGAATACGAGGAACATGAGCTGGAACTGATTACCCGGCGTTTCGCCTATGAACTGGCCAAGCGCGACCTGATCCATCCAAGCCAGAACGTGCCTGCGCCCGACATGGGCACGGGCGAGCGCGAGATGGCATGGATTTCGGATCAATATGCACGGATGAACACGACCGATATCAACGCGCGCGCCTGTGTCACCGGCAAGCCGATCAATGCAGGCGGCATTCAGGGCCGGGTCGAGGCAACGGGGCGTGGCGTGCAATATGCGCTTCAGGAATTCTTTCGCCATTCCGAAGATGTGGCAAAGACCGGCCTGAGTGGCGGTCTGCAGGGCAAGCGCATCATCGTGCAGGGTCTTGGCAATGTCGGCTATCACGCGGCCAAGTTCTTGTCGGAGGAGGACGGCGCCCTGATTACGGGCGTTATCGAACGAGACGGTGCGCTGGTCGATGAAAAGGGGCTGAATGTCGAAGCGGTCAGATCCTGGATTGCCACCCATGGCGGCGTGAAAGGCTTTGGCGACGGCACTTATGTAGAGCAGGGCAACAAGGTTCTTGAATCGGCCTGCGACATTCTCATCCCCGCCGCGATGGAGGGAGTGATCAACATGGGCAACGCCGACAAGATCAAGGCGCCCCTGATCATCGAGGCCGCGAACGGGCCGGTCACGGCGGGCGGGGACGAGATCCTGCGCGACAAGGGGGTAGTCATTATTCCTGACATGTATGCCAACGCCGGTGGTGTGACGGTGTCTTATTTCGAATGGGTCAAGAACCTCAGCCACATTCGTTTTGGCCGCATGGGGCGGCGTCAGGAAGAGGCCCGCCACCAACTGATCGTCGAAGAACTCGAACGGCTCTCGAAGGACAAGGAACTGGGCTGGAGCCTGTCGCCGGATTTCAAGACCAAGTACCTGCGTGGCGCAGATGAACTGGAACTGGTGCGGTCGGGCCTGGACGACACGATGCGCGTTGCCTACCAGGCGATGCGCGAGGTCTGGCATGCGCGCGATGATGTCCACGATCTGCGCACGGCGGCTTACCTCGTAAGCATCGGCAAGGTCGCGGCGAGCTATCGCGCCAAGGGCCTTTGATGCGCCGCGAAAGGTAAGGCGGTTCCGTTTCGGGGCTTACGCCCCGGATCGGCAAGGCCTTACGGAGGATGCGCTGCGCGTCTGGACAGATAGCAGGAAAATCCGTCTGCGCCTCTATCGGTCGCAGGCGGACAATTATTTGTCGAAAAGGCAGAGGGCAGCGACAGCAAGGCATTGATACTTGGCGTGTGAGTTGGTTCTATCGCCAGCGATCGATCAAGGAGTAAGACATGCGTTTTTCCGGCCTGAAGGTCCTGAAAGAGGGGCTGACCGGTAACAAGGGGTGGAAACCTCACTGGCGCGATCCTGAGCCGAAATCCGAATATGACATCGTGATCATCGGCGGCGGCGGACATGGGCTTTCGACGGCGTATTACCTTGCCGCCGAATATGGGCTGAAAAACATCGCGGTGCTGGAAAAAGGCTATATCGGCGGCGGCAACGTGGGCCGGAACACGACTATCGTGCGGGCCAACTATTTCCTGCCGGGCAACTCCGAATTCTATTCGCATTCGCTCAAGCTCTGGGAAGGGCTCGAAGAAGAGTTGAATTACAACGTGATGCATTCGCAGCGCGGGCTAATCAACCTGTTCCATTCGGACGGGCAGCGCGATGCCTTTGCCCGGCGCGGCAACGCGATGATCAACCAGGGCGACGATGCAATCCTGCTCGACCGGGAGGGCGTGCGCAAACATCTGCCCTATCTCGATTTCGACAATGTCCGCTTTCCGGTCTTTGGCGGATTGCTGCATCCGCGCGGCGGTACGGCGCGTCACGATGCGGTGGCCTGGGGATATGCGCGGGGCGCGGACCAGCGCGGCGTCGATCTGATCCAGAATTGCGAGGTCACCGGAATCGATATCGAAAACGGCAAGGTGCGCGGTGTCCAGACCTCGCGCGGGGCGATCCGCGCCAAGAAGGTCGCGATCGTTGTGGCCGGGAGGTCGGGGCAGGTGGCGGCGATGGCGGGTATGCGGCTGCCGATTGAAAGCCACGTGTTGCAGGCTTTCGTTTCCGAAGGCCTGAAGCCGGTGATCGATCACGTGGTGAGCTTTGGCATGGGGCATTTCTATATCAGCCAGTCCGACAAGGGCGGGCTGGTGTTTGGCGGCGATCTCGACATGTACGCGTCCTATGCGGCGCGGGGGAACCTGCCGCTGGTCGAACACGTGATGGAAGCGGGCATGACGCTGATGCCGATGATCGGCAAGGCGAAGGTCTTGAGGTCATGGGGCGGGATCATGGATATGACGCCCGATGGATCGCCGATCATCGACAAGACCGATACCGAGGGGCTCTATCTTGATTGCGGCTGGTGTTATGGCGGTTTCAAGGCGGTGCCGGGATCGGGCAATTGTCTTGCCCATCTGATCGCAACCGATCGCCCGCACCCGGCGGCGGAGAAGCTGCGGCTGGACCGGTTCCGGAGCGGTGTGGGGCTGATGGACGAGGAAGGCACCGGCGCGCAGCATAATCTGCACTGAGCCGGGAGCCGTGAGGGCGGAATTTCCGTATTTTTGACGAGAAGAAGCAGGGGCCTGTGCGATGAGGATCAACTGTCCGGTATGTGGCGAACGGGATCGGCGCGAGTTTTATTACAAGGGCGCGGCGGTGGCGCTTGAACGCCCGGCACCAGATGCGGGCGAAGCGGCATGGGACGCCTATGTGCATCTGCGTGAGAACCCGGCCGGGGAGACGCGGGAGCTCTGGTATCACGAGAGTGGCTGCAATGGCTGGCTCGTGGTGACGCGCAATACGGTGAGCCATGAAATTTCCGGCGTGGCACTGGCCTCGGAGGCGCGGTCATGAGGGTTGAAGGCAAAGGATTGATCGACCGCGGTCAAGAGGTCGCTTTCCAGTTCGACGGGGCGCGCTATCGCGGGTTCAAGGGCGATACGCTGGCCTCGGCGCTGCTGGCGAATGATGTGCGCCTGATGGGGCGGTCGTTCAAGTATCACCGTCCCCGCGGCGTGCTGACCGCCGGGAGCGAGGAGCCGAATGCGCTGGTGACGGTCGGGTCCGGGGCGGCGCAGGAGCCGAACGTGCGGGCCACAGTTCAGGAGATCTATCCGGGGCTTTCGGCGACGAGCCAGAACCGGTGGCCGAGCCTTGGCGTCGATCTCATGGGAGTGAACGATCTTGTCTCGCCCTTTCTGGGGGCCGGGTTCTATTACAAGACCTTCATGTGGCCAAAGAGTTTCTGGGAGAAGCTTTATGAGCCGGTGATCCGGCGGGCGGCGGGGCTTGGCGCCTTGTCGGGAGAGAATAATGCCGACCGTTACGAGCGGGCCTTTGCCTTTTGCGATCTCTTGGTGATCGGCGCTGGGCCTGCGGGGCTGATGGCGGCACTGGAAGCGGGCCGGGCGGGGGCTGACGTGGTTCTTGCCGATGAGGACAGCCAGATGGGCGGGCGTCTGCTGGGCGAGGTCGAGGAGATTGACGGCAAGCCGGGCCATGTCTGGGCGGCTGAGATCATCGCCGAGCTGGAAGCGATGGAAAACGTGCGGCTGATGACGCGGACCACTGTTACGGGCGCTTATGATCAGGGCACATTCGGGGCGCTTGAACGTGTCGGGCATCACAAGAAGCGGCGCGGGGATGCGCTGCCGCTGGAATGTTTCTGGCGCATCGTCGCGAAACAGTCGGTGCTGGCTGCCGGATCGCTTGAGCGGCCGGTCGCCTTTCGGAACAATGACCGGCCCGGGATCATGACGGCGGGGGCCGTGCGGGCCTATCTCAACCGCTGGGGCGTAAGCGCGGGGCGGCGTGTCACGGTGTTTTGCAACAATGACGATGGACATCGGACTGTGCGCGATATGCTTGCGGCGGGTGTGCATGTGGCGGCGCTGATCGACAGCCGCCACGACGCCGAAACCGTGCCGGGCGTGCGCATGTTCAAGGGCGCGATGGTATCGGATGCGGGCGGACGGACCGGGCTTGAGCATGTCACGATCCGCTCAGTCGGGGGCGAGGATCGCATCCAGACCGATTGCCTCGCCATGTCAGGCGGCTGGAACCCGATCGTGCATCTGACCTGCCATATGAACGGGCGGCCGACATGGCGGGAGAGTATCCAGAGTTTCGTTCCCAGTCCGGATGCGGTGCCGGGCATGCATGTGGCCGGGGCCTGCAACGGGGCCTTTTCAACGACTGCCTGCCTGCGCGAAGGTGTCGAGGCGGCCAAACGCGCGCTGGAGGCGATCGGGGTGAAAGCCGCCGATGTCGCGCTGCCCGCGGCGGAGGACGGGGCCTATCGCATCGCGCCGCTCTGGGCGGTGCCGGGCAAGGGACGCGCCTGGCTCGATTTCCAGAACGATGTGACTGTGAAGGACGTGAAACAGGCCGCTCTGGAAAACTTCCGCTCGGTCGAACATATGAAGCGGTACACGACGCAGGGTATGGCGACCGATCAGGGCAAGAATTCCAACGTGGCGGCGCTGGCGGTTCTGGCCGATGTGACGGGGCGCGCGATCCCGGAAACGGGAACGACGACCTTCCGCCCGCCCTACAGCCCGGTGTCCATCGCCGCGATGGGGGCAGGGGCGCAGGGCAAGGGGTTCGCACCGCAGCGGTTCACCACCAGCCATGCAGCCAGCGTGGAAATGGGCGCGCCGATGATCGAGGCGGGGCTTTGGTACCGGCCAAGCTATTTCCCGCGGGCGGGCGAAAACACATGGCGGGAATCCTGTGATCGCGAGGTCGGAATGGTGCGCGAGGCGGTGGGCGTCTGCGATGTCTCGACCCTTGGCAAGATCGACATTCAGGGCGCCGACGCGGCCAAATTCCTCGATTTCGTCTATTGCAACATGTTCTCGACGCTCAAGGTGGGGCGGACCCGCTATGGGCTGATGCTGCGCGAGGACGGGCATGTGATGGATGATGGCACGACCGCGCGACTGGGGGAAAACCATTTCCTGATGACCACCACGACGGCGGCGGCCGGAGAGGTCATGCGGCATCTGGAATTCGTGCATCAGGGGCTTTGTCCCGAGCTTGACGTGGCCTTTGTTTCAGTCACCGAGCAATGGGCGCAGTTTGCCGTGGCAGGGCCGCAATCGCGCGCCTTGCTCGATGGCTTGCTGGACGCGCCGCTGAAAGATGAAGACTGGCCCTTCATGGCATGTGGGCCTGTTGCGCTGGGCGGTATCGCGGCGCGGCTGTTCCGGATCTCTTTCTCGGGCGAGCATGCCTATGAACTGGCGGTTGCTTCGCGCTATGGCGACAGCCTGTTCCGCGAACTCGTGAAACGCGCCGAAGAGATGGGCGGCGGCGCCTACGGGATGGAGGCACTGAACGTGCTGCGGGTTGAAAAGGGGTTCATCACCCATGCGGAAATCCACGGGCGCACGACAGCCTTTGACATCGGGATGGGGCGGATGGTTTCGGCCAAGAAGGACTGTATCGGCAAGACCATGTCCGAACGCCCCGGCCTGTGCGTTCCCGGTCGCGAACAGCTTGTCGGCTTGAAACCGGTTGGCGAGGTGAAACAGGTCACGGCGGGGGCACATCTGTTCTGCGCCGAGGATGCGCCCGAGCGCGAGAACGATCAGGGCTATGTCACCTCGGTTGCCTATTCGCCGACTATGGGGCGGATGATGGGAATGGGCTTTCTGAAAAACGGGTCCGAAAGACACGGGGAAAAGATCAAGATGGTGGATCACCTGCGTGGTATCGAATGTATTTGCGAAGTGACCGGACCGGTTGTGTTCGATCCGGAAGGAGGCCGTGTCCGTGGTTGAGCTTGTTGCGAAAACACCCTGCGCGGGATTGCTGCCGGTATCGGTTGGGGATTTGCGGCTCGAAGAATGCGAGATGCTGCCCATGTCGGTTATCATGCCTTACGCGGGCAAGGCAGAAGCGGTGGGTACCGCTTTGCAAAAGGCGCATGGTCTTGCCTTGCCTTCGGTCAACAAGGCGGAAATCGATGGCGAGACATCGGTTCTCTGGTTCGGGCAGGGGCAGTTCCTGTTGCGGGGGGCAGCGCCTGATGCTGGCCTGAGCGATCTTGCCGCCGTCACAGAGCAAAGCGATGCCTGGGCGGTCGTTCGCCTGTCTGGGGCCAAGGCGGTCGATGTTCTGGCGCGGCTGGTGCCGGTGGATATGCGGCTGAGCGCCTTTCCGGAAAAATCCACTGTCCGGACGGACTTGATGCATATGATGGCGTCGATCACGCGGCTTGGACACGACAGCTTTCAGATCATGGTCTTCCGTTCGATGGCGCAGACACTCGTTCACGATTTGAAAGGGGCGATGGAAGCTGTCGGCGCGCGCGGCTAAGGTAGCGAACGTTCAACTGATTCCGGAGTGACCTAATGAATATCCGCCTTGTACTTGCCGCTGCCCTTCTTGCCTCGCCGGTCATGGCCGAGGACAGCAAGGAACAGAGCTGCATCTACCAGTCACAAGTGGTTGCCGCGATTCAGCAGGCGCGCCTTGACCGGGTCCGGGAACGTGAAGTGCCCGATGCCATTGCCCAGACGAATCCGACATGGCCCGCGAATTACAACGCGGCGATTCCGCTGATCACGCCCTGGGTCTATGAGAAAAAAATGCGCATCGTGCGCAATGAAGACCTTGGCGCGGCGTGGAAAGAAGTCTGTCTCGCCAACTAATCGACCCTGCTGCCTGTAACCATGGTATAGCAAAGCATGAGTCTTCCACCCGGCTTCCTCGACGAATTGCGCAGCCGCGCCAGCCTTTCACAGGTGGTGGGGCGCAAAGTCGTGTGGGATACGCGCAAATCCAATCAGGGCAAGGGGGACATGTGGTCGCCTTGCCCGTTCCATCACGAGAAGACGGCAAGTTTTCACGTCGATGACCGCAAGGGCTTTTATTACTGCTTTGGCTGTCACGCCAAGGGCGACGCGATCGGGTTCATAAAGGACACGGAAAACGTCAGCTTCATGGAGGCGGTCGAGATCCTTGCACGTGAGGTCGGCATGCCCGTGCCCGCCCGCGACCCGCAGGCGCAGAAAAAGATGGACCGCCGCAGCGAGTTGGCGGAGGTCATGGAAGAAGTCGTGCGGTTCTTCCGGCTTCAGCTCAATACCGGGATCGCGGGGCCGGCGCGGGATTACCTTGCAGGCCGGGGGCTGGGGGAAGAGGCGCTCAAACGCTGGGAAATCGGTTTTGCGCCGAATGGCTGGCAGGTTCTCTGGGATCACCTGCGGGGCAAGGGCATCGCCGAGGACCTGATCCTTGGGGCAGGGCTGGCCAAGCCGTCGTCCAAGGGCGGCAAGCCCTATGACACGTTCCGCAACCGGATCATGTTCCCGATCCGCGATGCGCGCGGGCGATGCGTGGCCTTCGGTGGCCGCGCCATGGACCCCGACGACAACGCGAAATACCTGAATTCGCCCGAGACCGAGCTTTTCGACAAGGGCCGGACCCTGTTCAACCACGGCCCTGCGCGAGAGGCTGCTGGAAAGGGCCAGCCGCTGATCGTGGCCGAAGGCTACATGGATGTGATCGCGCTCGACACCGGTGGGTTCGGGGCTTCGGTCGCGCCGCTGGGCACCGCGATTACCGAAAACCAGTTGCAGCTGTTGTGGCGCATTTCGCCTGAGCCGATCATCGCGCTCGATGGCGATACGGCGGGTCTCCGCGCTGCCATGCGCCTGATCGACCTTGCCCTGCCGTTGCTTGAGGCCGGGCAGTCGCTGCGCTTTGCGCTGATGCCGGAAGGGCAGGACCCGGACGATCTGCTGCGCGCCAAGGGGCCGGACGCGGTGCGTGCTGTTCTGGACGAGGCGCTGCCGATGGTGCGCCTGTTGTGGCAGCGCGAAACCGAAGGGCGCGTTTTCGATAGCCCCGAGCGCAAGGCCGCGCTCGACAAGGTTCTGCGGGAAAAGATCAAGCTGATCCGTGACCCGTCGATCCGCGCGCATTACGGGCAGGAGATCAAGAACCTCCGCTGGGAGCTGTTCAACCCCCGTAAGGAAAAGGCCGGACCGCGCAAGCCGTGGGTGCCGGGGCGCAAACCGATCGCGACCGCCCGGCTGACGACCCGCAGTTCGCCTCTGGTCGCGTCAGGAGAGCAGGCCGAGATCCACCTGCGCGAGACCGTCATTCTGGCCACGCTGATCGCGACGCCGCATGTGATCCAGAAATTCGAGGCAGGCGTCGAGATGATGGAATGCGCCGATCCGCTGAACGCCGATCTGCGCGAGGCAATCCTGCGGGTGGGGTCGTCCAGACCGCAGGAGCTGCGCGACGAATTAATCGCGCGGATTGGCGAGGAGGCTCTTGAAAACCTCTTTGCGCTTCGCCATGTGGCAATCAATCCTGCGATACGAAGGGCAGGCGACGTTGAACTCGCCGAGATGACAGTTGATGAGGAGCTGGCGAAACTGCGTGCCCGACGCGGATTGGACGATGAGATTGCAGAAGCCGTCGAAGACATTTCGCATTTCGCGGATGAGGCTTTGACCTGGCGCCTGAGCCAGGCTGCAGAAGCGAAGAACATGGCGATGCGATCGCAGCATCAGGACAAGACTGAATACGACACGGGCGACAACGGAGCGCGAATCAGTCGCGACGAACGCAGCGCCTTTGAGGCACTTCTCGAGCAAATTGGTTACTCCAAATCGCAACAGTAGCGCCTGTTTGTAAGGAAAAACAAAAGAAAACTCGGTAAACGGGTGGCCGAATCACTAGATCAAGCTATTGATTCGCAGCACAACGAATCAGAGAATGACCCGAGTCGCCGTAGACTGTGCAGGAGCAATGAATGGCCGCGAAAGACAACGACGATAGCAAAACCGAAGATCAGGACGCCGAAATTTCCCTGGATATGAGCCAGGCTGCCGTCAAGAAGATGATCGGTGAGGCTCGGGAAAAGGGGTACATCACCTACGACCAGCTGAACCAGGTGCTGCCGCCTGATCAGGTCAGTTCCGAACAGATCGAAGACGTGATGTCGATGCTGTCCGAGATGGGCATCAACATCATCGAGGACGAAGAGGCCGAGGAAGAAGAGAACAAGGGATCGACCGAGGTTGTCGCGCAAAGCGATGCGCGCGAGGTTACGCTTTCTTCCGGCACGAATGAAAAACTCGATCGTACCGACGATCCGGTTCGCATGTACCTGCGCGAAATGGGCAGCGTCGAACTTCTGTCGCGCGAAGGTGAAATCGCCATCGCCAAGCGGATCGAAGCCGGGCGCAACACCATGATCGCCGGGCTTTGCGAAAGCCCGCTGACCTTTCAGGCCATCACGATCTGGCGCGACGAACTTCTGAGCGAAGACATTCTTCTTCGCGACGTCATCGACCTTGAAACCACGTTCGGCAACCAGCTTGACGAAGACGGCGAAGTCGAAGAGCCGCTGGTCTCGGCCGGGTCGGGCAGCGATAGCGCCAAGAGCGAAGACAAGGACGATTCCGGTCCCGAGCTTGACGCCGATGGCAATCCGATTGCCAAGGAAGATGACGACGACGAGGACGATCAGGCCAACATGTCGCTTGCCGCGATGGAGGCCGCGCTCAAGGATCAGGTTCTTGCAACGCTCGAAACCATCGCCAATGACTATGCTCAGCTGTCCGAAATGCAGGACAGCCGGATTTCGGCGACGCTGAACGAAGACGATTCATTCTCGGATACGGATGAAACGACTTACCAGTCGCTGCGTTCCGAGATCGTCGAACTGGTGAACGGCCTGCACCTGCACAACAACCGTATCGAAGCCCTGATCGACCAGCTTTACGGCATCAACCGCCGTGTGATGTCGATTGACAGTTCGATGGTCAAACTGGCGGATCAGGCGCGGATCAACCGTCGTGAATTCGTCGATGCCTATCGCGGTCGCGAACTCGATCCGAACTGGATGACAGAGATGGCTGAAAAGCCGGGCCGGGGCTGGCAGATGTTCATCGAACGCTCGACCGACAAGGTCGAAGAGCTTCGCGCGGACATGGCACAGGTTGGCCAGTATGTCGGTCTCGACATCAGCGAATTCCGCCGCATCGTCCAGCAGGTTCAGAAGGGCGAAAAAGAAGCCCGTCAGGCCAAGAAGGAAATGGTCGAAGCGAACCTGCGGCTCGTGATCTCGATTGCCAAGAAGTACACGAACCGTGGTCTGCAATTCCTTGATCTTATTCAGGAAGGTAACATCGGCCTGATGAAGGCCGTGGATAAGTTCGAATACCGCCGTGGTTACAAGTTCTCGACCTACGCGACGTGGTGGATCCGTCAGGCGATCACCCGCTCTATCGCGGACCAGGCGCGGACCATCCGTATCCCGGTCCACATGATCGAGACGATCAACAAGCTGGTTCGCACTGGTCGCCAGATGCTTCATGAGATCGGTCGTGAACCGACGCCGGAAGAACTGGCGGAAAAACTGCAGATGCCGCTGGAAAAGGTTCGCAAGGTGATGAAGATCGCCAAGGAGCCGATCTCTCTCGAAACTCCGATCGGGGACGAGGAAGACAGCCAGCTTGGCGATTTCATCGAGGACAAGAACGCGGTTCTGCCACTGGACTCCGCGATTCAGGAGAACCTCAAGGAAACGACGACCCGCGTTCTGGCGTCGCTTACCCCGCGCGAAGAACGGGTTCTGCGGATGCGTTTCGGTATCGGCATGAACACCGATCACACGCTTGAAGAGGTTGGTCAGCAGTTCAGCGTGACGCGCGAACGGATCCGCCAGATCGAGGCCAAGGCGCTGCGCAAGCTCAAGCACCCGAGTCGGTCGCGCAAGCTGCGGTCTTTCCTCGACCAGTAAGCCGAACTGAAACACTGCGAACCGCGCCCCGGCATCCATACGGGGCGCGGTTTTCTTTTGTAATTGCGATACCGTTGCAGGGCAAATCGTCGGTGCCGGATGGTAGCCAACCGCAAATGGCTGCCAAAGAAGTGAAGCAGATCATATTGCTTTGCCTTGAAACGCCATTACCTTTCAGGTTGTTTTGAATGCGACGCCAAAGGAGGTTCACGATGATCCGACATCTGGTTGCCCTGACCTGCGCATCCCTGATCCTGATACCCGAAGCCGGGCAGGCGTGGCGGTCGTTTAATCGGCAAGAAGTATTGCCGGTATCCGAAGGTGTGTTCGAAGTCGTGAACGATGTCGCGTCCAGCGCCGCTGATTTCTGGTGTTCCGCAGGGGACTACGCCTATCGCGAGATGCGCACCGAAGCAGTGCAGCGCGTCTATATCTGGCGCGGTATCGGCCCCAGCGTGAACCGGCCGGGCAAGAAGGCGGTCCAGTTCTCGCTAACCCCTCCCGAAGGTGTCAGCACTGAGCCGGGATATACGCTTTCGGTAAAGGCAGAAGGCGACAACATGAGAGCCGGATCGGCGCAGCAATACTGCTTTGGCAACGGGCCGGAAGACCCGGGCATCTGGCACCCCTAGGAGCGAGCAAATGAAGAAAACCCTCACATCTGCGATCTTGCTGTCGCTCCTTCCTGGTCTGGCAATGGCCTGGGTCGCCGACAACCGGCTGACGGTGAACCCGCTTCCTGATGGGTCCTTTGAAGTCATCGGGGTGCCCGGTTCCGCCGGATCGGACTATTGGTGCGCGGCTGGGGATTATGCGCTGACGGTGCTTGGGGCTCAGAACAATGACCGCATTTTCATTACCCGGGGCCGGGGAGAGCCGGAAACATCGGATCGGAAATCCAGTGTCCAGTTCTCGCTTTCGCTGCCAGCGGGGGAAGAAGCTGAAACCGGCATTTTCCTGTCGATGAAAAAGGTGGGCGACAATCTGAACGCGTCCTTTGCGCGCAACTATTGCTACGACCGCAAGAACCTTGAGTTTTGATCTGCCGGTGTGACGGCGGTCCAGCGACGCGATGATGCAGACCGAATTCACCATCGAAACGCGGGGAGCCGCGCTTTACGAATTCACCCGTCCGGTCGCGAAATGGCTGCACGGGCAGGGAGCGCAGGACGGGTTGCTGACCCTTTTCGTGCGCCATACCTCCTGTTCGCTGCTGATTCAGGAGAATGCCGATCCCGAAGTCTGCGACGATCTAGCGGCGTTTTTTCACAAGCTGGTGCCGCCGTCGACCGATCCCTCGATGTCGTATCTCCGCCATACCTATGAGGGGCCCGATGACATGCCCGCCCATATCAAGGCGGCGATGCTTCCGATCTCACTGAGCATTCCTGTCCGCGACGGCAAAATGGTGCTTGGCACTTGGCAGGGCATCTATCTTTTTGAACATCGCCACGCCGCGCATAACCGGAAAGTTGCCGCGCATCTGGGGGTTTAGAGGCCGTTGTTGGCCCAAAAGTCGCAGGATCGCCACAGGATATGGTGGGGAACAAATTGCACTACACAATGCGTGACCTGCGCCCTATAGTCGATGTGTAGCAATGGGGGCACGGCCCCAAAAGCAGACAATAGGGGACCGGCATGCGTTGTCCGTTTTGCGGCAATATCGATACTCAGGTGAAAGACAGCCGTCCGGCGGAAGACCATGTTTCGATCAGACGGCGGCGGTTCTGCCCCGCCTGTGGGGGACGTTTCACCACCTATGAACGCGTTCAGCTTCGCGATCTGGTCGTCATCAAGTCCTCTGGGAAACGCGAGGATTTCGACCGCGACAAGCTGGAACGGTCCATCCGGATTTCCATGCAGAAACGCCCGATTGAACCCGAGCGCATCGACCAGATGATCTCTGGCATTGTGCGGCGTCTGGAAAGCATGGGCGAGACAGACATCCCGTCGAGCAAGATTGGCGAGATCGTCATGGAAGCGCTCGCCCGGATAGATACCGTCGCCTATGTCCGTTTTGCCAGCGTTTACAAAAACTTCCAGGCAGCGGATGATTTCGAAGACTTCGTGCACGAACTTCGCCCGCCGGTGATGCCGGAAGAGTGAGCCGACACGACGAAAGATACATGGCGCTGGCCCTGACACTGGGGCGGCGCGGCATGGGGCGTTGCTGGCCTAATCCGGCGGTCGGTTGCGTGATCGTCAAGGATGGCCGGATCGTCGGGCGTGGCTGGACACAGCCAGGCGGTCGGCCGCATGCGGAAACCGAAGCCTTGCGTCAGGCGGGTGCGGCGGCAAAGGGTGCCACCGCCTTTGTCACTCTTGAACCCTGCGCGCATCACGGCAAGACGCCGCCCTGCGCGGAGGCTTTAATCGCGGCGGGCGTGTCCCGTGTTGTGGCGCCGTTTGAAGACAGCGACATGCGGGTTGCAGGGCGCGGCTTTGCCAAGCTGCGCGACGCCGGGATCGAAGTCACGACAGATGTCCTGTCGGAAGAAGCCTATCGGGATCATGCCGGGTTTTTGCTGCGCACCGAGATGTCTCGTCCCTTTGTCACACTGAAATTCGCAGGCAGCCTTGACGGGCGCATCGCGACCGCGACGGGGCAGAGCAAGTGGATCACCGGCCCGGCCACGCGCCGGATGGTGCATGCGATGCGCGCCCGGCACGATGCTGTTCTTGTCGGTGCAGGGACGGCGCGCGCCGATGATCCTTCGCTGACCGTGCGCGATTTGGGTGTCGAGCATCAACCCGTGCGGGTTGTCGTGTCGCGGCGTCTGGATGTGCCGTTGCTGGGAAACCTTGCGCGGACGGCTGCCGATATCCCCCTGTGGCTTTGCTATGGCGAAGGGGTGGATCCCGAGCGCATGCGGGCGTGGGAGGGGATGAAGGCCAAGCTCATTCCCTGTGCCTTGGATGGCGCCCAGATCGATGCCGCGGATATGCTACGCAAGCTGGGCGAGGCCGGTCTAACGCGTGTTTTTTGTGAAGGCGGCGCGGCTTTGTCAGCCTCTCTTCTGGCGGCGGACGTGGTGGACGAGCTTATCGGTTTTACTGCCGGACTCGCAATCGGTGCCGAGGGGACGCCCGCGCTTGGCGCGCTTGGGCTGGACAAGCTTGAAGAGGCTGCGCGGTATGAGCTACTGGAAACCCGCGCGGTCGGTCCCGACGTCATGCATCGCTGGCAGCGCGCGATGACCTAGCGCCACCACGGCGACGCGCTGGCGAAGAGACCCTGAAGTTTCGAAATCGTGCGGTTGAATGGTCCGGGTGTCGGGATATCGCCGCTCGCAAGGCGTTCGACGATCACTTCGACAGGGCAGGGCTGGCCGGTGACCGGGTCCCGGTACCTTGGATAGTCGATCAGGGCCGCGTGGACGAGACCGTTAAGACTTGGCCGGGCACGTCGACGATTTGGCGCTTCGCCAAGATCCCTCGTCAGCCCCCAACCTGCGTAGAAGGGCGCGCCCAAGGTGGTGACGGGTAGGCCCCGCAAGAGCGCTTCGAACCCCAGAAGCGAGGTCATGGTCCAGACTTCATCGACCACGCCAAGGAGCGCGGCTGCATCCGCCTTGGTGGCAATCACATCGGCCAGAGGACCGGCCTCTATCGCCCCCTTGCGCAGCGATGCTTCGACGTCCGGGTGCGGTTTGTAGACGATAATGGCCTCGGGGGCGGATGCGCGAACCTCCTGCAACAAGGTGAGGTTGTCACGTATTGCGCTGGCTCCTGTCAGGATCGACGCATCGTCTTCTACCTGTCCGGGCACAAGGATGCGCCGCCCTTCGGGGAGGTCGTGGAGACCGCCACCAAGGTTGTACTTGCTGAGCTTTTGCGAAACCAAGGCCGAAATCAGCCGTTCCGCGCGGCGTTCCTGACCGGCGGTGAGGGTGCTGCGTTTGGCAATCAGTTCTTCCAGCCGGCTGGGGTGACGGGGGTCATAATAGATGCCCGTGTCATCGGTGATCAGCGACAGTGGCGGCACCAGTTCCGCCCCAAGCCCCCGCGACCGCAGAAAGCCATCTTCGACACGGGTGATCGCGCCTTGCTGCTCGGACAAGTTGCTTGCCCAAGCCATGTGTCGGCGCCCGTCCGGCTGGCTGTACTTGGCGTCGTTGCTGAATATCACCCGCTTCTGGCGGCCAAACATCTTTTGCAGGTGGTTCCGTTTCCACAGGCGCATGCCGCTGGCGACCCAGCCGCGATGATCCTCGCGCCATGCCCGCGACTGAGCCTCGAGCGTTGCCAGCACATCCTCGATTTCGCAAAGCCGGTCGCGATACGGGTCATACCAGATCGGATAAAGGATCATCGCTGCCGCAAACAGTTGTGACCGGGTGAGACGTCTTTCCCGCCGAGGGACCGGGTTTTCGTCCTGTGTCAGGCCCCAACCCGTATAAAAGGGTTGTCCGAAGACGCGCGGCTTGTGCCCGGCGAGAATGGCCTCGAACCCAAGCTGTGACGACATGGTGTAAACGCCCACCGCGCCCTGAAGCAGGCTCCATGGACTGACGGTTTTGGAGAACAGGCTGATTCTGTCAGACGTGTCCGTTTCATCGAAATAGCCGGGGCGGTAGCCTGCAGCCGTCTCGGGGTGGGTCTTGATCAGGATTTTCGCACCGGGGTTTTCTTCCTGTGCGAAGACCAGCATTTCAATGAAATCGGCCCGATCCGCACCGCTCGCCGTTACCGATGCATCGCCGCGCGTCTGGTCGACGACCAGAACATAACCCGGCGCTGGCGCAGGCTGATCTGGATCAAAGGCGTTGTACTTGCTCAGATGGCTTTCCTGAATGCGGGTGATCGCATCGCGGGCACGGTCGAGCAGTGCTGAATCGTCGAGCGGGTCCTTGGCAAGGATCTCTTCAAGGTCAGAGGGAACACTTGGATCAAAATGGACGCCAGCGCGATCCAGAAGAAGCCCCTGTGGCGCGTCGCCGCTGCGCCCGGGGTGGAGAGAACGCAGGAAAGCGTCCTCGACCCTTAACACAGGCACCTGCCGTTTTTCCGCGATGGAAAGTCCGCGGTGGGCGGTTGGGCTGTTGCCCCAGATGCCGACCATGCCGCCGTCGGAGGGCATACCTATGCGGATGTCGTATCCGGCCAGATGCAGCATCCGCCGCAGCCGCTTCTGAGCCAGAAACCCCCCGTTGTAGACGTAAAGCCGTTTGTTGCTGTCAGATTTCCTGTTGCCGGGGCGTCGGGCCACGCCTTGACCTTTACTCGGTCAGGGTCGCGACGTTGGCGACGGGGGTCAGGGCACCTGTAATCAGGCTGATGGTCTTGCTCCACTGTGCATAGGGCGCTTCGGTGACGTAGAGCGTGTCCGCATCCCGGATCACGAAATCCCGGGCAAGGAAAAGTCCGTTGGGCTCGGTAAGATCAAGAACGTAAACGATGCGTTGTGCGCCTTGCAGGTCGGTGCGGCCAAGGACCTGATTGGCGATTTCCGGTGGCTCGTTCCGAAGGACGAAAACGCCGGTAGGATCAGAGGCGCTTGGCACCAGACCGCCCACCTGTGCGATGGCTTCGAGTGCGGACAGATCCTGCGATTCAAATCCCACGCGGGCCTGCTGGCTGGTCGCGCCAAGGGCAGTGAAGGAACGTGTATCTTCCTCGACCAGAATGCGGTCGCCGCCGCGCAGGGCGACGTCGAGATGCGGATTGTTGTAAAGATCCTGAAACCAGATTGTCCCGGTCTGACCGTTGCGAAGCAGTTTGACCTGCGCGATTTCCGGTTCGATCGTTACGCCGCCCGCCTTTGCCAGCATCGCGCTGAGGGTTCTTGTCGGGCGCTCAATCGGGTAGACACCCTGCGCACCCACCGCACCAACCAGTGAGACGGTCGATCCGTCACCGGCCATCCGGCGCACCTCGACCTGCGGATCGGGCGTCTGGTCTTCGAGTTTCGAGGTAATGATCTCGCGCAGTTGGTTCGGGGTATTCCCGGCAGCACGCACGCGGCCCGCGTAAGGGACGAAGATAAAGCCGGAGCTGTCGACCTGCACTTCTTCAAGCGCTGTGGAATTTCCCGTGGGGCCGACAATCAGGCCGTCGTCGACGTTTTCCCAGATGGTCATGCCCAGCACGTCGCCGGGCCGGATGGTGTCCGAGGTCAACTGACCGGCGCTGATCAGGGATTGCGAAAAGCCAAGGGCGGGGACAACTGCGGTGGCGCGCGTAACCCGGTCATTGACGGCGACGATGAATGCGTCGCCTTCTTTCTGGACAGAACCTGCGAAAATCTGGCGTTTGTTCGGGCCGACTTGAGGCAGGCCGCAAGCGGCCAGAATCGTCAACGCAACGAGAATGGCGACGGGTCGTCCCCATCGTTTATTCAGGAGTGCCACTGCCCGGTCTCCTCGACCTGTTTTTTCTGCCTCAGTCTTTTGCCGAGTGAATACCGGATTCATGCATAAAAATCCAGCACCTAGAGGAGAAAGCTCATTTGACGACCTGCAACTGTTGCCGCGGGGCCGCTGTGCCGGATTTCAACGCGTCGTAAGGGTCTTCGGCAGCAAGCATCATATCCACGACCAATCGGAGCAACTGACGGCGACCGCGCGATGAGTAGAAACCGCCGGGAACCTGACTGGTTTCAAGAAGATAGCGGCGATAATCCCGATAGGCCCGGGTATCGGGGCGTGAGGCGCCGCGAAAGAAATCACGCAGGGGTTGGCTCGATACGAATTCGGGTTTGTCGTAAACGGCGCGGCCAAAAACCTTAAGCGGAATCCCGCGCCAGAGAACCTGCTGTGCGGCAGTGGAATTCACGGTGACAGCGCTGCGCGCATCGTTCAGAAGCCGGGCCAGCTTGCCGCCCCGCACATAGTGAATTCGTCCTTCGAGGCCGTGTTTACGGGCCAGCCTGTAAGTTTCTTTTCTGAGAGGTCGGCGGCCGTCTTCAAGAGGGTGGGCCTTGATCACCAGATGATGGTGTTGCGGAGCGCCGTTGGCGAAACCTTCGAAGATCTCTTCGAGGAAGTCGGTCATGGTGGAGAAAGGCGAATGCTGCTGGAACGAGCTGTCATGTTCGAGTTGCAGAAGCGCAAGGTGATAGGGGAAGCCGCCATTGCATATGCGCCGGGTCGCAATCCGCCGTTCCAGGCTGTGAAGCGGCATGAGCAGAAGTCGTTGCATGTATAGCTTGAATTCCTGTGACACCGGCAAGCTGCGATGCGGCGCAAAGTTCCGGTACTGGCGGTTCAGGAACATGACAAAGAAGTGGTATAGAGCGCCGTAGAATACATGCTGGCGCATGTCGCCCCAATGCGACGGCGGCAGTGGGCTTTCTATGTCGTGCATATCGAGAGCCGCGCGCATCCCGACCACGTCCATATCCATGAGCCGCGAGTTGCCGTTCGAGCCGTCCCGTTCATAGGTAACCCAGTAGGGTCGCATGTACCCTTCTTCGAATACATGCACTCTTACGCCCATGCGTTTTGCCTCGGTCACGGCTCGGGCATGGATCGGGCGGGTATCGCCGTAGAGGACGATATCTGTGATACTGTGTTCGTCGATATGTTCGGCGAATGTCTGGACCCACTCATCCGGGGTGCCGTGGTATGGGATGTAACGCTCACGGCGTGACCAGAATACGCGGTCGCCCGTATTAAAACCGATGCGCCAGACTTCGCTTCCGGCAGATTCCAGCATCTGCGCGAGACTGTCAAAGAAAGGCCCATGGGGTCCCTGCAAAAAGAGAAAGACCCGGTCCTGCGGGTTGGTGCCTGGCATTTGCTGACTGCTCACGTCTTATTCTTGGTTATCGACACTTATTGTGCCCGTTGAAAGAAACTATGGCCGCTTCAGCAAATTCTGGCAAGATGCAGACTTGCCGCCTTGGCGTCCTGTAGTTACGTGATGAAGGACAGAGGTTAAGGAGTAATTTGCATGTTCACGGGTATCGTCACCGATATTGGAACGGTCGCAAAACTGGATCAGCAGGGCGATCTGCGGGCGCGGATTTCTACGTCTTACGATACCTCACGCATCGACATGGGCGCATCGATCGCCAGCGATGGCGTCTGTCTTACGGTGATCGATCTTGGGCCTGACTGGTATGACGTGCAGATCAGTGCCGAGACCGTGTCAAAGACGAATATCGGCAAGAATGGCTGGAAGGTCGGCAAACGGCTTAACCTCGAACGGGCGCTCAAGGTCGGTGATGAATTGGGCGGGCACGTGGTGTCGGGGCATGTGGACGGCACCGCCGAAGTGCTGGATATCCGGGACGAAGGCGACAGTACCCGCTTTACCTTTCGCGCCCCGCGTGAGCTTGCGCGTTTCATTGCGCCGAAGGGGTCTGTGGCGCTGAACGGAACATCGCTGACCGTCAATGAAGTCTCGGATTGCGATTTCGGCGTCAATCTCATCCCGCATACCAAGGAAGTGACGACCTGGGGCGAGGTGGCCGTTGGTGACGCCATCAACCTCGAGATCGACACTCTGGCGCGCTATGTCGCGCGGCTCAAGGAGATGGAGTGATGGCGAGTATTGGTCACAACAACGGCCCGGCAATGGAGCGGGGCCACACGTGGCGCAGTTACCAGTGGCGGCGCGCTCAGCAAAAGCTGATGCCCAATACCATCCCGCTGATGATCGTGCGGATGCGGGTCAGACGCGCTGCAGAGCTTGGTCTCGATTACAAGACCTACGCGTCGATCCGGCAGACGTCGGGGCAGGATATCATGGGGCTGCTGTTCTCTTCGAACGCGCTTCGGATCATGGCGAACGGGGCAAAAATGCCCGAAGATCGCAATCGCGCGCTCGAAGCGATCAAGTCGGCGCAAAAGCTCTCTCTCGTGCATCGACCGGTCCGGCCCGAGGACGCCCTTGCCGCCAACCCGGTCATTGACGCGACCGAAGCGGCACCTCTCTTTACCGACAGCTGGTCGGATATGCGGGCCCGGCTGCAGAGTTTCATGCGGGCGCGGCGGTTGCCGGGCAACCAGGTGCTCGTGATCGGGGACGCGCCGCTTGAGGACAGCTGGACGGCAGCGGCCAAAGCTGGCGGGTATGTTTCGGCCGATCAATACTTTGACCAGCGCGCGGGATAGCACCGCGACTGTGTAGTGACGTTTGGTTTGGTCTGCATTGAAACACAGCATATGATGCGCTGAGGTCTGGCAATCGTTGCGGGGCTGGTTTATCTGCGCCGCACCCTGTCCTGAAAGGCTGCGCCATGAGTTTTGAAACCCCCGGTCCCGTCGAAGCCAATCTTCGCGATTCGATCAGCCCCATCGAGGAGATCATCGAAGAGGCGCGCAAGGGGCGGATGTTCATTCTGGTCGATCACGAAGATCGCGAGAATGAAGGCGATCTTGTTATTGCGGCAGAGTTTGCCGATGCGGCAGCGATCAATTTCATGGCGACCCACGGGCGCGGCCTGATCTGCTTGCCGATGACCGCCGAGCGCGTCGACAGCCTTGGATTGCCGATGATGGCGGTCAACAACTCTTCGCGTCACGAAACACCCTTCACCGTGTCCATCGAGGCGCGGGAAGGTGTGAGCACCGGGATTTCCGCCGCCGACCGCGCCCTGACCGTGGCGACGGCGATCAATGAACAGAATACGATGGCATCGCTGGCGACCCCGGGACATATCTTTCCTCTGCGCGCGCGCCGGGGTGGCGTGCTGGTGCGTGCCGGTCATACCGAAGCCGCTGTCGATATCTCACGCCTCGCCGGTCTTAAACCCGCCGGTGTGATCTGTGAGATCATGAACCCGGACGGGACGATGGCGCGGCTGCCTGAACTGGTCGGCTTTGCAGCTGAACATGGGCTGAAGATCGGGACGATCTCGGATCTGATCGCCTTTCGCAGCCGCAACGACAACCTTGTGGTAGAAACCAGCCGCGAAAAGGTTCAGTCAGAATTCGGCGGCGAATGGGATATGCGGCTTTATACCGACCAGATCCACGGCATCGAACATGTGGTGTTGATCAAGGGCGATATCACCACGCCAGAGCCTGTCATTACCCGTACACATGCGATGCACGAAGCGTCTGACATTTTGGGCATTGGCCCGCGTTCGGTGCATGAGGTGCCACGGGCCATGGAAATCATCGCGCGTGAGGGGCGGGGGGTCGTTTGCCTGTTCCGCGAACCGCGCAAGACGCTTTATGCCCGCGAGGATGACGGGCCGCGTACGATCAAGCAGACAGGTCTAGGCGCGCAGATCCTGTCCAAGCTGGGGCTGCACGAGTTGGTCTTGTTGACCGATTCCCCGCAAACCAAGTATGTCGGATTGGATGCCTACGGGCTTTCGATTATCGGCACCCGCCCCATCATGTCGGAGAGCTGAAATGGCCGGAACCGAAACACATTACATCCTGCCGCGTCCGGAATTCGACAAGCCGGTAAAGCTGCTGATCGTCGTCGCGCCTTATTACAAGGACATCGCCGACAACCTTGTTGCCGGGGCAAAGGCTGAAATCGAATCCGTCGGCGCGACTTGCGAGTTGATCGAAGTGCCCGGTGCGCTGGAAGTGCCGACGGCTATCGCTATTGCTGATCGTACCTCGAACTTTGACGGCTTTGTCGCGCTGGGCTGTGTCATCCGGGGGGAAACCACCCATTACGATACGGTCTGCAATGACTCGAGCCGGGCTTTGCAGCTGATGGGGCTGCAAGGGCTCTGCATCGGCAACGGTATCCTGACGGTTGAAAACAAAGACCAGGCCGATGTGCGTGCCGATCCTGACCAGCAGAACAAGGGTGGTGGCGCCGCAGCGGCGGCATTGCACCTGATCGCGTTGAGCCGTAAGTGGCGGGGCCAGTCCAAGGGCGTCGGTTTCAAGCCGTCTTCGGAGTCCTACCGCATCGCTGGCAGCAATGACGGGAGCCAAAGCGCATGACATCGGACCAGACCCTGTCGGGGAATCAGAAACGCAAGATGAAATCCGCTTCCCGTTTCTATGCGGTGCAGGCGCTCTTCCAGATGGAGCATTCGGGGATGACGACAGAAGCCGTCATTCGTGAATTTCTCGACCACCGTTTCGGCGCCACTTACGAGGGCGAAGAGATGCTGGATGGGGATATCGACCTGTTCCGTCAGTTGGTCGAGGATGCCGTGAATAATCAGGCGCTGATCGACCAGATGACCGATCGGGCGCTGGTCGCCAAATGGCCGATTGGTCGTATCGACCCGACGCTGCGGGGCCTGTTCCGGGCCGCGGGGGCAGAAATCACCCAGACAAAGACGCCGCCGCGTGTCATTATCTCTGAGTTCGTACAGATCGCTGGCGCTTTCTTTCCTGAAGGCAAGGAAACGAAATTCGTCAATGCTGTTCTTGACCACATGGCGCGCGAGGCTCGGCCAGAGGCTTTCTGAAGCCGCGGGAGTACCTTCGGGTATTCCGCCGGTGGGTGGGTACGAGCGGGTTCATATCCATTCAAATGACGCAGCGGCATTCTGCCGCTTTCACAATTTTGCCCTTTTTTCGGACCGCCGACGCATTAGATTGTAGTCAAGACAGGTAAGATTTTACGAAAAAGGAGGCTGCAATGCCCGAACTCGTCAAACTCTACATGCGTCATACGGCCATCGGGTTCGCCATTGCGGCTGGTTTCGTGGCTCTCCTGCTAGGCTTCGATGTGCAGAACCTCCGGCCCCTGATCTTTGGTTCGCAGGACGGTCTGCTGGCTCTCTTCCTCCTTTGGTTCATGAACGGCATCGTGTTCGCCGGTGTGCAGTTCGCTTGGGCGGTGATGTCGATGAGCGAGAACAACAAGCCGCGCGGCGGCATGCGCCTGCGTCTGCGCCGGGATGAGGTCGCCATTCCCGTGCCGGTGGAAGACAAGCGTCGGCCGTTCTGAGCCAAAACACGAGATAGTACGTAGACAAGGCGCGACATGATGATCGCGCCTTTTTTGTTTTCCAACTGTCGTGGATATTCGGTCATTGAAGACGCGATGTGGCGGGACCACCGCAACCGTTAGGTTTTGATTCCCGAGGACCTGTGTATACAGGTGGGCACCAGGTAAACGGACCAGGATCCGAACAGAGCCAGTTCCCTCGGATTTGCTTAAGGCCACCGGAATGCTACCATTCACGGGAAGGGCAGAACCCGCCATCGCATGACATAGGCTGAGGCGAGCGACGGGACAAGGGGCCAGCTAAAAAACTACATCACGCACCTTCGCACCGTCAGTTCATATCATGATCCGAGCTTGGGCTTGAATTTTGTTCACGTATTGTTCATGTTTGAGTTATGAGCAATCTACTCGCCACCGATATCAAACCCGGCCAGCTCTTGGCGCGCGGCGTAGCCCGGTTCCTGCACGGGCACGGGTTCGTGTCCGTAGAAGAGTTCGTGCCCGCGCGCGGTTTGCGAGTCGATGTGATCGGATTAGGGCCCAAAGGTGAAATCTGGGTGGTGGAATGCAAATCCTCGCGCGCCGATTTCCAGTCGGATTTCAAGTGGCAGGGATATCTGGAATGGTGCGACCGGTATTTCTGGGCGGTCGATCAGGATTTTCCGACCGACCTTCTTCCTGGCGGGACGGGCCTGATCATCGCGGATTCCTACGATGCCGAGATCATCCGCATGGCGCCCGAAGACAAGGTTGCACCGGCCCGCCGGAAAGTCATCGTTCAGAAATTTGCGACCCATGCCGCGCGGCGGTTGCATGCGCTGCGCGACCCGGGGTTCGTGACGGGCGGATTTACTTCTTGATCGACTGGGCGGCTTTTGCCGCTGAACGAATCTCTTCTGCGATTTCCTCGGCTTCGTCCGGTTCGAAATCCATCGGTATTTCGACGCCCTGTGCTTCGACAAAGATGCGCACCATGCCTTTGTCCGTCGGTCCGATCTGAAGATTCGCCTCGACGTCGCGTTCGCTGTTGATACCCATGAGTCCCTCTCGCGTGAATAAGCGAGGGTGCTATCCCGCGTTGTCTTGAGAATCAAGCGGTCTTGGGTGTTTCATCCGGCATGTCCGAAGTCGTGATTCGATCTTTTGAGCCATCCGACGCCGAGTGGCTCGTCGCGCAGCATCGTATGCTTTATGCGCGCGACGAAGGCTTTGACGAAAGCTTTGGCGATCTGGTCGCGGAAATACTGCAGGAATTCGTCGCGAACCATGACCCAAACCGCGAGGCAGGCTGGATTGCCGAGCGCGACGGAGAGCGGCTGGGCAGTATTTTCTGCGTATCGCTCAGCGAGGAAACCGCAAAGCTGCGCCTGTTCCTTGTGACACCAGAGGCGCGGGGCAGTGGGCTTGCCCAGACACTTCTTGAGACATGCACGGGGTTTGCGCGCGATATCGGGTGCAGGGAAATGGTTCTTTGGACCCATGAAAGCCATCGCGCGGCTTGCGCGTTATACAGGCGCAACGGGTGGACGCTGATGTCGAGCGAACCGGCGCGCTCCTTTGGCGTTGACGTCGTGGAACAGCACTGGCGTATCGATCTTTGAACAGGAACTTGCGCTGGGGGTCTTGCATTCGATTTCCGGCTTGAGTACATCGCCCCTCAGTGCCGCCTTAGCTCAGTTGGTTAGAGCGCTGGATTGTGGATCCAGAGGTCCCCTGTTCAAGCCAGGGAGGCGGTACCATCTTCCGAAAACTGCCAATGCGATCGCTGACACTGTCAGTCGCCTGCGACGTTCACATTGACCGTTTGTTTCAGTTCGCCGCTGTTGCGGTCGAAGATCAGGATACGTGTTCCGCCATCGACGACGACGGCATACCAACCCGGTGTCATGGTAAAGGATTCGGCGGTTACACCGTCGGGCAAAGTGATCGACTGTGGGACAACCGGCGCGCTGGCCGAGAAACGGATGACAAACAGCGCGACTATCACTAAAAGCCCGCCAATCATTACCGTCGTCAGTACCGTGACCAGCACCCGCAAGAGGCGCAGGTTGGCCGGTTCCGATTCCGTATTCAAAGGATCATTCATGGCCACCCGTCAGATTACTTTCGTTATCGCGGACAACCCGCCACCCCGCCTTGATAAGGCTCTTTCCCGGGATGTGCCAGACGAGGCGGCGCTGTCGCGCACGCGTATCGCACGTTTGATCGAAGAGGGATCGGTGCAGGTGGACGGTGTCGCCGTGGTGAACGCAAAGGCGCGGGTCGAGGAGGGGGCGGAGATTTCCATCGCGCTGGAAGAGGCCGAGGAAAGCCATATCGGTCCCGAAGAAATTCCGCTGGATATCGTCCATGAAGATGACGACCTGATCGTTGTGAACAAACCGGCTGGCATGGTGGTGCATCCGGCGCCGGGGTCGCCTTCGGGTACGCTTGTGAATGCGCTGCTGCATCACTTTGGCGGCGAACTCTCTGGGGTCGGGGGCGTGAAACGTCCGGGTATCGTCCATCGGATCGACAAGGAAACAAGCGGGCTTCTGGTCGTTGCCAAGACCGACGCGGCGCATCACGGGCTTGCGGGGCAGTTTGAAGCTCATAGTGTCGAAAGATATTACCAAGCCTTGTGCCATGGCGTGCCGGATGCGAACGATCCGCGCCTGCGCGGGGTCAAGGGCGCGCGTTTTGAGGCCGGCAACATTCTCTGTCTGACGACGCAACTGGCGCGACACAAGACCGACCGGCAACGGCAGGCGGTCCTATTTCAGGGTGGACGCCATGCGGTGACGCGGGCGCGCGTTGTCGAACGCTTTGGAACGCCACCGGTGATCGCGCGGATCGAGTGCTGGCTTGAAACTGGGCGGACGCACCAGATCAGGGTTCATATGGCGCATGCCGGGCATGGTCTGGTTGGTGACCCGATCTATGGCGGTCGGCGGAAACTTCCCAAAGGCGCGCTGAGCGATGAAACCGCAGCGGCGGTACAGGCGTTTTCACGACAGGCACTGCATGCGGCGGTGCTTGGCTTTACACATCCGGTGACGAGTGAGGAGTTGCGCTTTGAGGCATCCTTGCCCGACGACATGGCGCAGTTGATCGAGCAGCTTGCGACTGTGCAGAACTGACCATCGGATTGTGCGGGTCTGAAATGAACTTCCCATGTGTGTGAGAGCACATAGTTTCGGGTATGTTTACCCGAAATTAAGGTCCATATGATGCCTGTCTCTTGAACCGCCATGGTGGGCCACCCATATGGGATGTTAAGAGAATAAACATAAGCAAGGGGGACTGATCTCATGGCTAATTATGCAAATCTCCCGGCCCCGACCCCCGAAGGCGGTCTGAACCGGTATATGCAGGAAATTCGGAAGTTTCCGCTTCTCGAGCCTGAAGAAGAGTACATGCTTGCCAAGCGTTGGGTCGAAGAGCAGGACACCGAGGCTGCGCACAAGATGGTGACGTCGCACCTGCGGCTCGCGGCCAAGATCGCGATGGGCTATCGCGGATACGGTCTGCCGCAGGCCGAAGTCATTTCCGAGGCCAATGTCGGTCTGATGCAGGCTGTAAAACGGTTCGACCCGGAACGCGGTTTCCGGCTGGCGACCTATGCGATGTGGTGGATCAGGGCTTCGATCCAGGAATACATCCTGCGGTCTTGGAGCCTTGTGAAACTGGGCACGACCTCAGCGCAGAAAAAGCTTTTCTTCAACCTGCGCAAGGCCAAGGCCCGTATCGGCGCGCTTGAAGAGGGCGATCTGCACCCCGATAACGTCAAGCAGATCGCGACCGATCTTGGCGTGACCGAGGACGAGGTCATCTCGATGAACCGGCGCATGTCGGGCGGCGACGCGTCCCTGAACGCGACGGTTGGCTCCGAAGGCGAAGGCACGATGGAGTGGCAGGATTGGCTTGAAGACGAAGACGCCAACCAGGCCACGGATTACGAGGAACGCGATGAACTCGGCGCACGCCGGGAGTTGCTTGCTCAGGCGATGAGCGTCCTTAACGACCGTGAGAAAGACATTCTCACCCAGCGCCGTCTGGCCGAGGAAAACGTGACGCTTGAGGACCTTTCTGCTGAATACGGCGTGAGCCGTGAGCGCATTCGTCAGATCGAGGTGCGGGCGTTTGAAAAGCTACAAAAGGAAATGCGCGACTTGGCCCGTGAAAAGGGCATGCTGACCAAGGCGTAAGTCCGGGCATAAATCGAATTCGGAAAGGGCTGGCGGCACTGTCGTCGGCCCTTTCCTTTTTGTGACATCGATACCCGTTGATCCTGTTCCAAGTGACCTGTAGCTAGAGACACCCGAAGGAAAGGAACACCACCCGTGAAAATGCACGAAACATTCATCAAGCCGATGCACCCGGAAGGGCGACGCTTCGTGGCGATTTTCGCGGTTATCGCGCTTGTACTTTTCCTCCTGTGGGAGCCGTTGGGCTGGATTGGCGTTGGTGTCACGGTCTGGTGCTACTACTTTTTCCGCGATCCGAAGCGCAGCGTGCCAGTCCGCGATGGGCTGATCGTTTCGCCGGCTGACGGTATCGTGTCGCTGATCGAACATGCCGCGCCCCCGACCGAGCTTGGTCTGGGCGATACGCCATTGCTGCGCGTCAGCGTCTTTATGTCGGTTTTCAACTGCCATGTGAACCGGACGCCAATCGCCTCGACGCTTGAAAAAATGGCCTACCGGCCCGGCAAGTTTCTGAACGCATCGCTCGACAAGGCCAGCGAAGATAATGAACGCAACAGCTTGTTGCTGCGTCTCGAAGACGGGCGTGTTCTGCCGGTGGTGCAGATCGCGGGACTTGTTGCGCGTCGGATCGTTCCGTTCGTCAGCGAGGGAGAGTTCCTTCAGACCGGCGAGCGTTTTGGCCTGATCCGGTTCGGGTCGCGTCTTGACGTTTACCTGCCGGAAGGGGTGAAACCGCTGGTCGCGCTGGGGCAAACCATGGTGGCAGGGGAAACGGTTCTGGCCGATCTGGCCGCCGATGAACACGCGCGACAGGCCCGGAGCGAATAGATTGACTGACGAGAACCTCACCGACAAACCCGCGAAAAGGACCCGTGCGATCGGGCCGCTTTACCTGCTGCCCAATCTGATGACGCTCGGCGCGATCTGCGCCGGTATGACTTCGATGCGCGCGGCTTTTGACGGGGACGTGGTTCTGTCGATGTCGCTGATCGTTCTGGCGGCCGTGCTGGATGGGCTCGACGGTATGATGGCGAGGCTTCTCAGCAGTGAAAGCGCGATTGGTGCCGAGCTGGACAGCCTTGCGGATTTCCTGAACTTCGGGGTCGCGCCCGGGGTGCTGCTTTACCTCTGGGCCCTGCAGGAGAGCCGCAGCGTCGGATGGATCGCCGTTCTTATCTTTGGCATCTGCTGCGCACTGCGTTTGGCAAGGTACAACGTGATGTCACGTGCCGCCGCGCCTGGCACACCGCGCAAAACCTTTTCAGGCGTGCCTGCGCCGGGCGGGGCGCTTCTTGTGCTCATGCCGCTGGTTCTGTCGCGCGTCTTCCCCGAGATGAAGAGCACGGGCCTTACCCTGTTCACCGGCTTCTGGCTGTGCGCGGTCGGTCTGATGATGATTTCGCGTGTGCCGACGCCATCGCTGAAAATGCTGCGCATTTCCCGCGACAAGGCAGCCTATCTGATGGTGGCGCTGATCGCCTTCGTCGCGGCATTTTTCACCTGGCCCTGGCTGGTCGTGCTGGCGACCGAGCTTGCTTACCTTGCATTGCTCGCGCGCTTTGCGTTTCGTCCCCCGGCGCTTGAGGCGGACGATACCAAGATCTGAGCGGCGGACTATTCTGCGGGAAGCCGTTCCCGCAGGACGCGCAGCATGTTTTCCCCCATGACCTTGGCGATCTGCGTCTGGTTCAGGCCTGCGTCGAGCAGCGCACTTGTCAGGGCGGGCAGTTCGGACGTGTCAAAAGCGGTCTCGACAGAACCGTCGAAATCGGAACCAAGCGAGACATGATCTTCGCCGACGGTTTCAATGGCCGTCACGATCATCGCGGCAATACCGGCCGGGTCGATGCGGTCACAGGCCACCTCGGCCCAGTAGCCCATTCCGATGACGCCGCCGGTTGCGGCGATTTCCTGCATCAGGTCGTCGGGAAAGTTGCGCTTTGCCGGGCAGAAACCGTGTATCCCGGAGTGACTGACGACGAGCGGCATGTCGGTCATCGCAAGAACATCGCGCGCAACCTGAGGGCTGGAATGCGCAAGGTCGAGGATCATGTTCCGGCTTTCAATTTCGGCAACGACGGACCGTCCGAATTCGGTCAATCCATTATCGCTCTCGCCGTGCAATGAGCCGCCAAGTTCATTGTCAAAGAAATGCTGAAGGCCAACGATACGGTAGCCCGCCGCCTGAATGGCATCCAGATTTTCAAGATTGCCTTCGAGCGGGTGGGCGCCCTCAATCCCAAGGATGCCGCCGACCATGATGACGCCGCGGTCGCGCAGGTCGAGCATGGTTTCAAGGTCTTTCCGCGTGCGGATGATCTTCAGCAGGTCGGGCGCGCGGTTTTCAAATTCGCGAAGCTTTTCAGCCTGATAAAGCGCCCTTTGCAACAGGCTGTCCCAAGTCCGAATGGGCCAGAGCTGGGCAATTGCCAGCGGTGTGATGTTATCCGAAGCTTCGGCAGAGTTGCTGTCATAGTTTTGACCGGAGGGGCTTTTCGTGACGACCGTGAAAGCCTGTATCGCAACGCCGCCTTCGAGAAGCCGGGGGATATCGACCTGCCCATAGCTGCCACGGGCAAGCAGGTCGCGGTTCCACAGAAGGCTGTCAGCGTGCCAGTCCCCGACGATCAGCGTGTCGTGAAGCGCGCGGGCCTCGGGGCTGACCGGGTAGGGATCATGCTCGATGACCGAGTTCCGCGACCGTTCAACGTAGCCCGGACCAAAATAGAGCAGGGCAATGACTGCCGCCACGAGAACCAGAAGAATTCTTCCCAGCCATTTCCCAACACTGCGCATGCAAACACCACCCCGGTTTTTTTCTCAGGCTATTGGGAAATGGGAAAAAGGCAATGGTTACCCGGGGTGAAATGCTCCAGTCTGTGCGGCAAGTGAAATATTGGAGTGCTGCGATGTCATTGAACTGGGGAATACTTGGCGGATCGGCTTTCGCCCTGGCGCAGATGGCGCCGGCAATCCATGCGGCCAAAGGCGCCCGTCTTGCGGCCCTCGCGACGTCATCCAGCGAAAAGGCATCGGCGTTTCAGGCGTATTTCCCGGATCTGCGCATACATCAGTCTTACGACGATCTGCTTGAAGATCCGGGCATCGACGCGGTCTATATACCTTTGCCAAATACGCTTCACGTCGAATGGACGATGAAGGCGATGCAGGCGGGCAAGCATGTCTTGTGCGAAAAACCTATCGCGATGACGGCCGCGGAAATCGATGCGCTGATTGGGATGCGCGACCAGACTGGGCTGCTTGCGACCGAGGCTTACATGATCGTGCACCATCCACAGTGGCAGCGCGCAAGAGCGCTGATTACCGACGGGGCCATAGGCAAGCTGGTGCATGTACAGGGGGTGTTCAGCTACAACAACGCTGATCAGCCCGGAAACATCCGCAATACGGCCGAAACGGGCGGCGGGGCGATACCGGATATCGGCGTCTATACCTATGGATCGACAAGGTTCGCCAGCGGGGAGGAGATTACCGCGATCACACACGCGGATCTCGATTACGAGAACGGCGTCGATACGCTGGCGCGGGTCGAAGCGCGGTTCAAGACATTCTCGGCAAGCTGGGTGAATTCGATGCGGATGCACCCGGCCCAGATGATGACATTCGTGGGTGACACCGGAGCGATCCGGTTAAGCGCCCCTTTTAACGCGGGCGTGTTCGGTGAAGCTCAGGTCGAACTGCATCGCGGTGACAAGGTGGTGACCGTCGAACGGTTCCCGGGTGTAAATCAATACGTGCTGCAGGTCGAAGCCTTTGGCCGATACGTTGCCGAAGGGGTACCCTTTGCGTGGTCACTGGAAGACGCGCGTGCAACTCAGGCGCTGATCGATGCCGTCTATGCCAAGGCCGGTGTGAAATGACGGTCTTGGAAAGACCCAAGGTCAGGCTTACATTCAAATCTCAGGAGGATTGGTCATGGCAGGCGGATGGGCGCGCGATGGCGCTGTAAGCGAACAGATCGAAGATTCGATCAATGACGAACTGGCGCGGATGAAATCGCGTCGCGGGCCGTCGGGCGAAAGCCTGACCCATTGCGCCGAATGTGAGGAACCCATCCCGGAAAAGCGCCGTGTTGCCTTGCCGGGCGTGAAACTGTGCATCGATTGCCAGCAGGAACGCGATGGCTCTTACAAGGCGCGCGGCGGCATCAACCGGCGCGGCAGCAAGGACAGCCAGCTGCGTTAGGTCAGTGCCATCCGCATGATGTGCTGTGGCCCCTGATCGCCGCCAAGGTACAACCCGCCCGTATCGCTGAACCCGCTTGAGATATAGCTCCTGATCGCGCCCGCATTTGCCGTATTGACCGTGAGGGCGAGGCTGGTGGCCTCGGGGTACTGCTTTTTCAGAAACGCGGGCAGGGCGCGCAGGCTTTGGCTGGCAACGCCTTTTCCCTGGTGAGCGATCTCCAGCATGACAGTGCGCAGGCCCAGTTCGCCCGGAAGGGCAAAGTCGTGCTCGCGCTGGTAATCGAGATCGATCTTGAAGAACCCCACGGGGTTTCCATCGAGTTCGGTGGCGTAGAAATCGAGCGTGGGGCTGGGCGAGGCAAAAGCCTCCTCGATCGTGCCGGAGAACCGCACCTGTTCAGGTGCGACCGCGATATGGGCGACCTTGTGATAGTCGCCCGGCCCAAGCGGGCCGAACGAGATCTGCATTTTCAGTCTTCCATCGCTTCCAGTTCGTCGATGAAGCCCGAGATCATGTCGAGACCCTTGTCCCAGAATTTCGGATCCGAGGCATCTAGACCGAAGGGGGCCAGAAGCTCTTTATGGTGCTTGGAGCCGCCTGCGCGAAGCATGTCGAAATACTTTTCTTCGAAGCCTTCGTTGCCTTCCGCATAGACAGAGTAGAGCGCATTCACGAGACCGTCACCAAAGGCGTAGGCATAGACGTAGAACGGCGAGTGGACAAAATGCGGCACGTAGCACCAGAAGGTTTCATAGCCGTCCATGAATTCGAACGCCGGCCCAAGGCTTTCGCCTTGCACGCTCATCCACAGGGCATTGATGTCTTCGGGCACCAGTTCTCCGCTGCGGCGGGCCTCATGCAGTTTACATTCGAAATCATAAAACGCGATCTGGCGCACGACCGTGTTGATCATGTCCTCGACCTTGCCGGCCAGCATGACCTTGCGCTCGGCATTTGTCTTGGCGTTGTCCAGCATCTTGCGGAAGGTCAGCATTTCGCCAAAGACCGAAGCTGTCTCGGCAAGGGTCAGCGGCGTGGAGGACAGCATTTCGCCCTGACCGGCGGCCAGAACCTGATGGACGCCATGACCCAGTTCATGCGCCAGCGTCATCACGTCCCGAGGTTTGCCAAGGTAGTTCAGCATCACGTAGGGGTGAACCTCGGTCACGGTCGGGTGGGCGAAGGCGCCGGGTGCCTTGCCGGGTTTTACGCCTGCATCGATCCAGCCCTTGCGAAAGAACGGCTCGGCAATTTCGCCCATGCGCGGATCGAAAGCGTTATAGGCGGACATGACCATTTCTTCGGCCTCGCTCCACGTCACCGTGCGCTCGGTCTGCATCGGCAGTGGGGCGTTTCTGTCCCAGACCTGCATCTTGTCGAGCCCCAGCCATTTCCGCTTCAACTCGTAATAGCGGTGGCTGAGCTTCGGGTAGGCATTGACCACGGCAGTGCGCAGGGCTTCGACCACTTCGGGTTCGACATGGTTGGAGAGGTGCCGACCGGTTTGCGGGGTGGGCATGCCACGCCAGCGGTCGAGAACCTCTTTCTCCTTGGCCTGCGTGTTGTGGACACGGGCAAAGGTCTTGATGTTGTCGGCAAAGACATCTGCCAGTTCGCGCGCGGCGGCTTCGCGCTTGTCGCGGTTCTGGTCGGTCAGCAGGTTCAGGGTGCCTTCGATGTTTAGCGGTTCGCCGTCGACCATGAATTCAAGACCGGCGATGGTTTCGTCGAAGAGCCGCTCCCATGCGTCGCCGACCACGCCGAGATCGTGCAGGAACTTTTCCAGCTCGTCGCTCAGCTGATAGGGCTTCATCGCGCGGATGCGGTCAAAGACCGGCTTGTAGCGGGCGAGGTCCTGATTTTCGGCAAAAAGCTTGTCGAGATGGCCGTCGTCGAGACGGTTCAATTCGAGCGTGAAGAACACCAGCGGGGTTGTGAAATTGGTGATCTTCTCCTGCATGTCCGACAGGAACTTGGCCCGGCTTGCATCGGTCGTGAGCTGGTAATAGCGCAGACCTGCAAAAGACATGATGCGACCGGCCACGGCGTTGATACGCTCATTCCGCAGCACACAATCGAGCATGCCCTTGGCATCCAGTTCGGCCAGCTTGCCTTCGTAATCCGTCGCGAAAGACGCGCAGGCCTGCTCGAGCCAGTCGAGATCACGCTTGAGTTCCGGCGCGTCTGCGTCGCTGTAAAGATCGGTCAGATCCCATTCGGGCAGGTCGCCAAGGTTCTTGTCACCACCGGCGGCATTTGCATCACGGACAGGGAAGGGCAGCTGAAACATCTGAATCCTCTTTCATCGTTCGACCAACATCTAGTCGCCACCGGATCGGATAACAATGGCGCGTGGCTTGGGGTTAAATAGAAGGAAAGTGTTAACCATAGATGGCAAGCATTTCCTTGAGGTCATCGAGCGTGTTGGCCTCTTGCAAGGGTTTGTCCTGCCGCCATCGGGAGATGCGCGGAAAACGCAATGCGACGCCGGACTTGTGGCGCGGACTGGCGTGGATGCCTTCGAAAGCGATTTCAAAGACATGCTCGGGTGTTACCTGCCGCACGGGGCCGAAACGCTGTTGCGTGTTCTTGCGGACCCAGGCGGTAATCTTGCGGAATTCTTCATCGCTTAGCCCGGAATAGGCTTTCGTGAACGGCACGAGATCGTTGCCGTTCCACACCGCAAAGGTGAAGTCGGTGAACAGATTGGCGCGACGTCCGCTGCCCGATTGCGCATAGATCATCACCGCGTCGATGGTCAGGGGGGCGAGTTTCCATTTCCACCAGTCGCCCTTTTTGCGTCCAGCGAGATAAGGGCTGTCGTTGCGTTTGAGCATGAGGCCTTCGGCCCGGTTGTCACGGGCTGTTTTCCGGATGTCCCCCAACTCGTCCCACTCGGCAAATGGCAGTCGCGGAGAAAGACGGAGGGGAGCTTCCTCCGGCAGTTGATCAAAGAGCGTGGCCAGTTTCGCACGGCGATCTTCAAGCGGCCGCTGGCGCATGTCGTCGCCCGCGAGTTCCAGCAAATCGTAGGCATAAAGCACCACGGGCAAATCACTGAGCATTTTGCGCGAAACGGTTTTCCGCCCAAGCCGTTTCTGCAGGGCGTTGAACGGTTCGGGTCCGTCATTCCAGACGAGAATTTCGCCATCCAGAACCGTGCCTTCGGGCACAAAATCCTTTGCGCGGGAGAATTCGGGAAAGGTGTCGGTGATCAGTTCTTCGCCGCGTGACCAGAGATATTGCTCACCGCCGCGCAGGATGAGCTGGCCGCGAATGCCATCCCATTTCCATTCGGCATGCCAGTCCTCGGGTGATCCGAGCGCATCGGGCTCATCTTCCAGCGCGTAGGCAAGATAGAACGGGTAGGGCCTGGAATCGTCCGTCGAGCCATCTTCGGATTCGATCAGGTCATGCCAGTTTGTGTCGTCCGGGGACCAGTTGCCCATGAGGCGATGCGCAAGTTCCGCCTCGGGTTTGCCGGTCGCCTGAGACAGGGCGCGGGTCATCAGTTTCTGGCTGACGCCAATCCGGAAACCGCCAGTGATCAGCTTGTTGAACAGAAACCGCTCTGTCGTGTCCAGCTTGTCCCAGGCGTCGAGGATGATGGCTTTGCGCGTTTCTTCGGGCTGTTGCGCAAGATCGCGCAGCCTGTTGATCCATTCCGTCAGGCTGAGGTCGAGCGCCGCATCCGGTTCCGGCAGCAAAAGCGCGATGGTTTCCGCCAGATCCCCGACCGCCGGGTAACATTCTTCGAGAAGCCAGAGCGGCAGGCCCGCTTTTTCCGCAGCCCACTCCCTGAGGCGGGTCGTCGTGATCGCCCGTTTCGGGCGGCGGCCTGAAAAGAGCGCGATCGTCCACAACCTGTCGTCATCCGGCGCATCCTGGAAATACGACGCAAGGGCGGCCACCTTGACCGTTGTTTTGGTGCTGCCGTCGATTTCCCTGAAGAGCCTTGCGAAGCGTTTCATTCGGCCTCTGCGCCTTCCGCCGCTTCGCCTTCGTATTCGGTGCTGACGATACCTGCGTTCAGGCCTCGATCCTTCAGCCATCGCGCGAAAATGTCGGTGTAGCCATGCGTGACAAAGACATTTTCTGCGCCGGTTTCCGTCACCGCGCGGTTAAGTCCGTCCCAGTCGGCGTGGTCCGAGATGACGAAGCCTCGGTCCACCGAACGGCGACGACGCACGCCGCGCATCTGCATCCAGCCACTGGCAAACCCGGTGGAAACCTTGCCGAACCGCCGCGCCCATGTGCTGCCAAGCGCACCGGGGGGCGCGATGACAAGGGCGTCGGGATATTCCGCGCCTTTCGTGTCAGGCTGGACCAGAACTGTATCGGGCAGCGAGTAGCCCTGTTCGCGCAGGATTGCCGTCGTGTTTTCGACCGCGCCGTGGCTGAGAATGGGGCCTATGTCCGTATCGAGCAGCGACAAAAGGCGCTGCGCCTTGCCAAGAGAGTAGGCGCCCAGCATCGGGGTAATCCCGTTGGCAATCGAATTGCGCCACCACGCGTTGATCTGAGCCGCGACTTCATCCTGCGCCTGCCAGTTGAATATCGGCAGGCCAAAAGTGCTTTCGGTCACGAAGCTGTGGCATTTGACGGGCTCGAAAGGCTCGCTCAGCCCGTCGGGTTCGAGCTTGTAGTCGCCCGAAACAACCCAGATTTCCCCATCCACTTCGACGCGTATCTGCGCGGAACCGGGGACATGACCGGCAGGATGAAACGATACCTTGGCCCCGTCGAGATTACGGGTTTCTCCGTAGGAGATCGTTTCAAGCTGAATGTCGCCAAGGCGGTGCCTCAGGATCGGCGCGGCGGCCTGCGTGGCAAGGTATCGGTTGTGACCGGGGCGCGCATGATCCGCGTGACCGTGGGTGATCAGCGCCCGGTTAACCGGACGCCAAGGGTCGATATAGAAATCCCCGGCGGGGCAATAGATCCCGCGATCCGTGAAGGTCAGAACTTGCGACTTGCTCATGCGGCAAACCTAGGTCGCCGCGGGTGGAGAGCAATCCCGGAGATCTAAGCGCAGTGCGCCTTGTTCTGGCCGTGATCGAAATCGCCGTCGAAATGCGCCTGAAGCATCTCCATGATCCGCTTGCGGGTTTCCGGGCGTTCCATCAGCACTTCGTGCTCGGCATTCGGAACGACATCCAGCGTGCCATTCGGCCACCGGCGCATCCGGTCGTGAACGGCAGCCGTGTCGATGATGCGCTCATTGTCGCCAATGAAGGTCAGACAGGGCAGGTCGGGCGAGGGTTGGCGTGCAAGGAATTTGCATTCTTCCAGACCTTCGCGCAGCCAGATCATGCTTGGCCCGCCAAGCGCCAGTTCCGGTTTGTCGACCAGCTGATTGCGCATGAATTCATAGGTTTCAAGGTCGCGGGTCAGCACGTTGTCTTCGAACTGGTTGACCAGCACGTAGCTTTCATAGCGAGTGCTGGGGGGCAGGCGGGTGCCCATGCCGACGAGGTTTGCCATGCGCGGCAGCGCCCAGCCAAAAGGACGAACGAGGGTGGACATATAGATGCCCCACATCGGTCCGGTAAAGCTGCAGGTTTCGACCGGCAGCCCCTCAAGCGCCGCGCGCATGCCAATGGCACCGCCCATCGAATGACCAAGGAGGTGCCAGCCCTTAGGCGCGCCGAGTTCTTCGGCAACTTCGAGGGCAGCACGTACGTCGCGTTGGTAGTCGGTGAATTTGATGACATGGCCGACGCGACGATCTTCGATCAAGCGGTCCGCCATCCCCTGACCGCGCCAGTCGATCGCAAGGGTCGCATATCCATGCTCGGCGAATTCACCGGCGGTGCGTCCGTATTTTTCCACGAATTCGGTACGCCCGGGGAACAACAGAACCGTCCCCCGCGCATTTTCACACGGCCAATAGCCGACACGCAGGCGAACCCCGTCTTCGGCAGTGCACCAATAGGCGGCCCCGCCTTCGGGGCCGTCTGCGAGTTCTGCAAAGAAGGGGGCCTGCGAAAGTGCCATCAGCCCAGCACCGATGCCAGTTTCATCGCCATGCCCATATCGCCGTCGACAGACAGCTTGCCGGTCATGAAAGCGCTTGTGGGGTTGGTGTCGCCCTCGAAGATCGATTTGAAGGTTTCCGAATCTGCCGTCAGCGTCACGTCGGCCTCTTCATCGCCAACCCGTGCGCCGGTGCCGTCGAGCATGATCGCGCCCATATCCGAAATGTTCAGTTTCGCAGTGCCGTCGAAATCAGCGGCTGCCATCTTGGCATTCAGTTCCGCCGTTGCCTGCTCCATAAACTCGCTCATATTTTACCTCTCGCTGAAAATTTGACCCGCTTATCTCTGGCCTTCGCCGCGCGTCACGTTACACTATGATTTGTTATGAGCATTCATCATCCCAATCTCAAACGTACCGTGGCGGCAGCTTTCGCTCTAGTCATGTATTCCTTACCTTTGAGTAGTCAAACCGCTGATTTAACAGACGAAGCGGCGCTTCTCGAACAGCTGAAAGAGGCCGATTCGGCCGAGGCAAAGCGGCTGGATCGGCAGCTTCAGGCGATCTGGAGCAAAAGCGGCTCTCCGGCGATGGACCTGTTGCTTAAGCGTGGGCGGGAAGCACTGGAACAGGAAGATGTGGATGCAGCGATCGAACACCTGACGGCCTTGACGGATCACGCGCCGGAATTCGCCGAAGGGTACCACGCGCGTGCGTCGGCCTATTTCGCCAAGGAACTGTTCGGTCCCGCCATGGCGGATATCGAGCGGGCGCTGGCGCTGAACCCGAATAATTACGACGCGATCTACGGATTGGGGGCAATGCTGGAAACTTTCGACTACCCCCAGCGCGCGTATGATGCCTATGTGCGTGCCCTAGCGTTAAATCCGCATAGCGAACCTGTTGCTGCCGCAGTGGAACGGTTACAGGGGCGTATCGAAGGTACGTCTCTCTAAGAGCGATCCACTCACGTCAATGTCAGGAAGCAGATGGTGACAGGATCATCCCGGGTCGTGGCGGTCCTTGGCCCCACGAATACCGGCAAGACACATTACGCTATCGAACGCATGCTGGGTCACCGTACCGGGGTGATCGGACTGCCGCTTCGCCTGCTGGCGCGTGAGGTGTACGACCGTATCGTGGCGATCCGCGGGCCTTCGGTTGTGGCGCTTGTCACCGGCGAAGAACGTATCGTGCCGCCTCGTACGCAATACTGGGTGTGTACGGTCGAAGCGATGCCCGAGGGCATGGGCTGCGATTTCCTTGCGGTTGATGAGATACAGCTATGTGCCGATCCCGAGCGAGGGCATGTGTTTACCGACCGTCTGCTGCGCTCGCGGGGGCTGCATGAGACCCTGTTTCTGGGGTCGGACACGATGCGGGGGCCGATTGCCGAACTGGTGCCCGAGGCGCGTTTCGTCCAGCGTGAACGTATGTCGCAACTGGTCTATTCCGGCGCGAAAAAGGTCAGCCGGATGCCGCCGCGAAGCGCCATCGTCGGGTTCTCTGTCGACAACGTCTATGCCATTGCAGAGCTGATCCGCCGTCAGAAAGGCGGCGCGGCCGTGGTGATGGGCGCGCTTAGCCCGCGAACCAGAAACGCGCAGGTCGCGCTCTACCAGAATGGCGAAGTCGATTACCTTGTCGCGACGGATGCGATCGGGATGGGCTTGAACCTTGATATCGACCACGTGGCATTTTCCTCGCTGACCAAATTCGATGGCCGACGCATGCGCCCGCTGGCACCGAACGAACTGGCACAGATCGCGGGTCGGGCAGGACGGGGCATGTCGAACGGGACATTCGGTGTCACGGGCGAGGCGCGTCCGCTGGATGACGGTGTCGCGCAGGCGATCATGGAACATCGTTTCACGCCCTTGAAAAAGCTCATTTGGCGTAACGCGGGTCTGCAATTCGGTTCCTGCGATGCTCTGATCCGGTCGCTCGAAACCTCGCCGGACAATGAGAATCTCGTCAAGGCGCGCGATGCGGACGATCTGGTGGCGCTGCGTACGCTGTCTGCCAGTGCCGAGGTCGCGGCCCGCGCCAGCGATGCCGTATCCGTTCGCCTGCTGTGGGACGTATGCCGTATCCCGGATTTTCGTGGCATCAGCCATGCTGAACATGCCGCGTTGCTTGAGGTCATTTTTAACCACCTGCATCAGAACGGTCAGGTGCCCGATGACTGGATTGCCCGGCAAATCAAACGTATCGATCGAACCGATGGGGATATCGATGCGTTAAGCAAACGTCTGGCATTTATCCGCACATGGACTTATGTGGCTCAACGCAAGGGCTGGACGCGGGACGAAAGCCATTGGCGCGGTGAAACACGCGCTGTAGAAGATAGGGTGTCGGATGCTTTGCATGAGCGTTTGACGCAAAGATTTGTGGACCGGCGCACTTCTGTGCTTTTGCGCCGGCTCAAGCAAAAGGAGGCCCTTTTGGCCGAGGTGAACGAAAAAGGTGATGTAACCGTCGAAGGCGAATTTGTCGGACGTCTTGAGGGTTTCCGTTTCCGTGCTGACAAAGGCGCGGCAGGTGCAGAAGAGAAAGCGCTGAAATCGGCGTCGCTTCAGGCGCTTGCGCCACAGTTCCATCTGAGGGCTGACCGTTTCTACAATGCCCCCGATACCGAGATCGATTTTACCGAGCAGGGTGGCCTTATGTGGGGCGACAGTGCCATCGGCAAACTGGTCGCCGGGTCGGAGCCGCTTAAACCGCGCATCGAGGTTTTTGTCGATGACGTCGCCGGTCCCGAAGTTACCCAGAAAGTCGAACGCCGCCTTCAGCATTTCATCGACCGCAAGATCGCCGCGCTGTTTGAACCGCTGCTGAATCTTCAGCGTGATGAAACTTTGAACGGCCTCGCACGGGGCTTTGCATTCCGCATGGTCGAAGCCTACGGCATTCTGCCCCGGTCCGAAGTGGCGCAGGAAGTCAAAGACCTTGATCAGGATGCACGGGCCGCGCTGCGCAAGCACGGCATGCGGTTTGGTCAGTTCACTATTTTCATGCCGTTTCTGCTCAAGCCTGCGCCGACACGCCTTCGGCTTGTCCTCTGGTCGCTGGCGAAGAACCTGCAGGAATTCCCCGAAGCGCCGCCGCCGGGACTGGTCACCGTGCCGTCGGTCAAGGATGCGCCCGAGGGGTATCACACCATGTGCGGTTACCGCGAGGCAGGCGAACGGGCGATCCGGATCGATATGCTGGAACGTCTCGCCGACATGTTGCGGGCGGAAAATAGCCGTGCCGGCTTTGAAGCGAAGCCAGACATGCTGTCGATCACCGGCATGACACTGGAACAGTTCGCGGATCTCATGGGCGGTCTGGGTTACCGCGCCGAACGGGGCGAACGCGAAAAGGTCAAGCCGGCGGACAAGGTCATGCCGGACCCGGTAGAGGCTCCCGCAGGCACGGGAACCGAGGACGAAACCGTATCCGAGGATACGCCCGTGATGGATCGCGGCGAGGATGTGCCGGCTGGCGGGGTCGTCGAAGCACCGGAAACCCCGGCACCGGCAGATGTTGTCGAAGAGACTGCGGACATTCCCGAGGACGGTGTTGCCCCGATTGCCGAGGAAAAGGCCGAAGAGCCCGAAGTTCCGGCTGAAATTCCGGAGATGTCGGAAACCGAGGTTGCGCCCGGAACGGCGGCAGATGCAGAGATCGCCGGTCCCGAAACCGAAGTCTACTTTACCTTCACCTGGGGCCGGACGCCCAATCAGAACGCACGTTCCAAAGGCCCGAGAGGGGCAGGCAAGGCGCCGCAGGGTAAAGGCAAGCCGCGCGGGAAGAAACCGCAGGGTAAAGGCAAACCCCAGTCCGGTGGCAATTACTCCGCTCGTCCGCCGAAGAACGAAAAGAAAATCGATCCGGACAATCCTTTTGCCGCCGCTCTCATGGGGCTCAAGGACAAGAAGTAATCGCCATGAACGGCGCGTTGGAAAAGCTGCGCGTTGACAAGTGGCTTTGGTATGCCCGGTTTTTCAAAACAAGGTCGCTGGCGACGAAAGAAGTCGGCAGCGGCAATCTCAGGCTGAATGGCACGCGCGTCACCAAGGCATCACAGGTGATTTCGCCCGATGACGTGCTGACCTTTACCCAAGGTTCGCGTGTCCGGGTTGTTCGCGTGGTTGCAATTGGGAACAGACGCGGACCGGCGCCCGAAGCGCAGACACTCTACGAAGATCTCACTGAACCGGAGGAACAGGCCAAGCCTGTCGAAAGGGTTGGAGAGAGGCCCACCAAGAAAGACCGGCGCGCTCTGGACGCTTTCAAGCAAGAGGGTGGTGAGTGATCAAACCGGGATACCGGTTTCCTGCCCGTCCAACGTAGTGGTGTTCTTGTCACGCCAGTATTGGCGCAGGTCTTCGTCGGATTTTCCGTCGACCCAAGTTTGCATGGTGTCCCGGTCCTGCACGAAATCCATGAACGGCACGGCGTAACCGCAGGACGTCTGAACCATATCGACGGTCACGTCATAGATCTGCCGCGCACTTCGATGGGCTGGAAATTCGACTCGATGGGCTGGAAATTCGACGGCGCGGCTGTCCCATCCGTCATCGCCGGGGTGGTAGGTCTTTGCGGTGCCATAGCAGCGAAGGATCAGGGGACGCCGCGTGTAAGAACACCACATCAGCGTCATGCGCGGATCCTGTTTCAGGTGACCCGCCGTTTCATTGCCGGACCCGGTCAGGTTCATCCACAATATGCGGTTCTCGCCCATGATGCGTAATGAATCCATGCCCTTGGGCGAGATGTTTACCCGTCCGCTCGGCCCTGCCGAACCGGAAAAGAACATGTGCTGTTCTTCGATGAACTTACGATGATCTGCGGTAAGTGCAGGGAATTGCTTGGCCATCGCTCACTCCACGGTAACGGATTTCGCCAAGTTGCGGGGCTGGTCCACGTCTGTGCCTTTGGCTACCGCCGTGTGATAGGCGAGCAACTGGGCCGGGATCGCATAAAGAATTGGTGTCAGGGCCGGTGCGATTTTCGGCATCTTGATCGATAGCCATACGCCGTCGCTCGCCTCGGCAATACCGTCGCTGTCGGAAATTAGCACGACCTGTCCCTTGCGTGCCATGACTTCCTGCATGTTCGAAACGGTCTTGTCGAAAAGCGCGTCGCAAGGGGCCATGACTACGACAGGCATATGCTTGTCGATCAGCGCGATTGGGCCGTGTTTCAATTCTCCAGAGGCATAAGCTTCGGCGTGGATATAGCTGATTTCCTTTAGTTTCAGCGCGCCTTCCAGTGCGAGAGGATACATCGGCCCGCGCCCGAGGAACAGGACATCCCGCGCTTCGCTCAGCTGTTGGGCGGCGCGTCGGATGTTTTCGCTTTCATCCAGCGCTGAGCCAAGAACGGCAGGGAGACCGCGCAAGGCGGCTACGTGATCGGCTAGTTCATCCTCGCTCAGCGTTCCTCGGTCCGCTGCAGCTTTCAGCGCAAGCATCAACAAAACAGTAAGCTGGCAGGTGAATGCCTTGGTCGAGGCCACGCCGATTTCCACTCCGGCGTGAATGGGAAGCACCAGATCGCTTTCGCGCGCAATCGAGCTTTGGGGCACGTTCACGACCGAAACGATCTTATCCGCCTTTCCCGAAACGTAACGCAGCGCAGCGAGCGTATCGGCGGTTTCGCCGGACTGGCTGACAAATAGGGCAAGCGTGCCATCGGTGACCGGCGGTTCGCGATAGCGGAATTCCGAGGCAATATCGACCTCGACGGGGAGGCGGGCGAGTTGCTCGAACCAGTATTTCGCCGTGAGGCAGGCGTAATAGGCGGTGCCGCAGCCGACCATCGTCATGCGCTGGATCTTGGAAAAATCGATGCTGGGGTCCGGCAATTCGACCGATCCACCGCCTGCGGGCAGATAATGGCCCAGAGCTTCGGCGATGACATGGGGTTGCTCCGAGATTTCCTTTGCCATGAAATGTTTATGCCCCGCCTTGTCGATGCGGGCGGAAGCAATCTGGATTTCCTGGATATCGCGTTCGACCGATGCGCCATTCAAATCGTAGATTTGCAGCGAACTCCGGGTCACAACGGCGCGGTCACCTTCTTCGAGATAGGTAATCCGGTCGGTTAGCGGCGAGAGGGCGATAGCGTCCGATCCCACGTACATCTCGCCGTCGCCATGTCCGATGGCAAGCGGCGATCCCTTGCGCGCGGCGATGATGAGATCGTCCTGACCTTCAAAAAGGAATGCGAGCGCAAATGCACCCTGCAGCCGGTCAAGCGTCTTGAACACGGCATCAGTCGGGCTGTCCCCGTTACGCATGTATTGCTCGGCCAGCAGCGCGACGGTTTCCGTGTCCGTTTCGGTGACGAACTGAACTCCGGCCTTAGCCAACTCGCTGCGCAACTCGCGAAAGTTCTCGATGATACCGTTGTGGACGACCGCCACTTTGCCGGCCTGATGCGGGTGGGCGTTTGTAACGCTCGGTGCACCGTGCGTGGCCCAGCGGGTATGACCGATGCCAGCCTTGCCTGTCAGGGGCTCGTGAACCAAGAGGTCGGACAGATTGACGAGTTTGCCGACCGCACGGCGACGGTCGAGCACGCCGTCATTCACCGTGGCGATACCGGCGCTGTCATATCCGCGATACTCGAGGCGTTTCAGAGCCTCGACAAGGATCGGGGCGGCTTCATGCTTGCCGAGAACGCCAACAATTCCGCACATCTTTCTTACCCTTTTCCCTGCTGAGCTTTACGCGCCTTTAATATTTCGAACAATTTGCGCGCAAATCCCGGTTTATTGACCTGACGGGCCCGAGCCACGGCCATTGCCTCTGCTTCGACGTCTTTTGTAATCACCGAACCGGATGCTGTCATGGCGCCGTCACCCAGCGTCACCGGTGCGACCAGCATCGTGTCCGAACCGATAAAGGCGTTTGCACCGATCACGGTGCGATGCTTCATCACGCCGTCGTAGTTGCAGGTGATCGTACCTGCGCCGATATTCGTTTTCTCGCCGATATCCGCATCGCCGATATAGCTCAGATGGTTGATCTTGGCGCCTTCGGCAATGTTCGCCTGCTTGATTTCGACAAAGTTGCCGATGTGGGTGTTTTCCGCAAGTTCCGCGCCGGGGCGGAGCCGTGCAAAAGGCCCGACAATAGCACCACGGCTGACGTGGCAGCCTTCGAGGTGCGAAAAAGCGCGGATCGTGACGCCGGATTCAATTGTCACATCAGGGCCAAAGACGACGTTCGGCTCAATCACACTGTCCCGACCGATCACCGTGTCATAGGCAAGGTAAACGGTTTCCGGCGCAAGCAGGGTGATCCCGTCTTCGAGCAAGGCGCCGCGTGCCCGTGTCTGGAAAACCGCATCGGCGGCCGCTAGATCTGCGCGGGAATTCACGCCAAGCGTTTCGGCCTCATCGCATTTGACAGCCGTAACGCTCAAGCCCCCCGCATTCGCATGTTCGACCACATCGGTCAGGTAGTATTCACCCGAGGCATTTTCATTGCCGACTTCGGCGATCAGCTCGAAAAGTGTATCGGCGTCGCAGACCAAGAGGCCGCTATTGCAAAGAGTTAGGGCGCGCTCTTCATCCGAGGCATCCTTGTACTCGACGATCTTCTGCAGGGTGTCGCCTTCGAGGACAAGCCTGCCATATCGGGCGGTGATATCCGCGGTGTCAAAACCCAGCACAACGAGGTCATGATGTTCGCGTGCCTCGGTCATTGCGTTCAGTGTCTCGGCAGTAATGAACGGCGTATCGCCGTAGAGGACCATGATATCGCCAGAAAACCCGGTCAGCGCGTCGCGGGCCTGATCCACCGCATGGGCCGTTCCCTTCTGCTCATGCTGGAGAACAACAACCGCGTCTTCGTCGATCTCTTCTACCGCAGCTCGGACCTGATCCGCGCCATGGCCTGCCACGATGACTGTCCGCACCGGATCTATCGCCGCCCCGGCACGCATCGCATGGGCCAGCATCGGGGCCTGTGCAATCGGATGCAGCACCTTTGGCAGATCTGAGTTCATCCGCGTCCCTTTTCCGGCGGCGAGGATGACAAGTGCGGTGTCCATGGTTGTTTTCTCTTTGTATTTCGATTCCGACCGTTTTATCCGCTGATTAGCGCGGCGCAAGCCGCGCCGGGATCAATCTAGGTTGCACGTTGCAACAGGCAGAGGCGGATTCACGCCGACAGAAAGGGATTTCATGCGGACGGTCATTTTCGACCTTGATGGAACGCTTGCCGATACCTCGCGCGATTTGATCGCCTCGGCCAACTATTGTTTTCGCGAAATGGGCCTCGGCGACATACTGGATCCGGTCAAGGATGCGGCGATTGCCTTGCGGGGCGGCCGCCGGATGCTGAGCGAGGGTCTGGACCGTCTTACGCTTTTCGATGCGGCAACGGTTGATCAGTATTACCCGATCCTGCTGGAAGCCTATGATCAGGATATCGCAAGCCATACCACGCTGTATCCCGGCGCGATGGACGCTGTAGAAAACCTGCGCCAACTTGGGTACGGCGTCGGCATCTGCACGAACAAGCCCGAAGCCCTTGCCGAGAAGCTGTTGCAAAGCCTTGGCGTTCGTGACGCCTTTGCGTCGATAGTCGGTGCCGACACGCTGCCGGTGCGCAAACCCGACCCGGAGCCTCTGCGCGAAGCGGCACGGAGGGCAGGGGGCGACCCGGCGCATTGCGTTCTTATCGGGGATAGCGACACGGACCGGAACACGGCGCGGGCTGCCGGTGTTCCCTCGGTTCTCGTGACCTTTGGACCGGCGGGCGATGACATGGCCGCACTCGAACCCGAAGCGTTGCTTCACGACTTTGCTGACCTTGCCGACGTGGTGGGCAATTTGATCGGACGCAACGGGAATGCCGGTCAGGCAACGGCATAGAAATGCGCGACATTCGTGCGTTCGGGAAGTGTTCCTCGATCAACCCCGCAAGGTCACTTGACGCAGGTTTGGCCCGGGCGCAGAAAGAGGCATGAAAGAGATTTTCACGGGTAGCTTTACCCAGCAGGAACCGATCCCCGAAGCGGCCATAGCTGCCGCCGTGCGCATTATGCAAAGCGGGAGATTGCATCGGTACAACGTCGCCGATGGCGAGCTTGGCGAAACCGCGCTTCTGGAACAGGAGTTCGCAGCGTTTACCGGTGCCAAGTACTGCGTCGCTGTCGCTTCGGGTGGCTACGCCATATCGACCGCGCTTCGAGCGGCGGGGGTGCGACCGGGCGACAAGGTGCTAACAAATACCTTCACGCTGGCGCCTGTGCCCGGCGCCATCGCTTCGCTGGGGGCTGTGCCGGTTTTCGTCGGCGTGTCCGAGAGTCTTACGATAGACCTTGCGGATCTCGCGGCCAAGGCGGATCAGGCGGATTATCTGCTTTTGTCCCATATGCGTGGTCATATCTGTGACATGGATCGGCTGATGGCGATCTGTGATGAGAACGGCATCGCCGTCATCGAAGATTGCGCTCATACGATGGGGGCGCATTGGCGCGATGTCCCATCCGGGCGTCACGGTCTCGCCGCCGCATACTCCTGCCAGACGTATAAGCACATCAACTCGGGCGAGGGCGGGTTCCTTGTTACCGATGATGAAGAACTGGCCGCGCGGGCCATCATCCTGTCCGGTTCTTACATGCTTTACGAACGCCATCTAGCAGCACCCGCGCCCGAGGCCTTTGCGCAGATCAAGTACGAAACGCCGAACGTTTCCGGTCGCATGGACAACCTGAGGGCGGCTCTTCTGCGCCCGCAGCTGGCGGCGCTGCCCGAACAGGTCCAGCGCTGGAACGAGCGCTACAGGGTCATCGAGGCCGGTCTACGGGAAACGCCGGGCCTTACGGTGGTCGAGCGTCCCCCGGAAGAGCATTTCGTCGGCTCGTCGATCCAGTTTCTTCTGTCAGGCTGGCCTGCGGAAAAGGTCGAGAATGTGGTTTCGGGCTGCGCTCAGCGCGGTGTCGAGCTGAAATGGTTCGGCGCGGCGGAACCCAAGGCATTCACCTCGCGATATGATAGCTGGAAATACGCACCTTCTTCGCCGATGCCGGAAAGTGATCGCGTGTTGTCCGCAATTCTCGACATGCGCGTGCCACTGACATTCAGCGAAGAAGATTGCGACCTGATCGCACGGATCATCCGGTCCGAAGTCAGCGCGGTTTTCCAGTCGGAACCGGCCTGAGCCTTCAGTCGGAATTGTAAAGCGGGACTGTCGACATCGACAGCTTGGCAGAGCCGTCGGTCAATTCAGCCGCATGGGCAAGGTAGATCAACGTCTGGTTCTTCTCGTCAAAGATCCGTTTGACCCGCAGTGATTTCAGAATAATGGAGCGGGAGGTTCGAAACACGTCTTCACCGTCTTCATCACGGTCGATATCTCCAATCGTGATCGGTCCGGTTTGACGGCACGATATGGACGCATTCGATGGATCTTCGAACCAATTTCCCTTGGACAACCGGTCGAAAAGCCCGCGTTCAAAATAGGCGATGTGGCAGGTCACGCCCTCGACCTTGGGGTCGGCAATGGCTTCGATCATGATGTCATTGCCAACCCAGTCCACGCCGACTTCGCCGACTTCTTCGGCCCGGACGGGGCCTGCACAGATCAGCAGGGCGGCGAAAACGGCGCGGATATTCTTCATTGGTCAGACTTTCGTTTTATTCAAAAGGTGATCTGACCATGCTCGCCGCCGTCCGGCGTGTCATCCGTTAAATTCGCCTTAGCGACTTCGTAAAGGAACGCGGCGGAATTTTCTGTCAGCCAGACTTCGGCATGCTTGGGTGTCAGCTTGATCAGGCGAACGTCTTTATCTTCGCGGCCATCTTCGAACCACGCAGCGGCGAAAGCGTTCCACACCTCGTCCAACTTCGCGCTGTCGTTGGAGACCTCCAGGCGGCCTTCGACGTCTGCGTAGATGTTCGCCTTGGGGTCTGCCACATAGAATGCGGCTTCGGCGCCGCCGTGGGCGGCTTTCTCGGGCGCGGTGCCTGCAGCGGTGATGAACCAGATTGCATTATTGTCCGGGTCGGCTTGCGGGGCCATCGGCACGGGGCGTTCTCCGGTGGCCGTCAAGAGACCCGCCTGAACATCATCGATCCGTTTCCAGAAGTCGGCTTTCAGATCCTTTGCCATGATTCATTCCTTTCAGCTTTCGATCTTTCCTGACAACGTCGCGATAGGCGCTCTTGTTCCTTCTGCTTGACCGGCGCAAACCGGGAGCGTAGGATATGAACAAGTGTTCAATAAACCGGGGAGGCGGCGTATGTTCACAGCAGCTATGCAATTCGATCTTGGCGAGGACGTGAACGCGCTACGCGAAATGGTTCACCGCTGGGCGCAGGACCGCGTCAAGCCGATGGCCGCCGAAATCGACCGGTCGAACAATTTCCCTGCCGAACTCTGGCGCGAGATGGGCGAACTCGGCATGCTGGGGGTTACGGTGCCCGAGGAATTCGGCGGCGCGGGCATGTCCTACCTTGCCCATACGGTCGCCGTGGAAGAGGTCGCACGGGCCAGCGCGTCGGTCTCACTGTCCTACGGCGCCCATTCGAACCTCTGCGTCAATCAGATCAAGCTGAACGGATCGCAGGAGCAGAAAGAGAAATACCTGCCGAAACTGGTGTCCGGCGAACATGTCGGCGCGCTCGCGATGAGCGAGGCAGGCGCCGGATCGGACGTTGTTTCGATGAAGCTCCACGCCGAAAAGCGCAACGATCACTACCGGCTGAACGGTAACAAGTACTGGATCACCAACGGCCCCGACGCAGATACGCTGGTCGTTTATGCCAAGACGGATCCAGAGGCGGGGTCCAAGGGCATTACCGCGTTCCTCGTGGAAAAAAGCTTCAAGGGATTCTCGACCTCGCCGCATTTCGACAAGCTGGGCATGCGCGGGTCGAACACGGCCGAGCTGATTTTCGACGACTGCGAAGTTCCGTTTGAAAACGTGCTCGGAGAAGAGGGCAAGGGCGTCAAGGTCCTGATGTCCGGTCTCGACTACGAACGCGTCGTCCTTGCCGGGATCGGAACCGGTATCATGGCCGCCTGCATGGATGAGATCATGCCGTATATGGCCGAACGCAAGCAATTCGGTCAGCCGATCGGGAACTTCCAGCTGATGCAGGGTAAGATCGCGGATATGTATACCGCGATGAACTCCGCCCGCGCCTATGTTTACGAGGTCGCCAAGGCCTGTGACCGCGGCGACGTCACCCGTCAGGATGCAGCAGCCTGCTGTCTATACGCTTCCGAGGAGGCAATGAAACAGGCCCATCAGGCAGTTCAGGCCCTTGGCGGCGCAGGGTTCCTCAATGATGCGCCGGTCGCCCGTATTTTCCGGGATGCCAAGCTCATGGAAATCGGGGCTGGCACGTCGGAAATCCGCCGGATGCTGGTTGGCCGGGAACTCATGTCGGCGATGGCCTGAACGGCACAGGACGTCGGCTTTCCCGGCTCCTCGAAACTTTGGCGCCATGACGCCAGCGATCGGACCGATCTGGAGATCACATGAAACTGCAATCGAAAGCCCTTCCTGCCTCCGATGATTTCAAGGCCAATGTCGCGGCCCATCTGGATGCGCTGGCCGAGATCCGCGAAGCTGCCGCCAAAGCGGCCGAAGGCGGCGGCGAAAAGGCGCGCGAGCGCCATGTCAGCAGGGGTAAAATGCCGCCGCGCGAAAGGGTTGCAAACCTCCTCGATCCCGGGTCTCCCTTTCTGGAAATCGGGGCAACGGCGGCCCATGGCATGTATGACGATGCGGCACCGGCGGCAGGCCTGATTGCCGGCATCGGGCGTATTCATGGTCGCGATGTCATGGTTGTCTGCAACGACGCGACGGTTAAGGGCGGCACTTATTACCCGATGTCCGTCAAGAAACACCTGCGGGCGCAGGAAATTGCTGAAACCAATTGCCTGCCTTGTGTCTATCTTGTCGACTCCGGCGGGGCCAACCTGCCGAACCAGGACGAAGTGTTTCCCGACCGAGAGCATTTCGGACGGATTTTTTTCAACCAGGCGAACATGAGCGCAAAGGGCATTCCGCAGATTGCCGTCGTAATGGGCTCCTGCACGGCGGGCGGGGCCTATGTCCCGGCCATGTCCGATGTCACGATCATCGTCAAGGAACAGGGCACGATCTTTCTTGCCGGTCCCCCGCTGGTCAAGGCAGCCATCGGCGAGGTCGTCACCGCCGAAGACCTCGGCGGCGGCGATATCCATACGCGCCTCTCCGGCGTTGCGGACTATCTCGCCGAAGATGATACCCACGCTCTTGCACTGGCCCGACGTGCGGTTGGCGGCCTGAACCGCAAAGAGATCAGCAACGTCGCCTGGCAAACATCCGAAGAGCCTGCCTATGATCCCGACGAAATTCTGGGCGTGGTCCCAAAGGATCTGCGCACGCCCTACGACATCCGCGAAGTGATCGCCCGGACCGTCGATGGCTCCCGCTTCGACGAATTCAAATCCCGCTTCGGAGAAACCCTCGTCTGCGGCTTCGCTCACCTCCGTGGCTGCCCGATCGGCATCATCGCCAATAACGGTGTCCTATTCTCGGAAAGCGCTGCCAAGGGCGCGCATTTCGTCGAACTTTGCAGCCAGCGCGGCATCCCGCTGATCTTCCTGCAGAACATTACCGGCTTCATGGTCGGACGCAAATACGAGGCCGAAGGCATCGCCCGTCACGGCGCCAAGCTCGTGACCGCCGTTGCAACGACAAAAGTCCCCAAGATTACCATGCTTGTCGGAGGCTCCTACGGTGCCGGAAATTATGGCATGTGTGGTCGCGCCTATGACCCGCGCTTCCTCTGGACCTGGCCGAACTCGCGCATCTCTGTCATGGGCGGCGAACAGGCCGCCGGTGTCCTCGCAACTGTCAGACGCGATTCCATCGAACGCTCGGGTGGGACATGGTCCGAAGCGGAAGAGGCGGAATTCAAGCGCCCCACGCTCGAGATGTTTGCCCGCCAATCGCATCCGCTTTATGCCAGCGCACGCCTCTGGGATGATGGCATCATCGATCCACGCAAGACCCGCGACGTCCTTGCGCTTTCTTTGTCGGCCACGCTCAACGCCCCGATCGAAGAGACGCGTTTCGGCGTCTTCCGCATGTAGGGCCGGTTCATGACCCGCCTTTTCCTCTTGCACGAAATACTCTCGGGGGTCCGGGGGCAGACAGCCCCCGGTCCAGCCCGCAGCCTCGAAGGAATGATCGATGTTTGACACGATTCTGATTGCCAATCGCGGCGAAATCGCCTGCCGGGTCATAGAGACCGCACGTAGCATGGGTGTCAGATGCGTGGCGGTCTATTCTGACGCGGATGCCGGATCCCGCCATGTCCAGATGGCCGATCACGCGGTCCATATCGGCGGCGCAGCTCCGTCCGAGAGCTATCTCAAATCCGATGTGATTATTCGCGCCGCCCTTGAAACCGGCGCGCAGGCGATCCATCCGGGCTATGGGTTTCTCTCCGAGAACCCCGATTTCGTCGAAGCGGTAGAGGCCGCCGGTCTCGTCTTTATCGGTCCGTCGGCGAAAGCGATCCGGGCGATGGGTCTCAAGGACGCGGCAAAAGCGTTGATGGAAAAGGCCGGTGTCCCGGTCGTGCCCGGCTATCACGGCAGCGATCAGGATGACACCTTCCTGTCGGAACGCGCCTATGAAATCGGCTATCCGGTTCTGATCAAGGCGGTCGCCGGCGGTGGTGGCAAAGGCATGCGCCAGGTTGAAAAGCCCGGCGATTTTGTCGCCGCGCTGGAAAGCGCCCGTGGTGAGGCCCGCACCGCTTTTGGAAACACGGATGTTCTGGTCGAAAAATTTGTATCCAAACCCCGCCATATCGAAGTTCAGGTCTTTGGTGACGGCAGCAAGGCGGTGCATCTTTTCGAACGGGATTGTTCCTTGCAGCGCCGCCACCAGAAAGTCATCGAGGAAGCCCCGGCACCGGGCATGACCGATGAAATGCGCTCTGCCATGGGGGATGCCGCCGTGCGCGCCGCCGAAGCCATAGGCTACAAAGGCGCAGGCACGGTGGAATTCATCGTCGATGCCTCTGAGGGGCTGCGCAGCGACAGATTTTATTTCATGGAGATGAATACCCGGCTTCAGGTCGAACACCCGGTGACAGAGGCGATTACAGGCGTCGATCTCGTGGAATGGCAGTTGAGGGTTGCCGCCGGAGAGGAACTTCCGAAAAAACAGGATGAACTGGCCATCAACGGGCACGCCTTCGAGGCCCGCCTTTACGCCGAGGACGTCCCAAAGGGGTTCCTGCCCGCTACGGGTGAACTGACCTATCTGGAATTTCCGGCCGACGCCCGCGCCGACAGCGGCGTGCGGGCAGGGGACGTGATCAGCCCCTGGTACGATCCTATGATTGCCAAGGTGATCGTGCATGGACCGACCCGCGCTGTCGCGCTGAAACGCCTTTCCCGCGCCCTTGCGAACACGAGAGTCGGCGGAACCGTCACCAACCTCGCCTTTCTGGGCGCCCTCGCGGGTCATGCAGGTTTCGCCAAAGGCGACGTCGATACCGGCTTGATCGGTCGCGACATCGACGCACTCGTCTCCGCGCCTGAACCGGATCCGCGTCATGCGGTGGTGGCAGCCATGGCTGTAACCAATCTGGTCGACTCGAACTGGGAGAGGGGCTTTTCGCTCTGGTCACCTTTGTCGCAAACTGTCCGGCTCTCATGGCAGGGAGAAATCCTGACCCTGAAAGTCGATGTCGAAGGGCAGAACCGTCAAAACTGGGATGTGGATGGCACCACAGTCACTGCCGAACGCATCTCGGGGACGTGGCTGGTGGACGACCGGGCGATACCGGATTTCGCCATTGCCGGATCAACGGTAACCGTGTTTGATGGGTATGGGTTCGCTTTCGAAGCAGTCGATCCGTTTGATCGCGTGGCAGGCAGCCACGGCGATGGAAATCTGATCGAAGCGCCGATGCCGGGACTCGTCAAGGCGATCTACGCCGAGGCAGGTGCCTCTGTCAGCGAAGGAGATCGGCTGGCGGTTCTGGAAGCGATGAAAATGGAGCATTCACTGCTGGCCGCCCGCGATGGCGTCGTGGCAGAAGTGCTTGCCAAGGCGGGCGATCAGGTCGACAGCGGTGCAGCGCTGGTCCGGCTGGAAGCGTTGGAATGATCAAGATGGCGGTGCGCGCTCGGAGGTAATCCGACGGACCGGCCCAGAGAGGGAGAACCTGACATGACGGGATATGTTGAAATCTTTGAGGTCGGTCCGCGCGACGGTCTGCAGAACGAAAAACGCGAAATTCCGGTCTCGGAAAAGATCGAACTCGTCGATTGCCTGAGCAACGCTGGCTTCAAGCGCATCGAATGCGCCAGTTTCGTCAGCCCCAAGTGGGTGCCGCAGATGGCAGGCAGTGGCGAGGTTCTCATGGGCATCAAGCGTGCCAATGGCGTGCGATATGCCGCTTTGACGCCCAACATGCGTGGCTACGAGGATGCGCTTGCTGCAAAGGCTGATGAAATTGCTGTCTTTGCCTCGGCCAGTGAAGGTTTCAGCCGCGCCAATATCAATGCCAGCATCGAGGAATCGCTCGACCGCTTCGCGCCGATCCTCGAGGCCGCGCGCCATATCGACCTCCCGGTTCGTGGATATGTTTCCTGTGTGACGGACTGCCCGTTTGACGGTCCCACCGCACCATCGCAGGTGGCCGCGGTTGCGGACCGCCTCTTTGCAATGGGATGCTACGAGATCTCGCTGGGCGACACGTTGGGTAAGGCCACACCCGACAGTATCGCCCGCATGCTGCTCAAAGTGCGAGATGTCATCCCGGTCGGGCGTCTGGCCGGGCATTTCCACGACACTTCCGGGCGCGCGCTCGCGAATATCGACGCCGCTCTGTCCCTTGGCGTGAGGGTCTTCGACGCGGCCGTTGGCGGGCTTGGCGGCTGCCCATACGCACCCGGCGCGGCGGGCAATGTGGCGACCGAGGCTGTTGCGGCGCATCTTGAAAGGCTCGGCTACGATACCGGCCTCGATATGGACGTGATCAACCAGGCGGCCCAGATGGCCCGCTCCATGCGCGGAGAGCAGGAAGCGCATGTTTGAAGAGATTGCGCTTACGACGGATGAACGCGGCGTCGCGCACCTGACGCTGGAACGCTCGGGAAAGCACAACGCGATGTCAGCCCGGATGATCGCCGAGCTGACCGAGGCCGCCGCAACCATCGCTGCCGATTCCGCGATCCGGGTTGTCGTGCTCACCGGTGCGGGTAAAACCTTTTGCGCTGGCGGCGACCTGAAATGGATGCAAGAGCAGATGGCGGCAGATGGCGAAACCCGCTACCGCGAAGCGCGCAAGCTCGCAGATATGCTTTTTGCGATGAACACGCTGCCGCAACCCGTGATCGGCGCCGTTCAGGGCAACGCCTTTGGCGGGGGGCTGGGCCTGATCAGCGTCTGTGACGTCGCCATCGCGGTCGATCACGCCAAGCTTGGCTTTACCGAAACCCGGCTGGGTTTGATCCCGGCTACGATCAGCCCATACTGCCTTGCCCGGATGGGAGAGGCGATGGCGCGTCGTGTTTTCATGTCCGCGCGTATCTTTGACGCGACCGAAGCGATCAACCTTGGCCTGATCTCGCGAGTCGTCGCCCCTGACCATCTGGAACAGGCCGTCGAAGCCGAGGTCGTGCCGTATCTTTCCTGTGCGCCAAGCGCCGTGGCCGAATCCAAGCGGCTTGCCCGCTCTTTCGGGCTGACGATCGACGAAGAAGTCATCGACCGCACCATTCGTGCGCTGGCCCGGCAATGGGAAACCACCGAAGCGGTCGAGGGAGTCGGCGCATTTTTCCGCAAGGAAAAGGCGCCGTGGATCGTGGCGTAGCCGCAAAGACGCGCATTCGCCGCAATGCGGCGCAAAAAGTGTTAATCATTTGAACATATTCCGCTTCTGCGGCGATATGAGCCGCATCAAGAGCGGTCTGGCCCCGTTGACCCTCCCGGAACACGGGGATACACAAGGCCAAGGTCAACATGCCACTTGACGGCGCAACCTTTCAGGGGTGCGTAGCAAAAGGAGCCACTCGTGGAAGAGATGTTGCGGGAATACCTCCCCATTCTGGTGTTTTTGGCTGTCGCAATAGGTCTCGGAGCAATCCTGATCCTCGCGGCGGCTGTTCTGGCGGTCCGTAACCCGGACCCGGAAAAAGTTTCTGCCTACGAATGCGGGTTCAACGCATTCGACGATGCGCGGATGAAATTCGACGTAAGGTTCTACCTCGTCTCGATTCTCTTCATCATCTTCGATCTTGAGATCGCTTTCCTCTTCCCCTGGGCCGTGTCGTTCAAGGATGTGAGCATGGTCGGCTTCTGGTCGATGATGGTATTCCTCGCCGTGCTGACCATCGGCTTTGCCTATGAATGGAAGAAAGGGGCGCTCGAATGGCAGTAGATAACCAACAGGACGCCCTCGTGACGCGGACACAGGGGCAGGGGGATCAGACCCCGCGCGTGAAATCCGGCCCGTCCAGCATGGCGGACGTTCAGCACCAGCCGCCGGTATTCGAAGGCGAGACCGCTGTTCAAAGCCTCAACAAGGATCTTCAGGACAAGGGCTTTATCCTGACCTCGACCGAGGATCTGATCAACTGGGCGCGTACCGGTTCGCTGCACTGGATGACCTTCGGTCTGGCCTGTTGCGCGGTTGAAATGATGCATACCTCTATGCCGCGCTACGATGCCGAACGCTTTGGCATCGCGCCGCGCGCCTCTCCGCGCCAGTCCGACGTCATGATCGTGGCGGGCACGCTGACCAACAAGATGGCACCGGCCCTGCGCAAGGTGTACGACCAGATGCCCGAACCGCGCTATGTGATCTCGATGGGGTCCTGCGCCAACGGAGGTGGCTATTACCACTATTCCTATTCCGTCGTGCGCGGCTGCGACCGGATCGTGCCCGTCGACATCTATGTGCCAGGCTGCCCGCCGACCGCCGAAGCCCTTCTTTATGGGCTGATGCAGCTGCAACGGAAAATTCGCCGCACGGGGACAATCGTACGATGAGCGATGCACTCAAGGAACTGGGCGAACATATCGAATTGAAGCGTCCGGATTGTGTTCTGTCGTGGGACGTTACCCATAGAGAACTGAACGTCGACGTGACCCCGGCCAATATCAAAGGGTTTGTCGAGTTCCTGAAAACCGACGCGACCTGCCGTTTCAGTTCGCTGGTGGATATCACCGGTGTCGATTACCCGGAACGTCCCAAGCGGTTTGACGTCGTCTACCACTTCCTGTCGATGTACCAGAACCACCGGATTCGTCTGCGTGTTTCCATCCGCGAAGAAGATCTCGTGCCGTCGATCACTGAAATCCACCCCTCTGCGGATTGGTTCGAGCGCGAAGTCTATGATATGTTCGGTATTATCTTCTCGGGTCATCCTGACCTGCGCCGCATCCTGACCGATTACGGGTTCCGGGGGCATCCGCTGCGCAAGGATTTCCCGACCACAGGATATACCGAAGTTCGCTATGACGAGACCCAGAAGCGGGTCGTGTACGAACCTGTTTCGCTGGTGCAGGAATATCGCCAGTTCGATTTCATGAGCCCGTGGGAAGGTGCCGAATACATCCTGCCCGGCGATGAGAAAACGGAGGCCAAGTGATGGACGGCTCCAAAGGTTTCGAAGACGCCCTTACCGGCGAACAGAAGATCCGCAATTTCAACATCAACTTCGGCCCGCAACACCCTGCGGCGCACGGGGTTCTTCGGCTTGTGCTCGAACTCGACGGTGAAATCGTCGAACGTTGCGACCCGCATATCGGTCTGCTGCACCGCGGCACCGAAAAGCTGATGGAATCGCGGACCTATCTGCAAAACCTGCCTTATTTCGACCGGCTCGATTACGTGGCACCGATGAATCAGGAACACGCCTGGTGTCTGGCCATTGAAAAGCTGACCGGCGTTCAGGTGCCGCGCCGCGCCTCGCTGATCCGCGTGCTCTTCTCAGAGATCGGCCGCATCCTGAACCACCTGCTGAACGTGACGACGCAGGCGATGGACGTGGGGGCGCTGACGCCGCCGCTCTGGGGCTTCGAGGAACGCGAAGACCTGATGATATTTTACGAACGGGCCTGCGGCGCGCGTCTGCACGCGGCTTATTTTCGTCCCGGCGGTGTCCATCAGGACCTTCCCGACGATCTGATCGACGATATCGAGGCGTGGTCGCACAAGTTTCCGCAACGGCTGGAAGATATCGACGGGTTGCTCAGCGAAAACCGCATTTTCAAGCAGCGTAACGTCGATATCGGCATCGTTACCGAGGAAGAAATCCAGCAATACGGTTTCTCGGGCGTGATGGTGCGTGGCTCTGGCCTCGCTTGGGACCTGCGCCGTTCGCAGCCCTACGAATGCTACGACGAATTCGACTTCAAGATCCCGGTCGGCAAAAACGGCGACTGCTACGATCGTTACCTCGTCCGCATGGAAGAGATGCGCCAGTCGATCAAGATCATTCAGCAGGCCATCGCAAAGCTGCGCGAAGAGCCGGGCGATGTCTTGGCACGGGGCAAGATCACGCCCCCGTCGCGGACTGACATGAAGACTTCGATGGAATCGCTGATCCATCACTTCAAGCTTTACACCGAGGGCTTCCACGTGCCCGCGGGTGAGGTCTATGCAGCCGTCGAGGCGCCCAAGGGCGAATTCGGCGTCTACCTTGTTGCCGATGGCACCAACAAGCCGTACCGCGCCAAGCTGCGTGCGCCCGGGTTCCTGCATCTGCAGGCGATGGATCACGTCGCCGGCGGGCACCAGCTTGCGGATGTCGCGGCGATTATCGGCACGATGGACATCGTGTTCGGCGAGGTCGACCGCTAATCGATGATGGGGCAACTCACATATATCGCGCTGGCCATTACGGTCATGATCACAGGCTATTACGCGGTCATCTTCATCCGCGATCCTGAAGTGGCGCTGGAGCGTGCAACGCATCGTCGCGAACTCCTGCCTCTGGTCATGACCGGCCGATATATCGCCCTGTTTCTCTTCGCTCTCGGCGTGATGCTGCTGAACGACATCAAGCTGTCCGCATTCTTCTTTTCGGTCTGCGCTTTCATCGGCCTTTATGACGGCTGGATTTACCGCAGCCGCAATCTGCCGCACTTCAAACACACGATAACCGGGCTGCTGGCCCTTGGTGCTCTTGGCATCTCGATCCTTGCACTGGTTACATCAGGAACCGCTATCTAATGCTTCGTCGTCTTCATCCTGACCAACCCGACTCCTTCGCCTTTACGCCGGCCAACCAGAAATGGGCCGAAGCGCAGATGACCAAGTATCCCGAAGGCCGTCAGGCTTCGGCGATCATCCCACTGCTGTGGCGTGCGCAGGAACAAGAGGGCTGGCTGACACGACCGGCGATCGAGCATGTCGCCGAAATGCTGGGCCTTGCCTATATCCGCGCACTAGAGGTTGCCTCGTTCTACTTCATGTTCCAGCTTCAACCGGTTGGTTCGATTGCCAATATCCAGATCTGCGGCACCACGTCCTGCATGATTTGCGGCGCCGAAGACCTGATGGCGGTCTGCAAGGAAAAGATCGCACCCAAGCCGCACATGCTGTCGGATGATGGCAAGTTCAGCTGGGAAGAAGTCGAATGCCTCGGGTCCTGTGCCAACGCGCCCATGGCCCAGATCGGCAAGGACTATTACGAAGACCTGACCGCTAAACGCCTTGGCGAGATCATCGACGAACTGGCGGCTGGCAAGGTGCCGGTGCCGGGTCCGCAGAACGGTCGTTATGCCTCCGAACCGCTCTCCGGGCTGGTGACGCTGACTGAATATGACAGTGGCCGGACGCAGTACAACGCTTCGGTGCAACTTGCCGTGGACATCGGCGACACGGTCAAGCGCATCGACGGGACCGAGGTGCCGCTCCTGACGCCTTGGCAGGGTAAACCCAAGGACGGCGGCGCCGCGGCTAAAGACAAGGAACTTGTCGCGCGGAATGAACCGCGCCCGGCGGAAGGCAAACCGGCCGATGCCACTGGCGCGACCGAGCAGGAAGCGCGTGCCGTCGAGAAGGGAAAGCCTAAATCGGCAGAACCGGACGCAAAGGAAACGGATGCGGCCAAAGCTCCTGCCGCCAAATCGAAACCGGCCAAGGCAAAACCGGCTGAAACCCCGGTCGCCGATGACGCCGACCGTCCGGCCTCTCTCGACTCCGCACGTGACGGCCAGCCGGACGATCTCAAGATGATCAAGGGTGTCGGCCCGAAACTCGAAGACCTGCTGCATTCGATGGGCTTTTACCACTTTGATCAGATCGCCAACTGGACCGACAAGGAAATCGCCTGGGTCGATCAGAACCTTCAGGGCTTCAAGGGCCGCGTGACCCGCGATGACTGGGTTGCACAGGCCAAGGAACTGCAGGGTGGGGGCGAGACCGAATTCTCGCGCCGCGCCAAAGAAGACGGCACCTACGAAGACTGAGAAAACTGCGTAAGGGCACAATTCAAGAATGAGCACGGAAACCAGATCGACGACAAAAACGGGTCAGCGCCTTGCGTTGCTGATTGCCGGGATTGGTGTGCTCTGGATCTGCGCCAATTTCGCCGGGTCAATCCTTGGCTGGTCCAACCGGACCCAAGCCCTGTTCGACCTTTTGGCGCTGGCCGGTTTCGGTTTTGCGCTCTGGCAGACGTACAATCTCTGGCGCACACGCCGGAATGATAAAGGCTAATGAGATGCTGAAAGACCAGGACCGGATCTTTACCAACCTCTACGGGATGCATGACCGCACGCTGAAAGGCGCGCAGGCGCGGGGCCACTGGGATGGCACGGCAGGCATCCTTGAAAAAGGTCGCGACTGGATCATCCAGCAGATGAAAGACAGCGGGTTGCGCGGACGCGGCGGCGCGGGCTTCCCGACCGGGCTTAAGTGGTCTTTCATGCCCAAGGAAAGCGACGGTCGCCCAGCCTATCTCGTCATCAACGCGGATGAATCGGAACCGGCGACCTGCAAGGATCGCGAAATCATGCGCCACGATCCGCATACGCTGATCGAAGGGGCGCTTGTCGCCTCTTTCGCGATGGGCGCGCATGCCTCTTACATCTACATCCGCGGCGAATATATCCGCGAGCGCGAGGCGCTTCAGGCGGCCATCGACGAGGCCTATGACGCGGGCCTGATCGGCAAGAACGCCTGCAAGTCCGGTTGGGATTTCGACCTGTATCTCGCGCATGGGGCCGGTGCCTATATCTGCGGTGAGGAAACCGCACTGCTCGAAAGCCTCGAAGGCAAAAAGGGCATGCCGCGGATGAAGCCGCCGTTCCCGGCGGGCGCGGGTCTTTACGGCTGCCCGACCACGGTGAACAACGTGGAATCCATTGCTGTCGTGCCGACCATTCTGCGTCGCGGTCCGGAATGGTTCAGCTCTTTCGGTCGTCCCAACAACGTGGGCACCAAGCTTTTTGCGCTGACCGGCCATGTGAACAATCCCTGCGTCTTCGAGGAATCCATGTCCTTGCCCGTGCGCGAACTGATCGAAAAACACGGCGGCGGTATTCGCGGCGGCTGGGATAACCTCAAGGCGATCATCCCCGGCGGCGCGTCCTGCCCGGTTCTTCCCAAGGAAGCGCTGGAAGACGCGATTATGGATTTCGATTGGATGCGCGAAAACAAGTCGTCCTTTGGCACCGGCTGCATGATCGTCATGGATCAGAACACCGACGTGATCAAAGCGGTCTGGCGTCTTTCCAAGTTCTTCAAGCATGAAAGCTGCGGCCAGTGTACGCCCTGCCGCGAAGGCACAGGCTGGATGATGCGCGTCATGGACCGTCTGGTGACCGGTGATGCCGAGGTCGAGGAAATCGACATGCTGCTCGACGTGACCAAGCAGGTCGAAGGTCATACGATCTGTGCGCTCGGCGATGCGGCAGCCTGGCCGATCCAGGGCTTGATCCGTCATTTCCGCAACGAGATCGAAGATCGCATCAAACACAAACGCACCGGGCGCGTCAGCGCGGTCGCGGCAGAGTAAGGGCAGGGCATGCGCAAGCAGTTTCTCATTTCGGTCGGGTTGGTTCTCTTGGCGGGTTGCGGTGGCAGCGCCAATCTGGATGACCCGCGCACGGCCGAACTGATGGCCCTGTCTGCACCTGAACATTATGCCGTGCGCACCATTGCGCGCGAAATGGTCGGACGCTGCCCCGCATACACCTATGATGAGGTTCTGGCCTCGGCCATCACCAATGAACGTGTTAAAAACGGCCAGCTGGTTGCAGCGCAGGTGCGTGAAGCCGCCGAGCTGGAAACCGATGTTAAACGCCGGTCGCTGGCCGCGAAATACGGCACCAGTTACAGCAGGCTGAACACTTGTACCGTGCTCGACGATGAAACGGCACGGCGGACGCCTGTAAGCGTTCTCGTGTACAAGCGGGGCTAAGATGGTGTTCGGGGCTCAAAGCGCTGACCGGATCATCCGCAGAACGGAGGTTCTGGGGAGATGAGGAAGTTCCGCTTTGAAGAAGATGGCGATATTGCCGGGGATATCCTCGACAAATATGGCTATGATGGCGATCTGGCACAGATCTATGCCTCGAACGAGGGCGCGAGCGTCCACAAGTGGCATCACTATATCCCGCTGTACGACCGGTATTTCTCGAAGTTTCGCGGAACGGCGGTCCGGTTTCTCGAAATCGGCGTCAACCACGGCGGTTCGCTGCAGCTCTGGCGGAAATATTTCGGGAATGATGCGAAGATTTTCGGCATCGACATCAACCCGGATTGCGCCCGTTACGACGGCCAGTCGGGGCAAGTGCGTATCGGCTCTCAGGCCGATCCCGAGTTTCTGTCCGAGGTGGTCGATGAAATGGGCGGCGTCGATTTAATTCTCGACGATGGCAGCCACCGGATGAAACATATCGAGGCGTCGCTCATGGCCCTTTATCCCCGGCTCTCGCCCGGCGGTGCTTATGTGATCGAAGATCTCCACACGGCCTATTTTCCCAAGTACGGCGGCGGGTATCGGGCAAAAACGAGTTTTTTCAACTTGCTACGGCGCATGGTGGATGACATGCACCACTGGTATCATCGCAAGGGCCTGCGGTTCCCTGCCATGGAGGGTGCGTTTGCGGGCTTTCACATTCATGACTCGATGGTCGTCATCGAAAAGGAAAAGGTGCACCGCCCGGTGCATTCGCGGGTGAAGTAGATGCAGGCAATCGAAGCGACCGGAGCGCAACAGCGCGGTGCAGAGCGGAAGACTATGAAAACACTGCCTCGGATCATCCGGCAGACCGGCCGTGGTCTGGTTGCAGCGGCCTTTGCCGTGACGCTGTCCGGATGCGCCCAGAACGATGAAACGCGCCTCCCGTTCCAAGGGGTCTATTTCAAGACCAAGGCCAGCAAGGTCGACGATGATCGCCAGCGGTTCACCGTATCCGTCAAGAATATGTCTCTTGCCCCGCAAGGCGCGGTCGAGGCAGGTGAATTCGAGGCGACCCGCTATTGCATCACGAACTACGGCACCTCGCGGATCATTTGGTCCGCAGGGCCGGATAGACCTTTGCAGCAATTGCCGGTCGTGGACGATACGCTGACACTGGCCGGGGAATGCAATCCGTGAGCGGGTATTTGCATATCACCGGTACCAAGGGCGGTTGTTATTGCCTAACGGAACGATTCTCGTCCGTGGTTTGCCTTTCACACGAAAGGAAAACCCGATGAGACTTGCCAATACCGTTATCGCCGCCGCTCTCGCCTGCACCGTTGCGCTGCCGGTTTCGGCCACCGCGCGACCGGCGTTGCGCGATGTACCCGAGATCGAGAATACGCTGTTTGCCGTTGCGATTGCCGATGCGATCCGCGACCGCTGCGATGACATCAGCCCGCGTGTGCTGCGCGCGCTGAACACGCTGCGCAAGATCAAGGCTCAGGCCAACGATCTGGGCTACAGCGACGATGAAATCAGGGCCTATGTCGAATCCGATACCGAAAAGGCCCGGATGCGTGCAAAGGGCGAGAAATTCCTGGCCCAGAACGGCGTATCCTATGACAAACCTGAAACCTTCTGCACCTTCGGGCGTGCGGAAATTGCCAAATCCAGCGCGATTGGTGTGCTACTGAGGGCGAAATAGACCATGTCTGACCTCCGCAAGATCAACATTGACGGAACCGAAATCGAAGTCGACGGGGCAATGACCCTGATCCAGGCCTGTGAGCAGGTCGGGGTCGAGATTCCGCGTTTCTGCTATCACGAACGCTTGTCGATCGCCGGTAACTGCCGCATGTGTCTGGTCGAGGTCGTGGGCGGTCCGCCGAAACCCGCCGCCTCCTGCGCGATGCAGGTCCGCGATCTGCGCCCCGGTCCCGAAGGGCAGGCGCCGCAGGTCAAGACGAATTCGCCGATGGTCAAGAAGGCCCGCGAGGGGGTGATGGAGTTTCTCCTGATCAACCACCCGCTCGACTGTCCGATCTGTGATCAGGGCGGCGAATGCGATCTTCAGGATCAGGCGATGGCCTATGGCGTGGATTTCTCGCGTTTCCGCGAAGCCAAGCGCGCCTCGACGGATCTGGATCTTGGTCCGCTGGTCGAAACCCACATGACGCGCTGCATTTCTTGCACCCGCTGCGTTCGCTTCACCACCGAGGTCGCTGGCATTCACCAGATGGGCCAGACCGGTCGCGGCGAAGATGCCGAGATCACGTCCTATCTGGGCGAGACCCTGAACTCGAACATGCAGGGCAATATCATCGACCTCTGCCCGGTCGGGGCGCTTGTCTCCAAGCCCTACGCTTTCACCGCGCGTCCGTGGGAACTCAGCAAGACCGAGAGCATCGACGTGATGGACGCGCTTGGCTCGAACATCCGCGTGGATACCAAGGGTCGCGAAGTCATGCGGATCCTGCCGCGTAACCATGACGGCGTGAACGAGGAATGGATTTCTGACAAGACACGCTTTGTCTGGGACGGGCTGCGCCGCCAGCGTCTCGACACGCCCTATATCCGCGAAAACGGCAAGCTGCGTAAAGCGGGCTGGGGCGAGGCGCTGACCGCCGCCGCCGCCGCGATGAAAGGCAAGAAGGTCGCCGGTATCGTCGGTGATCTGGTCTCTGTCGAACCCGCCTTTGCGCTCAAGCAGTTGATCGAAGGCATGGGTGGCGTTGTCGAATGCCGTACCGATGGGGCGAAACTGCCCGCCGGAAACCGGGGTGCCTACGTCGGTACCGCCGCTGTCGAAGACATCGACATGGCCGAAAGCATACTGCTGATCGGCACCAACCCAGCCGTCGAAGCGCCAGTGCTCAACGCCCGTATTCGCAAGGCATGGAGCCGTGGCGCAAATGTGGCTTTGGTCGGCGATGCGGCAGACCTGACCTTTGACTACACCCATATGGGTAACGACCGCGCCGCGCTGCAGGAAGTTGTCGATATGGGCGGCTCGGACGAGATCCGCGAGAAATCCTCGCTGGTCATCGTCGGGCAGGGCGCCTTGCAAGAGGCTGACGGTGCCGCCGTTCTCGCCGCTGCGCAAAGCATTGCCGAGGCAACCAACAGCGGTCTGCTGATCCTGCACACGGCGGCAAGCCGGGTCGGGGCGATGGATATCGGCGCTACCTGCGATGGCGGCATGGCCGAGGTGTCCGAGGCCGAGGTCATCTATAATCTTGGCGCGGATGAGGTCGACATCGCCGAAGGCGCCTTTGTCATCTATCAGGGTAGCCACGGCGACCGTGGCGCGCATCGTGCCGACATCATCCTGCCGGGAGCGGCCTATACCGAGGAAACCGGTCTTTTCGTGAATACCGAAGGCCGCCCGCAGCTTGCACAGCGCGCCGGTTTCGCACCGGGTGAAGCCAAGGAAAACTGGGCGATCCTGCGGGCGCTTTCAGGCGAAACCGGCGAAGAACTGCCCTTCGACAGCATCGCGCAGCTCCGTCAGGAACTCGTCAAAGCCGTACCGCATCTCGGCAAGGTGGACGAAGTACCTGAAAACGCGGTTGAAAAGCTCGAGGCCGGTGAACTCGGCAAGGCGACCTTCCGTCCTGCAATCACTGATTTCTATCTGACCAACCCGATTGCACGGGCCAGCGCGCTGATGGCGGAACTCTCCGCAGGCGTCAAAGCACGCGCCCAGCAGATCGCGGCTGAATGATTCGCACCGCGATCATATCGGCGCTGGTCCTGACCGGCTGCGACGCGGGGGCGACCTCGGGTGGATCGGCTTACCGGCCCGTCTATGGCGGCGTCGACACGCGGCTTCTGGATGGTGATCTGGTGCAGTTTGGCGTCGTGATGAAAGGCGCCCGGAACGACAATGATGTGGCGGGGTATGCGGAATGCGCCGCCGCGCAATACGCGCTGATCCGTGGATACGGATTTGCACGTCATTTGCGCACAAAAGTACAGGAAAAGGGTGGCGTGTGGGCGGCGGATGCTGTTTACACCATCTCGCCATCGCTGCCACGCGGACTGGAAACCATCGACGCCGAAGTCGTGGTCGAAAACTGCGCGGAAAACGGGATACCGACGGTGTGAGGACTTATGGCTGAATTCTTTACGACAACGGGCACGGGAATCGCGCTGCTGATACTGGGCCAGATCCTTTTGATCGTCGTCCCGCTCTTGGTGGCGCTGGCCTTTCTGATGTATGCCGACCGCAAGATCTGGGCCGCTGTCCAGATGCGCCGTGGACCCAACGTGGTTGGATTTTATGGTCTGCTGCAAAGCTTTGCGGATTTCGGCAAGTATATCCTCAAGGAAATCGTGGTGCCCGCTGGTGCTGACCGCGCGGTGTTCTTCCTTGCGCCGATGATCAGCCTTGTCATGGCGCTCGTTGCTTGGGCGGTGATCCCGTTCAACGATGGCTGGGTGCTCTCGGACATCAACGTGGCGATCCTTTTCGTCTTCGCGGTCTCGTCGCTCGAAGTATACGGCGTCATCATGGGCGGCTGGGCGTCGAACTCCAAATACCCGTTCCTCGGCTCGCTGCGGTCCGCCGCGCAGATGATCTCTTACGAGGTGTCGCTGGGCCTGATCATCATCGGCGTGATCATCTCGACCGGTTCGATGAACTTCAGCGGCATCGTCAACGCGCAGGATGGAAACCTCGGTCTGCTCAACTGGTACTGGCTGCCGCATTTCCCGATGATGATCCTTTTCTTCATCTCGGCGCTGGCTGAAACCAACCGCCCGCCGTTCGACCTTCCCGAAGCGGAATCGGAACTCGTCGCCGGGTATCAGGTGGAATATTCCTCTACCCCCTTCCTGCTCTTCATGATCGGGGAACTTGTGGCGGTCGTGCTGATGTGCGCGTTGATCTCGCTCCTGTTCCTTGGCGGCTGGCTGTCGCCGATCCCCGGCCTGCCTGACGGCATCTTCTGGATGATCGCCAAGATCGGGCTGGTGTTCTTCTTCTTCTCGATGATCAAGGCGATCACGCCGCGCTATCGCTATGACCAGCTGATGCGTCTGGGCTGGAAGGTGTTCCTTCCGTTCAGCCTCGTCTGGGTGGTCTTCGTGGCCTTCGCCGCAAAATTCGACTGGTTCTGGGGCGCCTTCGCGCGCTGGAGCACTGGGAGCTGATATGACCCAAATCGACTATACCCGCGCCGCCAAGTATTTCTTGCTCAGTGACTTCGTCAAAGGTCTCTGGATCGGCCTGAAATACTTTGTCGCGCCCAAGGCAACGCTGAACTACCCGCATGAAAAGGGGCCGCTGTCGCCCCGTTTCCGCGGTGAGCACGCTTTGCGTCGCTATCCCAATGGGGAAGAGCGCTGCATCGCCTGCAAACTCTGCGAAGCGATCTGCCCGGCGCAGGCCATCACCATCGATGCCGAACCGCGCGAAGACGGCTCGCGCCGGACAACGCGCTACGACATCGACATGACAAAATGCATCTACTGCGGTTTCTGTCAGGAAGCCTGCCCGGTGGACGCCATCGTCGAAGGTCCGAATTTCGAATTCGCGACCGAGACCCGCGAAGAGCTGTTCTATGACAAGGCCAAGCTGCTTGAGAACGGTGAACGCTGGGAAGCTGAAATTGCCCGCAACCTAGAACTGGATGCGCCCTACCGATGAGCGACCCCCGCAACCCCTTCGAAGCGATGATGACGCAGGCGCAGGAAATGGCGCGGGCGCTTAATCCCGCGCTTGAGACCTTCTCGCCCAAGGGGTTCGAAGCGCTGTGGCCGACCATGCCCAAGGAAGCGATGGAATTCTGGTTCGGCAACACGGTGAACAAGGACGGGCTGGATGCCAAGACGCGGCTTCTGCTGACGCTGGCCGGGCTGACGATGCAAGGGGCTCAGGCAGACACCGCCGTGCGCCAGACCGTGCGTCACCTGATTGAGGCCGGAGCCCGCAAGCAGGAAATCGTCGAGACGATCGGTCAGATGTCGGTTTTTGCGGGCATACCCGCGATGACCCGCGCGCTCGATCTTGCGCAAGAGACCATGGGCGAAAACGAGGAACCCGAAACATGAGCGTATTTGCCTTTTACCTGTTTTCGATAAGCGCCATCCTTGGCGGCTTTTTCACCGTCACCGCGCGCCAGCCGGTGCATTCGGTGCTCTGGCTGATCCTCGCCTTCCTGTCTTCGGCGGGGCTCTTCGTGCTGCTGGGCGCGGAATTCGTCGCGATGCTGCTCGTGATCGTCTATGTGGGCGCGGTCGCCGTGCTCTTCCTCTTTGTGGTCATGATGCTCGACGTGGATTTCGCCGAACTCAAGGCCGAGATGGCAAAATACATGCCGCTCGCGCTGCTGATTGGCCTCATCATCCTGATGCAGTTCGTCATGGCCTTTGGCGCGTGGGAGGCCAACGAGGCGGCCGAAACGATGCGCACACAGGTCATGCCCGTCGACAAGCACAATACGCAGGCGCTTGGCCTGATCCTCTATGACCAGTACTTCCTGCTGTTCCAGCTTGCGGGGCTCATCCTGCTTGTCGCGATGATCGGCGCGATTGTTCTGACCCTGCGCCACCGTCAGGACGTCAAGCGCCAGAACGTGCTGGCCCAGATGTACCGCGATCCGGCCAAGGCGATGGAGCTTCGCGACGTCAAGCCGGGGCAGGGGCTGTGATCCAGATCGTCCACGATCACCTGGCTTCGGTCGGGGTCGCGGGCTTTGCCGGGCTCTGGGCCGCCAAGGCGGCGCTCAGCTACTCGGCATTCCGGGTCTGGAAACGCCGCCGCGCGCGGCTCTCCGGCGCGGTCGCGCCCGGCAAGGGCAAACACATGGGGGTGCCGCCGCTGACCTAGCGGCAGACATCCCGGCCCCGGGACGGGCCGAAACATCCCGACACTGTCGGGGCTAAACAAGACAAGGGCCGGAAAAGGCCGACACGGAAAAGAAACCGAGGGACGACATGATCGGACTTGAACATTATCTCACCGTCGCGGCGACGCTGTTCGTCATCGGCATCTTCGGGCTGTTCCTGAACCGCAAGAACGTCATCATCCTTTTGATGAGCATCGAACTGATCCTGCTTTCGGTGAACATCAACTTTGTCGCGTTCTCCTCCTTCCTCGGGGATCTGGTCGGGCAGGTGTTCACACTCTTCGTGCTGACCGTCGCCGCCGCCGAGGCCGCGATCGGCCTTGCCATCCTCGTCTGTTTCTTCAGAAACCGCGGCACCATCGCCGTCGAAGACGTCAACGTGATGAAGGGCTAACGTCACATGGAAACCATCATCCTCTTCGCCCCGCTTGTTGGCGCGCTGATCTGCGGCTTTGGCTGGAAGTTCATCGGCGAAACCGCCGCGCAATGGGTTGCCACGGGGCTGCTCTTCCTGGCGGCGCTGCTGTCCTGGATCGTGTTCATCACCTTTGACGGCGTGACCGAGCACATCACCGTGCTGCGTTTCATCGAATCCGGCACGCTGGCGACCGAATGGGCCATCCGGCTTGACCGTCTGACCGCCATCATGCTGATCGTGATCACCACGGTTTCCAGCCTCGTGCACCTCTACAGCTTTGGCTACATGGATCACGACCCCCAGTGGAAAGAGGGCGAGGTCTACAAGCCGCGCTTCTTTGCCTACCTGTCGTTTTTCACCTTCGCGATGTTGGCGCTGGTCACCTCTGACAACCTTGTCCAGATGTTTTTTGGCTGGGAAGGCGTGGGCGTGGCCTCGTACCTGCTGATCGGTTTCTACTATCGCAAGCCCTCGGCCAACGCGGCCGCGATCAAGGCTTTCGTGGTCAACCGTGTCGGTGACTTTGGCTTTTCGCTGGGTATCTTCGCGCTGTTCTTCCTGACCGACAGCATAGATTTCGACGTGATCTTTGGCGAAGCTTCGACGCTCGCGGAAACGCAGGTTTCCTTCCTCTGGACCGAATGGAACGCGGCGAACCTCGTGGCCTTCCTGCTGTTCATCGGCGCGATGGGTAAATCCGCGCAGCTCCTGCTGCACACGTGGCTCCCCGACGCGATGGAAGGCCCGACCCCGGTGTCGGCCCTGATCCACGCCGCAACGATGGTGACCGCAGGTGTCTTCCTCGTCTGCCGCATGTCGCCGATCATGGAATTCGCAGCCGAAGCGACCGCCTTTATCACCGTGCTTGGCGCGACCACGGCATTCTTTGCCGCAACGGTCGGCCTCGTGCAGACCGACATCAAGCGCGTCATCGCCTATTCGACCTGTTCGCAGCTTGGCTACATGTTCGTTGCCGCCGGTGTCGGCATGTATTCGGCGGCCATGTTCCACCTGCTGACCCACGCCTTCTTCAAGGCGCTCCTGTTCCTCGGGGCAGGCTCGGTCATCCACGCGATGCACCACGAGCAGGACATGACCAACTATGGCGGTCTGCGCAAAAAGATCCCCTATACCTTCTGGGCGATGATGATCGGCACGCTGGCCATCACCGGTGTCGGGATCCCGCTGACCCATATCGGCTTTGCCGGTTTCCTTTCCAAGGACGCGATCATCGAAAGCGCCTGGGGCGGCGGGTCGTCCTATGGCTTCTGGCTGCTGGTCGTTGCTGCCTGCTTCACGTCCTTCTATTCGTGGCGTCTCATCTTCTTGACCTTCTACGGCACCCCGCGCGGCGACAAGCACACGCATGATCATGCGCATGAAAGCCCGATGGTCATGCTGATACCGCTCGGTGTCCTGTCGCTTGGTGCGATCTTCTCGGGGATGCTTTGGTATTCCAACTTCTTCGGCCATGCCGACCAGATCGGTAAGTTTTACGGCATTCCGATGGCCGCCGAGGCCGCGGCCCATGGTGATGACCATGCCGCGAATAACGAAGCGGGTCATGGCGAAGAAGCGACCGAAGAGGCCCAGGGCGAAGAAGCCGCCCACGCGGATGCCGCGACCGAGGATCATGGCGAGGCGGGCGAACATCACGCCCAGCTTGGCGGCGAACCGGGTGACGGTGCGCTGTACTTCGGCCCGGACAACCATGTGCTGGACAACGCACATGCCGCGCCGGTCTGGGTGAAGGTTTCGCCCTTTATCGCGATGCTGCTTGGTCTTGCGGTTGCCTACCTGTTCTACATCGTGAACCCGGAACTGCCCCGCCGTCTGGCCGAAAACCAGCGTCCGCTGTACCTCTTCCTCAAGAACAAGTGGTACTTCGACGAAATCTACAACGCGGTTTTCGTGCGCCCTGTCATGGGGCTCGGAAAAGTGTTCTGGAAACGCGGTGATGGCAGCATCATCGACGGCTTCCTGAACGGCGTCGCGCTCAATATCGTACCGTTCTTCACCCGGCTCGCTGGCCGCGCACAGACCGGCTATATCTTTACTTATGCCTTCTGGATGGTGCTCGGCATAGCCGCGCTTGTCACCTGGATGTCGATCGGAGGAGGCAACTGATGGACAACCTTCTTTCCATTGTCACCTTCATTCCTGCGCTCGCGGCCCTGATCCTTGCGATCTTCCTGCGCGGAGAAGACGACGCGGCGCAGCGCAATGCCAAGTGGGTGGCGCTGTTTGCAACCACGATCACCTTCCTGATCTCGCTCGGCATTTATTTCGAGTTCGACCCCGCCGATCCCGGCTTCCAGTTCGTCGAGCAAAGCGACTGGCTGCTCGGCCTGCAATACAAGATGGGCGTCGACGGGATCTCGGTCCTCTTTGTGATGCTGACCACCTTTGTCATGCCGCTCACCATTCTGGCGAGCTGGGATGTTAAGACCCGCGTCAAGGAATACATGATCGCCTTCCTGCTACTGGAAACGCTGATGCTCGGCGTGTTTATGGCGCTCGACCTCGTGCTGTTCTACCTGTTCTTCGAAGCAGGTCTGATCCCGATGTTCCTGATCATCGGCATCTGGGGCGGGGCGAACCGCATCTACGCAAGCTTCAAGTTCTTCCTCTACACCTTCCTCGGCTCGGTGCTGATGCTGGTGGCGATGGTGGCGATGTTCGCCGATAAGGGTACCACGGATATCGAAGTTCTGCTGACCCATGAATTTGCCAGCGAAACCCTCAACCTGATGGGCTTCCAGATCGTCGGCGGTCTGCAGACGCTTCTGTTCCTCGCTTTCTTCGCCTCTTTCGCGGTGAAGATGCCGATGTGGCCCGTCCACACATGGCTGCCGGATGCGCACGTTCAGGCGCCGACTGCAGGTTCTGTGGTTCTGGCGGCGATCCTGCTCAAGATGGGTGGTTATGGTTTCCTGCGCTTCTCGCTTCCCATGTTCCCGGTCGGGTCGGAAATCCTGTCACCGCTGGTGCTCTGGATGTCGGCCATCGCGATTGTCTACACCTCGCTTGTCGCGCTGGTGCAGGAGGATATGAAAAAGCTGATCGCCTATTCCTCGGTCGCGCACATGGGTTTCGTGACCATGGGCATCTTTGCAGCCAACCAGCAGGGCGTTGACGGCGCGATTTTCCAGATGCTCTCGCACGGGTTCATCTCGGCCGCGCTCTTCCTCTGCGTCGGCGTGATCTATGACCGGATGCACACCCGCGACATCGAGGCCTATGGCGGTCTGGTGAACCGGATGCCTGCCTACGCGCTGGTCTTCATGCTGTTCACCATGGCGAACGTCGGCCTTCCGGGCACCTCGGGCTTCATCGGTGAATTCCTGACGCTGATGGGCACGTTCCAGGTCAACACCTGGGTGGCGGCCGTGGCAACGACCGGCGTGATCTTCTCGGCGGCCTATGCGCTGTGGCTCTATCGCCGGGTGGTCTTTGGCGATCTCATCAAGGAAAGCCTCAAGACGATCTCGGACATGAACACGCGCGAACGGTTCATCTTTGCGCCGCTGATCGTGATGACGCTGCTTCTGGGCGTCTACCCGTCGCTTATCACCGATATCATCAGCCCGACTACAGCGGCGCTGGTCGATAGCTATGACAACGCGGTTGCCGCGGCTCAGGCCGCGACGCAGACCGCATCGAACTGAGGGGGCCGGGTAGATGATCCAGGCTGATCTGAACACCATCCTGCCGGAAATCATTCTGGCTGTCTTTGCCATGCTCGGGCTGGTTGCCGCTGTCTATACCTCCAAGGACAAGCTCGCCCCAGTGCTTGTCTGGGTGACCGGCATCCTCATGGTCCTGCTGGCGATCTGGATCGGTGCTGCCGGCGGCGTCGACAAGGTCGCCTTCAACGGCATGTTCATCGATGATGGGTTTTCGCGGTTCGCTAAGATCGCAATCCTGCTGTCCGCCGCCTGCGTTCTGGTGATGAGCCAGGAATACATGAAGCGTCGTGGCCTGCTGCGTTTCGAATATCCGCTTCTCGTCGCGCTTTCGGTCGTGGGCATGATGGTAATGGTGTCCGCCGGAGACCTGATGTCGCTCTACATGGGCCTCGAGTTGCAATCGCTCGCGCTCTACGTGGTCGCCTCGCTGCGCCGCGACAGCGCCAAGTCGACCGAGGCGGGCCTCAAGTATTTCGTGCTGGGTGCCCTGTCGTCCGGTCTGCTGCTCTACGGTGCGTCGCTGACCTATGGCTACGCAGGTACCACGCTGTTCTCGGGCATCATCCAGACGGCGATCCATGGCGAGGTTTCGGTTGGTCTGCTCTTTGGCCTGATCTTCCTGATCTCCGGTCTGGCCTTCAAAGTATCGGCCGTGCCCTTCCACATGTGGACGCCCGACGTTTACGAAGGTGCGCCGACCCCGGTCACCGCTTTCTTTGCGACCGCGCCCAAAGTGGCGGCGCTGGGACTTTTCGCCCGGCTTCTGCATGACGCTTTCGGTGCCGCCGTCAGCGACTGGCAGCAGGTTATTGCGCTGCTCTCCGTTGCCTCGATGTTCCTTGGTAGCGTTGCCGCCATCGGACAGCGCGACATCAAGCGCCTGATGGCCTATTCCTCGATCACCCACATGGGGTTTGCCCTGATGGGCCTTGCCGCAGGCACGGTCTTTGGTGTGCAGGCGATGCTGATTTACGTGGCGATCTACATCACCATGAACGTCGGCACCTTTGCCTTCATCCTCTCGATGGAACGCGACGGGCAGCCGGTCACGGATATCAACGCGCTGAACCTCTATTCCAAGCGTGAACCGGGCCGGGCGCTGGCGATGCTGGTGCTGCTGTTCTCGCTGGCCGGTGTGCCGCCGATGCTCGGCTTCTTCGGCAAGTTCTACGTGCTGCGCGCCGCCTACGAAGGCGGCCTGGCATGGCTGGCCGTTGCCGGTGTGATCGCCTCGGTGATCGGTGCCTTCTACTACCTGCGTATCGTCTACTACATGTACTTCGGCGAAGAAGGGGCCGAGCTGGAAACCAACCGCTCGCCCGTTCTCTGGGTATTCCTGATGGCTTCCGCAGTCGTCATGCTGCTGGGCGTGATCAACATGTTCGGCGTCGAAGGCGCAGCCGCCGCAGCGGCCGCAACGCTTGTCAACTGATCCACAGCGGGGGCCTGTCTGTAAAGGAGGCCCCCGATGACCGACTGGCCGGACGGCTATGGCCGTCGAATCCTTGAAACCGTCGACTCCACGCTTAGCGAAGCAGCCCGGATCGCACCGGACCTGACCGGGCCGGAGTGGATCCTCGGGTTGCACCAGACCGCCGCCCGAGGGCGGCGAGGACGGCCCTGGACCCATCCCAAAGGCAACTTTGCCGCGACGCTGGTCATCCGCCCTCCCGGTGGGCCGGAACAGGCCGCCCTGCGCAGTTTCGTGACCTCTCTCGCGCTTTTCGATGCCTGCGTCACCGTCACCGGACGCGCCGAGGGCTTTGCCCTCAAATGGCCCAATGACGTTCTGCTGAACGGTGGCAAACTCGCCGGTATCCTGCTGGAAAGCACCGGCACGCCGGGGCAGGGCAGCTATCTGGCCATCGGGATCGGCGTGAACCTTGCGCAGGCCCCCTCACCGGATGACGTGGAACCCGGCGCCGTGCGGCCCGTGTCGCTGCTCTCGGAAACCGGGACGGCGGTCTCACCCGAAGACTTCCTTACCTATCTGGCCGCCGCCTATGCCCGCTATGAAACCCAGTTCACCACCTACGGGTTCGAACCGATCCGGCAGGCGTGGCTTGCCCGCGCGGCCCGCATCGGTGAGCGGATCACGGCACGGCTGAGCAATTCGGAAACCGCCGGCATCTTTGAAACGGTGGACGGGCGGGGCAATCTTGTCTTACAGACGGACAATGGCCGCGTCAGCCTGCCTGCGGCCGAGATCTTTTTCTGAACAGGAGCCTCTGGCCCATGTTGTTGGCGATTGACTGTGGCAACACGAATACCGTTTTTTCCATCTGGGACGGCGAGAAATTTCTCTGCACCCTGCGGACCTCGACGCACCATGCGCGTACGGCGGATGCCTATTTCACGTGGTTTTCGACGCTGATCAAACACTACGGAATCGATCCGGACATTACCGACGTGATCATCTCGTCGACCGTGCCGCGCGTCGTGTTCAACCTGCGAGTCTTTGCCGACCGTTTCTTCAACTGTCGCCCGCTGGTCGTTGGCAAGCCGGAATGCATGCTGCCCCATGCGCCCCGTGTCGATGAAGGCACCCAGGTCGGGCCCGACCGGCTTGTGAACACCGCCGGCGCGTTCGACCGGCACGGGGGCGATTTGGTCGTTGTCGATTTCGGCACCGCCACCACCTTTGACGTGGTCGCGAGCGACGGTGCCTATGTCGGCGGCGTCATTGCCCCGGGCGTCAATCTCAGCCTCGAAGCGCTCCACATGGCCGCCGCCGCCCTGCCGCATGTCGATATCGCCAAGCCACAGGCCGTGGTCGGTACGAATACGGTTGCATGTATGCAGTCGGGCGTGTTTTGGGGGTATGTCGGTCTCGTCCGTGAGATTTGCAGCAGAATCCGCGCCGAACGGGACACGGACATGAAAATTATCGCGACAGGTGGTCTTGCGCCCCTGTTCCAGCAAAGCGAAGTGCTGTTCGATTTCTTCGAAGAAGACCTGACAATGCACGGCCTGACCGTGATCCACGCCTATAACAAGGATAAAACCTGAAACGATGAGCAGTGAAAGACTGATCTACCTGCCTCTCGGTGGGGCGGGCGAAATTGGTATGAACGCCTATGTCTACGGCTATGGCGCACCGGACAAGGAACGCCTGATCCTTGTCGATCTCGGCGTGACCTTCCCCGACATGGACGGCACACCGGGTGTCGACCTGATCATGCCCGACATGACCTGGCTCAAGGAACGTGCCGACCGGCTCGACGGGATATTCATCACCCACGCGCATGAAGACCATATCGGCGCGGTGGCCCATTTCTACCAGGCGCTTGGTGCACCGGTCTATGCGCGCCCCTTTACCGCCAATATCGCGCGGCGCAAGATGGATGAATTCGGCCACCCCGAAGACGCGGTGCGCACGGTTTCCGCATGGCCCGAACAGATCAAGCTCGGGCCCTTTGCCGTCAGCTTCCTGCCAATATCGCATTCGATCCCGGAATCCGCGTCGCTGGTGATCGACACGCCGGAAGGTCGGGTGATCCATTCAGGCGATTTCAAACTGGACGCCACGCCGGTCGTGGGCGAGGCATTCGACCCCGAGTTGTGGGCCAAGGTCTGCAAGGACGGGGTACGGGCGCTGATCTGCGACAGCACGAACGTCTTCTCGCCGCTTGCCGGGCGCTCGGAAATCACAGTCGGCCCCGAGATCGAGAACCTTGTCAGCCAGGCGGAAGGCATGGTCGTGGCCACGACCTTTGCCAGCAACGTCGCCCGCGTCAAAACGCTGGCCGAGGCCGGTGCGCGCACCGGACGATCCATTGTTCTGCTGGGCCGCGCCATGCGCCGGATGGTCGAAGCCGCCGTCGAAACGGGCGTGCTGCAGGATTTCCCGAGTGTCGTCTCGCCCGACGCCGCGCAGGATATCCCACGCGAGAACCTGATGCTGCTTGTGACAGGCAGCCAGGGCGAACGCCGCGCCGCCAGTGCGCAACTGGCCCGCGGCAAGTATCTGGGGCTCGAGATGAAAGAGGGCGATCTCTTTCTGTTTTCTTCCAAGACGATCCCGGGCAATGAGCGCGGCGTGATCCGCATCATCAACGCTTTCTCTGAAAAAGGCGTGGACGTCGTCGATGAGTCGTCTGGTCTTTACCATGTATCGGGCCACGCCAACCGGCCCGACCTCGAGCGGTTGCACGCGCTGGTCAAGCCTCAGATTCTGATCCCCATGCATGGCGAACACCGCCACCTGCGCGAACACGCGCGCATCGCCTCGGAATCGGGCATGCAGTCCATGGTTGTCGTCAATGGCATGATGATGGACCTTTCGGGTAACGAGCTGCGCGTTGCCGAATTCATCGAGACCGGGCGCACTTATCTGGATGGATCGGTCCAGATCGGCGCAATGGACGGCGTAGTGCGCGACAGAATCCGCATGGCGCTGAACGGTCATGTGACCGTGACGCTGATCCTTGACGAGGAAGACGAGCTTTTGGGCGACCCGTGGTGCGAGATCAGGGGCCTGCCGGAAACCGGATCCTCGCGCGCGGCACTGGTCGAGGTGATGGAAGAAGACCTCAGCCAGTTGCTGGGCCGTGCCAAGCCAAAGACCCTGCGCGACGATGACGCGCTGGAGGAAGCGCTGCGTCGCTCGGTCCGCCAGACAGCACAGAGCGAGATCGGCAAGAAGCCGGAAGTGACGATCGTCATCAGCCGGTTGGCGTAAAAACCTGTAAGTTGTCCGCCCGAGGGATTGGGCGGGCATGTTCCCTGCTGCGATCTGCGCCTTGGGCGAGATGCTCGCTTTTGGCCGGAAGAGGGGGCTCTGCCCCCGCCGCCCTTTGGGCGACTCCCCCGGGATTATTTCTGACCCAAAGAATAGGATTTGCGGCTGCCTGCAACCTTTCCCGACGGGAGGCGTTGGGGGAAGAAGCTGGACGATGACGTCCGGCAGAATTGGAGGTAGCCATGATCAAGAAACACGGATCGGCAAAATGGTCGGGTGGACTTAAGGACGGCAAGGGCCATGTCTCGACCGAGACAGGCGTGGTTAGCGACCAGCCCTATGGGTTCAATACGCGTTTTGAAGGAGGGAAGGGGACCAACCCCGAAGAGCTTCTTGGCGCGGCGCATGCGAGCTGTTTCTCGATGGCCCTGAGCATGATCCTCGGGCAGAGCGATCTTGTCGCCGATAGCATCGAGACCCGCGCGACGGTGTCGCTTGAAGAGAAGGACGGCGGGTTCGCGATTACGGCGGTGCATCTGGATGTGACCGCCAGTGTGCCTGGCGCGTCAGGCGAGGATTTCCAGAAGGCGGCCGAAACCGCCAAGGAGAACTGTCCGCTGTCGAAAGTGCTGAACGCCGATATCACGATGGAAGCCAAGCTGGGCTGAGCCAAGTGAGTTGTTTGGTTTGATGCGTACCGCAGGGGCGTTAGCCGCCCTTGCGGTTTTTTTGTATCAGCCTGCGCGACGTTCTTCGAAGCTGAGGGCGATGAAGCTGGGCATGTGATCGCCCATGCCGACAACCTTGCCCGAGCCGCGTTCACTGTCGGATTTGCCACTCTTGCCGCGCGAGGATTTGCGCGGGGGCTCCGCAGGCTCTGCCGCTGCTGTCTCGGCCGGTTCCTGCGGCGCGTCGTTTTTGGCGGAGCGGCGGGAGGAGGAGCGGCTGCGCTTTTTCGGTGCGGTATCTTCCGCTTTGTCGGTTTCGGCCTCGGTATTCGTGGTCGCGACCGGGTTGTCGATGCGCGGGATCTGCTTTTGCACCAGCGCTTCGATATCGGCCAGGTTCTTTTCATCGCGCGGCACGCAGATCATCATCGCGGCACCGTCGCGCCCGGCGCGTCCGGTGCGGCCAATGCGGTGCACGTAATCCTCGGCATGCGAAGGAACGTCGAAGTTGAAGACATGGCTGACGCTGGGCACATCGAGGCCACGGGCCGCGACATCCGAGGCGACGAGGATCTTGAGATCGCCGTTGCGGAACCCTTCGAGAGTCCGGGTCCGTTGCGATTGGTCCAGATCGCCGTGGATCGGGGCGGCGTCATAGCCGTATTTCTTGAGCGATTTCGCGACGATATCCACATCCATCTTACGGTTGCAGAAGATAATCGCGTTCGTCAGTTTCTCACCCTCGGCATCGATCAGCGCGCGCAGCACGCGGCGTTTTTCGCTGGCTTCACGGTCTTTGCGCGAGCCTTTGAACATGACCACGCCCTGGGTGATGTTTTCACCGGTGGTGGCCTGTCGGGCGACTTCGACACGGGCCGGGGCAGAGAGGAAGGTGTTGGTGATCCGTTCGATCTCGGAGGCCATCGTAGCCGAGAAGAACAGGGTCTGGCGGGTAAAGGGAGTCAGCCCGAAAATGCGTTCGATATCAGGGATAAAGCCCATGTCGAGCATCCGGTCGGCTTCGTCCACCACCATGATCTTGACGTCGGACAGGATCAGCTTGCCGCGTTCGAAATGGTCAAGCAGACGGCCCGGCGTGGCGATCAGCACGTCCACGCCCTTGTCGATCAGCTTGTCCTGTTCGTTGAAGGACACACCGCCGATCAGCAGCGCCTTGGTCAGCTTGACGTGCTTGGCATAGACATCGAAGTTCTCGGCCACCTGCGCGGCGAGTTCACGGGTCGGGCAGAGCACGAGGCTGCGGGGCATCCGCGCGCGCGCGCGCCCACGGGCCAGCAGGGTGATAAGCGGCAGGGTGAAACTCGCGGTCTTGCCGGTGCCGGTCTGGGCGATCCCAAGCACATCCTGCCCTTCGAGAGCGGGGGGGATGGCGCCAGCCTGGATCGGAGTCGGGTTTTCGTACCCGGCTTCTTCGATTGCCTTGAGCACCTTGGGATTCAGTTTAAGGTCAGAAAATTTTGTCATTTGTATCCGCTGTTTGCGGACACTTTCTTGGCCCGCACCTATGGTCGGAGCCGGACCCGTACGGTCCTGTGCTAGTGCACACGATGGCTCTTGCCGCTGCCCTTAACAAAATCGTGCGTGATCGTCAAACCGACAATGGATTTCTGCTGTTTTACAGGGGCATTGGCGGCGGTTCGGAAACAATTCGGTTCAATTATCACGGTCGGGGACGCAATTCTGCCAAGTCGGGAACTGTTTGCTGATCGCCCCGGCCAGATCGAGGGGGCGGTGCAACAGCAGATCGCGGCCCGAAAGCCGTTCGCGCAGCGACGGTGTATCGGCGCAGACCTCGTCATAGAAACGGCGCAGGCCAGTCTTACCTTCCTCTTCTTCAAGCAAGGTAAACAGCTCGTGCAGGGTGGCACCGCCAAGGGTGCGGGGCAGGGCGGGGCTTAGCTCGGCACGGTAAGAGCCTTTTTCGACGCGGTAGCGGTAGGCGGTCAGCCAGTCCTCCCAATCGCCGACGTGGCAGTGCAAAAGATCGACACCGGCAAGATCGGTCCCGTCGCCGGGAGTTCCGTCGAAAAAGGCGCGGTGAATGCGCAGTTCCACGTTTTCGATGCCGGTGCGGACAAAGACCTTGCCCGTGACATGGCTCAGGAAACCACCTTTCACGTAGGTGCCGAATTCCGGGTAGAGCGCGGCAACGGTTTCCTCTCGTTTCCCGTCATTTGGTACGAACGCCTTGAAATGGTTGAAACTTCCGCCGAGGGATTCCGCCGGGCGGACCCGCGCAACGTTCTGGGCCTTGGGCAGGGCAGCAAGCGCATTTGCAATGTCATCGGCTGGCCAGAGGAATTCGTCGACATCGATATGGGCAAGCCAGTCAACCTCGGGCCTGCGCCGGTAGGCATGGGTCGCATTGCGGGATTGGCGGACCTGATGCTTGACCGGGCGCTGGATGCCGCGTCTTTTCCAGTATTGCGCGTCACATTGGATGACGCGGATCTTTGGGTGGTCGGCAAGGAGCGGTTCGGCCTCGGGGCAGGGCGCGTCGAGATAGAGGTAGAGCCGGTGGCAGCCGAGTTCGAGATGATGCGCGGCAAAGCCGAGGATGGCCGTTGCATCGGCCTTTATAGTCGAAACGAGGCCCCATCGGGGCCTCGCATCCGGTTTTTTCTCGGGTCTTCCAGTCAGGTCACTGGCCCTTAGAAGATGAAGTCATCGGCGCCGATATCGGCGATGTCCATGTCTTTCAGCAGGATGGTGTTCTTGTCGCTTTTCAGAAGCACACCGTTGTCGCGTTCCTTGATCGTGAGGTCATCGAAATCATCGACGCCCCATTTTTTCAGGACGATCATGTCCTTGCCGTCCTGAAAATCTTCGATCTTGTCCCGGCCGGTGGTCTTCTTGAAAACGAACTTGTCGTTCCCGCCGCCGCCTTTCAGGTCGTCTTTACCTTTACCGCCGATGAGCACGTCGCGTCCGCCGCCCCCTGCGAGGAAATCTGCCCCTTTGCCGCCGACGAGTTTGTCCTTGCCGCCATTGCCATAGAGCGAATCCGCGCCGCCGTTGCCAACGACCTTGTCATCGCCCTTGCTGCCCTTGATGATGTCGTCGCCCTTGCTGCCGAACAGCTTGTCGTCTCCGCCACGGCCAATGATCTTGTCGTCGCCCGCAAGACCCTTGAACCTGTCGGTTCCGCCCGTGCCCTTCATCAGATCGTCGCCGAGCGAATTGGAGGTGAGGTCAAAGACGACCTTGAGTGTCAGAACATCTCCGGAAACCAAGGAAATGCCTTCGCCATCATTCAGGTAGTTGATGACGATCTCATCCGCGGTCCACTCGATCATCGAGTCTTCCCAGGGGCCCGTGGTTTTCTTGTTGAGAATCTTTACCTTTTGGAAATCCTGCACCGTATTGCCGACATCGCTCAGGACCTCGGCGTTATGTGTCGCAGTCTGGCCCTGTGCATCCTTGTTCGCCGCGAGCGCGTCCTGAGTATATGTTATCTCGATCTTTCTGTCCGAGATGTCCCAGACTTCGTCGATTCCGTTTTCTTCAATGAATTCGAAATCTTCGGTGCCGGGGCCCGGCGTCACCTCGTAAGGTCCGAAAAATACGTTGTCCCGCGTGGGAAAAACGGTCGTCCATTCCAGAGTGCTGCCAATCAAACCCATATTCTCGTTCCCGTTTACAAAACCAAATGTGTCAACACCATGGCAGCACGCGAGGGTTGTTGCAATTGCTTGCTTGCCTCCGGAAAATGTATTTGGAAACGATCAGACCATCATTTCCTTGGTGGCCGTCAACTTGACGTCGGGGTAGTCACGCTCGACCCGGTCGATGTCCCATTGCAGCCGTGTAAGGTATACCGTGTCGCCATCATTGTCGGTGGCGATATGCTGTTTGTTTGCATTGGTAAACTTTTCAATGGCTTGCTTGTCACCGTTCACCCATCTGGCAGAGGTGAACTGCGACGGTTCAAAGCGCACCGGCAGGCCGTATTCCATCTCGATCCGGCTCGCGAGCACTTCGAACTGCAGGGCACCGACAACGCCAACAATAAATCCCGAGCCAATCGACGGCTTGAACACTTTTGCGGCACCTTCCTCGGCAAACTGCATCAGCGCTTTTTCAAGATGCTTGGCCTTCATCGGGTCGCCCGCGCGCACACCCTTTAGCAGTTCGGGGGCAAAGGATGGGATACCGGTAACACGAAGATCTTCACCTTCGGTTAACGTGTCGCCGATGCGCAGCTGGCCGTGGTTGGGAATACCAATGATGTCGCCGGCCCATGCCTCTTCGGCCAGTTCACGGTCAGAGGCGAGGAACATCACCGGGTTCGAAATTGCCATCGGTTTTTTCGACCGGACATGGGTCAGCTTCATGCCGCGTTTGAAATGCCCCGAGGCCATGCGCACAAAGGCGACGCGGTCGCGGTGCTTGGGGTCCATATTGGCCTGCACTTTGAAGACAAAGCCGGAAACCTTTGATTCTTCAGGGAGAATCTGGCGCGGCGTGGCGGCCTGAATCTGCGGCTCGGGGCCGTAATTGGCGATGCCATCCATCAGTTCCTTTACGCCGAAGGAGTTGATCGCCGAGCCGAACCAGATCGGGGTAAGCGTGCCTTCGAGCATGGCCTTCTTGTCGAGCGGCGGCAGCAGTTCGCGGGCCATCTCAAGCTCTTCCTTCAGCTTTTCCAGCAGCTCGGCTGGAACGTGCTGGGCCAGCTTCGGATCGTCCAGGCCATTGATTTCAATGCTTTGCGCGATCTTGTTGCGGTCGGCACGGTCCATCAGCTCAAGCCGGTCGCGCAGGATGTCGTAACAGCCGACGAAATCGCGCCCCTGACCAATCGGCCAGCTTGCCGGGGTCACGTCGATGGCGAGGTTTTCCTGAATTTCGTCAATGATCTCAAAGACGTCGCGGCTTTCCCGGTCCATCTTGTTACAGAAGGTCAGGATCGGCAGGTCGCGCAGACGGCAGACTTCGAACAGTTTCTGGGTCTGGCTTTCCACGCCTTTCGCGCCGTCGATCACCATGATCGCCGCGTCCACCGCCGTCAGCGTGCGATAGGTGTCTTCGGAAAAGTCCGAGTGTCCGGGCGTGTCCACGAGATTGAAGCGGAAGCTGTTGAAATCGAAAGACATTGCCGATGCCGAGACGGAGATGCCGCGGTCTTTTTCCATCTGCATGAAGTCCGACCGAGTGCGCCGCGCTTCGCCCTTGGCGCGGACCTGTCCAGCCATCTGAATCGCGCCACCGTAAAGGAGGAATTTCTCGGTCAGCGTCGTCTTGCCCGCATCCGGGTGCGAGATGATGGCAAAGGTACGCCGCCGGGCAATTTCGGCGGGCAGGTCGGGGCGATTTTGAGCGGTATCCAGCATAGCGCGCGTATAGGTAAGGTTTTCGCCGAGAGCAAGAAAATCGGCGGCACTTGTGATGCACAAGCTGTACACCCCCTGTACACCGGACGGCAGCCTGCCTTGCGTTAAGGATTTGCGGCGCCGCCGGGAAACCCATCGGACGCTCGCATTGCCCGACTTTAACACTGGCGCTCTAGACGGGGGTGATTCCAAGTCACCGGAGAGCGCGATGAATAAATCGGATGCCCATAGCGAAATGCTGGCCACGCTTGAGCAGCTTCAGCGCGAGATCAAGGAGAAATGGCTTGTCCGCAGCCTGCCGGTGGACTGGAACGCGCTGGATCACTGGCACCCGGTCACGCCGCATAAGACGCGTGTGACGATCCGGCTCGACAGCGACATGGTGCGCTGGTTCCGCAAGCTGGGACCGGGCTACAGCACCCGCATGAACATGGTGCTGCGGCTTTATTGGACCGCTTTGCTGTCGGGGGAAATTGACCGGTATTTTCAGGACGATACGATTCCGCAGCTCTGGTTGCAGGCCGAAGCGATGGAACGCGAGATCAACGAGGGTGTCCGAAGAAAGCCGCGCAAGTCAGAGCCGGAGGCGTGTTGGGATGAGGACGTGCCCGACGATGATGAGGGCGCCGGACCGGACGAGGATTAAGCGCGGATACCGGCGGAAGGCGCGGCGTTTTTCGCGGGCTTCATCACCGCGTCGACCGGTGCATGTCCAACAAGGTCGTCAAAAGCGGCACGGGTCGCCAGGCGATCCAGCGCGATGATGCTGAACGGCGTGCCGGGTGCAATCGGATCGAGCGGGGCAAGATAGATGCCCGCGATATGGTCGCGCATGTCGGTTTCAACGAGGATGATGGCCCGCGCGATCCGACCTGCGGCAGACATCAGCGTGACCGTGCCATCCAGATGCAGCGACGCCCCGGCGGTGCCGGTTTCCGAAGACGCGGCGATTTCCGGCACGTGACCTGACGTCATGTGAAAGGCAAGGCTGGACGTGGGGCTGTCAGCGGCAAGAACATAGACATCATCCGGCACCAGATCATCCAGAACCGACAACGAATCCCCTTCGTTCACACCCTCGACGGCGCAGAAGGCGCTGGCGTCGTGAACCGGAACGGATTGGGGGAAAACCCGGTCGCAACCCGCGAAATCGGCCGCGATCACGTTGTTCTGGAAGGCGCTGTCTGGATAGTTCTGCATCTTCTTGGACTGTGTCTGTCGTTTGTGTTGCACTCTTCTTAGAAGGTGAATGTGACCGATTGTGGTCAAGACACCGGTGAAAAGCTGGCATTACATCATTTGCGAGGATAGTCCTGCTAAAAAGTACACAAGGAGTTAACCGATGGATTTGGGAATTAAGGGCAAGCGGGCACTGGTCTGCGCCAGCAGCAAGGGGCTGGGTCTGGGCTGTGCGCGCGCTCTGGCCGAGGCCGGCGTCGATCTTGTCATGAACGCCCGCGGGGCCGAGGCTCTTGAAGCATCGGCTGCGGCGATCCGCGAGGATTTCGGCGTCAAGGTGGAAACCGTTGCCTGTGACGTGACCACGCCCGAAGGGCAGGCGCAGGTTCTCGAAGTGGCCGGTCAGGTCGATATCCTCGTGACAAATGCGGGCGGACCGCCTCCGGGTCTCTGGAGCGACTGGGATCGCGACGATTTCATCAAGGCGCTGGATGCGAACATGCTCACGCCGATTGCTTTCATGAAGGCGCTGTTGCCGGGGATGATGGATCGCGGCTGGGGCCGGGTGGTGAACATCACCAGCCAGTCGGTGCGCGCGCCAATCGCGGCGCTGGGGCTGTCGAACTCGGCCCGGGCGGGTCTGACGGGCTATGTGGCGGGCACCTCGCGGCAGGTCGCGTCGAGCGGCGTCTGCATCAACAACATTCTGCCGGGCATCCATGACACCGACCGTGCCGAATCGCTCGACAGCGGCGTGAGCAAACAAAAGAACATCTCGATGGAAGAAGCCCGCGCCCAGCGTCAGGCGACGATCCCCGCGCGCGCCTATGGCACCGCAGAGGATTTCGGTGCGGCCTGCGCCTTTCTCTGCTCGCAGCAGGCAAAGTTCATCATTGGCCAGAACCTGCTGCTTGACGGCGGGGCCTCGAACATCACGATCTGACATGGCCAGTGGTTTTTCCCTGAAAGACCAGTTGTTCAACCTTGAAAGGGTCCGCTATCTGGCGGGCCTTTTTTCCGATGCGCCGGGGTTCGAGACGGCGCGGTTCGAGGCACGGGTGATGGAACGCCTGCCCGAGCTGGAGCTGAAAGCGCGCATCGCATGGATCGCGGAATGTCTGGAAGAGGCCATTCCGGGCGATCTTTCAGTGGTTAGTCCGGCGATAAGAGACGCGCTGCCGCCGCCGCTGGACCTGACGAAAAGCGACGATGATTTCGGTAGTTTCATCTTTGCGCCGCTGGGCGAATGGGTGGTGAACACCGGACTCGAAGACCCGGATCGCGGTCTGGACCTGCTGCGCGAGATCACCCAGCGGTTTTCGATGGAATGGGCGATCCGGCCCTTTCTGAACCGCTGGCCCGATCTTGTTCTGGCGCGGATGGAAGGCTGGGCCGAAGACGACCACTACCATGTGCGGCGGCTGGTGAGTGAAGGGACGCGGCCGCGTCTGCCCTGGGGGCAGGGCGTGTCGCTGCCGCTTGATGCGGGCCTGCCGCTGTTGGATCGGCTACATGGCGACCCGACGCGTTTCGTGACCCGGTCGGTCGCGAACCATCTTAACGACATCACCAAGAAGGAACCGGATCTGGTTCTGGCGCGGCTGGCGGATTGGCGGGACGAAGGGCGGCAGGCGGATAAGGAACTGGCCTGGATGACGGCCCATGCGCTGCGCGGGCTGGTCAAGGCGGGGCATCCCGGCGCGCTTGAGATGCTGGGATTTGACGCCGAGGCCGATCTGGGATGCAAGCTGCGGCTGGGGCAGGACAGCCTGCGCATCGGAGAGGCGCTTGATATCGGGTGCGAGATCACGGGAGCGCAGGCGATGCCGGTGCTGGTCGATTACATCATCTGGTTCGCCAAGCCGGACGGCGGCCAGCGCTCCAAGGTGTTCAAGCTGAAACAGGCCAAGCTGACTGCGGGCAAACCGCTGATCCTGCAAAAGAACCATCGGCTGAAGGGGGATGCGACCACCTTTCGGCTAAGCCCCGGGCCACATGCGGTGGGGATACAGGTCAACGGAAAGCTGCGCGCGCGGGCGGATTTCACGCTCTTGCCTGCGGCGGAGTGACTTGCGCGGGGGCTTGCGGGTTGCTATCCGCGCCTCTACCCGACAGAAATGCTCGGCACCGCCAGTGAGGCCCGCTTGCAAGACCTGAAGACCCAACCCCGGCTGGAAATCCGCAACCTCGTGCGCCGTTACGAAGGGCGCGTGGTGGTGGATGATGTGTCGCTGACCATCATGCCGGGACAGGTGACCTGCCTGCTGGGGCCATCTGGCTGCGGCAAATCCACGACGCTGCGGATCATCGCCGGGGTCGAGATGCAGGACAGCGGCGAGATCTGGGTGGATGGCAAGCTGGTCTGCGACACGCATTACCGGGTGCCGCCCGAGCGGCGCGGCATTGGGCTGATGTTTCAGGATTTCGCGCTGTTCCCGCATCTGAGCGTCGCCGATAACGTGGCATTCGGTCTGCGCGGCGCGTCGCGCGATGAAAAGCGCGCCCGGGTCGAGAGCCTGCTGGAACGGGTCGACCTGCTGCGCCATATCGACGGCTATCCGCATGAATTGTCGGGCGGTGAGCAGCAGCGTGTGGCGCTGGCCCGCGCGCTGGCGCCGCGTCCGCGGATCATGCTGATGGACGAGCCGTTTTCCGGGCTGGACAACAGGCTGCGCGATGGCATCCGGGATGAGACGCTGGGCGTGCTCAAGGACGAGGATACCGCCGTGTTGCTGGTCACCCATGAGCCGGACGAGGCGATGCGCATGGCCGACGAGATCGCGCTGATGCGCGCCGGAAAGATCGTTCAGCAGGGCGCGCCTTACAACGTCTATAACCGACCTATCGACCGGGCGGCGGTGTCCTTCTTTTCCGACGCCAATGTGTTACAGGCCGAGGTGACGGGCGCGCTGGCGGAAACCGCCTTTGGCCAGTTCCTTGCGCCGGGCGTGGCGGATGGCACGATGGTTGATATCGTGTTCCGCCCGCAGCATGTGCGCATCGATTTCGACCGGGGCGGCAACGGGCCGCGCCCGACCGAGACCGACGGTGTGGCGGCGCGGGGCGTGGTCAAGCGGTCGCGTTTCATGGGGCATGAATCGCTGGTTGAATTCGTGATGGATTTCGACGGGTCGGTTCTGAAAGCCACCGTGCCGAATGTCTTCCTGCCCAAGCCCGGCAAGGTGATGTGGCTGACCGTTCCCCGCGATCGTTGTTTCGTGTTCCCTGCCGCCACGTAAGGTGAATGGCCCGTTGGGCCATGCCTCCGGCGGGGATATTTTTGACCCAAAGAAGAGCGGGATTGCGTCCGGTCAGCGGCGGTTGCGTTACTTGCCGGCGTTGAAATCGGAGAGTTGCCGCCCCGGTTCGTCGACGAAGAGTTCGGGCAGCGGCGTGGCGGTTTCGATCAGGTCGGTGCGGATTTGCGTGAAGCGGTTCGATGTTTCGCTCCAGCCGGTGAGAATCCAGTTGCGGCCCCAGTTTTCGAGTCTAAGCGGACGGACGGTTTCCGGCTGCTGGCCGGTTTCGGTCAGTTGCAGTTTCTGGCGGGCGCGGATGGCGCTGCGCAGGGCGGGAAGATGGGAAAAGCTCCGTGCGGCGCGGGCGGCCGGGAGTGCGGCGGTTTTCCAATCATCGGCGGGGGCGGTCTGTTCCTCGGGCAGGGCGGCGTCGATCTTTTGGGCGAGGGTGCGGGCATGGGCCGAGAGGTCGGGGTCGCTCGATTCCGCAACGATGGCGAGGGCGAGATGGAGCGCCTCGAGTTCCGGTGGCGCGAGCTTCAGTGGCGGCAGCAGGATTTCATCGCCCAGGCGGTAGCCGGTGCCGCGTGTGCCGGTGATGGCCGCGCCGCTTTTCGCAAGCGTTTCCATATCGCGGTAGATGCTGCGCTGGGAGACGCCGAGGCGGGTGGCGAGATCGGCGGCGCGGTGCAGCCTGCCGTCATGCAGGATGCCGAGAAGTTGAAAGAGGCGGTCGGCGCGGGACATGGGGGTATTCTGGTCCGAAGGGGTTGGGAAGTCGAGTGCAACTGACAAAAACCTGTCAGTTTTGATTTCGGGAGGGGAAGGCGATGGGAAAACCGGCTTGGGCGGGGCGCCTCGCGTCGGGTTTGCGCTTTTCCCGGCGCTGGGGCGGATTTAGAAAAGATGCCGAACACGCCCCTGCGCGATCTGCGGCACGGGGCGAATGAGAACTGACAAGGAGTTGAACATGTTGAATAATATCGGCCTTCCGGGCCTTCTGCTTATCGCGGTCGTGGTGCTGGTGCTGTTCGGGCGCGGCAAGATCAGCTCGCTCATGGGTGAAGTCGGCAAGGGAATCACCGCCTTCAAGAAGGGCGTTTCCGATGGCTCGAAAGAGATCGAGGAACAGGATGAACTGGCGGCCAAGGACGTGACGCCGACGGACGCGGAAAAAGACAAGGTCTGATCTGACATGTTCGATCTGGGTTGGACGGAGCTCCTGCTGATCGGCGTTGTGGCGCTGATCGTGGTGGGACCCAAGGATTTGCCGGTGCTGTTCCGCAACGTCGGCCGCTTTGTCGGCAAGGCCAAGGGCATGGCGCGGGAGTTCTCGCGGGCGATGGAGGATGCGGCGGATGAATCCGGCGTGCGCGACATCGCCAAGGGGCTCAAGACCGCCTCCAACCCGATGTCGAGCGCGATGGATAGCGTCAAGGATGCAACCCGCGATCTGACAAGCGGGTTCGATTCCAAGAAATACAAACCCGGGAGCGAGACCGGCAAGCTGGCCGCAGACCGGGATGAGAACGCCAAGAAGATCAAGGCAGCCACCGCGCGGGCCGCGGCCGAGCGCAAGTCGCGCGAAGCCGCCGAAGCAGCAGCGCAGGCGGATGCGGCCGAGGCCGATCTGACGGCAGAGACGGCCAGCCCTGAACCAACCGGACCCAAAGAATGAGCCAGATGGCGAATGACGACATCGACGACAGCGCCGCGCCGCTGATCGAACACCTTGCGGAATTGCGCAACCGGCTGATCCATTCGGTCGTGGCCTTTATCGTCGGCATGGTGATCTGTTTCACCGTGGCGACGCCGCTGTTCAATTTCCTGACCAACCCGCTTTGCGAGGTGCTGGCCACGCGCGGACAGGATTGCGACCTGATCTTCATCAGTCCGCAGGAAGGCTTTTTCGTCGCGATCAAGATCTCGCTTCTGGGTGGGTTCATACTGGCCTTTCCTTATATCGGCCTGCAGATGTGGCGGTTCGTGGCGCCGGGGTTGTACAAGTCCGAAAAGGGCGCTTTCCTGCCCTTCCTGATCGCGTCGCCGTTCATGTTCCTGCTGGGGGCGAGTTTTGCCTTTTACGTGGTGACGCCGCTGGCCTATGATTTCTTCCTTGGTTTCCAGCAGTTTGGCGCGGATGGTCAGGCCGTTGCGGCGCAGCCCGAGATGGCGCAGCCGGGGCTGAGCGTGGTGTTCCAGGGTTCCGCTCAGGAATACCTGAACCTGACCGTGAAGTTCATCGTAGCCTTTGGCCTGTGTTTCCAGCTGCCGGTTTTGCTGACCCTGATGGGCAAGGCGGGGCTGGTTAGTGCGGACGGGCTTAAGGGTGTACGCAAATACGCGGTGGTGGCGATCCTCGTGCTGGCCGCGCTGGTAACGCCGCCGGACGTGATCACGCAGGTCATCCTGTTTGTCGTGGTCTACGGGCTTTACGAGATTTCGATCTTCCTTGTGCGCCGGGTCGAGACCAAGCGCGAAGAAGAGCTGCGGGCGCAGGGCTATTACGACGACGAAGAAGACTTCGACGATCCGCTTGCCGCTGAATTCGATGAAGAGCGGGAAGATGGCAAGTGAGTGAAGTACAACTGACGAGAATTGCGGCGGCGCTTGAGAGGATGTCTCCGGCGCCGCTGCCGACACCGGATTTCTCCCTTGCGCCTGCTTTCGTGTGGCATGTGGACCCCGAGCGGCTGGTGCCGGTGCCGGTGGTCAACCGGGTGGGGCTGGACCTGCTGGTCGGGATCGACCGGTCGCGCGACACGCTGCTGGACAACACGCGTCGGTTTGCCCAGGGGTTCGCGGCCAACAACGCGTTGCTTTGGGGCGCGCGGGGCATGGGAAAGTCGAGCCTTGTCAAAGCGATACATGCCGAAGTTTGCGCGGAGAACCCGGATCTTAAACTGGTCGAGCTGCAGCGCGAAGACCTGCCGTCGGTCGGGCGTCTGCTGACGCATCTGAGGGAAGCGCCGCAACGGTTCGTGCTGTTCTGCGATGACCTGTCGTTCAGCCATGATGACGAACATTACAAGTCGCTCAAGGCGGTGTTGGATGGCGGGATCGAAGGGCGGCCGGATAACGTGGTGCTTTATGCTACGTCGAACCGGCGCCACCTGATGCCACGCGATATGATTGAGAACGAACGCTCCAGCGCGATCAGCCCGTCGGAAGCGGTCGAGGAAAAGGTTTCGCTTTCCGACCGCTTCGGGCTGTGGTTGGGCTTCCATCCCTGTTCGCAGGACGAATACCTTGCGATGCTCGACCGGTACTGCGCGGCGCATGGCGTCGACGTAGCCCCGGATGAGCTGCGCGCCGAAGCGATTGAATGGCAGGCCACGCGCGGATCACGCTCGGGCCGGGTGGCATGGCAGTTCTTTGTCGACCTCGCGGGGCGTCACGGGGTACGTATCGGGTAAAGGCGAAACCGGAGGAGGGGAGCGCAATGCCGGAAATGTCACTACCGATGGAAGGTTCCTGCCGCTGCGGCAAGGTGAGGATCAGGGTCACGGCCAAGCCGATGATGACGGCGGCCTGCCACTGCGTGGGTTGTCAGAAAATGGCCGCGAGCGCCTATTCCCTGACCGCCATGTTCCCGGTCGGGGCCTTTGAGGTTATCGACGGAGAGCCGGTTGTCGGCGGGGCGCCCAGCGACGCGCTGAGCCATATGTGCTGTCCTGACTGCAAGGCGTGGATGTTCACGCGGATCGCGGGGAACGATGTCTTCGTCAACGTGCATCCGACGATGCTGGACGACATGTCGTGGTTCACACCCTTTATCGAAACGGTGACCAAGGAAAAGCTGGCGTGGGCCGAGACCCCGGCCAAGTACAGCTTTGAGGGGTTCCCGCCGAGGGATCAGTTCAAGTCGCTGGTTGCGGAGTATGCCCAGGCGGGCTGAAAGCGCCCGCCGGGGCCTTATTCGAGGTAGGGCTGCGGGTTGACGCTGTCGAACCCGTTGCGGACTTCGAAATGCACATAGGCATTGTCGCCGCTGCGCAGCTCGGCCAGCTGCTGGCCGCGTTTGACCGTATCGCCCTTTTTGACCTTGATGCCTTCGACATTGGCATAGACGGTCAGCAGGTTGTCGGGGTGGCGTACCACCACGATAGGCACCTGATCGGCGCTTGAGGTGATCGCGGCGACGCTGCCATCGGCGGCGGCATTGACGGGCGAGCCAGGGCTGGCCGCAATGTCGATGCCTTCGTTCTTGCCCTTGGAATAGGTGCGGATGATCTTGCCCTGCACCGGCATGCCCATCGCTGCATTTGACGCGGGGTTTTTGGTCGGCTTGTCGATGGTGACGGTCTGGGCCACCTCTTCGGTGCGCGGCGCGACCTTTTCAGCCGGCAGCGGTTTGGCCGAGCTGGGGGGCAGCGGTGTCGGGCTGCCTTCGCCCGGTTCGGTTACCGTCGCATCGGCGACGATCGGCGCGGGTTTCGGCGCGGCGGCACCGGCCACGGGGATCATCAGGTACTGACCTTCGCGGATCGAGAAATCGGAGCCAAGCCCGTTCCATTCGCCCAGCGACTTGACCGGTACGTTGTATAGCCGCGCGATGGTATAGGCGGTTTCACCGCGTGCCACGCGGTGGCGCACCGGCTCGGCGGTCTGCACCTGTGCGGGCTTGGTCGCGGCAGCCGGGGGCAGAGCGGTGGTCTGAACCGAGTTGCTAGTGCTGGGTGAGGCGTCGATGGCGCTCCCGGCAAGGCTGGCGATATCCACGCCGGTCGCGGCCGAGGGTTCGGCGACGCGGGTCGGCAGGGCAAGAACCTCGCCATCGCGCAGGGTATCGCCGGGCGTCAGGCCATTGTAGCGGGCCAGCTCCGAGGCGGGCAGGCCGACCCGGTTGGCCACGGCGGTCACCGTGTCGCCGCGGCGGGCGACGGCCACCTGGTAATTCGGGTAGGAGATCACGCCGCGATTGTCCGCGGCGGGGCGGGTGCCGGTTGCCGACTGCGCCGCCGGGGCCGTCGAAAACGCACCGATCTTGCCACGCATGTCGAAATCGAGCGGCTCGTCGCAGGCTGCGAGCAGGGCAAGCAGGGAAACGGCGGTCAGAATTCGGAATGAAGGGCGTCCTGTGGACTTGGTCATCTCGGCTTCCTCAACATGCGCCCCCCTGTTTCGCCGGGAGGTCGCAGCACATATGCATTTGGTCTCGTGTACCGCTTATGTACCGTCCTTGCCCAGACCTTCAAGGAGGGGGACGAAGCGGACGGGGCGAATTTCGTCGTAATCGAACCCGTCTTCGCCGCGACGGACCCGGATCAGCGTCTGTACCGCGTCGGACTGGCCGACCGGTACGACCATGATACCCCCGATCTTGAGCTGAGCCAAGAGCGGTCCGGGCGGGTCTTCGGCGGCGGCGGTGACCAGAATCCGGTCAAACGGGGCCTGATCGGGCAATCCGTGCGAGCCATCCGCCGTCATCGCGGTGATATTCACAAAGCCGAGCTGCGAGAAAACCTCGTTCGCCTCTCGCACAAGGCGGGCGTGGCGGTCGACCGTATAGACCCGGCGGGCGAGGCGCGACAGGATCGCCGCCTGATAGCCCGAGCCGGTCCCGACCTCGAGCACCTTGTCGCGCGGATTGATCTGCAGCGCCTGCGTCATCAGCCCCACGACCGAGGGCTGCGAAATCGTCTGGCCGCAGGCGATGGGCAGCGGCGTATCCTCATAGGCGCGTTCGGCGAAAAGCCCGGTGATGAACATGCCCCGATCGATGGTTTCCATCGCGTTCAGCACGCGTTTGTCCGTGACCCCGCGCGAGCGCAGGGCATAGAGAAACTGCATCTTGGTTTCCGGGTCGGTGCCGCTCATTCAATCGCTTTCAGCGCATCGAGCGCGTCATGGGCCGTGAGATCCGCGCGCATCGGGGTGACCGAGATATAGCCATCGAGATTTGCCTGCGCATCGCTGCCGGGCGCCGTATTGACGTGTTGCTGGCTGCCTTTGATCCAGAGAAACCGCTTGCCCGAAGGGGAGTTATGCGGCTCGACCGAAAAGGTGGTGTCGGGACGGAAGCCTTGCGTGGTGGCGCGGATGCCCTTGACATCGGCCCCGGCGACGGGCGGGAAATTCACGTTGTAGAACAGCCGGTAATCTTCGCCGGTGCAGGGCGTGTTGGCGAGGATCTTGCGGATCACCTCGGCGCCGTGCTGCTCGGCCGCTTCGAACATGTTCTCGGCCTCGAAAATCTTGGGACCAAGGTATTGCGACAGTGCAATCGCGGGCAGCCCCTGTAGCGCGGCCTCCATCGCGCCGCCCAGCGTGCCGGAATAAAGCGCGTTCTCGGCCGAGTTGTTGCCCCGGTTCACGCCCGAAAGAACAAGATCCGGAGGCGTGTCGATCATAACCTCGTGAAGCGCGGCCAGCACGCAGTCGGCGGGCGAACCTTCGGTGGTAAATCGACGCTCGTCCATCTTGGCGAGCAGCATGGGGTGCGTATAGCTGATGCAATGGGCCACGCCGGATTGCTCAAACGCGGGAGCCACGGTCCAGACTTCGCCATCCGGCCCGGCCAGTTCATGCGCGATCTTGTCGAGCGCTTTCAGCCCGCGCGCCTGAATACCGTCGTCATTGGTGATGAGAATTCGCATGGCCTGCCCCTTTTCGCGCCTTGATAGGCGAGCGGGCATGGCGGAGCAAGTAAAGAGCCGCGCGACAGGTGGGCGCGGCCCTTGTTTCGCAAGCGACGTGTCGTCAGAGACTCAGTTCGCCAAGCAGCCGCGCGGCCTCGTCTGCCGGGTTGGCAAGCGCATCGCGATCTTCACCGGGAAAGAAGCGCGCGCGCGTGGCAGTGGGCATCGGCGCAGGGGTCAGGATATGGATGCGCGGCCCGGTCTTGACGGTTTCGGCCTGCCAGCTTTTCGCCATCGCGATCTGCGCCGCCTTGGTCGCGCCATAGGTGGCAAAGAACTTCTCGCCCGCGCGGGGGTCGTCAAAGAACACCGCCTGACTCTCGGGGCTCAGGAGCGGCGTGATATAGGGGATCAGCACCGAGGTCGCGGTCGCGTTCACGGCAATGGATTTCTCCCAGTCGCGGGTATCGGTGAAATGCGCAGGCGACAGCGGCGCCGCGTGGATCGCCGTATGCAGCCAGAGATCGAGCGTGCCCCACCGGTCGTGAATGCCCCGGCAAAGCGTCGCCATCGCGTCAGGCACGGTGATGTCCATCGGTGCCAGCGTGGCGCTGCCGCCTTTCGCCTTGATGCGGTCATCCAGCTCTTCGAGCGCGCCGGTGGTGCGCGCCACGGCGATGATGTGATGGGTCGGGGCGAGCGCCTCGGCAAGGGCGGCGCCAAGCCCGCGCGAGGCACCGGTGATCAGGGCTGTTTTTGTCATGCGCGCGGGTTTGGGCGCGATTTCCGGCGAGGTCAAGACCTGCCGCGCCGGTTTCGCCCCGCCAGTGCCGCAACGGGCCGGATCAGGGGATCGCGTAGACCTTTGCGATGTTGCGCTGCACGAGGTGAACCTGCCCCTCGGTGATGACGGCAACCGTGTGACCCGAAACCGTGTCCCCCCGTTGCACGCGGTGAATGCGCCCGTTGCGGGTACGCAGGAGGGCAATATCGCCCTTTGGAGAGGTGAGGGTCCCGATCACGGTGATATCGGCAGAAGGAAGGGCATTCTTCTCGGTCGCGGTCTGCGCGACGAGGGCGGATGTCGAGGGCATGGAAACCTATGAGGGAGAGAGTCGTTTGCGCGCTCCTCTTCCCAAAGATTAATCCTGGGTTAAAGGGGGAAGCCGCGTCATCCCGGCCGGCTCGGCTGAAGCTTGCTTATGGGGGGCGAAAGGGGGATCTGTAGGGTATCGTCTGTCGCGATTGGTTTTCGATCCGGGGCTAATTTGGTCTGACTTGAGGTGAAAAATGAAACGCTGCTGCCGACTGGCAATGGCAGTTGAGAGTTGGCTTCAATTTTGAATTTTGCGAAGGAATGATCGCGTCTTTTATTTGATGAACGTCCGAGATGCGGACAAAGCGCCATTTCGCTGCGGTTGCGCGAGAGGCCGCATCGTCCACACGTCAGAGCAACCGGAGAGACAACAGGTAAGCTAGAAGCACAGTTGCCCCAACCAAAGCGACCCAACCAAAAACAAGATACATATCCCTAATGCGGTCAGCAAAGTACACTTTCACTTCGTCAATTCGTCCATTCGGTTTGCGCCGCCAAGGATCAAATACACATGGAAGAAACGCTGCCAGCATATGCGCTAGACCAATTGGAAGTAGCAATAGAATAACGCCAATTCCAACAACGCTGCCCGCTATCCCCGAGCCTGTCCAAGCGTTGGCGGAAGCGTCGGCAATCGTCATCAAAATAATGGATGTGCATAGAACTGTGTTTACGCCCATCAGTACCGCTCCGATGCGCTGCATGGGTGTCTTGGGTGCTGTCCTAGCCCAAAAAGAAAGAATACGTCCAATACTCAAGTTCACCATGTCCTTAGGTGCGTTATTGTTTTACCCACCCTAACGGTCATTAGAGCAAAGCGCAGCATCAGTCACAATGGGCTCGAAGCGGTCATTCGCTGCGCTGGAAAGAACGAGAAGCACAGATGGGATCTGTTCGCCACCTCCGACATCATCTATCCGCAATCCTCCGCCACTCTGATCATGCAAGCCCTTTTTCACTTGATTGGATGGGCCTTGGCCGCTGGAATCTACGCGCAGATTGACAAATCAGAGGTATGAGCCAGCTTTTACTCATATACACAGCGACGCAGGATGGGACTGGCCCGGTTGAGCCCGGAGATACGGTGCCCCGAAAGACGTCGACCGAACAGGCAGAAGGAGACTTCCATGGAAGCTCAAACAATCGCCGCCCTTATCATCACGCCATTCGCCGCGGCCTTTGTCTATGCCGGGATCCACGAGTTTCGGCGCTATAAGGCCGACGGCCGCGCCAATTACGGTCTTGTCTACGACGAAGAGACCGGCACGACCCATGTCACCGGGATTGCGGAAGACGAAGAGGCCTATGACATCGAAGATTTCGATCCCAGTGACTACAATGAGCGCAGCGCCGGGAAAGAGGAAGACGACAGAAGAACCTGACGAATGGGCTGTTCTGTAGGTGCCGTAGCGGTGTTCAAGCCGACATAACCCCGCGCAGGACGCGGGGATGCTATTTGACCGTCAAGTTGAGTGGGTCGCCGGCACCGTCGGTCTTGCGGTGACGAGCATTTTCTAAGGGCCGGTTATTCGGCCGCTTTCATCTGGAAACCCTGCTCCAGCATATCTGCCGGACGAACCGGGTATTCGCCCGAGAAGCAGGCGTCGCAGTACTGGGGCTGTTTTGGGTCGCGGCCATTGGCCTCGCCGACCGCGCGGTAGAGCCCGTCGAGCGAGATGAAGGCAAGGCTGTCGACCTGCAGATGCTCGCGCATTTCCTCTTCGCTCATCGTGGCGGCAAGGAGCTTTTCGCGCTGCGGCGTGTCGACGCCGTAGAAACAGGGCCAGGCGGTCGGCGGGGAGGCGATGCGGAAGTGCACCTCTTTGGCGCCGGCATCGAGGATCATCTCCTTGATCTTGCGCGAGGTCGTGCCGCGTACCACCGAGTCATCCACGAGGATCACCCGCTTGTCGCGGATCAGGGCGCGGTTCACGTTCAGCTTGAGCCTTACGCCCATGTTGCGGATCTGCTCGGAGGGTTCGATGAAGGTCCGCCCCATGTACTGGTTGCGGATAATGCCCATCGCGTAAGGAATGCCCGATTGCAGGCTGTAGCCGATGGCCGCGGGGGTGCCGCTGTCGGGGACCGGGCAGACCAGATCCGCCTCGACCGGCGCTTCCTTGGCCAGTTCGCGGCCAATCGCCTCGCGCGTTTCATAAACGGAACGACCGCCCAGAACGCTGTCGGGGCGCGAGAAATAGACATGTTCAAAGATGCAGAAACGCGATTTGCGCGGGCGGAAGGGGAAATGGCTTTGCACCCCGTCCTTTTCGCTGATCACGACCATCTCGCCCGGTTCAATTTCGCGCAGGAATTCGGCACCGATGATGTCGAGCGCGCAGGTTTCCGAGCTGAGTACCCAACCATCGCCGAGCTTGCCAAGCACCAGCGGGCGCACGCCCAGCGGGTCACGCACACCGACCAGCTTGGTGCGGGTCATGGCGACAACCGAGAAGGCGCCCTCGACCTTGCGCAGCGCTTCTTCCATGCGGTCGGGGATCGAACGCCCCATCGAGCGTGCCATCAGGTGGATGATGCATTCGCTGTCTGAGGAGGACTGGAAAATCGAGCCGCGCTCGATCAGTTCGCGTCGGAGCGTGTTGGCATTGGTGATATTGCCGTTATGGGCAATCGCCGCGCCGCCCATGGAGAATTCGCCAAAGAAGGGCTGTACGTCGCGGATCGCGGTGTTGCCCTTGTTGCCGGCGGTGGAATAGCGCACGTGGCCGATCCCGATGGGACCGGGCAGGGTTTCCATCACGCTGGCCGAGGTGAAATTGTCACGGACATAGCCAAAGCGGCGGGCCGAATTGAACCCGTGCTCGGGGTGGTGGACGACGATGCCACCCGCCTCCTGACCACGGTGTTGCAGGGCGTGGAGACCGAGAGCGACGAAGTTGGCGGCGTCGTTGACACCGATGACGCCGAATATCCCGCATTCTTCCCTGAGCTTGTCATCGTCAAAGGGGTGGGCGGGGGGCATGTGCGGCTGGGACAAGGGCAGCTCCGAATCCGGTGGCTTGTTTACCCCCCACATAGTCACTCTTTCCGCCGCTGTCATCAAAGGATCACAAATTGCCGCACTGCAGAAGGGAATCGTGAAGATTTTGCCGGGTCGCTGTGCCCTTCGGGGGAGAGGCGGGGCGTATCGGTTCGGGTGGAGAGGCTTTTGCCGGTTTTGGGGGATTTCGCGTGCCTAGGGCGGTGTCGGCAAGGCGGGGGGCTGTCTGCCCCCCGGGCCCCCCGAGAGTATTTCCAGCAAGAGGAAAAGTGGGGGGCTGATGGTTGTCGGGGTGACCGGCGGGTTATTCGCTGGGAGTCTCGGTTGCGGGGGGCGTTGCGTCGACCGGTGTGGAGGGGGCGGCGCATTTGCCAACCAGCGATTCGTACTGCTGGGTGATCCAGCCGAGCGCCTGTTCGGGGTTTCTTTCCTCGATTTGGGTGGTGAGGCGGGTAAAGACCTGCGCCGAGCGGCTATTGTCGACCATCGGGACCGTTTCGGTGGTCATGACCGACTGGTAGACAAAGAAGGCGATGGTGACGAGCAGGATGCCGCGCGCGACGCCAAAGAGAAAGCCGAAGCCTTGATCGAGACCGCCGAGCGCCGAGCGACGGACGAGCGTGGAAAAGAGCGGGGTGAAGAAGGAGACGATGATCAGGGCGATGGTAAAGACCACCGCGAAGGCGCCAATGACCGAGAGTTCGCAGCTGTCGGCGAGGAATTCGCCGACGACCGGGAGTTCGCGGATCAGGGGCTCGACCGCCGGGGCGAAGAGGAAAGCGAGGACGCCTGCGGCGACCCAGCCGAGAATCGCCATCGCTTCGCGCACGAGACCGCGGGAATAGGCCAGCAGCGCAGAGAGAACGATGATCAGCGCGACCACCCCGTCGATGATGGTGAAACCTTCCATGAGCTGCCTTCGCCTTTTTTGTAATCGTCTATGGGGGGGCTTTTACCCGGCCCCGAATACTTCGCCAACAAAACCTGTCAAATCCGTGGCGCGGGTCAGCGACAGACCGCCATCTGTAACGGATTTGCCACCCGCAGGCGCAATCGCGGCGGTAAAACCAAGTTTTTGCGCCTCTTTCAACCTGTTTTCGGTTTGCGGGGCCGGGCGGAGGGCACCGGAGAGACTTATTTCGCCGAAAACAACGGTTTCTGCCGGGAGCGCGGCATCTTCGCGCGCCGAGAGCAGGGCGGCGGCGACGGCGAGGTCGGCGGCGGGTTCGGAGATTTTCAGACCGCCGGCCACGTTGAGATAGACGTCGAGACCGGCGAAGGGGATGCCGCAGCGCGCCTCGAGCACGGCGAGGATCATCGCGAGCCGCCCGCCATCCCAGCCGACCACGGTGCGGCGCGGTTGCGAATGGGGCGAGGGGGCGACCAGCGCCTGCACCTCGACGAGGACGGGCCGGGTGCCTTCGATCCCGGCGAAGACGACGGAGCCGGGGCTGGGTTCGCCCCGTTCGGACAGGAAGAGGGCGGAGGGGTTGATGACCTCGGACAGGCCGGAACCGGTCATCTCGAAGACGCCGATCTCATCCGCGGGGCCGAACCGGTTCTTGACCGCGCGCAGGATGCGGAACTGGTGACCGCGTTCGCCTTCGAAATAGAGCACGGTGTCAACCATATGTTCGACGACGCGGGGGCCGGCGATCTGGCCTTCCTTGGTGACATGACCCACGAGGATGACGGAGGTGCCGCGCCGTTTGGCAAAGGCGGTAAGTTCATGGGCGGCGGCCCGGACCTGGCTGACAGAGCCGGGGGCGCTGTCGACATTGTCGGCCCACATGGTCTGGATCGAATCGATGATCGCAAGCTGCGGGCGTTCGGCTTCGAGCGTGGTGAGGATGTCGCGCAGGTTGGTTTCGGCGCCAAGCTGGACCGGGGCCTGGGCAAGGCCAAGGCGCTGGGCGCGCATGCGCACCTGTGCCGAAGCTTCCTCGCCCGAGATATAGAGGGTTTTCAGCCCGCTTTCGGCAAAGCGCGCAGCGGCCTGCAAAAGCAGGGTGGATTTGCCGATGCCGGGATCGCCGCCGACGAGAATGGCCGAGGCCGGCACAAGCCCGCCGCCCAGCACGCGGTCGAGCTCCTCGATGCCGGAATGGGTGCGCGGGGGCGGTGTTTCCTCGGTTGCGAGCGAGGTGAGCGGGATCGAACTGCCGCGTTTTGCGCCGAGCGATTTCGAGGCGGGACCGGCCGAAAGCGGGGTTTCCTCGTGGATCGTGTTCCATTCGCCGCAGGCTTCACACCGGCCTGACCATTTGGTCGAGGTGGCGCCGCAGGCGGAACAGATGAAGGTCTTGGATTTAGCCATGCTGTCTTGTGCCGCCTGTTCGTTTGGCCGTCAAATGGCTGATCGTCAGAGAGGCGAGCACGCAGGCCGTGAAAAGATAGAGCCCCCAGGCGATTTCAATCCGCGCCAGCCCGATGCCCTTGGCGATGACCACGTAGAGGGCGATGAGGAAGATGTCTGCCATGGCAAGCCGTCCGAGTATTTCTAGCGCGGGCAGGACCCGGCGGCGCAGCATGCCGAAATGGATCAGGGCGAGACCGATGGTTTTCATATAGGGCGCGAAGATCGCGAGGAAGGTGACGAGCAGGGCGAGGATCACGTCGCTGCGCCAGAGCGATTGCAGCCCCGAGATCACGCTGATTTCCGACAGGCCGAAAAGCGGCAGCGCGATGCCCGCCCGCATCAAGGGCGCAAACCAGGCAAGGGGGAACAGAACCAGCAGCGTCAGGTTGGCGAGGCGGAGAAGCATGATCGGCTTTCAGGGAGCGGTTGACCCTTGGTATTGAGGGCGCCGGTCAAGCGCAAGTCCGCGCGGGGCGGGATAAATTTCTGAATAGAAATTTCCCAAGAAAATTGAATTTTCTTGCCACCTTAGCGAACGGCAGCAATCGGGCCTTCGGCGCGGCCATGGATGAACTGGTCGAGATAGGGATCGCCCGAGGCATCCATCTGCGACACCGGCCCGGTCCATTTGATCACACCCTCATGCAGCATTGCCACGTTGTCGGCGATGGCGCGCACGCTGGTCATGTCATGGGTGATGGTCATCGCGGTCGCACCCATCTCCACAACGATCTCGCGGATCAGGTCGTTGATCACCCCTGCCATGATCGGGTCCAGCCCGGTGGTCGGTTCGTCGAAAAAGATGATCTCGGGATCGGCGGCGATGGCGCGGGCGAGGCCGACGCGTTTCTGCATGCCCCCCGAAAGTTCGGCGGGCAGCTGGTCGGCGGTTTCCGGTTTCAGCCCGACGCGGCGCAGTTTCTCGATGGCAAGCTCGCGCGCCTCAGCCTGCGGTTTCTTGAGCGAGCCGCGCAGGTGGCGAAAGGCCACGTTCTGCCAGACCGGCAGCGAGTCAAACAGCGCACCGCCCTGGAACAGCATGCCGAAACGGGCGAGGAAGGCGTCCCTGTCGCCGGTGGTGGCATCCTGCCCGTCGACCTTGATGGTGCCGCTGTCAGGCGTCACCAGCCCGAGGATACATTTCAGCGCCACCGATTTCCCGGTGCCGGAGCCGCCGATGATCACCATCGAGGTGCCGCGCTCCACGTTCAGGGTCAGCCCGCGCAGCACGCGATTGTCGCCAAAGCGTTTGTGAAGGTTGTCGAGTTCGATCATGGCTAGAAAAACATCCCCGTCAGCACGAAGTTCGCCGCAAGGATCAGGATCGCGGCGGCTTCGACGCTGTTCTTGGTGGCCTGGCCAACGCCCTGCGCGCCGCGCTCGGATTTCATCCCGTAGAAACAGCCCATCAGAGCGGCGATCACGCCAAAGGCGGCGCCTTTGACAAGGCTGGAGATCACGTCGAGCGGTTCAAGGAAATTGACCGTGTTCTTGAGATAGGTCGCGGGGTTGAACCCGAGGTTCTGCACCGCCACCGTATAGCCGCCCGCGATCCCGATAATATCGCCGATCCCGACCAGCATCGGCACGGTGATCAGTGCGGCCAGCAGGCGCGGCACCACGAGGTATTTCATCGGGTTGGTCGAAAGGGTCACCAGCGCGTCGATCTGCTCGGTCACTTTCATCGTTGCGATTTCCGCCGCGATGGAGGAGGTCACCCGCGCGGCGATCATCAGCCCGACCAGAACGGGGCCAAGTTCGCGCACCATGCCGATGGCGACGATCTGCGGCACCACTGCCTCGGCGCTGAAGCGCGAGCCGCCCGAATAGATCTGCAGCGCCAGCGCGCCGCCGGTAAAGATCGCCGTCAGGCCCACCACCGGCAGCGACAGCCACCCGATGTTGACGAGGGCGACACCCAGTTCCTTTGGGTAGAACGGCGGGCGAAAGATATGGCTGAAGCTGCGGGCGACAAAAATACCGACCCGGCCCACGGTGCCGAAAATGCCAAGGACCAGCGCGCCCAGAACGCCCAGCGGATGCAGGAGAAGGTTCATTTCACGAAGCTCCGGCTGTAGCGCCCGCCAAGGTTGGTCAGCACCTCGTAACCGATCGTTCCGGCAGCCGTTGCCAGATCGTCGACGCCCTGATGCGGGCCGAGGATGGTCAGGTAATCCGGATCGCCCTCAAGCGCCGAGACATCGACCGTGATGAGATCCATCGAAACGCGCCCGATCACCGGGCAGGGGGTGGCGCCCGAATAGACGATGGCGCGGTTGCCCATCACCCTGAACAGCCCGTCCGCGTATCCGGCCGAAATCGTCGCCACACGCGTGGCCTGCTGCGCGGTCCATGTATTGCCGTAGCCCACGGTTTCATCCGGATCCACGTCGCGCACCTGGATGACCGGCAGGTCAAGCGTGATCACGTGTTCGGCCTCGGCAAAGGGCTGGCCGCCGTAAAGGCCGACACCGGGACGGGTCAGGTCGAAATGATAGGCGGGCCCCAGCAGGATGCCACCGGTCGCCGAAAGCGAGCGCGGCACGCGCAGCCCGCTCGTCATGTCGAGAAAGGCATCAAGCTGGCGTTCGTTCATCGCGTGGCCCGGTTCATCCGCGCAGGCAAGGTGCGACATGATCAGCACCGGGTTCTGCGAAAGGGCGATTTCGCGCAGCGCCGCCCATTCCGAGGCTTCCATGCCGAGCCGGTTCATGCCGGTGTCGAGCTGGATGCCAAAGGCATGACCGGGCAGCGCCTCGACATGGCGCAGCATCTGGTCGACCGAATTCAGCATCGGCGTCAGGTCATGATCGCGGATCAGCGCCGTGTCGCCTTCCATATGGCCGGAGAACACCCCGATCATCGGCCCCGGCCCAAGCGCGGCCCGAACCACCGCGCCTTCCTCGGCGGCGGCCACGAAAAAGCGCCGTGCGCCCGCCTCGGCGAGTGCCCGCGCGACGCGTCCCGCGCCAAGCCCATAGCCATCGGCCTTGACCACAGCGCCGGTTTCGCTGCGGCTTTTGGAGTCGAGGGTCTGCCAGTTTCTGGCCAGTGCGGCCAGATCGATCGTAAGATGTCCAGTGCTCATGGGGCCGTTCTTGACACGGGGGGCGGGGGCGTCAAGCACAAACACCTGTTCGGGCAGCGACAGTTTGCTTAAGGCAAGGAAAAGTCCCGCTGATTGCGCTGCCAGAGCTTTTCGCCCACAAGGCAGTCATAGCCGCTTGCCGGGATGATCCGGGGCTGTGCCGACACATCGTTTTCGGCGATTTCCAGCACCAGCTTGCGCTGTACGGCCTCGGCGAACTGGTCCCAGCTTAACACCGGCACCACGAATGAGCCCGGACCGCCGATCACGCATTCGCGGTAATAGACGTCGAGATCGGGAATGCCCCAGCGTGAGGAAAACTCATCCTGCGTCATTAAGGGCAGACCGTTGATGATGATCCCCTTGGCCAGCGCCGCGTCGCGCGCGCCCAGCACGGGCAGCCCGTGATTGTTCGGCCCGTCACCGGATATGTCGATCACCCGGCGCAGACCCGAGAATTCGTTCAGTTCAAAGGCTTCGACCGCATAGTCCAGCGCACCCGAGATCGAGGTGCGGCGCATCCCGTAATTGAAGATCACGGTCAGCTTATCGGCGACCTCGTCGGCCTGCTCATTCGTGTCGATCAGCGTCCAGGGAATGATCACGGTCTGCGAGCCTTGCCCGGCCCATTCCACGTAGGTCAGGGCGATCCGTCCGATCATCCCGCCGCCAATCGCGTCCTTGACCTCATCGCTGCCAAGGGCGGCCGCATAGCCACGGCGCTGGATTTCGAGTTCGAAAGGCGACATCGAGCGGGAGACGTCGACGGCGAGAAACAGCTCGACATCGACTTCCAGATTCTCGTTCTGCGCAGCCAGCCCGGTGGCGGTCAGGAGAGAGAACAGGAAAAGGGCGAGCACACGCAGCATGGTTCATTTGCGCCCAGCCCGGTCCGTGCTGTCCAGTCAAATTCCTGTGGGTCGGGGGATTCCTCTCAACCTAGGCGTGTATGCCTGATTTACGCTCAGAATTCAGCCTCGCCGCCACCTTGTTGCCAGGGTTTCACAAGGTTGCCAAAGCGGGTGAACTGCGCCTCAAAGCTCAGCTCGACCGTGCCGATGGGCCCGTGACGCTGCTTGCCGATGACGACCTCGGCCTTGCCATGCAGGCGTTCCATCTCTTCGATCCACTGCGCCATTGCCTCGACATTCTCTTCGCCGGGCTTTTCGCGTTCCTTATAGTATTCGCCCCGGTACACGAACATCACCACGTCCGCGTCCTGTTCGATCGACCCCGATTCACGAAGGTCGGAAAGCTGCGGACGTTTATCGTCGCGGGATTCGACCTGACGCGACAGCTGCGACAGTGCGATGACCGGGATGTTCAGCTCTTTCGCGATGGCCTTCATGCCCATGGTGATTTCGCTGATCTCGTTGACCCGGTTGTCGGACCGGCCGGTGCCGCGCACAAGCTGAAGATAGTCGATGATCAGCACGTCAAGCCCCTGCGTCCGTTTCAGACGCCGCGCGCGGGCGGCCAGCTGCGAAATCGGCAGGGCAGGCGTGTCGTCGATGTAGAGCGGGCAGGCTTCCAGCGCTTTTGCCGCTTCCACGAAACGGCGGAACTCGCCCTCGGTCATGTCACCCTGACGGATCTTGTGCGAAGAAATCTCCGAGGCTTCGGCAAGGATACGACCGGCCAGCTGTTCGGCGCTCATTTCCAGCGAGTAGAACCCGACGACACCGCCCTGAACCGCGCCTTCGGTGCCATCGGGCATCCGGCCCTTCTTGTAGGCCTTGGCGACGTTGAAGGCGATGTTCGTGGCAAGCGAGGTTTTCCCCATCGAGGGACGACCGGCAAGGATCAGAAGGTCGGATTTGTGCAACCCGCCCAGCTTGTTGTCGAGATCGGTCAGACCGGTGGAGATCCCGGCCAGACCGCCGTCGCGCTGGTAGGCGGCATTGGCGACGTTGACCGCTTCGGTCACCGCCTTGAGAAAACTCTGGAACCCGCTTTCCGCCTTGCCCTGTTCCGACAGCTTGTAGAGATGCTGTTCCGCCTCGACGATCTGCTCGCGCGGTTCGCTTGAAACATCGACGCGGCCCGCCTTGTCGGCGATATTGTGGCCCAGCCCGATCAGCTCGCGCCGGATCGCGAAATCATAGATCATCTGCGCATAGTCACGCACGGCAAAGGCGCTGATCGCGGTCCCCGCGAGCCGGGCCAGATAGGCCGAGCCGCCCAGTTCCTTGAGCCCCTCGTCCTCTTCCAGAAACGCCTTGAGCGTCACCGGCGAGGCAAGCTGGTTCTTGGCGATCCGGGCCGAGGCGACCTCGTAGATGCGGGCATGGACCGGGTCATAGAAATGATCCGCCGTGATGACCGAGGCGACCCGGTCATAAATGTCGTTGTTGTTCAGGATCGCCCCGAGCAGCTGCTGCTCGGCTTCGACGGAATGCGGCATCGCATCCTGCGGTTCGGCCTTGGATTCGGTCGCGTCGAAATTGGTGATCGTGTTCATGTCGCCTCTCGAAAATCGCCGCGTCCGCGCGGTCTCTCTATGGTTCGAAGTGCATAGCCCATGCGCTGTAGCCGGCGCAAACTGTATAAAATGTGGATAATTTTAACCAAACCGGCTTGAAAGCTTATATTGCATCAGCACCGGTCAAACGGTCAATATCTGGTGGCTCACCCCGAAGAAAACCGCGGGGAAACTGCCTGTTGAACTGGCGGAAAAAAGCTTAGCTCTTTTGTCTGGCGTCCTGCCATGCGCGCGGGTCGTTGAGGAACGCCTCGACCTCGGCCAGCGTCGTTTCCGAGAAGGCGCCCGAGCTTTTCGCCTCGGCGAGCACGTCCCACCATGTGCAGAGATGGTGCAGCTGAACGCCGTGATCCGACAGGGTTTTGATCGTCTCGGGGAAGATGCCGTAATAGAAGATCACCGCCGTATGCGCACAGCTTGCGCCGGTCTCGCGAATCGCGTCGACAAAGCTAAGCTTTGAGCCGCCGTCGGTGGTCAGGTCCTCGACCAGCAGCACACGCTCGCCTTCGGTCATTGCGCCCTCGATTCGGGCGTTGCGGCCATAGCCCTTGGGCTTTTTGCGCACATAGGTCATCGGCAGGCCCATGCGTTCGGCCACCAGAGCCGCAAAGGGAATGCCAGCCGTTTCGCCCCCGGCGATATTGTCGAACGCCTCGAACCCGGCGTCGCGCATGACCGTCACGGTCAGGAAATCCATCAGCGTCGCGCGGATGCGCGGATAAGAGATCAGCTTGCGGCAATCGATATAGGTCGGGCTGGGCAGGCCCGAGGCAAGCGTAAAGGGTTCGTCCGCGTTCAGGTGTACCGCGCCGATCTCCAGCAGCATCCGCGCGCTCAGGCGGGCAATCTCTTCGCGGGGCGGAAAGGCGGTCGGAATCATGGCAGGGGTCCTGTTGTTGGCGGCAAGCGGCGTTTCCTGCGCATAGAACAGCCCCGCAAAAAAGAAAAGCCCGCCCCGGTGGCAGGCGGGGCGGGGTCCGGGCCAACACGCGGTATCGCGGGGCCGACCGTCCAAAGGGCGAGCAGTGCCTTGGAACGTGTCATTCGGTAAAGGATTGGATTGCCCATGGCCCCCCGGGTGTCAATCGAAAGGCCGGGATTTCGCGGCGATTTCGAGAGTGGTGTGCTTTTGCAACGGCGTCTTGCGGTCGCCACGCCTGCAAACGGAAAAACCCCCGCGCTTTTCCGGCGCGGGGGTAATTTGTTTAGGTTTCTCAGATGCTTCAGAACAGGAAGTCGTTCGCTGCCAGTTCCGACATCGTAATGCCTTCGATGGTGATCGAGTTGCCGTTGCCGTCTTCGATCACGGCGCTGCCTTTGACGTCCGAGATATGGTTCTGCATCAGGTCGTCGAAGGACTCGATGGAGCCGATTTTCTTGAGGACGATCTTTTCGCCCTTATTATCGGTTTCGAAATCCTTGATCGTGTCGTCGCCGAACTTGCCCTTGAAGATGAACTTGTCCGCGCCGCGGTCACCCCAGAGCTTGTCCTTGCCTTTGCCGCCGTCGATCTTATCGCGGCCAATGCCGCCATAGATCTTGTCGCGTCCGCCAAGGCCCTTGATCACGTCATTGCCGTCACCGGCTTCGAACGTGTTCTTGGCGTTCGAGCCGATCAGCTTGTCCTTGTAGATCGTGCCGCGGATATCTTCGAAGTTCGACAGCTTGTCACGATCGCCGAACCCGTCGATGGCAAAGCCTTTCTTGAGATGAACCTTCACGCCATCGGTGCCGCCGTAACGCTCGTCACGGTCATAGCGGACCTCGTCGCGTTTGCCCTTGCCGCCATCCATGTCATCGTCGCCCTTGAGCCCGCGCATGATGTCATTGCCGTCGCTACCGATGAACTCGTCATCATACATCGACCCGCGCAGCATCTCGATGCTGTTCAGCGTATCGGTAAAGCCCCAGCCGTCGACGGCCAGCCCGGTCTTGAGGTTGGCGAAAACGCCTGCCGGATCATTGATGTGAAAGGCGACCTGATCCCAGCCCGCGCCGCCGTTGTAGGTATCGGCCCCACGGCTGGAGACGAAGTAGTCGTCGCCTTTACCGCCATTCATGACGTCGTTGCCATTCGTGCCGTACATCTCGTCGTCCTCGGTGACGACTTTGATACCGGCAAAATCGGTCCATTCGATGAATTTACCTTCGCCGAGGGGGCCGCTGACTTCCGTCACGGCAGAGATGTTGTTCTCTGCGAACTGATCGAACTCCGCGATGGAGGAGAATGTCGGAAGCTCATCGCCGGCGATGGTGAAGTAGAAATCGGTGCCGGTCATACGGCCCTGCGAGTCATCGCCATATTCAAGTGCGATATCCAGCAGCGTGGTCGAGTAGGTCGAACCGCCGCGCACCCACGTGACGTCGAGGAAGCCGACATTATAGTCGTAGAGACCGCTGCTGGCAGAAGGCAGCAACTGGACGTCTCCAACGGTAAAATTGAACGTCTGCGAAGCCGTCACCTCGGCCCAGACGTCACCGTCGGACTCCGGCGTGTCATTGACGTAGGTGAAACCGCCGCCTTCGCCTGCGACAACCGTGAACGAACCGCTTGCGCGGTAGCCGGTATTGACGGTGTCGCTGTGGTCGTTGGTATCGCGCCAATCGACCTGAAAGCCGTTGCTAAGCGTATATGTAGTCATGCCTAATCATGTCTCCCAAAATGTACCCGCAGCCGGTATAGATGAGATCGCTAACACATGAATACACACAAGAACAAAAATCAGCGATTGTTACGCATTTGCACATGGTGCTGAGCAACTATTCCTGCGGTTTGGCAGAACAATTTCGGACCTGGAAATAATCCCGGGCGCGCGTCATTTGCCTTCGACGCGCCACGCAAGCGGGAAACCCGGGTCAAAAACCGTGACAGGCCCATCATTTGTATCGATCTGCGCCGGATATGAGACTGATTCCCCTTTCCGAAGGGTTAAGCTCTCCTCGTTCGCGGGCAGGCCGTAAAAGCTCGGACCATTCAGCGAGGTGAAGCCTTCAAGCCGGTCGAGCGCGCCTTCTTCCTCGAAGACATGGGCAAGGATCGACATGGTGTTCGTCGCGGTGAAACACCCGGCGCAGCCACAGGGCAGCAGCTTGTTCGCATCCGTATGCGGGGCGCTGTCGGTGCCAAGAAAGAACCGTTTCTCGCCGCTGGTGGCGGCGGCGCGCAGCGCCAGCCTGTGGCTTTCGCGCTTGGCGACGGGCAGGCAGTAGTAATGCGGCTTGATCCCCCCGGCGAGGATATGGTTGCGGTTGATCACAAGGTGATGCGTGGTGATCGTCGCGCCCAGATCGTCGCCCTGCGCGCGGGCGTAGTCTACCGCGTCCGAGGTGGTGATATGTTCCATGACGACGCGCAGGCCCGGCGTCGCGCGGCGGATCGGGTCGAGCACGCGGTCGATGAATACCGCCTCGCGGTCGAAGATATCGACATCCGACGCCGTGACCTCGCCATGCACGCAAAGCGGCAGGCCGATCTCGGCCATCTTTTCCAGCACCGGACGCACCCGGTCGAAATGGCTCACGCCGCTGGCGGAATTGGTCGTCGCCCCGGCGGGGTAGAGCTTTACCGCTTTGACCAGACCGCTGGCATGGGCCGCGGCCACGTCCTCGGGGTCGGTGTCCTCGGTGAGGTAGAGTGTCATCAGCGGCTCAAACGGCATGCCCTCGGGAAGGGCAGCAAGGATGCGGTCGCGATAGGCGCTAGCCTGTGCGCCGGTGACAACCGGCGGCACGAGGTTCGGCATGATGATCGCGCGCGCGAAATGACGGGCGGTTTCGGGAAGTACCGCGCGTAGCATGTCGCCGTCGCGCAGATGCAGGTGCCAGTCGTCGGGACGGCGCAGGGTCAGGGTATCGCTCATGCACGCGCTGCTAGCACAGCCCGAAAGGCTGCGCCAGTTGGCATAGCGCTAGAGCCCGTTGGGCGGAGCGCGGAATTCGCCTTCCTCGGCGGCTTTTTCAAGCTGGTCCAGACGGCGGCGGAATTTCGGGGCGTTCATGCGCGAGGTCACGTTCCGGCAGAGCAGCATGTTGAGATAGGGCCGGTCCTCCGCATCGAGATGCCCCATCAGGTTGCGCAGGTAGGTCGCGTTCTGCCGCCGGGTTCTGAACAGCCGGGCGAACCCGCGCGGTGTCAGCTTGCCGATGCCAGCCAGCGACAGCACCGGGTAGAGCATTTCCATCTCGATCATCTGGGTCTGAAGCGCCGCGCCCACATGCGGCATCCGCAGCCGCGTGACATTGGGGCGCTGGAACAGCGAGGCATGCATCGCGTCCAGCTCCTGACGCGGATCGTAGATCACGAAAGCCTCCTGCGCCGCGTCGAGCATATCCGGCGCATAGCCGTAGCGGTCGGTGAAAGAGGTCCGCCGCATCTCGACAAAGCGCGGGTCCCATTCTGTCATCCGTGCATCCAGCGTCGCCTGCGGCTGAACGACAACGACGCGTGAGCCCGGCGCGGCCACGGAAAACGCTGCCGCGGCATAGCCGCAGGGACCGGCGCCGTAGAACAGGACGCGATCGAATTCCTCGAAGAACCCGTCATCGATCAGCTCGTCGAAATAGGCATAGACCTCGGGGTCACGGAACCAGGTGTCGCCGCTTGAAATCAGCCCCAGATGGGACCAGCCCCGGGCGCGCACCATGTCGAAACCAAAAGGCTGGGCGTTGGGGGAAAGCGACCGGATCCCCTGTACCGTTTCAAAGGTCACAAGCAATGTCTTGCGGTTGCCGATCAGGGTCGCGAAATGGCGCTCTCCCAGCGGGCGGTAACTGCCCATTTCCTCGGCCAGTTCGGCCAGCCGCACCCTCCAGGTGCGGGCGTCCAGCCCGGTCATCGGCGTGTCAAAATTGTTGGTTTTATCTTGCATTTAATGGTTCCCAGCGGCCCGGTTTTGTTAGCCGGGCCTTGGGGTTATGGCCAGAAAATGCTGAAAATTACCCGTCTGTGGCGTTACAATGAGCCATCGCCGCCAGCTTTGTTTCCATCCGGGCTATTTGCGCGGTTTCTGCCGCGTTTTGCAAAGCGCGAAAGCATGCGCGCGGTATGAGGCGTCAGGGGCTGTGACGGCGGGGTCATCAGCAGCCGCGCAAAGAGCGCGCGCATCGGTTCGCGCTCCATCAGGATGCGGAACCGGTCATGGCGCCACTGCACCGCCGCCTCGTGCAGATTGCGCAGGCCGGGGATCTCTAACAGCTCTGTCCGAAGCGCCTCGGCCGGGGTTTTCAGGGCGAGGATGCTGTCGTCGGTATCGGTGTTGAAATTCCGGTCGACCCAGTAATCGGCCCCAAGTGGATCCTCGGCGTGAACCGCGCGGCCCCGGTCGGCCTTGAGCACGAAACCTTCCATCGAGCCAAGCGGGTAGTGGTTGAGCTGCGCCAGCTTGTACATGGGCTGCCCGTAGTTCGAGAACAGGCGGCGCGTCTTGAAATGGCGCGGCAGTTCCCGGCCATGCGCATCGAACCAGCGCGCCTCGTGCATCCGGGTTTCGTCCGGGCTGCGCGGCCTGTGCACGCCCAGTTTCCGGTAGATCCCGTTGTTGCGGTAAAGCGTCTTGAACATCGCCGAGCGCCACGGCCAGTGCATGATCTCGGGCGCACAAAGCCTGAAGGTCTCGGTCACCGGCGCATCCGCGTAGCCCGCGATGCCGCCATTGCCGAACAGCCGCCATGTCAGGGTGATCGCCGTCGCCTCGGGCAGGGCGTCGATCAGGGCGGGCAGGGTATGATCGCCCACATGCACATTGACGAATTCATCGATGTCGAGTGTGACAATCCAGTCGGCCCCGGCCACGATGTCGAGACTCTCGGCCATCTTGAGCGCGGTGAACTGCACGCCGCGCTTATCATAGGGGCCATCGTTGCGCACATGGGTCAGCCAGCCCGCCTCGGCCAGCAGATCGAGCATATCGTCGCTGCCATCCTGACAATCGTTCGAGAAGACAAGGAAATCGGTCACGCCCGCCGCCCGGTGATGGGCCAGCCATTCGACAAGAAAGGCGGCCTCGTTCCGGATCGTCAGAACAGCAAGTATCTTCAAGGCGTGGCTCTCCCCTGGCGCCGCCGTCAGCTTTCCATGTCCAAGGCCAGCGCATAGGCCGCGCGTTCCGTTTCCGTCAACCTGATCTTCACCGCCTGATCGAAAAGCGCGCGGAATTCCGGTTCCTGTCGCAGGGCCAGCGCCTTGGCGCGATGCCATGCCACCCCGTCCTCATGCGCCTGCCGCAGGCGGTCATCGGCCAGCAGGCGGTCGTATTCGGCACGCAGGCGCGGCAGGTTGCGCTGGATCGTGACGTCGCGGTGATCGCACCAGTCCATGCGGATCCAGTAGTTGAGCCCGATGGAACGGTCGACATGCAGCGCCCGGCCACGCTGGCGCTTGATCAGGAAACTGTCCGCGCTGCGCAGCGCGTAATGGTTCAGCTGGATCAGGTCATAGCCGATGGACCCGCGCGAATTGCGCCAGCCCCGGTCGCGCGCCTCATCTGTCATGTCCTGACCCGAGCCGTTGACCCAGCGCACCCGGTCTCGAAACGTATCGTCGAGCTTGTTCGGGCGATGGCACGAAATCTTTCCATAGGCGCCGATATTGCGGAACATCGTCTTGAAGCCCCAGACCGTATGCGGCTTGGGGCAGTATTTCGGCGCGGCCCGGTCGAACTGTTCGATGACGAACCGGTCGTCAAAAGCTGTCACGCCGTTATGGCCGAACAGCCGCCATGTCATCGCGACATTCGTCGCCCCCGGCACCAGCGCAAAGAAATCGTCCAGCGTGCCGTTGCCGCAGCGCACGTTGATGAACTCATCCACGTCGATATGGATGATCCATTCCGCCCTTTCGATCAGCGGCTCTTTCAGCGACCGGTTAAGCGCGTATTGCTGCGGCGATTTCCCCTTCCAGTCGTCGTTCCGGCGGTGCTGCACGATACCCATCTCCTGCAACCGGCCAAGGATTTCATCCGTCCCGTCCTCGCAGCCGTTGGTATAGATCAGGAAGTGATCCACCCCGATGGCGCGGTGATAGGCGATCCATTCGAGGATATAGGGGGCTTCGTTCTTCATGCAGCCGACGATGACCCGCCCCGTGGACCCGGGGGGAAGATCGCGGGGAGGTGGCATGTCATAGGGCAGGGCGGTGATTTCCTCGTCCACCGATCCGATCCGGTTGTGCGGTCGAAAGGGCGATTTTCCGAGGCTCGCGAATTTCTCGCGCGCTTTCGGCGGCAGGATCGGGTTCGGAGCTGCCGGTTGGACAGGGGCCGGTTCGGCCCGGCGAGGTGCGCGCATGGCCCGGTCGATGCGCCACATAAAGGCCAGCAGGTATTGTGAGGCGCGAAAACCGAAATCCGGATCGGCCTCCTGCCATTCAGGGCCCGCTTCGGGGGGCGAAAGCGCCTCGGCCAGTTGCGGATGCTCCGCCACTATCGCCGTGTTGTCTGCTGCGAAGCGGTCGGCTACGGGAAACAGGCTGCCCGGATCTATGGCTGGGCCATCCACGGCGATCTCTTCCAGCATTCCACGCCAGACATCGGCAGGTATCGGTTTGCCCCTTCGCGCGACCACCTGCCAGAGCAGCCCGTTCAATTGCCGCGCCCGCGCCAGCGAGGCCGCCGAGGCCGGGGCAAGCTGTTCCGACGTGGGGTTTAGCGAGACACCGGTCAAATCCTCGATCTCTTGCGCCGCATCACTGGGGCGGGGCCGTATTTCAACGACACCTTTGCCAAACCCCGTCTCCCAAAACGCCAGCAAGGCGCGGTAATCCAGCCAAAAAGGCAGGGCCTCGGCCCTCTCTTTCGCGCTGTCTCCGGCGCTCTTAAGGCAGGCTTGCCACCAATCCGGCTCCCCGCACAGGCCAATCTCGCGCGTCAGCGGCGCTATCCGCCCGGCCATCAGCTGTGCCTCGTAAAGCCCCGCCAACGCCCGGGACTGGTGGTCAAGGTGGGAAACAATCCGCAGCTCGCTCCCGATCTTCTCCAGTCCCTCGCGCAGATGCCGCAGTTTGTCAGGGGTATGCAGTGCCGAGCCAAGCCGCGCCGCGCTCAGCACCAGCAGATCCGGCGCCTTCTCTCTATTAAGAATACGGGGCGCTGCGCCCTTCACCAGAGCCATAAGGATCTTTCCCTGATCCTCCCGCTCGGGATACCAGATCCCACTCTCATGCAGCACATCACGAGACTGGCCGAGCATCGCCTCAAGCGGCGCGAGCACCCGTTCCTCCGGCCCGATCATCAGTAAGATCCGCATCAACCAGCGCCCCGGTCGGTCGCGCCACTCACGCGACGATCCCCAGATCGCGCAGCAGTTCTTCTTCCTGCGGCGGCAGCATCGGCGCGCCCAGCAATTGCGCCCGCATCTTCTGATAGGCCGGCTGCGTCATAAGTTCCGCACAGCGCGCCCGGTGCCGGGCCACCGCCTGCGCATGCAGTGCCCCGATCTCGGGGTCGCTTTTCATCTCGGCCAGCATCGCCTCCAGCCGGGGCAGCATCCGGCGGATGCTGTCGTCGCGCCAGGCCGGATCGTTGCGCTCACGCCAATAGCGGTCGTCAAAAGCGCGGTTCTCGCGGTTCACATCACCCCGGTCGTTCTTGACGATATAGCTGTCGAGACTGCGCAGCGCGTAATGGTTCAGCGTCGCAAATTCCCGCGCCCCGCGCGCCGGAAAGCGCCGGATCCTTCGTGGATTCGCCGCCACGAGAAACCGGTGCGGCACCGCGCGCCCCGAGCCATCCGCCCACGTGGGTCGCGCATTGCCGCGCGCGAAAGGCCGGTGCGCCCCGTAATATTTCAGCGGAAAATCCTTCCGAACCAGCGTCTTGACCTCGATCGCCGTCTCGCCACACCAGATGTCCGGGTTATGCGAGCGGCTGAACTGCGCGATCACCGGCCTGTCTTCAAATTCCTCGATCCCGTCATTGGCAAAAAACTGGAAATTCACCGAAATCGCCTGCGCTTCGCCACAGGCCGCGATCAGCGCCGGGATCGTGTGATCGCCCACATGGATGTTCAGGAACTCGTCCACATCCGCGATCCACACCCAGTCCGACCCAGCGACAAGCCCGGACTCCTTGGCATGTTTCAGCGCCTCCATCTGGTAATTGCGGCCCTTGGCCGGGTTCGGCAGATGGGTCAGCCCGCCTTTCGCCGCCAGCGCATCAAGCAACCCGACAGTGCCATCGCTGCAATCGTTTGAATAAATCAGGAAGTCGGTGACGCCGATCAGCCGGTGATAGGCGATCCACTCCAAAAGGAACGGCCCCTCGTCCTTGACACAGGTGATGGCGGTGATCGTAAGATCGCCTCTGGCCTCGCCGCTGTTCATTCTGCCCCTGTTGCCCGTGGTGTCCACATGGCTGCGCCTGGCGCAATTTTCCTGCGGATTCATGACATTTGCCGTCGCTTGCGTCAATAACACCCGGCTCCTTACCGGCCCGTTGCACATCGCCGCTGTTGACCTCTGCCATGGTTCATGGCCTCCTGACCCGATCACGGGGAGGCAACATGAAATTTCCAGACTCCATCGACGCGGTACAGACCATGCTGGCCGGACAGGACTATATCTGCGGTCGCGCCCTCGCGACGGTTGTCTTCCTGTCGCTGAAACTGGGCCGCCCGCTCTTTCTCGAAGGCGAAGCAGGCGTGGGCAAGACCGAGATCGCCAAGGCGCTGGCCGCCGGTCTCGACCGCCGCCTGATCCGGCTGCAATGTTACGAAGGTCTCGACGCCGCAAGCGCAGTCTATGAATGGAACTTCGCCGCCCAGATGGTCGCGATCCGCACCGCCGAGGCCAGCGGCACCGCCGACCGCAAGGCGCTTCAGGCGGAACTCTTCAGCGACGAATTCCTCACCGAACGCCCGCTTCTCGACGCCATGCGTCCGGATCCGCGCGGCGCCCCGGTCCTGCTGATCGACGAACTCGACCGCACCGACGAACCGTTTGAGGCCTTCCTCCTCGAAGCCCTCTCGGATTTCCAAGTCACCATCCCGGAAATCGGCGCGATCAAGGCCCCCGAACCGCCCATCGTCATCCTCACCTCCAACCGTACCCGCGAAGTCCATGACGCGCTGAAACGCCGCTGCCTCTATCACTGGGTCGACTACCCGGATTTTGACCGCGAACTCGACATCCTCAAGGCGCGCGCCCCCGAAGCCGCCGAAACCCTCAGCCGCGAGATCATCGCTTTCGTGCAGGCGTTGCGTACCGAGGACCTTTTCAAGAAACCCGGCGTTGCCGAAACCATCGACTGGGCCAAATGCCTGCTCGCCCTCGACGTGATCAATCTCAGCCCTGAACTGATCTCCGACACGCTGGGTGCGATCCTGAAATACCAGGACGATATCCGCAAACTGCAGGGCTCCGAGGCCAAACGCATCCTCGATCAGGCCCGCGCCTCGCTCGCCCCCGCCTGATGCTTCTTTGGGTTGAAAATATCCCGGGGGACCGCGCAGAGCGCGGGGGGGCAGAGCCCCCCGAGACCCGTCCGGCATGAACGAATATATCCCTCTCGATCTGCCGGAAAACCCGAAACTTGCGCAGAACATCCTCCATTTCGCCCGCGCGCTGCGCAAGGCGGGGCTGCCGGTGGGGCCGGGACGGGTGATCGACGCGATCCGCGCGGTCGCGGCGGCGGGCTTTACCGAAAGGGCCGATTTTTACTGGGTGCTGCACGCCTGTTTCGTGTCGCGCCCGGAACATCGCCTCGTCTTTGCGCAGGTTTTCCGGCTCTACTGGCGCGACCCGCGCTATCTCGAACACATGATGGCGATGATGCTGCCCGCGATCCGGGGCGTGCAGGAGGAACGCACCGCCGACGCGGCGGAGAAACGCGCAGCCGAAGCGCTGCTCGACGGGCAGGGGCCGGAACCGCCCGACACCGGAGAGTCTCCCGAAGACGAGGTGCTGATCGAGATCGACGCGAGCCAGACCATTTCCGGCGAGGAAAGGCTGCGCACCCTCGATTTCGAACAGATGAGTACCGAGGAAATCGCCGAGGCCAAACGGATGCTTGCCCGGTTGACCCTGCCGGTCAAACCGATCCTGTCGCGCCGCCTGCAGGCCGCGCCGCTCGGCCCCCGGATCGACTGGCGCGGCACGCTGCGCAATTCCCTGCGGCAGGGCGGGGAATTCCGCACGCTCGCCCGGCGCGAGCCGCGCCCGCGCTGGCCCAACCTTGTTGCGCTCTGCGATATCTCGGGCTCGATGAGCCAGTATTCCCGGCTGATCCTGCATTTCCTGCATGCGGTTGCCAATAATCGCGGCGCGGGCTGGTCGCGGGTGCACGCCTTCACCTTTGGCACAAGGCTGACCAATATCACCCGTCACGTCCAGACCCGCGACGTGGACGCGGCGCTGAAATCCGCCGGGGCGGATGCGCAGGACTGGGAGGGCGGCACGCGCATCGGGGCCTGCCTGCATGAATTCAACCGAGACTGGTCGCGCCGGGTCATGGGGCAGGGGGCGGTGGTGCTACTGATTACAGATGGGCTCGATCGGGGCGACCCCGAGGCGCTGGCCCGCGAAACCGAACGCCTGCACCTGTCCTCGCGGCGGCTGATCTGGCTCAATCCCCTGTTGCGCTGGGACGGCTTCGCGCCCAAGGCACGCGGCATCGCGGCCATGCTGCCCCATGTCGACAGCTTTCGCGCGGGCCATTCCATCGCCTCGCTCGAAGAACTTGCCGCGCAGATATCGCGCAGCGAAGATCACGGGGAAAAACAACGCCTTATGGACCTGCTCGAGTCCTGATTGCACCCTGAAACGTGTATTTACCTCCTTGTGATGCAACCCAAGTCGGCACCATTGCGTTTAGCAACACGTCGAAAGTTTAGTTTGTACAAGGACGAGTATGATGAAACAGGTTTTGAAATCCACGACGGCGCTGCTGATCGCCGGGTCTCTGGCCATGCCACATGCGGTTTACGCGCAGGGCGAAGCCGATCCCCAGATGGAAAAGGCCGAACAGCAAGAGCGTCTTGAAAATCAGGCCGCCGCCGAAAAAGCCGCGGAAAAGGCCGAACGTAAAGCTGAGCGCAAAGCAGAACGTAAAGCGGAACGCCAGGCAGAACGCGACGCCGAGGCCGAACAGGCCGCTGCGGAAGCGATTGCCGCTCAGGAAGCAAACTCCGAAGAGCAGCAGGCCGCCGAAACCGAGCAGGCCGTAGAGGCCGAGCAACAGCAGGCCGCCGATGCCGATCAGCAGAACGCGAACACCGCCGAAGCTGCTGCCGCATTGACCGCCGAGGAACGCAAGGCGGAGCGTCAGGCAGAACGCAAAGCCGAACGTCAGGCGGAACGCAAAGCCGAACGCCAGGCCGCACGCGCAGCTGATCAGGACGCGGCGCCGGAAATGGATAGCCAGGCGCAGGCCGATGCCGCCGCCGAAATCCAGACCGAAACCGCCGCCGCCAGCAGCGAAGGCGAGGGCAACGTGACCACCCGCCGTATCGAAGAAGGCGACGTGCGCAGCTCGAGCCAGGAATTCAACACCACGGCCAATCAGGTTGTCGAAGACGACGATGACGGTATCTCGGACCTTGGCAAGATCGCCATCCTTGGCGCTGGCGCACTGGCAATCAGCCAGCTGCTCAAGAACAACGACAAGGTCGTGACCAATTCCGGTGACCGCGCTGTTGTTCAGGGCGAAAACGGTCTGCGCGTCATCAAGGACGATGACGTTCTCTTGCAGCGTCCCGGCAGCGAATTGCGCACCGAGACCTTCAACGATGGCTCGACCCGCAACTACGTGACCAATGCCGATGGCAGCCAGGTCGTGACGATCCGCGCAGCGGATGGCCGCGTGCTGCGTCGTACGCGTATCCTGCCCGACGGGCGCGAAGTCACGCTGTTTGACGACACCCGTCAGGTCGAGTCGGTTCAGGTCAGCGAACTGCCGACTTACCGGAGCGACGCGGTTTACTATAATGACAACGTAAGCCGCAACGACCTGCAACTTGCGATGCAGGCCACGCAGAGCGAACAGATCGAACGCCGTTTCTCGCTGTCGCAGATCCGGAACATCGACGCGGTCCGCCGTCTGGTTCCCGAAATCGAAGTGGATAACGTCAACTTCGAAACCGGCTCGTCGGTGATCCGCCCGGATCAGGCGCAGGACCTCGCCGCGCTGGGCGCCGCCATGCGTGACGCGATTCAGGCGAACCCTGCCGACGTCTTCCTGATCGAAGGCCATACCGATGCGGTCGGTACCGCCGGGCTGAACCTTGCCCTGTCCGACCGACGCGCGGAAACGGTTGCTCTGGCGCTGACCGAGTACTTCGACGTGCCGCCGGAAAACCTCGTGGTGCAGGGCTATGGTGAATCCGACCTCAAGGTGCCGACGGCAACCGCCGAAAGCGCCAACCGCCGGGTTGCGGTGCGCCGCATCACACCGCTGTTGAACTGAGCATTCGCGCCGTAGGGCGTGACCAGGGCCGATCGCTGTTGCCAGCGGTCGGCCATTTTGCTTTCTAGTCCCTGCGGGCCCATATGGGATTTGTCCGACGCATGCTGCACAGGGGGTGTACAGGTGCTGTACGGATATCACCCGGCCCAGAAGGAGACACCGATGGATCGTTTCGACAATATTCCGGAAACCGCGCTCAACTGGTTTCGCGATGGAACCGGCGCGGCGCTGGCGACCGTGGTCGAGACCTGGGGCAGCGCCCCGCGCCGCGTTGGCGCGCAGCTTGTAGTTGGCGGCGGCGGGCAGATCGAAGGCTCGGTCTCGGGCGGCTGTGTCGAAGGCGCGGTGATCGTCGAGGCGCTCGAGGCGATCGAGGACGGCAAGCACCGGGTGCTCGAATTCGGGGTAAGCGATGACGATGCCTTTGCCGTCGGGCTTGCCTGCGGCGGCACGATCCGCGTGCTGGTCGAACCCGTCGGCGCGGCATTGCCCGAAGCGATGCTGGCCGAGCTGGTCGAGGCGCGCTCGGGGCGGGAAAGTCTGGCTTACGAGGTGAATATCAACAGCGGCGCGCGCCGTATCGTCCGTGACGGCTATGCGAACCGGCTGCGGATGGACCGGTCCGGTTTCGAGGAAGACGGAGAGACTTTCGTCGCCGTTCACAACCCGCCCCTGCGGCTGATCGTGGTCGGTGCCGTGCATATCGCGCAGGCGCTGGTGCCGATGGCGCAGATCGCGGGCTATGACCCGGCAGTGATCGACCCGCGCGAAACCTTCGCCTCCGAGGCGCGCTTTCCCGGGGTGACCCTGCGCCATGACTGGCCGGACGAGGCGGTGGCGGAACTCGGACTCGACGCCCGCACCGCGTTGGTCCTGCTGACCCATGACCCGAAACTCGACGACCCGGCGCTGATCGCGGCGCTGCGCTCGGACGTGTTCTACATCGGCGCGCTCGGCTCGACCCGGACCCATGCCAAGCGGGTTGAAAGGATGAAGACCGAGGGCATGACAGATGATGATATCGCCCGCATCCACGGCCCCATAGGGCTTGATATCGGCGCCGCTGGCCCGTCGGAAATCGCGGTTGCGGTGCTGGCGCAGATGACACAGGTGCTGCGCAAGGGATGAAATTCGGTGTGATCCCCACCGAAAAGGCGCAGGGCCATGTCCTTGCGCATTCCGTGCAACTGACGGCTGGGCGGCTGCGCAAGGGCAAGCTGCTCGCCGAGCAGGATATGGCGGCGCTGCTGGCCGAGGGCTGGTATGAAATTACCGTCGCGCAGCTGGAACCCGGCGATATCGGCGAGGATGCCTCGGCCTTGCGGCTGGCGCATGCGCTGGTGCCCGACCCGTCAGGCGCGGGAGTACATCTGAGCGAGCCTTTTACGGGCCGGGTCAACCTGCTGGCCAATCACCCCGGCGTGGCGGTGATCGATGCGGCGCGGGTGAATGCGGTCAACGCGGTGCAGCCGATGATCACGCTGGCCACGGTCCCGCGCTGGCAGCGCATGGATGCGGGCGGCATGGTGGCGACGGTCAAGATCATCTCGTACGCCGTGCCAGAAAGCGATCTGCAAGCCGCCTGTGCCGAGGCGCTGGGCGCGGTGCGCGTCGCTCCGGTGGCCCTGAAAACGGCGGTGCTGATCGAAACGCTGGTCTCGCGCGATGCGGGCGACAAGGGTTGGCGGATGATGCAGGCGCGGATGGAGCGGATGGGCGTGACCCTGTCACCGCGTCGCACCGTGCCCCATGCGACCGATGCCCTCGGGGCGGCGATTGCCGAAACCACCGAAGACCTTGTTCTGATCCTCACCGGTTCGGCCACCTCCGACCCGCATGACATCGCGCCCGAGGCGCTGCGCGCCGCCGGTGGCACGATGACCCGGTTCGGCATGCCCGTTGATCCCGGCAACCTGTTGTTTCTGGGCCATCTCGGTGCCGACAGGGGCGAACGCCCGGTGATCGGCCTGCCGGGCAGCGCGCGCTCTCCGGCGCTGAGCGGGATCGACTGGGTGATTGAGCGAACGCTCTGCGGGCTGGAGGTCACCAGCGCGGGGATCGCAGCGATGGGGGTGGGCGGTCTGCTCAAAGAAATCCCGACCCGTCCCCAGCCGAGGTCGGGCAAGAACCAAGAGTGATGCCGGGTCGGTCAGCACCGACCGCGAACGGCCATAAGACCAAAGGCGCATAAAATTTCGGTTCTCAATCCTTTGGCCTCGTGTTTAACTAATTGCTAAGCACTTAATCCCGAGGGAGGATCTGAATGACATCTGTGAAAATGACGGTGAACGGAAAATCCGTTTCCGGCGAGGTCGAGGGCCGCACTCTGCTGGTCAGCTTCCTGCGCGAACAGGCCGGGCTGACCGGGACGCATGTGGGCTGCGACACCTCGCAATGCGGTGCCTGTCTTGTGCATGTGAACGGCGACGCGGTGAAATCCTGCACCATGCTCGCGCTCGAAGCCGAAGGGGCCGAGGTGGCCACCATCGAAGGTCAGGCCAATGCCGATGGGTCGCTCAACGTGATCCAGCAGGCGTTTCAGGATCATCACGGGCTGCAATGCGGATTCTGCACACCGGGCATGGTGATGAGCGCGGCGGCGCTGCTCAAGGAAAACCCCAAGCCAAGCGAAACCGAGATCCGTGAGTACCTGCAGGGCAATATCTGCCGCTGCACCGGCTATCACAACATCGTCAAGGCAGTCCTCGCAGCGTCCGGTCAGGATGTCGGCGCCATTGCCGCGGAATAAGATCGCAGTCTTGCCCTGAGGGGCTGACCGCCAACAAACCTGCCGGCCCCTTTGGAGGACACCTGACAAGAGGTGGAAGGGAAGGCGGGGCAGCAATCATCGGTGCGCCAAAGATGTGCACCATCCAGGGAGGAGTTTACCCATGCCAAAGGACAGCGGCATCGGCGCCAGCAGCAAGCGGCGCGAAGACGTGCGGTTTTTGACCGGAGCCGGGAACTATACTGACGACATCAACATTCGTGGACAGGCCCATGTCTACTTTCTGCGCTCGGACGTGGCGCATGGAAAGATCAACGGCATAGATTCCAGCACCGCCGAGGCCATGCCCGGCGTGGTGCGGATATTTACGGGCAAGGATTTCGAAGGCATTGGGGGTTTGCCCTGCGGCTGGCAGGTGACCGACCGTCACGGCGAAGTCATGCAGGAGCCGCCGCACCCGGTGCTGGCACAGGGCAAGGTGCGCCATGTGGGCGATCCGATTGCCGCCGTGGTGGCCGACACCGCCGAGCAGGCGCGCGATGCGGCCGAGGCGATCGAGGTCGATCTCGAGGAACTGCCCGCCGTCATCAACATGAAAGAGGCGCTCAAGGAAGGCGCCACCAAGGTGCATGACGATCTGACGTCGAACCTTTGCTATGACTGGGGTTTCGTCGAGGAAAACAAGGGCGCGGTCGAGGAAGCCATCCAGAACGCGGCCCATGTGACCACGCTTGAACTGGTCAACAACCGGCTGGTGGCCAACCCGATGGAGCCGCGCGTCGCCGTGGGCGATTTCGAACGCGGCACCGGCAATTCGACGCTTTATACCACCTCGCAGAACCCGCATGTGATCCGCCTGCTCATGGGCGCTTTCGTGCTGGGGATCCCCGAGCACAAGCTGCGCGTGGTCGCCCCCGATGTGGGCGGTGGTTTCGGCACCAAGATCTTCCACTATGCCGAAGAGGCGTTCTGTACCTTTGCTGCCAAGGCGATCAACCGCCCGGTGAAATGGACAAGCTCGCGGTCCGAGGCGTTCATCTCGGATGCGCATGGGCGCGATCACGTGACCAAGATCGAGCTGGCGCTGGATGCGGACAACAACTTTACCGCCATCCGGACCGAGACCCACGCCAACATGGGCGCGTATCTGTCGACCTTTGCGCCAAGCGTGCCCACATGGCTGCACGGGGTGCTGATGGCGGGGAATTACAAGACGCCGAACATCTATGTGAACGTGAAAGCGGTGTTCACGAACACGGTGCCGGTGGATGCCTATCGCGGCGCCGGACGGCCCGAGGCGACCTATCAGCTGGAACGGGTGATCGACAAGGCGGCGCGCGAGCTTGGGGTCGACCCGATCGCGCTGCGCCGGCAGAATTTCATCACCGAGTTCCCCTATGACACGCCTGTCGCGGTGACCTATGACACCGGCGATTACGGCGCGACGATGGACAAGCTGGAAGAGATGGCCGACATTGCGGGTTTTGCCGAGCGCCGCAAGCAAAGCGAGGCCAAGGGCAAGCTGCGCGGTCTGGGCATCAACTGCTATATCGAGGCTTGCGGCATCGCGCCGTCGAACCTTGTGGGGCAGCTTGGCGCGCGCGCGGGGCTTTATGAATCGGCCACCGTGCGGGTGAATGCGACCGGCGGGCTTGTGGTGATGACCGGTTCACACAGCCACGGACAAGGGCATGAAACCGCCTTTCCGCAGGTGATTGCCGATATGATCGGCATCGATGAAAGCATGGTCGAGATCGTGCATGGCGATACGGCCAATACGCCGATGGGCATGGGAACCTATGGCTCGCGCTCGCTGGCTGTGGGCGGGTCCGCCATGGTGCGCGCCGCCGAGAAGGTCATCAACAAGGCCAAGAAGATCGCGGCCCACCTGATGGAAGCCTCGGATGCGGATATCGAGCTGAAGGATGGTGCGTTCAGCGTTGCGGGCACGGATAAATCCGTGGCCTGGGGCGATGTCTGCCTGGCAGCTTACGTGCCGCATAACTACCCGCTTGAAGATATCGAGCCGGGGCTGGAGGAAACCGCCTTTTACGACCCGAGCAACTTTACCTACCCCTCGGGCGCCTATGCCTGCGAGGTCGAGGTCGATCCGGACACCGGCAAGGTTACCATCGAGCGGATGATGGCGGCGGATGATTTCGGCAACGTCGTCAACCCGATGATCGTGTCGGGACAGGTCCATGGGGGGCTGGCGCAGGGAATCGGGCAGGCGCTGCTTGAGAACTGCGTCTATGACGAAAACGGGCAGCTGCTGTCGGCAAGCTACATGGATTATGCCATGCCGCGTGCTGCGGACCTGCCGAATTTCGAGGTGGATCATTCCTGCGCCACGCCCTGTACCCATAACCCGTTGGGTGTGAAGGGCTGTGGCGAGGCCGGGGCCATCGGGTCGCCCCCGTCGGTGGTCAACGCGGTGATTGACGCGCTGAACTCGGGCGGTAAGGATGTGCCCCATATCGACATGCCCATGTCGCCCGCCCGGGTCTGGGCCGCGATGAACGGCGCGGCGGCCACGGGGCACGGAACGGCAGAGGGTCGTTCGCTCGGCGGGGCGTCGAGCTGAGGGCAAGCGGCGGAGCCGGGGGCCAGCCCCCGGACCCCCGGAGTATTTGGAGCAAGAGGAAAACGGGAAAGATCCCGGTTTTTCAAGGAGCGAACGGATGTATAATTTCGAGTTTGAGCAGCCCACCACGGTCGCGGATGCGGTCAAGGCGCTGTCCGAAGAGGATGCGCAGGCGCTGGGCGGCGGTCAGACATTGTTGCCGACGATGAAGCAGCGTCTTGCGATGCCGTCGAAACTGGTGAGCCTGACGGCGATCGACGAGATCAAGGGCGTGAAGAAGGACGGCGATCAGCTGGTCATCGGCGGGGGGACCACCCATGGCACGGTGGCACGCGAGGCAGCGGCGTCGTATCCGGGGCTGGCCGGGCTTGCGTCGAAGATCGGGGACCCGGCGGTGCGCAATCGTGGTACCATGGGCGGCAGCCTTGCCAATAACGATCCTTCGGCCTGTTACCCGGCGGCGCTGCTTGCCTCGGGCGGGACGGTGGTGACCGACCGGCGCGAGATCGCGGCGGATGACTATTTCCAGGGCATGTTCACCACGGCGCTGGAAGAGGGCGAGATCATCACGGCGGTGAAGCTCCCGATCCCGGAGAAGTCGAACTATCAGAAGTTCGAGCAGCCCGCGTCGCGTTTCCCACTGGTCGGGGTATTTGTCGCGAAATACGCAGGTGGCGTGCGCGTTGCGGTGACCGGGGCCTCGAATGAAGGCGTGTTTCGCTGGACCGAGGCGGAAGAGGCTCTGTCGGGCGATTTCTCGGCATCGGCGCTGGAGGGCTTGAGCGCCTCGGCAGAGGGGATGATTTCGGACATTCACGGGTCGTCCGAATACCGGGCCCACCTGATCGGTGTCATGACCAAGCGCGCGGTGACGGCGGCGGCCTGAGGAGGCGGGGCACAGCGCCCCGGTTTCCCGAGACAATAAAAAAGCCCCGTGAAAACGGGGCTTTTTCTATAAAAGGGGGGCGGATCAGCCCTTGTTGGGCATCGGGCCGATCAGCATGATCATCTGGCGGCCTTCCATCTTGGGGAAGTTTTCCACCTTGCCGATTTCCTTGGTGTCTTCGGCGACGCGTTCAAGCAGCTCGCGGCCAAGGTTCTGGTGCGCCATCTCGCGGCCCCGGAAACGCAGGGTGATCTTTACCTTGTCGCCGTTTTCCAGGAACTTGAACACGTTACGCATCTTGACGTCATAGTCATGCGTATCGGTGTTGGGCCGGAACTTGACCTCTTTGACCTCGATGATCTTCTGCTTCTTGCGGGCCTCGGCCTCGCGTTTCTGGGTCTCGTACTTGAACTTGCCGAAATCCATGATCTTGCAGACGGGCGGGTTCGCGTTGGGCGAGATCTCGACAAGGTCGAGGCCGGCTTCTTCTGCCAACTGCATCGCGCGCTCGGGGCTTACGACGCCTACATTGTCGCCATCCGCGCCGATCAGGCGGATTTCGTTTGCACGGATCTTTTCGTTGACGCGCGGGCCGGTTTCTCTGGTCGGGGGCGCGTTATGAGGTCTGCGGGCTATGGAATCGGTCCTTTGATCGTTGTAATTAATGAAGTGCAAACCTAATCTTAGGCGTGTTCCGGTTCAAGTCGCAAATCCGGTGAAAAGCCTTAGGGATTGCAAAACTTACAGGCAAAACCCGGCTGATTGCCAGAATTCGCGCATGGGCATCACCCAACGCATTTTGTTCCGACAAGGTTCCGATTTTTTTTTGAGACTGTCGCGTTTGCGGGTAATTTACCTGAAGTGCCGGGTTCCGGGAAAGATTCGGTGCATTTCATTTTAAGAGTTCGGGGTGTTCGGGGATGCTACGGATAAATCTTTTCCGCGATGTTTCAGACAAGGCGCTGGGCATCGTCGGGGGGCTGGCCTTTCTTGTTCTTCTGGTCGGATGGGGGCTGAATATCGACTGGCTGGTGCGGTTGCGCGCCAATGCGCATGCGATGGTCCCGAGTACGACCATTTGTTTCATCATGGCCTGCGGTGCGGCGTACCTTCTGACGGAAAACGCCGGTAACCGCCGTGTGGTGGGCATGTTCATGCTTGGCGCGGTTGCCGCCATTGCCGGGATCAATATCGTGCTGGGAAGCCTTCTGTATGGCATGAAGCTTGAAGAGTTGTTTGGCGTGAACATCGGTCTTGATGACCGGATGGCGACCGGCACCTCGCTTGGCTTTCTGCTGCTGTGCTATCGGCTGGCAACATGGCACCGGAACTCGGATGCGAGCTTTGTCTCTGCGATCGTGGGCGTCATCGTTTCGGGCGGGCTTTTGTTGCTGCTGCTCGCGGATGCGCATGCTTTTGACACCCTGCCGCTGTTCCGTGAAACCTCGCTTCCGACCCTGTTCTTCTTTACACTGGTTTTCATCGGCACGCTGGCGCCGGGATATCAGGAAGAAAGCGTCTGAACGGGTTCACCTGTCTGAAATAAAATGAAAAAGGCGACCCCAGGGTCGCCTTTTGTCGTTCAGAAATGCGCGCGGGAATTAGCCGACAAAGGCCTTTTCGACCACGTATTCCTTGGGATCGGAATTGGCGCCCTCGCGCAGGCCAAAGGCTTCGAGCACGTCCTTCATGTCCTTGTTGAAATCGAGGCTGCCGCAAACCATGCCCCGGTCGGTTTCCGGGGTGATCGGCTCGATCCCCAGATCGGCGAAGACGGTGCCATCGTTCAGCAGGTTGGTGATGCGGCCCATCTTGGGGCTCTGCTCGCGGGTAGTGGTCGGGTAGTACTTGACCTTGTCGCCCACCAGCTCGCCGATCAGCGGATCGTCCTTGAGGCTTTCGACAAGTTCACGGCCATAGTCGAGCTCTGCCACGTCGCGGCAGGTATGCGTCATGATGATCTGGTCGTATTTCTCGTAGGTTTCCGGCTCGCGCAGGAGCGAGGCGAAGGGCGCGAAACCGGTGCCGGTGGCAAAGAACCACAGACGCTTGCCGGGCAGCAGTGCGTCATGCACCAGCGTGCCCACGGGTTTCGGACGCAGGATGATCTGGTCGCCGGGCTGGATGTGCTGAAGTTTTGATGTCAGCGGGCCGTCCTGCACCTTGATCGAATAGAACTCCAGCTCGTCGTCCCATGCGGGCGAGGCGATGGAATAGGCGCGCAGCAGCGGTTTCTGCTTGCCGGTCTTGGGATCCGGATCGCCCATCAGCCCGATCATCACGAATTCGCCCGAGCGAAAGCGCAGCGAGGCGGGACGAGTCACGCGGAACGAAAAGAGCCGGTCGGTCCAGTGCTTGACCGAAGTTACGGTCTGGGCGTCGGGCAGGGTGGGCGTCTTGACGGGAGTGGCTTCGGTCACGGTATCGGTCACAGGTCTCATTTCTGTCATAGGCGAATACCGGCCCCGGGGACCGGCTCCTTTTTCCAGTAAGCGTTGAAAGGGGGGAAGGAAAGGGGCGTTTAGCCGCGCAGCCTTGCCTGATAGTCGTGTTGCTTCCAATTTGCGCGGGCAAGCCACTGATCTTCCGGTTGGCGGGCAGCCAGCGCATCGTCGATCTCGACCTCGTCGAAACCGGACCGGCGCGCCATCGCATATTGATCGGCAATCACATGACCCTTGGCCCGCAGCCGCCCGGTAAAGCCCATCAGCCGCAGCCGCCGCGCGATGGTGAACCCGCGCCCGTCGGCGAAGCTTGGGAAATCTACGCGGATCATTTCAACCTGATCCAGCAGGGGGCCAAGCTCGGTCACATCCGCATCCGAAGGCAGATCGAGACCGCGCGCCTCGTTCGGGCGTTCGTCGGCAGTGGCAAAGCCGCCCTGCCAGTCGTCCGACATGAAACCGGTGTCTTTTACGATAAAGCTCATGATGTCGCTCCTGTTCGCACCATCTTGCCATTCACAAAATGGATGCCGCATTCTTCCTTGTCCTGATCGCGCCAGCGCCCGGCCCGCGGGTCTTCGCCGGGCTTCACCGGCGAGGTGCAGGGTGCGCAGCCGATCGAGGGATAGCCCTTGGCCACCAGCGGGTGACGCGGCAGGCGGTTTTCTTCCATGTAGTTGCGCACGTCCTCGGGCGCCCAGTGCGCCAGCGGGTTGACCTTGATCCGGCCGGTGCCTGCCTCAACCTCGAAAAAATCGAGCGCGGCGCGGGTGCCGGACTGAAACCGTTTGCGCCCGGTGATCCAGCCGTCGAAATCCGCCAGCGCGGCGTTCAGCGGCACGGTTTTGCGCAGGGCGCAGCAAGCATCCGTATCGCGCTGGTGCAACGTATTGTCCGGGTCATGCTTTGCAATATCCGCCGCACGGATGATGTGCACGTTCTTCAGCCCCAGACGCTCGCTCACCTCGGACTGGTAGACCAGCGTTTCGGTAAACAGCATCTCGGTGTCGATGAACAGCACCGGCACTTTGCGGTCGATCACGGCCGCCATGTGCAAGAGCACGACGGATTCCGCGCCGAAGCTCGACACCAGCGCGATATGGCCAGCATCGCGCAGGGCACCCTTCATCACCTCGGTCGCGCTGTGGTGGCGGAACCGGGCGTTCAGCGCCGCGACGCGCTCGGCCAGTGCGGGATCGACCGGCGCGTCGGACGTTTTGTCCAAGGGGGGTATCATCGGACGATCAAGCGGCATCGGCCCGGGCCTCGGGGTAAAGCGCGGCCTTGAAGGGCGCGGCCCCCAACCGGCGGTAGGCGTCGAGGAAGGTTTCCTCGCGGTTGTCGCGCAGGTCGAGATAGCCAAGCACCAGCCGTTCGATGGCAGGCACGATCTCCTCGGCCGAGAAACCCGGGCCGGCGCGTTCGCCGATGGTCGCATCCTCGGTGCCGTCACCGCCCAGCGTGATCTGGTAGTTTTCCACGCCCGCACGGTCGAGACCGAGAATGCCGATATGGCCCACGTGGTGGTGACCGCAGGCGTTGATGCAGCCCGAAATCTTGATCTTGAGCGGACCGACATCGTGTTCCAGCTTCAGCTCGTCAAAGCGGGTCGCGATTTCCTGCGCGATCGGGATCGAACGGGCCGTGGCCAACGCGCAGTAATCCATGCCGGGGCAGGCGATGATATCCGAGATCAGCCCGATATTCGCCGTCGCCAGCCCGTGCTTTTTCAGCGTCGCGTGCAGCGCGGGCAGGTCGGATTTGTGGACATGGGGCAGAATCACGTTCTGCTCATGGCTGATGCGCAGCTCGTCATGACCGTATTGCTCGGCCAGATCCGCCATCACCCGCATCTGCTCGGCCGTCGCGTCGCCTGGCGTTTTGCCATGCGCCTTCAGGCTGATCGAGACGATGGAATAGCCCGGCGCCTTGTGCGCGAACAGGTTGGTATCGGCCCAGGCGCGGAACACCGGGTCAGACCCGTGCGCTACGTCATAGACGTCACTCGAAGCGGTGCGGAATTCCGGGTTGGCAAAGGCCGCCTCGAACTTGGCAAGCAGCACCTGATCGATACCGTTGAAGCGCGCGCGACGGGCAGGGAATTCGGCCTCGACCAACTCGCGGATTTTCTCGATGCCGTTTTCGTGCACAGTGATTTTGATGCGCGCCTTGTACTTGTTATCGCGCCGGCCAAGCTGGTTATAAACCGCAAGGACGGATTCCAGATAGGGCAGCAGATCCTCTTGCGACAGGAATTCGCGGATCACCTTGCCGATCATCGGCGTCCGGCCCAGACCGCCACCGACGATCACCTCATAACCCGGCTGACCGTGGCGGCGCACCATGCGCAGCCCGATGTCATGGGCGCGGGTCACGGCACGGTCATGCTCGGCCCCGGTCACGGCGATCTTGAACTTGCGGCCCAAGAACTGGAATTCCGGGTGATCGGTGGACCACTGGCGGATGAGCTCGGCCACCGGGCGCGGGTCGGCGATTTCATCGCCAACGGCCCCGGCGAAATGGTCCGCCGTCACGTTGCGGATTGTGTTGCCGCTGGTCTGGATCGCGTGCAGGCCAACCTCGGCCAGCGCGTCGAGCATATCGGGAATGTCGCGCAGCTGTGGCCAGTTGTACTGGATGTTCTGGCGGGTGGTGAAATGGCCATAACCCTTGTCCCACTTTTCGGCCAGCAGGGCGAGCTGGCGCATCTGCGCCGAGTTCAGCGTGCCATAGGGGATCGCCACGCGCAGCATATAGGCGTGCAGTTGCAGGTAGACGCCGTTCATCAGGCGCAGCGGCTTGAATTCGTCCTCGGTCAGCGAGCCGTCGATGCGGCGCTCGACCTGTGCGCGGAACTGGGCATTGCGTTCCGCAAGGAAATCGCGGTCGAAATCGGTATATTGATACATGGTCTTTCCTTTCACCAGCCCCGCGCGGGGCATCGGATGGGTCTTGTTCGGATCAGGAGGCGGTTTCGGCCTGTTTGCCGTGGAAATAGTTCGACGGGCCGGTCAGGCGGAATTCCTCGCGGAAATGGGTGGGCTCGGGGCCGTTCGCGCCGATCTTGACCTCGGCCAGATAGGCACCGACTACTTCGCCGGCCTGCTGTGCGGCAAAATCGAGCCGTTGCTTGGCCAGCGCCTCGTCGCGCAGCACCTCGGCCTCGGAAAGCGCGCGAGACCAGCGGTCATCGGCGGTCTGATAGATCACGTCGCCTTCAAGAAGGGCATTTGCGGTGACGACTTTGGGGGTAAAGGGGCGGGCCATCAGGCGAGTTCCTTTTGCATCTCGGGCAGGGCAAGGGCAGCCGCGCGCGGGGCGAGGCCGTAAAATGTAAGGGCAGGGCCGGTCATCTCGGCCTCGGCCAGATCGGTCGGCAGGGTGTCGAGCGTTGTCGAAAGAATGCGCTGATCGGGACGCGAGGCGTTTTCGATCACGGTGATCGCCGTGGCGCGGTCGGCCCCGTGCATGATCAGGCGGCCCTGGATGAAACGGGCGGATTTCTTACCCATGTAGATCGCGGCAACCTCGCCCGGGCGCGCGAGCGTGGCCCAGTCGTGATCGGCAAAACCTTTCATGTCATGGCCGGTCAGGAACCTCACGGACGCGTTGCGGCCCCGTTTCGTCAGGCTCTGGCCAATCCCGGCCACGGCAGCCGAAGCAGCGGTGATGCCCGGCACGATATGCCAGGTGACACCCGCCGCGTCGCAGGCATCGATTTCCTCATCCAGCCGTCCGAACACGGTGCTGTCGCCGGATTTCAGCCGCACGACCTGTGCGCCTTTTCGGGCGTGTTCCACCAGCAGGTCATTGATGACCTCTTGCGGGGTCGATGGGCCAAAGCCTTCCTTGCCAACATCGAGCATCAGCGCCTCGCGGCGGGCAAGTTCAAGGATTTCCTTGGAAATCAGGCGGTCGTAGATCACGACGTCTGCCTCGTCCAGCGCGCGGCGGGCCTTGAGCGTCAGCAGTTCCGGATCGCCCGGACCCGCGCCGACAAAGGCCACGTGACCGTCGCGCTGCGGTCGCGTCAGGTGATCGTTCAGCAACGCGTCAAGCGCCGGGTGAACGGCGGTTTCGCCGCCCTCATCCATCGCGCGAGGACCTGCGTTGAAATAGTAATCGGCCCAGAAATCACGCCGCGCACGGCCAAAGGGCAGCGCCTCGGCCACTTTGCGAAAGGCTTTGCCGATCCGCGCCAGCGGCCCAAGCGTCACCGGAAGGCGCGCCTCGAGATCGGCCTTGATCGCACGGGCCAGCACCGGGGCCGCGCCCTCGGTGCCGATGGCGACGGTGACCGGGTCACGATCAACGATGGCGGGTGTGATGAACTGGCTGTCATGCAGGTTGTCGACCACGTTCACCAGCACTCCGGCAGCGCGGGCAAGCCCTGCGGTGCGGGAGTCCTCGGCCTCATCCTCGTCAGCGGCATAGAACAGCGCCGAGCCGTCCACATCGCCACTTGCAAGCGTGCGGCGGGTCAGGGTCAGTTTGCCCTCGCTCGCCCATGTTTCGATTTCCGGGGCGACAGCGGCGGCAAACACGTCGATCCGTGCCTCTGTCTTCATCAGCAGGCGCAGCTTGGCAAGCGCGGCTTCACCACCGCCCGAAAGGGTGATGCGCTGGCCCTGTACTGCCAGAAAGATCGGGAAATGTTGCATCGCGCAGGCTCCGCCCGTTTGTTTGACTTGACCTGCAATATAGGAAATATTCCCTTCAAATCGCTATGGGGGTTGTCAAATAAGGACATTCGTTCCAATTTGGCCGCAAGTCGGGACAATCGACCCAAACAAGGAAAGAAACAGGAATGTCAGTTCGCATCGACGACGTGGATCGGAAAATTCTGGCCGAAGTGCAGCGCGACGCCAGCCAGTCGCTGGACGATATCGCCAAGGCTGTCGGCTCATCCAAGACCCCGGTCTGGAATCGAATCCGCAAGCTGCGCGAGGCTGGGATCATGGGGCAGCAGACCGTGGTTCTGGATGCCGAGGCGCTGGGTTTCGAGGCCTGCTTTTTCGTGCTGATCCGCACCTCCGAACATGAGGCGGAATGGCAGGCGGCCTTTCTCAAGGCGCTGCGCGACCGCCCCGAGGTGCAAGAGGCGCACCGGTTGGCGGGCGACATCGACTATATCCTCAAGGTGCGCGTCAAGAACGCGCGCGCCTATGACCAGTTCTATCAGGCGCTGATCTCGGAGGTGCGGGTGCATAATGTCACCGCGCTTTTGTCGATGGAGGAAATCAAATCGACCACGATGCTGCCGCTCGATCAGATTTCCACCTGATTTCAACGTAACTGGGCGGGGTGGAAAGACGCGAACGGGATGCCTATAGCGGGGGCCAAACCCTCAGGAAAGGACCGCACATGGCCAAAGCCATCCACACCATGATCCGCGTTCTGGACGAAGCTCGCTCGGTCGCCTTTTACCGCGACGCTTTCGGGCTGACGCAGAGCGACCGTCTGGATTTCGACGACTTCACGCTGGTCTATCTCTGGAACGAAGAGGCCGGGCATGAGCTTGAGCTGACCATCAACAAGGAACGCATCGAGCCTTACGACCTTGGCGACGGCTATGGCCACATGGCATTCAGCGTCGATGATCTTGACGCCGAACACGCAAGGTTCGAGGCGGCGGGCTTTGCTCCGCGAAAGATCGTGGAATTCGAGCGCGACGGTGTGCTGATTGCACGGTTCTTCTTTGTGGCCGATCCCGATGGTTACCAGATCGAAGTGCTTCAGCGCAGCGGTCGTTTCGCCTGATCAGGCACTGATCATCAGCGCCGACAGCCCGTGGAAATGGTAGCTGTCGGCATAGACCGGAGCCTGTGCCAGTGACAGATCCGGGCATCGCCGGAACAACACCTGCAGCGCGATCTGCATCTCCAGCCGCGCCAGCGGCGCGCCGACGCAGAAATGCGCACCGCCCCCGAAGGCCGAATGGGTCAGAGGTTTGCGCGTTGGGTCGAACCGGTCCGGATCGGGCCAGATGGCCGGGTCACGGTTCGCTGCTCCCAGCAAGAGCGCGACCTGATCGCCGCGTTTGAATTCATGTCCGAAGGCCTCGAAATCCTCGTAGGCATAGCGCTGGAACATATGCAGCGGCGGGTCGTAACGCAGGATCTCTTCGACCGTGCCCGCCACGGCTTCATCGGTCAGGCACTCCATGCCAAACCCATGCTCCACCAGCGCCTTGATGCCGTTGCCAAGGCTGTGCACGGTCGCCTCGTGCCCGGCATTCAGCAGCAGAACGCAGGTCGCGATAAGCTCCTCCATGCTCAGCCGGTCGCCATCGGATTGCTGCACCGTGATCAGCCGCGTTATCAGGTCATCGGGCGGCGAATCCTGCATCGCTTGGCGGCGGTGTTCGATGAAATCGGTCAGATAGGCGGTGAACTCGGCACTCGCACGGTTGGCGGCCTCGGCAGTGCCGGGTGGCGTTTCGGCCTGATACATCGCGACCATCGCATGCGACCACGCGAGCAGGTTCGGGCACATATCCTCGGGCACACCGAGCAGCCGCGCGATGGTGCGCAGCGGGATCTCGGTGCAATAGGTCGGAAGCAGATCGAAAGGCTCGGCCGGAAAACCATCGATCAGCTCATGGCAGAGAGCTTCGATATCCCCGGCCAGCGCGGCAATGGCGCGCGAGGTAAAGGCGCGCAATACCAGTCCGCGCAGCCTTGTGTGGCGCGGCGGTTCGATTTCCAGCATGGAATGCGCCTCGATCGCGTCAAAGGCGGCCAGCTCGGGGCGCGGCGGCTGCGCCATTTCGGACGGCACCTCGCGACCCATGCGCTTGTCGCGCAGCAGTGAACTGACAGCTTCGTGGGAAAAGGCGGCGACCATCCCATAATCGGTCCAATGATGCAGATGCCCCTCTGCACGCGCTGCCGCGTAGAACGGATAGGGGTTCTGGACGAACGCGGGATCACCCGGGGATTGGCGCAACTGCTTCATGCGGCAGAGCTTTGTCAGGCGCCACTGGTCAATGCAAGCCCGCGCCTGATAGTCTGGGCGCGATGAAAAGCTGGATCAAACCTTTCAACCTTGTCGTGCCGGTCTTCCTGCTGGCCGTCGCCGCGCTAACCGGCGTTGTCTGGCGCTATGGCTACGATCAGGCGCTTGATCAGCTTGCGCGCCGCGCGGAATCCGATCTGGCGCTGGCCAGCGACCGTTTGGCGACACAATTGCAGACATATCAGGAACTTGCTGTGCTGATGGCCGACCATCCGGGGCTTGAGCGGCTGAACCTGCCCGAACGGGTGGGGGCGGCCAACGGGCTCTTGCGCGAGGTGGCCGACAAGACCGGCGCAATGGATATCATCTATGCGGATCGCGATGGCCGGGTGATTGCCAGTGCCGAGCTGGACAGCCCCGAAGACATCAGCGGCACGCCCTATTTCCAGCGGGCGACGCAGGGCGCGCTTGGGCGCGATCACGGGCAGTTGGGCGGGCAGCGCGCCTATTTCTTTGCCGCGCCCAGTTTCGCGCCGGGTGGCGCGGTGCGCGGCGCGCTGGTTCTCGTCGCCGATATCGAGCTGATCGAACAGGCATGGCGCGGCGACAATCCGGCGGTCCTTTTCACCGATCTGAGCGGCGATGTTTTCGTGACCAACCGCTCGGAACTTCTGGGCTGGGACCGTCCGGCGGGAGGAATCGGACTAGTTGCGCCCGATGGCACGGCGGGCGCCTTCCGGACATGGATGTTTTCAGGCCACGAGATATGGGAGATGGGCTGGGGGCCGTATCTGCCCGCACGAGCGCTGCATCTGGCGCAGACCATGCCCACGGTGGGCCTGACCGGCGAAGTGCTTGTTGACATCGCCCCGGCGCGGCGGTTGGCAGGGTTGCAGGCGGCGGCGGTGGCGGCGATCTGCCTTGCCTTTGGCGCGACGCTTTTCGTGGCAACGATCCGGCGGCGCACGCTGGCCGAGGCCAATGCCGTGCTCGAAGCCCGCGTGGCGCAGCGTACCCGCGCCCTGTCGACCACCAACACCCGGCTGCGCCGCGAAATCGCCGAGCGGCAGGAGGCAGAGGCCGCGCTGACCCGAGCGCAGGCGGATCTCGTTCAGGCGGGTAAACTCTCAGCTTTGGGCCAGATGAGCGCGGGCATCAGTCACGAGTTGAACCAGCCGCTTATGGCAATCCGTTCCTTCGCCGAGAACGGGGCGCAATATCTCGAACGTGGACGCGATGACGTGGCCGCCGCCAACCTTGGCCGGATCTCTGAACTGGCGCGGCGCATGGGCCGGATCATCCAGAACCTGCGCACCTTCTCGCGGCAGGAAAGCGAAACACCGCGTCGGGTCGACGTGGTGGCGGCGCTGGACAGCGTGCTGGAAATGGTCTCGGCGCGGCTGGAACAGGAAGGTGTGACACTACACTACGACCGTCCCCCGGGCCCGGTCTGGGCGCGGGGCGGCGAGGTGCGGTTGGGGCAGGTGTTCCTCAACCTCGTGACCAATGCCATCGACGCGATGCAGAACCAGAGCGAAAAGAGCCTGACTGTCGCCATAGACCAAGGCCCGCCGCTGACCGTGCTGATCCGCGATACCGGCCCCGGCATCGACGATCCCGAAAAGATATTCGACCCGTTTTACACGACAAAAGCTGTGGGCCTTTCCGAAGGCATGGGGCTGGGGCTTTCGATCTCATACGGGCTGGTGCAGAGTTTTGGCGGCGATATCCGGGGCCGCAACAGCGAGGCGGGCGGCGCGGAATTCACCGTGCATCTTGAACCCTGGCAAGAGGAACAGGCCGCATGAGCGATATGGTGCTTCTGGTCGAAGACGACAGCGCCGTGCGCGAGGCGCTGGCGCAGACGCTTGACCTTGCCGCGCTGACACCCATCGTCGCCGGGTCATTCGTCGCGGCCAAGGATCATATCACCCGCGATTTTCCGGGGGTGATCCTGTCTGATATCCGCATGCCGGGGCGCGACGGGTTTCACCTTTTGGGCCATGCCCGCGCGGTGGATGAGGATCTGCCCGTGGTGCTTTTGACCGGCGAGGCGGACATCCCGATGGCGGTCGCCGCGATGGAGCAGGGGGCCTTTGACTTCCTTGAAAAGCCCTGCGCACCCGCCGATCTGGTTGCGGTGATGAACCGGGCGCTGGCGGCCCGGCGCAAAGTGCTCGAGGCGCGGGCCGAACAGGCGATGAGCGAGGCGGGCGATCCGGCGGCGCGCCTGATATTCGGCGTCTCGGCGCTGGCCGAAGGGCTGCGGGCGCGGGTGCGTCGCGTGGCGCAGACCGATACCGAGGTGCTGGTCAGCGGCCCGCCCGGCAGCGGCATCTCGAAGATTGCCGAAGTGATCCACATGTGCTCGCCACGGGCTCAGGCGCCGTTCGAGAAACGCGCCGCCGACGGGCTGGACCGCAGCGGGCTGCACGAGGCGCTCGAAGCAAGCCGGGGCGGGGCTTTGTTCCTTGATGAAATCACACGGCTGCCAGCAGATACGCAGATCGCGCTGATCGAGGCTTTGGAGGAACGCCACGCCACCCGCGTCATGGCTGGCAGCACTGTCGAGCCGGATGAGACGACGCTGAACGCCGACCTTTTCTACCGGCTGGACGTGAGCCGGGTGCGCATTCCGTCGCTCGCCGAGCGGCCGGACGACATCCCGGTGCTGTTCCGCCGCTACGTGGCGCAGGCGGCCGAGCAATCCGGGGTCCACCCGCCCGAGATTTCGCCCGAACACCTCGCCTCGCTTATGGCGCAGGACTGGCCGGGCAATGCGCGTTCCCTGATGAGCGCGGCGATGCGCTTTGTACTGGGCATGCCCGAGGAGGTCAGCGAGGCCGCCGGCCTTGGTCTGGTCGAGCAGATGGCGCGGGTCGAGCGCGCCCTGCTGATCGCGGCGCTCGGGCGGCAGAACGGCCATGCCTCCGAAGCGGCCAAGGCGCTGAAACTGCCGAGAAAGACCTTTTACGATAAATTGACGAAATACGGGATTCGCCCAGAAGACTTCCGCCGATAGGGGCGGTGAAAATGTGCGGATTTCCGCACATTGTGCACGCAGGCCTGTGTGGATTTTCGCACTCGGCGCCTGGCGCCTACGGCGCTCTCCACGCGAGGCGCTCCGTAACACGATGAAAAAATTAATAATTTTTTCCACCGCGCCATCGCCGCGCTGCGTTCTTGAGCGGGTGACGCTGATTCTGTTCACTGACCTCAGCGCATCGAATCACGATGCCACCGGACCAGTCCGGAAGACATAGCTCGGGAGGAGTATCCGATGAAATTTGCAACCGCTGCTGTGGCGGCCCTGACGCTGAGCGTTTCGGCAACCGCCGGTTTCGCGCAATGTGATGACGGCGAGATCGTCGTCAAGTTCGCGCATGTCACCAACACCGACCGTCACCCCAAGGGGATCGCGGCTTCGCTGTTCCAGGAACGCGTGAACGAAGAGATGAACGGCAAGGCCTGTGTCGAGGTCTACCCGAACTCGACGCTTTACAACGATGACCAGGTTCTCGAGGCCATGCTTCAGGGCGACGTGCAGATGGCCGCGCCCAGCCTGTCGAAATTCGAAACCTTCACCAAGCAGTTCCGTATTTTCGACCTGCCCTTCATGTTCAAGAACATCGAAGCGGTCGATGCCTTCCAGGCGTCCGAGACCGGTCAGGCGATGAAGGAATCCATGGCGCGCCGTGGCCTTCTGGGGCTGGAATTCTGGCACAACGGCATGAAGCAGTTCTCGGCGAAAAAGCCGCTGCTGGAGCCGACCGATGCGGCCGGACTCAAGTTCCGCGTCCAGCCGAGCGACGTGCTTGTCGCACAGATGGAAGCGCTGGATGCCAGCCCGCAGCCGATGGCCTTTTCCGAGGTTTACGGCGCCCTGCAGACCGGTGTTGTCGACGGGCAGGAGAACACATGGTCGAATATCTACGGCCAGAAGTTCTTTGAAGTTCAGGACGGTGTGACCGAAACCAACCACGGTGTTCTCGACTATCTGGTCGTGACCAGCGTCGACTGGTGGGAATCGCTGGACGCCGATGTACGCGACCAGATGCAGACCATCCTGCGCGAAGTGACCGAGACCCGTAACGGCGAGTCCTTCAAGGTCAACGAGGAAGCCAAGGCAGCGATCATCGAAGCCGGTGGCGTCGTGCGTGAACTGACCCCCGAGCAGCGCGCGGCATGGGTCGAGGCGATGAACCCGGTCTGGGAACAGTTCGAAGGCGACGTGGGCGAGGACAACATCGCCGCTGCGCAATCCATCAACGAGTCGATGTAATCGGCCAGAGCGCCAGCCGGAAACGGCTGGCGCCACCTGTCCGGCGCGCCTCTGCCGCGCCGGATCCATCTCTTGCAATCCGGGGGGCGCGCGATGTCTGGTCATGCGCAGTATCGGCCGCAATCGGCGGTCGGACGTTTCATCAATTCCATCGAAGAGACGGCCATTGCGGTCATCCTTGGCCTCATGACGCTGGTTACCTTCATCAATGTCGTGCTGAGATACGTGTTCAACGCCTCGCTCATCTGGGGGCTCGAAGTCGTTCTGATCCTGTTCGCATGGCTTGTGCTGCTGGGCATATCCTACGGGTTCAAGATCGGCTCGCACCTTGGTGTGGACGCGGTGATCAACCTGTTCGAAAGCCCGGGAAAGCGGGTGCTTGCCATTGTTTCGGCGCTGATCTCCCTCGCCTACGCGGGGCTTTTGCTGAAGGGTGCCTGGGATTACTGGGCGCCTTTCGCGGCGCTGCAACCGACCGATGGCCGCTGGTTCCCGATGGGCTTTACCGAGGGCGTGCGTGACCGCGCCTTTTACGTCACCGACCAGGTGCCGATGCTGGGCATCTTCCGCTGGCTCGAAGAGGCGATCAACTACGGTGAGGAATATGAAAAGCTCCCCCGTGTTGTGCCTTACGCGATCCTGCCCTTTGCCACCGCGCTGATCCTGCTGCGCGTGGTGCAGGCCTTTATCGCCGTCCTCAGGGGCGAACGGGTCAGCCTGATCGTCAGCCACGAAGCCGAAGACGCGGTCGCCGATGTCGCCGCCGCCCGTCAGGAGTAATCCCACATGGAAGTCGTTCTCCTTTTTGTCCTGATCATCGGCCTCTTGCTGGTGGGCGTGCCGATTGCGGTATCGCTCGGGTTCAGCTCGATCCTGTTCCTGCTGATGTTCTCGGATACCTCGCTGGCCTCGATTGCCCAGTCGCTTTATCAGGCGATGGCGGGGCACTATACGCTTCTGGCGATCCCCTTCTTCATCCTTGCGTCGTCCTTCATGTCGACCGGTGGCGTGGCGAAACGGATTATTCGCTTTTCCATCGCCTGTGTCGGGCACCTGCGCGGCGGGCTGGCGATCTCGGGCGTTTTCGCCTGCATGATCTTTGCCGCACTGTCCGGTTCGTCTCCGGCAACCGTGGTGGCCATCGGGACAATCGTCATCGCGGCCATGCAGCAGGCGGGCTATACCAAGGAATTCGCCGCAGGCGTGATCTGTAACGCCGGCACGCTGGGCATCCTGATCCCGCCGTCTATCGTGATGGTGGTCTATGCCTCGGCCACCGATGTTTCGGTCGGGCGGATGTTCCTTGCGGGCGTCATTCCGGGCCTGATGGCCGGTGTGATGCTGATGGTGACGATCTATGTCATGGCGGTCATCCGTGGCATGCCCAAGGGCGAATGGCAGGGCTGGGGCGAAATCGGCGCCAGTTTCCGCGACGCCTTCTGGGGGCTGATGCTGATCGTGATCATCATGGTCGGGATCTACGGTATCCCCGGTGTCACTGCAGCGCTGTTCACGCCAACCGAAGCCGCCGCTGTTGCCTCGGTCTATGCGGCCATCGTCGCGCTCTTTGTGTATCGTGACATGGGGCCGCTCAAGGCGCGCGAGGCGCAGAGCCTGTCGGCCGCTGCCGTAACCGGCGCGACGCCACGTCCGCTGACCCTGCTCGACAAGCCCTGGGCCATCGTCACCGCGTTCTTTCACCGTGACACCCGCGACACGCTGCTCGATGCGGGCAAGCTGACGATCATGCTGATGTTCATCATCGCCAACGCCTTGATCCTAAAGCATGTTCTGACCGACGAGCAGATCCCGCAGCAGATTGCCGGGGCGATGCTGAGCGCCGGTTTCGGGCCGATCATGTTCCTGATCGTGGTGAACATCATCCTGCTGATCGGCGGTCAGTTCATGGAGCCTTCGGGGCTTATCGTGATCGTCGCGCCGCTGGTCTTCCCGATTGCCATCGAGCTGGGGATCGACCCGATCCACCTTGGCATCATCATGGTTGTGAACATGGAAATCGGCATGATCACGCCGCCCGTCGGTCTCAACCTCTTCGTGACCTCGGGCGTGGCCGGGATGCCGATGATGAAGGTGGTGCGGGCTGCGCTGCCCTTCCTTGCCGTGCTCTTCGTGTTCCTGATCCTCGTGACCTATGTGCCGTGGCTGTCGACCTACCTGCCGACAAGCCTGATGGGACCGGAGATCATCACGAACTAGGGTTAGCGGGTGGTAAACCCGTCGCCCTGATCGGGTAAGCAATACGGATCACCGGAGATCATCCGGTGATCCGTTGTCATTTCAGCTGCTTGCGGACAGGGCAGCCACGATGGGGCCGAAATCAGCGGCCTTGAGGCTGGCACCGCCGACAAGCGCGCCGTCCACGTTGGAAACCCCGAAGATCTCGGCGGCATTGCCCGCCTTGACCGAGCCGCCGTAAAGGAGGCGGACCGAGCGGGCGACACCTGCGCCAAAGCGGCGTTCGAGCCGGGAGCGCATGTAGTCATGCACCTCGCCGATCTGGTCGAGCGTCGGGACCTTGCCGGTGCCGATGGCCCAGATCGGTTCATAGGCGACGACAAGGTTCTGCCCGGTCACCGTATCCGGGATCGAGCCCGAAAGCTGGCCGGCGATAATGTCGAGCGTATTGGAGGCCTCGCGTTCCTTGAGGCTTTCGCCGACGCAGACGATGGCTGTCAGACCGGCCTCGATGGCGGCGAGGGTCTTGGCGCGCACGGTTTCATCCCGTTCGCCATGATCGACGCGGCGCTCGGAATGGCCGGTGATGACATGGGACGCACCGGCGTCGCGCAGCATGACCGCGCTGATATCGCCGGTATGCGCGCCGCTGGTTTCGGCATGGCAATCCTGCCCGCCAACGGCGAGGTTGGTGTCCTTTGCGGCATCGGCCATGCGCTGGATCAGCGTTGCGGGCGGGCAGATCAGCATATCACAGCCCGGTTCGGCATGTTCCTTGATCAGGGTGTCGATTTCCGCAAGCGACTCCGAGGTGCCGTTCATCTTCCAGTTGCCTGCAGCCAGTTTCCGTCGCATCGTTTTTCTACCCCTGTTCTTAAAGTCACGCTGCTACCATCGGCGGTTTGGCGGGACAAATGCAAGCAGGTCCAACCAAAGGGAGGCGCTGCCTTGATACCTGATCTAGACATGGCCCTGCTGAGGGCAAGGGATCCCGTGGAAATGGCCCGGCTGACCCATGCGTTGCGCGAGGTCGGGTTCCTGACCCTGCACAATACCGATCTGAGTGCCGATGAGGTGTCGCGCGTGATCGAGGCCTACCGCGGGTTCTTCCAATGCTCTGCCGCCGAGAAATCCGCCGTCGATATGAGCCGCACCGGATCGAACCGGGGTTGGGGCGCGCCGAAATCGGAACAGGTCGACCCGACGGCCAACCCGGATTTCAAGGAAGTCTTTGATTGCGGTCACGAATTGCCCGAAGGTCATCCGCTGGCTGACCTCGGGCTTTCTGTCTATGCGCCTAATCTCTGGCCCGAGGGGCAGGAGGATTTCCGCGCTTCGGTCGAGGCCTATTACAACAAGGCGCATGGCGTCGCGCTGGAACTGCTGCGGGCGATGGCGGTGGCGATTGGCGAGGACGAGACGAGTTTCGATAAGGCGTTCGATGCGCCGATGGCGCTGCTGCGAGGCAATTACTACCCCGAACGGCCCGATTGGGCGGGGGACAAGGATTTCGGCATCGCGCCTCATACCGATTACGGCTGCCTGACGCTGTTGGCGACGGACGGGGTGCCCGGGCTGGAGGTGCGTCTGGCCGACGGACGCTGGCAACCTGTCGTGGCCGAGCCGGGGCGGTTTGTCATCAACTTTGGCGAAATGCTGGAATTCTGGACCGGGGGGCGGGCCAAGGCGACGTTGCACCGGGTGATCGGCAGCTCGGAGGAGCGGATTTCCGTCCCACTGTTCTTCAACCCAAGCCATGACACGAACGTAGCGCCTCCGGGTTCAGGACAGGTTATCTCGGCGGGCGATCACCTGTCGCGCCGGTTCAACGAGACTTACCTGCACCTGCGCAAGGGTTAACGGGAGTCCAGCGAGGCGCGGGCGAGGTCGCTTGCGCTTTCGGGGTCATCCAGAACCTCGCTTGGGATGATGTAATAGGGCATGCTGGTCTCTGTGCCGTTCTTGCGTGTGTGGGTCCAGCGGTCCCATCCGTCGGCCTCAAGGCGCGCGCGAAAGTCGCCTTCGGCCTTGAGCAGCAGCGTGGCGTCGCTGCGCAGCAGGGCAAAGATCACACCCTGATGATAGATTGCCATGCCGCCGAACATGCGGCGGGTGGTCAGGTCTCCCAGCGGCTCGAACAGTTCAAGCGCAAAGGCGATATCGCTATCGCCAAGCGCCATAGCGTCAGTTCGCGCCGGGGACTTCGTTGAACTTGATGGATTCCCCGCAGCCGCAGGCTTCGGCCACGTTGGGGTTGTTGAACTTGAAACCGGATTCCAGCAGGCTGGTTTCGTAATCGATTTCAGTGCCAAAGAGGAACATCTGCGCCATCGGGGCAATCATCACCCGGGCGCCGTCCTGATCGATGACCTCATCGTTGGGGTCAACTTCTGAGACATAGTCCATCGTGTATTCCATGCCTGCGCAGCCGCCCTTCTTGACGCCAATGCGCAACCCGCTGTGGCCACCCTTGGCCATCAGCTTGGTGATCTGGGTGGTCGCGGCAGGGGTCAAAGTGACCGCCTGTTTGCCCGGAATGGAAAACATCTTTCATACTCCTTTGCCGTCCCAAGGTAATCCCGGTGCGGCACGATCTCAAGAGGCGGGTCCGAATGGATAATCCGCCATCTTAACGGGCGGATTACATGAAGCCGAGTTCGAGCCGTGCCTCGTCACTCATCATGTCCATGCCCCAGGGCGGCTCCCAGACAAGCGCCACATCGACCTGTTTGACGCCGGGGATCGGCTCGACCGCATCGGCCACCCAGCCGGGCATCTCACCGGCCACGGGGCAGCCCGGCGCGGTCAGGGACATCGCGATGTTGACCTCGTTTTGCTCATTGATATCAATGGTGTAGATCAAGCCGAGTTCATAGATGTTCACCGGAATCTCGGGGTCGTACACCGTCCGGCACGCATCCACGATCTGTTCGTACAGGGGATGGTCCGTGGAGGAGGGCGCGATCAGCGGCGCACCTTCAAGAGGTTCTGGCGTCTGGGTCATCTAGGCCTCGGTCTGTTTTCTGAGAGATTATATAGGATTTCCGCGCCAAAGCGTAAAGGGGGCGTGCGGGTTTTGCGGTGGCGCGAAAGGCGGCCGATATCGGCGGCACAGGCGGTGCACAACCCGTACAGCACCTGTGCACCCCCTGTACACCGCCGCAGCGCAGCATCGCCGTTTTGCGCGGGAATCCGGCATGACATCTGCTTAACCACTAATTGTTAACACAACCGTCTTAACAAAAGATCTGGCGGGCCTTTGAGGAGTCGGTTGTCATGTTCACACCCACGGTTATCGGGTCAGGTCTGGCGGGCTATGGTTTTCTGACGCGCACGCGCGATCAGCAGCAGGGGATGCTGGCGAATTCGCCACAGATCGCGCGCGATACATCGGCGACGATGGAACGGATGAAGGATGTCCAGAGCTCGGATGACCTTTTGGATGACCGGGCGCTGCTGCGCGTCGCGCTTGGCGCCTTTGGGCTGGATGAGGACATCAACAACCGGGCGTTCCTGAAAAAGATCCTCGATTCCGACCTGAGCGATGACAAGTCGCTGGCGAACCGGCTGGCCGACAAGCGCTATCTCGCCTTTGCCAAGGCGTTCAATTTCAAGGGCGAGGACGGGCCGCAGATGGATGCGGGAAAGTCGGCGGATGAGGTGCGCGCCGAACTTGCCAATATCCGCAGCGCGGATGACCTGCTGAACAACCCACGACTGTTGCAATCGACCCTTGCGCGGTTCGGGCTTGAAAGCGATGCGGGCAACCGGTTCTTCCTGAAACAGGTGCTGGAATCCAACGCGGATGACGCGACATCCTTTGCGCGACGCCTGACCAACCCGGCCTACGCCGATCTGGCGCGGGTCTTTGACCTTGCCGACAAGGCGCGCGATGAGGAAAGCATCTATGCCTTCGCCTCAGCCTTTGAGGGGAAGGCTGCCGGTATTGAAACGGTTGATAAACTGTTTCAGGAGCCGGATCTGCTGCGCGCCGCGCTTGGCATCTTTGGGCTGGAATCTGACCTCGACAACAAGGATTTCATTCGGTCGGTGCTGGAGTCGGATATCGGCGATCCCGCTTCGGTCGCGAATACCGAATACGACCAGCGCTATCTGGCGCTGGCCAAGGCCTTTGATTTCAACGCCCGGGCCGAGGCCACGGCGAATGGCGATCCTTTCACAAGCACGCTGGAGAAATTCGTCGAGAGCGTGTCGGCGCGCAGCGCGCAGGTGGAAACGCCGCAGGACCTGTTCAGCGATATCGGCCTGATGCTGGATACGTTCGAGTTCTTCGATCTGCCGTCGCGCCCGGATGCAGCGCAGTTTGCCAACAAGATCCTGACCTCGGACCGGGACGACCCGCTGTCCTATCTCAACCTTGAATTGGATCGGCGCTATCATGCCTTTGCGGATGCTTTCAATTTAAAGACCCCGCCCGAGGGGCGCGTCTATCCGCCGGGGTTCGCCGATGCCATCGTGCAGAACTACCTCGATCGCCAGTTCGAGATACGGATCGGGGAGTCCGATGCCTCGATGCGGGTGGCGCTGGCGATGGAACGTGACCTTGGCGACGTGGTGGAAAATGCGCTGAGCAATGACGCGCGATGGTTCGGGGTGATGTCCTCGAAACCGCTGCGCACCATTTTCGAGACGGTTTTCCAACTGCCCGAAAGCTTTGGCGCGCTGGATCTTGATCGTCAGTTGGTGGATTTCAAGGCGCGGGCCGAGAGCTATTTCGGCACCTCCGAGGTGGCCGATTTCATAGAAAGCGACCGGATGGAAGAGCTGCGGCGACGCTATCTTGTGCAAAGCAGCGTTACCTCGGCTGCGGGTGGTTCCGAGAACGTGGTATTGTCACTATTAAGGGGAGGCGTGTAGCGCGATCAGCACGGTGTCCGCCAGCCGTTCAGTCGTTGATATCCTTGTCGAAATATTCGACCTGACCCTGTGGGCGGGCAAAGAAATGGCGCAGGGCCAGCCATGCGATCAGGGACAGGGCCGCAAACAGCAGAAGGAGCAGGGGCAGCGACAGGCTGATGCCGGTGTTCAGCAGTAGCATGGCGACAGCTAGCGCGCCGATAGCAAAGCCGAGAAAGATGAAGCCGGGGATGAGCACTTCGGCAATGCCAAGGATCAGGGCAAGCGCCAGCCATGCCCACCAGATCGTCCAGAAGGCCATCACTTGCCTCCTTTCAGCATCTTGAAGGCGTCGCCGAAGGCTTCGAGCGCATTTGCGGGGAGGAGGATCGTCTGCTTGCCTTCGCCCTTGCCAAGTGCGTTGAGCGCTTCGACCTGTTTCAGCGCGACCTGGTATTGCGCGGCCTCAAGCCCGTTTTCCTTGATCGCGGCAGCCACGACCTCGGTCGCATAGGCTTCGGCATCGGCCTGGATACGGCGCGCCTTGGCGACCTGCTCGGCGGCGTAAAGCTCGGCATCGGCAGAGAGTTCGACGGCGCGTTTCTGGCCCTCGGCGCGGGTGACCTGCGCGCGGCGTTCGCGTTCCGCGTTCAGCTGTTGGAGCATCGCGTCGCGGGTGGCCTGATCGAGATTGACGTCGAGGATCTCGGCGCGCGTCACCTCGATCCCCCAGTTGTCGACGGCGTCTTCGACACTTGCCTTTATGGTCGCGATCAGCTGGTTGCGGTTGGACTGAACATCGTCGAGGTCCATCTTGCCGATCTCTGCGCGCACGATCCCGGCGACGGTGGTGGAAATCGCGGCGTCCACGTCACGGATGCGGTAAACGGTCTTTTCCGGCTGGACGATGCGGTAGAACACCGATGTTTCGACTTCGACCAGTACGTTGTCGCGGGTGATCGCATCCTGGCTGGCGGTGGGAAGCTGACGTTCGAGGATCGAGATCTTGTGCGCGATCACGTCGAGGAAGGGCACGACGAAGTTGATGCCGGGCCCGAGGACGGAGTGCAGACGCCCAAAGCGTTCGACCACATGCTTTTCCGACTGAGGCACGATGCGCACGCCCTTGATGATGATGACGATCAGCAGCAGCGCGCCCAGCAGGTAGACCACGTTCCCGGTCAAAAGCGCAAAGATCTGTTCTTCGTTCATGTCGTTTTCCCGTTTAATGTCAGCACCAAAATGCGGATCAGGCGCGGCTGCGGCAATAGTCAGCCAGCGCGGCGGATTAATCCAGCCGCTAATTCCCGTCAGGACGGGGCCGTGTCGATCGGGCCGCGGGCCTAGCTGTCGGGGAGGTCGCGCAGTTGCGCCGAGGGCAACATCGGCAGGCCTTCTTCGGATTGCAGGCGCCAAGCCTCCTCAAGCAGGCGTTCGCGCATCCGGCACTGCATGTCCCAGCCGGTGTTCTGGTTTGGCGTGGGCAGTTCGAACCGGACCTTTTTGCCAAAGACGTCCTGTTCGATCACGCTCACACCTGCCTGTTCGATGGGGCCGGTGTCTTCGCCGTCTTCATTGCGGACGGAATCGAGGAAGAACTGGCGCAGCCGGTCCACGTCGGCCTCTTGCGTGAGGGTGAGGATGATCGGGCGTATCATCGCCACATCCTCGATCGACCAGTTTTCGAAAGGGTCTTTCACGAAATGGCTGACCGGCACGATATAGCGGTTGCCGTCCCAGATCAGCAGTTGGACGTAGGTGAACGCGATGCGTTCGACGGTGCAGTACCGGCCCTCAAAGATTAGCTGGTCGCCGATCCGGGCCGAGCGGTTAAGGGCGATCTGGACCGAGGCGAGGATATTGCCAAGCACCTCGCGCGCGGCAAAACCAAGGACGATGGTCAGCGCACCGGCAGAGGCCAGAAGCGAGAGACCAAGCGACTGGAAGGTGGTGGCGGAGCTGAGCAGGACGCCCATGGCCACCAGCACTGCGATCACGACGATGAACTTGCGCGCGGCGGAAATGGTCGTCGCAATGTTGCGCAGGTGGGCATTGTCGGGATCGGCGAGTTCGGCCGCGTTTTGCAGCGTGAACCAGTCGAAGAGTTCGTCGATGATAAGCACACCGGCCAGCGTGATGGCGACAATATAGCCAAAGAGCACCGCAGGGCTGATGAAAGTGTCGATAACACCCGAGACCACAAGGACATGCCGGGTAGAGATGCCGACGAGCAGGGCGGTGATGGCGATGGTTGCCGGCCAGCGCAGGGCGCGGACAATGGAATGACCAAGCGGTGTATTGGCGCGGCGTCCCAACAAGGTCACGCCCCGATAGGTGAGCCGTCCCAGCAGCAGGGCAAGGATCAGCATCACCGGGACAAAGATGATCTCCCACAGGTACATGCCCCAGAGCGCCTTTTCGCGCGCCCAGGAAGGCAGGGAGCGTTCGATCTGGGTGGGGCCGTAGACGTTGTAGAGCGCGGGCAGGTTGGCGACGGACTGGCGCGAGATCACCCAGGCGGGATCGCCATTGGCGGGTTTGATCCGGTTCAGCCGAAGGGGCACGGTGTGGTCGTCGAGTTCGAACACGTCGATGCGGATGGAGCGGCGGACGCGACCGGTGGTGGTGGTATCCGCGCCGCCTTCGAGCCAGCCGTCGGGCCGGTCGGCCAGCGCACCCCAGCGGATCATCACCTTGCGGTCGATCAGGACGGACAGCATCCGCGCGAGTTCGGCGCCGCGGGCGGCCTGTTCGGCGGGGTCGATGCCGCTGAGGTCGAGCAGGTGCGCGGCTTTTTCGAATTCGCCGCGCTCGGTTGCGTAAAGCAGGCTTTCGACGCTGCCCATCGGGGTGTCGCGCGTGATGTCGTCGGGCAGCTCCCCGAGGCCTTCGTTCAGGGTGTCGATTTCGAAATAGGGTTCCTGCGCGGCAAGGCGACAGGGCAGGGCAATGCTGAGAAGGAAGGCGCAGAGGAGAAGAATGAGTGGGGTAAGAAAGGCGGCGGCAAATGATTTCGTCATGAATAAAGTTGTATTTTCCTGCTGGTTCCTGCGTCGTTGCGATATCTCATAACGCGCGACGGCGGGTTTGGTTGCCTTGCCGTTGCCTAGGGGCTGGTTCGCGCTTATAGCGGCGGGCATGAGCAGATTTTCCTACCAGTTGAATGCAACGGATGGCCGGGCGCGGACCGGGGTCATTTCCACGCCGCGCGGCGAGATCCGCACACCGGCCTTTATGCCCGTCGGTACGGCGGCCACGGTCAAGGCGATGATGCCCGAAAGCGTCGCGGCGACGGGCGCCGATATCCTGTTGGGCAATACCTATCACCTGATGCTGCGCCCCGGGGCCGAACGGGTCGACCGCCTTGGCGGCTTGCACAAGTTCATGAACTGGGAAAAGCCGATCCTGACGGATTCCGGCGGGTTCCAGGTCATGAGTCTTGCCGGGCTGCGCAAGCTGACGGAACAGGGCGTGACCTTCAAGAGCCACGTGGACGGGTCCAAGCATGAGCTGACCCCGGAACGCTCGATGGAGATCCAGCGGTTGCTGGGCTCGGACATCGTGATGTGTTTCGACGAATGCCCCGCTTTGCCCGCCGATGAAAAGCGGGTGGCCGAGTCGATGCGGCTGTCGATGCGCTGGGCGGAGCGGTCACGCGATGCTTTCGGTGATCGCCCGGGGCATGCGCTCTTTGGCATCCAGCAAGGTGGCGTGACGCAGGAGTTGCGGGCCGAGAGTGCGGAAAAGCTGCGGGAGATCGGTTTCGATGGTTACGCGGTGGGCGGTCTGGCCGTGGGCGAGGGGCAGGAGACCATGTTCGAGGTGCTGGATTACGCGCCCGAGATGCTGCCCGAGGACAGGCCGCGCTACCTCATGGGGGTTGGCAAGCCCGACGATATCGTTGGCGCGGTCAAGCGCGGGATCGACATGATGGACTGCGTTCTGCCATCCCGCTCGGGGCGGACAGGGCAGGTTTTCACCCGGCGCGGCGTGGTCAATATCAAGAACGCACGCCATGCGGACGACCCGCGCCCGCTGGACGAGGAATGCGGCTGTCCGGCCTGCCGGAACTATTCGCGCGCCTATCTGCATCACGTGTTCCGGGCGCAGGAAATGATCTCGGGTATGTTGCTGACGTGGCATAATCTCCATTATTATCAGGATATTATGGCGGGTATGCGGGGCGCGATTTCCGAGGGCCGTTTCGCGGCATGGGAGGCCGAGTTCCATGCGGGCCGTGCGCAGGGCGATATCGAGCCGCTCTAGAACGTCAGCGGCGAGAGACACGTTCCGTTAATTTTTGCAGAGCAGCGATGTGCCTTTCTGCACCTTGCTTCGCTTTGGATGGCGCATAGATCAATCGCACAAGATATTCTCATAATCCGAAGGAAGACGAGATGACCGAGAAATTGTTCACCCCCCTCAAGGTCGGGGCGATCGAGGCGAAGAACCGTATTGTCATGGCGCCGCTGACCCGCAACCGGGCCGACAACGATACCGGCGAAGTCAACGACATGCACGTAGAGTATTACCGCCAGCGGGCAGGGGCCGGGATCATCATCACCGAGGCAACGCAGATCAGCCCGGAAGGCAAAGGGTATCTGGCGACGCCGGGCATCCATTCCGACGCGCAGGTTGACGCCTGGAAAAAGGTGACGGACGCGGTGCATGAGGCGGGCGGCAAGATCGTCGTTCAGCTTTGGCACGTGGGCCGGATCAGCCATGTGTCGCTGCAACCGGACGGGCAACAGCCAGTCGCGCCGTCGGCGATCCGGGCGGATGTGAAGACCTTTACCGAAAACGGGTTCGAGCCGGTCTCGGAACCTCGGGCGCTTGAGCTGAGCGAGTTGCCGCGCGTGGTGGCCGATTACGCCCATGCGACCGAGATGGCGCGCAAGGCGGGCTTTGACGGGGTCGAGGTGCATGGGGCGAATGGCTACCTGCTGGACCAGTTCCTCAAGACTGGATCGAACAAGCGCGAGGACGCCTATGGCGGCAGCATCGAGAACCGCGCGCGGCTCTTGCTGGAAGTGCTTAAGGCTGTGACCGAAGCATGGGACGGCGATCATGTGGGCCTGCGCCTGTCACCATTCTCGCCCGCGAACGGGATCGAGGATGCGAACCCGCAAGAGACCTTTGACTATGTGGTCGAAGAGCTGAACAAATTCGGGCTTGCCTACCTGCATATGGTCGAAGGGGCCACAGGCGGGTCGCGTGAGCTGGCCGAGGGGCAGAGCCTTACGGCGCTGCGCGAGAAGTTCGACGGGGTCTACATGGCCAATAACGGCTATGACCGGGCGATGGCCATCGAGACGGTGGAAAGCGGCGCGGCCGAGCTTGTCGCCTTTGGCCGGCCCTATATCGCGAACCCGGATTTGGCCAAGCGTCTGGAAAAGAATGCGCCGCTCAACGAGGGCGACCACAAGACCTATTACGGCGGCGGTCGCGAAGGGTTTACCGACTACCCGTTTTTGGAAGAAGAAAACGCCTGATACTCAGGTATACGCCGCTGCCCCATGGGGCGGCGGCACCGCCCGAAAAGGGCGGATTCGCGCCCTGGTGGCGAATTTCCGGTCAGTTCCGGCCTCTCAGGGGATCGGGTGGTTGGTTTAACCCTAGATTAAACAATCTGAGCTTGAATCCGGCGGCAAGGCTTTCCAAGGTTCCTCAAAACCCGCCAACCGGGCGTCGCATCGGAATTTGCGGCCCGCCCCGCTTGGGAAGTGCCGTTTGCAGGCCGATCAGAGACCCGAAATCCAACAGCAGGAGATATCGTCCCTTTGCAGCAAAAATCTCCATTTCTGCGCTTGCTCTCATGAGCTCACGGCGTCATCCTCGGGGCCAACATTCCAATGGGCCGGTTGAAAAGATGACCTCCTGACCCCAACTAAAACATCCGAGCGTGGAGACGGCCGAGACGTTGCCTGAAGTCAGGGACAAGTGTCGTCTTGCCAACTATAAGGAAAGAGCATGCAAGAACCCCTCAATTCCTCCTATCCGGTCCTGCCTCTGCGGGACATCGTGGTTTTTCCGCATATGATCGTTCCGCTATTCGTCGGACGCGAGAAATCGGTGCGGGCCCTCGAAGAGGTGATGGCTGATGACAAGCAGATCCTGCTGTCGTCGCAGATCGACCCGTCGGTCGACGATCCGACCAGCGACGGGATCTACAAGGCTGGCGTGCTGGCGAACGTGCTGCAACTGCTGAAGCTGCCCGATGGCACCGTGAAGGTGCTGGTCGAAGGGCAGGCGCGGGTGCGTATCACCGAATACCTCGACAACGAGGAATTCTTTGAGGCACGGGCCGAATACTTGACCGAGATGCCGGGCGATCCGTCGACCACCGAGGCGCTGATCCGCACGGTGAGCGAGGAATTCACCCGTTACGCCAAGGTCCGCAAGAACATCCCCGAAGAGGCGCTGGCCGCTGTCGATGAATCGACCGAGCCTGCCAAGCTGGCCGACCTTGTGGCCGGGCATCTGGGCATCGAGGTCGAGCAGAAACAAGAGCTGCTTGAGACGCTGAGCGTGAGCGAGCGCCTTGAGAAGGTCTATGGCCTGATGGAAGGCGAGATGAGCGTTCTTCAGGTCGAGAAAAAGATCAAGACGCGCGTCAAGTCGCAGATGGAGAAGACCCAGCGCGAATATTACCTGAATGAGCAGATGAAAGCCATTCAGAAAGAGCTGGGCGATGGCGAGGATGGCAGCAACGAGGTTGCCGAACTGGAACAGAAGATCCAGGAAACCAAGCTGTCGAAAGAAGCGCGCGAAAAGGCCGATGCGGAGCTGAAAAAGCTCAAGAACATGAGCCCGATGAGCGCCGAGGCGACCGTCGTGCGCAACTATCTCGACTGGATGCTGTCGATCCCGTGGGGCGTGAAGTCGCGCGTCAAAAAGGATCTGGGCCGCGCCGAAGAGATCCTTGATAACGACCACTATGGTCTGGAAAAGGTCAAGGAACGGATCGTCGAGTACCTTGCGGTGCAGCAGCGCTCCAAAAAGATGAAAGGCCCGATCATGTGCCTTGTCGGCCCTCCGGGTGTCGGTAAGACCTCGCTTGGTAAATCGGTGGCCAAGGCCACGGGACGCGAATTTATCCGCATCAGCCTTGGCGGCGTGCGCGATGAATCCGAAATCCGCGGTCACCGCCGGACCTATATCGGCTCGATGCCCGGCAAGATCATCCAGGCGCTGAAAAAGGCCAAGACGACCAACCCGCTGATCCTGCTCGATGAAATTGACAAGATGGGTCAGGATTTCCGGGGCGACCCTGCGTCGGCGATGCTTGAAGTGCTCGACCCGGAACAGAACTCGACCTTCATGGACCACTATCTTGAGGTGGAATATGATCTGTCGAACGTGATGTTCCTGACCACGTCGAACAGCTACAACATGCCCGGGCCGCTTCTTGACCGGATGGAGATCATTCCGCTGGCTGGCTACACTGAGGACGAAAAGTCCGAGATCGCTAAGCAGCACCTGATTTCCAAGCAGATCAAGAACCACGGTCTGAAAGGCAAGGAGTTCGAGCTGACCGATGAGGCGCTGACCGCGATCATCCGCACCTATACCCGCGAGGCTGGCGTGCGGAACCTTGAGCGCGAGATCGCGAAAGTGGCGCGGAAGGCCGTGACCAAGATCATCAAGAAAGAGGCGGAATCGGTTATCGTGACGCCCGACAACCTCGATGATTTCCTTGGTGTGCCCAAGTACCGCTTTGGTCTGGCCGAGCAGGAGGATCAGATCGGTGTCGTCACCGGGCTGGCCTATACCTCGGTCGGGGGCGAGCTGCTGCATATCGAGGCACTGCGCCTGCCGGGCAAGGGCCGGATGAAGACCACCGGTAAGCTTGGTGACGTGATGAAGGAATCGATCGACGCGGCCTCAAGCTATGTGCGCTCGATCAGCCCGCAGATCGGGGTGAAACCGCCGCGGTTCGACCATTGGGACATCCACGTTCACGTGCCCGATGGCGCGACGCCCAAGGACGGCCCTTCGGCTGGTCTGGCCATGGTGACGAGCATCGTCAGCGTGCTGACCCAGATCCCGGTACGGCGTGACATCGCCATGACCGGCGAGGTCTCGCTGCGTGGCAATGCGATGCCGATTGGCGGTCTGAAAGAGAAGCTGCTCGCCGCGCTGCGTGGCGGTATCAAGACGGTGCTTATCCCGCAGGAGAATGAGAAAGACCTGCCGGAGATCCCCGATAACGTGAAGGACGGGCTGAAGATCATCCCCGTCAAGCACGTCTCGGAAGTGCTGAAACTGGCCCTTGTGCGCGAACCCGAGCCCATCGAATGGGACGAGGCCGCCGAGGAAGCCGCCGCCGCTGCTGCCGCTGCAGCCGCTGCTGGCCCGCGCGATCAGACACTGGCCCACTAGCCGGTTCGACATGACAAGGAAACGGGGCGCTGCGGTGCCCCGTTTTTTTATGTGGAGGTCGATGAAACCGTCTGCGCTGCCTCTTGCAGTAGGGGCGAAGGGGCGCTAAGAGACGCCCCCAAGGGTGATTAGCTCAGTGGTAGAGCGCTTCGTTCACATCGAAGATGTCAGGAGTTCAAATCTCTTATCACCCACCATTCTTCCTTTTGTTGACCTGAACCGTTGCCGGTTTCGAGTGCTTGATCGCGCGGGCGTCTTGTTGTGTTCGATGAAAGTTGAAGGGGGATGTTTTGTCTGCCCTGTGGGACCGGCTGTTTTTTTTTTTGGCACCTGTCTCCCGAGCGGAGATCGCTCAGGATGAAGAGGGGTATCATTCGAGCATTCAATGCGCGCTGAGGAAAGTGGAGGATTTTTTCATAATGGTTAGGTTTTTTGGCATTATTCTTTTTCAGCAAATTTCTCGAGCTCAGAATACGGTTGGCTTCTAATTTATTGGGTCCGATAGTGGAAATAGCCGGAGCGCCTAATGGCGCTGTCCGGCGTTTTAATTTCGGTGTTCCTTAATTCTTGACTGGTTCAGGAATGGGAGGATTTTCTTACGATTGGATCGTTTCTGCAGGCACTTTGCATCTGCGGGAATGCATTTGCGCCGTAATGGCGTCGTAATTTCCCTTGGCGGTTGCCAAAGCTTCGGACTTGTCATCCGTCGTGCCAAGCGCGAAAAGCGCGGGCCAGAACAGGACCATGCCAATTCCCATCGCTGCCGCATCGGTGTTCGCTGCCTTTTTCTGTTGTTCTGTCAGGCGGTTTACATTGTTTACAATGGTGTTTCGCTCAATCATCAGGTTGCTGCAGGATTTGTCTCGATAGACGTTGGGGCTGACGTAGACCGCATCGATCTGGGAAGGTTGTTCCGCGCAAGCAGCAAGAATTGCGCAGCACGCAATGCCGGATATTAGCTTCTTCATTTCTGTACCTTTATTATTGAGTGCACGAAGCAGGCATTGAAATTTTAATTAGTCAATTCCTTCGGAGGGTGCGTCATGCCTCTTTACATTTCTTATGTTGCTGGGATGCTGCAATTTCGGATGCGCCCAAGGCGTCAGGAAGTTGTGTCGGGTGAATTATTTGTTATCGGGTCGCTACATTTAATTTCTAATTTATTGAGGGATTCGTCCCGGGTAAATGGGGGCCGCTTTACACCTCCCGAACCGGTCTGGCGATGACATCACCGGTGTCCCGGCGTCGCCTCGATCTCGCGCACGAGCCAGTCTACGAAACCGCCCGCCGCCGCGCCGAGGCGTTCCGGGGGCTGCGTGACGAGGCTGTATTGCCCATAAGTAAAGCTCAGCTCGCCAAAGGGGCGCACCAGCGTGCCGTCGGTGAGGAAGTGCCCGCCCATGAAGGGATCGTTGATCGCGAAGCCGGCCCCCGCGCGGGCCAGCGCCAGCGCGTCCTGCGTGCTGGCCACGTGGATGCTGCGGCGCGGGGCGGCGGGGTCGGCACCTGTGGCCGCGAACCAGCGCGACCAGATCGCGCCGCCGTCCTCGTGGATCAGGGTCGCGTCGCGCAGTTGTTCCGGCTGCATCTGGCGCGTGGGCAGGAGCGAGGGGGCGCAGACCGGAAACATCTCGAGTTCGGCCAGTGTCTTGACCCGCATGCCGGGGAAGTCGATGGCGTTGAAAGCGACGGCCACGTCGACCTTGGGCAGGGGGCTTCCTTGGGTGGAAAGCCTCTCAAGCGAGAGCGACAGGTCGGGGTAGAGCGCAAGGAACCGGGGCAGGCGCGGGATCAGCCATTGGGTGGAAAAGGCGGGCGGCGCGGCGACGGTCAGCGTGCCCGCATAGGCGTCTTCGCCCAGTTGCAGAGCGGTGGCGGTGATTCCGTCCAGCGCCTCGCGCACGGCGGAGAGCAGGCGCTTGCCATCGTCGGTCAGCACAAGACGGCGGCGGTTGGGTTCGAAAAGTGCCTTGCCAAGCGCCTTTTCGATGGACCGCACCTGATGGCTGATCGCGCTTTGCGTCACGTTCAGCTCTTCGCCCGCGGCGCGCATATTGAGATGTCTGCCTGCGGATTCAAAGCCTTGCAGGGCATTCAGGGGCAGATGGCGGGACCCGATACGCATTCTTCGTTAAAAATTTCTCATCGAACCTGTGAATTATTCGAGTTTTACACGAGAAATTTTAAGCGGCAAGTTGGATGTATCAAATCGATCCGCCCCTGTAGCCAATGAGAAGGATGCCACATGGAAGCGAGCTTTTCCCGCCGCCGTCTGATTGCCCCGCCGCGCCTGCGCGAGCTGATGCAACGCTCTGACCTGCGGGGGGCCTTGCAGCTGGGCAGCCATCTTGGGGCGCTGGCGGTCAGTTCTGTGCTGCTCTGGCAGTTCTGGGGCACCTGGTGGGCCGTGCCGCTGTTCATGGTGCAGGGCGTGCTGATCAATTTCCTTTACGCCGGCCAGCATGAGCTGAGCCACGGCACCGTGTTTGAGACCAAGTGGATCAACGTGCTGTTCGGGCGTATTTTCGGGTTCTTCCTGATTTACCCGCGCGATTTCGACAAGATCCAGCACGCGGCGCATCACCAGCACACGCAGGACTGGGAAAAGGACGGCGAACTTGTGCGCGAGCCCTATACGTTCAAGACCTACCAGCTGTGGTTCTGGGGCGTAAGCTACTGGCAGTCTCGCGTGACCCGCATCATCCGCTTTTGCAAGGGCGAGGTGATCGAGCCCTATATCCGCGCCGAGGAAAGCCCGCTGGTGATCCGCGAGGCCCGCATTCACGCCGCGCTTTACGTGCTGATCGCCGTGGTTTCGGTGGCGACGCAAAGCTGGGCAGCGGTGATCCTGTGGATTGCGCCGATGCTGGTGATGAAGCCGGTGCACCAGTTGCAGAACACGATCGAACACCTTGGCCTGTCGCACAAGAACGACATTCTGGAAAACACCCGCTCGACCAAGACTAACGCGTTGATGCGCTGGCTCTGCTGGCAGATGCCCTATCACACTGCGCACCACACCTTCCCCTCAGTCCCGTTCTGGCGGCTGCGCGATCTGGATGCGACCATGCGCGAAAACGGGGCACAGCCGCACCAGATGGGCTGGATCGAATTTCAGGTCGAAGTCTGGCGCAAGCTGCGCCGCAAGAACGAGGATGACTATCCCTATGACGAGGTCTGGATCGTCCCCCGTGGCAATGGCGCCAGCGTAAAGGTCGAAGCCGCGTGAGAAAACTCAAGGTATTTCAGTCGCTCTGGGCCATGCAGCCGCATGACCAGAGCGGCGAACGTCTGCCGCTTGACCGGGTGGCAGGCATGGTGCGTGATGCGGGCTATGACGGTCTGGCGCTCGATTTCGGGGCGTTCGACGTGGAAACCGTCAAGGCGGCGCTGCCGCATATCCAGCGCGAGGGGCTGACGCCGCTGGCGGTGGCCTTTCCGAAATCCGTCGAAGAGTTGCGCGATACGCTGAAATTCGCGCGTGATTGCGGATCGCCCTTTGTCGATGTGGTCGGGCAGGTGTTTCCGCTGACCGTCGAGGGGTCGATCCCCGTGATCCGGCGCTGGATCGAAATGGCCGATCAGGAAGGCATGCCGGTTCAGTTCGAAACCCATCGCAACTGTATCACCAACGATCTTTTCACCACGCTGAGCCTGCTTGATGCGATTCCGGAAATGCGGCTGGGCGCAGATCTGTCGCATTACATCGTGGATCGCGAATTCATGCATCCGCTGACGGCGCAGCAACGCGGCTGGTTGACCCGTTGTTTGCAGAGGTCCGACAGTTTTCAGGGTCGCGTGGGCGGTCGGCAGCAGGTTCAGTTGCAGATCGACTTTCCGCAGCACCAGAAATGGGTCGATCTGTTCAAGGAACTCTGGGCCGAGGGGCTGGCCGACTGGCGGACGCGAAACGAGAGCGGCGACGTGGTTTTCCTTTGTGAACTCGGGCCGCCGGAATACGCGATGACCGGGCCTGACGGGCGCGAATTATCGAACCGGTGGGAGGAGGCGCTAAAGCTCAAATCCATCGTTGAAGGGATCTGGTCCGATCTTGGTGGAGATGTCTGAAAATTGCAGTCCGCGGTGGATAATCTCCGCGGATTTTGCTTTTCCGGATTTCTGGTTTTGCATTGTTTTTCAGCGCCTTTCGAGAAGTTTTGCGTCTTGAGAACCAAGTTTCCGGATAATCACTTTCAGGCAATTGCAGGGGGCTGAAACAGCCGTCACAATAGGCCCAAAGAGCCGTATCGAAGTGGGGAATTGAATGCTGGACAGTGTCAGCGCGGGTGAAATCGAAGCCGCCGGAATTGGCAAGAATTTTGGCCGGTTCACTGCCCTGAAAAACATCAGCCTGACGGTCGGTCGCGGTGAGTTCCTGACGCTTTTGGGGCCATCGGGATCGGGCAAGACGACGTTCCTGATGATCCTTGCGGGGTTTGAGGCGCCAAGCGCGGGGCGGTTATCGCTGAACGGCGTGGACATGACCGAAACCGATGCCGAGACCCGTGGATTTGGCATGGTGTTTCAGGGCTATGCGCTGTTTCCGCATATGACGGTCGAGCAGAACATCGCCTTTCCTTTGCGGGTTCAAAAGCAAAGCGCCCAGCAGATCAAGGCGCGCGTGGCGGAAATGGTCGAGATGGTGGGGCTTGGCGGGCATGGGCATAAAAAGCCCTCGGCCCTGTCGGGCGGTCAGCAACAGCGGGTCGCCTTGGCCCGGGCGCTGGCCTATGAGCCGCCCGTTCTGCTGCTCGACGAACCGTTTTCGGCGCTGGACCGGAACCTGCGGGGGCAGATGCAGGACGAGATGCGGCGCATCCATAAGGATACCGGCACGACCTTTGTTTTTGTGACCCACGATCAGGAAGAGGCTCTGGCCCTGTCGACACGGATCGCGATTTTCAACCACGGTGAGTTGCAGCAGATCGACACGCCGCGCGAGATTTATGACCGTCCGAGCAACCGGTTCGTTGCCGAGTTCCTTGGCGATATCAACATCTTGCCCGTTAATCCTAAACTGACGGACGAGCAGGGGGCGCTGGCTGAGTTCGAGGGGCGCGCGATCCGCGCCGTTTCCGACCAAGGCGGCGGGTCTTCGGTGGCGGTGCGTCCCGAACACATGATCCTGAGCGCCGACGAGATGCCTCAGGGCAATTCGATCCCGGCTAAAATCACCGATATCGTTTACCTCGGGGCCGAGACACGGCTTGCGCTGAAGACGCCGGGGGGGAGCGATCTGACCATGTCGCTGCCGACCCATGCGGTGCCCGCGACGGCGGCTGTCGGCGCGCCGTTCTGGGTCAACTGGGCGCCCGAGCACGGGGTGTTCCTGTGAGACAACCATAACCGGGACGTGAGCAGCCCGGATCTATCAAAAACCAAAATGTCCAATGGAGAGAAGAAGATGAACGACAAATTTGAACTGGATCAGGTTGAAATCCTGGCCGAACGTGCCCGTCGCGGCGATATTTCGCGCCGCCGTTTCACGCAACTTGCCATTGCCCTGATGGGTGGCGCCGCCGTGGCGGCCAAGGGTACGCCCTTGCTCGCCGAGGATGGCCAGCTGGTGTTCGTGAACTGGGGTGGCGACGCGATGGACGCCTATGACAGCGCCTATGGCGCGCCCTTTGGCGAGGCGACCGGCATCACCGTGAAACAGGACGGGTCCGGCCCGACCGAAGGCGCGATGGCGGCACAGTTCCAGAGCGGTAGCCCGAGCTGGGATATCGTCGATGCGGACCCGTTCTCGGCTGAATCGCTGGGTAAACAGGGCATGATGGAGCCGATCGACTATGACGTGGTCGACAAGTCGAAGATGCGCGAAGGCTTTGGCTGGGAATACGCCGCGTCGAGCTATTTCTTTTCCTACATCATCGCTTATGACAGCACGAAGTACGAAACGCCGCCGACCTCGATGGCGGATTTCTTTGACACGGAAAAATTCCCCGGCAAGCGCGCGATGTACAAATGGGGCGCGGGCATGTGGGAAGCGCTGCTGCTGGGCGATGGCGTGGCCCCCGAAGACCTCTATCCGCTTGATCTGGAACGCGCCCATGCCAAGCTGGCCGAGTTCAAGGACAATGTCAGCGGCTTCTGGGGCGGCGGTGCCGAAAGTCAGTCGCTGCTGTTGAACGGCGATGCGTCCATGGCGCTGATCTGGTCGACCCGCGCCAAGCTGATCGAAGAGGACAGCGAAGGCGATATCGGGTTCACATGGGATCAGGGCCTGATCTCGCCGGGTGCGATGGCGGTTATCAAGGGCAACCCGGGCGGAGCCGCGGCGGCGATGGATTTCATCGCTTCGGCGCAGGATCCGGAAAAGCAGCTTGTCATGTTCGAGATGCTGGCGCAGGGCCCGGCCAACCCCGAAGCCGATGCGCTGATCCCCGAGGATCAGAAGCGGTTCAACCCGGTGGATCCCGAGAACTTTGCCAAGCAGATCCCGCTTGATATGGCATGGTACGAAGAGAATTACGGCGCCGCGCTGGACGCCTATCTTCAGATCGTCTCGGCCTGATCCAAGCCATCCGACCTGTCCGCCCCGGTGACCTGCCGGGGCGGATTTCCTGTTTGCGGAGAGCCTTTTGTCCAAATCGATGAAATCCGCCCTGCTTCTGCTGGGGCCTTTGCTGGCCTTCCTGATGCTGGCCTATGTCTTTCCTTTCCTCGGTATCCTGCGCTGGAGTTTCACGCTGCCCGAGCTTGGTCTGGGCAATTACTCCGACGCGCTGACCGACCCGCTGGTCCTGTCGGTGTTCTGGCGCACGCTGAGGGTCTGCGTGATCGTGACGGTGGTCTCGGTCGCTTCGGCCTATGTCATCACACTGCTCTGGGTGCGGGGCGGGCCGGTGCAGCGGCTGGTGATGGAGCTTTGCATTCTGATCCCGTTCTGGATTTCCGTGCTGACGCGCGCCTTTGGCTGGCTTGCGCTGCTGTCGAACCGGGGGCTGATCAATACGTGGTTGCAGGGCATCGGGCTGACGTCTGACCCGCTGACCATGGTGCGCAACGAATTCGGCGTCGTGGTGGGCATGGCGCATTTCCTGATCCCCTTTGCAGTGTTTCCGCTGGCATCGGCCATGCGTAACCTTGACGAACGCGTGCTGCTGGCGGCGCGCGGCATGGGGGCCGGGCGGCAGCGGGTGTTCTGGACCGTGTTCCTGCCGATGACCGCGCCAGGCATCCTTGGCGCGGCACTGATCGTCTTTGTCTTTGCGCTTGGGTTCTTTGTGACACCGGCGATCCTTGGCGGCGGGCGCAGCGTGATGGTGGCCGAACTGGTCTATCTGCGTATTTTCCAGAGCCCGAACTGGGGCTTGGGCGCGGCGATCAGCGTAATCCTGATGATCGGCGTCGCGTTCCTGATGGGCGCTCTGATGAAGGCGGTCCGGCCGGGAGAGAAGTCATGAAGCCGACACGTCCCGGTCTGGTTGCCGTGGTATTGGCCGCTTTGGTCGCGGTGTTCCTGTTGATGCCGTTGCTGGCGGTGATCCCGGTGTCTTTCACGCCGAAGCGGTTCCTTTCGGTTCCCGAGGATGTCTGGTCGCTGCGCCATTACCAGAGCCTCATTGATGAGCCGGAATGGGCGCGGGCGGCCGGGCTTTCGGTGCTGATCGGGCTGGCGAGCGCGGCGCTGGCGACGGCGCTGGCCTTTCTGTTTTCGCTGGGCATCTGGATGCTGCGGCCGCGCTATGCGGGGGCGCTGATGGGGCTGGCGCTCTTGCCGATGGTGGCGCCGCCGGTGGTATCGGCGCTGACGCTTTATTTCTTTCTGATCACGCTGGGGCAGGTGAACGATTTCGTCGCCTATGACAGCGTGCCCGGTGTGATCCTTGCCCATATGGTGATGATTTCGCCCTTTGCGGTGGTGCTGATTACCGTGTCGCTGGCGCAGATCGACCGGCGGATCGATTTGGCTGCGCGGGTCATGGGGGCGGGGCTGTTCACGCGGATCTTCCGGGTGATCCTGCCCAACATCAAATTCGGCGTGCTGACCGCGTTCCTGCTGACCTTCGTGCTGTCATGGGAAGAGATCGGCGTGACGATCTTTATCACCTCGGTCGATGTGGCGACGCTGCCGCGGCTGATGTGGATGGGGCTGCGCGACAATATCGACCCGGCCATTGCGGCGGTGTCGGTGGTGCTGATCGTGATCGTGACGGCGGTGATCCTGACCCGGACGGCGGTGCAGGTGGCACGCTCGCGGCGTGGCGAAGGCTAGGGCGGGCAGGGCGGGGTGATCCGCCCTGCGTACCTTTTACCCTAGGTCAGGGACGATTAGATCGCCGATGCTGTCCTTGACATGCAGGGTTGCGCCGGTCAGCGCCTGCAGTTCGTCAAATGACATGTCGGGGAGCTTTTCGCGCAGAACGAAATGGCCATCTTCGATATCGACCACCGCCAGCGAGGTATAGACCTGCGTGACGCAGCCCAGCCCGGTCAGCGGGAAGGTGCAGGTTTCGACCAGTTTCGGCTTGCCGTCCTTGGTGACGTGATCGGTGATGACCGCGACCCGCTTGGCCCCGTGGACAAGGTCCATCGCGCCGCCGACGGCGGGCACGCCCTTGGTGCCCACGCGCCAGTTCGCGAGGTCGCCGTTCTGCGCGATCTGGTAGGCCCCGAGCACGGCAAGGTCGAGATGGCCGCCGCGCACCATCGCGAAACTGTCCGCATGGTGAAAGAATGAGGCGCCGGGGTTGAGCGTGATCGCCTTTTTCCCGGCATTGATCAGATCCCAGTCTTCTTCGCCGGGCGCAGGGGCCTGGCCAAAACCGAGAACGCCGTTTTCCGTGTGATAGGTCACGTCGCGGCCTTCGGGCTGGAACTTGGCGATCATCTCGGGAAAGCCGATGCCAAGGTTCACATAGGCGCCGTCTTCGATGTCCTGCGCGGCGCGCCATGCGATCTGCGCGTTGGAAAGCTTGGTATAGGCCATCAGTAAACCACCTCTGTGCGGACGAGCACTTCTTCCTGTTGCGGGTCGGGGACATGGACGAGACCATCGACGAAGATCCCCGGGGTGACCACGGTTTCGGGGTCGATTGCGCCGGGCTCTCCGACGGTCGAGACCTGCACGATGGTGCGGTCGGCGGCCATCGCCATGAGCGGGTTGAAATTGCGCGCGGCGAGGCGATAGGTCAGGTTGCCCATGGTGTCGCCGGTTTCGGCCTTGAGCAGCGCGAAATCGGCGCGCAGCCAGCGTTCCTGCACATACATCTTGCCGTCGAATTCCTCGACCGGTTTGCCCTCGGCAAGTTCGGTGCCGTAGGAAGTGGGCGTGAAGAAGGCCGGGATACCCGCACCGGCGGCGCGGATGCGTTCGGCGAGCGTGCCCTGCGGAACCAGTTCCAGTTCGATTTCGCCAGCGAGGTATTTCTCGTTGAACGCCTCGGCATTGGAAGAGCGCGGGAAGGAGCAGATCATCTTGGCGACCATGCCCGCCTTGATCATGGCGGCGATGCCGATGCTGCCATTGCCTGCGTTGTTGTTGATGACGATAAGGTCGCGCGGGCTGCCGGTTTCGCGGTAACGGTCGATCAGCGCGTGGATCAGCTCTATCGGGGCGCCGGAGCCGCCGAAACCGCCGATCATGATCTGAGCGCCGTCCGGGATGTCGGCAACGGCTGCCGCCAGCGAGGGGAGGGTCTTGTCCATTCGGTCTTGGCCTTTCGTGAAAGGATCTTGGCCGCTTAGCCATAGGGGGGAACGGCTTGAGGGCACAGGTATTCCGTGCAAATAATGATATTTGTTCAATATTTGTAACAGGCTGTGCGCATGGCGATCAAAGCGACCGACTATATCGGGTCACTGGCCAAGGGGCTGGCGGTTCTCGAAGCCTTTGATGGCGGGCATCCCCGGCTGTCGGTGGCGCAGGCGGCAGAGGCCACGGGGCTTGACCGGGCGGCGGCGCGGCGCTGCCTGCTGACTCTGACCGAGCTGGGATATGCGCAGTATGACGGTAAGTTCTTTGCCCTGACGCCGCGTGTTCTGCGTCTGGGGAGCCACGCGCTGGCCAGCATGCCGCTGACGCAGATCGTGCAGCCCTGGCTGGACCAGTTGTCGGAGCGGATTGGAGAGTCGGTTTCGGTGTCGATCCTTGACGGGGCCGAGATCATATACGTCGCCCGTGCGGCGCAGCGACGGGTGATGTCGATCGGGCTGATGCCGGGGTCACGCCTGCCTGCGCATTGCACATCCATGGGGCGCATCCTGCTGGGCGCGCTGGAGCGGGAGGAGGCAATGGCGCTGATCCGGAGCTCGGACCTGTCGCCACGCACGCCGAACAGCCTGACCGATCCGGATGCCATCATGGGGGCAATCGATACGGCGCGGCGGGATGGCTATGCGCTGGTTGATCAGGAGATCGAGATCGGGTTGCGTTCGCTCGCGGTGGCGCTGGTCAATCCGCAGGGACGGGTGCAGGCGGCGCTGAATGTCGGTGTATCCGCCGCCCAGAAAAGCGCTGCGGAGATCGTAAGGGATTACCTCCCGGCCTTGCAGCAGGTCCGGCAGGGAATACAGCCGGCGCTGAGTTAGCCGTATCCGCATTTGCGGCGAATACCAGATTGCTCATCTCGGTGAGGTCGTACGCTTCGATTCCGGGCCATGTGCAGGCCTGTCTTCGTACGCACTCTGCGAGGTCGAGCGCACAGGTTGCGTAACTCGTCATCGATATTCGATCGCCAGTATCGGGAAAAACTGCCTTATCAGCAGGTCTTGAGGATATTGGCTCCGGCGGTAGGGATCGAACCTACGACCAATTGATTAACAGTCAACTGCTCTACCGCTGAGCTACGCCGGAACGGTTTGCGCGATATAGCAACAGGTATTTCGGAGGTCCAGAGGGTTTTGGCTGTTTTACCGGAAAAAATCCAAACCGTCTTCACAGCCGGTGAAATATGGCCTTGGCCGACAGGGCTGGCTCGGCTTTTACGACGCTTTTCTGTTTCAAATCAACGAGGTGGGCGAAAACATTGCGCTCGGCGGCGGGGAGGAGTGCCGCAGGAGTTTCGGTATAAACATTACGGGCGATCGTTGCAGCGTCGGCGGGGCCCGCATTCAGTTGCTCCAGAATCGCCTTTTCGCGCGACAGGCGATGGTTGACCAGCCAGTCGAGGCGCTCGGCCGGCGATGTGATCGGAGCGCCGTGGCCGGGGTAGAAGACCCGCCAGCTTTGTTGCCCGAGCCGCGCGCAGGAGGCCATGAAGTCGGTCAGGTCGCCGTCGGGCGGCGAAACGAGCGACGTCGCCCAGCCCATTACGTGGTCGGCCGTGAAACAGGCATCATTCCAGCCAAGCGCGATATGGTTGCCAAGATGACCGGGCGTGTGGATCACGTCGAGTTGCCAGCCGTCTCCGGTGACCACGTCGCCATCTGCCAGACGGTGATCGTGGCGAAAGTCGAGATCGATACCTTCTCCGCCCCCGGCGAGGCCGTTTGCCGCAAGCTGAGCCATCACCCGGCTGCGGCCGTCATGCGGGCCCCCGAAGGCAAAGATTTCCGCTCCTGTCCGTTTCGCCAGTTCCGCGGCCAGCGGAGAATGGTCGAGATGGCTGTGGGTTACGATGATATGCGACACGTGCTGGTCCGGGCCGACGGCGGCGAGAATCGCGTCGAGATGCGGCTCGGACGCCGGGCCCGGGTCGATCACGGCAAGCCCGGACGTGCCGACCAGATAGGTATTGGTGCCGCGATAGGTCATCGGCGAGGGATTCGGGGCAAGGATGCGGCGCAACCCCGCCTCAAGCTCGACCGGTTCTCCGACTGGCGGATTGAAATCGTCGGGGGCCTCGGTCATCGCACTTCCTCTTGTCTGGGCGTCCGGTTAGGTTCGGCGCATGTCTTTCAAATGGCTCAAACGATACATGCCGCGCAGCCTCTACGGAAGGGCGGCACTGATCATCATCCTGCCGGTTGTCGTGGTGCAATTGGTGGCGTCATTCGTGTTCATGCGCAACCACTTGCGTGACATCACGACCCAGATGACTCTGACCACCACCCGCGAGATCGCGGTGGTGCTTGACCTCGTGGATGAGGCCGACAGCGCGGCCGAGGTTCTGGAACGTGCCGATCTGTTGATGGCCGCGCTTCTGGTCGGGTTCGACCCGGTCAGCGAGGCGGCGGTCCCGACCAGCGACGATATCGGGATGTTTGACTATTCCGCGCATGTGGTGCGGGAAGTCGTACGCGATAGCCTGCCGCAGACTCTGGCGGTTGAAATGCCGGACAACCGGGTGGTTCGTATCTATGTCTCGACGCGGCACGGACCGGTCGAGATCAATTTCAACCGCCGCCGAGTAACGGCCGCCGCGCCGCACCAGTTGATCCTGACGATGCTTTTCTTCGGGCTTTTGATGACCGCGATTGCGTTTCTATACATGCGCAACCAGTTGCGCCCGATCACGCGGCTGGCGAACGCGGCCGAAGCCTTTGGACGCGGGCGGATCGTGCCATATTCGCCAACCGGGGCGATCGAAGTCAGGGCGGCGGGGGGCGCTTTCCTTGATATGCGGGCGCGGATCGAACGCCAGATCGAGCAGAGGACGATGCTGTTGTCCGGGGTCAGCCACGATCTTCGCACGCCGCTGACGCGTATGAAGCTCGGGCTGGCCTTGCTGGATGAAGAGGACGCCGCGCCGCTGCTGCGCGATGTCGACGAGATGCAGCGGCTGGTCGATGCGTTTCTGGATTTCACCAAGGGGGCCTCGGAGGGGGAGCCGGAAAAGGTGGATATCAAGGCGATGGTCACGCAGGTTGTCGAGGACGCGAAACGGGCGGGCAAGGACGTGAGTCTTGTCGAGACCGAGGGCGAGGGCAGGGTGATGATCAATGCGCTTGCCATGCGCCGCGCGGTGGAAAACCTTCTGGGCAATGCGACCCAGTACGGCACAAAGGCCGAAGTTTCGGTCGTGCTGACTGAAAAGTCGATGCGCATCCGGGTTGAGGATGACGGGCCGGGCATTCCGGAAGCCAAGCGTGTGGATGCGGTCAAACCGTTTTCACGGCTGGACCCGTCTCGAAACCAGAACCGGGGCGGCGGCGTGGGTCTTGGCCTTGCCATCGTGAACGACGTCGCGCGGGCGCATGGCGGTGTCCTGCGGCTGGGCAAAAGTGACCGGCTTGGCGGTTTGCGCGCGGATATCGTTATCGGTCGGTAGACTGCGTTCGTCTGGACGTTTCCTTTGCGCGGCGTGGATGTGGTGAGTTTTCGTCAGCTTCCTGGTGGCTTCGGTGTTCCGAACCGGTTCTCCCTGTCGCGCATAGATTTACGAGACCGGGGTCAGACAGAAACAATGGGCGCGGCTGTCGGATAAAACAGTCGCGCCTATTTCGCATTCTGGACGTGAAGCAACCGGTGCAGCGGCTGCTATTGTTCGGACCATCGCAAGTCTCCGAATACGCTGCCTAGCTTCATCCTGCCTCCCCCCGTTCGGGTCAGGCCGGGCTTGTCCATTCCGGCTGTATCGTCGTTGAGTGCCTTTGCCGTAACGCTTGCCCGATTGAACGGGGTTGCGGGCGAAAGTGCGATCTGGTCCGCCGCCCAGCGGGCGACCTGCGGGGCAGAAACGCTGGTCCCGTTCATGGCCACGCGTGAGCCGCTACTGGATCCGGCGCTTAGCACGCCTTGCAGCACCACGCTGTCGTCGCTGGTCGCCGAGGCATCCGGTCCGGGTAAGCGGAAGGCATTCAGGGTCGGGCCGCCTGCCGAATAAGCGGCCATCTTCCTGTCGGATCTGACGTAGCCCGCAATCACCGCAGGCAAGTTGCCGCAGGCGATTCCATTTATCATTCCCGACCGGTAGACGGCGCTGTCATGATCCAAAGCGTCGTCCGAAATCACGGCGCCGCCCGGGCGGCTGAAACGGTCGTAAAGACCGTCCGACAGATAGGACTGTCGGCCAAATTGCGGAAAGCCGGGCAGGGTGTCATCGCGCTGGACCCAGATGTTCAGGGACAGATCGCTGGCCGAGGTGGCCTTGGTGAAACGCAACTTCCATGCACCCGCGCGGGCGACGGGGCGGACGTCTACCGGGTGATCTGTCGGCACGAGATAGATTTCGAACCTGCCCCGGTTGGTCGGGAAACGTGGCGGGCTATAGACAACCATGCCGACGATCACTTTGACGCCTGACGAGTTTGTATCCCTGAGCAGGGTCAGGCCAGGCGCAGTTCCGGCAATGATGGTGTGGGGTGTGCTGAAACCCGGCACGGTGACCTGCATCTCGACCGTGCCATTCTTGACCGGGGTCATGACCGGTAACCATGCGGTCAGGATAGAGGCGCTTCGGTCAGCGGGTTGAAGGTTCCAATCCAGTTCCTTGGAGGGCATTGCATTCGTAAGGTTCACGATTGCATGGCAGCGCGAAAGGTTGCCGTTCCCCGAGGGCAGCATCAGCACGCGGGGACGGTTCGAGTTTGCCGCCATCTTGGACAGGTTGCCATCTATCGCCCGGTCGATCCTGCTCGTCCCGTCATGCGGGCCCATGAAGTTCCCAAAACTGAAGTTCATGACAAGGGGTGTTGCCTGCGCAGCGCCGCCGACGGTGTAATGCTCCATTTGGCGCGCGATAAAGGTCAACGCCTGTTCAAGCGCCTGCTGCAGCCATTGGCCCATCGTATTTGCAACAAGTCGCGTCGGCAGTTGTACGGCGATGATACGCCTCTCAACGCCCTTGGCGTCCTCTGCGTCGTAGCCCGCCGCCAGCCCTGTTACATGGGTGCCGTGAGAGACCCGGTGCGCGCAGCTGTTGATTGAACGCCTGCGCCAGTCGATCAGGCCGAGCGCGCGGTAGACATTCGCCTCATCAAGCAGACCGTTATGCAGGTTTGTACTCAGGATCTGCTCGATTTCATCGCGAGTCCAGACGCGACCGACGGTGCTTTGTATCGGGGCGTTCGGATCGGGGGTGCCGTCCATGTCGAGAAAGAAATCGATGCGGCTTAACGCCAATGCGCCTGTTGCATTCTCTCGCCGGAACAGGTCATGGGCGATGGCGATACCATGGTCGATGACGGCGGTGACAACCGTCTGATCGGAAACCGCGAGATCCATTTCGATAGGAGCGATTTCCGTGATCGATGGGTTAACTGTACTGCTATCCAGCGGAAAGCTGACTTCGATAGATTCGATTCCCAGGCTGTCTTCGCCATCCTGTTCATTGACCGCGTTGATATAGGCGCGCCTGGCGTAGATCGTGATGACATCGAGGTCGGTGCTTTCGCGGAACGCGCCGTCGTACTCCCCGGGTATCAGAAGGTCGTTATCGAGCGGTTTTGTGTAGTGATCCTTTGCCTTTCTGACCAGTTCATTGATCGTCAGGCTGGAAACCTTGTCGTCCCCCCTTGCGACGGTCACCAGCGCCAGCCACCACTGATCGTCATATTCGGATTTACGCTCGGGTGAGGGGTTTTCGGTGCTTAAGTCAAGGTCGGCGGCCGTGAAGCGCGCCATCGCATTGACCGCGAAATCCGCCAGCGGATCGCGGGGCTGATCCACCGGGGCAAGTTCTGTCCAACTAAGTGCCATGGTCAATCCTCCTCACGATTCGTCGCCGTCGGCGTCGAGATCTTCGGCGAGGTCGATCCATTCATCCGCCGCCCTGTCCCAGAGCCAGTTCAAAGCCTGCGACATCATCTGGTTGGTGGCGGGGCTTGAAATGGCGGTTTCGGTCGCCCAAGCAGTTTCGATCTGTTCGGGATCTGTGCCGCCCGCCGGGTTGTTTGGGCGGAAGTAATCTCGCCAGTCAAAATCCTGCGCTTCAGGATAGGCTGCGCCGTCAAAAGTCCAGCTTTCGGCAGGCACGGTATGGGTGCAGCGATCAACGAAATATTTGCCCAGCGAAAGGCCCAGAACCGCGCCGGCGGCGCTGTCCACAGGGAAATGCACGCCCGCAACCGTGCGGTTTATCGCGATCCGCGCGGCCTGGCGCATCAGCATTTCGCCCCATATGCCTTGCGAATATGGTTTGACGTTGTTGGCCCGCAGCAGCAACCACAACACCCGCGCCATGGTGAAGGACTCGGTCGCGTGACCGCTTGGCAGGCTGCCATGCGAGGGCGTCCATATCATCGGCTGTATTTGCGGCGAGTATTCGATAGGCCGTTTGCAGGCCAAGGCGTATTTCAGCCGCATCTCGACGAAATTCGCCAGCCAATGGGCCATCGACAGGAGTTCGATTGTATAGGGCGTGCGCGCCGGTTCGATATAGGCAATGGCCCGCAGGAATTCCGTCGGCGTGCCAAGCTGCGCGAGGATTTCTGCCATCCGGTCCTGTCTGAGATCGGCATAATTGGCGACCAGTGTCAGTTGCGAGGCAAAGATGTCCTGTGTGGGCCTGCGCATTTCAAACAGGAGCTTGTAGGTCGTGTCGGGCACCGGGCTGGCCGGTGTGGTTTCAAGATGAAAGACGCGTCCCAGACCGGGATCACCCGCCACGGCGTCCGGTTCGAAGGCGAATCCGATACGGCTGCCCAGTTCCAGCGAAAAAATGCTGGCGCGGACCGCGGGCGAGAGGCGTGCGAGATACTCCGTACTTTCCTGTGCGCTCGGATCCACGGCGGTCGGGTCAACCGACTGCCAGTTGCCCGCGATCCCATCGTGATTGGTAATCAGGGCCTGAGAGATGAGGGGCGGGTTTGCCGGTCCAGGTGCGCCGAAGGCACCGAAAGCCCCGAAAGCGCCAAATGCGCCAAAGGCTCCACTGCCGTTAAAAGCTCCAAATGCACCAAAGGCTCCGAAGGCGCCTTCGGGGGCCACGTTGGATGAATTAGCCATGTCTATTCCTCTCAAAAATATAGTCGGTTCAAATGATCTTCAGTCAGGCACTCCAATTTCTTTCAGTGTTTCGGCAAAGGCCCTGCCAACGGGCAGGTCTGCGCTGGGCGTGGTGCGTTTCCATCTGCTGATCGTGAAGCCCGGATCGAGGCGCAGTATTTTTTCCAGCGTGGCGCGAGCGGCGTCGTGATTGCCAAGCCGCCATTCGGTGACCGCCAGCATGCGCAACGAGGACATATGCAACCGGTTGAGTCTTAGTGAGCTTTTGATGAGTTCGAGCGCGCGCGGGTAATCCTCGGCCACAAGGCTGGCGCTGCCCGCCAGCGACTGGAAGAAAAACCGATGGGGATCGCGCGGCGCGAGATGCAGGGAGCGTTCCGCGTCCCGGACGGCCCGTGCGCCGTCCCCCCTGAACGCATAGAGCGTTCCACGCAGGGCACGGCCGGTTGGTTCGTTCGGCGTGTATTCAAGGGCGCTGTCGTAGAGTTCCTCGGCCTCGTCCAGATCGTGCAGGAGGTTGGTCTGTACGAAACCCTCGGCGATCAGCGCCACACTATTGGTCGGGTCCAGATCCAGCGCGCGGTGCGTATGGTTGAGCGCAAGCCGTGCTTCTTCGGAGCGGTCGGTCGACCAGCCCTGCACGACCTTGAGAACATGCCACCGAGCTTTCCACGAAAGCGGGACCGGATGCTGCGGAATGCGCTCGATCAGCGCGTCGAGCAGATCGCCCGCGCGATTGAAATCCGCAGGTGACAGCCGGTGCATGAGTGCGACCGAAGCCATCAATATTTCATAGCTGCTCAGGGTAGGGATCGGCAGGCTCATCGCGCGCTTCATCTCAAGATCAAGAATCGCGACGTGAATTTCATTGGCGACATCGGCGAATATCGCGTTCTTTTGCAGGATCTCGGTCTCTTCGACTTCGATGCGACTGGACCAGACAACCGAACTTGAAAGCGCGCGCGTGAGGCTCAGGTCGAGAACGTGCCGGGTTTCGCCCACCGCGCAGGAACCTGACAGCAGGAAATCCGCGCCCAGCGATTCCGATAGCTGGGTCAGCGTGTAATTCTCGATCGAGATGGTCATGGTCGACAGGTGCGAGATCACGTTCATCTGGTGGGACCCCGACAGCGCCGCGATCAGATCATCCGCCAGCATCTTTCCCCAGATCGAAGCCTTGTCACTGTTGCGCACCATCAAAGGCAGCACGGCAATCGTCGGCAATAGGTCTTCTGGCGACATCAAGGGCGCGACACGGGAAAACTCGTTGGGTGCGAGGACCCGGAAGGCGTGGACGGGGTGGGGCACGTTCTTGAGGTAAACCGGGCCGAAATCTTCAAATTCGGCGTCCACGTCGCTGGCAAGCGCGTCGCGTACACTGGCCGAGGCCATGACGTCGCCCGGGTTGGCCGCCGTCGCGAGCCGTGCCGCGATGTTGACCTCCCGCCCGTAAAGATCGGCATCGGGACCCCGCAGCACTTCGCCCGCATGCATACCGATGCGAATTTCAAAGGTCTGGCCCTCGGGCGCGTGCCTGTTGAACTCGGTGAGGTCCTTTCGCATTTTCAACGCGACTTTCACCGCGTCAGAAGGGGCGTCGAATTCCAGCATGACGCCATCCCCCAGACGTTTGACGATCCGCCCAATGCCGGTTTGAACGACGCTATTCGCGATCTTGTCGACGAAATCGAGCCAGCGCTGAACCGAACCTTCCTCGTCGCTGTCGATCAGGCGGACGGAATCGACGACATCTGCAAAAACGATGGTTTCGGACGACCGTTGAAAGGGCTGTCTTCCAAATACCTCGTCAGCAAACGTCGCCCGCGCCGCCGTCATATGCGCCACTCCCCCACCCATAGGATTTCAACCTATTATACCCAGATTCCAAAGTTTTGCATCTTTGGGGTGTGATGTGTCAGGGCTGAACGGTTCAATTTTTCGAGGACTGGAGGTCTGCGCAGTGGAGTCTGCGAGTCGTCAGCCTATGGCCTTGTGGGCGGTCGTAGGGGAGTGATCGCCCATAAATTGATAGTTGCCCGCATGGAGGGCTCACATCGGAAATCGCTGACTGTGGCTTCGTCGATGGCGTGCGACAGCCCATCCTGATCGTTCCTTGGCTCGGGGCTCGTTAGGCAGATAGGTACTTTGCGGTTTGGCTGCTGCACTGATCATATCGGTGAAAACATGAGCCGCACGGCGCGCCGTTACTGCGGTTGTGCACCAAAACCGGTGAAGTTCCGGCGTGATGCAAAGACTAAATTTTCGTTTCTTTTCGGGAGATTTGGTAGGCCCGGCAGGACTTGAACTTGCCCTTTAACGTGCTGTTTTAATCCAGAAAAATCCGGCGTGTGACACATTTCTCGAGTCCGTGTGACACATTTCTCCGTTCGATGGCTCGAAACTGACTGTTTGGCGTTACAGGTTTATAGATGCTTTGGGCTTGGGGTCGGTTGCATCACTGGGGAAGAACGGCCCATACTGGTCGTTCGACCTTGCTCACAATCGCGGGACTGCGCCTGATCAGCCTAACTTGAGTGGTCCAATTTGGCCGTTAGTGCATGATCGGCCAGTGGTCTATTTAGATGATGATTTCAGGGGCTGGAGGGCGGTAACCCAACGCGCTGTACGGTCGTTTCATGTTGTAATGCTACCTCCATTCTTCGATCAGGATTTGCGCTTCGCGCAGGGTGTACAAGATTTCGCTATTCAAGAACTCATCCCTGAACCGCGGGCATTGAAACTCTCGCAGTATCCGTTTTGCCAGGGGCTGCCCGGTTCGATGTAAGCCGTCTTGGCACCGACTGCCTTGATCCAGCCCTGTACGGCCTGGACAACGAACTTAGGGCCATTGTCCGAACGAATGTACGTCGTGACGTCGCGCAGGATGAACAGGTCGCTCAAGGCGTCGATGATATTGCCTTCCCTAATGTCGGCCTCCTCGCATCAAGGTCAGGCGGCAAAGCTTCTACAAATCAAGGCACCTCATCCTAAACATGACGGTGGACCAATTCAGATGGGGGCTGAATAACGGCAGGCCATTTCGTGGGGGCAGAAACATCTCCGTACATTTTCACTGTGGAATGTGCCAGTTTTATGCTGCAAAGAAGTCATTCTTCTGATAATCGGTTCATCAATATTTTACTAAGATATGATGGTAACGGAATATTTTGACCAATGAGCACATTTACGAAAAAGCATAGAGAGGTGGTTTGCAGGTTCTTGAATGTCGACGACACCCGATTGGACGAATTGGTTACCGAAGCCAACAAGACTGCTGGTGCTGCCGCACAGGTCGATAGACGGACTCTGCGGAAAATGCTGTCTGGTATGCGAATTCGTAACACGCGCCCGGCAAAAGTTCTGATCTCGCACCTTAATGCCATCGGATTTCTCGAAGCAGATTTGGTCTGGCTTGGAGGCACTGGTGAACTTTCGCCCGTTACTCCGACCGATGTTCCATCGCTTATTGCTCCAAACGTGACCGTTAGACAAGCCGACCAAGAGAGCATCTCACGTGACTTCTATGGAACGTATCTTTTGTATCGCGGTCACGGCAGAGGTGGGTTGATGATCCGAGAACTGCTGCACTTCTCTGAGCGAACCGGTGTCGAGCAGCCGGTATATTTAATTAATCGGCGTGGCTCGGTCTACCGCGGGCTGACCTATAGGGTGTTCGACATTTTACACGCCTACTTGATCCGTGCCCATGACAGATTTGGCTTCAGTTCCCGAAATATGTCATTTCTTGGAACATCTTCCGGTTCCCACGACGCGATGTCTGGTATTATGATGAGGATAACGAAAACGACCGGGAGACCTGCCGCTTCAGACTTTGTTGTTCTACGTCGAAACAGTCCGTTAGCCAGTGAAACGGTTGAAAGAATAGAAGCCGCAGCTTCGAGCACAAAAAGTATTAATTTATCAAGTTTCCTATGCGAGAAGACTCAGCCAGCCGAGCTCCGAGAATATTCATTGATGACTGAACAGGAGCAACTCATCTCCAAAAACCTCAGCTGCGTAATTAATGCTAATTCTACAGAGGTCCTAGCTGGCTTTGGGATTTCGTGAGGTTCTGAAGTGTTGCAACACAACTTTTGAAAAAAAGGCATCGCCATAAATGATTTTTTCAATACTCAAGGGTTCAGACATTGATGCGGCGTTTAAATGGCAGTGTCTAGAGCGCATGAAAACTGGCGTCATGCGGCCGCTAACGCGCGAAGAGTTCGAAGCGCTTGTAGCCACTAAATCTGTATGGATTGTAAAGGATGGCGATAGTGAATTCGTCGGTATTGGTCATGTTGCCTGCACTGAACTGGAAGAGCGTCCTTCTTTTTTGTGGGAGATTGGTGGAGTCTTTATTAATGAGAACTGCCGAGGCTGCGGCTTATCGAGGTACCTCCTCGACTTTCTTTTAGGATACCTGCTCTATTATGAGACTCCGACAAAACGTAAAGAACGGGTGGTCGTTCGTGTACACGAGAAAAATGCGAAGCTCGGTTCGCGATTCTCAGAGATCGGATTTCGTCAGGCCAATTTTGATATTTTGATTCCTGGGGGTGAATTCAAAGGAGTCGATGTCAATGAAGACGGAAACATAGTTGTGCACGAATATACCCTGATATGCCCGGATGCATTGGATCGTCTTGCGTTCTCGCTTGCAAAGTGGAAGGAGGGAACTCACGCAGGCCATACAGTCAATTTGGGTGAGGACGAAACCATCGAAAAATGGGTTGTAGCAATTGAAGAACTTGCGGATTTGTGTCGCGGTGGAGGTTATTAGAAGGATGCAAAGCCGAAACGACAAGCTCCGAGTATTTGTGATTGATCTCCTCTATCCAGCTGCCGTAGGCTCATTCATAGTACTTATATTTCTTCGGTTTGCAAATCACGGTTTAGCCGCCACTTTAGAAGCTGGAACATTTTTTGGGATTATGTTTGCCAGTTACTTTGCTCTTGGATACATTAAGGCGCAAAGTGAAAGTGTTTACAGTCCAGCACTTATGATCTTCGACACACTATCCGCATCAATTACTTTCGCAGTATTTCACTCTCTGCATTTCAGCGAAAACATGATGAGTGAAATAAGAGATGAAAACATAAATTTTCAGTTGATTTATATCTATGCACTTGTGGCAGCTATCGTGCCGATTTTCAGGCGAAGAGTGTTAAGAGAATTCAAGCTATTGAGCTACCAAACAGGTATCTCTTTGGCTGGCATCGCAGTGATCGTCAGCGGGCTCATCTTTAGAGAGAGCAGTTGGTGTGCTTGGCTAGGTAATCCTTTTCTTGTGGCAATTTTCCTTTGGGTATTGGTGGCTCTATACGGGTGGAAAACTTTACAAGAAAGCTAGGCTTAGGCTTTGTTAACGGGGTCGTCTTGGTCAAGGTATTTCGCGCAGTCGAATTGATCTGCCGGAGCGGTTACTTTGGCTTTTCTTCCTGCCCATCCTGCTTTCTGCAGCGGCTATCGTCTGAGATCCTGTGGGTACATGCTTCGGTTCGTGGTCAGCGCGGTGGCTGCCAACATGATGCGGCTTAGATGTAGTTCCGGTGTACCCATCTCATAGTCGTGCGCGACAGAAGTCAGCGATATTCCTGACCTCGGCATCATCGGAACCAAGTTCCTGCAGGACTGCGAAAGCCTGTGATCAGTTAGGCAATGGGTGGAATCTCATGCGATTAGACAACTGTTGGTGCTGCATCCGGCTGGAAGGTTGTGCCACCGACTGACCTGAGACCCAACACTCTTCCGGATTTTCGGAGAGTGCGCAGGTTGATTTCTGGTCCTCCGCGGCGCGCCTTACTAGCCCTTCTTCGCCACGAACTCGACTGGTGGTATGTTTCCCAGGCCGGAGTGCGGGCGGTGGTAATTGTAGTCGTGCTGCCGTGCCCGGATCTGCTGGCGGGCATCGGCCAGCGACGGGAATAGCGTCTCTTTGAGAAGTTCGTCCCGGAAGCGTCTGTTGAAGCTTTCGATGTGCTCTGCCCCCTGAAAACTGGCCCGTTTGAAGCTGGAGTTTTCGGCTACTCTTTCCTGGCTGGGAGAGGAGCGGAAACGCATGAAGGCATCGAAGTTCACGGAAGCGCAGAAGGCGTTCAGCCTGAAGCAGGGCGAGCAAGGTACGCCAGTCGCGGAGACCTGTCGTAAGGCCGGGATCAGTCAGGCGACATACTTCAACTGGAAGAAGAAGTACGGTGGCCTGCTGCCGGACGAGATGCGTCGGCTGAAGGCTCTGGAGGATGAGAACACGCGGCTGAAGAAGATCGTCGCGGACCTGACGCTCGACCGTGAAATGTTGCAGGACGTCATCCGGCGAACGCTCTGAAGCCTGGCCGTTTGCGCGAACTCGTCACCGGGATGTGCGTTGACTGGGGCGTGTCGATCAGAAGGGCTTGTGGGGCCATCTGTTGTGACACGTCCAGCTACCACTACAAATCCCGGCGCACGGATCAGGCTGCTGTCGAGATGCGGATCAGGGAGATCTGCGAAACACGCGTTCGGTACGGCTACCGGCGCGTCCATGTTCTGCTGCGTCGAGAGGGCTGGACCATCAATATCAAAAAGACACGCAGGATTTACAATGAGTTGGGTCTGCAACTGCGAAACAAGCACCCGAAGCGGCGTGTGAAAGCCAAGCTGCGAGAGGACCGGGAGGAAGCCGTTGGCCCGAATGATGTCTGGGCGATGGACTTCGTCCATGATCAGCTCGCCATGGGCAAAAAGTTGAGGATCCTGACAGTGGTCGATACGCATTCGCGGTTCTGTCCGGTCGTGGATCCACGGTTCAGCTACCGTGGCGAGAACGTGGTTCAAACGCTGGCAGAGGTCTGCGGCAAGATCGGCTATCCGAACACTATTCGTGTCGATAACGTCCTATGCGCGGAATGATTGGCTGATTTGGCATCAGGTCATGGTCAT
>NZ_AQQP01000011.1 GCF_002210165.1 Phaeobacter sp. 22II1-1F12B | reverse complement strand
AGAATCTCATCCTGATTGTCGCTGGCGTCTCACTCAGATTGACGCGCCATAATGTTGCGAGCATTGACCGTGATCGCTTGCTGGATCATCAGCCGCAGCCACCGGCTGAAGGCATTCAGGCGGTCTGCTGGGAGGATCAGGTAGACCGTCATCGGCTTGGTCTTCAGGTCCTCGAACCGGAAGTCTGAAGCCGAAAGGCTCTCGCGGATCGCCGCGCTATCAAGAAAATGAGTTTGCGCCTGGAGCGAGGCTAGCACGTTGGAAAGCAGCTTCTCATCCTTCTGCAGCGCCCGTGCACCGGTCGAGGCCACGATATGGTGCGGTGACTCCAACATGCGCTCGAAGAGCATCTTCATGTCATCGCCATCGAGCAGCATGAGATCACGCGCACGGCCCAGATGCCGTTGACCGGCTTCCCTTTCGTCCGTGGCAACATAGAGATCGATGCCAAGGTTGAAGGCCTTTGCCTCCTCATCCCAAAAGCTGTCATTCGATCCAGTCGGGATGATCTGCGCATCGCCCAGGATCATCGCATTTTCCGTCATCTCGGGATCGCCCGGCTCAAGCCAGTCCATGGGATTGAATCGCGACGGTTCGAAGCCTTCGATATTGGCGATATTGAAGGGATCGAGCAGATGGACCTCGTGTCCCATGTCGCGCCGTGCCTGCGCCGTCATCATGGCGTTCTCTCCCTTCGGATCGATCACCACGCAAGAGCCTTCATAGGTCAAAAGGTTTGGCACGATCTGCGTTGTACCCTTGCCAGTTCTGGCGGGGGCAACTGTCAGCAGATGCCGATCCCCTTTGTAGGAAATCGGGCGTTCTCTCTCCCCATCAAATGCCCGACCGAGACGAAAGCCATCCGTCCCAAAGATGTTCTTGGCAATCAGGTCGTCGGGTTGTGCCCAAGATGCCGAGCCAAAGGTTGTTGGAACTTCTCCAAGGCTTTGCAGCGTCTTGCTTAACCAAAACCCCAAACCGGCGAAAAAGCCGATGGTCGCAACCAGCATCGCAAGGCTCCAGCCAAGCGCGCCGTTATTGACGAAAACAGTGATCAAGGCTGCGATAGCGGCGATTGCGGCTATGGCTTTGCGCATCTCTTTGGCTTGCGGCGACATCGCCCAGCCAAGGCCATAGCCGATGGCTGTGGAACCCAAGATGATGGCCGTGCGCATCAAACCCAGCTCCACAGGCGAAGGGCCATAGCGATAGTTGTTGTTTTGTCCAAAGAGCGATTGAGCAAATCCGGTTTCGGGCAACATGGTTGCACCCAATGTTGCCGTGCCGAGCGCGATGACGGGCACGATGATCCTTCGTTTTTCTGTTTGAGACATTTCAGATGGTCCTCATGGTTAGAGATCAAACCGAGGGCCGCGATTGCGATCCCCAGGGCGAAGCCGGGACGGCTCACGTGATTGCGAACGCTGACGCTCGCGATCACTCGCTTCGAATCCGCGCGATGATCCGCGCAGAAATTGCATGACATCGCGGGCAAGAAGCCTGCGGTCGTGTTTGTGTTTGATGCGGAGAGTTTCGAACTGCCGTTGCAGCGCCCGGCGGTCTTCCATTTGGTCCATGACCAGCCCGTCGCGCTGTTCCTGATCGCGCTTGGCGCAGTCGAATGCTTCGGCAGCATTGGCTTCGCGAATGGATCGGGCTTTCCCGGTCAGACGATCAAGCAAGCCACCAAGACCTTTGCGCAGCCGATCAGATCGGGTTTGCGCTTCAGCTTTGGCGCGCAAATCTTGCTTCTCTTGAAGTTTTTTGCGTTCGGATCGATGCTGTTCAACGAGCGCGCGCCGCTGATCATTCAGCGGTTCGACATCGCGGGCGTGCTTGTCTTTGACCTGACCAATGAAGCCCTTGAGTTTTTCTGTGACTTTGCTTTTCAGCTCTGATTTGCGGTCCAAAACTGAAGGCAGCTGATCGGGCGAGCCAAGTTTGTCGCGGACATCCCGCGTTTTGAGACCGAGCCATTTGGGCAAGGCGAAAACGTTGCCCATAACATCGAGCGCGACAAAACCTCGCCGATCCCCTTTGGCGATGAAGTAACCGCGCTCTTCGAGGGCGTTGGCAAATCCTTGAACATTGTCCGAGCGGTCCCAGGCTTCCCGCATCACGCCCTTGATCTCACGCGGATCGAGCGCCAGGCGTCTGGCTTGCTGCCATTCATCGAGGGTAAAGTTCAGGAAGCTTTTGCCGCCATGAGCGCGAAGCCCATCCGGCAGGCTCCAGCCATGCTCAAGGAAGAGCTCTTTCGACAGGCTCGTCAGCCTGTTTTTGAAGTGCGGCAGGTTGATTGCAGTCAGGCTGTCCGCATCGATGCGCGACCAGACGACATGGGCATGTCGCCGTCCTTCTTTCTCATGGATGATGATGGCGCGGGGCTGGCCTTCCAGGCCGAGGACCTTTTCTGCATCATCCGCCGCGCGGGTGAAATCATCCTCGCCAGCAACCGCATGGCTGGGCGGGTTGAGGCTCAGAGAAAACAGGAACTGCTTGCATTTGGTCGCACTGGAGATTGCTTGCGCTTCACGCAGCGCACCATTCAGGTTTTCTGAGACAAATCCGCGAAGCTCCAGCACCGTGACATGATCATTGTCGCGGTCATTGAGCAGATGCGCAGCTAGTTGCTTTGCGCCCGAGCGCTGTGATCCTTTCAAAATCATGGCGTGAACCTTTTGGCTCGCGCCGCAGCACGGGTGAAACTCTGGGAGGTCGTCTCGGGCTTGCGATGATGCTCCTCGACAGGCAGGCCGAGCGCCTGCATCAGAAGTAGGCGCATGGCGCGCACGTCATCGCAGGCGCGCTTCAGCTCGATTTTGGTTTCCGCATCGCAATAAAGCGCACCGCTATTGGCGGCTTTTGCCAGCTGATTGAGGTTATTTGGGAGCCTGGATGAACCCAGGCAGGCCAAGACTTCTGCTAGAAGCTTTTGGTCAGCATCTGCCGATTTGCGGCGTTTACGGTAGGTTGGCGCGTTTTCAGCAAAGACGAGCGACTTGATGTAAGCCGCCAGTGGCATGGCCCCGGCCTGCCGCTCAAGCTTCACCCGTTCCTCAAAGCTCAAACGCAGTGAGAAAGGCGGTGTGCGCCCCTCTGGGCGCTTTCCGCCGGTCACGGTTTAGGCCCGAAGGCCTTGTATCCACTCTGCTTTAGATCAGTGTTCCAGTCTTGAAGTGTCTCAAATAGCGCGTTCGAAGTTTCTCCTTCGAGGCGCGCCATTTCTCCGATAATACTCTGAAGACGTTCAAGACACTGAAACTCCGGGTTAAATGGCCGAAGTCCCACCTGTTTTGTTGGTTGGATTGGGTTTTGCTGCGAAAGCGAAGCCAGCTTTAGGTACAGGTTTCGCTTCCCGCAGTCCGGCGGTCTTCGCAAGCATACTTGCCGATCACGAACGCTCCGCGCGCATGGAAATTGTATTGCCAAGCACCGTTCCGATACCGTTTCTGATGACGCGACGAGGTTAGCCCTGCGGTTTTCTGTGGCAGTTGGAATTCACCTCCGCACCGCTTTCGATGGTCAGACGCTCGTATTCGATGTCGCCGGACACGCGCGCGCTTGAATGCAGCGTCACGTCGCGGCCGCGGATCGTGCCCTCAAAGGTTCCCTTGATCCCGATGCTGTCGGCGCGCAACTCGCCAATCGCCGACCCGCTCTGGTCGATCATGATCGAATCCGCCGACACGGTGCCGTCTATATGCCCGTTCAATTCCATCAGGCCGGGAACGCTCAGGTCGCCGGACAGTTTCGCCCCGGTTGCAAAATGCGAACGGCCCCCGGAAGAGGCGGTGCGATTGGATGAGCTGGCATATTGCGACATGTGACGGGTCCATTCGAGTGTCGATAAAAAGGACGCCCATCAGCGCGGGCGGCAAGGCGATTCAGCACAGATCGTGTTGGTCAGGCAACCCGATTATCCTGTTTGAGAGGAATTTATCCTGCGATCCTGTCTGGTTGTCCCTTGTTAGGCAACACCGGTCAGGTCGGTCGATGGCCTTGGTCCAGCTCGACGATGTGATTGTCCCATGCGCGCTTCTGGCGTGTGAGGGGCCGTGTTTCGTCGCCCTCAATGCGGATCAATCCACCCAGACCGTCGCTCGCGATAAAGCCGTCGCGGTGCCGGGCAAGGCCGCAGACATCGGATCTCGTCACCGCGCCAAGAAACTCTCCGGTGGTTGCAAACTGATGTATCCGGCCTCCCTTGGGAGAGGTGATTGCGACGCTGCTGCCATCGCCCGAGAATGAAACGCTGCCCGCATAGCCATCCATGGCCAATTCGTCACCCAGCGGCGCTTCTGCCAGAACCGGCGCACTGCCGCGCTTGTGCAGGCCCAGAAGAGGCGGGGCCATGCCCGTTTCACCTTCCCATTGCATTGCAAAGGCAACCGTATCGTCCGGCATAAGCGCAAGATGTCGGATCGAGTTCTGCGCCAGTTTGGGGTCGAGTGACACCTGATCCAGAACCGCACCTAACCGGCTGGAAAGATAGGTCAGGTTCGGGTGCATATCGTCGATGTTCAGCTTCTCCCGCGTTTCCGGGTTCGTCGCGATCCCGCCATTGGCGACCACGAGGGTTTCGCCGTCACTCAGAAAACGCAGATCGTGCGGGCCGATCCCTTGCGAGCGCATCTCCCCGATGCGCTCGTACCCCTCGCTGGCGTTCCAGATGCCGATGAAACCTTCGGAGTCCGACGCCCTTTGTTCGCAGGTGAAAAGCAGATCGCCTTCGGGGTCGAATACGCCGTGCCCATTGAAATGGGACCCCTCTGGCGGGGTGATCTGATGGGTCACACGACCCGTTGCGCAATTGATGACCAGCGCAAATTTGCCGGGGCGGCGGGCAAAGGCGACGGCAATGGGTTGGCTCGGATGCCCTGCGCCCGCATGCCCGCGGGCAGGCAAAGGAACGCGAAAGCAATCCTGACCATCATGCCCGATACCGAAGAGAGCAAACCTGCCATCCGCATCGCGCGCGGCCGCCAGATACGAGGGGTTTCCAGCAGAGGCCCAGCTCAGGCCCGGAGCGGCCGTGGCAGCAATAAAGCTGGCCAGAAAGGCGCGGCGCGTCGTCATCGCTCAGTCCCCGTCCTGCGAATTGAATCCCGGCGCGATGCCAAGCGGCTTGCCGACTTCGGTTTCTATCGCTTCCTTCACGTCGCGCACCGCCTGTTGCAGCACTTCGACCCGAAGCCGCGCCTGCAAATCCGAGATATCCTGAAAGGACGGATCCTGAATGTGCGATGCGGCCTCATGTACCTTGTCCATTGCCAGCGACGTTTCGGGTAGCGGCTGGTTCGCCAGAACCTGCGCCAATTCATAAGCGGCCTGTACAGCCAGCAGCGAATTGCGCAGGCTGCGACCCGACCGCCATGCCTCGGCGCGTTTGGGGCGCGGGCGTTCAAAGGTCCCAAGGGGCGAGCCGAGCCTCGTATCCGCCGTGAACTCAAGGCCAGAGACGATCTGCGTAAAAAGCGCCCGCGTCGCTTCGTCGGCGCTGAGATAGGTGGCATTCCCGCTGCCGCCCGCGCGGGTAAGAGTCTTGGCAAAACTCTCGCGCCACTCGCTCTGCAGCACCGCCGCCTGTTGGTGCAGATCAAATGCAATCGCGCGGACAAGCCCGCAGGTATAATCCTCCTGAGCGTAATCCGAAAAACGCGTGTCATTCAGCAACATGTCGAGCGCGTAAAAGCCGCGCGCTGCAATCGAGACATCCATGAAGGCTTCGGGATCCGAAATAACCGGGTCCTTGTCAGCAATCATCGCGGAAAGGCTCTTGGGGGTGAAACCGCGCGCATCGGGCCAGAAGGCAATCGACAGGGCGCGGGTTTCGGATGGCCCCATGTGCAGGTCGGCAACCTGCATCCAGGCATCAAAGGCGGCATGGTACGGCGCATCGACATCGGCGGGCAGGCAGCTTTCCTGACTTGCGGCCGACAGCTTTGCTGTCGCGGCCTCGAACTTGTCAAAGCCGGGCAGGATCAGGTCATCCAGCGCCGAGGCCGTATCGGCCAGCGAGGGCAGGGGGGCGAATGCGGCACAAAGGGCAAGGAAGAGATGTTTCACAGGCTCTCCAGAAATTTGATCAATGCGGCGCGGTCGCGCGGTTCAAGATCGACAACCCGGTCACGGGCGGCTTGCGCTTCGCCTCCGTGCCAAAGCACGGCTTCGAGAAGGGTCCGCGCGCGCCCGTCATGCAGATAGGTTTCGACGCCGCTCACCTGTTCCGTCAGACCGATGCCCCAGAGCGGCGGGGTCCGCCACTCCATCCCGGTGGCGCGTGCCTCGGGGCGATGATCGGCAAGCCCTTCGCCCATGTCATGCAGGAGCATGTCGGTATAGGGCCAGATCAGCTGGAAACTCTGTTCCGGCTGATCTTCCAGTCGGTGAGTCACGAATTTCGGCGTGTGACAAGCGGTGCAGCCGGTCTCGTAAAAGACTTTTTTGCCGGCCAGAACCTCCGGTGTGGCCTCATCCCGCCGGGCGGGCACCGCCAGATTACGGCTGTAAAAGGTCACAAGCTCCAAGCCGTCGGCGTCGATCTCGAAACCATTCTGGGCCGCATCATCGCCGTGCGGGGCATTCCGGCACTCTTCCTGCCTTGCGGTGCATTCGCCCCAGGCGTCGGGAAACAGCGGGTTTGAAATACCCATGTCCCCGGCAAAGGCATTCGCCGATTGCTGGCGGATCGTCGGTGCTCCGGCCTTGAGACCGAAACGCCCAAGCATCACCTCGTCGAACTCGATTGACCATTCCATGTTCACGCGGCCGGAAATGCCATCTCCATCCGCGTCCTCCGGATCGGCGAGGGCGAGGATATCCGCCGCGGGAATGGCCTCGAGCAGGCCAAGACCGATCATCTGCGGGGCAACGCGCGGGCTAAGCATCGCGCCGTCGTGCAGCGGCCCATAGCCAAGGTCCGCCGCTTTGTAGCTAGGGCTGCGTAACGTTACCGTCTCGCCACCTCTCAGAACGACATCGACATCTTCGTATGTAACGTCCAGCCGGTATTCTGCTGTTTGGCCAGGCGTTCCGAAATCCTGAAGCTGCCCGCCATAGACCGGGTCGGGTGCCGTTGCGATGTAATCCGATATGCGCGAAACGTCGGCCTCGGGCGATCCCGGAATGGACACGCGCAGGAACATCGAAACGGCGGTATCGTCGGGACCGTCCGGCGGATGGCCTCGCCCGTCCTTGATATGGCAGTTCTGGCAGCCACGTGCGTTGTAAAGCGGGCCCAGCCCGTCTGACGCCAAAGTGGAGGAGGGGGCCGAGACCCAGATCTTGCGGAACAGCCCGTTGCCGACTTTGAAATCGAGTTCGCGTTCGAAATCGATATTGCCCGAGGGCAGCGAAAACGCGTCGGCATTATTGCGCACCCGGACCGTCGCCGCCCCGCCGGGCATGCCTTCGAAACGTTCGGGTTTGGAAAAGTCTGTTGTGGGTCGTGTGACGCCAGCGATGCGTTCGGCTTCGGCGCTTGTGCGAGGCACAACATTCAAATGTGGGTCGCCCAATTCGAAAGCAGCCGTGCTGCCTGCGATCAGAACGAGCGACCCGAAAAGACTACTCCGCCTCGTCCATCGGCAGAGCGTTGAGTTGAGCATATTTCTCTGCTCCAATTCTATCGAAGAGCTCGATCTGCGTTTCAAGAAAGTCGATGTGACCTTCCTCATCGATCAGCAGTTCCTCGAACAGTTTCATGGAGACATAGTCCCCGGCTTCGTTGCAGTAAGCACGTGCTTCCTTGTAAAGCGCCTGTGCTTCCTGCTCCGCTGCAAGGTCGCAGTCAAGTGTTTCGCGCGGGGTCTCCCCGATGCGCAGCGCGTCAAGCTTCTGCAGGTTCGGATGACCGCCAAGGAAAATGATCCGGGTAATCAGCTTGTCCGCGTGGTTCATCTCTTCGATGCTTTCCTCGCGGCTCTTCTTGGCCATGTGTCCCAGACCCCAATCGTCCTGCAGACGATAGTGCAGCCAGTACTGGCTGACCGCGGTAAGTTCCGATCTCAGAGCTTGGTTCAGATATTCTATGACTTTTTTGTCGCCTTGCATGATCGCTTTTCCTTTATGCGCGTGTCGCGGAGCGTTCTGAGTTCTATGGGAACCTCCATATTCTCATTTTTGCGCATAGTTGCAAGGAAGAGCGACATGCAGCCGCCGCAGTCGGCCGATTTTCCGAGTGCTCGATAGACTTTACCGGGGGTGATAAGTGCCCGGGTGTCGGATGCCCGCATCCAGTCTATCGCGTTATCAATATCCTTATCGGTGATATTCATGCAGTGACAGACGATCACGGTTCAAACTCCTGAATGGAACGCGACGGACGAACCGACGGCATTTGACTTGGGACCAGCTTGGTCAAAGGCGGCAAGCCAGCCATGATTGGTGACCCCATATTCGAACTTGTGCCCTATCCCGAGGGTTTCAATCCTTCCGGCATCCGCGCCGACGATGTCGCTACGGGTATAGGGAGCGAAAGATGACCGGTTTCCTACCCCATCGTTCGCAGCCCACCGGGCGCAACGGATGAAGCCACGCACCGGGCGAGCGCGTCGACTATCCATGACATCTGGGGCAGCGGTTCGGATCATTGGAAAACGGCGTTCGGGTTGTCGAGGCTGTCAGAACCTTCAAAGGCGATGCCGTCCAGACCAAGGGCAGTCACGATCCGCTCGATGGACCGGGTCTGGTCGATCAGCGCGTTGACACCGCCCATCACCAGCTCCTCGCCCTCTTCGTTGCCCCGCTCCAGCATCATGTCATAGGAGAAACCGCCCTCGGCTGCTGTTTTGATGGCCCCAAGCGCTTCCATCGTATCGTCCAGCCGGGTCTGCATCTCGCTGTCGAGATCAGGTGCTTCGGCCGCCACGAGGTCGCTCAGCGACGGACCTTCGACGACCGTACCATCGACGCGCGTGTAGCTGCCGAGATAGACGTTCTGAACACCCTTGCCGTCATAGAAATGGCTGTTGTGGGTATTGTCCGAAAAACAGTCATGCTCTTCTTCGGGATCGTTCAGCATCAGACCAAGGCGCATGCGTTCACCGGCCTGTTCGCCATAAGACAGGCTGCCCATCCCGGTCAGCATGGTAACGAGTCCCGCATCCGCGTCGGCGGTAACTTCGGCGCGCGCTTCGCCGTCTTCGGCCCATTGTGCGGCCATGAATTCGAGATCGCTTACCAAGAGATCCGTCGCCGCCTTCAGGTAATCGCCGCGCCTGTCGCAATTGCCGTTCGTGCAGTCATCGCCGTTGGCATAATCAGTCCACGGGCGGTCGCCTGCACCGGCTTCCGTCCCATTAAGATCTTGCCCCCAAAGGAGAAATTCAATGGCGTGGTAGCCGCGTGCGACATTGGTTTCGATCCCGTCCGCCTCGTTCAATGTGTCCGCGATCAACTCCGGCGTGATGGTGCTTGCATCGACTGTCTTGCCCGCCACGTTGATTTCCGGGTTCGCGATGACGTTCAGCGCGGCCAGTTCATTCGCGTCCGTCGGCCCGCCATAAGAGGCGTCCACATAGTCGATCAGACCCTCGTCCAGCGGCCACGCGTTCACTTTGCCTTCCCAGTCGTCGACGATGGCATTGCCAAAGCGATAGACCTCGGTCTGCTGATAGGGCACCCGGGCCGCGAGCCAGGCTTCGCGGGCCGCGGCCAGCGTCTCTTCCGAGGGAGATTCAATCAGCGCATCCACTGCATCCTGAAGCGTCTTTGCCGTTGCAAGGCTGTCCGCATATCCCGCTTCGGCAATATCCGCGTAAGTTGCGACGACTTCCGACTTTTCAAGCGCAAATCCCGCGCCTCCGAGGCTGCAGAAAACGGCTGTGGTCGCAAGAAGTGTACGAAGCATTACTGGTCCTTTTGGCGTGTCGGTCGGGGCAGTCCCCCGCAAACATGGGCTATCTGCCTACGACCGGCCAATGGACTGGCGGATCACAGGTCCTTTGCATCATTCCTGACAAAAAAACTTGGACCGGTCAATCCTGACTTTTTTGCTTTGATACCGGCGCGGTGTCAGGTGACCTGAATGTGACCAACGGAAAAAGGCCGCAAAAAGCGGCCTGAAGGCGCCGATTGCGCCTGTCTTGAACTGGTATTTCTGGCCGGGTCGCCCCGTTTGGGGCTGTTCTGCTCAGTTTTCCTGAGGGTTACCTACCGTGCGGGCCCATTTCAGCTGGTCTTCGATGTTGAAGAGGGCGGCCTGGCTCGTCGTTCGTCCGATGGTGAATTTGGGACCGATCGGCACGGCATACAGCCCAAGTCGGCGCAGCCAGCGCGACCAGACGGCGGGAACGATGCCGATAACGTGATTGGCCTTCATCTCATGCGCGGTCAGAACCATCTGGCGCATCAGCAAGGTCTGAACCTCGCTCCGGCGCGCGGCGGGAACATGTTCCGAGATGAACAGGCGCGACGCTTCCATGATCGTGTCGGAAACCGGTGCCTCGAAAAACAGCACATCGGTCGGAAAATCGCGCAGATATCCCAATTGACCATCCCGAAGCATATATGAATAGGTGCCGCAGACAGCGGTGGTCGGCAATAGCCTGATCCCGCCATAGACATCTCCATTTTCGTGCAGGATGATCCAGCGGCACATTGGCGTGTCGTACTGATCGAATTCCATTGAATCGACATGCGGCAATTTCCATTCCAGCCGGTCGATAAAAACGGATTTCCTTTCCATCATGTATTTCGGAAGCAGGCTTCCGTAATTGCCCATGTTCAGAAAGGACAGCGTATCCGAGCGCAATTCATTTTGACCGCCCAGAGGACGAACGTCAGAACTCGCATCAGACGCCTTTGCCGCCCGGCTCAGAAAGTCGGGCCTGCCATCTTCAAGTATCTTGAGGGCATCCCGAAACGGGGCAAGCTCAGGGAAGACCTTTGCTTGCGGTTCGGGTGCGACGCCATTGCGAGTATGTTTCATTCATGCCTCAGTATTTTTTATCCTTGATAGAGGCTCAGGTTGCAGGGCGTCTACATATTTTCGCCACAATCTCAGACTGGTGTGCCAATTGGCAACATTACCACACGTCACGCTGCGCGTTATTGTGCATTGTTTCTGATCAATTGACAGTGGCGTGCAACGAAATGGTAACAAATCTGTATTTGCCACCGAATCAAGCAGAACGTGAGTCGTCTAATATTCACTCGCGCATGAGAGCGATCAGGCCGCTTCGGCCTGGGACCAGGAAGCGAACTCGATATAGAAGGTCGTGCCGCTGCCCATCTTGCTGGTGTAGTCGATGATCCCGTCGTGATGCTCGACGATTTGTTTCGAGATGCTCAACCCAAGACCGGTGCCACCGACTTCGCGCTGATCGGTCGAATCCACCTGCGTGAATTTGCCAAAGACTTTCTCGTAGGAATCCTCGGGGATACCGCGACCGGTATCGGTAACCGTGATGCGGACAAGATCGTCGTGGCGTTGGAACCCGACCACCACGGTGCCGCCCTTGTTCGAAAACTTCACCGCGTTCGAGATCATGTTGGACATGACCTGCGCAAGCCGTTTCGCGTCGCCGCGAATATAGGCCTCATCGCGTTCATCCATCTCGTACTCAAGACCGATTTTCAGTGAATCCGCGTAACCACGGTTCATTTCGACGGAGTCGCGCACCAACTCGCGCACGTCCAGAGGCGTAAAGGAATAGCGGATTTCGCCAGCTTCGATCTTTTGCAGATCGAGAATGTCGTTGATGAGATCCGCAAGCCGGGCGCTGTTTTTGCCCGCGATGTTCATGATCGGCTTCATCTTGTCGGGCAGGGGGCCAAGAGCCCCCGAGTTCAGCAGGTCGAGCGATCCCTTGATCGACGTGAGCGGGGTGCGCAGTTCGTGGCTTACCACCGCGACGAATTGCGATTTCACGCGATAGGCGGCCTTTGTTCTTTCATGCTCGGCCTGAAGATCTTCGAGCTGGCGCATGTTCTTGCGGTAGAATTTCAGGAAGACAAAGGAACAGTCGATGACGAAGTATAGCACGAAGACGACTGTGAAAAAGTGTAGCCATAGCTCGGATGAAAGGGGCGGGCGCACGACAAAGATATCCATCAGCGCAATCGCAAAGAAGGTTGCGGCGTAGATGGATAGTCGTACCGCCAGTACGCTGAAGATCTGGTGGTTGTTCATCGCCGCGAATAGCGCGGCCGCGAACAGGAAGAACAAGGGCGTGAAATGCCCGCCGATACTTTGTTGTTGCGCAACGATGAAAATGAATATGCAGATGCCTACCGCACTGAGGATCGTGTTGAAGATGATCCACCGCTTGTACATCCGGCATTTTCTCTCGGACAGCCAAGGCTCCCGGGTCACGCGTCGGCAGAGGATAAGGTCGTTCAGCTCTGTGAACAGGACCGCGCCGTAGCAGGCCAGCGATTTCAGCGGATCGAAATAGAACATGGTGAGGATGGCCGCCGCGCCAAAGATGGCCTGCCGCTGCCAGATCAACCCCATGGTTGCCCAAAAATAATCGCGTATCTGGCGCTCTTCCCGCGACATCGCGGGAACCGCGTCAGCTACTTCGGTATTTTGGTCGATAAAAGTCATTGTCTGCTCGATCCATGACGAGGTTTTGTATTTAATACTTAATAATTGCGTTTACTGTTCGAATGAAAGGTGTCTTTTCTAAGGCTTTACGGAAGACAGAGCGTTTAGTCCGCGCGAAAACACTGTTTTCGCTGGATAAAATCCTAAGAGATTGTGCGTCGAAGGTCAGTCGTCAGGAGCTTTCGCTGGCAGACGGGCGCTGCCGCAGGTCGCGGCAGGCTAGTCGTTGCGAAGGGACGGTTCATCCCGGAACAGTTCCTGAAGAACATTCTGGTACTGGCGCTTGCGAACGGTCTCGGGTTCGCTGGCGGCATTGGGACCCGAATACAGACGGCGCGGCGTGTTCTGTTCTTCGCGCATGATCTGGTCGCGCATGTTGACGCTTTCGATAGCCCGGTTGATCGACATCAGCGATCCGGATTTCGAAAGCGAACGCAGGGATACGCTGTCCCCGGTGATCACACTGGCTTCGTTCGCGCCTTGGCGTTGCGCCTGAAGCGTGTGCAGCATCTTGTTCAGATCGTCTTCGAGATCCTGACCATTGCCGCTGAACCGGCTGTGGCGCACCATCAGGAAGACACCGTCGCCGCGATAGCTGATAATATCGCCGGTCTTCTTGGTCTGGTTGGCCATTGCAAGCGCGACATCGCGCAGAACGGTCTCGAAGGCGTCGACCGAAAGACGTTCGTGCATATCCTCGACATTGGCGATCTTCACCGCCGCGGCGTGGGTGTTGAACATACGTCCTTGGGACAACTGCATGATATAGTTGTCGAATTCCGTATAACGCAGGATGCGGTCGATACCTTCGATGGAAACCGGCTCGCTCAGCGGGAATTTCGGCTTGCTGGCGGCCTTGGTGCGCGAATGCGCGGTTTCGGCGATGCGGCGTTCCTGCACAAGGCGCTGAGCCGCCGACATGCGGCTGCGCAACTCAAGGAAGTCGAACGGCTTGGTCACGTAATCCGTTGCACCGGCGACAAAGGCCAGATCGACGTATTCGCGGTCGGACATCGCTGTCAGCATCAGGATCGGTGACTGGCGATAGGCGGGCAGCTTGCGGATTTCCTTGCAGAGCATGATGCCGTTCATATTCGGCATCTGGATGTCCAGCAGGAAGCAGTCAAAGGGCTTTTCCTGACGCTCGATCAGCTTGAGAGCGTTCGCCCCGGAATCGGATATGGATATGTTGAAGTGGAACGCGGATAGGGCAGTCTTCAGCAGCTGAAGAATGTTATGGTCGTCATCTACTGCGAGTACACGCAATTCTTCCTGAAGACGGGCGCGGCGAGACAGCTTTTCCTGAAATGTGCTGTCTACATTACTTTCTGCGTTCACCGGTATTCTCCACTCGTGGATTACTCAACTGGTTAATTGCTATAAGCGAAATTTGCCCAAATCGTGGCGACAATCCGGCCAACCCCTGTTTTTTAGTATAAATCTACGAATTGCACTCGAAACAGGCTGTGTTCACTGGCTTTTCAGTGTTTCCGAACTTGGCACAAAAGGCAATGATCTTCGCCGCTTGTCGTGCGGTGGGGTTAATTTTAGACATCTTTTTTTAATAATTGCGACGCTGGCCGCTTCAATTGAATGATCATTTTTCTGCTCATGGGCGCGCAGGTCATTCGATTGGCCCGATTGAACCACGTTGTGGACACAATTGCCGCGCAACGTGCAATGGTCGCGCGCAGTCCAATGTCTGATCGTGTCGCGGCTGAACCATTTATCGGATTCGGTGAGAGAGCTGACGGTCGTGTTTGATACCTCGTCCACACAGGATAACGATCAGGTCGATGAGCTACCGGCAGGGACCACTCTGCTGCGTGGTCAGTACGTTATAGAAGAATACATGGTGCAGGGCGGGTTCGGCATCACCTACCTCGCACGCGACAGTCTCGACCGCCAATATGTAATCAAGGAATGCTTCCCCGGTGCGCTATGCTGCCGGGTTGATGGCAAACTCCAGCCGCAGTCCTCGGATCTGGCGGACAAGTACCAATCGATTCTGCGGCACTTCCTGCGCGAGGCGCGCCGTGTCGCCAAGCTGGATCATCCCAATATCGTCCACGTCCATCAGGTGTTCGAGGAAAACAACACCGCCTACATGGCGATGGAGGTCGTCCCGGGCGAAGACCTGCTGGCGATCATGGAAACCAACCCCGAGCGTCTGACCGGCGAAATCCTGTCGCAGATGCTATGCGATGCGCTGACCGCGATCAGCTACATTCATGAACTTGGCATTCTCCACCGCGATATCTCGCCCGACAATTTCCTGCTGGACCCCGACAATCATCTGACCCTAATCGATTTCGGCGCGGCCCGCGAACGCGCTGGCAAGGAAAACCGTGCGCTTTCCAACCTCCTCGCCGTCAAGGACGGTTATTCTCCCCACGAATTCTACCTGACCGATGTGCCGCAGGGCGCGTCGAGCGATCTGTATTCGCTGGGGGCAACCTTCTATCACCTGATTACCGGAGAGGCACCGCCCAACAGCCAGGACCGCGTCGCCGCTCTGGCCGCGCATCAGGCCGATCCCTACGTGCCGCTTGCCTCGGGCGGATGGGATCTCGACTTTAATATATTGCAGACCATCGACCGCGCGCTTGAGGTTCTGTCGCGCGATCGTATCGCATCGGCAGCCGAATGGCTGAACATGCTCGATATCGCGCCGCCGCCGCTGGTTGAAGAAGAAGTAGAAGAGCCCAGCAGCGAAGTCGAACTGACCCGCGTTATTTCGCGGCTTGTTGAAGACACCAACCGGCAGGTCCAGCAGGGCATGCCGGGCGATGCGGCGCTTCAGGCTGAACGGAAAAAGAAGCGGAAACGCGCGCGCCTGCTCGATCAAGAACTTGAAGACGGTCCCAAGGAACTGGTCGATATCTTTGGCGCACCAATCGAGAACCTTGATTTCTGGCTGCGGGAAAACGGCGAACAGCCGAATACCGCGCCAAAGCAGATGCAACCCAAATCCATCAAACCTCGCGTGCAAGAAGAAGAGGCGACAGACGCGGTGCAGGACGATGCCCAGCCTGAGGGGACAAAGGCGTCGGGCGGTTCCGGGCTGGTGAAATTGTTTACGTCCTGCCTGCCAAGCCGTCGCTCTTCGAACTGGTCGCCGATCCAAAACTAAAGGATACGAAGCATGAAATTCATTCGAGACATTATTTCTGAGAAACGTGCGCAGGCCGCAGCCAGCGGGCAGGCCGGCACCGGAAGGGCGAATTCAACGCTTGTCCTTTCCGAAGAATTCATCGCGCCGCTATCCGACGTGATCCGCGACCGTGAGCAGGAGCTTGTCCCCCGCGACAAGGTCACCCGCCGCGACATCGACTCCTTTGAATTTGACGCGGCCCGGTTGAGCGGCATGCTCCGGGACACCCCCGCTGCAAAGGCGCCTGCGGTCGGGGAAGATATCGTTCAGGAAGAAGAGCAGCTCGTCGAAGGCGTCGAAGAAGTGGAAGGCGTCGCAGCGCCGGAAGTGACCGCTCAGGAAGTCGAGGAAACTGCTAAAGAGCCCGAAGAGGGCCTGTTCAGCGATCTCGATGACACGGACGAAGCCGGTCAGGAAGACGCGGACTACGACTTTGACATGTTCGACGAAGAGGTGGACGAACTCGAAGAGGCCGAGGACGAATTCACCCGCACCCTCGACCGGATCGTCGCGGAAACCGATGACGAACCCGAAGAAGAAATGAGCCTCGCGGAAGAGGGCAGCTTTGACGAAGAAGAAGCCTTCGTCGAAGAAGAAACCCTTGAAGCCGAGGAAGCCTCCGTCGAAGAGCACGCCGAGATCGAAGCCGAGATGGCTGACGAGACGCTGGAATTCGAAGCGGATGAATTCGAACCCGAACTCGACGAAGAAGACGACAGCGCCATCAACGCGGGTATCATGTCGGTTCTCTCCGCCCAGCGTGAGGAAACCGAAGCTGCTGCCGAGGAAGAGACATCCGACTACGCTCTCGACGAAGAGGACGAAGCCGAAGAGGCGGAAACCCTCGCGGTCGAAGAAGAACCATCCGAGCCTCAGCCGGTTGCAGAAACCGTCAAGCCCGAGCCCGTCGCCGAGCAGGTTACACCGGAAAGCACCGATGAAGAGCGCCGCGCCGCATTGATGCGCCGCTTTGCTGCGATGGAAGCCAAGGTACAGGAACCGGAGTACGACGAAGAAGAACCGCAGGCCAGCGCCCCGATGGACAATGGCTGGACCGGCGCCATCCCGCGCCCGGTCCGTGCGCCCGCGCCGCGCGAAGCCGCCGAGGCACCGCAACCTGCGCGCCTGCGCCGGGCAATGCCTGAACAACCGAAGGTCGCGGAACCCGTGGCCGAAGCCTCCCCGGTCGATGTGCCGGCCCCAGCGGCTGGACGCGCATCGCGCCGTGCGGGTCGTGTCAAAACCCGGCTCCTCGGGTTCAGCAACAACGAAACCCAGGCGGCTGATCCCTTTGCCGAAAGCCCGGCACCGCGCTCTACCCAGGCGGAATTCCCGGTCGGCTGGCTGATCATCGTCAACGGTCCCGGACGCGGCACCTGCTTTACGCTGCAAAACGGCGTGGCACAGATCGGTCGCGGCGAAGATCAGGCCGTGCGGCTGGATTTCGGCGACAACTCGATCTCGCGGGCCAACCACGCGGCCGTGGCCTATGACGCGGAAAGCCGGAAATTCTACCTTGGCCATGGCGGCAAGGCGAACCTCGTGCGTCTCAACAACCGCCCCGTGCTCAGCACCGAAGAGCTCGACACCGGCAACCTGATCCGGATCGGCGAGACAACGCTGCGTTTCGTGGCCCTCTGTGGCAAGGATTTCGACTGGACCGCATCTCAAGAGGATAAGCCGCGACATGTATCCTTTGGCTGAGCTGAGTTACGAGGCGGCCTCGGCGCAAAGCCGGGGACGTCGGGAATATCAGGAAGATTCAATCGCCTGTGACTTCCCGGTTGGTGTTGGTATGGGCTTTGCGGTCCTTGCCGATGGAATGGGCGGTCATGCGGCCGGCGACATCGCCAGCAAGATCGCCGTGACCGAGGTTTTCAGCGAGCTGAAATTCAAGGGCGGCGACCCGGATTGCCTGACCGGTATCGGGGACATCCTGCGCAACGCTGTGCTTGGGGCGAATGAATGCCTCCGCTTTCATGCCGAGCAGAACCCCGAAACCGAAGGCATGGGCACCACGCTGGTCGCCCCGGTCCTGATGGGGGACAGTCTGCACTGGATTTCCGTCGGGGATTCACCGCTTTACCTGTTCCGCGACGGTCAGCTTGCCCGGCTGAACGAAGACCATTCGATGGGTCCGCAGATCAATTACATGGTCGACAACGGGCTTCTGGATTCGCGTCAGGGCGCGCTACACCCGGATCGAAACTGCCTGACTTCGGTGCTGATCGGTGGTCCCATCGCGCAGATCGACTGCCCGGCGGAACCTGTCCGGCTTTACCCCGACGATATCGTCGTGGTCGCCAGCGACGGTCTGCAATTCCTTGCGGATCAGGAGATTTCAAACCTGATCGCGGCCCATGCCGACCGAAGCAGCGCCGAAATCGGCACCGTGCTTCTGCGCGAGATCGAAGCGCTCGACGACCCTGATCAAGACAATATCTCGGTCTGCGTGATCCGCGTCAGCGAAAAGCGCGAAGCGATCGAAGAGCCGACCGTCTCTGTCGGTGCCATGCAGGGCACTGAACAGCGCGTCGTGCGAAACAGAAACGGTTTTGCCTTCATGGCCAGCTCGTCCAAGGCAAGCTCGCGGAACGTGATGACCTATCGGCTATCGATGGAGAAATCCGCGTGACGGTGAGCCATCCCCTAGAGCCCGTCGTTCAACGTCTTCAATCCGCGCTCGAAGGCGATGTCTTTCCGAGTGAGTTTCACCAGTGGGGCACCCGGCTCCTCGACCATCTCCGCAAGCCCGTTCAGGTGGCCGTGGTCGGCATGCCCGGCAGCGGTAAATCCGCGCTGATCAACATGTTGCTGGGCCAGCAGGCGATCCCGAGGGTGCAGGACATTCCGGTGATCGAAATCGCGCACGGTCTCAAGCCGCGCTCCCTGTTTGAACTCGACGATGGTACCTGCATCCGGCGCAGCGGCGAATTCCAGGCGAACGACGTGCCGGAAAATACGGTGCGGGCCCGGCTGGAACTTGATGACGATTCCCTGCTGCGTCAGAACTTCGTCGAAGTGGGGCTGACAGATAACGCGGGGCATCAGGCCTCGATGGTCAACTGGATCACCCAATGGGCCGATATCGTCCTGTGGTGTACCGAGAGCTTTGACGAAACCGAACAGCGGCTGTGGGCCGGGGTGCCGGATGATATCAAGGACCACAGCTTTCTCGTTCTGACGATGGCCGACCGGCAGATGATGCGTGGCGTGCTGCAACAACGTATCGAAGAGCTGGAGCCCATCGTTTCCGAAGAATTCCTATGTCTCTACCCGATTGCCACGGAACAGGCGATCACTGCGCGCACCGCTGGGGCGAAGCTGAACCACGCGCTGTGGAAATCGAGCGGCGGTGAACACCTGATGTCGGGCGTGTCGCAGCAGATCGAAAACGGCCGTACCGCGGACATGGATCAGGCGCAGATGCTGCTGAACAAGTTCGTGCGCGAAGCCGACCGGATCGTAAACCTGCCTGCAAGTAACACCGATGTGCGTCCCGCTGCGGTCAAGCCCGGCGGCAAGGGCAAGGACCCGACCCTGGCGAGCGCGCTCAAGCTGCTGCAGGACTGCGCAAATGACATGCTGGCCGAGTATGCGAACCAGAAAGAGCCGCAGGCCGAGAAGATCCTCAACAAATGCGTGGAATCGGCCAACCGTCTTGCCGAGATGCTTCAGGCGACTGATCCGCGCGACCTGATGGCGCAGGATCTGCAGCTTGATACCGAAGACAGCGCCGAAATGATGCTGCTGTTTCAGCTGGAACGCGATGAAGACGCGGCGGTGGATGCGGTCACGCTCTTGTTGCAACTCAAAAAGGAAATCGCTCACGCGGCGGGCACGCCGATACAGTCCTAGGGCCTCTGCCTCGGATAGGCCTCATTTCAAACATAGTTTGGTAACGAAAAGGGCTGAGACTGAGAGCTTGGGAGGTTCGCGCAAAAGGGGAAACCCTGAAAGATCAACGCCATACCGTATGAAGCAAGGCAAAGTAATGAATAGTCCCACCAGTTTCGACTCGGCCAGAAAGCTCCGCGGGACGCAACGATCGGATTTTCTTGGTGCCGGTCTCGAAGAACTGTCGGATTTTTCCGACCGGATTGCCCAGCTTGGGCAGGCGCTGGATGATCTGTCTGAACTGGCGGGGGAAAACAGCAACCGTTCCGTTGAGCGGATGCGCCGTCAGCTGGCTGAATTCGAACCTTCGATCACGCTTCTGGGGCAGGTCAAATCGGGCAAGACCTCGCTGGTCAATGCCATGGCGGGCTGGTCCGATCTTTTGCCGTCGGATGTGAACCCGTGGACATCGGTGGTCACTTCGCTTCACCTGACACCGGGCAGCGCGCGCTCGGAAATCGGCGCACGATTCAAGTTCATGACCGAGGATGAATGGGACCGGCTGCTGACCAAAGGCGGTCGCATCGGTGAACTCGCCGGACGGGCAGGGGCCGAGAGCGAGCTTGAACAGATCCGCGAACAGATTGAGGCCATGCGGGAGAAATCGCGCAAGCGACTTGGCCGCAAGTTCGAACTGCTTCTGGGGCAGGAACACGAATACGGCTTTTTCGACAAGAACCTCGTCGAACGCTACATCTGCCTCGGCGATGATTTCGATCTTGAGTTCGGCGATGGGGACACGGACGAAGACCAGGGCCGGTTTGCCGATATCACCCGCTCTGCCGACCTGTATCTGAACTGCGAAACCGTTCCGTTTCGCATGTGCCTGCGCGACACGCCCGGCGTCAACGATACCTTCATGATGCGCGAGCAGGTGACCATTCAGGCGATCCGCGAAAGCCGCTTGTGTGTCGTCGTTCTGTCGGCGCACCAGGCGCTGACATCGGTCGACATGGGACTTATCCGGCTGATTTCCAACCTGAAATCCCGCGACGTGCTGATCTTTGTCAATCGCATCGACGAATTGCAGAACCCCGGCGAACAGATCCCCGAGATCGAGGCGAGCATTCGCCAGACCCTGATCGATCAGAACGGCCCGACCGAGGCCGAGATTGTATTCGGCAGCGCCTACTGGGCCAACAAGGTTCTATCGGGCGGGCTGCAGAACATGTCTCAGCTAAGCTCCGACGCTCTGCTGAACTATGCGGATGTCGCGCTGGACGGAAGCGAAACCCACGGGTCCCCGGCCGAGATGATCTGGGAGCTCTCCGGTGTGCCCGCGCTGTTCCGCCTGATCTCGGAGCGGATCGTGTCGGAAAGCGGTGAGGCGCTGCTTGCCAAGGTGGCCAATTCCGCCGTGACGGTCGCCAGCAGCCTGAAAGTCGCCGAAACCATCACGATCGAGGGCCAGTCGGGCGAAGACACCCTTCCGCCGGCCGAGGCGCGACAGCGCTTTGATGCCATCGCGCAACGCCACCGCGACAACCTTCGCCGCGAATTTTCGGCGCTGATCGAGAACTATCAGAACCGGGCAGACCGCGCCCATGCCACCTTTATCCAGCGCGCGACCCATTCGCTGATCAGCCATCTGGAAAGCTACGGTGAAAATGAGCTTTGGGAATACAGCCCGACAGGGCTTCGGATGTTGCTGCGGTCGGCCTTTACGGTCTTTGGCACGCGCGCGCAGACGCTGACCAACACCAGTTTCGAATCCGTGGTCGAGGATATGGCCGAGCTGTATTTCGCGGCCTTCGGATCGGCGGTGGGCGGTATCCAGATGGGCGTGCCGATGGCCCCGGATACACCGGCACCTGTCGCGCTGGGCCAGACCATCGCGCTCGATTTCCGGGACGGCTGGTGGAAATCGTGGTGGCGCAGGACGCGCGGGTACAAGGCATTTGCCTCTAAGTTCCAACTGCTTATCGCCGCCGAGACCGAGGATTTCATGAACCAGCTGAAATCGGTCCAGACCGCCGAGGTGCGCGACGCTGCACTTGCCGCGCTTGACGAATTCCTCGCCGAGCAAAGCGATATCCTTGACGAATTATGCGCCGGGCAGACCCGTCCCGGCGATCTACAAAAACTGTTTGTCGATGGCGAACAGGCACAGCGTCAGAGCCAGCTTCAGCATGCGCTCGACACCCTGACCCAATATGCCGCCTGACACGACAGAGGAACTGCCAAGAATGGACGACATGCCCGAACGCAAGCCCCGACTGGCCCTGATGGGGGAATTCAGCGCCGGCAAGAGTACCCTGTCGAACCTGCTGCTTGGGGCCAGCCCGTTGCCGACCAAGGTGACGGCCACGCGACTGCCGCCCGTCTGGATCACCTACGGGCCAGAGGCCGCGGTGATGCAGCGGCATGACGGTACCGAAATCCCTTTCGATATTGACGATCTCGACCTCGTCGATCTTGAGGAAACCCGGCTGATCCGCCTGTCAATGGAATCCGAAACACTTCATCTTTGTGATCTTATCGACATGCCGGGGATCTCGGACCCCAACATGTCCTCGGAGGTCTGGCAGCCGGTGCTGGGCGAAGCCGATCACGTGGTCTGGTGTACCCATGCGACGCAGGCGTGGCGCCAGTCCGAAGCGGCAACATGGAAAGAGGTCCGCGACCAGATCCGTGGCGACAGCCTGCTGCTTGTCACCCAGATCGACAAGCTGACCAATGAACGTGACCGCGCCCGGGTCTTGGGACGTCTGCGCAAGGAGACCGGCGATCTATTTGCGGCGATCTACCCGGTTTCGTTGATCTCGGCGCTTCAGGCGGGCGAGGATGCCGAAGCATGGAACGCCAGCGGAGCTGCGGCCTTTACCGAGCATCTGGTCGAAATGCTGCTGAAAACCGCGCAAGGCACGACCGAGGATGCGGAAGCGACCGCTCCAGAGGTTGTTGAACCCGTGGCCGCCCCCGCCGAAGCGGAAGGCCCGCGTGTCATGCCCAAACGTGTCCGGGCGCGGGCGGATGGCAGCCGGTCCGAGCGTTTGCCGCGCCGTGAAGGCACGCTGTTGCCGCCGGTGGAGGCATCGCAAAGATGAAGGTTCCGACCCGCGAGGAGGGCATGGCATGACTGTATCAGATCGTCTGGACGCATTGCGCGCCGCGACAGAGAGCTGCTCTCTCGCGGCGTTTGGCGATTTGCAGACCCGGCTTGTGCTGCGGGTCAGCGCCGACAATCAATGGCCACAGGAAAAGCTCGACGCGCTGTGCAAGCTTGCCGCGCGCTGTTTCGATCAGGCCGATCACATCGCAATTTCGGGAGATGCGGATATGGCGCTGGATTTCTCTACCGAAGCCATTGTACTTCACCCGGACGGGATCAAGCTCTTCGTGCGCTCCGATCAGGTGCCGTCGGACATGATCTGCTGTGTCTGCCACTCGGCGGCGGACCTGCCGATCCTGACCAATGGCGCGCGCAGTGCGATGCGGGATATTTAAGGCTTTCACAGGATGACGACACCGGTGGCCAAGGCGACGATAGAAGAGAACAGTGCTGGCGGCTCGCGCCTCGCGCGGGTTCTGACGCGTCTTGCCGAACCGGGGCAGGGGCTGCCCTCGGTCGTGGACGGCGGGGCAAATGAAATCCTTGCCGTTCTGCTACGGGAGATCGAAGAAACCGTGATGCCGCGCCGGTTGTCGCTGTTTGACGGTGCCAACGAGCTGATCCGTCTGGTGATTTCCAACCGGCGGCTGGTTTCCACGCGGTTGCCCGATGGTCCCGAGGTCGCGGCCCCGGTCGAACCACGCGCGGCGGCGCAGCTTTGGGCGGGACAGATCAATACCGCGCTGCGCGATGTCCGCTCGGCCCGGTTTGCTTATGAGCGTAGCAGCGAGCATGAGGTTGCCGATGCTGTCGGATGCTCGGCTGCGATGCTTGCCAAGGCGGCCGGGCTGACGCCGCCGGCGCCCGAAGCGCCGCGCACCCTGTCCGACTTTTTCTCGGTCATCGAAGGTTTTGCCATCGCATGGATATTCATGCCGACCAAGGGAAGCGGCGACACGCGCGGCGGCGACGCGGCCCTTGTGGTGCGCCTGTCCGAATTTGCCGCGCGCGCCCGCAGCGAGGGCAAGCCGCGCCTTGGATCGGCGCAGCCGGAATGCGTGATTCTGCCGCTTGCAGGCGGGATCAATTTCGTCTCGGCCAGCCTTGGGGATGAAGAACTCTTTGCCTTCATTCCGGCAAGCCGGGTCAGCCAGGCAATCAACGCCTGGCAGAAACGCTTTTAGTTTTCGCGGAGCGTCGCGGTCGCGGTTTCATCCACGGTAAAGTCCGTGGCCGTCACGGCGACGCCGAATAATTCTTTCGCCTGATCAATGCTGTACCGTCCAAGGCGCACGTCTTCGGCCACCAGTTTCGGGTCGCGTGTGAATGGATCGCCATAGCCGCCGCCGCCGGGGGTGCGCACATGTACGCGGTCGCCGGGGCCCAGCGGAATATCCTGTTCCTTTGACAGGTGCGGCGGCACGTGCGGTTGGCCGGATTGCCAGACCGTGACCTTGTTGGGCGCGCCATCGCGGCCGCCCATCACGCCCTGCGGCCCGAAACGCCCGTGGTCCATGACGAAACTGGCCCGTGCGGACCCACGCCGCAATTCCAGCTCGTAATCGAGCCCGAACCCGCCCCGATGCTTGCCCGCGCCGCCGGATCCTTCGTGCAGGGCATAGTGGCGGTAAAGCACGGGAAAGGCCTGCTCCATGATTTCGACTGGCGGTGCCTTGGAGATGCCGATGGTCGAGCAGCCGTTGGCCAGCCCGTCATGGTCCGCATTGCCGCCGTACCCTCCGCCCGAGAGCTGATACATGACAAAATCGCGCCCTCGCGCCGGGTCATGGCCACCCAGTGCGAAATTGCCGCTGGTTCCGGCGGGCGCGGCGGTGACACGCTCGGGCAGGGCGGGGACAAGCGCGGCAAACACCGCCTCGGCAATGCGCTGGCTGACCTCGGCGGCGCAGCCCGACACCGGGCGGGGATATTGCGCATCAAGGAAAGTGCCCTCGATCCCGGTGACCTTCAGCGGGGCAAAGGCGCCCGCGTTCATCGGCACCTCGGGAAAGATATGGCGCATGGCGAGGTAAACAGAGCTGAGCGTCGTGGCCCGCACCGAATTCATCGGGCCCGCGCAGGGGGCGGAAGAGCCGGAGAAGTCGAACACCAACTCGTCGCCCTGCCGGGTGACAGATAGTTTGATCGCCAGCGGTTCATCCACGACGCCGTCACTGTCGACATAGGCAGTCGCGTCATACTGCCCCGGTTCGATCGCGTCGATAAAAGCGGCCATCTGAACGCGGGCACGATCCCGTAGCTCAGCAATGGCCCCGGCCACCGTATCGTCGCCATAGCGGTCCAGTAATTCTCCCAGCCGTTCCTCGCCCACCAGCAATGCGGCGGCCTGCGCCTGCACGTCGCCGATCCTCTGGTCCGCAACGCGGATATTCGAGGTGATGATCGCGTAGATTTCCGGGTCGAGCTTGCCTTGCTTGAACAGGCGCACGGGCGGCAGGCGCAGCCCTTCCTGTTCGACCGAAGTGGCCGAGGCAGAAAATCCGCCCGGTACCGCGCCTCCCGTGTCTGGCCAGTGGCCCGTATTCGAAAGCCAGCACCAGATTTTGCCGTTTCGATAGAATGGCTTGGCAAAGCGCACGTCCATCAGGTGGGTGCCGCCAAGATAGGGGTCGTTGACGATATAAATGTCGTCGGGCTGTGGCTCTACCGTGCGGCCTTCGGCGATCATGCGGATCAGGGTCGCGGTGGAATATTGCATCGTGCCGACAAAGACGGGCAAGCCGCCCGCGCCCTGCGCGATCAGCGCGCCGTCTTCGGCGGCGTAGATCCCGTCGGAACGGTCATTCGCCTCGGCGATGACCGGCGAAAAGGCGGCGCGGGAAAAGGACAGGTCCATTTCGTCGCAGACCTGTTGCAGCCCGGCCTGAATGACCGAGAGCGTGATGGGATCAAGCGCGGGCTGGCTCATGCGGTGGCTCCGATCTCGACGATGATATTGCCCTGCGCGTCGCCGCGCGCCCGGTCGCCCGGTTCGATCAGAACGGTCGTGTCCATCTGCTGAACGATGGCGGGGCCGGTAAGGCTGAAATCGGGGGGCAGGTGATCGCGCCAGTAGATCGGCGTGTCGTGCCAGCCGTCGAAATAGACCGGACGCCGCCCGGTTTCGGCCTGCGCGAGCATGTCCTTGCGCCCGGCAGGGTCGATCAGGGTCGACAGGTCCAGCGCGGCCCGGGTGCCGATGACCGAGGTATTCGCGTTCACCAGATTGGCGCGGATATTGTCCAGCTTGACCCGGAACCGCTTGTAATAGGCGGCCTCGAACAGGGCCTGCAGCGTCTCGCGATCCACATCCGGCCTCTCGAGCGGAACGCGCAGCAGGTGGGTCTGGCCGATGAACTGCATATCGACGCTGTGCACGTGGCGACGGTCGCTGAGCGTGATGCTCTCGGCGTCGATCAGCGCGTCGCCCTCGGCCTCTTGTGCGGCAAAAACCTTGTGCAGGTCCGCAGGGTCGAGCGCGTCCAGCGGCGTGTTCAGCGTGCGCACGAAATCATGGCGCAGATCGGCAACGACGCAGCCGATGGCATTGGTGATCCCGGGGCGGGACGGGACAAGAACGCGGGGAATGCCCAGCTCTCGCGCTAAGGCACTGGCATGGAGCGGCCCCGCGCCACCAAAGGCAAAAAGAGCGAAGTCGCGCGGGTCGGCCCCGAGAGAGACCGAGACCATGCGGATCGCCCCCGCCATCTTGGTATTGCCCAGCCGGATCACGGCGGCGGCGGCCTCGGTGGCATCGACGCCCAGCTTCGCGCCCAATTCGCTTTCGAAAATATCGGTCACGGTTTCAATTGAAACGCCTTCGACCGAGGCCAGCCGGGATGGATCGAGCCGCCCGAGCAAGAGGTTCGCGTCGGAAATCGTCGGCAGGGTGCCGCCGCGCCCGTAGCAGATCGGTCCGGGCGTGGCACCCGCGCTCTCGGGGCCGACTTCGAGCAGGCCTGCGGGGTTCACCCGCGCGATGGATCCACCGCCTGCGCCGACGGTGCGCACATCGACCATGGGCACATGGATCGGCATGGCATATTCGATCTCGATCTCGTTCGAGACGGTGGGTTCGGCATCGCGGATCAGCGCCACATCGGTCGAGGTGCCGCCCATGTCATAGGTAATCAGGTCGCGCATGCCCGCCTGACGCCCGGTATAGGCGGCGGCCATCACACCCGAGGCCGGGCCGGACATCACGGTCTTTGCGGCCTCGAGCGCGACACGCTCGGCGCTGACCATGCCGCCGTTGCCGTTCATCACCAGCACGTCGCGCGTGTAACCGCCGGATTTCAGCTCGTCGGTAAGGCGGCGGATATAGCGGTCGATGATCGGCTGGACCGAGGCATTGGCCGCCGCCGTCACGCCGCGTTCAAATTCACGGCTTTCCGACAGAAGCGAATGCCCGGTGGTGATATAGGCGTTGGGCCAGACCTCACGCGCGATCTCGGCGGCGCGCTGTTCATGGGCCGGGTTCGCATAGGCGTGCAGGAAATGAATGACGAGCGCCTCGCAGCCGGCATCGACAAGCTGCTGCGCCGCCTGCCGCACCGCGTCTTCATCCAGAGGGGTAACGACCAGCCCGTCGCAATCCATCCGCTCGGGTACTTCGAGCCTCAGGTCGCGCGGGATCAGAGGGCGGAATTCTCCCTTCATCCCATAGGCTTGCGGGCGGGTGCGTCGACCGAGTTCAAGGATATCGCGAAACCCGGCGGTGGTGATCAGCCCGGTGCGGCTCAGCTTTCGTTCCAAAACCGCGTTGGTCGTCGTCGTGGTGCCATGCACGATGAGCGCGAGCGTTTGCAGATCGCAGCCTGCCTCACGCAGCGCGTTCAGCACGCCAAAGGCCTGATTGTCGAGCGTGCTGGGCACCTTGGCCAGACGCACCTTGCCGCTTGCCGGATCAAGCTCGACAAGGTCGGTAAAGGTGCCGCCCACATCCACGCCCACAACGGCGCCTGACGATGTCCCGCTCATCGGTCCTCCGGTATTGTTTGTGTGCAAATGATGTGGCCAATTTCATCTGCCTGTCAACGCGGCAGCGAGGCGACAGGGGCGAAGTTTTCGTACAGTGCAGGGTGCTTGCCCAAGCTTTGGCGCTTTCCACGTCCTGAGCGCCCGCCTAAAGATTGGCTCATGCGGTATCGGCAGATCACGGGCGCGGCGCTGGCTGGCGCAGTCTTTCCGGCGGCAGCGCGGGCACATGTGTCCGAGCAGGGCTTTGTGCTGTTGCTGCCGACGGACATTTACATCGCGGCAGGGGTGGGCTGTGTCGTCCTGACCGTGCTGCTGACGGTTTTTCTGCCGGTGCGGGCGGTCCATGGCCTTTTCCGGCCTTTTGCTTTGTTCCGTTTTCGCCCGCGTGGACGGGCAATCACCGGGCTGCTTGCGACGCTGTTGCTGTTCTGGCTGATCCGCGAAGGCTTTAGCGGCCCGCATGACCCGCTGAGCAACCCGCTGCCGCTGGTGATCTGGAGGATCTGGTGGCTGGCGCTGGTCAGCCTGCAGGGGCTGCTGGGCAATCTATGGTCATGGCTGAACCCGTGGCTGGTGCCTGTCCTGTGGTTGCGTCGCCAGTTGGGGCTGAGGACACTGATCCATCTGCCGCGCGCGGTAATGGGGTGGGGCGCGGTGCTTGGCTATCTTGCTTTCTATGCCTTCCTCCTTGCCGATCTGGCCCCGTCGGATCCGGACCATCTGGCCCGCGTGATCCTGATCTACTGGCTGGCGATGCTGATGGGCGGTGTAATCCTTGGCCCACGATGGCTTTTGCGCGGCGAGGCGATTACGGTGCTGATGCGCAGCTATGCGCGGCTGGGGCTGTTCGGTCGCAAGGGCGCAAAGGCGGCGATGGGGCTTTGGGGCTGGCAGGTGCTGCGCCAGCCGGTGCCGGGTTATGCGGCGGCGGTGTTCATGCTGATCCTTCTGGGCAGTGGCAGCTTTGATGGTTTGAACGAAACCTTCTGGTGGTTCGGCCTACTGGGCCTTAACCCGCTGGAGTTTCCGGGGCGTTCGGCGGTGGTTGCCCCGTCGATCTGGGGGCTATTGCTGGCCAACGCGGTGCTGATCGCGATCTATGCCGGGGCCGTGGCGCTGGGGGTGCGGCTTGCGGGACAGCGTGGATCGGGCAGGTTCTTTCGGCTGTTTGCGCCCTCGATCCTGCCGATCGCGCTTGGCTATCACATTGCCCATTACCTTACGGTGTTTCTGGTCGACGGGCAGTATGTGCTGAAAATGATGAACGATCCCCTGCGCAATGGTGCCGAGTTGCTGGGGATGGACCATTACCATGTGACGACCGGTTTCCTGCATACGGAATCGACCGTGCGCCTGATCTGGCTGACACAGGCGGGGGCGGTGGTCGTGGGTCATGTGGTGGCGATCTTGCTGGCCCATGCGCTGGCCCTGCGCGCCTTTGATACACCGCGCCGCGCGGTGCTGAGCCAGTTGCCGCTGTCGATCTTTATGGTGGTCTATACCTTCTTTGGCCTTTGGCTGCTGGCTTCTCCGCGGGGGATGTAACGCCTAATCTCCGGCAAGCTTTTCCAGCAATTGCAGGAACAGGGTCGCTTCCTGCTGCGCAAGCGGTGCCAGCGTTTCCTTAGAAATCTCGCGGGCACGTGGCAGCAGCGCCTCATATAGCTGCTGGCCCTGCTTTGTGGGCGACAGATGAACGCGCCGGGCGTCATCCGCATCGCGCCGGGCCGCGACCAGCCCGCGTTTGCGTAGCCTGTCGATCACGCCCTTGATCGTGGCCGCATCCATTGCGGTCGCCCGGCCAAGCGCATTCTGCGAGGCCTGTCCCAGCTCACAGAGCTTGGCAAGCGCGGCGAATTGAGTCGGTGTCAGATCGGGAATATCGCGGGCAAACAGGGCAAGGTGGCGCTGATTGGCGCGACGCAGGATAAATCCGACCTGATCGTCAAGCCGGTAGCTGCCTGTTGTTGCATCACTATTGTCGTTCATGAACCCTGTCGGCGCATCGCTATTGTTGACAGGTGCGCGGACCTGCCTCAACTTCTGTTAGTACACGAACAATTCCTGTTCTCCAAAGGGAAAGGCAGGTCGACTTGGGCGCCTATCTGCAACCGGACACACTTGATGAAGCGCTGGGCATTCTGGCGCGCGAGCCCGTGACGATTGCCGCCGGTTGCACCGACCTTTTCGCCGCGACCGAAAGCCAGAGCCTGAACGGCACGGTGCTGGATGTGACGCGGGTCGAGGGCCTGCGCCGGATCGCGAAGGAAGCGACAGGCTGGCGCATCGGGGCGGCCAGCACATGGAGTGACGTGATCGCGGCCGATCTGCCGCCCGCCTTCGACATGCTGAAACAGGCGGCGCGCGAGGTGGGGTCGGTCCAGATCCAGAATGCGGGGACGGTGGCGGGCAATATCTGCAATGCCTCGCCCGCAGCCGACGGGGTGCCGCCGCTACTGAGCCTTGATGCGCAGGTCGAGATCGGCGCGAAAGGGGGCGTTCGAGAGGTGCCGCTGGCCGAGTTCCTGACCGCGCCGCGCGCCACTGTATTGATGCCCGGGGAAATGGTGACGGCAATCCGCATCCCCGAAGGCTCGGACAAAGGCGAAAGCCGGTTCAGCAAGCTTGGAGCGCGGAAATACCTTGTGATTTCAATCGTGATGGTGGCCGCGCGCCTGCATGTGCAGGATGGGTTTGTCCGCGATATCGCGCTGGCGGTCGGGGCTTGCGGGCCGATTGCAACACGGCTTTCGGCGCTTGAGGCGGCTTTGCGTGGCACGCCGGTTGCCGGTCTGCCGGATCGCTTGCAACCGGAGCTGATCGCCCCTGCGCTGACGCCGATCACCGATATGCGGGCAAGCGATGAATACCGGCGCGAGGCGGCGGTCCACCTGCTGCGGAGGGTGCTGGACGACCTGACCCTGATGAGGAGCCCGGTATGAAGGACGCGGTGGATGCCAAGCTGATCGTGAACGGGGTCGAGGCGGGGATCGCGATTGCACCGGGTCGGCGCCTGTCGCAGGCGCTGCGCGAGGATCTGGGTCTGCGTGGCACCAAGGTTGGCTGCGATGCGGGCGACTGCGGCGCCTGTACGGTGCTGATCGATGGCTCGCCCGTTTGCGCCTGCCTGACCCCGGCGGCGCAGGCCGTGGGGCGCGACGTGCGTACAGTGGAATCCTTTGAAAACGGGGTGTTGGATAATCTGCAGCAATCCTTTCTGCGTCACGGGGCGGCGCAATGCGGCATCTGCACACCGGGGATGCTGGTTGCCGCTTCGGCTTTGTTGACGCGAAAACCCGTGCCGACGCGGACTGAGGTCGAGGACGCGCTGGGCGGGGTGCTTTGCCGTTGCACCGGCTATGCCAAGATCGTGACGGCGGTGATGGAGGCGGGATTGGCGCCGGACCCGGTCGAGGCCCCGATGGCAGGGCAGGCTGTCGGCTCGGCCATCGAACGGCTCGACGGGGTGCCCAAGGTCGCCGGGCGCGAACAGTTCGGCGCTGACATGATCCGTGAGGGCATGCTGGCGGTGCGGGCCATTCGCTCGCCCCATGAAAGCGCGGGGTTCACGTTGGGCGATACCGCCGCATGGGCTGCCGATCGGGGCGTTGAGGTATTCACTGCCGCCGATATCCCGGGCGAGAACCGGTTTAGCGTGATCCCGGCCTTTCGCGACCAGCCCGCTTTGGCTGTGTCGCATACCCAGATGCGCGGCGAAGCCATTGCGCTCGTGGCGGGGGAACCCGAGCTGATTGAAACACTGGATCTGATCGACTTTCCGGTTACCTGGACGCCCGAGGTACCGCTGGGCGATCCGGATCAGGCCGAGGTTGGCGATGCCCCGAGGATGCACGCGGATCGCGAGGGCAATATCCTGATCCGTGGGTTGGTGCAGCGTGGCGATGCAGATGCAGCGTTGAAGAGTGCCGCGTATGTCGCTGAATTCGCTATGGAAACCGGGTATGTGGAGCATGCCTATATCGAACCCGAGGCCGGTATCGCCTGGATGGAGGGCGATGTTCTTGTGATCCGGGCCTGCACACAGGCGCCGGTGATGGACCGCGATGACACGGCGCTTGTGCTTGGCCTGCCGCCGGAGCACGTGCGGATCATTCCGGCGGCGGCGGGTGGAGGGTTCGGCTCGAAACTCGACCTGTCGCTGCAGCCGCTGATCGGGCTTGTAACCCTGAAAACCGGACGCCCGGCGCGGATGATCTATACCCGGCGCGAAAGCATGAGTTCGACCACGAAACGCCATCCGGCGCGGATGCACGCGCGGGCCGGAATCGATGCAAAGGGCCGGATCTCGGGGTTTGAATTCGACGGGCAGTTCAATACCGGCGCCTATGCAAGCTGGGGCCCGACAGTGGCGGTGCGTGTGCCGGTCCATGCCTCGGGGCCGTATTTCATGGGCGACTACCGGGCGAGCTCGCGCGCGGTTCACACGAACGGGCCGGTATCCGGCGCGTTTCGCGGTTTTGGCGTGCCGCAGGCGGCGATCCTTCAGGAAACATTATTCGACGATCTGGCGATCAAGGCGGGGATCGACCGGTTGCAATTTCGTAAACTCAACGCGTTAAAGGACGGTGAACCCACCGTCTGCGGGCAGGAATTGTCCGGCGTCGGGGTCGCCGATTGCCTCGAGGCGTTGACCCCGCATTGGGATGAGGCCTTGGCCCGCGCTGCCGTTATCAACGCCCAGAAGGGGCGCGTGCGGCGGGGCGTCGGCGTGGCCTCGTGCTGGTATGGCTGCGGGAATACGGCGCTGCCGAACCCGTCGACCATCCGGGCCGGGTTGCGCGGCGACGGGACGCTTTGGCTGCATCAGGGGGCGACGGATATCGGGCAGGGCGCGAATACGGTGATCGCTCAGATATTCGCCGATGCGCTTGGGGTGCCGGTGGGGCGGATCGGGCTGGTCGGTGGCGATACGGCGCTGACACCGGATTGCGGCAAGACCTCGGCCTCGCGCCAGACATTCATCACCGGCAAGGCCGCGCAGCTGGCTGGCGCGGCGCTGCGCGCGCAGTTGCTGGCGATGACCAACATGGGCGAAGGCGCCACTTTAAGCTTGGACGAAGGACGTGTCTGCGTCACCGACGGGACTCGGTACACCGCGATTGAGTTGACGAATTTGCAAGTACAGCCAGATGGTTACGTGATCTCGGCCGAAGAAAGCTATGACCCGCCGACCGGGGCGCTCGACGAAAACGGCCAAGGCGCGCCTTACGCGGTTTACGGCTATGGCGCGCAGATGGCCGAGCTGGATGTCGATGTCGAACTGGGCACGGTTAAGGTGGTGCGTATGGTGGCGGCCCATGATCTGGGGCGGGTCATCAACCCGATGCTTGCCGAAGGGCAGATCGAAGGGGGCATCGCGCAGGGCCTCGGGCTCGCGCTGATGGAAGAGTATATTCCGGGGCGTACCGAGAACCTGCATGACTACCTGATCCCGACCTTTGGCGACATGCCCGAGATTGAATCCATCCTGATCGAGCGCCCCGATCCCGAGGGGCCGTTCGGGGCCAAGGGGCTGGGCGAACATGTGTTGATCCCGACAGCGCCGGCGATCCTGAACGCGATCCGCCATGCCTGCGGGGCGCGTCTTGCCCGGGTTCCGGCGCTGCCGCATCGGGTGCTTGAAGCGATCCGGAAAAGCGGGGAGATCGGGGCATGATCGGGGTGGAGAAACAGCTAGTTCTTAACGCAGCGAACGATGTGACGATGGCCGTTGGGACAGCTAAAATGGCGATGCACAGGCTGTACACCCCCTGTACACCCCCTGTGCACCGGAAGGTATGACAATGGCGGAAAAAGCCTCGGCACGGCCCGAAAAGATCCGCTGCGATGCCTGCCCGGTGATGTGCTACATTGCCGAGGGCAAGCTGGGCGCTTGCGACCGTTATGCCAATGAGGGCGGCCGGATCATCCGCTGCGATCCGCTGACCGTGCTGGATGCCCGGATCGAGGCGGGGGGCGAAATTCGGCCGTTTCTGCGGGCCGACTGGGACGGTCGCATCGGCGCGGGCGATCTGGACATTACCGCGATTGGTGCGGGCACGACCTATCCCGATTACAAACCCGCGCCTTTTATCGTCAGCCGCGAGGTCGATGGCGCGGATTTCGTGACCGTGGTGACAGAAGCAATTTTCTCCTACTGCGGGGTTAAGGTGAAGATCGACACCGACCGGCATCTGGGCGAGGAATGTGCGCCTGTCCGCGCTGGTGGCGAGGTGGTCGGGCATATGACAACCTCGGAATATGGCTCGCAGATGATGAGCCTTGGCGGGGTCGATCACCTGACGGGCGGTTCGAAACCCGAAGGGCGGGCCACCTGCGATGCGCTCTTGCGCCTGTGTAACCGCGAGGCGGTCGAGCTGAGCGTCGATGGCGGGGCCACGGTGGTGGTTCAGGCCGGGCAGCCGCCCATTGTAGACGGGGTGCTGGAATCCCGGATGCGGGTTGGTTGCGGGTCAGCCACGATCGGGATGTTTGCCAGCCAATGGAAGGGTTTGGTGGACGAAGTTGTCGTGGTTGACGACCATATCACAGGCGTTGTGAGTGAGCATCAGGCGGGCAAGGTGATCGACTGGCCCGATACCGGCATCCGGATCAAGGGGCGGCGTTCGACTCCGGGGCGGTATTTCCAGGTGGCCGGGCCGGGGCTGGGCTGGGGCGGAACCAATATCAGCGACCCGCTGGAAATCCTGAACCCGTGGCTTGAGAAAAAGGGCGCGCGTCCGGGTCTGACCCTGCTGATGGTATCCACCACCGGCGAGCACTCGGCCTATTACGTGCTGGACGGTGATCTGGTGCCGCAGCCTGCGGAAATGCCTGAAGAACTGCTGCCAAGTGTCGAACTTATCGCGGAAAATTGCGAACCGGCCCTGTGCACGGTGATGTTCATGGGCGGGGCTGGCGGGTCGCTGCGCTCGGGCGTGACGCGTAACCCGGTGCATCTGACCCGCTCGGTTCAGGCGCGGCGCACGAAGGTTACGGTAGGTGGCGGCGAGGCCTACGTTTGGCCCGGCGGCGGTATCACGATCATGGCCGATGTGCTGGGTCTGCCGGGCAACGCCTTTGGTTCGGTCCCGACACCGGCGCTGGTTGCGCCCTTGGAGTTCACCACGAGCCGGGCAGAGTTCCGGGCGCTTGGTGGGCATGATGCGTCGGTCCGGTCGGTGGATGATGTGCTGGAGAGTGGCGGCGAATACGGTGCCTCGGCCCGCGCGGTGGGGCGCAAGCTGTGACCGGGGCGGTGCAGGCCCGGTTTCTGGCCGACGGGCGGCGGCTGCATCTGCACCATGGGCCGATTGACCTGATTATCGATGCCAAGGGGCCGGGGCGCGAAGTGGCTCTTACGGCGGCTGTTGATAGATTCCAGAATGTTCTGAGCGAGTTGGCGGGCGAACTTGATCTGCTTCGCCAGCCGGTTGGGCCGGAATTGACGGGCCCGGTCTCACGGCGGATGCGGGTGGCGGTTGCGCCTTTTGTACCCGTTTTTGTCACCCCGATGGCGGCGGTGGCGGGATCGGTGGCGGATGAGATCCTTGGCGTCATGGTGGCGGCGGGTGAGCTGCGCACAGCCTACGTCAACAACGGCGGAGACGTGGCCTTACACATGGCGACGGGTGAAGAGTTGGTCGCGCAGATTGCGGATGGCCTGTCGGATCGGGCCGTTCTGCGGGCCGGCGACGGGGTGCGCGGGGTTGCGACCTCTGGCTGGCGGGGGCGCAGCCAGTCGCTGGGTATCGCGGACAGCGTGACGGTGCTCTCCCCGACGGCGGCGGCGGCAGATGCAGCGGCGACGCTGATTGCCAATGCGGTCGATCTGCCGGGACATCCTGCGATAAGGCGTTGCCCTGCAAGGGAAATATCGCCCGATAGTGATCTGGGTGCGCGGCTGGTGACGGTGGAGGTCGGGCCGCTTGGACAGAGGGATATCGACCGCGCACTTGACGCGGGACTGGCTTTCGCGGGCGAGGTGGCCGACAAGGGTTTGATCCGGGCGGCGCGGCTGTCCCTGCAAGGCCATGTGCGGATCGCGGGCGATATGCCCGGGCTGGAAATACGAGAAACGGAGCGGCTGGATGCCTGAATTTACCCTGCGCAAGACGATGATCTTCATCGAGGATATCCATCACGATGGTGGGCCGTTGCCGGATCTGCCGCGTCGACGGGCGGCGATTGTCGCGCTGGTCAGGAACCCTTTTGCCGGGGTGTACGAGGCCGATCTGCAATCGGCGATGGAGGATCTGAAGCCGCTGGGGCTGATGATGACCGACCGGCTGATCGAGGCGATGGGCGGGATCGATGGCATCGACGGCTATGGCAAGGCGGGGCTGGCCGGAGAGCGGGGCGAGCTGGAACATACCGCGCTTTGGCACGTGCCGGGCGGCTATGCGATGCGCGAGCGGCTGGGCAAAGCGAAGGCGATTGTGCCGTCCTCGATGAAGCTGGGGGGCGTCGGCACCCGGATCGATATTCCGCTGGGCCATATCAACGCGGCCTATGTGCGCAGCCATTTCGATGGTATGGAGGTAGGTGTACCGGACGGGCCGCGCGCGGACGAATTGCTCTTTGCGCTGGCGATGAGCCGGGGCGCACGTATCCATGCGCGTATGGGGGGGCTGGCGGTAGAGGACGTCAAGGGCGAGGACGGGCTGCGCTAAGCCCTCGGATCCAGCGCAAAATTCCGGGCAGCACACGGCAGATAAAGGGGTTGTGTGTTGCTATAATGGATTTTGCAGTGAACAGTCCTTGACGTATATCTGGCGCGTCGCACGGCGTCGTGCAGAATTCTTAATGTGACAAAGGCCAAGACCCCATGTCCCTGATCAGACAGATCCTGCTTTCGCTGGTGGTGATGGCGGCTGCCGTTGCGGCATGGATCGCCTTTGTGCCCTCGGCGGTGCCGGTGCTGGAACGGGTCGGGGTTTTCGATCTCTTGGGTATGGAACCGCCAGCCCCGCCGGAAGAGGAAAGCGGGGGCAGCTGGGGGCAGGGAGCGTCGCTTGTCGTCGTGACCGAAGTGATCATGCAACGTCAGAACAACGACCTGCGCGCGATTGGCGATGGGCGGGCGCTGCGGTCGGTCACGCTGCGCTCGGAGGTATCCGGGCGCATCAGTTCGGTGAACATCAGCTCGGGCGATTTTGTCGAAGAGGGTGAGATCGTCATCGAACTGGAGGATGACGCCGAGCAGATCGCGATGTCGCGGGCCCAATTGTTGATGGCGAATGCCGAGCGCGAATACGACCGGGTGAATACCCTGACGCAGGCGGGGGCGGTGACGACGGTGCGGGTGCAGGAGGCAGAGCTTGCGCTTCAGGACGCAGAACTCGCCCTGCGGCAGGCCGAGTTCGATCTCGGTCAGCGCCAGATCCACGCGCCGATTTCCGGCTGGGTCGGGATCGTCGATCTGGAACATGGCGAGCGTATCACGGCCGAAGACAGCCTGGCGGTGCTGACCGACCGGTCGCGGATCCTGGTCGATTTCCGGGTGCCCGAGCGGGTGGTCGATCTGGTGGAACCGGGACAGCCGTTCTGGGCCGAACCGCTGGCCCATCGCAATCGGTCGCTTGAAGGTCAGATCATTGCTGTCGACAACATGGTCGACCGGGCCTCGCGCACTTTGCGGGTGCGGGGCGCGCTGGACAATAGCGATGACAGCCTGCGCGCGGGGATGGCGTTTTCCGTTTCGATGAGTTTCGAGGGCACGCCGATGCCCGCGGTGCCGCCGCTGGCGGTGCAATGGTCGGCGAGCGGCGCGTTTGTCTGGGTGGTGCGCGAGGGCCGCAGCCAGCGGGTACCGGTGACGATCCTGCAACGCAACGAACAGATGGTGCTTGTCGATGCCGAGCTGGAGGCAGGCATGATGGTGATCGTCGAGGGGGTGCAGACCCTGAGGCCAAATGGCGAGGTCGAGATTTCCTCGCAGGTCATGGCGCAGCCGGAAGTTCCGGCGGTCCAGCCGGCAAAGCTCTGACATGAGCGCGGGCCGGGACGAAAGATTGGCCGACGAGGATCCAGATGAGGACCAGCCGAGCCTCGCCGAGCAGGCGGCGGCCGAGGCGGCGAAACCGGGTGGTATCGCGATTTTTGTGCGCCGTCCGATCCTTGCCTTTGTTCTGAACGCGTTGATCGTGATTGCCGGTCTGGCGGGTCTCTTCGCCGCCGAGATCCGGGAACTGCCCGACGTGGATCGCCCCGTCATTACCGTGACGACCATGTTCTCGGGCGCGTCGCCGGAAACCGTCGATCAGGAGTTGACGGGCCGGATCGAAGGCGCGGTGGGCCGGGTGTCGGGCGTGCGCTCGATTTCGTCGAATTCGCGTTATGGCCGCAGCCGGGTGACGCTGGAATTCGCCGATGACGTGGATCTGGACGTGGCGGCGACCGATGTGCGCGACGCCATCGGGCGGATCGTGAATGATCTGCCCGACAATGCGGACGACCCGCAGATCGTCAAGGCGGATGCCAACGGCCAGCCGGTGATGCGGATCGCGGTGACCTCGAACAGCCGTGCGCCGCAGGATCTGACGCTGATCGTGACCGACCGGATTGAGGACGAGCTGATCTCGCTGCCGGGGGTGGCGGATCTTCAGATCTATGGCGATACGGATGCGATTTTCCGCGTCGATATCGACCAGCTTGAACTGGCGAGCCGAGGCGTGACGCTGGCCGATCTGCAGCGCACCCTGTCGGACGTGGCGCTGGATGTGCCTGCGGGCGATCTGAAGGGCGACAGCCAGTCGATCAACGTGCGCACAACCGCAACGGTCATCACGCCCGAGGCTTTCGAGGCGCTTGAAATCGGCAATGACGTCACGATTGGCGATATTGCCCGCGTGACGCTGGGGCCGGCACCGAACCAGACGATCATGCGCGCCAATGGCCAGTCAGGTATCGGCATCGGGGTGATCCGGCAGGCGACGTCGAATACGCTCGAAATCTCCGAGGCAGTACGCGCGCGGGTGGCCGAGTTGAACGAAACGCTGCCCGACGATGTCGATATCTTCGTGACCTCGGATGATGCGATATTCATTCAGGGCGCGATTGACGAGGTGATCAAGACGCTGGGCATGGCGGTGGTGATCGTTGTCGCGGTGATCTTCCTGTTCCTGCGCGATTGGCGGGCGACGCTGATCCCGACGGTGACCCTGCCGGTGGCGTTGATCGGGACGGTCGCCGCGCTCTACCTTGTCGGTTTCTCCGTTAACGTGCTGACCCTGCTGGCGCTGGTGCTGGCAACGGGGATGGTGGTGGATGACGCCATCGTGGTGCTTGAAAACATCGTCCGCCACCGAAGTGCTGGCACCGGACCGCGCGCGGCGGCGGTGATCGGTACGCGGCAGGTGTTCTTTGCGGTCGTGACGACGACGGCGACGCTGGCGGCGGTGTTTATCCCGCTGTCCTTCCTGCCGGGTCAGGCGGGCGGGCTGTTCCGCGAATTCGGCTTTACGCTGGCGATGGCAGTGATGCTTTCCTCAGTCGTGGCGCTGACGCTGGCGCCGATGATGGCAAGCCGGTTGCTGACGCGGAATGCGGGTGGCGAAGGGCGCGGGCCGATGGTCTGGCTTGGCAACCGTCTCGCGGCGCTTTACGGGCGGCTGTTGCGCGCTGCGCTGGCCGCGCCGATGGTGGTGGTGGTGATCGCGGCGCTGTTCGCGGTTACGGCGACCTTCCTGTTCGGCAGTATTAATCAGGAACTGACTCCGCGCGAAGACCGTGCCGTGGTCCTGATGTCGGTGCGCACGCCGGTGGGTGTGTCGCTGGAATATACCACCTCGAAAATGCGCGAGATCGAGGATTCCGTCGAGCCTTTGCGTCAGTCCGGCGAGATCACCAATGTCTTTGCGATCACTGGCTATGGCGCGGACAATCAGGGGTTCATGGTGGCGACCCTTGCGAAATGGGACGAACGCACGCGCCCACAGCAGGAGATTGCCGACGATATCGACGATGCCATCTCGGAGATCGTCGGGGTACGTGTCTTTGTGATCCAGCCGAACTCGCTGGGCATTCGCGGTGCCGGGCGCGGGCTGACCTTTGCGCTGACGGGAACGGATTACGCCCAGCTTTCCGAGATCGGCGAAAGCATGGTGCAGAGCCTGCGCGACGATCCGCGTTTTGGCCGTGTGCAGCTTGGCTATGAAACCACCCAGCCGCAGTTGTTTGTGGAGATCGACCGGGGGCTGGCCTCGGATCTTGGGATCGACATCAGCGGTCTGGGCGCGGCGCTGCGGGCGATGCTTGACGGCAGCGCGGTGGCGGATGTCTTCCTTGGGGATACGAGTTTCGAAGTGCAGATGCTGTCGACTTCGGATCCGATCAACGATCCGGGCGATCTTGAGAATGTCTTTGTGCAGGCGGCGGACGGGCAGATGGTGCCGATGGCGAGCTTTGTCTCGCTGGAAGAACGGGCTGTCGCGCCGGAACTGAACCGTGAAAGCAAGAACCGGTCGGTGGAGATTTCCGCCTCGCTCACGCCCGAGTTGTCGCTGGGGCAGGCGATGACCGAGGTCGAGGAGCTTGCCTCGGGGCTGATGTCACCGGTCAACCGCATCGTGCCGCTGGGCGAGGCGGCGGCGCTCGAAGAGACCTCGTCGGGGCTGCTGCTGACCTTTGGCTTTGCCATCGCGGTGGTGCTGCTGGTGCTGTCGGCGCAGTTCGAAAGCTTTATCTCTGCCATCGTGGTGATGGCGACCGTGCCGCTGGGGCTGGCCTGTGCGATATTCGCGTTGATCTTCGCGGGGCTGAGCCTGAACGTCTATTCGCAGATCGGGCTGGTCATGCTGATCGGGATCATGGCCAAGAACGGGATCCTGATCGTGGAATTCGCCAACCAGCTGCGTGACGACGGGGCCGAGCTGTTCGATGCGATCTATGACGCCTCGACGATCCGCCTGCGCCCGGTGATGATGACGATGACATCGACCGTGCTGGGCGGTGTGCCGCTGATCCTGTCTTCGGGCGCTGGGGCCGAGGCGCGCGAGGCGCTGGGATGGGTCGTGGTCGGCGGGCTGGGTCTGGCGACGGTGTCGACCCTGTTCCTGACGCCGGTGGCTTACCTGTTGCTGGCCCGGTTCAGCCAGCCGGGCACGGTCGAGGAACAACGGTTGCAGCGCGAGCTGACCGAGGCCGGATCGGCCTGATCCATTCCTGACGTTTCACGAGGCGGGGGGCAAAGGCGTTGATCCGCTTTTGTCGCTGCAGTCGCGCGAAATACAACGCAGAGTTCGCGAAAAGGTAGAAACTTCATACGGGGGCTACAACGGGAGCGCCAACGGAAGCTGCTTAGCTCGCCGGCATCGTTATTTGATTATGGAGTAACTCGATGCCTTTAGAATTTTCCGAAATCGCCGGTGCCGCCGAAGATTTGAACGCTCGACGCGAGCAACGGCGCAAAGATAAAGAACCCAAGACATTTGAAGAATCCCGGTTGGAACTGCTGCTGATCCTTGAATGGGCCCGGCTGCGGTTCGCCGATCAGGAAGAACCGGCCAATGCCATCGTGCATGGCCTCGTGATGCGGCTGAATGAATTCCGCAACGCATGCGACCCGGCGATCTGGCGCGAGTTGCTGCCCGAAGCGCAGCGCCATTCGCTGGGCGACTACCTGTTGCAGGACCCGTTCACCCGCCGGTCCTTTGACAAGCCGCGTGGCTATTCCGGGGATGGCGTGTTGCTGGACCTGCTGTACCGCCACCCGTCCATCGAGCCGCGCGTCGCGGAGAGCAGCCTGCTGGGGCAGGATATCTATGCCTATACCAGTATCTCTTCGAGCGCAGTGGCGGTGCGCGAGCGTCGCGACCTGCTGGGCGAATGGGTCGATGAAACCGCGGCGCGGGTGCGCACCCCGGAAATTCTTGCCATCGCGGGCGGTCACCTGCGCGAGTCGGAGAAATCCGTGGCGCTGGCCGAGGGCCGCGTGGGGCGCTGGCTGAGCGTCGATCAGGACCCGGCCAACCTTGCCGTGGTGGCCGAGGATTACGCGGGCAAGGCGGTTGAAACGCTGGCGGGCAGCGTCAAGGGGCTGGTTGCCGGTACCCATGACATCGGGCAGTTCGATTTCGCCTATTCTGCCGGTGTCTACGACTACCTGCCGGATGAGGCGGCGGTTCTGCTGACGCGGCAGATACTGGCGCGGCTGAAGCCGGGAGGCAGTTTCGTCTTTGGCAATTTCAGCACCGAGGTCATCCCGGACGGTTACATGGAGACTTTCATGAACTGGCAGTTGATGATGCGGACCGAGGCGCAGATGCGGGCGCTGGCCGAGGCCTCGGTCAAGGGGCAGGACGCGCAGGCCGAGGTGTTCTTTGGCCGGAATCGACACATCGTCTATGCCCGGATCACCCGCAAGAGCTGAGGCATCGGCGTTTCGGATCAGGGCTGTGGTTGCGGCCCTGATCGCTCCGATGCGGTGCCACCCAAAAAAATTCGAATTTTTTTGAACCGTTGCGCCGCGCCGTTCGACCTAGTCACAGAACCTGTCGTGGCGCCGTTCGCGACGACCCATCAAAGCCCGATACCGCGGCCCCGCATGCCGCCGGACGCATAAAGGAAAGAAAAACGATGCCCAAGATCGGAACCATCACCTATCCCGATAATCCTTTGGCGCTGCTCAAGGACCGCAACATCGGGCCGCTTTACAAAAAACACCTGACCAGCGTGTTCAATTCGGATGAGGTCAACTTTCTGCAAGGCAAGTTTGACGTCAAGAAGATCTACAAGGTCTATATCCAGAGCAATGCGCGCAAAGGGCTGAACCTGCCGTCGAAGATGACCGCCGATGCCAAGGCTCTGGCGGACGTCGGAGACTGGAAGCTCAAATCCTGGCAACCGCTTTTGGCCAAAATCGAGGAACACATCATCAATGACCTCGAGATGAACCACAACGCCAGCTTCTTTGACTCACCGGCCTTTCTGAAGCTGCACGCGCTGCTTCTCACCAACAAGGAGGCCAAGCGGATCGCCAAGGAAGTCGGCACCAAGGACATCAAGGCGATCGACAACGCGATCCGCGCGCTGTGCCTGTCGGAAACCACCAAGGCGAACAAGATCCTGAAGGAATCCCAGGAGCGGGAGCGCGCCATGTGGGATACCAAAAGCGTAAAGGAAAAGCCTGCCGGCCTGATTTCAAAGATCAAGAAAAAGCTTGGCATCAAGTAGGTCACGCCCGGGACGTCGCTCACGAAGTCAAAAGTTCCGGGAGACACGGTCGGGGTGATGTGGGAATAGCCCCGGCCGATGGTCGCCCCCTGTTCGGAATTGGAAGGGCCGGACAGGGGGTGGCCTTGTTATTCGCGGCCTCGCCTTAGCTGAGGCCCGCGGGTTTGAATTTCAGCAGCACCGGCACGACGAGCTCTTCTTCGTCTACCAAGTGACGGTCGAGCATCGGCGCCATGCGGTCGAGTTCGGTCTTGACCGCGCCGCTCTTGTCGCGAAAGGCGCTGCCCGTGCCGGGGTCGCGCAGCAGCTGGTTGGCCGCATCCGCGAAACCGTGCAAAAGCGCGTCGATCTGGTGGTGATCCTTGTCGAGAATGCCGAAACCGGAAGAGATCCTTGCGTCCTGTTGTTCGAGAACGGGAAAATAGTGCATGTCCTCGATCTGGTGGTGGCCGTGCAGTTCATTCACGAAACCGCCGCCGAACCGGGCGAGCTTTTGTGCGTAGAAGCCCGGCTCCATATCGCCGTCGAGCGCCTCTTGCACGTCCTTGTCCATCTGTTCGATCAGGGCGCGGAACATCTGGTGCCGGTCCAGCCAGAACCGGATCAGGGCCGAGAAATTGGGATCGGCCTCCCATGCTTCGCGCGGGTATTCGGCCAGCAGGACGCGAAGCGCGTCGGGCAGCGCGGTGCGGTGGGAAAGGTCGAGATCGCTCACGTATGGTCCTGTCTGTTGTCTGCACCGGGCGGCAATGGTTCGGTTTCTGGCTATCAACCCGGGGAGCGGGGAGAAAGTGGGCGCGGGTGAATTTGTGCTGACATATGCAGAACTTCCGCGATAAACAGGGCGCATGACAAAACCTTGCATCATTTGTGTCGCCATCACGGGCTCGTTGCCCAGGAAAGAAAACAATCCGGCCGTGCCGATCAGTGTCGAGGAGCAGGTCGAAAGCACGCAGGCCGCCTTTGAGGCCGGGGCGACGATCTGCCATGCGCATGTGCGCAACGAGGATCAGACGCCCAGTTCCGATCCGGAGAAATTCGCGCGGCTCAAGGAAGGGCTGGAAAAGCACTGTCCCGGCATGGTGATCCAGTTCTCGACCGGGGGACGGTCGGGCGCGGGCAAGACGCGGGGCGGGATGCTGCCGCTGGCCCCGGACATGGCGTCGCTTTCGGTTGGGTCGAACAATTTCCCGACGCGGGTTTACGAGAATCCGCCCGATCTGGTGGACTGGCTCGCGAGCGAGATGATCACCTATGGCATCAAGCCCGAGGTCGAGGCGTTCGACCTGTCGCATATTCTCAAGGCGGCCGAGATGCATCGCAAGGGCCAGATCAAGGATACGCCCTATGTCCAGTTCGTGATGGGCGTGAAAAACGCCATGCCTGCTGATCCCGAAGTCTTTGATTACTATATCAAAACCGTCCATCGCCTGTTTGGTGAGGACGTGACGTGGTGTGCTGCGGGGATCGGGCCGAACCAGATCGTCCTGAACGAATGGGCAATATCCTCGGGTGGGCATGCGCGCACCGGCATGGAGGACAATGTGCGGCTGGATCGCGATACGCTGGCCCCGTCGAACGCGGCGCTGGTGGAACGTGCCGCGGCGCTTTGCGAGAAATACGAACGCCCCGTGGCGGACTGGCAGACAACCCGCGCGATACTCGGGCTGAACTGACCGGGGGCCGGGAGGCTGCAATAGCATTTGCACCGCATTGATTTCCCTGCAAGGTTCACCTGAGGAGAGGCGCAGGGAGGACAGGCATGCTGAGCGGAATACGGATCGTCGAGGTTGAAGGCATCGGGCCGGGGCCCTTTGCGGGGATGATGCTGGCCGATATGGGAGCCGAGGTCATCAAGGTGCATCGCCCCGATGGCGCGCAGTCGCCGGGGGCGGCGGATCAGGCGATCGTGGACCGGGGCAAGCGGTCGATCGTGCTGGATCTCAAGTCGGAAAGCGACCGTGAGATTTTCCTCAAGCTGGTGGCCAGTGCCGACGGGCTGATCGAAGGGTTCCGCGCCGGGGTGATGGAACGGCTGCGGCTGGGGCCCGAGGATTGCCATGCGGTCAACCCGGGCCTGGTTTACGGGCGCATGACAGGCTGGGGGCAGGATGGACCGCTGGCGCAGGTGGCCGGGCATGACCTGAACTATATCTCGCTTGCCGGTGCCTTGTGGCATGCGTCGCTGCCGGGACAGCCGCCGGTGACGACACCGACGCTTGTGGGCGATATCGGGGGCGGGGCGATGTACCTTGTCGTCGGGATGCTGGCGGGGCTGCTGAATGCGCGGTCTTCTGGCACGGGAACGGTGGTCGACGCGGCGATCTATGACGGGGCGGCCAATATGATGAACCTGCTCATGTCGCTGGCATCGCATGGTCAGTTCGTGCCGGAACGGGGCAAGAGCCTGCTGGACGGGCCGCATTGGTCGCGCAGCTACCGGACCAAGGACGACAAGTTCATGTCGGTGCAGGCGCTTGAGCCGAAGTTCTACCAGCTCCTGCTGGCCAAGCTTGGTCTGTCCGAGGATCCGGATTTTGCCCGCCAGTTCGACAAGGACCTGTGGCCCTATCTGACCTCGCAGATGGAGAGTATCTTTGCGAGCCGCACACGCGAAGAATGGGAGGTGCTGTTTGCCGGGTCGGATGCTTGCGTCGCGCCCGTGCTTACGCCGCAGGAGGCGCAACACCACGCGATGAACAAGGCGCGCAAGACATGGGTCGAACGCGAGGGCGTGCTTCAGGCCGCGCCTGCGCCGCGATTTTCGGGGCAGGAAGAGTGGTCCCCGCCCGCCGCGCCCCTGCGCGGGGCCGATACAGAAGCGATCCTCGCGGAACTGTCGAAAGGCTGAGTCCGGTGAGTGGTGGCCTTTGGTCGTTCGGACAGGCAGGATGCCTTGCCTTAGTCGCGGGTCAGCATGATGATGTAAAACACATGCTCAAAATGTCGTGCGGCGGTGACAGTTGCCTTGAATGTTCCGATCCGGTGATGCGCGAGATGGCGGCAGGTGCTGGCATGGGGCACGCCCGAGATCAGGATTTCCTCGGGGGAGGATTCAATCGTGAGGTCGATACCCGCGTATTGGAACAGGCTTCGGTCCCACGGCCCGTAGCGCCCGCCATCCAGCGATTTGCGTGCTTCCTTGTTGGCAAAGCAGACGGTCATGTCGCCATCGACAACGAGAACCGGCACGGGGAGCACTTCGAGCCCCGGCTGGAGCAGGTTGGTGGGCGTGTTCAGCGCGATGAAGCCGTCGTTTTCACCCTGCCGGTCGACCAGCGGGATGATGATGCGGCGGTTCTTTGAGACGAACGCCTGCTCAAAACTCTGGTGGATCGACAGGAGCGGCGCGTTGCGCATGGCGATGGCTTCGTAGGTGGCGGTAAGAAAGATGCCGAGGAAACCGTCGAAATCGCAGGTATTCTGTTCGGCCGAGGTAGCGGGTACGCACCATGTTTCCACCGCCGGGCCGAATTGCGAGTAGCGGTATCCGGGGGTGCCGTCATTCTTGTCGAGCAGCATCAGCCATTCGTTCATGGAACCGTAACGGTCCATGGTCAGAAGATCGCGCCGGACAGAGCCGTCGGGCTGGGCAAACCCTTGGGTTATTTCCCAGAAATTGCGCTCAACCCGGAGGTCGGCTGACCTTGGGTCGACGTTCCACGACAGGAATGGCGGAGGGACACCATAACTTTCGGCCAGCCGGGTTATGCCGGAGAAATCCTCCTCGGCGACCTGTCTGGCGAGTACATGCGCCAGTTGGATCGGGCACCCCAGTGTGACGTTTTCATCGAGCATATATTGCTGCTTTCACAAGAGGGAATAAATCCAATTGTCGGCACAGACGCGTTAACAAGTGGTTAACGGGAACGGCGCTGGCGGCGGTCGCGCGGTTAATGGCTGATTGTGACGTTGCTTCACGTCATGCCTTATGGCGGGGGGCGCGGGTCAATATCCAGTCATCTCGAGATAGCCGCGTCCCTGATGGCTTCCCGCGATGCTGACCGGGCCTTCCCAATAGGCGAAGCGGGTGGCCATCCATGCCTGCGGGTTCAGAGCGTCGATGGTTACGTCGAGGTCGCGTTCGGGAAGTTCGACGCGCCATGTGGTTGGCACCTGCCGCCCGTCTATGTCCGTGCTGGTCTGCGGCGTCAGCGTCAGCGCGCCGTCGGGGATGGGCTGCGCCGAGCCATCTGGGGCGATCCATGTGGCAGAGGTGAAATCGCCTGCCTCGTCCCGCAAGCGAAACCCCATCATCCGCGCGCCGCTGTCAAAAGAGAGCGACAGCCAGTCCCAGCCGCTCTGTCCGGCCGAAAGCGGCTGTGAGGACCATTCCCGGTCGAGCCAGCCGTTGCCGGTGACTTCGACGGGGCCGTCCGGCGTGGTGAGCGTGCCGGTGACCACGTAGGAGGGCTGAGAATAGTAGTAGCTGGCGGTGCCTTCGCGCGATTTGACGGAGTACCCGTCCTCTCCGTGCAGAACCAGCGGCGTGTCGGCATTTAGCGTCAGGTCATAGGCAAAATCGCTGCCCCGTGCGGTGAGACTGAGGTCATCGATCCCATCGGGTGAGATTGCCGTCATCTGCCAGTCGTCGATATGAGCGCTGAAGGGCGTGGCGGTGACGCCCGCCTGACCGATGCCGCCGCGCGCAAGCCGTTCGGCGACATAGTGGCTGTCGGCGCTGGTGAGCGCGGCATGGCCCATCCAGATCTGCGGCGTATCCCAGCCCTCACCACGTTCCGGGCGCATGGCCGAGCGGAACAGCGTCCATTGCACGCCATATTCGGTGCCTTCCGCGTCCTCGAGCGTTGCGGTCAGGTACCACCATTCTATGCGGAACGTGGAGTGGGGCCCGTGATCGGCGGGAAAGTCGAAGGTGGTGCCGGGCTGCGGCAGGGAAAACCCTTCGGCATCCGCGCCAAGACCGGCAAAGCCCTTTTCGGCGCTGCCGACAGTGTCGAGGCCTTGGGCGCCAAGGCCGACGGGCAGGAGGCAGAGCAGGAGGGCGGCGGTTCTAACGTTCATCAGCAAAAATCCGGAGCAGGGCGGCAGGGGGCAGGCGGTGCAACCGGCGCGCGGGAATGGCGGCAGCGGCCGCCCCGGCCAGCAGGGCGAGGAGGAACAGCCAGAGCCAGTCGAGCGGGAAGAGATGCATGGGCAGGCGCCAGCCAAAGGCCTGCACGTTGATCACCGCGAGCAGCACCCAGGCAAGGATCAAACCGAGCGGTAGGGCAAGGACAGCCGTCAGCCCGGCCAGCGCGACGCTGCGCAACACTTCGAGCCGGGCAAGACGCGCACGGGTCATTCCCAGCGCCCAGACCGGGGCGAGATGCGGCAGACGCTTGTTCCAGAGCGTCAGCAGGCTGGTGAGGATGGCGAAACTGGCGACGCCAAGGGTCAGCACGTTGAGCGCGGCTGTCACGACAAAGGTTTTCTCGAAGATATCCAGCGAGAGCGATTTGACGCCCGCCTGATCGGTGATCGCCCCGTCGGGTAGATCGAAGGCCGCCCGAAGGTCTCGGGCGAGGGCGTCGGCCCTGTCCGGGGCGATGCGGATACCGAAACGGCGGTTTTCGATGTCCGGGTAGCGGTCGAGCAGGGGGGCGAGACCGGCGATGGCCTCGGGCGCGGGGTTGCCGTAGTCGGAATAAACGCCGCCGACCTCGATCTGCCAGTTGCCGAGGTCGATGGTCTCGCCGGGCCAGATATCGGCGCTGCGGGCGAGCTGTTCGTTGATGATAACTGTCTCGCCGCGTGCAAGACGGTCCCAGAGGTCGGGCGTGCGTGCGACCAGCGGCCAGTGATCGCGGTAGGTGGCGTGATCGGCCACCCCGTAAAGCTGGGCGGGTTGACCGGCGAGCGTGATCTCGGCGGCGCGGATCGGCAGGACGGCATCGGCGCGGGGGGCGAGCCATTCGGCAATGGCCGCGCCTTGGGCGTCGTCCTGGGCGGTTAGGTAAAGTTCCGACATCAGCCGCTGGTCGAGCCAGCCGGTAAAGGTGAGCCGAAAGCTCGAGACCATCGTGCCGACGCCGATGTTGGTTGCCAGCGCCAACAAGAGCGCCATCAAAGCGAGGGACAGGCCCGGAAGCTGGGCGCGCAGGTCGGCCCAGATCCAGACGCTTGCGGGGGCGCGGCTTGTGCGCGACAGCAGGGCAAGCGCGGTGTTCAAAAGGAACGGCAGGGTCAGTGCGGCCCCCATGAGCAGACCGGCGAGCAGGGCGAATCCGCCGATCAGACCGGGCAACAGGAATGCCGCAAGCACGCCGGCGACGATGAGGGCGATGCCGCTGAGCGCCATGATCCGCGCGCTTTTCTGCGCGGCATCCGCCCATCCGACGAGACCGGCGCTGGCCAGCAGTGGCATGTGGGTCAGCCGCCAGACGCCTTGGGCGCCCGCAATGGCGGTGCCGAGCAGTGCCATGCCGAGGCCGCTGGCAACCCAGAGCGGGCGCAGGGTGAGACCGCCCGCAACCGGTGCGCCGTAGAGACCGCGCAGGGTTGCAGCCACATCCGGCAACAGCGCCGCCGCGATCAGGTAGCCGAGGGCCAGACCAAGCGTTCCGGCAACCAGCGCAAGGACCAGGAGTTCCCCCATCACCAGCGCCGTGAGGTTGCGCCGGGGCAGGCCGAGTGCGCGCAGGGTGCGCATCAGCGGGCGGCGCTGTTCAAAGGCAAGACCGACGGTGCCATGCACGATGAACAGCCCGACCGCAAAGGAAAGTAGGCCAAAGGCGGTGAGGTTCAGGTGGAAACTGTCGGTAAGCTGCGCTGCATCGGCCTGATTGCTAGGTGGCTGATGGGTCAGGTCCGGTGCGATCTCTTCAAGGGGCGGCGGGCCCATCGGCTGATCGGGCAGGATCAGCAGGTAGGAGAGTTCACGGGGGCGGTTCAAAAGGCGCGCGGCGGTGGCGATATCGGTGAAGGCGGTGCCGGGGGGCAGGTCGGGGGCGAGGACCAACGGCGGCAGATCGGCATCCTCGGGGAGGTCGTCCCGGGTCTCGGCGGAGGCAAGCAGCCGTCCCGGCGGGGTCAGGATCTCATCCGGGGCAATCTCTCGGCCGCCTGTAGAGGGGATCACCGGGTAGCTTAACACATCGACCCCGATCAGGCGCAGCCGGGCGTCGCCAAGGCGCATCCGCCCGGTCAGCACAGGCGAAAGCTGCCAGCCCGCGCGGCGCAATTCTGCATAGGTTTCCAAAGGGATACGGCCTGAGGGTGTGGTCAGCCGGTCGAGTTGGTTGCCCGCAAGCTGGGCCGCAGCGCTGGCATAGCTGGCCCGCGCCTGTCCGTTGATCGCCTGCACCGCTGACCAGAGCCCGGTGGCCAGCGACAGGCCAAGCACCAGAACCAGCAGTTGCAGCGGTTGGCGCCGCCAGTGCGACCAGAGAGCAAGGAAGGCGGTGCGGTTCATTGCAGGCGGCCAGCGCTCAGATGCAATTGGCGGTCCATTTGTGCGGCAATGCGCGGCGAATGCGTCACCATGAACAGAGCGGTGCCGCTGGCCCGGACCAGATCGAGCATCAGCGCCAGCACCGCGTCGCCGGTGGCCTCATCGAGATTGCCGGTGGGTTCATCCGCCAGCAACAGATCGGGGCGGGGGGCAAGGGCGCGACCGATGGCGACGCGCTGCTGCTGGCCGCCCGAGAGATGCTCGGGGAACTTGTCCACCTGTGGCTCAAGCCCAAGCCGGTTGGTCAGCTCGTCTACCCATGCCGCGTCAAAGCGGTCACCAAGCCGGGCGTGAAAGGCGAGGTTCTGCGCCACGGTCATCGAGGGGATCAGGTTGAACTGCTGGAACACCATCGCGACACGGGTCCGGCGCAGGGCGGCGCGTCCCTTGTCATCGAGCCGCGAGTAGGGCTCACCGGCCAGTGTGATTTCTCCGCGGTCGAACTGGTCCAGCGCTCCGGCAAGATGCAGGAGCGTGCTCTTGCCGGATCCGCTTTCACCGGTCAGCGCCAGCGTTTCGCCCTTGGCGAGCGAGAGAGAAATATCGGAAAACACGGGCTGTTTCGCCTTGGGGTAGGTTTTGGCGACTTCAGAGATTTCAAGCAACACGGGGCGCGGTCCTTGCGGTTTTCCGCCGATGTTCTTGGGTCAAAGGCGGTCGGTTTTCCTCAAGATGGCGCAATTCATGGGGTGGTCAAACCCTGCATTGGTCCATTGACCACAATGCCGCATCTGCGGGCTTGGTTCGGGCCACCGGGGGGCCTATGTTATGGGGAACGCAGCGAAACAGGGGTGCGGTGATGAAACTTGTTACGATTGGTCTGGTTCTGCTTGGCATGGCAGCCGTTCCGCAAGCCTACGCGGCTGGCGCCAATGATGCCTGCGAAAAGCGGGCGCGGCAGCTGAGCGGCTATTACGGTAACCGTATCCCCGAGTTCAATGTCGGCCCCTTCACCGCACGGATCAGCGGATCGGTCGCGATCGGCGTCAGCCGCAGTTCGGGCGGCGCGCAGCCGCATGTGCCGCGCGGGGCGGGTCAGGCCGCGCGTGACCGTCGCGAGGCGGAAGAACGCAGGGATTACGAGCGCATCCTCGCGGATTGCCGGTTGGGGCGCTGATCAGACCTCGGCCAGCAGACGCGCGGCAAGCAGGCTGACCCTGTCGCGGATCTCGTCGCGAATTGCACCGTTGTGCGGCACGTCCCGAAGCGTGGTAAACCAGTGCTCTGGCGGGGTTTTCCCGGCGCGGCGGTTCCAGCGTAGCCCGCGCTGAACCGCTTCGGCGCCCGGCGGCAGGCGGTCGGGAATGTCAAAACCGTTGAGCGTTGCCCAGACCCCGGTCCAGAGCCGCCCGACCGACCACGGGTTATATCCGCCGCCGCCCAGCACCAGCAGGCGCGGCGCGATGTCCTTCAAGGCGGCAACCGTCGCCCAATGAGCATTATTCGACAGCGTTAGCCGCGAAAGCGGATCCTCGGCCACCGCATCCGCCCCGCATTGCAGCACCACCGCATCCGGACGGTGGCCTGCGGTGGCGGGGAGGATGAACTGTTCAAGTGCCAGCGCGTATTCATCGTCGTTCAGCCCGGCGGGCAGGGGCAGGTTGAAGAAATTACCGCAGCCCCGGTCATGCAGGGCACCGGTGAATGGCCAGCGCTTTTCCTCGTGCAGCGAAATCAGGCGAACCTCGGGGGTATCGGGAAAGGCGACTTCGACCCCGTCGCAGTGATGCGCGTCTATATCGATATAGACGATGCGGCGCAGCCCCCGTGCCCGCAGCGCCATGATCGCCAGGACCGGGTCGTTGAAAAAACAGAAGCCTTTGGCGCGGTCGGGCAACCCGTGATGGGTGCCGCCCGCCGGGTGGTAGACGCGATGACCGGCAGCGACCAGATCGGCGGCAAGCAGCGCGCCCCCCGCCGAGGTCGCCGGACGGCGGAACATCTCAGGGTAGATCGGGTTCGACAGCGTGCCAAGCCCGTGGCGTTCGCGGATCTCGGCGGTGACGCTCTGGCTGGCTTCGGCGGCCTGAAGCGCGGCGATATAGGCCGGGGTATGAAAGGCCATCAGACCAGCGGGACGGATGCGCGGGCTGGTGCGGTAGACCTCGCGCGGGAGCCAGCCAAGCGCGCGCGACAGGTCGATTACCGTGGGCACCCGGGGAATCGCCAGCGGATGCGCGCTGCCATAGGTCGAGCCGCGATAGATCTCGGCTCCGAGAAACAGCGTCGGCAGGGGGGACTGAGAGATCGTGTCCATGAAACAATAGCTAGTTCAGGTGGCACCGGAAAACCATTCCGCGCGCGAAATAGCGCGGAACTGGCTGCTCTCTGTGGCAAGATGCGCCGCATGGCACTAGAACCTGACTATGAACCTGCCGGAAAAACATCGCTGGATGACACCGCCCAAGGCGCTTTACAAGGCGATCCTCAGGTTCAACGACAATCATGGCTGGATCCTGTCTAGCCACGTGGCCATGTCGTTGATGCTGGCGCTGTTTCCCTTCATGCTCTTCGTTGTGGCGCTGGCCGGGGCGATGTCGCGGGACGTGAACATCGACGACCTGATCCAGCTGATCTTTGGGGTCTGGCCCGATGATATCGCCGCCCCGATCGTGGCCGAGATTCGGTCGGTTCTGGCCGGCGGCAGCGTCGGTCTGGTTACTGTCGGTGGGATCCTTGCGCTGTACTTCGCGTCAAACGGCGTCGACGCGGTACGGCTTGCGGTGAGCTACGCCTATCGCGAAAGCGATCCACGCCCCTATTGGAAAACCCGGGGGCTCTGCCTGATCTTCGTGCTGGTTGGCGGCGCAATCGTTCTGGTCGGCCTGACGGTAAGTTTCGGCCTGCCAGCCTATTTTCGCTTTGTCGCACAGGAACTGCCCGATCCAATTGCCGATCTGGCCAGCTATGCGACATTGAAGTCGCTGATCACCCTGGCGGTGCTGATCTTTTCGGTCTCGGCCTGCCATATCTGGCTGCCGGGGCTGCACCACCGGTTCCGCGAAATCTGGCCCGGTGTCCTGCTGACCGTGGGGCTCTGGTACGCTGCGACATGGGGGTTCTCGATCTACCTCGCGCATTTCGCGCGCTACAGCGCCACCTATGCAGGTCTAGCGGGGGCAATGGCGGCATTGATCTTTCTTTACCTTATTGCTGCCATCCTGATTCTCGGGGCCGAGTTCAACGGGGCCTTGATCCGGCGCCGGAACGGGCGCAAAAAACCGCGCCCCTTTTCGCCGCTTCCGTGAACTCACCCGATTTACCACAAATTTTGCTACAATGTTCACGGCAATGACCCGACTTGGCCACTGTTGATGCACAATTCGCTCCTAGCTTCTCGGCGAATTGGACATAGACCCGAATTGGCAAAGGGATCGAAAATGAAGCAAGCGTCAGGCCAAGAGCGCCACTCGAAGCTGTTCCAGCTTTTGCATCAGCAAAGCAATTCGGCGCTGACGGCCGTCCGTATCAGCGCCAAGGATCGCGCGCTGATGGATGAAAGCGATGCTGCCGCCTTTCGCGAGATCGCGATTTCGTCGTGGAACCTGCCTGTGGACTAGGAAGAACTATCCGCGAAACCCGGTCGCCACGACGAATTTCTCGGAACTGTCCGCCCGCGATGCGGGCGGTTTCACGTTGGCAACCTTGGTGAATTTCTGCTTGAGCAGCTTTTGCAAGTCACCTTCGGCACCGCCTGCAAGAACCTTGGCGACAAAAGTGCCGTTTTCTTCCAGCACGTCAAAGGCAAAATAAGCGGCGGCCTCACAAAGCGCGATGATCCGCAGGTGATCCGTCTGCTTGTGCCCGGAAGAGGCAGCCGCCATGTCGGACATCACCACGTCGGCCTTTCCGTCGAGCCATGTCTTTACCTGCTCATCCGCGTCATCGGCCATGAAATCCAGCTGATGGATCTCGGCTCCTGCAATCGGTTCGACCTCCTGCAAGTCAACACCGACGATGCGCCCGATCGCCTTGCCCGACTTTTCGCCCAGTGCATTGATCCGTTTTACGGCAACCTGAAGCCAGCCCCCCGGCGCACAGCCCAGATCCACCACCCGCGCCCCCGGCACGAGAAATCGGAACTTGTCGTCAAGCTCGAGAATCTTGTAGGCCGCGCGGCCCCGATAGCCGTCTGCCTGCGCGCGCCGCACATAAGGGTCGTTCAACTGCCGCTGCAACCAGCGCGTTGACGACAGCTTTCGTCCCCGCGCCGTCTTGACCTTGACCTTGAGATCGCGCTGTCCGCGCCCGGAAGTGTTCTTGGCCATGGCAATTCTCTCCTGAAGTTCAGAGATATCCGTTCAGGTGCAGACGGGCAAGCCACGCAGAACAAATAGAGAGGCGAAAACGGCAAACTTTGGATGCCTCCGGCGGGGATATTTTATGACCCAAAGAAGCAGGGGATTCGGCCCATCTTCTTTGGGTTTAAAATATCCCGGGGGAGTCGCCCGCGAGGGCGGCGGGGGCAGAGCCCCCATCACCGCCCGAAAGTTCAAAACGGGCCGTCTTCCAGCACACCGTCCGCGCTCATCTGGGCGTAAAGCAGGCCCTCTCTTAGGCCGCGATCAGCGACGCTCAAGCGATCGGTCGGCCAACAGCGCAGTAGGGCCTGAAGGATGGCGGAGCCGGACATTATCAGGGCCTGCCTGTCTTCTCCTATGCGCGGGTCTCGTCGTCGGCCCTGGGGACCGAGTTCCAGGTAACGGCGGATGACGCGGTCGATCTGATCGGAGGTCATGCGCAGACCGTCTACTTTGGTACGGTCATAACGTTTCAGGCCGAGGTGGCTGGCTGCGACCGTGGTGACCGTGCCGGAGGTGCCGACGATCTGGAAACCTTCGCGCACCTGTTCGTCCTTGTAGGGGGCAAAATCGGCGAGGTTTTCCTCGAAGAACCAGCTCATAAGGGCAAATCGGGCCGCGTCGTCCTCGACGTCCGAGAACTGGTCGCGCAGCGTCGCGACGCCAAGCGGGACCGAGATCCAGTCGACGACCTTGGCTGCGGGAAACGGGCTTTCGGGAGGGTGGAACCCGGCATGCAGACGCATGATCGCGCGCGGGCGGTCGCGATGGGGCACCGAGGAAATGTCGATCCAGACCAGTTCGGTGGACCCGCCGCCGATATCGACGACGAGCAGCTGCTCGGTCCGGGTCGAGACCAGCGGGGCGCAGGAGATCACCGCCAGGCGGGCTTCCTCCTCGGGCTGGATGACCTCGATTTTCATGCCGGTTTCACGCTGGACCTGCCGGATGAATTCGCGCGAATTCTTGGCTCGACGGCAGGCCTCGGTCGTGACCAGCCGCATGCGGCTGACCTTGTTGCGTTTCAGTTTCTGCTGGCAGATTCGCAGGGCCTGGACCGTGCGTGCCATGGAAGACCGCGACAGGCGGCCTGTCTTCTCGAGACCGGAGCCAAGCTGGACCGATTTCGAGAAGCTGTCGACCACATGGAAACCGCTGCCCTTGGGCTGGGCGATCAGCATGCGGCAACTGTTCGTGCCCAGATCAAGCGCCGCGTATAGGTCGGCCGGATCGGGCGGTGTAGGCGCGGGGCTTTCGACCGCTTTCGGGAACGCGCCCGCACCAGTGGGACGCTTGGGCGCCATGTTTCACGCCCTCCGATTTCGAGTTGCTTCAACGATAGGCTGTGGCGGTCGCCGACGCAAGGTTTGCGATAACGAAAGCGCGTGATGTCAGGACGCTATCATGCCGACCAAGCTGCTGCAGAGGCTTTGCCGCAAGGCCGGATTTGGCCGCCGGGGCCTTTTCAACTCTCGAATAATTGATGTCGCATTTGATCCTTTAGCCGGATCGTAAAGAAAGGCATGTTTCATTATATCTGTCAGCGTCGTTCCCATCATCGGTTGTGTCGAAAACAGGCGATGGGACGACAGGGCTCTGCCGTATTCAGGGCCATCGAGAACACGAAGGAATCACACGTTGCCCGATGTCACGATTGTTTATTGGCGGGATATCCCGGCGCAGGTCATCGTTGGCAAGGGACGTCGTGGCGCAAAGAGGCAACTGCCCGAACGTTTCGAGCAGGCCATCGACCGCGCCGCGATGAAGGTGAACGCCAAAGACAGCGACGCCTATCTGGCGGAGTGGCGCAAGGCGGACCCTTATGTGCTCGAGGGGGAGGCGGAAGCGATTGCCGATGCCGAGGCTGTGCGTCTGGATGCGGAATACGACCAGGACCGTATCAAGACGCTGATTGAGAACGACGGGTGGGCTTGATCCCGCCCTCCTTTTGGGAGGCCGCCATGGCTTTGTTGAACTTTCGGAAACGCGACGCGGTCGGATTCAAGCCGGGCAATGCGCAGGTTGAAGCCTTCTTGCAGGATTATTCGATCGAGGTGATGCCCCGCACCGCCGAGAAAGTCGAGGATTTCCGCGCGCTGCTGCCCGAGGGAACTCGCGTTTACATCGCGCATATCGACGGCACGCCCATCGAGGACATGGTCAGCGCCGCGAAACGGCTGTCACTCGACGGCTTTAAGGTGATGCCGCATTTCCCGGCCCGGATCATCAAGGATCGCGCCACCCTGGCGGACTGGATCGCCCGCTACCAGGGTGAGGCGGGTGTCGATCAGGCGCTGCTGCTCGCAGGAGGCGTGGCAGAGCCGGTTGGTGATTTCGACAGCTCCATCGCGCTGATGGAAACCGGCGAGTTCGACCGCGCGGGTTTCAAGCGGCTGCATGTGGCCGGTCACCCCGAGGGCAACCGCGATATCGACCCCGATGGTGGTTTTGCCAACGTGGACGCGGCCCTGCGCTGGAAGCAGAAGTTCAGCGAAACCACCGATGCGGAAATGGCGCTGGCGACGCAGTTCGCCTTTGATGCAAAGCCGATCATCGCCTGGGCGGACAGCCTGCGCGAGGCCGGGATCACCCTGCCGATCCATATCGGCATTGCCGGCCCGGCCAAGTTGCAGACGCTGATCAAGTTCGCCGTCGCCTGCGGTGTCGGCCCGTCTCTGAAGGTTCTGCAAAAGCGCGCGATGGACGTCACCAAGCTGTTGCTGCCCTATGAGCCGACCGATGTCGTCAGCGAACTGGCGGCGCACAAGGCGGCAAATCCGGACTTCAATATCACCAACGTGCATTTCTTCCCGTTGGGAGGTATCAAGACAAATGCGAACTGGGCGATTGAAAACGGCGGTGATGCCGCGCGCCCGGCGAATGACCAATAAAAGCCTCCGGAAAGGACGCCAATGACCCGCACGATTGTCGAGAGCAAAACCAAAACCGCCATTATCGGCTTTGATCAGCCGTTCTGCGTGATTGGTGAGCGTATCAACCCTACGGGACGCAAGAAACTGGCGGCGGAGCTGGAAGCGGGCGATTTTTCGACCGTGGAAAAGGACGCGCTGGCGCAGGTCGAAGCCGGGGCCACAATGCTGGATGTGAACGCGGGTGTCGTTTACAACTCGAACCCTAACCCGAATGAGACCGAACCGCCGCTGATGGTGGAAATTCTCAAGCTGGTTCAGGGGCTCGTGGATATTCCGCTGTGCATCGACAGCTCGGTCCCGGCCGCGCTCGAGGCTGGGCTGGAGGTGTGCGAAGGCCGTCCGCTGCTGAACTCGGTCACCGGTGAGGAAGACCGGCTTGAGCTGATCCTGCCGCTGGTCAAGAAATACAACGTGCCGGTTGTGGCGATTTCCAACGACGATACCGGCATCTCCGAAGATCCGGACGTGCGTTTTGCCGTTGCCAAGAAGATCGTGGAACGGGCCGCCGATTTCGGCATTCCGGCGCATGATATCGTGGTCGATCCGCTGGTGATGCCGGTGGGTGCGATGGGCACGGCAGGTTTGCAGGTGTTCACTCTGGTGCGGCGTCTGCGCGAGGAGCTGGGCGTGAACACCACCTGCGGCGCGTCCAATATTTCTTTCGGCTTGCCGAACCGGCACGGGATCAACAATGCCTTTTTGCCAATGGCGATGGGCGCGGGGATGACCAGCGCGATCATGAATCCGGTTGCGCTTCCGGTCACGCAGACCAAGATCGCCGAGAAAAAAGCCGAGGTCGAGGCCGCGGGGATCATCCTGCCCGAGGATATGGATGACGAGACATTCGTGACGCTCTTCGGCCTCGGGTCGATGAGTTCCAAGGCCGGTTCGGAAATGGAAGCGATCCGGGCGGCGAACTTCCTGACCAATAACGATCCGAACGGCGCGGAATGGATTCGCACCAACAAGGTCGCGCCGAAAGCCGGACAGGAAGGTCGCGGTCGCGCCGGGCGCGCAGGCGGACGCCGTCGCCGGGGCTGATTTCGACGGCGCATGTCGTTTTACGACACAGGCGTCGCTTTGAATGTTGACGGGCGGGCCCCTGATGGGGTCCGCTCTTTTTCATGGAAATACTCAAGAACCCCTTTCGCGGGCAGACCGATGCCTTGGCCGGTCTTGCCGATATTCCCTATCCCAGCGAGGATGCGGCAACCGCTGTGCAACTGACGGACAAGCGGCCCCATGCAGCCGTAACGCCACTGATGACACAGGATTCACTGGCTGACAGCTGCGAGGTCGGCACGGTCTGGATCAAGGATGAACGCAACCGGATGGGGTTGGGCAGCTTCAAGGCGCTTGGGGCCGCCTATGTTATCGCCCATGACGCGGCAAAGGGCGATGTGAGCGACGTGACCTATGTGACCGCCAGCGCGGGCAACCACGGCATGTCGGTGGCGGCGGGAGCGGCGGATTACGGCGCGAAGGCGGTGGTCTATATCGCGGAAACCGTGCCCGAAGCCTTTGCCGAGCGGCTGCGTAGCAAAGGCGCCGAGGTGGTGCGCGAAGGCGCGGTCTACGAGGATAGCATGGCTGCGGCGGGAAAGGCGGCCGAGGACAATGGCTGGAAACTGCTCTCGGACAGTTCATGGCCGGGCTATACCGAGCGGCCACACCGGCTGATGGAGGGTTACCTTGTGCTGATGCAGGAGGTGATCGATGAAATGCCCCGCGCGCCGAACCATATCTTTCTTCAGGCCGGTGTCGGCGGGCTTGCCGGGGCGGCGGCGGCGCTTGCGCGCAAGGCATGGGGCGATGAACCGATCATTACCGTGGTTGAACCCGAGGCTGCGCCTTGTCTGAAGGAATCGATTGCGGCTGGGGAAATGGTCACGACAAGCGGGCCGGTTTCGTCCATGGGGCGGCTTGATTGCAAAGAGGCGTCGTTGATCGCGCTAAAAGGGCTGGCGCGGGATGCGGATTTCTTTGCCACGATAGGCGAGGCCGAAGGCTTCGCGGGGGATGAACTGGCCGCCGGGGTGGGGCTGAAGTCGACCCCGTCGGGCGCGGCAGGCCTGGCGGCCCTGATGTCGAGCGCGGCCCATCGCGAGGCACTCGGGCTGGATGAGCATTCTTCGGTGCTGCTGATCTTGAGCGAAGGTCCGGAATAATGGACCTGCCGCGCGGTTTTCCGGATACGGAATACAAGGCGCGGGTGTCTCGGGCGCAGGGGATGATGGCGCGGCACGATCTGGCCGCGCTGTTCCTGACGACCGAACCGGATATTCGCTATTTCACCGGCTATCTGACGAAGTTCTGGGAAAGCCCGACGCGGCCGTGGTTCCTTGTGCTGCCTGCCTCAGGCGATCCGGTAGCGGTGATCCCCTCTATCGGTGCGGCGTTGATGGGGCGCACGTGGATCAAGGACATCCGGACATGGCGGGCGCCGGATTACGAAGACGACGGTGTTTCGCTTTTGGCCGAGACGCTGGCTGAATTGGCTGGAGGCGGGAACATCGGCGTGCCGATGGGACTGGAGAGCCAGCTGCGCATGCCGCTGGGCGACTGGATGCGCTTGCAGGCGATGTCGGGGCTGCGCTTTGTGCCAGATGAGCGGATCATGTGGGATCTTAGGGCGGTGAAGTCCGAGGCCGAGATCGACAAGATCCGAGCGATCTGCGCCGTGGGCGACCGGGTGTTTGCCCGCGTGCCGGAGATTGCGCGCGCCGGTGTGCCGTTGGATCGGGTGTTTCGCGACTTTCAGCGGCTTGGTCTGGAAGAGGGGGCCGACTGGGTGCCTTACGTCGCCGGAGCCTCGGGCGCGGGCGGGTATTCAGATGTCATTTCCCCCGCCGGACCCGAGCCGTTGCAGCGCGGGGATGTCCTGATGCTGGACACTGGCATGCAGCGTGACGGCTATTTCTGCGATTTCGACCGGAATTTTTCGGTTGGCCCGGCGGGGCAGCCTGAAAACGCGGCGCAGGCCAAGCTGATTGATGCGGTCGACGCAGCGGCCGAGATTGCCCGGCCCGGCACCACGGCTGCCGAACTCTTTCATGTCATGGACCGGCTGCTAACCGGCGGGCAGGGTTCGGATGCGGGGCGGCTGGGACACGGGTTGGGGATGCAACTGACTGAAGGTCTGTCGCTGATCCCGCAGGATCACACCGAATTGCAGCCCGGCATGGTCATCACGCTGGAACCGGGCGTGGAACTGTCGCCGGGGCGGATCATGGTGCACGAGGAAGATATCGTCATCAGCGAGGGCGCACCGGAATTCCTGTCAACACGCGCCGGACGGGCGCTGATCGAGCTGGAGGGCTGATACATGAAACGGCTGGCATATAAGATGAAGACCAAAGAGGCGTTGCGCATCGGGTTGATCGTGCTGCAGTCGGACGAAAGGATCGAGCTGGATTTCAGGCGGCTGATCCCCGGCGAGGTTGAACTCTTTGTCTCGCGGGTCCCAAGCGGGCTGGATGTCACGCCCGAGACGCTTCAGGAAATGGATCAGCATCTGCCGCAGGCGGCATCCCTCTTGCCGCAGGTAAGACCCTATGCGGCGGTCGGCTATGGCTGCACCTCGGGCGCGGCGCAGATCGGCCCGAGCCAGGTGGCGGCGCAGGTTCGCACTGGCGTGGCTGCCAACGCGGTGAGTGAACCGGTCTCGGCCTTGGTGGCGGCCTGTTCGGAGCTGGGGTTGAAACGGTTGGCCTTCCTTTCTCCTTACGTCGAAAACGTTTCGGACCGGCTGCGCGATGTGCTGGCCGGGCAGGGGATCGAAACACCGGTGTTCGGCACCTTTGCCGAGGCGGAAGAGGCGCGGGTGGCGCGGATTACGCCCGAGTCCATCAAGAAGGCGGCGCTGGAACTCGTACGCGAGGGCGGTGTGGACGGTGTGTTCCTGTCTTGCACGAACCTTGACACGCTGGACATCATCGCGCCGTTGCAGGGCGAATGCGGGCTGACCGTGCTGTCGTCAAACCTTGTTCTGGCATGGCACCTGTGTCGGCTGGCGGGCGTGGACATGGCGGAAATCCCGGCCAGTCAGACATTGCTTGCCGGTGAAGCGGCAATGACGGCGGCCGAGTAGCGCTGTCTTAGAAATTGATGCCCGCGCGGGACAGCCCCTCGGCAAAGAGCGCCCGATGTTCCTCGACCTTGAACGGGTAGGAGGCAGCGATCACTGCGGGGTCAAGCGAGAGGCCCAACTCGGTCAGCCGGTGAGCTGCATCAAGCGCGGCCTTGTGATTGCCCTGCAACCCGGCCAGTGCGATACGCCGCTGGAGCGCGCGCCCATAGCGCGGATCCCAACGCTGCGAGCGCGACAACCGGTCGTCGGCATCGGAATATTCACCGTCGATCATGTGCCAGAGACCCAGATCCGCTTCGATCACTGCCGTGTAGTTGTACAGCGGGTCGATGCGCAGCAGGCGTTTCTGTAGGCGTCGCGCCTCGGTCGGGGAACCGGAGAAGCCCGAGATACAACCGCCGAAATGATAGTTCTGCGGCGCGCTGGGATTAAGGTCGATAGCGCGTTTCACGTGGCGCATGGCGCGGTCGTGATTGTGATTGGTCCAAAGCTCGCCCACGGCGGCCAGCGCATGGGCCGTCCATGACCCGGGGTCGATCTGAAGCGCCTGCCGTGCAGCTTCGAGCGTGCTGGTAAAGGCGTGGCTGCTGTCGGCAAAGGAAAAGCCCGCCATTGCCTTTTGAAAGCGGCAGGTGGCGACAAGCGTGTAAGGCAGGTACCAGTCGGGTTCGCGTTCGCAGGCCCGCTGCGCCAGCTGCTCCGCCATGTCGAAATCGGCATCGGCGCCGCGTCCACAGTACCAGACCGCCTGCATCGCGTAATCCCACGCGGTGAAATCGCCGGGTTGCTTGCGCATGATACGCCGGGATTCCGCGCCTTCGAGTTCGGGAACAAGAATGGTGACCACCTGCGCGGCAAGTTCTTCTTCGAGATCGATCAGATCGTCGATGTCGCGCGACAGCCGTTCTGTCCATATTTGGACACCTGTCAGCGCGTCGGTCATTTCGATATTCAGCTTGATGCGATTGCCCGCCCGCCGCATGGAGCCACTGAGCAGGTAACGCGCGCCGATCTGCTGGCCGATCTCGCTCATCGACAGGTCGCTGTCGCGGAAGCGGAGTGAGGTATTGCGCGCGATTACCGGGAAGTAACGCCACGCGCAAAGGGCCGCGCAGATTTCATCCGTCAGGCCTTCGGCAATATAGCTAGATGCCCCATCTCCGCCCGGTTCGGATATGGGAAGGACGGCGATGGCAGGGCGATCAAAGTCGAATCCTTCAATCGGGTCCGTGGCGATGGGCATAGGATCGGCGGGAACGGCTGGCGCGAGCTTGCGGACCGGGCCGACGAAACGGAAACCACGCCGCTGGACAGTGCGCACAAGGCGCTGACTGGTGCCGTCATCGCCAATGATACGCCGCATGTCGCGCACGCGCCCCGACAGGGCCGCATCTGATACGATGCGATCCTTCCAGATTTCCTGAAAAATCTCGTCCTTGCTGACCACGCGATCCTGCGCCGTGACAAGGAGGCTCAGCAGCGCAAAGACCTGCGGTTCGATGGCGACAGGTTCGCCAGCGCGCCGAAGCTCGGCACGGTCGATATCCAGTTCGAAATCGTCAAAGGCATAGGTCACGGGACAATGGCCATTCGCGAGGACAAAGGGACTTGCAGGACTTGGGTATTAGAGCCCGGCCTGAGGCGCGGGCGGAATTGGAGGCGTAATATACGCAAATTTTATGATATAATGACCGAAATATCCAGAAAATCCGCTTTATCCCGTGCCTGTGGTGCCGTCGCCCGGCACCTTGTTGCAGCCATAAAAGCGGTTTCTGCAGGAAATATGCAGGTAATCCCCACAAGAAAGGGGCCATTCTGCAGATGACCGCCAAGCGGCAAGGCTGACGAAAGGTCAAGTTGGGATCATTGATATTTTGACCCAAGGAGATGTTGCAATGAACGTAGTAACCCAACCCACACCGGATCTTGCCGCGGTCAAGGGCCGCCAGCAGATCGTCTGGTCCAGCGGCAATTACGCTGAAATCGGGGTGACCCTGCAAATCACCGGCGAAAGACTGGCCGAGGCGCTTGACGTGATGCCGGGGGACCGTGTGCTTGATGTCGCCGCTGGCAATGGCAACATGACGCTGGCCGCCGCGCGGCGGTACTGCAACGTGGTATCGACCGATTATGTTGGCGCATGGCTGCGCAATGGCATGCAGCGCGCCGAGGCCGAGAAACTTTCGGTCGCTTTCCGCGAAGCCGATGCCGAGGATCTGCCGTTCGAGGATGCCTCTTTCGATATCGTGACCTCGACCTTTGGCGTCATGTTCACCGCCAATCAGGACGCGGCAGCAAGCGAGCTGGCCCGCGTCTGCCGGTCGGGTGGCAAGATCGGCATGGCCAACTGGACACCCGAGGGGTTCATCGGTGACGTGTTCCGGACCATCGGCAGCCATGTGAAACCGCCAGCTGGTGTACGCTCGCCCATGGAATGGTCGAACCCGGACCGGTTGAAGGAACTGTTCGGCGGCAATGCCAGCAAGATCGAGATCGAAAAGAAGAATTTCGTCTTCCGGTTTCAATCCCCGCAGCAATGGATCGACCTGTGGAAGGTGGCATACGGGCCGATGCTCAAGGCGTTCGAGGCGGTCGGGCCAAGTGGCGCGCCGGCGCTTGAAAGCGAGCTTGCGGCGCTGGGCGCGGCATGGTCGCGCACGTCCGACGCGATGGTTGTGCCGGCGGAATATGCCGAGGTGATCGTCCACCGGGCCTGATCCTCTCGCCAAGATACCGGTTCCGCCTGATTTCGATGCGGGGCCGGTTGCAGGAAAAGGAGTATTTCAATGACCTATGCACTTCGACCCGGCCAGATGCCCCTGTTTGATAAGTATGGCGGCCTGAGCGCCCTGCGCGGCGTTATCCTCGATTTCTACGACCGTGTTCTCGACAGCGATATCGTCGGGCACTTCTTTGAAGACGTGGATATGCCGCGCCTGATCGACCACCAGACCAAGTTCTTTGCCATGCTGTTGGGCGGGCCTGCTGAATTCGCGGAAAGCCGGCTTCAGCGTGCACATGCGCATCTGGGCGTGACCCATGCGCAGTTCGACGAGGTGGCGGCGCTGCTGCGTGAAACGCTCGAGGCCGCCGGTTTTGCGCCGGATGACTGCGCGACCGTCATTCAGGCGGTCGAGGCGCGGCGCGGGCTGATCGTTGCCTGATCCGAAAGGAGATTGTCATGAGTATCCCCAATTTCACCACCGAACTCTTCCGCGCCATTGGCGTGGGTGTCGCGCTTTTCGACGCCGAGGATGAATCGCTGATCTATTCCAACCCGGCTTTTGCCAAGCTCTTTCCGGACGCGATATCCGGCGTTGCCCTGACCTCGCTGACCGAAGAGCTTGACCAGACGGCTGTGGACCGCGCGTTGGCGGGCGAAACGCTGGAAATTGCGGTCAAGGTCAAACGCCGCCGCGTCACGCTGCAGATCGACGTGCGGAACGCCAGCCATCTGGAACGGCCGGTTCTCGTCGTGGAATGTCAGAACATTTCGCGCCTGCGGGAAACCGAGGCGATGATCGACAGCTATGCGTCGATGACCGAGCGTCGCACGCGTGAGCTTGAGCGCGAGAAGGTGCAGGTTGAAAAGCTGCTGCTGAATGTGATGCCGCGCTCGGTCTACGAAGAATACAAGAGCTTTGGCACGGTCACGCCGCGCCTGTTTGAACCGGTTTCGGTGCTGATGCTGGATTTCGTTGGGTTCACCGAAATGGCGGTGGCTTCGGATCCGACGGAAACGGTGAGCGAGTTGAATGATTTGTTCACGGCTTTCGACCGGATCGCTGAATTGCATGGCTGTGAGCGGATCAAGACGATTGGCGATTGCTACATGGCGGTGTCGGGCCTGCCGCATAGCAACCCGGATCACGCGCGGTTGGCGGCGCGCTGTGCGAGCGGTTTCCTCAGATACCTCTCGCATCGCAACAAGACGCATCGTCATCGCTGGCAGGCGCGGATCGGCATCGCCTCGGGCTCGGTTGTGGGCTCGGTCGTGGGGACGCAGAAATACATCTATGACGTCTTCGGTCCGGCGGTGAACTGTGCCTCACGGCTTCAGTCGCAAAGCGCCCCGATGGAGATCACGGTTCTGGAGAAATCAGCCGAAAGCTTTGGTGACGAATTCCAGCTTGGCAATCACCGTGTCGAGGATTTGCCGGGGTTCGGCAAATGCGCGATCACCAGCCTTGAGCTGCCAGATGCGGGACTCGTCAGCGTGGCATAAATCGGACCGGCGGAGAAACCGCCGGTCCGATTTTCCCATCAGGGTGCTGGTCCCGCGCGATGCAAGGCGCGCCCGGGACCCTATTGGGTCACTGTCTTTGGCGATCGGCGGACCATGCCAACGGCTTTTTGCACGGCGGCATAGAACAGCGGCACCATCAGGATGCCGAACAGGGTAGAGAAGATGATCCCGCCCAGCATGCCGACACCAATGGATTTCTGCGCATTGGCCCCGGCGCCGCTGGCCAGCACCAGTGGGAGGATGCCAAAGCCGAATGCCAACGAGGTCATCAGGATCGGGCGCAGACGCTGACGGGTGGCTGTAACCGTCGCCTCGACCAGATCCTGACCCTTCGCGCGCAGGGATTCGGCAAACTCCACGATCAGGATCGCGTTTCGCGCGGCGAGACCGATGGTCGTCAGCAGCCCGACCTTGAAATAAACGTCATTGGACTGCCCAAAGTACCACGTGGTGACCATCGCGCCCAGAACGCCGACCGGAACCGAAAGCATCACGGCAAAGGGCACCGTCCAGCTTTCGTAAAGCGCAGCGAGGCAGAGGAAAACGACCAAGGCCGAGAGCGTATAGAGCAGCGGCTCCTGATTGCCCGAGAGCCGTTCCTGATAGCTGAGCCCGGTCCAGGCCACGCCATAGCCGCCGAGATCGGCCACCAGTTGCTCCATCGTGGACATCGCATCGCCCGAGCTGACTCCCTCGACCGGTGCGCCTGAAAGTTCGAGCGCACGCGAACCGCCGTAACGCGCAAGCGACGGGGTCTGCGTGTCCCAGTTACGGGTGACAAAGGCGGCCAGTGGGACCATGTCGCCGACGTTGTTGCGAACATACCAGTTATCGATGTCTTCGGGCTGCATCCGCCACTCTGCACCGCCCTGAACGATCACCTCGCGCAGATCATTGCCAAGCGGAAAATCGTTGACATAGGTGCCCGCGAAAACGGTGGAGAGCATCGCGTTCACGTCGCTGAGGGTGACGCCGAGCGATTCCGCCTTTTGCTGGTCGATATCCAGCCGCAGCGAAGGTTTGCTCGCGTCGTCATTGCCGCGCAGGTTGGTGACCAACCCGGTTTCAACGCCCGCCGCGACCACTTGATCGGCAGCTTCCATAAGGGCGTCCTGTCCGTTGCCGCCCTGATCCACCAGGTACATGGTGAACCCCGAGGAGGTGCCCATGCCCGGGATCGCCGGGGGCTGCATGAAAAACACCTGACCCATGCGGTTGTTGAAGAACGTCCCATTGGCGCGGGCCATCAGCGCACCAGCATCAAAGCCTTCGCGGTCGGCATATTCCTTGAGACGGATGAACATCATGGCGTTGTTCTGGCCGCTGCCGCCAAAGCTGAACCCGACTGCCGCAAAGACCGCATCGACCGTTTCGGTTTCTTCGGTAAGCAGGTAGGTCTCGATCGTTTCAACGGCCTCGGCTGTCTGCGCGGTGGTGGCATGTTCGGGCAGCTCGATCATTGCCATCAGCACTCCCTGATCCTCGGTTGGCAGGAAGGAGGAGGGCAGTCGGTCATAAACCCACCACGCGCCGAACCCGATGGCGGCAAGAACCACGAAGATACGGAACGGACGGCGCAGGAACCGGGCGACCGTGCTTGCGAAACCGCCGGTGAGCCGGTCCAGCCCGCCGTTGAACCACCGAAGCGGCGCCAAACGGGGCGCGCCATGTCCCGGTTTCAAGAGCGAGGCACACATGGCGGGCGTCAGGATCAGCGCCACGAAGAGCGACAGGATCATGGCCGAGATGATCGTGACCGAGAACTGGCGATAGATCACGCCGGTCGAGCCGGACATAAAGGCCATCGGCAGGAATACCGCCGAAAGCACCATGACGATACCCACCAGCGCGGTCGAAATCTCGCCCATGCTTTTTTCGGTGGCCTCGACGGGGCCAAGCCCGTCCTCCTCCATTACCCGTTCGACGTTTTCGACCACCACGATGGCATCATCCACCAGCAGACCGATGGCCAGCACCAGCGCGAACATGCTGAGCGTGTTGATCGACATCCCAAAGAGCGAGAGCACCCCGAAGGTTCCTAAAAGCACCACCGGCACGGCAATCGTCGGGATAAGCGTCGCCCGCCAGCTTTGCAGGAACAGCAGGATCACCAGAAAGACGAGGATGATCGCCTCGGCCAGCGTGTGATACACCTGCTCGATGGACTGTTCGACAAAGGGCGAGGTGTCATAGGGGTATTCGACCACCACCCCTTTTGGCAGGGCGCCCGACACATCGGCGATCACATCCCGGACCCGTTCGGCGGTTTCCACAGCGTTGGCCCCGGTGGCAAGGTTCACGCCAAAGCCTGCGGCGGGTTTCCCGTTGAAACGGCTGGAACTGCCGTAGCTTTCCTCGCCCAGTTCAACGCGCGCTACATCGGCCAGATAGACGCTTGACCCGTCGTCGCTTGTCTTGAGCAGGATACGCTGGAAATCCTCGACCGAGGCAAGCTGCGACTGGGCCGAAAGGGAAACCGTGATCTGCTGGCCCTTGGTGACGGGCTGTGCGCCAAGCGTGCCGACTGTGACATTTGTGTTCTGCTCTGCAACCGCTGCGGTCACATCTGCCGGGGTCAGCTGGTACTGGTAAAGACGCGACGGATCGAGCCAGATGCGCATGGCATATTGCGTGCCGAAACTATTTATCGACCCGACGCCCTCGGTGCGCTGCACCGCGTCTTCCAGAGTAGAGCCGAGGATGTCACCCAGTTGGACCGAGGAATAGGCGCCATCTTCGGACACCAGTGCGCCGACCAGCAGGATCGAGGAGGTCGAGCGGTTCACCCGAACCCCTTGCTGCGTGACGCTTGTGGGCAGCGAAGACTGCACGAGTTGAAGCTTGTTCTGAACCTGAACCTGCGCCATGTCCGGATCGACCGTGTCATCGAAGGTAAGCGAAACGCTGGCAGAGCCTTCGGATGAGGAGGAGGTCATATAGGTCAGGCCGTCGAGCCCGGTCATGCCGTCTTCGATCACCGTGGTGACCGAGTTTTCAACCGTTTCAGCCGAAGCACCGGTATAGGTGGCGGAAATCCGGACAGTTGTCGGCGCAATGTCAGGGTATTGCGAAATCGGCAGGCTGATCAGGCCAAAGGCACCGGCAAGCATGGTGACGATGGCCAGAACCCAGGCAAAGACCGGGCGATGAATGAAGAGTGACGCCATGGATCAGTTGCCTTCGCTTTCAGCCGCTGCGTCCTGCACAAGGCCATCTTCGTCGACGCTTGCGGTCACCGGCGTGACTGGTTGCCCGGGGGCCATCGATTTCAACCCGTCGAGGATGAGCTGGTCGCCTTCGCTCAGCCCGTCACGGATGATCCAGCTGTTGTCGTAAGTGCCCGAATCCTCGACCAGAACCTGTCTGGAAGTGCCGTCTTCTCCAACGACATAGACCGTCAGCTGGCCGGAATTCCCGCGCTGGGCGGCGCGTTGCGGGACAAGGAATGCCTCGGTCGTGCCCAGTGTTATCTCGCCTCTCAGGAACATGCCCGGCAGGATCTGGCGGTCGGGATTGTCAAAGCGGAAGCGTACGGTAAAGCTGCCCGTCGATGTCGAAACCGCCGTACCGGGGGAGACCAGTTGTCCCGTGCCGCGGTAGACCTGACCGGTTTCGAGAACAAGTTTTGCCTCCAGATGATCCTGCATCGATAGTACGCCTGCATCGATGTCTTCGCGAACCGAAAGCATCCGCGCGCTGGCTTCGAGCATATCGACGTCGATCGGGTCGAGCTGCGTGATGGTGGTCAGCGCCTCGCTCTGACCGTTGGTGACAAGATCGCCCACCGAAACTTCGGCCAGATCGCCGACGCCGCTGATAGGGCTGGTGATGGTGGTCCAGGAAAGCTCGGTCTCGGCATATTCAAGCGCGGCTTCCGCGGCTTCGAGCGTGGCACGGGCCTCGGACAGGGCGGCGCGTGTCGCTTCGACCTCGGCCTCGGTATAGCCGCGTCCAGCCAGTTCGCTGGCCCGGTCATAGGCGGATTGCGCCACCGGCAGATTGGCCTCGGCCTTGGCAAGATCCGCCCGTGCCGAGGCGACAGTGGCGCGATAGGCGGCATCGTCGATCCGAAAAAGCGGTGTTCCGGCGTCAAGCATGTCGCCGGGGCTGTAGAGTATTTCCTCGATCACGCCACCGACGCGGGGGCGGATATCCACGCTTTGATAGGCAACTGCGCGACCGGGCAGGGTAACGACACGCGGAACGGGCTGCTTTTCAAGGGTCATGACACCGACGCGGGCCGGGGGCGGGGCGTCTTGCGCGGTTGCCGGGGAAACCGGCAGGGCAAACAGGCTCAAGGCCAATAGACCGGCAAATCCCGGCCGTTGCGGAAATGACATTGCGAATACCTCTTACTGAACCGGGATTGACAGGAATCCCATTGGTATGCGTATAAGGCAATAATTGCAGACTATGCAATGGATGCCTGATATGAAGATTTCGTTACGAGAGAAACGCCGCCGCCAGACCGCACTGGATATTCAGCGCGCAACGCTGGATCTGGCCCGCGAGTATGGGTTCGATCAGGTCACTACCGATGCGATTGCCGAGCGGGCCGGGGTCAGCACCCGCACCTTCTTTAACTATTACACGAACAAAGAGGCCGCTTCCGTCGGTCATCCGCTTGGATTGCCGGAGGAAGCGAAGCGGGCTTTCGAAGCCGGCAATCGTCTCTTGTCAGAAGACCTCCGGAACCTCATGGCGGCGCATCTCGAGCAGATCGAGGATATGCAGGACATCATGCAGGACATGATCCGCCTTGCTCGCGATCACGATCGGGTGAAACGATTGCTGGACCAATTTCTGGCCGGGCTGGTTGAAGAGCTGAAAGCGAGCCTTGCGCTGCGGATGCCCGACGCGCCGGACGATCTGCGGCGCGTGCTAGCGGACTGGGTGCTGACCGGCCTGGGCCATGCCATCACCGACTGGGTCGGAAGCGATCACATGTCGTTGCAGGCGGCATTCAAGCGGGAGTGGGAGGTACAGAGCCGCGTGGCAGAGATCCTGCTGGAATCGCGCGACGGCTGATCGCGTCATGGGGGCGCTGCCCCCGCCGCCCTGCCGGGCGACTCCCCCGGAGTATTTTGGCAAGAGGAAAGGCGGTTTTGGGCCGTGACCGGCAATCGTTCACCTGTTCAGCGCCAAGGGAGCGGGAATTTCGACATGCCCATTGAAACGCCGCAATTTTTGATGTCACCTCTTTGAAATTCAAGCAGGAAGGGGCGAGCATGGCCGAGTTCTGGGAAATGGACGCCAGTGAAATTGCGCAGGGTGTGACAAGCCGGTCCTATTCCGCGCGCCAGGTGGTCGAATCGCATCTTGCCCGGCTTTCGGAGATTAATCCCGGGATCAATGCGGTGGTACAGGAATGCCCGGAGGAGGCGCTGGCCGCCGCCGATGTGCTGGACGATCGACTTGCGCGCGGGGAGGACGTGGGACCTCTCGCAGGGGTGCCGGTCACGATCAAGGTCAACGTGGATCAGAAGGGATACGCGACGACCAACGGTCTGAAATTGCAGAAAGACCTGATCGCGAAACAGGACAGCCCGGTGGTGGCGAACCTGCGGCGGGCCGGGGCGGTGATCGTAGGACGTACCAATACGCCTGCCTTTTCCATGCGATGGTTCACCAATAACGAGCTGCACGGGATGACGCTTAATCCGCGCAACGCCGATCTGACCCCGGGCGGATCGTCGGGCGGGGCGGCGGCGGCTGTTGCTGCCGGTATCTGTGCCATCGGCCACGGGACCGATATCGCCGGATCGATCCGTTACCCGGCCTATGCCTGCGGGTTGCAGGGGATTCGACCGACCGTGGGCCGGGTTCCGGCGCGCAATGCCACGGCGCCGGATCGATATATCGGGGCGCAGATGATGGCGGTTTCGGGTCCGATTGCCCGGAGCATCGCCGATCTCAGGCTTGGGCTGGCTGCCATGTCGGTGGGCGATCCCGAGGACCCGCTCTGGATTCCGGCACCCCTGACGGGAGAAGCTTTGCCGAAGAAGGTGGCCTTTTGTCCGGCGCCGGACGGGATGGAGGTGGACGACGCGGTACTGGCGGCGCTGACGCAGGCGGCCGAGGCCCTTCGTGCGGCTGGCTGGCAGGTCGAGGGGATCGATTGTCCGCCAATCCGGGAAGCGGCCGAGATAAATGCGCAGCTCTGGATGGCGGAATCCCGCGCTGCGGCGGCAACCATTGCAGCCGAGGATGATCCCGATGCCACTGTGGTTTTCCAGCGGATGACCGCGGATTCTACGGAGATGGACCTTGGAGGATTGATGACCTGCCTGCAGCGGCGCATCGGGGTGCAGCGCGAATGGCTGCATTTCCTCGCCGAGTGGCCCGTGGTGCTCTGCCCGTCTTCGGGCATGTTGCCCTTCGCGCAGCAGAGCGACGTTGGCGCCCGGTCGGGGTTTGACCGCATCATGGAAGCGCAGCTTATCCAACGGGCGCTGCCGACGCTGGGGCTGCCGGGGCTGTCGGTCGCGACCGGCATGGCGGGGGCTGCACCGGTTGGCGTCCAGTTGATCGGCGGCAAGTTTCGCGAGGATATCCTGTTCGACGCGGGCGAGGTGATCGAGGCCGCCTGCGGTCAACCCCGTGTCACGACACCAGTTTGAAGAGAAGGAGCCGACATGGCACAGACGATTACCAAGCATGTGAAAGATATGGTTGCCGAGGCGAATGCCGTGGTCACCACCATGCCCATCGAGGAAGCGAAGGCGCTCCTGGGATCTGAGGATTATGTATTTGTGGACCTGCGCGACCCGCGCGAGCTGAAGCGCGAAGGCAAGATCCCGGGCGCGTTTTCCTGTCCGCGCGGCATGCTGGAATTCTGGATCGATCCGGAAAGCCCTTATCACAAGGATGTTTTCGCCCAGGACAAGACATTCGTCTTCTACTGTGCCAGTGCATGGCGGTCTGCGTTGAGTGCGCGGCTGGCGCAGGAGATGGGCCTGCAGCCGGTGGCGCATATCGAGGGCGGATTCTCGGGCTGGAAAAAGGCCGGGGGCGAGGTGGAAGAGGTCGCCTGATGCGGCCTCGCACCGGCGAGTGAAAGGAAGTGACAATGTCGAATGCACCTGCGCCGGGGCCGCTTGACGGGCTTCGGGTGCTGGACCTGTCCCGTATCCTTGCCGGTCCGACCTGCACGCAGTTGCTGGGCGATTACGGCGCGGAAATCATCAAGATCGAGAAACCGGGTCTTGGGGATGACACCCGGGCCTGGGGTCCGCCCTATGTGACCGGAACCGACGGGGAACCCACGGCAGAGAGCGCCTATTACCTGTCGGCCAACCGAAACAAACGATCGGTCGCCGTGGATATCGCCACCGAAGAGGGGGCCGAGACGGTCCGTCATCTTGCCGGGCATTGCGATATCCTCGTCGAGAATTTCAAGGTCGGCGGGCTCGCGAAATACGGTCTGGATTACGACAGCCTGAGCCGGGACAACCCGGGGCTTGTCTATTGCTCGATCACAGGGTTCGGCCAGACGGGACCCAATGCGAATAAACCCGGCTATGACCTGCTGGCACAGGGCTATGGCGGTATCATGAGCCTGACCGGAGATCCCGAGGGCGAGCCGATGAAGGTCGGGGTCGGGGTGACGGACGTGGTCTGCGGCCTGTACGCGGTGACGGCGATTTTGGCGGCGATCCGCCATCGCGACCAGAGCGGCGAAGGTCAGCATATCGACATCGCCCTTGTCGACAGCCAGGTGGCGTGGCTTGTCAATGCGGGGACCAATTACCTCTTGTCCGGGCAGGAACAGCCGCGTCTTGGCAATCAACACCCCAATATCGTGCCTTATCAGGTCTTTGCCACAAGCGACGGGCATGTGATCGTGGCCGCCGGCAACGATGCGCAGTACAAAAGGTTCTGCGGTATCCTCGGACGACCGGATCTGGCCGAGGATGAACGGTTCCGGCGCAATATCGACCGGGTGACTAACCGAGATGTTCTGATTGGGCTGCTCACCGGTGAAATCCTGCGCATTGGCAAAGCAGATCTGGTGCGCGCGATGGAAGCGGCGGGGGTGCCGGGTGGTCCGATCAACAGCCTGTCCGAGGTGTTTGCCTCGGATCAGGTCGAGGCGCGCGGTATGAAGATTTCGATGCCGGATGAACATGCGGCGTCGGGCGGGGTGCCGTTGATCGGTAACCCGGTCAAGTTTTCGAAAACGCCGGTCAGCTACCGTCACGCGCCGCCCGCTTGCGGTGCGGATACGCAGGACGTTCTCGACGACCTACTGAAGGACAGCTAGCGCCGCGCCGCCACCGGATTCGCCGGATTGTTGCCTAGGTGTGGACGGTTTTTTCGATTGCTCCCTATTGTGCGGAGCTCGAAACCGTTAAAATTTGTGCAACTAAGGGTTGTGTGTTTTGATGGCGTTTGGGAATGCCTGTTTCAAACTGTTCGGCGGGGTAACGAGTGTCTGCTTTTCGCAGTCGACGACCGGCGAAATTTGTTCTTCGGTACGGGCGGCAATTGTTGAAATGATGCGCAAGATGCTCGGTGCTTTAAAAACTTCCTGAATGTGTCGCAGATAGATAAATCATTTATTTTCAGCCTGATAGGCTTGCAGCCCTTTGTTTTCCTCCAAACTGAAAGGCCAAGCTCAACCGCCCATCCCTCATCTCACGCCACACAGGAGATCACCCGAACCGGTCTCACATACACCGCCCTGTATTCGCAAAGGCCTCCTGACAGCCCGTCGCCCTTACCTTGATATTTGCAGTTTGCGCGCCAGTTTCAGGGGGGCAAGAGGGGAGAGTGACCGGGCGCAGCGGTCTGAAACACGCGAGAAAGCGTGACGTACCGTTAACCTTGAGGTATAGTGGCCCCGTGTCTGTATTGTTGAGTGAGTGTGATGAGCCTGCGGAAAAACGACCGTCCCGAAGACGAAGTACCAAGCTCGGATTCCAAATCCTATATGGACCGAAAACTGAGCTGGAACGCCCGACTGGAGCTTGCGCGCCAGTCGCGTGAGCAGGTTCTGAACAAGGCCGAAGGCCAATCCGTCCTGCCCGACCGCAAGCCGTGGGAAACGGCTTCGACGGACAGCGACGAACTCGACAATATCGAAAACGCGACACCCGAAGATGCGCAGCGTATCGCCCGCGAGAACCGTACCGAGTTCCTTGCAAGAATGGCGGCTGAGCGCGAGGGTGCCTCGCCGAAAGCCGAAGCAAAGCTGGGCTCGTTCAAGACAAAGCCCGAACGCGCTGCCCCCCCCGTCTCCAAAACGTCGACTGGCAATAACGTGCTGCCTCTCTTTGCCGAGGGGCGCACCACCAAGGAAGACGTATCGGAAGGCGAAGACCATATGGCAGGGCGTCGCAGACAGCCCCCCCGTGTGGCCAAGCCCACTCTGGAAGATGTAGCCGAGGACATGCCCGCCACAGCCACGCAGGACGGGGCGCTACCCATCGAAGCCGAGCGGCGCACCGCTGCGGGTTTCGTGCGGATCGTCGCGGTGGTGCTGCTGTGCCTGCTAGTCGGAGCGGCCATCGCTTTTGTCGCGGCGCGCGCGCTGGACCGGGTTGGCGATGTCTCGGCCAGGATGGACAGTTCGGTAAATCAATAAGTTGCTTGACCGGGCACTGGTGCTCACGACCGCGCTGCGCGGTAATCCTCCTGAATAAGCTTTATTTCGCCGAAAATTCGAAAGCGCGAAAAAACGCGTTTGAAAAACGTGCCTTTAGACTACCTTCATTCTCAAGATATCTTTTAAGACGAACGACTTTCGCGAAATACCTAGAATACTCGAACGTTAATTATTGCGCTTATTGATCTTCGAACGGTCGAATTCGACGGTTCGCGGACGGTTGTCACCAAATAAATATAACCGGAATACGACTTCCAACAATTGTGTGGCACGAGATATGTGTGGCCAATGCTGATCCACCGCTCACGGGATCTCTCAGCAAGGCGATGTGTAGCGATAGGCGCAATGAAGGGGGCCGGGGACGGGATATCCATCCCGTCAGTGGCGGAAGACTGGAATGACCCGGATTGTGTGGACGAATTGATCCGGGAGAACTCACGAACGATCCTGAATTGATCGACCGGATTGCACGATGTGGATCTATCGATGACGGATCATTGGAAATGATCGGGCTGTCCAATTTCGGCTATGCCCGGATTGGCCGAAAGGTCAAATTGAAAAGGACTGGTCCGGGAATTCCCGGGCCAGTCCGTCTTGTTTTCCCGGATCAGAACGGGCTGTCGGGATAATAGAACTGCTCGGCATTTTCCGGCGTAATCAGCACGGAACCGATGGTGAAAGTCCCGGCAACCGGCGCGTTCGATGTCAGGCCGACAGCCGTCATCTCGATGGCCGTTGCGATCATCGACGGGGGGTAGGTCACGTCGGCGGGGATCATGCTGTCGCCGTCCATCACGCGCTTGACCATTTCCTTCATGCCTGCACCGCCCAGCACGAACTGAACGTCGTCGCGTCCGGCGGCGTCGATGGCAGCAAGAACGCCAACGGCCATGTCGTCATCCGAGGCCCAGACCGCGTCGATCTGGTCGTACTTCGACAGGAAGTCCTGCATCACGTTAAAGCTGTCGTCACGGTTCCAGTTGCCGTGCTCCATGCCGATGATCTCGATGCCGGATCCTTCGATGGCGCCTTCGAAACCTTCGACGCGCATATTGTCGATGGTGGTGGGGATGCCGCGCAGAACGACGATCTTGCCGCCGTCGGGCATTTTCGACGCCATGTATTCACCGGACACCCGGCCAAAGCCCTCGTTGTCGCCCGCGACATAGAGGTCTTCGATGCCTTCGACGGACAGGCCACGGTCGACGACCGTCACCCATGCGCCGCTATCCGCAACCGCCTGAACCGGCGGGGTCAGCGGATCGGATTCAAAGGGCAGGACCACCAGCGCCGAGATGTTGCGCGTGGCGACCATGTCCTCGATATCGTTGACCTGCTTGCCCGCATCCGATGCAGTGGCCAGCACGAAATCGAGCTGCGGATAGACTTCTTCCAGCCGTTCAACGGTTTCCTGCGCGTGGTAGTTCATGCCACCCGCCCAGCCGTGGGTCGCCGCCGGGATCGAGACACCGATAACCTTGGTGTCCTGCGCATAGGCTGCGCTGGCACCAAGCGCGATGGCGGTCGCCCCTGCCAGAATGTTTTTCATGTAGCTCATGTCGTTCCTCCCTTTCGAGTATTGACGCGCGGGCCTCAGCCCTTCGCTTTGGCTTCCCGCTGCAGGATCACTGCGAGAATGATGATGACGCCCTGGATCGCACCGTTGAGGTATGGCGATACAAGGTCGGTCAGGTTCAGAATATTGTCGATCAGGCTAAGGATCAGGACGCCGATCACGGTGCCCCAGACCCGGCCAAAGCCGCCCTTGAGCACGGTGCCGCCGATGATCACGGCCGCGATGGCTTCGAGCTCCCAGAGCACGCCGGTCGAGGACGAGGCCGAGCCAAGGCGTGGCACGTACATGATTGTCGCGACCCCCACCAGCAGACCCAGCAGAGCATAGGTGATCAGCCGGGTGCGGTTGACGTTCACGTTGGAATAATGCGCGACATGCTCGTTCGACCCCGTGGCGGCGCAGTGTCGGCCGAAACGGGCGCGGCTCATCACGATTTCCCCGATGATGACAACCAGCGCGAATACAATGATCGGCCACGAGATGCCGAGAATACCGTCGAAGTAGACCGGGCGGTAAAAGGTACGCAGCCCGAAATCGAGGCTGAGCGTGCCGCCGTCGGCCAGCCACGTCACGAGGCTGCGGTAAATGCCCATGCTGCCGAGCGTGACGATGAAGGCTTCGATGCCCACGGTCGTGATCAGAAACCCGTTGAGCAGCCCGGCAAGGATACCGGCGACAATCGCCACGAGCATCCCGAGAAGGATGATCGGCACACCGACGCCCATACTGGGCAGCGCCGCGTTCATCACAAGGATCATGAGCCCGGCGATAAAGGCGGCCATCGACCCGACCGAAAGGTCGAGCCCCCCGGCGGTGATCACAAAGGTCATGCCCACGGCGATGATGCCGATAAAGGCGGATCGCGCCAGCACGTTGGTGATATTGGCCGCGCCAAGGAAATTCGGGTTCAGCAGGGCGCCGATCACCACAAGCAGGACCAGCGCGAGGATCGGTCCCAATACGCTCATCGAGGGCAGGGCACGCCCGCTTTGCTTGCTGTTCGTCGTTTCAGAGGTCATCAGGCCAGTTCCTTTTTCGCGCCGTAGTCGGTTGCCCCCACGCCCATGGCGAGGCGGACAATGGCGTCTTCTGTTATATCTTTGCCGCTGAGCGTGCCGGCGATGCGGCCGGTGCGCATGACGGCGACCCGGTCGGCCATGCCGATCAGCTCCTGCATCTCGGAAGAGACCATGATGATCGCATGGCCTTCATCCGCGAGACGGCGCAGGAATGCATAGATCTGCTGCTTGGTGCCGATATCGATGCCGCGCGTCGGCTCATCTACGATCAGGATCTTCGGTTCCGACTGCATCACTTTGGCAAGCAGCAGTTTTTGCTGGTTCCCGCCCGAGAGATTGCCGACCTTCACGTCCCGTCGTCCTGCACGGATGTCGAAATCCTTGATCGCCTGATCCAGCGCCTTTTCTTCTGCGCTGCGGTCGATCAGCAGCGTGCCGAACTTGGGCAGCGCCTGAAGCGTCAGGTTCTCGCGCATGCCGCGTTCCAGAAGCAGACCACGCAGCTTGCGGTCTTCGGTCAGATAGCAAAGCCCTTGGGCCAGCGCGTCAGAGGGCTTGCGGATGCTCACATCCTGCCCGTTGATCTGCATCTGGTCACGTGTGGCGGGGCGCAATCCGCACAGCCCCTCCATCGCCTCTGTGCGTCCGGAACCGATGAGACCCGCGATGCCAAAGATTTCGCCGCGATAAAGATCAAAAGAGATGCCTTGGGCAAAGCCGGGTACATCCAGCCCGGACACGGAAAGCGCCAGGTCGCTGCCCGCATCCTTGCGATGCTCGGGGTAGAGGTCGGAAACGTCGCGCCCGACCATGGCGGTTGCCATTTCATCCTCTGTGATGTCCGATGCGGCGCAGGCGCGTACAACCGCCCCGTCGCGCATGACAGTCACCTGGTCCGCAATCTCGGCAACTTCGCTTAGCTTGTGGCTGGTGAAAAGGATCGCGGTGCCAGCCTCGCGCATGGCGCGGACCTGTTCAAACAGGATGCCTGCCTCGCGATTGGTCAGAACGGCGGTGGGTTCGTCCATGATGACGACCCGCGCATCGCGGCTGAGCGCTTTGGCAATTTCCACCATCTGCTTGTCAGAGTTGGATAATTTCGACACCGGCGTATCGGGATGCGCGCGGCATTTCACCCGGTCGAGATAGCTGCGCGTCAGGCGCCGCATCTCGGCCTTGTCCAATAGCCAACCCTTGCGCAGCTCGCGGCCCAGAAAGATGTTCTGCTCGACCGTCAGCTGTTCGGCGAGGTTGAATTCCTGATGGATCATCACGATCCCGGCCTCTTCGCCTTCGTGCAGGCTGTTGAAGGTCACCTCTTTCCCGTCCAGCAGGATCTGACCCGAGGTGGCAGGCTGGTAGCCCGCCAAGATCTTCATCGTGGTCGATTTACCCGCCCCGTTTTCACCGATCAGCGCATGAACCTCACCCGAGCGCAGCGCGATGTCGATGCCATGCAGCACCTCGATCGGGCCAAAGCTCTTGCGGATATCGCGCAGTTCGAGGGTGGCTGTAGTCACAGTTTCACCCATGTCGCGTTGTTCTTCGAGGATTCCACGCAGGCCAGCACGAAACGCATCCCCTCCATACCATCGGAAATGTCGGGCAGGGGACCCATCGCCGCTTTGCGGTCGCTACCCCCCTGAACCGCGCGGATCGCATCGGCAGCGGCGGTGTAGATATTGGCGAATCCTTCCAGGTAGCCCTCGGGATGGCCCGGGGGAATACGGCTTACCGAATTGGCCGCGTCGATCGCCCCGGCACCGTTGCGCCGGATCAGGCGGGTCGCTTCACCATGCGGGGTGAACCACAGGTAGTTCGGGTCTTCCTGGGCCCATTCCAGCCCGCCCTTGTCGCCGTAAATCCGCAGCTTGAGACCGTTTTCACAGCCCGGCGCGACCTGGGAACACCAAAGCATGCCCCTCGCGCCATTGTCGAACCGCAGCAATACGTGCCCGTTGTCATCCAGCGTGCGGCCCGCGCCAAAGCTTTGCAGATCGGCCAACAGTTCGCTTGCTTTCAGCCTGCTGACAAAGGAGGCGAGGTTATAGGCATGGGTGCCGATATCGCCGGTGGCCCCGCCCGCGCCAGAGCGGGCTGGATCGGTGCGCCATTCCGCCTGTTTGGAGCCTTCGGTTTCCACCGGATCGGTCAGCCAGTCCTGCGGATATTCGACCTGCACAAGGCGGATCTTGCCAATGTCCCCGGCCTCGATCATGGCGCGGGCTTGGCGCACCATCGGGTAGCCGGTGTAGTTATGTGTCAGGATAAACAGCGACTTGGACGCTGCCACCGCCTTTTCCATCGCCTCGGCATCTTGCCATGTCGAGGTCAGCGGCTTGTCGCAGATCACGTGGATGCCGCGATCAAGGAATGCCTTGGCGGCCGGGTAGTGGACGTGGTTGGGCGTCACGATGCTGACCGCTTCGATGCCGTCTTCGCGCGCCGCTTCGGCCTCGGCCATTTCGTCAAAGCTGGCATAGCTGCGGGCTGGATCCAGCCCCAGCGCTTCGCCGCTTTTCTTTGCCTTTTCGGCCGAAGAGGACAGCGCCCCGGCCACAAGGTCGAAACGTCCGTCTATGCGGCTTGCGATGCGGTGCACGCCGCCGATAAAGGCATCCGCGCCGCCGCCGACCATGCCCAGCCTGATGCGTTTGTTATCGCTCATCTTAATCAATCCCCAGCATTTTGCGGTTCGCGGCGTCATCGGTGCCGCCGTCGACGAAATCGTCAAAGGCATGCGGCGTGACGCGAATGATGTGATCCTTCACGAATTGCGCCCCTTCTCTGGCGCCGTCCTCGGGATGTTTTAGCGCGCATTCCCATTCGACAACCGCCCATCCGTCGAAATCATTGGCGGCCATTTTTGAGAACACCGCGCCGAAATCGACCTGCCCGTCGCCGGGGCTGCGGAAGCGTCCGGCCCGATCAACCCAGGGCTGGTAGCCGCCGTACACACCCTGACGCCCGGTCGGGTTGAACTCGGCATCCTTGACGTGGAACATCTTGATCCGGTCCTTGTAGATGTCGATATTGTCAAGGTAATCAAGACATTGCAGGACGTAGTGCGAGGGATCGTAGAGCATGTTGCAGCGCGGATGACCGTCGAGACGTTCAAGGAACATCTCGAATGTCACGCCGTCGTGCAGGTCTTCCATCGGGTGGATTTCATAGCAGACATCGATGCCGCAATCCTCGGCGTGGTCGAGGATCGGACGCCAGCGCGCCGCCAGCTCGTCAAAGGCGGTTTCCACCAGTCCGGCGGGGCGCTGCGGGAAGGGATAGATGAAGGGCCAGCAGAGACCGCCGGAAAAGGTCACATGCGCATCGACGCCAAGGTGCTTTGACGCGGTCAGCGCCTTTTTGACCTGCTCTGCCGCCCATTCGGCGCGTTCCTTGGGTTTGCCCTGTACTTCGGGCGCGGCGAACCCGTCGACCCATGTGTCGTAAGCGGGGTGAACTGCAACCAGCTGACCCAGAATATGTGACGAAAGATCAGTGACTTCTACGCCGTTTTCGCGCGCCTGACCTGCCCATTCGTCGCAGTAATCCTTTGAGCTTGCGGCCTTGTCGAGGTCAATCAGACGGGATTCCCAGACCGGCACCTGAACGCCCTTATATCCGGCGTCGGCGGCCCATTTGGTGATCTGGTCCCACGAGTTGAACGGCGCTTCGTCGCTGGCAAACTGGGCGAGGAAAAGGCCGGGGCCCTTGATCGTCTTCATTGGTCTATCTCCTTGAGAACTCGAGATTTTGAGGCAGGACGAGCACCGTCGCTGCTTGGGGCATCCGCGGGATGCGCATCGGTTTCCCTGCCTTGAGGCGGCGGCAGGTTTTCCTTGAAATACACCGCTGGCAGGATCGGGTCGGCAACGTCCGGCGGACGCCGGTCCGCGATGCTGCGCAGGCAGTTCAGGGCATTGGCAATTTCAACTTCGGGACGCTGGTCGATGATCGCATCGATGACACCGTTTTCCAGCGCCTCGCGCGATTGCGGCACGATGTCATGCAGCACGACGATGGGTCGGTTCTGATCGGCGGGAAGGGCGCGCAGCACGCGAAGCAGGCCCGCATTGCCGCCGCCGACGCTGTAAACGGCTGTTATATCGTGCGAATTTTCAAAAATCGGGCGAAGCTTGCTTTCGACGATCTCATGTTCGTCACGGCCGATGATGACCGGTGCGATGGCCAGATCGGGATAAAGAGCGGTGACCGTTTCGCGCATGCCTTCCAGCCGTTCGGCATGGTCAGGGGCAGAGAGCGCGCCGACAATCGGCAGGACACGCCCGCCAGAGCCGCCGTGACACAGGCCGATCAGCCGCCCGGCGGTCTGACCTGCAACCCGGTTGTCGATCCCGATATAGGCATCGCGCGGCGCGTTCGGCGCATCCGACACAAGGGTCAGAACAGCTATGCCGGCCGCGCGAAGCTCGGCGATCTTGCGGGCGACGATATCATCATCCGTACCCACTAGCGCAACGCCGTCGATCCCGGTTCTGGCAAGCATATCAAGACGTTCGCACAATGCCTCTCCATCGAAAGCGGCAATGCCTTCGATCCGCAGATTGATGCGGTCGGCCAGCAGCCGGATGCGTTCGGCCTCGAGGATCGCGCGAAGCTGCTGAAAAAACTGGTTGGTGCCGGTCGGGATGATCGCGGCAAAGCGATAGGTCCTGCTTTGCGAGAGGTTGGCGGCGGCCACGTTGCGCACATAGCCCAGCTCGTCGATGGCTTCGCGCACCCGTTTGACCGACTTGTCAGCGACGCCGCCCCGGTCGTTCACCACGCGATCCACGGTCGCATAGCTGACGCCCGCGCGACGCGCGACATCCGACAGTGTCGGCAAACGACCTTGCATGAACTTCCTCCCTGCGCCCAATAGAATGTTGGAAATGATAGTCGTCAATCTTTTTTTGAAAGACGTCTATCATCTTGCCGTCTGGCGACGGCGCGAAGGCGAGGTGAACCGGGGAAAACTGCCGCAAAACAGGGGGCACCATCCGTACACCACCTGTACAGCATGCGTACACCGGAAGGGTACCGGGCGCCTGATGCGTGGCGAAAACCGGTTTAGCTTTCGTTAATCGGGTCAGGCCGTTTCGAGATAGCTCTGGTATTCGAAATCGGTCACGTGCTGGGTGAACCGGCGCAGCTCCTGCATCTTGCACTGGGTCAGCATGCGTTTGAGCAGCTTGGAATAGACCCGTTCGACGCCGGTGCTGTCCGAGAAGGCCTCGATCGCCGAGGCCCAGTCGAGCGGCAGGTTCTGGAGCCGCTTGGAATAGGCATCGCCTTCGATCGGCTGCGGGGGCATCGCTTTGGATTCGATGCCAAGCAGGGCGCCGCCAAGGATAGAGGCGATGACGAGATAGGGGTTCGCATCCGATCCGGCGACGCGATGCTCGATCCGGCGGGATTTGTTGTCACCGCCGGGAATGCGGATCGCGGCGGTTCGGTTTTCATAGCCCCATGCCACGGCCGATGGCGCATGCGAACCGGGCAGGAGCCGACGGTAGGAATTCTCATGCGGGGCGAAGATCAGCGTGTGATCCTGCATCGTCGAGAGCATCCCACTGACCGCGTGAAGCATCGTGTCAGTGCCGCGCGCGCTGCCGTCGTCAAAGACGTTGCGCCCTTGCTCGTCGATCAGCGAATAATGCACGTGCAGCCCGCTGCCGGAGCGATCGCCATAGGGCTTGGCCATGAAGGTGGCGCCCATGCCGTGCCGCCGCGCGACGCCCTTGACGAGACGTTTGAACAGAACCGCATCATCCGCCGCTTTCAGCGCATCGCTGGAATGCTTGAGGTTGATTTCGAACTGCCCGGCACCGTTTTCCGAAATGGCCGCATCGGCGGGAATGTCCTGCAGCGCGCAGGCATCATAGACGTCGTCGAGGAATTCCTCGTATTTCTGCAATTCATCCAGCGAGAGCGCGCCTGCGGTTTCCGAGCTGCGCCCCGAGCGGGGCGCGCGGGGCGCTGAGGGGGCGCTTTCGCTGTCGTCGTAGAGGTAGAATTCAAGCTCGGTCGCCACCACCGGCGTAAGGCCGTGCGCCTTGTAGCGCGACAGGATTTCGGCCAGCGCGCGGCGCGGATCGCCAAGGAAAGGTTTGCCGTTCTCTTCGCGCATCCAAAGCTGTGCAAAGGCGCTGGGGCGCGAGGTCCAAGTCGAGATGCTGACTTTGCGGTCGATCAGGTCGCAGAGCCCGTCGGCATCGCCGGTTTCAAAGACCAATTCGCTGCCCTCGACATCCTCGCCCCAGATATCGAGACAGAGGATGGAAAGCGGCATCCGGATTTCGCCGCGACCGATTTTTTCGATCTGGGCGCTTGGGATGCGCTTGCCCCGCATCGCACCGTTCAGGTCGCAGACACAGGCATAGACTGCGTCGAATTCATTTCGCTCTAGCAAGACGTTGTTCCATTTCCGAAGGTTGATCTTTGGCCGGTGCGACCGGTGCGCGACCTTATCCCCGACACGGATTTATTGTCAAAGACGCTGAGCGGAACATTCGGTTGATCTGAAAGAACCAGCGTTCGCGCAGACCGACATTGCACCATGCCGCGCGGAAACGAATTTTTCGACGCCGCTTTGTTAACGCGCGAATGACGGGGCGGGGTGGAGCAGCCTGACGCACGGCCATCACAGACCGAAAATGGTCCGGCGCAAGCGGAGATTTATGCATTTTGGCGGGTATCTGGCGGAGAGACAGGGTTCGAACCCTGGTACTCCGTGGAGGGTCAACGGTTTAGGAGACCGTTTTCGGTTGAGAGGTACGTTGAAAGGGCCTTATTCTGCGGGCTTCGCGATGCCCAGACGCGCGATTTCAGCGGCTTGAGCGGGGCAGGGCGACATGGCAGGTGTTATACCGATCTTACCGAGAGAGAGTTCTTGAAATGCCGTCGCGCTCGCTCGTTTCAGTCCGCTAATATCCCGGATTCGCCTCCCGTCCTCCGCCTGCTTGATAAGGATAGCCTTCTGGCGTCCTCTGGCGTCCGTGAAATTCGATGCTTTCGTGTGTTGCCGCTTCTCTTACAGACACGGATTCGATGCGGAACACGCCAACCAAAATTTGGGGTGTTTCTGGGGAATACATCAGAGGGTCTGTGCACCGTGGTTTTGTTCTACAGAATCTACACCACAACTTTCGAGATTGGCGAACCCTTCGGTGCGTTGCAGGGGGCCAAGACGATGGCGGTCGCGGAGCTGACCCATGCGCCCGCGCTTGACGACCAAATGAAAAATGCGCTGGTGGCGTTCCGTAAAACGCTCACCGTTACGTAGTACGAACACCTGCTGAGCGAGGTGGCAGACCAGATGGCGGGCCAGTCGCTCAACCCGCCATCCGAGCCGTCACTTCACGGTGAAGACGTGGCTGGCCTCTGCGGCGAGGTCGCCCTTGCCCGTCCTGACCGTCACCTTGTGCCGGCCGGTCTCCGGTGTCTCGATCCAGAGATCGGCGCCTTTGCCCACCTCCTTGCCGTCGATCGACCAGACCAGCGCGGCATCGTCCTGCGGCGCGCCGCCGGGGGCGTCAAGCGTGGCGCGCAGATGCATCAGGCGGTCGCGCGGCACCGAGCCGCCATCGGCGGGGTGCAAGATCGCGACACTGGGCGGTCTCTGGGGGAGTTCGACCGCATCGGTTTGCGCCACCACCGTGTCGAACCCGTCGCTCAGCCGGATCTCGAAGCGGATCGCGCCCCCCGGCAGGTTCGCGGGATCAATTTGGGCGCTCTCTTCGGTCAGCCCGGTCTGCAGCGCGCGCCAGGTCTTGCCATCATCAGCCGACCAGCGCAGGGCGACAAAGGCATGGTCCTTGGCCTTGGCATCGACACTGGTCTTCCAGCGCAGGGCGATTTCGCCCGATTTGCCGTCATAGGAGGCCTCCACGCGGGTCAGCTTGGGGGCACGTGCCGGGCGCTTGCGCTCCCAGACGATCTCACCGTCGCGGTCGCGCAGGCGGAGACCCGCGCCGGGCGCCACATCGGGCACCATCGCCCTCAAGAGCACCGGCCGCTTCGGATCGAGGCGGTCATCGCCACCGCAGCCGCAACCACAATCGCCGCCGCCGCCCTTGCTGCTGTAGCCATGGCCGGCCCCGCCGCATCCGCCCTCGCTGCCGAAGGCATAGGCGGTGTCGGCGGCGATCAGGCCGCCATCCTCATCGATCAGCTCGGCGGTAAAGGCCGTGGCCGCCCCGCCGCGCGACAGCGCACGCGTCTCCAGCCGCGATACCGATGTGACCTCGACCGTATCGCCGGTCAGCACCGCGAAGATGTCGATCAGCGGGCGGATCCCGTCGGGCTCTGCAAAGTTCGGCTCGTCATCTACGATTTCACGCAGCGCGCCGCCATCCACACCGGTCGCGATCATGCTCGGCGACAATTGCGGCCAGTTGACGAGGTAATTGTGAGTGAAACGCGAGATCCAGCGCGGCGAGCAATAGGACATGAAATCCTCTGCCGTCGCCGGGTTGGCGATCACGCCGGTATTGATGTCGAGCCCGAATTCGCCGATCGAGGCCATCGTCCAGTTGGTGTTGCTCACCGGGTTGGCAGGCACGTCGACCGGCAGGTCGTAGGGCTCGTAGACCGGATAGGCGGCATTGCCCGTACCGGCATTGCCACAGCGCGCATGGGGCAGGCCGAATTGGTGGCCTATCTCGTGGGCATAGGTCACCGGTCGCCCGGCAAGCCCGCCGGTGCCGCCCCAACCGTTGCAGCCCGGTACGGTGACCGGGATGCCGTTGTTGACGAGGCCGTAATAGACCCAGTTCCCCCCCGGGAAGGCCAACTGATCGAGCGCCACCAACGCCGCCACGGTTTGCAGCAGCGGTTGCCAATTGGGCGAGCAGCAGCCCGGGCAGGAGCGCGGATCGTTGAGTGGCGTGTTCGTCGTGAAGCTAGCCGCGATGCGGACATTCGGCTGGCCAGAGACAGGGAAGGTGGTCATCGCCCAGCTTGTCTCGGACTGGCATTGCGCCAGCGACGGCGCAGGCAGGGAGAGCGTGTCTGAATTGTCGTTGTTGGGCCCCTGATATCCGATTGTGATGAAGGCCGCGTTCAGCGTCTGGGTCAGGTTCACGTCAGCCAGCGTCGCGCCCGCGGCGGTGTTGCCGGGGCATTGCGGATAGGGCGACGCGACCTCGGCGCTAAACCGCAGAAGGCCGGTCATCAGGGCGGCGGGCACCACGAAGTTGAGCGTCGCGCTGATATCTCCGCGCTCGGCGGCATAGTTGACGAATGCGTCCTGCGCGGTGACAGGGCCGTTCTGGGGATTGAGCACGGCGATCTGGGACCAGACACCGCCGGTGCGCCTTTCGACACGCAGCGTGCCGGTCACGCCGGGCAGGGTGCCGCCGTCGAACCAAGGGGCCTGGCCACTGCGCAGGTAGACGCGGACCCAAGCGGTCTTGTCGGTGACCAGCCGCAGGCTGTTGTCGGGGCCGCGATCAGCGGGGTCGGTGAGATGCGCGGCGGCGCGGTAATGCTGGATCGCCTGAGTGATCTCAAGCCCATCGACGCTCAGATCGGGCGGGTTCTGGAAGACGAATCCAATCTCGCGGCTCGAGCTTGGCGGTTTACAGCGTCCCTGCACGGTGATCCGTACGTCGATCTCGGTGGTTTCGGTGAATTGCGTTTCGAGAAAGTCCCACGCGCCGCGCGCTTCGGCGGGATCGCGCTGCGCCAGCACTGCGCCGGTCCGGCGGTTGCGGATTTCGATGCGCACGCGATCGGCGGCACAGGTCTTCCAGCGGATGCGCAGTGGCTGGCCGGGTTCGAGACAGGCGCCATCGGCCAGGCCCTTGACGGTGAATTTCAGGATCTGTGCCGAGGTCCCCTCGAAGCCCGACAGGATGCAGCCCGTGGGCCGCAGGTCGATCAGGCGGTTGCAAATCTTGATTGTCTGTTGCGGCAGCACGAGGTCCAGCCCGCAGCCCGCGCCGCTGGGCACGATGACATCGATCCGGTCATCGCACCAACGCTCTGGCGTGACCTGGACCGGTTCGCCAACGCCCTGCAAAGGTTCAAAGGCGACGAGGCCGGGCAGGCAGCCAAAGCCCTCGCCACAGATCGTGATGCGGTCGCCCGGGCAGGCGCGGGCCGGTTCGACCCGGCGCACCTCGTAGCAGCGCAGCTGTGTCCAGACCGTCATCGCCTCGCGCAGGCAATCGGCAAGGCGCGCGTCGAGGCAGGTCTCGCAGCAGCACGGCGTTTGGCAGTCGCGCCGCAACACCTCGATCAGATCGCGGAAATGCACCTGTGCGACCTGATCGCCGCAGGAGGCCGCAACGGCAGCACGGTGCAGCGCGCCGAGGAATTCGAGGCGGCAGAACTGGTCGAGCAGGGCGCCGAGATAGGCGCGTGCGGTTTCCTCGTGGCCGCAGGAGATGTGCAGCGCGGCCAGAAGTGCGGCGAGCATTGCCTCGCGGTCGATGATCTCGGGCGCACAGGGGCAGGGGGCGGGACTAGGCGCCTCTGTGTCGCAGCAACTGCATTGCGCGCTTTCGGTGCCGTCTTCGGAATCGGCCTCCGGAGCGGCGGCGGGTTCGGCGACGACCACCGCTGTGTCGAGGGCAGGCAGGGCGATGGCCTCGGCGGCGCCACCGGGTTGTAGCAGCGCACTCAGCACGTCGTCGCTGCCGCAACAGCACCCCGACCGGCGGTCGGCGCAGAGCACCTGCAGCACGTCGCGGAACCTCTGACCGGCCGCGAGATCGCCCTGAAGCGTGGCGCAGGCATCGTCGAGCACCCGGTCGAACAGGCCAACCACCGGAATCGCCCGGGCGAGACAGGCGGACAGATCGAAGGCGCGCTGACTGTCGCGGCGCATCAGATCGGCATGGGCCTCCTCAATCTCGTCGATCATCCGGCGCGGCACCAGCGGGCCGGTCGGGCAACACCAGCTCTCGCAGCAATTGAGGTGCCACCAGAGCACATCCGGCACCAGCACCACCTCGCATTCATCCGAGCGGCCCGGGCTGCAGGGGGTACATTCCTCGCGCGTGTCGTGGATCTTGCGGCCTGTGCAGTCATGGATCACAAGGTGGATGTCGCAGGGCCCGGCATGGGCGCACAGGTTGCAGAGGTCGCAGATCGCAAAAGATCCGTCACGCCGCGTCAGTACTGTGCCGAGCCGTGCGGGATTGCAGGTCGAGCCGCACCAGACGGTGATAGAGAGGCCGTGAACGCCCGCACCATTGTCCTTGCGGGTGATGCGTCCTTGGATGATTTTGGGGTCGGTCTGAGCCATGGGAAATACCTCGCTCGGGGCGCGGCGTCTGGGGGCGTGGCTCCACTCGCAGGCAACATGCGGTCGGAAATTGACAGCCGCGTCGATGGTTAAAATAAAAGTTTTAAAGTCGGTACGTTCTTAAATACGGATACTCTACCACAGGTTGTGCGCAATTTCGAGGTGTACCCGAGAAATGTTGTGCGCAAGTCGGCAAAATTCGGCTGAATGGATCAGTTGGTGTAGTGAAACCGAGCAGAGATGCGATTGGCAGACAGGAAGTCTGGCGATCTTCCGTGATTTAAGCCGCTCTCAGGGATTTCGATGTGAGCCGGAACCGTGCGGGTCGCTCAGGTCGAAAGAAGCCCACGCATGACCAAGAAAGACTGGCGCTGAGTAGCGTCGATTTCGGCGGTGCCATCCTACCCCTGCAAGACGCCACCACCTTTTCAAACGATAAAACTGCAATAAAAACAATAAATAAACTTCGTGACCTAAACCTCTGTTTTCTGCTCTTAAAACAATCTAAGGTTGCGTATTTATAAAAATGGGCCTCTGTGGTATCCTTTAGGAAGTCCCAATTTCTATTTTTGTATGTGTCATGAAGCCTCATATCATCGCGACTTTTCGCGAGGGGTCAGTTGTTCCTGCTCTTCTGCATTGGTCGGACTTAATTGAGAATAAGCCACAAGGCGCGGACCGATTTATAGGACCGGTCAACAGAATTATGGATGCTGCCCGCACACCATTCTGGGTTGGCAGTGAATTCCGCCCAGCATCTGCCACGGGGTGGAGCCCGGCCGAATTGGCGGCTGGCCTTGATCGTACTGTACGCATCATCCTGCAGCGGGCGGGGCGCATTCCCCGCGGTTTGATCGAAAATCTTCAGGTTCTGCCGCAGATCGTGAGCGTGCGCCCGGGTTACGTCTCGGTGGCGCGGATGCCGCAGCCCTTCAGCCGATCGCCGGTGCCTGACCAGACCTCGCGCGATGCGGTCTTTCTGCACAAGGCGCACCGGATCACGACCGGCGATCCATCGGTGCGCATCGCCGTGCTGGATACCGGCGTCGATATCGACCATCCCGAGTTCACCCGCATCCATGCGCCGCGGGACGAGGTCAACATCCTCGACGGCCATGACCGGTTCATCGGCGATCTTCTGGATGCCGATGCCGCGCCCGAAGACGATGTCGGCCACGGCACCCATGTAGCCGGGATCGCGCTTGGAGCGGGGCGGCGGATGCCCACCGGCGTAGCGCCTGATTGCACGCTGATTCCGGTGCGGGTTCTGGCGGCGATGGAGCGTGACGGCGAACGCTATGGTGCGGGGCTTGTCGACAATATCAATCAGGGCGTGAAATGGGCGATAGACAACGGTGCCGACGTCATCAACATGAGCCTTGGCGTGCGCCACGAAGGCGGTGGTCTGCCCCATGCCGACGTGATCCGCTATGCCCGCGAAAAGGGGGTGACCGTGGTCGCCGCCTCTGGCAACGACGGGCGCAACGCACTCTACTATCCGGGCGCGCTGCCCGGAGTGATCACGGTTGGCGCGATGGCCCGCGACGGCGGGGTGGCGGGGTTTTCGACCTATAACCGCCGCGTTCAGCTTATCGCGCCGGGCGAGGATGTCTATTCCAGCTATCGCGACGATGGCTATGCCTATGCGACGGGCACCAGCCATGCCGCGCCCTTTGTGGCCGGGGCGGTGGCGCTGCTCAAGAGCTTTGCCCGTGGCCTGACTGATGGCCAGGTCAAATACCTGCTCAAACAGACGGCTGACCGGCTGGACCACCGGTTTCAACACCCCAAGGCGGGCTATGGCCGGCTCAACATCATCGACGCTCTGCGACTGGCGCGGGCGAAAACGGCGTGAGGAGATTTCCATGACGAATACAGACTCCGATCAAGCCACCGAGGAGCGAAGCGGCTCGGATGCGAAATCGACGGTGCGGCGGCGTCCGCCAGCCCCGGCGCGGGCGGCGGTGGAATTCGCGATCGATGACAACCGTGACAATATCCTGAACCGGACCAAGGCCTTTGAGAATCCGCATCTCGCCGAGGCCATCGGCAAGCTCAGCCGCCTGCGCGGCGAAGGCAGCCCGGCAAGCTTCCTCGACATCCGCACGCCGTCGGGCAAGCTCGACCGGATCTTTACCAAGGCGGTGGAGACCGCGCTTGGGAACTATATCGAAATGCTGCCCTGCGACATGGACACGCCCGCGGAGATGGAAGAGAGCATCCGCCGCTGGGTTTATGAGAACCGTCTGGCCGATGAGTTGAACCGTGTCGCGCAGCTTGCCAGCCGGCGGCAATCCTCGGAGGCGCGCCAGCACATCCTTGCGCGGTTCCATGCCGCGCTGATCCACGATCTGCTGCGCAGCGACGACGATGACGGCTACAAGGCCGATCCCGAGGATGCGCCGGGTTTTCTTGAGGCCGAATTGTTCGAAATGGAGAAAGATGGCGGCCCGCTCGACCTCGTGGCCGCGGCGCTGGTGGATATCGTCGCCACCGAGAACCGCCGGCTGCTGACCGAGAATGAGCGCCTGCTGGCGATCCGCGAAATGAGGCGCGCCTTGTGAGCCGCGTGTAACCGACGACACCGCCTGCGGCCTCCGTGCGCCGGAGGCCGTGCCGACCACCGACAGGGCGCACTTTTGCGCCGACTGGATTGAAACGGGAGACCCCCGCCATGCTGGATACCCTTAACCTTTCGCTCCGCCCGGGACGGATCGAGTCCTTCATCATGGGGATCTTCGACAAGCTCGAAAAACAGGGCATTATCCCCGTCCTCGTCGAGGAATACGCCACCGCCGGCGAGATCGAACCCGAGCGCTTTACCCCGGCGATCAAGAGCGCGATGGTCGACTACCTCGTCGATCGGGGGCTGCAGCCGGATGTCGATGGCTTTAACAACGGTGAATTCGACGAGCATTTCGCTCTGGCCTATTCCTATGCGGTCGATGTGGTCTCGGGCCGTTCCGATCCGATCGACGGCGTGCGGCAGGGCAGGCGCACCACCGGCTGGAACTATGAGGTGCGGACCTTCGACTTCCTCGAAGAACTGGGCGTCGTGCCCGAGAACGTCCTCGCCGCCGGGGCGATCGACTATATCTACGAACTGGGCGAGAACCTACGCTGTTTCGCGATCCGCGACGTGGTGCTGCGTGACTGGTGGAACCTCGAATTCGAGGAGCCGACCCATGAGCTTGACGACCTGCTGCATACCGCTGTTCTCAAAAAGAACGACCGGATGCCGGTCGAGGATCGCTATATGCTTTACAAGCGCGTGCTCAACAAAGGGCCGGGCGAGATCAGAGGCGGTGTCATGCATGAGCGCGGCCCGCTGCTGTGGGGCAATTTCATGAGCGAGATCGCCGAGTATATCGACAAATCCGAACGCATCCAGGACGGCATGGGCGACACCTCTCCGGTCTCGCGGCGCGGCATTTATCAATCGATGCGCGATCTGCAATACAGCCTGACCGAGCATTGCACCGGCGCCGCCCACCGCTATGCGTGGCAGCTTTACGCCGAACTCGAGGAAGCCTTCGAGATCATCGAGCATCCGGAGGTCATGCGCCATTACGGCACCTCGCCGCGCAAGGGGCTGTTCGGTGCGCTCGAACGGATCGGACGGCGCGAATTCGATATCTCGCTCGCGGTCGGCCCGCGGCTGCGGATGGCGGTCGACGGCAACAAGCTGTTCCAGGCGATCGCGTCCTATTCCGGCACGCCGCTGCGCCATGCCGATTTCGTTTCGCAGATTATCGAACCGGGCGAGAGCTATATTCTCAACGCCGCTGCCGCAGGCGAGGAGCCGGGGGGCGAGTACGAAGAGGATGCCGAGTTCGAGGACGATTTCGAGGACGAATTCGAAGACGATTTCTAGGACCCGCGCTGCGACCCGTCCGCGCGGCGCCCTCGCGCGGTGCGGCTGCGGCGGTTGAGACGCCCGCATTGACGACATGACATTGAGACAGGAACAGCCATGCAGATCGATCAGCAGCTTCACGACCGCGCCAAGGAACGCACCCGCGAGATGATGCTCGGCATGTCCGGGCAATTGTCCAACATGACCGACCGGGACCGGCGCGACATCTATCGCCAGACCTATGACCAGAACCTGCGCGAGCTTGGCGGCAATGGTGCATCGCGCAACGGGCTGTCGCAGGAATTTCGCCGCACGCCAGCGCGTGCCAGCGACATGATCGACGATCAGCGCCACCAGAACGAGCGTATCGATCAGGCGGGTGAACTGGCTGGCGATTTCATCGACGAGGTCGATTTCCCGCAATTCGTCAAGGATCTGCTCGAGGCCGTCTTCGACGCCAATCTCAACGTGACGCTGTCGCAGCAGGAGAGCTTTCTCAACCTGCTCAAGACCGCCACCGGCTCGCTGTCGAAATTCGTCAACGAGGTCGATGACACCGCGGCCTTTGGCTATCTCGCGGATAACAATTCCGACGAGTTCATGATCGATTTTCCCGACGAGGATGGCGGCGGCGGCAATGAGCCGCCAAAGCCGCTTTTGAAGGATTCCAGCGGCAACGAGGTCGATACCGAGGACACCCGCATCAAGACCAAGATCATGGAGGCCAAGATCCAGATGGCACGCGAGCAGCGCGCGCTGCTGCGCGAGACGCTGCTATTGGGGATCAACCGGCTGATCATCGAAAAGGGCAATGTCCGTGCCTCGGTCCTGTTCGACATCAAGGCCACCGAACAGATTCAGAAAGGCGACAAGGCGGCGATGAAGAGCTCGGTCACCCGGGCGCGGTCGATCTCTGGCGGTGGCGGGCTGATCGGCAAAATCTTTGGCGGTATCGGTGGCGGCGGCACCCGCACTTCGAAACGTACCCGGCTGTCGGTGTCCTCGGCCAAGAGCAACAGCGCGACCCAGTTGCAGGCCAAGCTGGCGGGATCCGTCGATATCACCTTCCGTAGTGATGTATTCCCGCTTGAACGCTTCGCCGATCTCTTCGGTCAGCAGGGCGGGGCACCGGGCGCTCCCGGCGCGCCGGGCGGCGCGGCCCTGCCGCCGCCGGCCGCAGCGCCCGGGGCGCGCTAGGCAATCGGGGGCCGCCCATGGCCCTCGCCATCCTCAACCACATGGGAGCATCGGGATCCGATGACGTCTTCGAGATCGAGATTGGCGAAAACCGGTTCTACCGGCTGCGAGTCGGCACCGAGCCGCGCGAGGACGGAACCTGGGGCGCGGCGCTCTCCGAGATCGTCTGGGAGGGGCCGGTCGAGGGTCCGATCCCCGAGAGCCGACGTGGCCGGGCGCGCGTTCGGCTGCCCTCGCGGCTCTTCGACCGCGAGACGCGCTTTGTGCAACTGGTCTCTGCCCGGGAACGCGGCGGCAGCGGTCAGGCCGTCTCTGAGGTGCGCGAGGTCCGCGCCCGCAGCGGCGCCCGCACCCGCAGCGATTGGAGCGGCCGTGACTTTGATCTCAGCCCGCCCGCTCGCGACATCGCCCGCATACGACGCGATGCCCAGGCCGAGATGCGCCCGCCGGGACCCGCCGGAATTACCTATGAGCAAGGAGGTCAGGCCATGAGCCACCACCGGAGCACTTACCGGAGCCCGTCCGGCAACGCCCGCGCGACGCATCTGCCCGGCGCTTACGCGATGACCGTCCTGTCCGCTGGCACCCATCGGCCCGCCCTGCGACGGATGCCGGTCTCCGAGGCGGCCGGGATCGGTGCCATTGTGAGCGCTATCGGAAGCCTTGCGCCGCAGGTGATCGGCGCATTGCAGGGGCTTGGCCCGGCCGTGGCGCAGCTTGCCCCGACCCTGAACGCGGTCGCCCCCGCGATCGGCAGCTTGCTGGGGGGGATGATGCCCGGCCTGCCGACGCCGCCCGCGCCACCTTCTGCGCAAGTCGCACCAGCCGCTCCGTCCTCCGGCGGCGCTCGCGGCGCTGCGCCCGGGGCCTCTTCGGGAGCCGTTGGCGATGCGGCGATGCAGCGGATGCTGGTCGATCTCTTGCGTCAGGCGATCCAGGCGATGCCGCAGACCGCAGCCGCCGCGAACAACGCTACGAACACCCCTCGCGGCTCGTCGCAGACGGCGCAAACCGGTGGCGGCGCCAGCGCGCAGAGCCTTGTCGCCCGGGCCCGTTCGATTGGCGCGGCGGACCGCTACCGCGCGCGCCCAAGACGCAGTGCTTCGGCCGGGATGGCGGCAGGCCCCCGCTCGGAAGCCTTCGTCGCGCCGGCCCTGCTTGCCGCGCTGCCGGCGCTCGCGCCGATCCTGCAGAACGTGCTCAACCCGCAAACGGTGCAGGCCGCGATCAACGCGCCAAACCAGCACATGGGCACCATCATCAACGGCATCAAGGATTTCATGAAGCTGGGCATCCAATCCCACGAACAGGATCTCAGCCACCTGCGGCAGCTCACCCCGGGCCATGAGGATCCCGAATTGACCGCGCTTTTGGCCAGCATGAGCCTAGGCCTGCAGCAGGCGGGCCGCGAGGAGCCGCGCTACAAGCGCGTCGGTGCGGTCAAGCTGGGGATCACCGAGGGTCCGGCGATTGATGTGCAGGGGGTGGAACTGGCCGGTTACAAGATCGGCAGCGACTGGGGCATTGAATTGACCGTCGACACGCCGCGCACCATCCCCGACGGTCAGGTGAGGATCTTCGTCAAGGATGCGGAAACGCTGGAAATTCTCGTCAAAGGCAAGGGGCCCAAGGGCGATATACAGGCGGGTCCACTGCCGCAGCCGATAGCGATCCCGGCCGACGTGCTCAGGGTGCTGGATCCCGGGCGGCGCTACCTGCTTTGCATGCACGTGATCTGGAAAAACAAAAGCGGTAAGCCGCGCGGCACCTCGATCCAGCAGGAGGTCGTTGCCCTGGGCGAGACCTCTTTTGAGCGGGTCGAACTGGACGGCGAGGTCGTCGCTCTGGCCGATCCGGTGGCCGACCGCGCGGTCTGGCACGAAATCTGGAGTGGGCCGTTCGACCGCGACCGCAAGGGCTATGATTTCGATCTGACCTACCGGGTCGGCGTGCGGCCGGGATCGGGCGGCACCGACCGCAAACCGACGCGGATGCGGACCGAGAGCGAGGGCGGCCCGCGGGTCAAAGCGCGGCTTTTGGCCGAGACCACGATCCCGCTGTCGACGTTCATCGATCTGCGCGAGGAGCTGATGCCCGATGGCGGCCCGATCAGCCCGCAGGCCGAGACGGTTTTGCGTTCGACCGCCTTTGCGAAGCGGATGACATTGGCAGCCAAGACCCGGCTCGAGATCCGCGGGCTTGCCGGAAAGACCGGCACGATCTGGGCCTATCTCGGGGTCAAGCTCGGCAAGATCACCCTCAACCGCGTCGAGAGCACCGACGATCTCGGGCGGGTGCAGGCGATCGCCGAGGAGGAACTGGCCTTTCCGATCCCCGTTTCGGTGACCTTTGCGGGCTACCGCACCTCGGGGCGCGACGTCGATGACGGTGATGTCGAGCCCGGCGGCAAAGAGGCGCCGGAGATGCTCAATGGTATGAAAAAGGTGTTCGAGCGTCAGGCGACGCTGGCGCCCGAGCCGACGCGGGCGACCCATCCCGATGCCCCGGCGGAAGCCGAGGCGCAGGCGCGTTCGCGCCGCCGTGCGCATGGCAAGGGACGCAGCCGTTCACCGTCGCGATCACGGAGGCCCGCCTATGCCACTTGAAGCCCGCGACAGCTTTCCCTCGGCAGCCGATTTCGTGCGTCTGGTCAGCGAGGTAATCGACGATCTGCCCGCCACCGGGCCGGACCAGCCGCTCTATCTCGACCAATTGAAAATCGATCTGCCCTTCGAGATCGAGGTGAGTGCGGCGGACCCGGAGGCAGGGCAGGGCGCAGCGCTGACGGTGGCGATGAGCCCGCCGACCCAGACCTTCGAGACCGGCGTGATGCCTGTCTGGCACCGGATGCGGATGACCATCTCGGCGGAACCGCAGAAGACCACCCGGCAGGAGAGCCAGGGCGATGGCTGAGACGGCCAAGCAATACTGGCCCCTCGAGGGCTTTCTCGACGCGCTCATCCTTGAGCTTGACCGCGCGCAGGACACGCTCGCGGTCAAGGGGCTGACACGCAAGCTGACTTACACGGTGAAGGATCTCGCGCTCGATCTGCATATCTTTCCCGATTACCGTGACGGCGATCTACGCTTTGCCAATGCCCGACCCGGTGAAGATGGCGCCTCGCGCATCTCGTTCCAGCTCGGCTCGATCACCGACCGCCAAATCCGCGATAGCGCCAATCAGCCGACGACCCGCGACGATGTCACGATTGCCGAAATCGAGGATCTCGATCCCAAGGTGAAGCGTTCGCTGCAGAAGGTTGGGGTGACGCGCGCCAGTGATCTGGAGCGGATCAGGCGGGAGGATGTCGATCTTGGCAAGGTGATCGAGGAAAAGACCGGCGGTGGTACCAAAGTCGATTACGCCAATCTTGCCAACCTGATCAACAAGACCAAGCGCAGCAGCCGTGGGCCCAGCGTCTTCAGCCTGTCGGCGCGGCCTGAGGGGGACGCCATCGCCCTGCATCTGAGCGGCCGCGAACTGGCCATCGGCGCCGGGATGCGGCCAGCGGCACGTCTCAATGGCGAAGCGGTGGAGGTGAGCGAGGCGCGTCAAGACCGGCTGGTTCTGCGGGCGCGCAAGGGGCTTTTGCGCAGCGGTGACAACCGGTTGCTCGTGGCGCTGGATCCCCATGCGGTGATCCGGCTTTCGGTGAAGGGATAGAGCGATGCGCAAACAGCGGACAAGCTTTCTGTCGGACCTACAGGACGAAATCGCCCGCCAAAGTGGCGCCGTCAAACGCCGCGCGGCAGCGCGACGGACGGCGGATTCGATGACAGGGTCACTGTCGCTGGGCGAGGTCGCGCGCACCCGCTCTCTCGCGCCCGATCTGGGTCAAGCGATCCGCGTCGATCTGCCGGGCGAAAGCACGGCGGCGGCTGCGCTGCGGCGCGAGGCGCGTCGTCGCAAGGCCTGCCACGCACAGGCCACGGCGCAATCTGCGGCAAAAGCATCGGTCGGGCTTGGCTGGAGCCTGTCGGCGGTCATGCCCGAATTTGCCGCGCCGGGCGAGGTGAATAGTCCCGAATCTGTTGCCGGTCTGCCAGCGGAAGCGCCGCCCGAGGCTGCGCCCGTCGACAGGACGCTGGCGCCCGTCGAGCCTTCCGCGCCCCGGGCCCCGGCAAACGGGCCGGCCCAACCGGCGCTCGCTCCGGCTGCTGCGCCGCAGACGCCGCCCGGCTCGCAGAGTCCACAAGCCGCTCCCGCAGCTCCGACGGCTCCGGCCGCGCCCACCGCAGAGGCTGAGCGCGTACTGGCCCCCGGCGGTGCCTCGGATGCTGCAGAGGCCGATGAATTGCTGCAGAAGCTGATGGCGGAAGCGTCTGGCTTAAGCTCGATGCGCGAGGACAACCGCGCCTTCGGCCAACAACTTGGCGCCATGGCGAGCGAGGCGCGGCGGCTCAAGCACCAGCGTGCCGAGGATATGCCCGACGATCCGCCCGGGCCCGAGGACGATGATGACGCGGGGGCACCGGGCCAGCAGGGCCGGGCCGGCCAATCCGGGGTGCCCTCGACGCTGGGCCATCAATTCTTCGACCGGCTGGGCGAGGCGGCGCAATTTTCTAACGCGTTCGACATGGGCTCCTTCGATCTGTCCGAGCAATTGCGCGCTTTCGAGGCCGAGCTTGACCGCGACAGCGGCGCGGCGTCGGGCCACTCGGACACGCGAGCGACGGCTGGGTCTGCATCCGCCGCGCTGCAGGATCACGAGATCGGCCGCGAATTGAGCGCGATCCTGTCGGCGGGTGAGACGCCGCCACCCGCTGCCGACGCACCGCCCGCGAGCTCTGACGCAGCGGCCCCGGCGGGAGACGCAACAGAGCCTGCGCCGCCCCCTCCGGCCGCAGACGCAGCGCCACCGGCGGCCGAGCCTGACGCCGCGCCTGAGAACGCACCTGACGCCGTACAACAAGCACCTGCAGCCGTGCAGCCACCGACTGCGCCAACTGCGCCGCCAACTTCCGCCACGGTCGAGGGCCCGGTCGTGATCCGCGCGGCCGAGGGGCTTGATGCGGGGGCGGCGGCTGCCGCCACGCTGGTAGCCCATCTGCACGATTTGCCGAAGGAGGCGATTGACGTGACCATGGCGCGGGCCGGATGGGACGCCTTTGGTGCGCCGCCCGCCGGATTAATTGAAGCCGCCGACCATTTCGGCCTGAGCACGGAGAACGGCGATCTGGCCCGCGATCCCGAGCGGCTTGGCGCGCTTCTGGCCCATGTCGGGCTCGCCGCGATCGGCGTGGCTGAGGCTGGCCCGGTGCGGATCGTGGCCCATGGCGGTCATCTGCCCGAGGGCAAACCGTTTCTCGTCGCCGCGCTCAATGGCGCCGAGGCTGGCGTCTACAGGGCGCTCGATCACCGCGAATTGCTCAAGATTTTCCACGATGCGGCGCGTCCGATGCCGCTGATACTGGCCCATGCCTGAGGGCTAACCTAGTCGACGGAGGCTGCCATGCCCGGATTTCTCGAAGACATCGAACGCGAGATCGCGCTCCAGTCCCGCGGGAGACCCCGCCGCCGCAAGGCCGCAGCGCAGCCGAAACCCGCGACCGGCGCCAAATCCGGCTCGGGCGCGGTGAAGGCCGCGATGAGCCGCGTCAAGGGGCCGCGTCCCGGCGGGCTGGCGCGCCGCGCCCGTGCGCTTGGCGCTATCGACTATTCCGTTCCCGAACCCGTTTTGGTGATGGCCCAGCCCAAGAGCATGGCCTGTTGGGCCACCGCGCTGACCATCCTGTTTTCGTGGCGCGACCGGCAGACCCGGACGATCGAGGACGTCACCAGCGAGGTGGGGGCCGAATACCGCACGCTCTACGACACCAATGCCGGTTTGAGCAGCGCCAAGAAAGACGATCTGATGCGCGATGCTCGGCTCGGCAACATGGCGGGCACCAACCTGTCAGCCGAAGGCTGGGCCGATCTGATGCGCAACCACGGGCCGATCTGGATCACCACGAGCGAATCCGCTGGCATCCATGGCCGCATCCTGCACGGTATCCATGGCGACGGCACCGGCGCTGGCACGATGCTCGACATCATCGACCCGGCGGGCGGGCGGCAATATCAGGAGAGCGTTGCGGCGTTCCTGCCGAAATTCGAGGCCGAAGCCCTCGCCGGGAGCACCGACCGAGTCAATATCGTCTTTCTCGAGGATGGCCGTTCTGGCGCGATGAGCCTTCGCCGCAAGGCCCGTGGGCTTGGCCGCCGGGGCCGGATGGCCCGAGCCGCAAGCGCGCTGGACTACACCGTTCCGGGCATCGTCGATCTCGTGCCGCAGCCAACGCCTATGAGTTGCTGGGCGGCGAGCTACACCATGCTGCGCAACTGGGCCAACAACCAGTCCCGCACGATCGAGACCAATCTCGCGGCGCTCGGGGGACCGTGGCTGCAGATCTTCCGCGACGATACCGGCCTGTCCGGCGCGCGCACTGCGCAGTTCGTCACGGCTGCGGGTCTGCTGGCGGAGCCCGCCGCCTCTTACACGACCGAGGCCTGGGCCGGTATGCTGCGCGATTTCGGGCCGCTGATGCTGGTCACTGACGAGGCGCCCGGCAAATCCTGGGCGGTGCATGCCCGTGTGGTCTATGGCATCCACGGCGACGGAACCGCCGATGGCACCTATCTGCGGGTGCATGATCCCGCACCAATCGGCGTCGGGCGCAGCTTTGACGAGAAGGTGTCCGATTTCCTGCCGAAATACGAGGAGATGGTCGCAGCCGAAGGCTTCCTTGGCCTGCAGATCGTGCATTTCCCCGCCGATGCGCAGCTTTCGGTTACGCGCTCATTGCGCGCCGGTGCGCAGCGCCGCGCCGGCCGGTCGGGGCGGGCGCACGCGCTCACCGCGGCACCAACCGCCGCGCGGCTGGCCAGCCGCTTTGGCGGCGAGATCCCACAGCGGGTCGAGGAGATCATCGCAGGCGGCATCGCCGAGGCGGCGGTGGCGGATTTTCTGGCCAGCCTGATGCCGGGACCTATGGATGATGCCAGTGCCCCGGCCAAAGCCGCGTCGAGACGCGGTGCCCGGGCGCTGACAATTGCCGCCGATGGCACCACTGTGACACTGCCCACGGGCGTTGTGCTCGAGGGCTGGCAGGCCCAGCTATTCCTAGACGTGATGATCGCGTCGATGGCGGTCAGCTATCCGGCGGCGCCCGTCCTTTTGCGTCTGTTTCAGGAAATGGCCAACGAGATCGGTGTCACCATTGGCATCGGCGCCGCTCTTGGCGGGGCCGGGGCGGCCGGCGACGGCGTCGGGCTTGGCCTCAGCGCGGGGATGCTCATCGCGCCCGACAATCGTATCGGTTTCTACGGTGGGCTTGAACATGCTTACGAAGGATTTTCGCTCGGTGGCGCGCTGACCCTGCAGATCACGGTGGTGCAGGGCGGACCGTCGAATTTCTCGGGCCGCGCAGTCACGGTGGGCGGCTCTGCGGGCGAGGGGCTCGTCGGTGGTGGCCGACTGCTTATGGCTGGCGATCCGCCATCGCCAATCGGCCTCATGGTCGAGGTTGGGCTTGGAGCAGGGCTGGCGCCCGTCGAGTTTACCGCGACGCTGCAGGACACGATCACAAGCCTCAGCGTGCCCGGAAGCGTCCGCGCGCTCACCGCTGCCGACCCGGCCGTGGCCAAGGCCCGCGATTTCGGCCCCGAAGCCGTCGAGGTTGTCGAGAGCCTGTTGCAGGAGGGCGTATCAAGCGACGAAATCAAGGCGTTCCTGGCGGGCCTGTCGCCTGAGACGGCACCGGCGCAGCCGATGGGTCTGGTGCGGTCTCTGGGTGAGCCGCCCGAGGACAGTTTCGAGATTCACCTGCCAGGCGCTACCACCTTCACAGGCTGGCGCGCCAAGCTGTTTCTCGCGGCCCTCGCCGGGATCAACGGTCTCGCAACGATGGGGGTTGGCGTGGTGCCGACCCTTGCCGCTATCGGCATCCTGAGCGAGGTGAGCGACCGGCTCGGAATCACCATCGGCGTCGGGCCGGCGATTTCGGGCGGAGTCGCTGCTGGTATGTCTTTCGGCGCGGGTCTGCTTTTCGCGCCCGACCGTAAAATCGGCTATTACGGCTCGGCGGCGATTATCATGGGTGTCATCGCGAGCATCGGCGCGTCGGCGCAACTCACGATCCTTACTGGCGGGCCGGATCTGATGGATGGCCGGGCCTATGCGGTGGGCGGCAACGTGTCCCTGCCTACCGGCATCAGCGGCGCGGCGGGGCTGCATTTCCTTTTCGATGAGGAGGGCAACCAGATCGGTATGACGCTCGAAGTGGGCGTCTCGGCGCTGGACGGGCTGCCGGTCGAGGCGATGATCCAGATGCAGTTCGGCGCGCAAACCGTTGATCAGCAAGGATTTCACCGCAATCACGCCCGCGCGGCCGGGCTTAGCTCAATGTGGGCGCGGTCCCAGACCGCGCGGCGTCTGGCGCGCGCCCAAAGCGCCCAGAGCGACCGGTTCACACAACGGTCGCAGCAATTCGGCGCCACCCGTCTGGCGCGGCAATTTGAATTGCCTGATCTCAGCGCCTGGCAGCACCTCATCCGTTTCGCGCCGTCTTCCTCGATCTCGACGACGCTTTACAACAAGATGAACGCGATCACCCCGGCTTTCACGCTCTGGGACGAATGGCCGATCCAGCCGCTGCGACGGGGCGAGGGGCCGATCAATCTCGACTATTATCCCGTCCGGGTCTCCCAAATGCCGACGCTCGACGGAAGCACCGCGACGGGGCCGTCACTGGTCGAGGCGATGCGGCTCAGGCTCAACGACCTGGTCGACAACCGCTACGCCAATTTCGAGCCATATGACGACGACGAGGGCACGCTCTGGACCTCCTCATCGCCCGAGGGCGCGGTGCTGCATATCGACATGCGCATGGGCGGGCCGAACATGAACCCCGATGACGGCTCGGTCGCCTGCACCCGCAAGCGAGACGATCACTGGATCTTTTCCACCATCTGGTCGATCGCCGATGCCGCGCATCCGGTTTCGGGCAATCGTCAGTTCGGCTTTACCCCCGACAATGGAAGCGGCGTAATCCTATATACACGCGGCGCCGACCGGCCGACGCGGGTGGTCGACAACATGATGAGCGACACAGTGTTTTCCGGCGCCCATTCGCTCTGGATGTCGCTGCAGCAGGGGCTCAAGACGTGGATCGACGGCGCGGGTGGCGCGGCGGAAATCCTGAGCCCCGTCAGCGAGCGCTACGATTGGGACGCGGTTCGGAACCGTTATGGCTGAGCTTGCGGCGGCTGCGCGGGGCATCAGATACTAGCTTAGTGGCAATTTTTGTAATCGTCGGCGGCAAAGAACTGATCGCTGGACGATTTGATCTGTTATCCTTGATGGCGTCAGTTGATCCGGTTCTGGATTGGGCTAGCAAAGCGCTGAATCAGAAAACGGGGTAGGGCTGATGGTGAAGCGACGGCCAGGGAGTTGCGTGCCGCCTACCAACTCGCCGCCAAAGTGGTTGCAGGGTTTGACGGAGGGCCATTCGCGGATGCGGCCCTGACCGAGGCCTTCAGCTATTTCCGTTCGTCTGCTCGGTTCTCGAATATCTGCGCTTGGTCGGCGTAGTCGGCGCATCTCGCGGGCGAAAAGTCGTCACACGATCCGGTAACCGGTGGCACAGATGGTCCGCACCCATCGAAGCGGGTTAAATGGAAGTACCAACATAATAAGGCCAAAGTGGCGGAGAGACAGGGATTCGAACCCTGGGACCCCGTGAAGGGTCAACGGTTTTCGAGACCGCCCCGTTCGACCACTCCGGCACCTCTCCGCGGGGGTCTGTGGAGCCTGCGTGTAATCGGTCATGCGGCGGGTGGCAAGGGCGTTTTTTAGGTTTCCGCCGATTGCATTTTTTTTGATTGCCGGTGCCGCGAAATGCCTTACGGTTCATTGCATGATACAGTTTTCGCGCGTACCCGTTTCGCCCCGCCTGCTGCAGATCGCTGCCATTCTTGGTCTCGCGGTGATGTGTCTCTTCGCTCAGACCGCGAACGCGGCCAATCGCGAGCGGGTGCAGGCCTTTCTCACCACAACCGGATTTGACGTGGCGCTGGATTCAATCGCGTTTTCCGCCGCCTCGGCCCCGCAGATGCTGGGGGTGGAGCCGGACGTCTTCGGGTCGGACTGGAACCGGGTGACGGCACAGGTCTTCAAGCCGGAGATCATGCGCGATATCGCGGTTGATATCCTAGAGCAGACCCTGAGCGATGAGAACCTTGCCTTTGCGGCGGGGTTCTATGCTTCCGATCTGGGGCAACGGCTGGTCGAGGCCGAGAATGCCTCGCATATGCTGGATGACGATGACGCCAAGATGAAAGAAGGCAACGAGATCCTTGCCGAACTGGCCGAGAGCAACCCCGACCGGCTCGACACGATGAAACGGATGAACGCGGCGATATCCTCGGTCGACTCAAGCCTGCGGGCGCTGCAGGAGATACAGGTGCGTTTCCTGATGTCGGCGAGCGCAGCGGGGGTGGTCGAGCTGCAGCTTGATGCGGATGAGCTGCGGGCGATGATCGCCGAAGACGAGGAACGGCTGCGTGTGGTGCTTGAGCAATCGGCCATGTCCGGTTCCGCCTATACCTATCGCGATATTTCGGACGAAGACCTGTTGGCCTATACCGAAGCGCTGGAAGAGCCGCAGATGCAGGAGGTTTATGAACTGCTGAACGCGGTCCAGTACGAGATCATGGCCAACCGTTTCGAAGTGCTGGCGGCCAAGATGGCCAACCTGCACCCCGGTCAGGACATCTGACATGAAGAGATGGGCCAGACGTTATGTGATCGCCGCGGCGCTGTCGCTGGCCGCGCTTGTTCCGCTTACTGCAAGCGGTGCGGGTGACATAGACGAGCTGAGCGATGTTCTTCTGCTGGACGATGTGATCAAGGTCCTCCGGGTGGAAGGTCTGCGCTATGGCGAGGGGCTGAACGAAGATCTCCTGTCGGGTACCGGCGGGCGCTATTTCTCGGACAAGGTGGAACGCATCTATGATCCCGAGGCGATGCTCTCGGTGCTCGAGGCGAGCCTTGAAAAGCGCCTGACGCCCGAGGAAACCCGCGCCGCGCTTGATTTCTTTGGCAGCGATGCGGGACGGCGTATCCTGCAGCTTGAGATCAGCGCCCGGGTGGCGATGGTCGATCCGGCGGTCGATGAATTGGCCGATGCGATCTATGCCGAGGCGGTGGCGGATGAGAACGCCCGCGTCGATGCGATCATGAACTTTATCGAGATCAACGACCTGAACGAGCGCAACGTGACCGGGGCGCTGAGCTCGAATTATCACTTTTTCAATGGTCTGGTCGAAGGCGGCAGCCACCGGATGAGCGAGGCCGAGATCCTTGACGAGGTCTGGTCTCAGGAAGACGCGATCCGCGCCGATACCCTGATCTGGCTGCAGAGTTTCCTGTACATGGCCTATGGGCCGCTCAGCGACAGCGAGATGCAGGACTATCTGGATTTCTCGGAAACCGAAGCGGGGCAGGCGCTGAACGGAGCCTTGTTCGACGGGTTCGATGCGATGTATCGCGAGATATATTTCGCGCTTGGCCTTTCGGTGGCCGAGGCCCTGCAATCGAGCGAATTGTAAGCGTTTCCCGGCAGGGAATGAATTCTCAAGGTATTGACTGATGCAAAGTGACGAGCAAACCGCCGCGCGACCAAAAACCTATATCGAGGCGATGCCGGTCAGGGGGCGGATATCGCGGGCGCAGCCGAAGGGTCTGCCGATCATCAACCTTGGCTATAATGAACTGCCCTATGGGCCGACCCCTGCCGTGGCCGCGGCGATCGAGGCGACCGGGCATCGGGTCAACAGCTATGGCGGGCCGGGCTGTGACGGGCTGCGCGCGGCGCTTGGCAAGACATACGGGCTGGACCCGGAGAGCCTGATCTGCGGCAATGGCTCAGAAGAACTGCTGGATGTGATCGGGCGCAGTTTTGCGCGGCCGGGAGATGAGATCCTGATTTCCGAGTTCGGCTATATCCAGTTCCAGATGGTCGCGCACCGGGCGGGGGCCGATCTGGTCAAGGCGCCTGAAACCGATTTCACGACGGATGTGGATGGTATCCTTTCCGGGGTCAGTGATTTCACCAAGGTGATCTTTCTGGCCAATCCCAACAACCCGACGGGCACCGTGCTGCCGCTGTCGGAACTGCAGCGGCTGGTGGATAACCTGCGCGCCGACGTGGTGCTGGTGATCGACCTTGCCTATGGCGAGTTTACCGGCGAGGACTATTGCAACGCGGTCCATGCGATGGCGCTGGGGCGTGACAATGTCATCGTGACGCGTACCTTTTCCAAGGCCTTCGGGCTGGCCGGGCTGCGGGTTGGCTGGGCGCAGGTGCCGGCGTGGATGCTGCCGGGGTTCTATGTCACGCGCGGCATGGGCAGCGTGAACAACATGGCGCAGAACGCCGCCATCGCGGCGCTCGAGGATATCGATCTGGTGCGCGAGCGCGTGACAGAGATCGTGTCCGAACGGGAAAGGGTCGCGCTGGCATTGAAGGGCATGGGTGTCAGCGCCACGCCGAGCGGATCGAATTTCCTGATGGTCACGGTCGACGGGCAGGGGCACGAGGTGACCGAAGCGCTGGTCGAATACCTATTCGACGAAGGCGGGTTCGTGGTGAACCGGACCCGCGAGGCGGGTCTGGAGCATTTCATGCGCTTTTGCCTTGGGACGCCGGAGCAGAACGATCAGCTACTGGATTGCGTGCGGGCCTTTGTCGGGCAGACTGTCGTCTGAGGTCAGTCCGCCGCCGGAAGCGGCAGCAGATGCGTGACCCCGACAGCAGCGGCGCGGGCCAGATCAAGGTCGAGCGACATCGGGATATACTCGCCACGACGCCAGAGCTGCGCCATATCATCGTAGTGGCGTGACAGGAAATGGCCTGACTGCCCGGTCGAGATGATAAAGACGGAACTGTTCGGGTCGGTAAAGTCATAGACACCGCGATAGGCCGCGCCGTGCACGTTTTCGAACGGGTTCGGACCGGTGGCCGAGGTCAACCCGCGTTGCAGGGTGTTGTCACCGCCGCTGGTCGATTGGCGGATGTTCACGAAATAGCGCAGCAGGGGCACTTCGCCCAGAACTGGGTGGTCGTGGGTTGCCTGATGCGCGTCGCCCCAGCGCAGGGTTTCCAGGGCTGTGCCGTAATTCTCGCCGATCCAGACCAGCGCATCATCCAGCGCAAGGCGCGACATCTCGGTGCAGGTTTCGACCGGGGCGCTCTGGCGGACATCGCACCAGACCGAGGCTCCGTCGACGTCGCGGTAGACCCGTTCGATGAACAGCGGATCGACACGGTTGAATTCATTGGCGAGGGGGCCGAGTTCGTCGCGGATCAGCCGTTCCTGAAGCGCGCGGACCCATGCGGCATAGATCAGCGGTTCGGGCAGGTGTTCGTTCATCTCGCCGTTCCAGTCGGCCAGAAGGTCGAGTGCGATCTGGCGCTGACGTTCAGGTGTACCATCGGGTGCCGCCTGACCGGTGTACCAGAGATCGGCGCCGATCAGGGGCAGCAGCGAACGCGCGGTAAAGCTGACCGTATCAAGCTGGGCCTCGATGAAACTGTCACGGGTATGGACCTGCCGCGACTGCATGAGCCGCTGCCAGCGCTTGATGCGCTGGGTGTCGCCCCATTCGAACGAGATGTGATTAGGAAAGGGGCGTTCGACCGTCTTGTTATTCGTATTGCCAAGGATGCCGCCGCGCGGGCTGACGAATTCGGGGTTCGATTCATAGGCCATGCGCCCCTGCCAGCGGTTTTCGGCGCGCCAGCCCTGGCTTGGCAACCGGCCCTGGCTTTGATGCCGGGGGTCGCGACGGGGATTGGCCCCGATGGTTTTCATCGCGATGGTTTCCTGATCGGCGAGCATCAGGTTCTGCGCGGGGGCGACATAGGCTTCGGCTTTTTCGATGGCCTCGGTCACAGTGGCGGATTTCATGATCCCGATGGCGGCGCTGAGCGTCGTGTCGCGCGGGCTGAGCACGGTCCAAGAGAGCGCCGCCACGTGACCCGGGGGCGTGATGGTATCAAGGTTGAACTGGCTGCCCGGCAGGACGGGGCCATTTTCCGTCCAGCGCAGGGTCAGGGTAATCGGCGCCTCGTCCTTGATCTCGATGATCGAGGGGCGTTTTTCGAAAGGCTTGTAGCCATCCGGGGTCAGGTATTCCTCGGGGTTCTCCGGGTTCAGCTGTTCGATGAACAGGTCCTGATCGTCGAGGTAGGCGGAGGTAAGCCCCCAGCCGAGCCGCGCGCTGCGGCCGGTCATGACAACCGGGATGCCGGGGATCGTACCGCCGATGACACCGCCGGTGCCGAGTTCAAGCCGGGCGAGGTACCAGATGGAAGGGGCGGAGAAGCCAAGATGCGGGTCGGACGCAAGCAGAGTGCCGCCCGAGGCGGAGCGCGAGGGCGCGGCGCTCCACGCGTTCGAGGCGCTGGCCAGACCGTTTTCAGGGATCGGCGACAGCGGCGATGCGGGCAGGTCGGCGCCTTGGGCATAGCGCGGCAGGTTGGGGAAAAGCTCGGCATATTCGGGCAGCGCGGCGATGCCGCTGCCGGGGACGTCGGGCAGGATGTCCTTTAGCCGGTCGGCGTCATCGAGCATCAGCGAGGTGCGCGCGCGCAGGACCTCGGCTTCAAGCTGAACCGAGAGGCGCAGCCCCATCAGTTTGACGATTGCGAGGGAGTCGCCGGGCTGCCACGGGGCGACCGGGGCGTTGAAGATAAACATCTCGGGCGCGCCGCGGCCAAGCGCGCGGTGGTTGATTTCAGCCAGTCGGGCGTTCACACCGGCCGCGTAGGACCGTAGCGCATCCAGCGTTTCGGCGTCCTGCGAAGCGACCGATTGCTGGGCCAGCCGGTAGATGTCGAGCCGCCGGATCAGCCGGTCGATCTTGACGGTGCGCTGGCCGAATATCTCCGAGAGCCGCCCCTGTGCGGTACGGCGCAGCATGGTCATCTGCCAGAGCCGGTCCTGCGCATGGGCATATCCCAGCCCGAAATAGACGTCGGGGTCGTTCTCGCCAAGGATATGCGGCACGTTCGAATGATCGCGCACGATCTCGACCGGCGTGGTGATCCCCGGGGTTTCGACGGTGCTGCTGTAATCGGGCAGCGATTGCGAGGCGAGGAAGTAGACCAGTCCGATGCCAAGCGCGATCAGAAAGATCAGGGCAGCGGTAACCCGCAATAACCAGCGAAAGAGAATCGCCATGACTTACCTGTTGCCTGTTTCTGCTCTAGGAATTCAAAGTGAATGCAGGTTCTTTGCCGCGCCCGCAATGGCTGTTAATGAGAATCCGGATTTTATGTGAAGATAGCAGGAGGGGAAAGCAAATGGCAAAACTGGCATTCTTGGGCTTGGGGGTGATGGGTGCTCCGATGGCTGGGCACTTGCAGAAGGCCGGCCACGATGTGACGGTTTACAATCGCACAGCAGCCAAGGCGGATAAATGGGTGGAAACCTATGGCGGCGCAATGGCGCCGACGCCGGTAGAGGCGGTCAAGGGCGCGGATTTCGTGATGTCCTGCGTTGGTAATGACGACGACCTGCGTAGCGTTTGCCTGGGCGAGGAGGGCGCCTTTGCCGGAATGGGCAGCGGCACCGTATTCATCGACCATACCACCGTTTCTGCCAAGGTGACACGTGAGCTTTATGCCGAGGCGGATGCCAAACAGATCAGCTTTATCGATGCGCCGATCTCCGGCGGGCAGGCGGGGGCCGAGAATGGCGTGCTGTCGATCATGTGCGGGGGCGACGAAGGAGCCTATGAGCGCGCGGAGCCGATCATGGAGGTCTATTCCAAGATCTGCCGCCGCATCGGCGAGAGCGGTTCCGGCCAGATGACCAAGATGTGCAACCAGATCGCGATTGCCGGTCTGGTACAGGGGCTGTCCGAGGCGCTGCATATGGCCGAGAAGTCCGGGCTTGACGGTCGGGCGGTTGTCGAAGTGATCAGCCAAGGCGCCGCTGGAAGCTGGCAAATGGCGAACCGGTACGAAACCATGCTCGACGATCACTTTGATCACGGGTTTGCCGTGGACTGGATGCGCAAGGATCTGGGCATCTGTCTTTCGACCGCAGATGAGAATGGCGCGAGCCTTCCTGTAACCGCGCTTGTAGACCAGTTTTACAAGGACGTTCAAAAGCTCGGCGGGGGGCGCTGGGATACCTCGAGCCTAATCAAGAGGTTGCGCGCGGCGGGCTAGCGTGATCACGGGTCCGTGATCAGCTGTGAAGAGCGAATTTTGCGCTTTTCGGAACCTTTCGTAATTCGGCGGTGTTGTTGCCCCATACGAGGCGGCAAGCACACCGCCAGAATGAACGGAATGAAACGAAAGGACAACACAATGAAACTCATGATGACCACCGCCATCACCGCTGCCCTGATCGCAACCGGCTCGTTCGCTGAAACCGCTTCGCGTGGTGACGACAACGTAACCTCGGCTGAAAAAGTCGAAATGGGCACCAATGTCGACGCAACCGTTGATGCAAATGTTGACAAGGCATCGCGTGGCGACGACGACCTGACCGCCGCTGAAGCTGAAGAATCCCCCGTTGTCGCCGACGATAACATTGCTGGCGTTGACGCAGAATCCGAAACCCAGTCGCGTGGCGCTGCTAACCTTCAGGGTGAAGAAGCCACCGCAGGTATCGAAAACGAAGTTTCAACTGGCGCATCGGGTTCGCTGGACGTTGATGCAGATGCATCGGGTGACATGGCCGAAGCGCATGACTCGCAGCGTGGTTCTGACGAAGAACGCAGCGAAGAGATCGCCGATGGCGACGCTGATGCCGAGCTTCTGAAAGCCGAAGAAGGCGAACTGGACGCATCGCGTGGTGAAGACCAAGCGCGTGCTACCGAAGAGCCCGGCACCGACGTTTCGGAAACCATGACGAGCGACACCGAAACTTCCTCGCGTGGTGCTGACAATGTTCGCGGTTCCGAAGTTACCGCACAAGACTAATAGCTAGCCTAGCTTAGAGTTCAATGCCGGACCGAAAGGTCCGGCATTTTTCGTTTGTACAGAGCAGCTTAAGGAATGATACGCGTGTACTTGGTGCCTTCGAGCGTTGCACCGATGCGCAGCCCGGCGCGGCCAAAAACAGCGGCGAGAACGGGCGAGCGCAGCGTGGTTGTGTCGGCCGCAACCGAGTCCCCCTGATCGCGCACCACGTATTCGATATCGCCGCCGGCGGCCCAGCCTGAGGAGCGGCGGAAATCAGACAGCGCATCCTCTGTCATGAAGAACAGCACATGTGCGTATTGCTGCGCGCCGATCTGCAGGCCTGCGCTTGCCTTGGCGGTCGAGTAATAGTCGAGCGTCACGCCATTGACGCGGAGCGCGCCGCGCCCGTAGGCGCCGCCAAGCCAGAAACCGGCCTCGGTGACCAGCGGCATGACCAGCATGCCCGAAGCCTTTTCCGAAAGCGAAACCGTGTTGGGATAGACGCTGTACATTTCGTTGAGCGTCGCGTTCACGCGCGCGTCGATCTGGTTCGCGCCGTTGCTTCCTACCCCGTTACCGCAGGCTGCGGTGACCGTCAGGCCCGTAAGCGCTGATAAGGTAAAGGCCCGGCGCGACAGCCGGGGCGAATTCTGATGTGTCATGACTATGTCTGCCTGTAATGCTGCACGATCTGGGCGGTTAATCCGTCCTTGACCCGTGATATACGCGGAAGTTTGCCATATGTCACGTCACATGGGCGCATATTGCGCGGGAAATCGCTGTTACCCGCTATCTATAGTGGCTGGACCGGTTGCGATCAGAACAGGAAATCGCCGTCGCCAAAGCTGTCGGTTCTCAGCAGATCGACCTGCATGTCGGTCTCGCCGTCGCCGTCGATGTCGACAAAAACGCTGAACGACTTCTTGCCCGTGTCTTCGTAATCGACCGAGGCGGCGGACAGGGCGGTGAAATCCATCATGTCTTCGCCGCTGCAGAAATTGATGATCCGGTCGATGGATTTGCGGGTAGTGCCGCTGTCTTCGGGGGTGAGGAACAGGAAGGTGTCCGCGCCCTTCATGCCGAACATCTTGTCGCCGCCCGCGTTGCCGATCAGCGTATCGTCGCCATTACCGCCGCGCAGAACATCACGGCCATTGCCACCGATGAGGGTATCGTTGCCGCCGCCGCCGATCAGCTTGTCACGGCCATTGCCGCCGTCGAGCGTATCGCGGCCGCCGTTACCGATCAGCTTGTCGCGCCCATCGAAACCAAAGAGTTCGTCCTTGCCCGAGCTGCCCTTGAGCCGGTTATTGGCGCTGTTGCCCATGATCGTGTCACTACCGCGACCACCGATGGCGTTTTCGATCAGCGACCGGTCATCGCCTTCGTATTGCAGCGCATTGTAGATGTTACCGGAGGCATAATTGCCTTTGCCCAGCCCGGCGGCTTGGTCGAGGCTGAACAGGGAATGTCCACCGGGCGCGAGGTCGATCTCGACCGGCTTGCGATAGGCGCTCAGGTCGTAGGTGTCGGTGCCGTCGCCGTCCCAGATGGTGGCAAAGATCTTGTTGGTGGCCGGTGCGATCGCTGCTTTGCCATCGATCATGGTCTCGCCACTGTCGGGATCCCAGCGATAGACCGTGTCACCGGCATTGGCGTCGAAATCCGCGCCGTAGAGATGCTGAAGCGCGGCAATGTCGAGCATCATCCAGCTTTGCGCGTAACCGTCACTGTGGTTGTAATAGCGAAGTGCGTCCGCGCCCTCGTAAGAGCGGTAGGTCATGATGGAATATTCCATCGAGTCATATTCTTCGGGCAGGGTGCCATGTTCCGTTTCGGAATGGCCGTGGTCGAGGCCCAGCACATGGCCGAGTTCATGCTGCAGGATCACATGCGCATACTGGCCCGGTGCCTGATCCGCGTAGTCATAGACCTTGTTGGTCAGCCAGACATCACCTGCGGTCGCGGTGGTCGACGGGAAATAGCCCCAGGCCGTGTTGAAATTATAGGGGTCTTCCGAGGTCTGGGCCACGTTGATATGAGCCGAGCCGTCGGAAACGGTCTGGGTGATTCCAAGCTTGGTAAAACCGCTGACTGCGAAACCGGCCTGTTCGGCCATACCGTTGTCAGCATCAAGCGCATAGGCCACGACGGATTGCATGTCATTGGATGCGGAAAAGATGCCTTCGGCCTCACCGGCGCCATAGGGCGCTGCCGCCAGCGACATGCCGGCGGGGAAGGCGTACGTCACATTGTTGTCGGCCCACGCGGATTCATAGAGGAGCCCGTCGATCCGGGCATCCCCACTGGCCAATACTGAAAAAATGGAGTGACCCAATCCGCTCATACTGTGAACCTAGTTACGACATACTTTCTCCTTAATCGATTTAAATTGTGTCTTGTTTGTGGCAAGAGGTAATGCTGACGTGGACAGTGTGTTTCTGATCACATCATTGCTGGCGAAAATAAGGCGCTATGTATTGAGAATGCGCGCCGCTTCCGGGGCGAAATATGTCAAAACGCCGTCACAGCCCGCGCGTTTGAAGCCGATGAGGCTTTCCATCATGATCTTTTCGCCGTCGATCCAGCCGTTCTGCGCGGCGGCCTTGATCATCGCGTATTCGCCGCTGACCTGATAGGCAAAGGTCGGGACCCCGAACATATCCTTGGCGCGGCGGCAGATATCAAGATAGGGCGTGCCGGGTTTGACCATGACCATATCGGCACCTTCGTTCAGGTCGCGCTGGATCAGGCGCATCGCCTCGTCGGAATTTGCCACATCCATCTGGTAGGTCTTCTTGTCGCCGGTCAGCGCGCCGCTTGCACCGACCGCGTCGCGGAACGGTCCGTAATAAGCGCTGGCGTATTTCGCACTGTAGCTGAGGATCGTAACGTTCTGATATCCTTCGCTTTCCAGCCCGCTGCGCATCGCGCTGATACGCCCGTCCATCATGTCCGAGGGGCCGATGATATCGGCACCGGCCTCGGCCTGGGCGAGGGTCATCTTGACCAGCGCCTCGACCGTGCGGTCGTTGACGATTTCGCCATCGACGACAAACCCGTCATGGCCATTGATGTTGTAAGGGTCCAGCGCCACGTCGGTCATCACCGCCATTTCGGGAACCGCGTCCTTGACGGCGCGGATCGCGCGGTTGGCGATATTGTCGGGGTTCCACGCCTCGGCGCAGTCCTCGGTGCGGGCCTCGAGCGGGGTATAGGGAAAGATGCAGATCGCGGAGACGCCCAGATCGTAGGCTTCGCGGGCGGCTTCGGCGATCTTGTCGACGCTGCGACGGAACACGCCCGGCATCGACGGGACTGGTTCGACCTCACCCTTGCCTTCGCGCACGAAGACCGGCCAGATCAGGTCGTCCGAGGACAAAAGCGTTTCACGCACCAGACCGCGCAGAGCGGGAGATTGTCGCACCCGACGGAAACGGGCGGTTGGAAAGGCGGCGGCAACGGGTTTCATGGCAGGGTCTCCTTGCACAATTTGCTATTGGGTGGCATGGATTGCCGACCCCCCACAAGGGAAACAGCGGGGGCGAACCCGGGGCCGGGCAAGAAATCGAAGAAAAGGGCGATACGTTTGGATTGGTACACCTCGATATTCGAGCTGATCGATATGCGATCCTTTTCAAATCTCTGGTTCTGGATCGCCCTTGCCGTCGTCTGGTCCACCACGAGCCATTGGGTGCTTGGCGTTCCTTACGATATGGTCACGCGTGCCCGCCGCCAGCAGGGTCAGGCGGTCGCGGACCTTGAGGATATCGCCCGCGTCAACGTCAACCGACTGCTTTACATCGCGCGGGTGTCGGGGCTTTGGCTGCTGGGGCTTGGCTGTTTTATCCTCTCGGGCCTCGCCGTGCTGGGGTTCTATTACCGTATCGAATTCGCGCAGGCGCTGTTCCTTCTGGGCTTTCCCATGTCGGTGGTCGGGCTGCTGAGCCTGTCGACCGCCCGGTTGATCGAGGTGGAACAATCCACAGGAGAATTGCTCTGCAAGCGTCTGACGAGACACAGAATTTATACTCAGATGATCGGGACGCTTTCGATTTTCGTAACTGCCTTGTGGGGCATGTACCAGAATATTTCCATCGGCGTGCTCTGATCCGGCGTCGCAACCAGCACAGGCAGATCCATGTCGGCACCTGACCATATCACAGTGAGCGGCGCTCCCGAAGGTTTCGACGCGCGCCTGATCCTTGATGAAATCGCGCGCAGGAACGGGCCTGTTGTACATGTCGCGCGCGATGACAAGCGGCTGGCGGCGATGGCCTCGGCGCTGGCTTTTTATTCGCCGGACATGCCGGTGCTGACATTCCCGGGATGGGACTGCCTGCCTTATGACCGAGTTTCGCCGAATGCGGATATTTCGGCGGCGCGCATGGCGACGCTGGCAGCGCTGGTACACCAGACGCCCAAGCAGTTTGTCCTGCTGACGACACTGAATGCGGCCACGCAGCGGGTTCCGGCGCGTTCGGTCCTGCGCGAGGCGGCGTTTTCCGCGCGGGTTGGCGACCGGATCGACGAAGACGGATTGCGCAATTTCCTTGTACGCATGGGATTCACGCAAAGCCCGACGGTGATGGAGCCGGGCGATTACGCGATCCGGGGCGGTATCATCGACATCTACCCGCCGGGCGAGAGCGGTCCGGTGCGGCTTGACCTTTTTGGCGATGTGCTGGACGGGGCCCGGCGCTTTGACCCGGCCAGCCAACGCACGACGGAAAAGCTCGATGTGATCGAACTCGCGCCCGTGTCCGAGGTGATCCTTGACGAGGCGGCGATCACCCGGTTCCGTCAAAGCTATCGCATTGAATTTGGTGCAGCTGGGACAGACGATCCGCTGTACGAGGCGGTCAGTGCCGGGCGCAAGCATCAGGGCATCGAACACTGGCTACCATTCTTCCACGAAAAGCTGGAAACGCTGTTCGATTATTTGCCGGACACGTCGATTACGCTGGATGACCAGTCGACGCCGAGCCGTCTGGCCCGGTGGGAAAGCATCGCGGACCAGTATGAAACGCGCAAACTGGCAATGCAGCAGAAATCGCGGCTCGACAGCGTATACAAGCCTGCCCCGCCGGATTTGCTCTATATGGACGATGCCGCGTGGAGCAAGGCGGTCGCCAGCCATCGTGTGCTGCAATTCGCGGCGCTGCCGCAGGCGACCGGGCCGGGGGTGATCGACGCTGGCGGTCGGATCGGTCGCAATTTTGCTCCCGAGCGGCAGCAGGAACACGTGTCGGTCTTCGAGGCGCTGGCGGCCCATATCCGGGCACGCACGGCGCATGGGCCGGTTGTGGTCGCGTCCTATTCCGAAGGCGCGCGCGAGCGTCTGACCGGGCTGATCGAGGACGAGGGTCTGGTCGAGGTCATCCCGATCCCGAACGGCACGCGCATTGGGAAGAATGGCCTGCACCTTGCGGTCTGGCCGCTGGATCACGGGTTCGAAACCGAAGGGCTGACGGTCATCTCCGAGCAGGATGTGCTGGGCGACCGGCTGATCCGCACCGCCCGCAAAAAGCGCAAAGCCGAGAATTTCCTGACCGAAACCCAGAGCCTCGTCCCCGGCGATCTGGTGGTGCATGTGGACCACGGGATCGGGCGCTATCAGGGGCTTGAGGTGATCACGGCGGCGGGCGCGGCCCATGAATGCCTGCTGCTGGAATATGCCGAGAACGCAAGGCTTTACCTGCCGGTCGAGAATATCGAGCTGCTGTCGAAATACGGTCACGAAGAAGGACTTCTTGACCGGTTGGGCGGCGGCGCATGGCAGGCGAAGAAAGCGCGGCTCAAGGAGCGCATCCGCGAGATGGCCGATCGGCTTATCCGCGTCGCGGCAGAACGGGCGCTGCGCACCGCGCCGGTGCTTGAGCCGGAACATCATGCGTGGGAAGCGTTTTCCGCGCGTTTCCCTTACGAGGAAACCGACGATCAGCTGCGCGCCATCGGCGATGTGCTCGACGACATGGGCTCGGGCCAGCCGATGGACAGGCTGGTCTGCGGCGACGTGGGCTTTGGCAAAACCGAGGTCGCGATGCGTGCGGCCTTTGTCGCGGCCATGTCCGGCACGCAGGTGGCGCTGATCGCGCCGACAACGCTCTTGGCGCGGCAGCACTTTGCGAGCTTTGCCAAGCGGTTCCGTGGCTTTCCGCTCAACGTGCGTCAGCTTAGCCGGTTCGTGAGCGCGAAGGAGGCGCAGGCCACACGCGACGGGATTGCGCGCGGCACGGTGGATATCGTGATCGGCACCCATGCGCTTTTGGCCAAGGGGATCCGGTTCCAGAACCTCGGGCTGCTGATCATCGACGAGGAACAGCATTTCGGCGTGTCCCACAAGGAACGACTGAAGCAACTCCGCACCGACATCCACGTGCTGACGCTGACCGCGACCCCGATCCCGCGGACGCTGCAACTGTCGCTTTCCGGCGTGCGGGACCTGTCGATCATCGGTACGCCGCCGGTGGACCGTCTTGCGATCCGCACCTATGTGAGCGAATTCGACGCGGTGACGATCCGAGAGGCGCTGCTGCGCGAGCACTACCGGGGCGGACAGAGCTTCTACGTGGTGCCGCGCATCTCGGATCTGCCCGAGATCGAGGAATTCCTCAAGGAACAGGTGCCCGAGATCAGCTATATCATCGCCAACGGCCAGATGGCGGCTGGCGATCTCGATGACCGGATGAACGCCTTTTACGACGGCAAGTACGATGTGCTGCTGGCGACGACCATCGTGGAATCGGGGCTGGATATTCCGACCGCCAACACCATGATCATCCATCGTGCGGACATGTTCGGGCTGGCGCAGCTTTACCAGATCAGGGGACGGGTGGGGCGTTCGAAAACCCGTGCCTATGCCTATCTGACCACGAAACCGCGCGAAAAGCTGACCGCGACGGCCGAGAAACGTCTGCGTGTGCTCGGCAGTCTCGACACGCTGGGCGCGGGCTTTACCCTTGCCAGCCAGGATCTCGACATCCGGGGTGCGGGGAACCTGTTGGGCGAAGAACAGTCCGGCCAGATGCGGGACGTGGGCTATGAACTCTACCAGTCGATGCTGGAAGAGGCGATTGCCAAGATCCGGGCCGGGGAAATCGACGGGCTGTCGGAGGTCGACGAACAGTGGGCGCCACAGATCAATCTGGGCGTCGCGGTGTTGATCCCCGAGGACTATGTGCCCGATCTCGATGTGCGTCTGGGGCTGTACCGTCGCTTGTCATCGCTCAGCACCAAGGTCGAGCTGGAAGGTTTTGCCGCGGAACTGATCGACCGCTTCGGCAAGCTACCGCGTGAGGTGAATACGCTTTTGCTGGTGGTTCGGATCAAAGCGATGTGCAAACGCGCCGGGATCGCCAAGCTGGACGGCGGGCCCAAGGGGGCCACGATCCAGTTCCACAATGACAAGTTCGCCGCGCCCGAGGGGTTAGTCGAATTTATTCAGGACCAGCGGGGCATGGCTAAGGTCAAGGACAACAAGATCGTCGTGCGCCGGGACTGGACCAAGGAAAGCGACAAGATCAAGGGCGCGTATGCCATCGCGCGCGATCTGGCGATGAAAGTCAAGGAGAAGAAGGCCAAGGCCTGATCCGCGCTCAAGAAAATTCAATTTTCTTGGGAAAATTCTGTATAGAATTTTAGGCGGGGATGGCCATGGCGGCCTGTGCACAGAAACAGGATGCCCCGACACGCCGGTCGGCGCGGGCCAGCGCGAGGTCCAGCCGCTGGCGGATCTGCACGATCTCGACCGTCTCTCCGCGCGCTTTCAGGCAGTCATGCAAGCCCTTGAGGCTCCAGACATTATCCGGATGCACCGTGGCACGGCTCAGCTGTCCGCCAAGGCCAAGATCCTCGCGATAGGCCTTTTCCGCCTCGGCGACATGACCCTGTTCGAAGAGCAGCGCGCCAAGCGCATGGCGCACCGGCTGCATCCAGCCCCAGGGTTCGTCATAGGGCAGGTTGTCTTCAAGCTCGATGGCCTTGCGCAGGAAGACATAAGCGGCATCGAACTCTGACTTGCGATAGGCTATTTCCCCGCGCAGCATCGCCTTGGCCACTTCCATCAGATCGACCACGCGGTTGTTGTGCATCAGCCGGGACTCGGGGATACGCGCGGCGGCCTCAAGGAATACCTGTTCCTCGGCCTCTGCCTCGGCCACGCGGCCCAGGGCGGCAAAGGCAAGCGCGCGACCATAATGCACGGTAGCGATGCGGGTCTGCCAGATCTCGCGATCTTCGGGCGGTTTCATCGCGATCAGCTCTTCCCAGCGGCCGAACCGGATCAGGATATGGGGCTCCATCGCCATGTAGCTTTCAAAGAAGTCGGCCATCGGCGGGGATTCCACGCGCAGCAACTCTTCGGGCGTGGTCGCGAGCAAGCCGCGATTGGCTTCGAGCGCCGGTTCCATCTGGCCAAGGAACAGCGCGCCATAAATGACAAAGTGGTAATCGTGCTGGCGATAGCCGGTGTAGATGTTGAAGGCGCCTTCGCGAGTGAAATACTTCAGGTCGGCCTCGATGGCCTTCTGGTTCCAGAAAACTACGTCTTTGTAATGCCCGCAGAGCACGTCGATATGGGTCGGCATATGCACCAGATGGCCCGCGTCGGGCACCAGCGTGCGCAGGATATCCCCCGCAGACAAAGCCTTTTCCGGGAAGGGCGACATTTCCATCAGGTGCACGTAGAGGTGCAGCAGCCCCGGGTGTTCCATGGTGCCGGGATGGTTGGCCAGTGCGTCCTCGAGCACGGCTTGCGCCTTTTCCGTTTCGGCACCGGGCGCCGGGCAGGCATTGGCGAGGTCCCACATCTGCCAGGGCGTGAGGTTCATCAGCGCTTCGACATAGACCGACCGGATGTCGAGCTGGTCGGGCATTGCCGCATGGACCTTTGCCATTTCCTTGGCAAAGTCGCGGTTCCAGGCTTCCATATCCTCGACCGGGTCGCGTTCGGGATAGCGGGCGGCAAGCGCGGTGATCAGCGCCCGTTCATGTGCGGGTCCGTCCTTGGACAGTTCCACCGCGGATTGGGTGGCATCATAGGCGATGGCCAGCGCCTCGGCCCGGGATTTCTCATCAAAAAGCTCCCAAGGCATGTTGTAATTCGGACCCGTGGCATAGGCGACGCCCCAGTGCGCCATGGCGCAGCCCGGATCATGGGCGATGGCTTTCTGGTAACAGACCACGGCCTCTGCGTGATTGAAGCCGTAGGTCCAGTTCAGACCCCGGTCGAACCAACGCTGCGCCTCGGGGGACGCGGTGCGGACCGGCAGGCTGTAAGTTCCGAGATCGTAACCGTAATCGTCATCGGTCATGGTCAATCCTCACGCCTTTTGCGCATGTTCCGCCACGGGGGGCTTTGCTGTCAATGTTCTTTCCAGCTTGCTCATGCGCAGCATCAGGAGGAACCCGAGTGTCGACAGCACGAAGATCCCCAGCGCCAACGGCAGGATCGAGCCGTTGAACATCAGCCCGATGGGCGAGGCGATGATGGACCCGAGCACGGTTGAAATTGCCCCGATGACCGAGGCGGCCATGCCCGCGATATGGCCCATCGGCTCCATCGCCAGCGCATTCAGGTTGCCCATTGCGGTACCGACCATGAAGAACACGGTGGCCTGCCAGAATACGAAAAAGCCGAATGCGACGGATTCAGGCAGGTCGAGCCCATATTCCACGATCATCACGATGGACATCAGGATTTCCACGGCGAGCGTCCATGTCACCAGCTTGCGCATGCCAAGCCGTTCCACAAGCGAGGCGTTGAGGATGCTCGCACAACCCGCCACCAGCGCGACCCCGGCGAACCAGAAGGGGAATTCGTCATTGCGGTTGTAGATCAGGTCATAGACCGGCTGCACCGAGGCGATCATCGCGAACATCATCGACAGGCAAAGCGTCTGGACGATGATCGACAGTCGTACCATCGGATGCGAGACCATTTCGCGCACGGCACCAAGCATCAGCGGCAGGCGCATGGCGCGGCGGGACTCGGGCGGCAGGGATTCCGGCAGGCGGATCATCAGCCATGTCACGGAAATCGCAGAAAAAAGCACGAATGCGCCGAAAATTGCGCGCCAGTCGAAGAGATAGATGATGCCGGTGCCGATCATCGGCGCCAGCGCGGGAAAGATGACAAAGATCGACATGGCGATAGAGAGCATCCGTGCCATCACGCGCCCGGTGTACATGTCGCGCATGATTGCCATGGCGACGACTCGCGGACCGGCAGCACCAATGCCCTGCAATAGCCGCGCCGCGACCACCAGTTCCAGCGTTTCAGCCGTGCCCGCCACGGCCGCGCCAACGATATAGACCGCCGCGCCGCCGACGATCACCGGCTTGCGGCCCATCGCATCGGACATCGGGCCGACGAAAAACGTGCCGATCCCCATACCCGCAAGGAAAACGGTGATGATCAGCGTGGCGCGGTTCGGATCAAGCGGGCTGAGTTCATCGCTGATCTCGGGCAGCGCCGGGAGCATGGCATCGACGGAAAAAGCGATGGTTGCAAACATCATCGCGATCAGCGCGATGAACTCTGGCCGTGACATGCGGGACATGGGTGACTCCTTCAGATACGTGCCGGTAGCATGTAATTTCGAGAGGGACCATATGGCCGGTGCAGCAAATCTGCGTGTCAGTGCGGAAAAGTTTTCTTAAACTCCGTTGGTGTCGTCGTTTTGGGCGGGGTCGCTGTTTTTCAACGAGAGCTTGTTGCGACGGCGGCGCGTGCGGATCAGCATGTGGTATTCGGCGAATTGCTGGATCGCCATTGCGAAAATGCCAAGCCCGACAAAGATGATGACCGTGGTGCCGATCTTGCCCAGCGGAGTCTGCGGCACCAGTTCACCGTAGCCGACCGTGGATATGGTGACGACGGTGAAAAAGTAGGAATCGAGCCAGCTCCAGCCCTCGATAAAGTGAAAGAATGCGGTGCCCGCCGCCAGAACAGTTGAAAGACTTGCAATCAGTGTGGCGGCACTGATCGGTCTCATGCGTCGAGCTGTTCCTTCAGTTCCGAGATGACCTTTTGCCAGAGGTCCGGCGGCTGCGCGCCCGGCACCGCGTGTTTGCCTGCCACGATAAAGGTCGGCACCGAGGTGACGCCCATCGAGCGTGCCTCGCTGTCGCGGCGCGAAATGTCCTCGCGGTCGGCGTCCGATTCCAGCAGTTTGCGGATGACCGAGGCGTCCATGCCGATCATGTCGGCGATATCGCCCAGAACCTCGGCATCGCCGATATCGCGGCCTTCGACGAAATAGGCGTTGAACAGCGCATTGACCGCCTCGTTCTGTTTGCGCTCGATCCCGGCCCAATGGATCAGCCGATGTGCATCCAGCGTGTTGGGCGTGCGTGCGATACCTTCGAAATTGATGTTCAGCCCGGCTTTTTCCGCGTGTTCAACCACCGGCGCATAAGCTTTTATCGCGCCTTCCTTGCCGCCGAACTTGGCCTCGAGATAGGCGCGACGGTCCATGCCTTCGGCAGGCATCTCGGGGTTAAGCTGGAACGGGTGCCACTGGATAACAAAGGGGTGGTCGGGTGTCGCCGCCAGAGCCGTCTCGAGATGCGCCTTGCCGATGTAGCACCACGGGCAGATCGGATCGGAAAGGATATCGAGGGCTACTGTTTTTTCACTCATGAGGCAGTGCTTTCAAAATACGGTTTCAGGGCGCGGCGCAGCAATTTGCCATTCGCCCCGGTGGGCATTTCAGGCAGGTAAACAAAGGCACGGGGTTGTTTATAACGCGCAAGCTTCTGTTCTGCAAAGTCACGCAGCGCCTGTTCGTCGATCTGGGCGGGGCCGGCGTAGAATGCCACGATGATGCGGGTGTCCTGCTTGATCTCGACATCGGTCACGCCGACCATCTCGATGCCGGGAAAACCGGTCAGCGCCGCTTCGACTTCGAGCGGAGAGACCCGGTAGCCGCCTGCATTCATCATGTCGTCGTCACGCCCCAGATAGGTGATCTGCCCGTCCGCCGCCATCGCGCCCTGATCGCCGGTCAGGAACCAGTCGCCCTGCATGCGGGCCTCGGTTTCTTCCGGGGCGTTCAGGTATCCCAGCATCAGGCCGGGGTCGCTGCGGTGAATGGCGATGGTGCCGGGCGCGCCCTGATCCACCGGCCCGTCTGGACCAAGGATGGCGACCTTACGCCCTTGTTGCGGCTGGCCAAGCGCCTGTCCGCGGGCCGGATTATCGGGGCTAGAGGAGATGAAGGTCGAACATTCTGACATGCCATAGGCCTCGTAGAGGCCGCATCCGGTGGTGCTGGTCCAAGCGGCAGACAGGCTGGGCGAGAGCTTTTCGCCGGCGCTTAGCCCGTGGCGCAGATCGGGCAGGTTCAGCGGCATGTCATCCTTGAGGAACTTGCGATAAACCCCCGGCGCGGCTGCGAAAATACTCGCCTTGTGATGACGTAGCCGCAACGGCAGATGGGCCGGATCGGTGCCGGGTTCGGGGATCAAAGCGGTCGCGCCAACGGTCCAGGGGTCCATCAACCCGGTGCCAAGCGTATAGGTCCAGTTGAACGCGCCCGCATGCAGCAGCCGGTCATCTTCGCGCAGGGCATACCAGCCGTCATGCATCATTTGCCGGGCCCAGATCGCGCGATGGGCGTGGGCCACGGCGCGGGGATTGCCCGAGGTGCCAGAGGTATAAACGATATAACCAAGCCGCTCGGGGTCGCCCATTGCATAGGCGCAGGGCGGCAGGTCACGCATTGCGCGCAGCCCGTCGAGCGTGATGCGGTTGGGATGCGGCGGGCAGGCGACCTCGGGGTCCAGCAGGATCGCCGCCGGTTTCAGGTCATCGACCATCTTCTGCGTCTCGCCCTCGGTCAGTTGCGACGAGGTCGGCACCGGAACGATCCCGGCGGCAATGGCGCCAAGGTAGGCAATCGGGAAATCGACCGTATTGCCCAGCCGCATGAGGACGATATCGCCGGGTTCGATGCCTGCCTGAAGCAGCCCGGTGCCGGTGCCGCGCACGGCGGATTCCAACGCGCCATAGGTCCAGTCGGTCGATCGGGCTGGCCCCAGCACTGAAAGCGCGACCTTGTCCGACAGTTCAGGCGCGCGGGCCAGCACATGGGCGGCCATGTTGAAAGGAGCGGGGCAGGGCGCAAAGGCGCCTTTGTCGAAAATCGAAAGCATGGTGCTGGCTAGCCCGCTGTCTGCGGGCATGCAAGCGCCGTTGCAAGCCTGTGATCGCGGGCCTATAGCATTTCCATGACACCCAAAGACCCGAAATCCCTGATTCAGATTGCCCATGCGTCGGGCGCGGAAATCGAAGCCGAACCGCTCGATCTTGGGGCGCGGGTGCGCGAGTTGCGCAAGGAACGGGACTGGACGCTGGAACAGGCCGCCAATCAGGCCGGGCTGGCGCGCTCGACCCTGTCCAAGATCGAGAACGGGCAGATGTCGCCCACCTATGACGCGCTGAAAAAGCTGGCGACGGGATTGCAGATTTCTGTGCCACAGCTGTTCACGCCGCCGCAGCGGGATCAGGTGAACGGGCGCATGGCAGTGACCAAGTCAGACGATGGCCAGCCGCTTGCTACGGCCACTTACGAACATAAGCTTCTCGCCGACAGCCTGACCAAAAAGCAGATGCTGCCCTATCGCACCCGGGTGCGCGCGCGCTCTATGGAGGAATTCGACGGCTGGGTGCGTCACGATGGCGAAGAGTTTCTGTATGTGCTGACCGGGGTGATCCGGCTTTACACGGAATTCTACGAAGTCATCGAAATGCGGCGCGGTGACAGCGCCTATTACGACGCAACGATGGGGCATAACGTGATATCGGTCAGCCCCGAGGACGCGACCATCCTCTGGGTGACGTCGCTTAGCTGAGCTATTGCATCCGGGACGAAATGCCGGACAGCTCGCGTGCCAGTGTTTCGACATAGAGGAAATCGTCGATTTCCTCGCGTGCCTCGATCAGGGACAGGTTATGGGTCGCGGCAAGATGTGCCTCGAACGATTTCCGGTCCCGATAGAGCAGGTTCATCTGCTCGGAATCGAGGTGTGGAAACCTGTGATGAATTCGTTCAGACCACATACACCAGTCACTGGCTATTTCAGCCCATCGCATCCTCATCACGGTGACCTCCCCAGTGCCGCAGAAGATAGTTTACGCTAACGTACCTTCGGTGGGGCGCGGTGTGGTCAAATGTCGCAGGGCAATTCCTTGCCGAACCGGCGGCTGTCTCAATCCTGTGCGTACCACCAGACTTCGGGCAGAAAGCCCGGCCTGTCGCCGTAAACCGGCGTATAGTCAGGGAATTTCAATTCCTTCGCATGGGCGATCCGGTCCACGTCATACTGCCAGAGCGGGATGACATAGCGCCCGCTGGTCAGAATCCGGTCAAGCGCGCGGGCGGCCGAGATGAAATCCTCGCGGGTTTCGGACACCAGCATTGCGTCGATTGCGGCGTCCAGCGCGGGCGACTCGACCCCCATCAGGTTGCGCGTGCCGGGGCGGTCAGCCGTGCCGCTACCCCAGTAGAGCCGCTGTTCATTCCCCGGTGACAAGGACAGATCGCGGCGGAACGAGGTGATGTCGAAATCCTGTTCGGATTCCCGCGCCGTGTATTGCGCATTGTCCACCAGATCGACCCGAACCGAAATGCCCAGCCGTTCCAGAGCGCGGACGTAAAGATCCATGATCGAGCTGTTCTGCGTATCGCCCTGGCGCAGCAGGACCGTAAAATGCAGCGGCTGGCCGTCGGCATTGACGCGGCGGCCGTTCTCGACACCCCATCCCGCCTCTTGCAGCAGGGCGGCGGCTTTGCGCAGGTTCGACCGGTTGCGCGCGGTGCCGTCCGAGACGGGCATGTCATAGCCTTCGAGCGCGCCGGGCAGCAGGCTGTCGGCATAGGGCATCAGGATCTCGCGCACGCGCCCCTCCGCCGGGCCGGGGCGCATCCCAAGCTCGGAGTTGTCGAAGTAGGAGTGGATGCGCGCCTGTTCGCCGCCAGTCATCGTGTCGTTGATGAACTCGAAGTTGAAGGCAAGCAGCAGCGCCTCGCGCACGCGCCAGTCATCCAGCGGCGGGCGGCGGGTGTTCATGACAAAGCCGGTCATGCCGGTGGGACGGCCGTGCCTGATCTCGGTCTTGATGACATCGCCGCGCTGGATCGCGGGGAAATCGTACTGGCTGTTCCATTTCTCGGCGTTGTATTCACGTTCGACCGTGAGGGTGCCGGCCTTGAAGGCTTCGAACAGCACCGCGCCATCGCCAAAGAATTCGATATCCATCTCGTCGAAATTCATCGTGCCCCGGCGGAACGGTACATCCTTGCCCCAGTAGTCCGGGTTGCGTTCCAGCCGGACCTGACGACCGGCCTGATAATCGGACACCACGTAAGGCCCTGTGCCGATGGGAATTTCTGACAGAGGCGCATTGGCGAAATCCTTGCCTTCCCATTGCGCTTTTTTAAGGATCGGACGCATCCCGGCGATCAGCGCCAGTTCGCGGTCTTCGCGGTTAAAGGTGATGCGCAGGCTGCGCGGTCCGGTCTGCTCCATGCTTTCGACCTGATCGGCGAAACCCTGATAGCGCAGGTGGCCTTCCTCGCCGAGGATTTCGTAGGACCAGATCACGTCTTCGACGGTGACGAGGCTGCCATCCGAGAATCGAGCCTCGGGGCGGAGGGTGAATTCGACCCATGAGCGGTCGGGCGGGGTCTCTATCGATTCGGCAAGAAGACCGTAAAGGGTGAAAGGTTCGTCCCAGGATCGCCCCATGAGGGACTCGTAGCTCCAGAAACGCATTTGCCAGGGCGATGTGCCTTTCGAGACGAACGGATTGAGTGAATCGAAACCGCCGGTGTTCCCGAATACGATTTTTCCGCCCTTGGGCGCCTCGGGGTTGGCATAAGGGAGCGACACAAAATCCGGTGGCAGGGCAGGGTCGCCATACATAGCTATGCCATGGCTGGGCTCGGCACCGGCCAGAGAGCCCGTCAGGGCGGCTGCGAATCCCATTGCGACTCCGGCGGCGAATCCACGTCCGATCGCCGGGAAGTGGCGGAAATAATTGATCTTCATTTTGGCGACAATCTGCTCTGGCCTTATATTATTGGCAACAAGGCTAACGTGGGATTCACGTCTTTTCAAACTTTTAGCTTGGATGCCGCTGCGGAATTGCTTATAACAGGGGCACTGCTCGATAGGTTTCTTGCCTGTATGAAACCTGCCTCAATAACTTAACGCCCGCTTCGTGCGGGCGTTTTTTTTGTCCCTGATCCCTGCGTTTCCTGCGGCATCCGCGTCATTGTCCCTAGCTCGTCGGGTTGGCGTTTTCCGGGTTTTACTGCGACGGGAATCATGCACGAGACTCCTCTCGGTCGCGTTGCTGCCGTCTTTCACAGGCAGCGCGCCGTCACCAGCATATATTGGGCCCACCGGCTGAAAATGGCCGATCCGCCGGCTGCCTGCGGCAGATCGTCCAAACGCGGCGAACTGGGCAAAAATCATCGAACCCTTGTGCGGATTTAGCCGTTTATTTGGCAGGTGCAGCATGCAACTCTGCCCGTGATCATCTGACGAGAAGGAAACACCATGTCACTGTCGGGAAAAACCGCCGTCATCACCGGGTCAAACTCGGGAATCGGTCTGGGAATCGCATGGGAACTGGCGCGCGCCGGTGCGAATGTCGTCCTGAACTCATTTACGGATAACGAAGAAGACCACGCCCTGGCCGAGAAAATCGCCAAGGAGACGGGCGTCACGGCCCGTTACATCAAGGCGGACATGTCCAAGGGCGACGAATGCCGTAAGCTGGTCGAAGAGGCGGGCGCCTGCGATATCCTCGTGAACAACGCCGGTATCCAGCATGTCGCCGCGATTGATGAATTCCCGGCGGAAAAATGGGATGCGATCATCGCGATCAACATGAACTCGACCTTTCACACCATGGCGGCGGCGCTGCCGATGATGCGCAAGGCCGGATGGGGCCGGGTGGTCAACGTGGCCTCGGCCCACGGCTTGCGGGCAAGCCCGTTCAAATCGGCCTATGTGACCGCCAAGCACGGTGTTGTCGGCATGACCAAGGTCGCCGCGCTGGAGACCGCGAAGGAAACGATCACCGTCAATGCGATCTGCCCGGGCTACGTGCTGACACCGCTGGTGGAAAAGCAGATTCCGGACACGGCCAAGGAATACGGGATTTCCGAGGATGAGGCGGTGGAAAAGGTGATCCTTGCCAAACAGCCGTCCAAGGAATTTGCGACCGTCGAACAGATCGCCGGGATCGCGGTTTTCCTCTGCTCATCGGCGGCGGATCAGATCACCGGTACGACGATCAGCGCCGATGGCGGCTGGACGGCATCCTGATGAAATGCGCCCGCGCCCAGGACCGGGCGCGGGCGATGGCGTCAGATGACGCGAACCTGCGTGCCGACCGGCGTGATCTCATAGAGTTCGGCGATGAAATGATTGTACAGCCCGATACATCCGCTCGACGACCGGCGCCCGATCTTGCGGGTGTCATGGGTGCCGTGGATCAGATAGGCGGGCCAGTCGAGATACATCGCATGGGTGCCCAGCGGGTTGCCGGGGCCCGGCGGCATGTATTTCAGATCGGGGTCGCGTTCGAGCATGTTGGGGGTCGGCGTCCAGTCGGGGCCAACCTTTTTGCGCACGATCTTGGTGTAGCCGCGCTTGGTCAACTCGTCGCTCATCGGGACAGAGGTTGGGTAGATCCGGTAATCTTCGCCGGTCGCATCCCAATAATGCAGCGCGCGCGAGGTCGTGTCGGCCACGATGCTGGCCACGCCGAGCGTGTCGAAGTGGTCGCGCCAGTCCTGCGCCGAAAAGCTCGAGATGTTGCGGCGTACCGGCGCGAGGCTTTCGTCATGGGTAAGGCTGGGGTCTTCGATTTCGACCGCCCATGCTTTCGCGGCCGGGATCAGCGCGGCAGAAGCGGTGGCGGTGGCAAGAAATCGGCGTCGTGTCGGATTGCTCATTCGGGGCCTCGTACGTACGGATTACTGTTTTCTGAACTTGGGTCTAACAGAACCGGTTTCAATCAAAAATCACATATGCGCGATAATGAATGTCTAGGAGCGGTATGTCGCACCCCGGCGTAAATATCGCGCGTTTTCATAGGTGAAAGGGCACTTGATGGCTGTCAAACGGATCAATCTCGCCTTGCAGGGTGGCGGTGCGCACGGGGCGTTCACATGGGGCGTGCTCGACCGGTTGCTGGATGAGGAAGACATCGAGATCGCCGGAATTTCCGGCACCTCTGCCGGGGCGCTGAACGGTGCCGCCTACAAGGCGGGAATACTGGCAGGCGGGCGCGACGGGGCGCGCGCCAGTCTCGATGCGATCTGGAGCGGTGTCGGGGCAAGCGATCTGCCGGGCATGGCGGAATGGTTCAGGGCGGCGACCGTCGGACCGTTCGCTCAGGCGCTGGAACTGTCGCCGTTGTACGCGTGGTCCGATGCGGTGGCGCGCACGATTTCGCCCTATAGCTATGGGCCGTTCTATCGCAACGCGGTGCAGCCTCTGGTCGAGGCGCTGAACTTTGACAATGTCTGCGCCGACGAGGGGCCGGAGCTTTATATATGCGCGACGGCCGTCCGGACCGGCAAGATTCGGATCTTCACCCATGACGAGATCACCACAGATGCAATCCTTGCCTCGGCCTGCCTGCCCACGATGTTCCAGGCGGTTGAGATCGACGATCCAAAGACCGGGCGGCGGGAGGCTTATTGGGACGGGGGCTATACCGGTAACCCGGCGCTGTTCCCGCTGTTCGGAGACAACTTGCCAGACGACATCGTCATCGTGAACATCAACCCGCTGGAACGCGATCAGGTGCCGATCACCCCGCAGCAGATCCAGAACCGGATCAACGAGATCAGTTTCAACTCGTCGCTGCTGCGCGAATTGCGGGCCATCGCCTTTGTGCAGCGGCTGCTGGAAGAGGGGCGGCTGACCAGCACCGACAAGTCGCGGGTGCTGGTCCACATGATCTCGGATGACGACCTGATGAACGATCTGTCAGTCGCGACAAAACTGATCCCGAACCCGCTGGTGATTGGCCAGCTGAAACACGCGGGCCGCACGATGACCGAAAGGTTTTTGGCCGAGCACAAATCCGACTTGAACGAACGCGGGACGATCGATCTGGCGTCGATGTACAGCTAGGGGCTAGTGGCCGTTGGTCTTGTTGCCGTTCGGATAGACAAGACCGGCAGAGATCACCAGCTTGGCCGCGTCTTCGATGCTCATGTCCAGTTCGATCACGTCCTCTTTCGGGAAGAACAGCAGGAAGCCCGAAGTCGGGTTCGGCGTGGTCGGGACGAAAATGCTCATCAACTCGCCCGAGGTTTCCGCCCGGGTCGCAACTTCGCCCCGTGCGGTCGTCGAGATGAAGCCGACCGCCCAGATGCCCTTGCGCGGGTACTGGATAAGGCAGGCTTTTTCGAAGGAACGCTCGCTTTGGGCGAATACGGTCTCCGAGATCTGCTTGATGCCGGAATAGACGGAACGCACGACCGGCATGCGATCGACGATGCTTTCGCCCCAGCGGATCAACGACCGACCGATGAGCCCGCGTCCGATAAAGCCGATGAAGGTGGTGAAGATCAGGAAGATGATCACCCCGACGCCGCGCAGGTTGATCCCGATATATTGCTCGGGCCGCAGGTCGTGCGGCACAAGCGGCAGGACCACGCCGTCGATCCAGCCGATGACGGTCCAGATAAGCCAGATGGTCAGGCCGACGGGGGCAATGATGACCAGCCCCGTCAGGAATGACGCCCGCAGGGTACCGATCCGTCCGCCACGGCGTTTTGTGTCTTCGTCGAAAGGGGTGTTCATCGTAATTCCACCAGATATGCGCGCAAGTTAGGAAGTCTTGACCCGCGCGACAATGGGTCGGACCCTTTCGGAGGCTGCTAGCGTCGAATTTTGTTCAGCGCGATTGCGATACGGGCAGCAAGCCGGGCGTTGTTGCGCACCAGCGCGATATTGGCGGTGAGCGAACGGCCCTCGGTGATCTCGAAAATACGCTGTAGCAGGAAGGGCGTGATCGCCTTGCCCGCGACGCCCTGTGCGTCGGCTTCGGCCTGCGCCTGAGCGATGACAGGGGCCAGTTCGCTGGCGGGGATTTCATCTTCTGCAAGGATCGGATTGGCGACAAGCTGGCCACCCGGAAGCCCCATGTGACGACGCAGGAAATGCGCGCGGGCGATGGTTTCCGCATCGTCCATGCGCAGCGGCGCGGCATGGGGAGAGCTGGCCGACCAGAAGGCGGGCAGGCTGTCCTGTCCGTAGCAGATCACCGGCACGCCCTGCGTTTCCAGCACTTCGAGCGTTTTGGGGATGTCGAGGATCGCCTTGGGCCCTGCGGCAACGACGGTAACGGGCGTTTGGGCCAGCTCCAAGAGGTCGGCGGATATGTCAAAGCTCTGCTCGGCCCCGGTATGTACGCCGCCGATCCCGCCGGTGGCAAAAACCTCGATGCCCGCAAGCCGCGCGGCGATCATCGTGGCGGCGACGGTGGTTGCGCCTGTGCCGCCGGTTGCCAGACAGGCGGCGATATCCGCACGCGACAGCTTGGCGACATCCTTTGCCTGACCCAGACGGGCCAGTTGGTCCTTCTCGAGGCCGACATGCAGACGGCCTTCGAGCACAACGATGGTAGCGGGGGTCGCGCCGCTGTTGCGGATATCCTGTTCGACCTCGGCGGCGACCTCGATATTCTGCGGATAGGGCATGCCGTGGGTGATGATCGTGCTTTCGAGCGCGACGATGGGCGTACCCGCGTCGCGGGCACTCTGGACTTCGGCGGAATAGGTGATGTCGATCACAGCGGCATTTCTCCTGAGACGTATCGGGCGGCCGCACGCAGGGCGCTTTCCAGCGCCGCGTCGCGATCTGCGCGCGCATGTTCTGCCGCCAGGTGGGCGGCCATGAATGTATCGCCCGCGCCGGTCACCCGTGTCACCAGCACCTGCGGCGGCACTTGCGTCAGCATCCGGTCCTGATCGGCCTCGGTTGCGGCGCGTCCACCATCGGTGACAAGTACCCGGTTCGCCCCGCGCGACAGAAGCCCGGCGGCAGCGGCCTCGGTATCGGGGAATTCGTCCTGACAAAGCAGGCCGGCTTCTTCTAGGTTGACGTAAAGCGTGGCGCGCCCGGAGGAAAGGAAAGGCAGCAGCCGTTCCGCCTTGCCGGGAGAGGCCGGGGCCACGCGCAGATCGGCGCGGGCAAAGGCCGGACTCTGCGCGATGGTTTCAAGCAGCGACTTGGTCAGGTTGCCGTCGAGCGCAACTATGCCCTCATAGGGCTGCGCCTCGGACCCAAGCGCGCCGCCTGTCAGCGGACGCAGGATCTTGTCCCCGGCTTCTTCGAGAGAATGGGCGTCGGCTATGGCCGCGATCAGCCCGTTCGCGCCTTCGACCGCCATATAGCGATCGGTCGGCAGATCTTCGGAGCGGTAGACATGCGCCGTTTCCATGCCAAGCTTGCGGCAGGCGTCGATCAGTTCGTCCCCTTCGGGGTCCTGTCCAATGGCGCTGAGCAGTACCGGGCGCAGGCCGAACCGCGCCAGCGTCATGGCAATGTTCATGGCGACACCGCCGGGCAGGCGGGTGATGCGGCCCGGCACATCGGAACCCTGCCGCATATGGCTGGCGGCGCGGCCGATCACGTCCCAGAGGACGCTGCCGATGCAAAGGATGTCACTAGGCGCGGTTTGTTTCATGATTTGCCTTCTGCCCATAATCAGGGCGACTGGCAAGGCAGAGCCGTATCAGGGGCGTGCAAAGGTTAATGCCGCCCAGAGCGATTCCCACGCCGCCTTCGATTCCTGCGGCGCTTCCCGCAGCGCTACGGCGTCCAGCAGGTAGCGATGACCGGGTGACAGGGGCACCGTGACCTCGCCATTTTCATCGGTCCGCTGGTAGGTGATAGTGACCGTGTCGTCGGGGGCCTTGTCGAAAACCTCGACCTGCGCGTCCGCGCGTGGGGCACCCTGATAGAGCAGCCGGACCGAGATGCTGTCATCCGTGTCGGTATAGGGGTTGGTAAGGGCGACGAACTCCGTTTCCATGCCGCTCGGGCTATCCGTCCCGCTGCCGTCACCCACGGCCACGAGCGCCTTGGCAAAGCGGCGGTAGATTTCGCGGAACCCGTCGCGGGGCAGGCCGCGCTCCGTGTGACGGGATTCGATATCGCCGAAATCCTTATGCGCAATGAAGCGCGCGAAGGTTTCCCAGTCGTCGTAAGTCAGGGTAGCGGGCGCGCTTTCATGCAGGATGACCAGCAGGCCCGGTTCACCGGCCGTGGCCTCAAGCGCTGGAATGTTGCCCATGCGCGTGGCGACAGGTTCGATGTCGCCCTCGTGGATCATCTCGAACCGTTCGGTGTTCCGGCTGAAATAGGGAAGATTGATGCCTTCGAATTCCTGACCGTTCCGTAAATCGGCGGATAGGGGCCCGCGGGGCTGGATTTGATATTCCTCTGGTTCTATCCAGAACTCATGTGCAAGAGTTTGAAAACTCGACACAAGCCATATGAATGCCGACAGGGTCAGGATGCCGCGACACATGGAAATACCTCTGCTGCTCACCCGGATCAAACTGACCCTTGCGATGATCCTGTCAAGCCTGTGGTTCATGCTGCCCTCGGGCGGTGCCGCGCATGAGGTGACGCCGACGATCGGTGATCTGACCATCGAGGAGGGGGTGCTTACGCTTGAGCTGCGCATGAACCTTGAGGCGTTTCTGGCCGGGATCGATCTGGACGAGGTGCAGGATACCAATAACGCTAGCGAGGCCGAGCGTTTCGATACCCTGCGCCGTTTGCCGCCTGAAGAGCTCGAGTCCGAGGCGCAGAATTGGATTGAGGCCTGGCTGGCATCCGTCACCGTACTGGCCGACGGGGATGAGCCGGTCATCCTGTCGCCGGAAGGTTTGGACATCCCCGAGGTGGCAGACCCGCAGTATGCGCGCAACTCGATCCTGACGGTGACTGGGGACTTGCCCGAGGGGACGCAGACCATCATCGTCGGCTGGCCGGTTGGCTCGGGTGATCTGGGGTTGCGCCAGCAGGGGGTCGAAGATCCCTATACCGGTTTCATCGAGGGCGGCGCCTATAGCGAGGCCATTGCCGTGGCGGGTGGATTTGCGGGTGGGCCGGTTGAGGCTTTCACCGCCTACGTCCCCGTGGGCTTCGATCATATCCTGCCCAAGGGGCTGGATCACATCCTGTTCGTGCTCGGGCTGTTCTTTCTGTCGACCCGGCTGGGGCCGCTGCTCTGGCAGATCAGCGCCTTTACCCTTGCCCATACCGTCACACTGGCGCTGGGCGCTTTGGGGCTGGTTTCCGTGCCGGGATCGATTGTCGAGCCGTTGATCGCGGCCTCGATCACCTATGTGGCGGTTGAAAACGTCCTGACCAGCAAGCTGCACCGCTGGCGGCCCGTCATCGTGTTCGGCTTTGGGCTGTTGCACGGGCTGGGCTTTGCCAGTGTGCTCGCGGAGTTCGGTCTGCCGCAGGCGCAGTTCGTGCCTGCGCTGCTGGGGTTCAACGTCGGTGTCGAGATCGGGCAGCTGACGGTGATCGCCATTGCCTTTCTGCTCGTCGGCTTCTGGTTCCGGGACAAGCCGTGGTACCGGTCGCGGATCGCGGTGCCGGCCTCCTGCGTGATCGCGGTGATCGGCACCTACTGGTTTGTCGAACGGGTGTTCCTTTAACCCATCGCCGAGATGAGCTGGTTCAACCGGGCAAGGGGCTGATCGCTCGACCAGATCTCGTCGCCGATGCCAAAGAAATCGGTGGCGGGCGCAAGGCTGCGCATCAGATCTTCGGTCAGCGCGCCCTCGGCGACCACCGGGATCTCGATCATCTCGGACCACCACTGGAACAGCTCGGCCTCGGCGCGGGTGCCGTCATTCAGCGTGGTCTCGCCCACGGGGCCGAAACAGACGTAATCCGCCCCGGCTTCGCCCGCGGTCATGCCGTCGTGGCGCGAGGCCGCGCAGAAGCTGCCGACAATCGCGTCCGGCCCAAGCGCCTTGCGCGCCGAACGGACCGAGCGGGCCGCGTCGCTCAGGTGTACCCCGTCAAGGCCGTGCCGTTCGGCCAGAACAACGTGATCGGAAATCACCAGCGCCACGTCGCGCGCATGGGTGATCTCGCGCAGCGCGTCCGCTGCCCGGCCCAGAACATCCTCGTCGCGGCTGGCGAGGGCAAGTCGGACGCAGGCGATCTCGACCTCGTCCAGAACTTCGGCAAGCTGGTCGGGGAAATGGCTCAGTTCAAAGGCGGGCGGGGTGATCAGGTATATTTGCGGCTGCTCGGGCGCGGTCATGGCCGTATTCCTCGGTTCGTGATTGACCTCGTCTAGCGAATTCGCACCGTGATGCAAACCGGTTTCGCCTGTACGGGTTGCCCAAATGCATGTCAGGGACTAGAGGACGGCCCAGCTTTTACGGGAACCCCTTATGCCAACTGACCAACCGCAGCCATCCTTCGTGCTGGTGCGCCCGCAGATGGGCGAGAATATCGGTGCCGCCGCCCGGGCGATGTGGAACTTCGGGCTTGACCGGATGCGGATCGTCGCGCCGCGTGATGGCTGGCCGAATGAAAAGGCCGTGGTGATGGCAAGCGGGGCAGGGCGACTGCTGGACGAGGCGCAGATATACGACACCTTTCCCGACGCGCTTGCCGATTGCACCTATGTGTTGGCGACCACCGCCCGGCCACGCGGGCTGACCAAGCCGGTGTTCAGTCCGGAACGTGCGATGCAGGAAGCGGCGCGACGGATCGGAGAAGGCGAAAAGGTCGCCGTGCTGTTCGGCCCCGAACGCGCGGGTATGGAAAACGAAGAGATCGCGCGCGCCAATGCGATCATCTCGGTCCCGGTAAACCCGGAATTCGCCTCGCTCAACCTTGCGCAATGCACGCTGTTGATGAGCTATGAGTGGATGCGCCAGAGCGGTGCGGTCACTCATGAGGCGACGCCGCTGGGCAAGACCGACTGGGCCGAAGGCCATGAAATCGCGGCGCTGGGCGATCATTTCGAAGAGCGGCTTGAGCAGGCGGGGTTCTTCTTTCCCGAACACAAGGCCGCCTCGATGAAGATGAACCTGCGCAATCTCTGGTCGCGGATGCCGCTGACGCAGGTGGATGTGCGCATGTTGCACGGCATCATGCGGCAGATGGTGCGCTGGAAAGAGCGCGGCGATTGATCGCGCTGGACCCTTGGGCGCTTGCGGCTTAGGTTCCGACCCGAATGACGCATGAGGAAAAGATGAGCTCAAAGCGCAGCATCTTCGAAGAAGTTTCCGAAACCGGCGATAAGCGGCCCGAGGCCCAGACCGGGCTGATCGACAAGACCAGCAGCGGCAAGACCCGCACCGGCGCACGCCGTGGCATCCGGGCATGGCTGATGGTGTTGTTTGCACTGGTCGTGGTGATGATCGCCGTGGGCGGGCTGACCCGGCTGACCGACAGCGGGTTGTCGATCACCGAATGGCGTCCGCTTACCGGTGCGCTGCCACCGATGAGCGAGGCCGAGTGGCAGTCGGAATTCGAGAAGTACCAGCAGATCGACCAGTTTCGCATTCAGCACAGCTGGATGGAGCTGTCGGATTTCAAGCAGATCTACTGGTGGGAATGGGGGCATCGTCAGCTTGGCCGCGCGATTGGCCTTGTCTGGGGGCTGGGCTTTCTCGGCTTTCTTGCCGCGCGCCAGATCCCGGCGGGCTGGACCGGCCGGCTGCTGCTGATCGGCGCGCTGGGCGGGCTTCAGGGCGCAATCGGCTGGTGGATGGTGCATTCGGGCATAACGCAAGGCGAGGGCGTCACTTCGGTCGCGAGCTACCGGCTCGCAATCCATCTGGGGCTGGCTTTCATGATCCTCGGGTTCATCGCGTGGTATGTTTACCTGCTGGGCCGCAGCGAGCGTGACCTGATGCAGGCGCGCCGCGCCAAGGAGGCGAAACAGTTCGGCATGGCGACCGGGCTTTTGCATTTCGCGTTTCTGCAAATCCTGATCGGGGCGCTTGTGGCGGGGATCGACGCGGGCCGCACCTATAACGACTGGCCGATGATGGCCGGGCAGTTCTTTCCGCCGAATGCCTTCCCCGAACCGCAGATGTGGCGGAATTTCTTCGAAAGCCCGGGTCTTGTGCAGTTCATCCACCGTATCGTCGGCTACCTGCTGTTTGCTTTTGGCGTGGTGGTCTGGCTGCGCGGGCGGCGCAGCGCCCATACGGCGACGCGGTTTGCCTTTAACGCGGTATTTGCGGCGCTGATCATCCAGATGTTGCTGGGCATCGTGACCGTTCTTTATGCGGCACCGGTGCAGGTTGCGATCCTGCACCAGTTCATGGCGGTTGTACTCTGGTCCCTGATCCTGCGCGCGCGTTACCTGTCGGCCTACCCGGTGGTCACGTCGATCCGGGGCAATTCCAAAGGAGGCGCGAAATGAGCGCATATGAAGACCTGATGAGCTATGCCCGCGACACCACGGCCCTTGGCGAAATTGCCGGTCGGCTGGGCTGGGATCAGGAAACCGTCATGCCGCGCGGCGCGACCGCCCAGCGGGGGGCCGAAATGGCCGCCATCGAATCCGTCCTGCACGCGCGCCGTTCCGCGCCCGAAGTCGGCGACTGGCTGGAAAAGGCCGAGGCCCCGGACGAGGTTGGCGCAGCGCAGCTCCGTGAAATCCGCCGGGCGTTCGACCGGGCCAACAAGGTGCCGGCGCGACTGGCCAAGGAACTGGCGCAGGTCACCTCCGAGGCGCAGGGCAAATGGGCGGCGGCCCGGGCTGACGAGGACGTCTCGGCCTTTCTGCCGGTGCTGGAACGCGTCGTCGAGCTGAAACGCGAAGAGGGCGCGGCGCTGGCGGCGGGCGGGACGCTTTATGACGCGATGCTCGACGATTACGAACCGGGCATCACCGGGGCCGAGATCGCCACGCTGTTCGATGCGATGCGTCCCCGACTGGTGGAGTTGCGCGCGGCGGTGCTGGACAAGCCCGCGCCCAAGGGCATGACCGGGCTCTATGACGAAAAGGTGCAGATGCGTCTGGCCCGGAAACTGGCCCGCACCTTTGGCTATGACATGAACCGGGGCCGGGTGGACAAGGCGGTGCATCCGTTCAGCTCGGGTAGCGGCATGGACGTGCGGATCACCACGCGCACCAACCCGTCAGACCCGTTCAACTGCATCTATTCGACGATCCATGAGGTTGGACACGCAGCCTATGAGCAAAGCATCGACGATGCCTATGCGCTGACTCCGATTGGTCATGGGGCCTCAATGGGCGTGCATGAAAGCCAGAGCCGGATCTACGAGAACCAGCTTGGCCGCTCGCGCGCTTTTACGGGATGGCTCTTTGAAGAGATGCGCGAAGTCTACGGTAATTTCGGCATCAACTCGGCGGACGAGTTCTTTGGCGCGGTGAACCGGGTGCACAACGGCTATATCCGCACGGAATCCGACGAGGTGCAGTACAACCTTCACATCATGCTGCGTTTCGATCTGGAACGGGCTCTGATGTCGGGCGATCTGCAGGTTGCCGACCTTGAGGCCGCGTGGAACGACCGCTTCGAAGCCGACTTCGGCTATGCGGTCGACCGGCCCTCGAACGGCTGCCTGCAGGATGTGCACTGGTCGGTGGGGCTGTTCGGCTATTTCCCGACCTACAGCCTTGGAAACGTCTACGCCGGCTGCCTGCATCATGCGCTGCGCGAAGCGGTGCCGCTGCTCGACGACCAGCTCTCGGCGGGCGATACGCTGGGGGCCACAAGCTGGCTGCGCGAGAATGTCCAGCGCCACGGCGGCTTGTACGAACCGCGTCAGGTCATCGAAAAGGCGACCGGTGCGCCGGTGTCCGAAGCACCGCTTCTCGATTATCTCGAAGCGAAATTCGGCGCGCTCTACGGGCTCTAGCCGGAAACCGCCTCGCGCGCCTGACGGGGCGCGGGGCGTTGCTCAACCAAAAGGCGTGTTTCTGTATTTGCGGTCGCTTAACCAAGTTGACCATTGTCTTTCACCGCGTCATGGCATTAAGTAGACAAACGGTTTTGTGCGTTCCCACGCCGGACCGGAGAGAGTTTCGCTGCTTGGGAAGCGGTGCTGGACAAAATCCCTCCAGTTTCCCGGCAGGCTGATTTGATCCTTCCAAGGATCAGTGGAGTACCTTCGTTGCAAGTAAAGTGGCGAAGGAAAGAATGGGCAGGTAACGGGACATCCCGGCCTGTCGGAGAAGAACCGCGATGACGCGCGAGCGAGCACTGAAAAATCAGTCGGGTAGGCCAGGAGCCAGACCCTGCCGCGCCGCGTCCAAAATCGCCCTTTCAAGACACCACCCCAAACGCGCGCGTCCGCCAGGTCGGGCGCGGTTGCGGTTGTGCATCAAGGACACATGGCCAAGAAAATGCTTATCGATGCCACCCACGCGGAAGAAACCCGCGTCGTGGTGGTCGACGGAAACAAGGTTGAGGAGTTCGACTTTGAATCCGAAAACAAACGCCAGCTTGCTGGCAACATATACCTCGCAAAGGTAACACGGGTCGAACCGTCGCTTCAGGCGGCCTTTGTCGATTACGGCGGCAACCGGCACGGTTTCCTCGCCTTTTCCGAGATTCACCCGGATTATTACCAGATCCCCGTCGCCGACCGTCAGGCGCTGATGGAGGAAGAACGCGCCTATGCCGAGGCACAGCGCGCCAAAGACGAGGCCGAGGCCGCCAAGCCGACCAAGTCAAGGAAATCCCGCTCGCGCTCGCGCTCCAAGAGCGAGGAAACCACCCCCAAGGATGCCGTCGAGACCAAAGAGGTCGAAGGCGAAATCAGCGGGATGGAGACCATCGACCTGAGCGATGACATGGCGGATGCGGTGGATGCCGCGGACGAGGTGCCCGAAGGGTCCTCGCCGATGGAACGCGTCGCCGAAACCCCGGTCGAAGAGCCCGAAGACAGCGATCAGCCCGATACGGATCAGGACGATGCCGATCAGGATGACAGCGACGATGGCGATGACGAGGACGGCGCAGACGCGGCGGACAAGGACGACACCATCGAATCCGTCGCCGAAGAGGATGACGCCGAAGATCTTCGCCCGGTGCGCAAACCGCGCCCGCGTCGATACAAGATCCAGGAAGTCATCAAGGTCCGGCAGGTGCTGCTGGTTCAGGTCGTCAAGGAAGAGCGCGGCAACAAGGGCGCGGCGCTGACCACCTATCTCTCGCTTGCAGGCCGGTACTGCGTGCTGATGCCGAACACCGCCCGTGGCGGCGGCATTTCGCGCAAAATCACCAACGCCGCCGACCGCAAGAAGCTCAAGGAAATCGCCGCCGAGATCGACGTCCCGACCGGCGCAGGCCTGATCGTGCGCACCGCCGGTGCCAAGCGGACCAAGGCCGAGATCAAGCGCGACTATGAATACCTGCAGCGGCTCTGGGAGCAGATCCGCGAGCTGACGCTGAAATCCATCGCTCCGGCCCGGATCTACGAAGAGGGCGATCTGATCAAGCGGTCGATCCGCGATCTTTATAACCGCGACATCGACGAGGTTTTCGTCGAGGGTGAGCGCGGCTATCGCATCGCCAAGGACTTCATGAAGATGATCATGCCGTCCCACGCGAAGAACGTGAAACTCTACAACGAGCCGATGCCGCTTTTCGCGCGCTACCAGGTCGAAAGCTATCTTGGCGGGATGTTCAACCCGACCGTACAGCTGAAGTCCGGCGGTTATATCGTGATCGGCGTGACCGAAGCGCTGGTTGCCATCGACGTGAACTCGGGCCGCGCCACCAAGGAAGGCTCGATCGAGGAAACCGCGCTCAAGACCAACCTTGAAGCCGCCGAAGAGGTCGCCCGCCAGCTGCGCCTGCGCGACCTTGCCGGTCTGATCGTTATCGACTTTATCGATATGGACGAGCGCAAGAACAACGCCGCCGTCGAAAAGAAGATGAAGGACAAGCTCAAGACCGACCGCGCCCGCATCCAGGTGGGCCGGATCAGCGGTTTCGGCCTGATGGAGATGAGCCGTCAGCGTCTGCGCCCCGGCATGATCGAGGCGACGACCCAGCCTTGCCCGTCCTGCCACGGCACCGGCCTGATCCGCTCGGACGACAACATGGCGCTGTCGATCCTGCGCCAGATCGAGGAAGAAGGCGTGCGTCGCCGCTCGCGCGAGGTGTTGGTCAAGTGCCCGGTCGGTATCGCGAATTTCCTGATGAACCAGAAGCGCGAACATATCGCCCAGATCGAGGCGCGCTACGGTCTGTCCGTGCGTATCGAAGGCGACCCGCATCTGGTCAGCCCCGATTTCTCGCTTGAGAAGTTCAAGACAGCGACCCGTGCGATCCCTGTCGCGGCGCCGGTGGTCTCGGTCGATACCTCGATCATGGACCAGATCGACGCGGACGAGGATGCCAGCGAGAGCGAAGACGAGGATACCGGGTCCGGCGCGGATAACACTCCGTCTGAAAATGACGGTGAGAACAAGCCCAAGCGCAAGCGTCGTCGTCGTCGGCGGCGTGGCGGTAAGTCGAACGGCGATTCGAACGGTCAGGACCAGTCGAACGGCAATGGCGAGTCTGAGGGCGACAAGTCCGACGATCAGTCCGGCGACGAAAGCAAGCCGGAACCTGTCATGGCTGAAACCACGGCCGAGGCCAGCGCGGACACCGCCGAAGCTGATGCCGAGGCCGAAGCATCGACCGAGGACAAGCCCAAGTCGAAATCCCGCTCGCGCAGCCGGTCCAGATCTCGCTCCAAGTCGAAGGAAGCCGAGACGGCTGCCGAGGAAACCGCCAGTGCCGATGCCAGCGTCTCGGAAGACGTGACCGAGGCCGAAGCCGTCGAGGAGAAGCCCAAGCCCAAGCGCAGCCGGTCCCGCAAGAAAGCGGCGCCGGTCGAGGCCGAGGCTGAAGCACCGGCAGCAGAAGAAGCGACGGCGGAACCTGTCGCAGAAGCACCTGCGGCAGAGCCAGTCGCGGAAACCACCGCCGAGCCGGAAGCGCCTGCCGCTGAGCCGGTCGCCGAGGAAAAGCCCGAACCGGTGGCTGAGGAAACCTCCGAAGCCGAAACCGCGCCGGAACCTGCCGCTGCGCCCGAAACCAAGACGGCCAGCCCGGCCCCTGTAGCCGAGACACCCAAAGAGCCGGAGCCGGTTGCAGCCAACGGCGATTCCGAACCGGAAAAAGACGAGCCGAGCAAGCCCAAGCGGCGCGGCTGGTGGTCGCTGGGCAGCTGACCCGGGCCATAGACCTGAAAGACAGAAAACCCCGGCCGATGTGCCGGGGTTTTTCTTTGTCTCTGTTGATTGCCGGTCCCGACGGAGGCCTAGCCGCCCTTGCGGATCAGGTAGACCTGCTGGCCGTCCTGCTCTTCCTGAGAGATCAGCGCGTGACCGGCCTCGGCGCAGAAATGCGGCATGTCGATAATCGCCGCCGGATCGTCGGCAAGCACTTTCAGAACGGCACCCGGCGCCAGCGGCTGCAGGCGCTTGCGGGCCTTGAGGACGGGCAGGGGGCAGAGCAGCCCGTTGGCGTCCAGCGTATCGGCGATCTCATTCATGCCTTCGGGATAATCGTGATGTTTCAGCCTGTCCACAGGGATGTGACCATCTGCCATGGCAAGGGGGCGTGACCCGGTCCGGCGAATGCCCTAAGACCATGTACATGTTCGGAATTGAAATCCTAGATGCAGGCCTTGCACCCGCGATGATCGTGGCCCTCGTTGCCGGTATCATCAGCTTTCTGTCGCCCTGCGTGCTGCCGATCGTGCCGCCGTACCTTGCCTATATGAGCGGGGTGACGCTGAACGATATGCAGGATGACCGGGCCGGGCGGCGCAAGGCGATCATCGCGGCGCTGTTCTTTGTCCTCGGTCTCAGCACGGTGTTCCTGCTGCTCGGCTTTACCGCCTCTGCCTTTGGGGCGTTCTTCCTGCAGAACCAGGAGCTGTTCGCGCGGATCTCCGGGGTTGTGGTCATCATCTTTGGCCTGCATTTCCTGAACGTCTTTCGTATTCCGTTTCTTGACCGCGAGGCGCGCATGGATGCGGGCGACGCGGGCGGGTCGTCTTTCGGGGCCTATATCCTCGGGCTGGCCTTTGCCTTTGGCTGGACGCCCTGCATCGGCCCACAGCTTGGTGCGATCCTGTCTCTCGCCGCCTCAGAGGCCTCTCTGACGCGGGGGACGGTCCTGTTGGGCATCTACGCGGCCGGGCTGGGTATTCCCTTCCTGCTGGCGGCAATGTTCCTGACCCGCTCCATGGTGGTGATGAACCGGCTGAAACGCCACATGGGCCTGATCGAAAAGGTGATGGGCGGTCTTCTGCTCCTTGTCGGACTGGCGCTGGTGACCGGCGCGTTCAGCATGTTCTCATGGTGGTTGCTCGAAACCTTCCCATCGCTTGCAACGCTGGGCTGACGTCTTACGCTCGGGGAAATTCCCCGTTAAGCTTTCGGGCAGTAAGATGGGGACAGAATGGCCGAAGAACAGGTGACGCCCGAGCAGTCTATTTCCGGCGCGGATCAGGTGCGGCATCGGCATGTTTTCTACATCCCCGGTTACGACCCGATCCACCCGCGCCGCTACCGCGAGCTTTACCGCAAGGAAGGCGCGGCACAGGCGGCGATTTCCGGTTATGAGCTGGCACTCAGCCCCAAGCAGACGGGCGGTGCCTATGGCTGGCACGTCGAGGCAAATATCGAGAGCGCGGCGGTTAGTGCCGATGTCGAGGTGCTGGTCTGGTCCGATATTGTGCGCGACAGCATGGCCGGGTCGATCCCCGGCACTTATCTACAACTGGCGCGCACGGCATGGATTTATATTTCGACCGGTGCTTTGTGGCGGATGATGCGGCTGCGCAAGGGACCGGTGATCGCGGCGCTCTACCCGGTCGGCTTCCTGCTGGTACAGGCGCTGGTGGCGTTGCTGGCGGGGCTGGGGGTTTTACGGCTGTTTGCCCCCTATGCCGGCGTGTTGGCCGCATTGCCCGCGTTGCTGGTGGCGGGGCTGATCCTGCGCTGGTTCAAGAAACGCGATGGCCGGTATTTCGCCTATTATCTCATGCATGACTATGCGTTTTCAGCGCGCTGGCGCGGTGCCAACCCGCCCGAGCTTGAAACCCGCATGGCCGAGATGGCAGATGCCATCGCAGAGGCGCTGCAGGGCGGGGCCGAAGAGGTTCTGGTCGTGGGCCATTCCTCGGGCGCGCATCTGGCGGTGTCGATCCTTGCGGACCTTTTGCGCGCGGGTCGCGTGCCAGAAAATGCCCCGGCGCTGTCCTTCCTGTCGCTGGGGCACGTGGTGCCAATGATGTCCTTCCTGCCCGCCGCAGATCGGCTGCGCCGGGATCTCCGGGATCTCTCGGCCTCGGAACGGATGACATGGGTGGATGTGACAGCCCCCGGCGATGGCTGTGCCTTTGCCTTGTGCGATCCGGTGGCCGTGAGCGGGGTGGCCCCGCCCGACAAGCGCGGACCGCTGGTGATTTCAGCCGCTTTCACCCAGACCCTCAGCCCCGAGCGTTGGAAAGAACTGCGCTGGCGGTTCTTTCGGCTGCATTTTCAGTATCTCTGTGCCTTTGATCGCTCGGGGGATTACGATTATTTTCGCATCACCGCAGGTCCGCAGCCGCTGGCGGCGCGGTTTGCCGGGCGGGCGCCCTCGGCCTCGCGCATCGAAACGCCGGTGTCGGGCTATCGATCGGTGTCCGCTCCATGATGCCGCCCAAGCCTGCCTCGCGTGCCGACAAGGTCTCGCTGTGGCGTTATCTGCGCCTGTTCCGGCGCGACATCCTCTCGGCGCAACCGGCAAAGCTCTATCGTGCCTGGATGGCCGAATTTCGCACGCCGTTTTTCCGGTCGTATCTGGTGAACCAGCCGGAACTGGTGCGGCTGGTGCTAAAGGAACGGCCCGGGGATTTCCCGAAATCCGACCGGATCGGCGAGGGGCTGCGGCCGTTGCTGGGCAATTCGGTTTTCCTGAGCAATGGCGAGACATGGAAGCACCAGCGGCGGATTATCGACCCGGCCTTTGAAGGGGGCAGGCTGCGCGATACCTTTCCGGCGATGCGTGACGCGGCGAGGGCGGCGGTGGCGCGTCTGCAACCGGGCGAGACCGAGATCGAAGCGGTGACCAGCCATGCGGCGGCGGATGTAATCTTTCGGACGCTCTTCTCGATCCCTATCGACCACGAGATCGCCGCGCAGGTGTTCGAACGGTTCCGCGCCTACCAGCGCAGCCAGCCTATTTTGAACCTCGCGGCTTTTGTGCCATTGCCGATTTGGATGCCGCGCCTGCATCGCCGAGCCACACGGCAGTCCGCGCGAGATATACGGGCGCTGATCGCGGCCTTGGTGGCGGCACGCGAGGTTGAAATCCGCGAGGGGCAGGCGCCGGATGACCTTGCGACCAAGATCATGACCACGCCTGACCCGGATACCGGTCAATGTTTTTCGCGCGAGGAAATGGTAGATCAGGTCGCGATCTTTTTCCTCGCCGGGCATGAAACCAGCGCCTCGGCGCTTGCCTGGTCGCTGTATCTGCTCGCGCTCTATCCCGACTGGCAGGAACGCGTGGCACAAGAGGCTGCGGGCATGGGCGAAGATTATGCCGCGATCAATGCGCTCAGGCTGTCGCGGGACGTGTTCCGCGAGGCACTGCGGCTTTACCCGCCGGTGCCGATGATGGTGCGCGAGACATCCTGCCCGCAGGAGATGCGCGGGCGCGAAATACCGACCGGGGCGCAGATCGTGCTTAGCCCCTGGCACCTGCACCGGCACGAGCGGCTGTGGGACAACCCCGACGGGTTCGATCCCGCGCGCTGGCACGGCGAGAACGGGCGGCAGTGCCAGCGTGAGGCGTTTATCCCGTTCTCGGCAGGGGCAAGGGTTTGCCCGGGCGCCGGGTTCGCGATGATGGAAGGCCCGCTGATCCTGTCGATGCTGGTCCGGGAGTTCCGTTTCGAGGTCGTGGGCGCAGAACAACCCGTGCCGGTGGCGCATCTGACGGTGCGGGCGCGCGACGGGATCCGGCTGAGCCTGACGCGGCGCGGGGCGGATCCAAGAAAATAGGATTTTATTGGCAAATTTCTGGTTCAGAAATTTGAACCTCCCGTGGTTCAGAGTCGGGTGATCGGCTCGGTATTGCAGAAGATCACGATATGGCCGCCGTTTTCGACCGCCCGGTACCCGCGCCGGTCGATTTCATGGCGCAGCCGGTCCAGCCCGACGAAGCGTTTCACATCCCGCGTGCGCCGCCGCACCACGCCGCCCTCGCAGGCGGTCTGCGAGCTGAAAAGCTGCAAAATCCAGCGATCCGCATCGATTTGAATCAAAGTTTCGCTCATCCCTCCGTGGTGCCACCTCCCCGTAAAGATCGGGTTAAGCGCGGCTCCGGAAGTGGCGCAGCACATACAGCCGGATCGCCGAGGCCAGCCCGCAATCGACCCCACGTTCGGCATCGATTTCGGCGGCCAGCAGGTTGATCGGCTTGTCCTCGGCTGCGGCGATTTCCCGGAAGGCGGACCAGAAATCGTCTTCGAGCGAGACGCTGGTGCGGTGGCCTTTCAGGGTCAGCGAGCGCTTGACCGGGCGGTTGTTCATTCCTCGGCGCTTTCGTCCGTTTCCCGCCGGTGGTCTTCGAGCAACCGTGTCGCACGTTCGGCGGCTTCGGCCTCGGCCTGCCGCTCGGCCTTGGTTCGGCCGTGCTTTGCCACATTCTCCTCGGCCCGCTGCTTCTGTTCCTTGCGGGCCTTGGTCTTGCGGAAGTGGTTGAGGTTGACAACGTTGCTCATGCGCTCACTCTGCCAGCGCTTTTATGCAAGAGCAAGGATCGGTCCGTTCAGCAGGGCCTCGATATCGCCGAAATATCCGCCGGAACGGGCAGGGCGCAGCGGATCGGACGTCAGCGCGACCGCAAGCCCACGGTCCGGATGGGCGGCTATCACCTGCCCGCCATAGCCGCGCGCCAGTACATAGCCCGTGTCGGTGAGGAACCAGCCATAGCCGTATCCCATGCCGGAGAAGGGCGACCGGGTGCGGACCCGCAGGCTGGCCTGCATCCAGCTCTCCGAAATGACCTGCGTCCCGTTGTATCGGCCACCGTCGCGCACGACCTGAGCGATGCGCAGCATGGCGCGGGGCGTCAGCGCCATTTCGTTGCCGCCAAGGTAATAGCCCTGCGGATCTCGGGTCCAGGGCGGGATGTCTATGCCTAGCGGGCGGCCCAGTGCCGCGCGTGCCTGTGCGAGCAGGCTGTTGCCAGTGGCCTCGGCCAACGCCGCGCCAAGGATATGCGTGGATCCGGTGGAATAGAGCATCCGCCCGCCCGGCTCTGCCACGATGGGCCGGGAAAGGGCATTGGCCACCCAGTTCCGCGAAGAGACCCATTCGCCGTAATTCCCGCCCGAGGTGCGTTCCAGCCCGGCGCGCAGGGTCACGAGGTCTTCGAGCGTGATATCGGCCACGCGCGGATCGGCCCCGCTGGGGATCAGCGCGGGCGCGACCTCGCCCAGCGTTGCCTCGACGCCCGTCACCGCGCCGTTGTCAATGGCACTGCCTAGCAGAAGGGCCACGATGCTCTTCGAGCAGCTCTTGATATTTGCAAGCCGGTCCAGCCCGGGACCGCGAAAAGCGCGTTCAAAGATGACCTCATCGCCCTGCATCACCTGCAGCGAATGCAACTGGTCGAACCTGTCGCCGGCGGTTTCGAGATCGGAAAGGGATTGCGCCCGCGCACGGCCCGTCAGGGCGCTGGTGGCGAGCATGGCCGTCGAGGCGGCGAGGAGCGAGCGTCTTGTGATCATGGGCGTAATCTGGCGCAAGCGATGCGGATTGCCAAACCCGGCTGGATCACGAATGCGCGGGTGAAAGCGCGGGCAGGAATCGAAACGGGCGGCCACCGGGGCCGCCCGTGATGTGTCATGTGACCAGGATCAGTCCTTTGGGCCGATCATGTCCTCGGGGCGGACGACGCGGTCAAAGGTTTCCTCGTCCACGAAGCCAAGTGCGATGGCTTCTTCGCGCAGCGTCGTGCCGTTCTTGTGCGCGGTCTTGGCGACCTTGGTGGCATTGTCATAGCCGATGGTGGGGGCCAGTGCCGTGACCAGCATCAGCGATTCCTTCATCAGCTTTTCAATGCGGGCCTCGTTCGCTTCGATGCCGACCACCATGTTGTCGGTGAAGGCCGAGGCGCTGTCGCCCAGAAGCTGCATGGATTGCAACACGTTATAGCTCATCATCGGGTTGTAGACGTTGAGTTCGAAGTGACCTTGCGAGCCTGCCATGCCGACAGCGGCGTCATTGCCCATCACATGGGCGCAGACCATGGTCAGCGCCTCGGCCTGTGTCGGGTTGACCTTGCCGGGCATGATCGAGGAGCCGGGTTCATTCTCGGGCAGGATCAGTTCGCCCAGACCGGAACGCGGGCCGGAACCCAACAGGCGGATGTCGTTGGCGATCTTGAAGAGACTTGCCGCGACCGTCTTGAGTGCGCCCGAGAACATGACCATCGCGTCATGGGCGGCCAGCGCTTCGAACTTGTTGGGCGCGGTGACAAAGGGCAGGCCGGTGATTTCGGCCATGTTCGCGGCGACGGTTTCGCCCCAGCCCTTTTTCGTGTTCAGACCGGTGCCGACGGCGGTGCCGCCCTGCGCCAGTTCATAGATGTCGGGCAGGCAGGCTTCGATGCGTTCGATCCCCTTGGCGACCTGATGGGCGTAGCCGGAAAATTCCTGTCCCAGCGTGAGCGGGGTTGCATCCTGCGTATGGGTGCGGCCGATCTTGATGATATCCTTGAAGGAATCCGATTTCGCGACCAGCGCCTCGTGCAGCTTTTTCAGACCCGGCAGCAGCACGTCACGGGCCTGCATCCCGATGGCCACGTGCATGGCGGTGGGGAAGGTGTCGTTCGACGACTGGCCCATGTTGCAGTGATCGTTCGGGTGGACCGGGTCCTTGGAGGCCATCTTGCCGCCGAGCATTTCAATCGCGCGGTTCGAGATCACCTCGTTCGCGTTCATGTTCGATTGGGTGCCCGAGCCTGTCTGCCAGACGACGAGCGGAAAGTTGTCGTCGAACTTGCCATCGATGACTTCGCCCGCGGCGGCGATGATCGCATCGGCCAGTTTCGCATCAAGCGCGCCGGAGTCCTTGTTTGCCATCGCGCAGGCTTTTTTCACCACGCCAAGGGCGCGGATGATCGGAACGGGCTGCTTTTCCCAGCCGATCGGGAAATTCATGATCGAGCGTTGGGTCTGGGCACCCCAGTACTTGTCCGCCGGGACTTCGAGCGGGCCAAAACTGTCGGTTTCGGTGCGGGTATCGGACATCTCTCTCTCCGTCTTGCATGTCTTGCCTTGCGCTTTAGCCGGGGTAGGGCGCTGACGCAAATGCTGAACTTGGCCAGACCATATGGCCAAGACGTGACCGGGTACAGGAGAATGGCGCCCTTGCAGGCATTGTACCGGTGTATAATCCATCTATGTTGAAGGAGATTGATGGCTCTCCAGAACAGGAACCCCGACATGCGCCCGATTGCCGTAAACCTGCTGGCCAGTTTCGCGACTGCTTTCCTTGCCACTGCCGCCATGGCGGAATCGGTTATCACCCCGTTTGTAGGCGACTATTCCGGTTCGGCCGAGGTCGAGGCCTATGACGGTTCCATGGTCAACCGGGACATGAGCGTGGCGATCCGCGAGACCAAAGAAGGTTTTTCCATCGACTGGAGTTCGACCACCTATCGCAGTGAAAAAGCCACGCAGAAATCCTATCATATCGAGTTCAAGCCAAGCGACCGTGATGGCGTTTTCGCGGCGGCGATGACCAAGAACGTATTCGGTCACGAGATCCAGCTCGACCCGATGAAAGGGCTTCCCTATGTCTGGGCGCGGATCGTTGACGATACGCTGACCGTGTTCTCACTCTACGTGACGGCGGAGGGTGGATATGAGATCCAGCAGTTCGACCGGTCGCTGGCCAAGGGCGGGCTGGATCTGGAATTCAGCAGGCTGAACAGCGAAGACGCCAAGATGGCGGTCAGTACCCACCTTAAGCGGCAGTAGAACGCCGAAATTCAGTGCTTGCGGAAACTGTCGAGTGAGACGATCTCGGCATCCGATTTCTCGGATTCTTCAGGTTTTTCACGGGCATGGTCCGTGTTGATCGGCTCGGGCGGGAGATCGTCCTCGTCGATTTCCTCGTCCTCGGGCGATTCAAAACGAAGGCCGAATTCCACCGACGGATCGACGAAAGTCTTGATCGCATCATAGGGGATATACAGCGGTTCGGGCTGGTTACCGAAATTCAGCGTTACCGCGAATCCGTCATCGCCCACGTCGAGATTGTCGAACCAGTGCTGCACGACAACCGTCATTTCGCCGGGGTAGCGGTCGGCCAGCCAATCGGCCAGTTCCGCATCCGGGTGAGATGTGTCGAAGGTTATGAAAAAATGATGCTGGCCGGGCAGTTCGCCGAGTTCCGCCACCTTGGCGAGGACTGTTTTAATCAGTCCGCGCATCGCGGTGTGCATCAGGTTTCCATAGTCGATTCCGTGCGCCATTGAGCGTGTCCTGAACAAAGTAACTCAAACATATAAGATTCTGAGAGAAACGAAAGGCCGCTCTGTGGAGAAATTCAACTATAGGAATTTCAGTAGCATAGCGGCAGTTGTTAAAAGCAGAATCTTGCTGGGAAAGACGTTTTACAGGGCTGATAAGGCGCGGACAATTGCTAACGGTCCGTAACCTGGTCGTTCGCGAATTTAGGGGGAGGGTAAAGTGCAGGCTTCTGTTGCCAGGCGCCTGCGAACCCCGCCTTACGCGGCTAGGCGCAAGGGCTTAAGTTTCGGTCTTGTTACTGCTTACGCAGCAACGGCGACCGGAGCACGATTGTCATTTGCAATTGTACTTGTTTCGCCGATAACGGTGGCAGACAGCCGGGACAAAGCTAACCCCTTTAGACGTTCGTCGATCCTGTTTCGGCCCCATGATCCCCAAATGAAGGATGTTTGGTGGAGCCGCCGGGTACCGCCCCCGGGTCCGATCCGCTTATTACGAGCGCGTTTATGTCCATAGTCCCGAAGGACAGATCCCATATAGGACGGGGGCTGCGCGGTTTCAATCGTCAATCTGTGTCGGGCGCAACGCGCGGTGGGAAAAACAGTTAAAATAACGAGGGTGTACGCGATGCACGACCCGTACAGCACCTGTGCACCCCCTGTACACCGCCGCAGCGCAGCATCGGCCTAAAAGCTGAGATTGGCACCGATCAGCCAGAGCGCGAGCGCTGCCTCGATCCCGCCATAGGCCATGACCTTTTTCACCGGCGGATGATCGAAGAGCAGCGACACCAGCCGCCCGAGCGCCGCCCCGGCATAGACGAAACCGAGCATCGCATAGGCCATCGGCGCAGAGAGCCAGAGCGCTGCGATCCCGGCCACAACAAACAGCCCGCCGGTCGAGGCGCGAAGCTCGGAATAGCCCATCGTGCTGCCGCGCGGGGTCAGATCAAGCACGGACGCCGTGTAATTGGGCGAGATCAGCCCGAAGAGGCCGAAGCCGATGGTCAGCATCGCCGCGATGATGTTCAGAGTTTCGATCATGCAATTTTTTTAAGCCGATCACACCGTAAGACAAGATGTGATTGTCATGCGGGTGTTACATATTCTGCAAAGCAGCATAACACATTGCGGTTAACGTTTTTATTTGTAAGCGTTTTCCAAAGCTGACAATAATTTTCACGATATTTCATCCGGTTCGACGGGGGATACCAGGGATGATCGATACCCGGTATTGCGTGACTTTCGCGCGTTACAATCGCTGGCAGAACAAGCAGCTCGAGACCCTGCTGGGGGCGCTGGACAGCAAGGAGCTGACGCGCGACCGCAAGGCGTTCTTTGGATCTATCCTTGGCACGCTGAATCACCTGTGCTGGGGCGACAAGCTGTGGATGTCGCGTTTCGACGGCGGCGAAAAGCCCGATTACGATGCCAAGGAAGGCCTGACGAAATTTCGGACGCTTGCCGCATGGAGTGCCGAGCGGTTCCGGCTGGACGGGCGCATCTCGCTCTGGGCGGAACATCTGCACAATGTCGATCTGGCGGGCGATCTGACGTGGTTTTCGGGGCTGACCGGCAAGGAGAATACACAGCCGATGGCGGTGGTGGTGCCGCATTTCTTCAACCACCAGACCCATCACCGCGGACAGGTCCATGCGATGCTGACGGCGACGGGGTCCGAGGCGCCGGTGACCGACCTCTTCCTGATGCCGGAAGATTTCTGAGCGCGTTGCAGCGGGGCCGGGGGGCTGTTAGCAGTTTGAGTTAACCAAAGGGGGCGAGGGCGCGAGGAGGTGCCCTGGCCGGAGAATCCAGCAAGCAGGAGTAAGTGATGTTCAATGCACTCGTGGTGGAAAAGGACGATGAAACCGGCAAGACCAGTGCCGGGGTAAGCCAGATCTCGCTGGATGACCTGCCGCATGGCGAGGTGACGGTCGCGGTCGAATATTCCACCGTCAACTACAAGGACGGGCTGTGCATCGGGCCGGGGGGCGGTCTGGTGCGGCGCTATCCGCATGTGCCGGGCATCGATTTCGCCGGTACGGTCGAAGCCTCGGAGGATGACCGCTACAAGCCCGGCGACAAGGTCGTTCTCACCGGCTGGCGCGTGGGCGAGGCCCATTGGGGCGGTTATTCGCAAAAAGCGCGGGTCAAGGCCGACTGGCTGGTGCCGCTGCCCGAGGGGCTGGATACGAAACAGGCGATGGCGGTCGGTACTGCCGGTTTCACCGCGATGCTGGCGGTTATGGCGCTTGAGGATCACGGGCTGAAGCCCGGCCATGGCCCGGTGCTGGTCACCGGCGCGGCGGGCGGTGTCGGATCGGTCGCGACGGCGATCCTTGGCAATCTCGGCTACGAGGTGGCCGGTGTGACCGGGCGGCCCGAGACGGCGGACTACCTGAAATCGCTGGGCGCGACGCAGATCGTGGCGCGCGAAGAGATCAACGAGACCGTCAAGCGTCCGCTGGAGAGCGAAATGTGGTCCGGCTGCGTCGATGCGGTGGGCGGTGCGATGCTGGCGCGGGTGCTTGGGCAGATGAAATACGGCGCCTCGGTCGCGGCGGTGGGTCTGGCGGGCGGCGCGGCGCTGCCCGCGACGGTCGTGCCCTTCCTGTTGCGCGGTGTGAACCTGCTTGGGATCGACAGCGTGATGCAACCCTATGACAACCGCCTGCGAGCCTGGTCGCGGATCGCGTCAGACCTGCCGATGGATAAGCTTGAGGCGATGATCCAGCCCGCGACCCTGTCCGATCTGCCCAAGCTCGGCAGCGACATTCTTGCCGGTCAGGTCAAGGGGCGCGTCGTCGTGGACGTCAACGCCTGAGCCTGACGTAAGGTCGAAAGTACCAAAACGACGTGCCTCTGACCGGGGCGCGTCGTTTGCATTTTGAGCCTGTGGCATCGGGCCAATCGGTTGCTGACGGGGCAGGCGCCCCCCGGCACGCGTGTCGCGCATGGCAGTTAAATGGCCGCAGTTGTTTGCAATTTGTCTAATAATTGGGCTATTGTGTCGCATGGGTGGTGATCGAACGGATGCGCCGTTCGGACCCGAACAACACCAATACCGCTAGCGCCGGGCTGACAAAAGCCTGTCGTCAAAAAATGGCCGACTCGCTGCGGGTTAGGAGGGACAGACGTGTTTTCCAAGATCATGGTGCCGGTAGACCTGGCACATAAGGAAAAGCTGGTGAAAGGGCTGCAATGCGGTGCCGATCTGGCAAAACATTACGGGGCCGAGGTGATCATGGTCAGGGTGACGGCGGATACGCCGGGCTCGGTCGCGCATACCCCGGAAGAGTATCGCACGAAGCTTGATGCCTTCGCGGCCGATTTCGGTGCGAGTAACTCGGTCAAGGCCTCGGGGAAGGCGATCGTGGTCAACGACCCGGCGATCGATCTGGATTCCATTCTGCTGAAAGCGGTTGAAGAAACCGGTGCCGACCTCGTTGTCATGGCGAGCCATGTCCCCGGAATCAAGGAATACATCTGGCCGTCGAACGGCGGCAAGATCGCGGGCCATGCCGCGGCTTCGGTCATGGTCGTTCGCGACTGACCTGTGCCACCAGCCGCGCGATTCCTGCGCGGACCGGATGAAAACGACAATAGCCGCCCCCGGAGGCGCGGCATCAATCAACAAGGAGATCGCATATGACCGACACTTCTGGCGATCAGGGCATACCGGAGCCAAGCGGTGCCTCTGACGTGATCGAAACCGATTACCAGATCGGACAGGACAATATCGACGGCCAGCTAGGGCCGTTCGGTTTTGACATTCACAACCCCGTATTTCTGGTCTCGGGCATCGCCATCGTGGCCTTTGTCTTTTACACGCTGGCCCTGCCGGAGCAGGCGGGCGAGGCCTTTAGCTGGCTCTTTGGCGCAGTGACCAAGGGCTTTGACTGGTTCTTCCTCGGCGCGGCCAACATCTTTGTGCTGTTCTGCTTTTTGCTGATCGTTACCCCGCTTGGGTCGGTCCGGCTGGGTGGCGTCGATGCCAAGCCGGATTACACCTATATCGGCTGGTTCGCGATGCTGTTTGCGGCAGGCATGGGCATTGGTCTGATGTTCTACGGCGTGTCCGAACCGATGAGCCACTTCTCCTCGTCGATGGGTGGTACGGCGGCCGAAGGCGGCGCGCGGACTGACTGGGCACCGCTGGGTGCGGCAGCCGGTGACGAGGCTGCTGCGGTACGTCTGGGCATGGCGGCGACGATCTTTCACTGGGGTCTGCACCCCTGGGCGATCTATGCCATCGTTGCGCTGGCGCTGGCCTTGTTTTCCTACAACAAGGGTCTTCCGCTCACGATCCGTTCGGCATTCTACCCGATCCTCGGCGACCGCGTCTGGGGCTGGTGGGGCCATGCCATCGACACGCTGGCGGTCTTCGCCACGCTGTTCGGTCTTGCGACCTCGCTTGGTTTTGGGGCGACGCAGGCCAATGCCGGTCTAAACGAGCTGTTCGGTATTCCGATCAACAACACGGTCGAAGTGGTCCTGATTTCCGGCATCACCGCGATTGCGCTGATCTCGGTGCTGCGCGGCCTTGATGGCGGGGTAAAGGTGCTGTCAGAGATCAACATGGGGCTGGCGTTCCTGCTGTTGCTCTTTGTTCTCTTCACCGGTCCGACCATCGCGATCCTGACCGGGTTTGGCGACTACCTGCTGGCCTATGTGGAATACCTGCCGGCGCTGTCGAACCCCGTGGGACGTGAGGACGTGAACTTTATGCAGGGCTGGACCTCGTTCTACTGGGCGTGGTGGATCAGCTGGTCACCCTTTGTCGGCATGTTCATCGCCCGCGTCAGCCGGGGTCGTTCGGTGCGTGAATTCGTGATCTGCGTGCTGCTGATCCCGAGCCTTGTCTGCGTGCTGTGGATGTCGGTCTTTGGTGGCGTCGCGATCCAGCAGGTCGTGCAGGACGGTTACACCGCCGCACAGGAAGCGGAACTGCCGCGTCAGCTCTTCAAGATGCTGGACCAGTTGCCGCTGGCGGGGATCACCTCGCTGATCGGGATCGTGCTGGTTATCGTGTTCTTCGTGACCTCGTCGGACTCCGGTTCGCTGGTGATCGACACGATCACGGCGGGCGGCAAGGTCGACGCGCCGGTACCGCAGCGTGTGTTCTGGTGCATCTTCGAAGGTGCCGTGGCCATCGTGCTGCTGCTGTCGGCGGGCGGTCTGAGTTCGCTTCAGTCCATGGTCATCTCGACAGGGCTGCCGTTCACGGTCGTTCTGCTATTGATGTGCTGGGCAATTTATCGCGGGCTCGCCAGCGAACCCCGGTAAGCAGAATTTTGCTAAGAAATTATGCGGTTGCGGCAAAAATCTTGCCGCAACCGTTTTTTAATTGTTTTTTAAGGGTTGATCTGGCCGGTCGTTTTCAATCATAAGTTGAGTGTAACGATTGTCACGCTGTTGCAGTAACTGAACTATCTGTTTCGGAGTTACGCCATGCCGATCAGTCCCCCCTATCCCCCTAGCGGCCTGGCCCGTGCCCCAGTTCCGAGTCTGATTTTTCTGTGCAGCATAGCTGTAGCGATTGTTAACTCCGCCGATCCCGGCATGGCTTCTTCTTCTGCCATGTCGGGAGAGGGCGCGGTGGTCTTGGTTGCCGATGCCGGATCTGAGGACCGGGGCAAGCAGGGCAACAACAAGAAGAAGAAAAAGAAGAAGGGCGCCCATAGCTCCGTGACCGTTGGCGGCAACGGACCCAAGGTGCGCACTGCCAATCAGGACGGGTCTATTACTGTCGGACCCAATGGTGTCGGCGCGACCGTGCGCCCCGGTGGCGGGCCGGTTGGAATTGGCATCACGCCGAGTGGCAAGCCGCGTCTGAACATGCGTCTGGGCGGACGCTAGAGACCGAGTGCCAGGCGTAGTGCGATCGGGTGCTGCCAGCGCCTAAATGCTTGCCTTCCTTGGTAAACTCGTATTTTCCTAACGGCATGAAACTCGATTCCGACTATGTTCGCTCTCTGTTTCCGGCCTTTTCCAAGCCCGAGATCGCTGCTTTTGCGCATTTCGAAAACGCGGGCGGGTCTTATGCCTGCGCGCCGGTGATCGAGCGCCTGACGCGGTTCTATACCGAGCGCAAGATGCAGCCCTATGGCGATGCCGACCCCAGCCGCCTGGGCGGCGAGGAGATGGACGAGGCGCGCGCTCGGATGGCGGCGCTATTGGGTGTCGAGAGCGACGAGCTGAGTTTCGGGCCGTCGACCACGCAGAACACCTATGTGCTGGCGCAGGCGTTTCGTCAGTGGATGAGCCCGGGCGAGGCGATTGTCGTGACCAATCAGGATCACGAGGCCAATTCCGGACCGTGGCGGCGACTGGCCGAAGAGGGGATTGAGATCCGCGAATGGCGGGTCGACCCGGACAGCGGTCTGTTGAACCCCGAAGACCTCGAAGGCCTGCTGGACGAAAAGGTCCGTCTGGTTTGTTTCCCACATTGCTCGAACATCGTGGCCCATATTAACCCGGTGACCGAGATCACCGCGATGGCCCATGCGGCGGGGGCCTTTGTTTGCGTCGATGGCGTGTCCTACGCCCCGCACGGGTTTCCCGATCTGAATGCGCTGGGGCCGGATATCTATTTGTTTTCGGCCTATAAAACCTATGGGCCACATCAGGGGCTGATGGTGGTGCGCCGACCGCTGGCCGAGCTGCTGCCGAACCAGGCGCATTATTTCAACGGTGACTCAATCTACAAGAAATTCACCCCGGCGGGGCCGGATCACGCCCAGATCGCCGCCTGTGCGGGGATGGCGGATTACATCGATCTGCTTGGCGCGCATCACGGGTTTACCGGCAGCGACGCGGTGGAGCGCGGACAGTTCGTGCATGACCTGATGCGCGGGCAGGAAACCAAGTTGCTGCAACCGTTGCTGGACGCGGTGAAATCGCGCAACGCGGTGCGCTTGCTGGGGCCGGACAGGGCCGAAGGGCGCGCGCCGACCGTGGCGCTTGCGCTGACGCAGGACCCGGCCAAGGTGGCCAAGGCGCTGGCCGAAAGGGGCATCATCGCGGGGGCGAGCGATTTCTACGCGCACCGGGTGCTGGAAGGCATGGGGGTCAGCCCCGAAACCGGCGTTCTGCGGCTGAGCTTTACCCATTACACCAATCAGGGCGAGATGGATAAACTCTTGAACGCCTTGGACGATTTACTTTGATCCAAGCCTGAACGGACTACGTATCCCGATAAATGGGAAGTGGTGAATGACGGGCGAAAATACTCCGATACTCTTGTGGTTCCGGCGCGATCTGCGTCTTTCGGACCATCCGGCGCTACATGCGGCCTGTGAAAGCGGGCGGCCGGTGATCCCGGTGTTCATTCTGGACGATCAGGCCGAGGCGCTTGGTGCCGCGCCGAAATGGCGGCTTGGGCTGGGGCTTGAGTGTTTCGGCAAGGCGCTGGCCGACAAGGGGTCGCGCCTGATCCTGCGCCGGGGCCGTGCGCTGACCCAGTTGCAGGCGCTGATCGAGGAAACCGGGGCCGGTGCAGTCTATTGGTCGCGCCTTTACGATCCGGATGCGATCGAGCGCGATTCCGAGGCGAAATCCGATCTCAAGGCGGCGGGGATCGAGGCAAAGTCCTTTGGCGGGCACCTGATGTTCGAACCCTGGACGGTCGAGACCGGCGAGGGCAGCTTTTACAAGGTCTATACGCCTTTCTGGAACGCGGTGAAGGGGCGCGATGTGGAGGCTCCGTTGGCAACGCCATCGGACATCCCCGCGCCCGGTAAATGGCCGGGCAGCGACGATCTTGAGGATTGGAACCTTGGCGCGGCGATGAATCGCGGGGCCGATGTGGTGCGCCCCTACGTGCAGCTTGGCGAAGAGGCAGCGATTGCACGGCTGGCCAGCTTCATGCGCGACGGGGTGGCGGACTATGCGAAACGGCGCGATCTGCCGGGAGAGGACGGGACATCCTGCCTGTCCGAGAACCTGTCGCTGGGCGAGATCAGCCCGCATCGCTGTTGGGCAGCGGCGGAAAGGGCCCGCGAGGATGGCAAGGCCGGGGCCGAGACCTTTCAAAAGGAGCTGGTCTGGCGCGAGTTTGCCTATCACCTGATGCACCATACGCCGCGCATCCTGAAGGAGAACTGGCGCGAGAAATGGGACAGTTTCCCGTGGCAGGAGGATGAGCGTCTGGCCGAGGTCAAGGCGTGGAAACAGGGGCGCACCGGTGTGCCGTTCGTCGATGCGGGCATGCGGGAACTTTACGTGACGGGGCGTATGCACAACCGGTCGCGGATGATCGTGGCGAGCTATCTGACCAAGAACCTGATGTGTCACTGGCGGATCGGGCAGAAATGGTTCGAGGATTGCCTGATCGACTGGGACCCGGCGAGCAATGCGATGGGCTGGCAATGGGCGGCAGGGTCGGGGCCGGATGCCTCGCCCTATTTCCGCATCTTCAACCCGGTGACGCAACTGGAAAAGTTCGACCCCGACGGGGTTTACGCCAAGGCCTGGATCGCGGAGGGACAGAAAAAGCCGCCGGAAACCGCGTTGGCTTACTTTGACGCGATCCCCCGGCGCTGGTCGATGGACCCCGGGGATGACTACCCGGAGCCGGTGGTCGGCGTCAAAGAAGGCAGGCAGGCCGCGCTGGATGCCTATGAGAACCGCGATTTCTAACGCTGATGGCCGTCATCTCTTGCCACAAATGCGAAACGCATCTTAAGATTTTATTAAACTCGATGGGAAACGACCGATGATCCTGACCGATACCAAGGGGCAGAAAAACCTGCCGCGCTATTTCCCTCAGGTGATGGAGATGCTGAACGGGCTGCAACGCGGGCGGATGGACATCATCCTGCCGGACGGTCGCCATTTCCGCGCCGAGGGCAAAGAGCCCGGTCCGGTGGCGGAATTGCACATCCATAACAAGGACGTCTTTGCGCGGCTGATCCGCGAGGGCGATCTGGGCTTTTCGGAATCCTACCTTGAGGAATGGTGGAGCACGCCGGATCTGCAGGCTTTCATGGATCTCGTCAGCACCGGGAACGAGGCGCTTTACGACGGATTCCCCGGCATGGGCGTGGTGCGGTTTTACGAACAGCTACGGTTCTGGCTACAGCGCAATCACAAGGCGCAGGCGCGTCGTAATATTTCGTACCATTACGACCTCGGTAATGAATTTTACAAGCTGTGGCTTGACGATACGATGACTTATTCAAGTGGATTATTTCTGAACGGTCAGGAGAGCACCGAGAGTGCGCAGACCGCGAAATACGCGTCTATGATCGATCAGATGGGCGCGCAGCCCGGCGATCATATCCTTGAGATCGGCTGCGGCTGGGGCGGTTTCGCGGAATATGCCGCGCGGGAACGGGGCCTGCGTGTGACCGGCTTGACGATCAGCAAAGAGCAATTCAACTACGCCAAGCAACGTATTGAAAAGGCAGGTCTATCCGACCTCGTGAGCTTCAAGCTCCAGGATTATCGCGATGAAACCGGCAGCTATGACGGCATCGCCAGCATCGAGATGTTCGAAGCGGTTGGCGAAAAATACTGGCCGGTCTATTTCGAAACGCTGCGCGAGCGGCTGAAACCGGGCAAGACGGCGACGCTTCAGATCATCACCGTGTCGGACCAGCGCTGGGAAGTTTACAAGCGCGGCGTTGATTTCATTCAGAAATACATCTTTCCGGGCGGTATGTTGCCCAGCCCGGCGGTGCTGCGTGCGCAGGTCGAACAGGCGGGGCTTGCGGTGGAACGCTCTATCGAGTTCGGCAAGAGCTATGACATCACCCTTCGGCGCTGGCACGAGACCTTCAACGAGAAGTGGGACCAGATCGCAGAGATGGGTTTTGACAACAGGTTCAGACGGATGTGGAATTTCTATTTGACTTCATGCGCGTCCGCCTTTGACAGTAAGGGTGTCGACGTCACCCAGATTACGGTGTCGCGGCCTTCGTAGCCAAATGCCGGAAGTTACATGCCCGACGCCTCACGACTTGTTGCTGCGCTCAGCCTTGCATTCCTAGCCTTTATCGTTTCCGGACAGATCATGCCGCTGATGACCGAGGGCATGGATTTCGGCTGGTTCACCCATGTGAATGTCGCGATCGGCCTTGCGATCGGCTGGGTGGTCATGGGCGACCGGGCCGGGCGCGGGTTGACCAACGCGGTGAACAACGGGTTGACCGGTATGGTGGTCATGGTTTTCTGGGCGCTTTTCATTCAGGGCGGCTATGAAATGACGCGTAGGGCGATGCGCAACCGTTATGACGGTCCGCTTGAGGCGTTGGCGGCGATCTTTCAGATCGGGCTGGACTATGCCATCACGATCTTTGTGACCCATATCGTGATGACGCTGATCGTCGGCGGCATACTGGCGGGGCTCGCAACCGAGTATGCCTGGCGTCAGTGGCGCTGATCCAGCGGGAGAATTTTCATGTCCGACCTGTTTTTCTATGGCACGCTGTGCCATCTGCCTCTGCTTGAGCGCGTTCTTGGCCATGCGGTCGAGACCGCGCCCGCCGAGCTTGAGGATCACGCGGCCTTTTGGGCGGCGGGCGAGGCCTTTCCGATCATCGCCGAACGTTCCGGCGCGCGGGCCGAGGGGCTGCTGGCCCGTGGCTTGAGCGATGAGGACGTAGCGCGGCTGCGGTTCTATGAAGGCGCCTTCGATTATGACCTTGAGCCCGTGCAGCTCGTCGGCGGAGATTGGGCGCTGGTGTTCTTTTCGGCGACCGACCGCTGGGAGCCGGGGGCGCCGTGGCTGCTTTCGGACTGGGAAGAGAAATGGGCCGAGTTGCAGATGATCGCTGCCGTCGAGATCATGGCGTGGTATGGCCGGATCAGCGCCGAGGAGATGGTAAAGCGGTTCACGCCGATCTCGGTTCGGGCCAATGCGCGGATGGTAGCGCGGCGGCGGCCCGCCAGCACCGACTGGGATCTGGAGAAGGACGTCGAGGTGCATGCGCACCATCGGCCCTATATGAATTTCTTCACGATGGAAGAGATGGACCTGCAATTCCGCCGTCATGACGGGAGCATGAGCAATGTGCTCAACCGTGGTGCGCTGATGGTGGGCGAGGCGGCGGTTGTTCTGCCCTATGATCCACTGCGCGACCGGGTGCTGCTGGTGCAGCAGTTCCGCGCGCCGGTCTTTATGCTGGGCGATCCGGACCCCTGGGTCTGGGAGCCGGTCGCCGGTCTGGTCGACCCGGGCGAAACCGCCGAAGAGGCCGCGCGGCGCGAGGCGCAGGAAGAGGCAGGGCTTATCGTCCGCCAATTACACCCGGCGGGGAAATGTTATTCATCTACAGGGTCTTCCGGGGAGTTCCTTAACCTGTTCATCGGAATCTGCGACCTTGAGGATCGCCCTGAAGGCGGGGGCGGTCTGGAGAGTGAGGGCGAAGACCTTGTGAGCCGGTTGGTGAGCTATGACGAGCTGATCGCGGATATCGATGCGGAACGTCATCGGGATATGCCGCTGGTCACGACATCGCTCTGGTTGTCGCGTCACCGCGACAGGTTGCGGGCCGAAGCGGGCATTTAGGAAAAGCATCTTGGGATTGGCGGGCATCCGGGGCTGACGGTTTTGTGACTGTCAGCAAGGCGGGACGGGAATACCTAGCAGAGCGCGGTTTAGGGAGAAACCGTTCGCGGGGCGTAGAGCTTGGGACGCGTTGATCGCTTGAGATCGGGCGTCAGCAGGGCTACACCTTTGCTGAAGATAGGAAAGGAACGCCATGCGTATCTCACGTGATCTGGCAGAAGCCGTTGGAAACACACCCCTGATCCGCCTGCGGAAGGCGAGCGATGAAACCGGGTGCGAGATATTCGGCAAGGCCGAGTTCCTGAACCCCGGTCAATCGGTCAAGGACCGTGCGGCGCTGTTCATCATCCGCGACGCGATGGCACGCGGGGAGCTGCAGCCGGGCGGCACCATCGTCGAAGGCACGGCCGGGAACACCGGGATCGGGCTGGCGCTGGTTGGTGCCTCGATGGGGTTCAAGACGGTCATCGTGATCCCGGAAACCCAGTCGCAGGAAAAGAAAGATATGCTGCGTCTGGCCGGGGCCGAGCTGGTTCAGGTGCCTGCTGCGCCTTACAAAAATCCAAATAACTATGTGCGTTATTCACAGCGTTTGGCCGAAAGGCTTGCACAATCCGAACCCAAAGGGGCGATTTGGGCCAATCAGTTCGACAATGTGGCCAACCGGCAGGCCCATGTCGAAGGCACAGGTCCCGAGATCTGGGAACAGACCGACGGCAAGGTCGACGGGTTCATCTGCTCGGTCGGGTCGGGCGGTACGCTGGCCGGGGTCGGCATGGCCCTGCAGCCTAAGGGCGTCAAGATCGGTCTGGCCGATCCGATGGGCTCGGGCGTCTACAGCCTGTACAAGGACGGTGAGGCCAAGCCCGAGGGAAATTCGATCACCGAAGGCATCGGGCAGGGGCGGATCACCGCCAACCTCGAAGGGTTCCGGCCCGACATGCTTTACCAGATTCCGGACGAAGAAGCGCTGCCCTATGTTTTTGATCTCTTGTCCGAGGAAGGGCTTTGCGTTGGCGGATCGAGCGGTATCAATATCGCGGGCGCGGTACGCATGGCCAAGGATCTGGGGCCGGGCAAGACCATCGTGACGATCCTGTGCGATTACGGCACGCGCTATCAGTCGAAACTGTTCAACCCGGAGTTCCTGACCGAAAAGGGACTGCCGGTGCCGGCTTGGATGGATCGCGCCCCGGCGTCGATCCCCGGCGTATTCGTGGATAGCTGAGACCTGTTCCCATGCGGTATCGCCTGATTTCCGCCGTCACCGGCTTCCTGTGTCTGCTTGTCCTGGTTTTTGGCGGCGCGGTTCAAGCGCAGCAGACCCCCGATTACGAAGCCTGGGACGTTCTTGCCAACCGGGCCGAAAACCTGATCGAAGCCGGGCAGGCATCGGATGAAACGCTTGAAACGCTGCGGTCGCAACTGGCCGAATGGCGTGAGCAGTTTCTTGAGGCCGAGGGGATAAATTCGTCCCGTATCAGCACCTTGCAGGGTCAGATTAATGCACTTGGACCGCCCCCCGATATCGAGGCAGGGGATGCGCCCGAACCCGGCGAAGTGGCGACGCGACGCGAGCAGCTTAACGACCAGATGGTGCAGCTTAGGGCACCTTCGGTCAATGCCGAGGAAGCCTATAGCCTTGCCGATGGGTTGATCCGCGAGATCGACAATATCATCCGCGAAAGGCGCGCGGACCAGCTGTTGCAGCTTGGGCCAAGCCCGCTGATCCCGGCCCGCTGGGCAGTGGTGGCCGGTTCCTTTGGTACCAATGTGCAGTCGCTGGCGGAGGATTCCGTCGACAACTGGCGCTCGGAAGAGTTCCGGCGCAAGTTCTGGGGTGACCTACCGGTGTCCCTGCTGGTGCTGGTGCTGGGGCTTGTGCTGACCGCGCGGGGACGTTCATGGGCGACGCGTCTGTCGAACCACCTGCGGCTGGAATCGCGCCGTGGGGCAGGGGTGTTCAGTTTCCTGACCTCGCTAGGGCAGATCATCCTGCCGATGCTTGGCGTGGCGATGGTGACCACCGCGATCAACAACATGGGGCTTCTTGCGCCGAACACCGAGCCGGTGGTTCAGCAGATACCCGCGTGGATCACCCTGATCCTGCTGATGTGGTGGATGGCCGAGCAGGTGTTCTCGCGCTCGGATGCGACGGCCACGGTCAAGCTGGAACCGTCAGACCGCAAGCAAGCCCGGTTCCTGAGCGTCGTTCTGGGCGTGATGCTGGCGGCGCATGATTTCATCAGCACGATCAGCGATGTCGGGGAATACACGGATAATACGCGCTATCTGCTCGATTTTCCGATCCTTGTCCTGACGTCGATCGCGATTTTCCGGCTTGGGCAGGTGCTTGCCCATATCCTGCCCGGCGGCGGAACCGAGGAAGGCGAAGAGATCGGATTCCTCGACCGGGTGATCTGGGCGCTGGGGCGGATGGCTATGGCGGTCGGTGTTGTCGGGCCGATCATGGCGGCCATCGGTTATGGCGCGGCGGCGGATGCGCTGGTCTATCCGGCGGTCGGAACACTGTTCCTGGCCGGTGTCGTCACGATCATTCAGCGGCTGATCTACGACCTGTACTATCTTGCCACCGGGGCCAGCGAGTCCGAGCAGGCCGGACTTGTGCCGGTTCTGGCGGGGTTCCTTGTGGCGGTGCTGGCGCTGCCGCTGCTGGCGCTGATCTGGGGCGCGCGTCTGGCTGACCTAACCGAGGTTTGGGCCAAGTTCCAGGAAGGCTTTGCCATCGGCGACAGCCGGATTTCGCCCACCGATTTTCTGACTTTCGCGGTGGTCTTCACCATTGGCTACATGCTGACGCGGATGTTGCAGGGGGCGCTGCGCAGCTCGATCCTGCCCAAGACCAAAATGGACGCGGGCGGGCAGACGGCGGTGCTCTCGGGGATCGGGTATGTCGGTATCGCCATCGCGGCGCTGGTGGCGATCACCACGGCGGGCATCGACCTGACTGCGCTTGGCTATGTGGCCGGTGCGCTTTCCGTCGGTATCGGTTTCGGTCTTCAGAACATCGTGTCGAACTTCGTATCGGGCATCATCCTTTTGATCGAACGTCCCATCGGCAAGGGCGACTGGATCGAGGTCAACGGCCAGATGGGCTATGTGCGCGATATCTCGGTGCGTTCGACCCGGATCGAAACCTTTGACCGCACGGATGTGATCGTTCCGAACTCGGATTTCATTTCCGGGACGGTGACCAACTTTACACGGGGCAATACGATTGGCCGCGTGATCGTGCCGGTGGGCGTGGCCTATGGGACGGACACGCGCCGGGTCGAGGAGATCTTGCGTGAGATCGCCAATGACCATCCGATGGTGCTGGCCAATCCCGCGCCCAACATTCTGTTCAAGGGGTTCGGCGCCGACAGTCTCGATTTCGAGATCCGCGCCATCCTGCGTGACGTGAACTGGGTGATGAACGTGCATTCCGAGATGAACCACCAGATCGCGGCGCGGTTCGTCAAAGAAGGCATCGAGATTCCCTTTGCCCAGCGGGATGTATGGCTGCGCAACCCCGAGGCGCTGAACCAGCGCCCCGAGCCGCAGAAGAGCGCGCTCGGGGCAGGGACCGATGCGAACCAGATCCCCGAAGGACCAGAAGAGCCGGACGCCGCCGCGCAGTCTTCCTGAGCCGGTCGCCCGGCGGTTCCTGGCCATCGGGCGACCCTTTGTCCATCGCGTGACGGTGCGCACAAAAGAAAGCGCGGATTGCCCGGAATTTTTACCGATTTCTCCTTGCAATGGGCCAAGTGTTCCGGCAAATACCCGCCCTACGGAGAGGTGGCCGAGTGGTCGAAGGCGCACGCCTGGAAAGTGTGTAGGCGGGAGACCGTCTCCAGGGTTCGAATCCCTGTCTCTCCGCCACTTGCCTCGATGCAACTATTCTCCACCGCCCAGCGCTGCCGGATTTTTCTCTTGTATTAAAGGGTTATAGAACTTTGGCTGTTGCGTGGTTGGGTTTGGAAATCGGGTGAAGGCGTTCTCTTCGGCCGGAATTCTCTGAAGCTGTTGACTACGCTATTTTGCGACGCTGTTTGCAAGGTATTGGAAACAAGTACTTTTTGATTGGTCTGAACAATGGTTTCGATGTCAGAGTTGTCCGGTCTAAATGACGCTGGCATCTAAATCTTTGGCAGGGGTTAGGGGTAAAAGGGCGGAAACCGGACCTTCGCTGCGCTTCAAATTAGCGGCAGCTCTGCCGAACTGCGCATCTTATCCTCGGAGTCGATCCTTGGGTCCAAGCGCGCAGATGCGGTGCTCTTTTATGCAACTTTGAACCATTTTGACCGTCGGTAAAAATCGGACTTGAATATCTGATCCGTTATAAGGTAACAGATCAGATACGTTATAACATAACTTATCTGGATATTACGGCGCCTTCGGTCACTTCGCCATGCTGCCGTTCAATCCGTCCCTAAACCCAAACAACCCGGCGCCTTCGCGACCGGTGCAGGAGACTTGTTGTCATGTTCGATGCAGTCGTTGTCGGAGGAAGCTTTGCAGGGCTAAGTGCCGGGCTGCAACTTGCCCGCGCCAGTCGTTCCGTTCTGATCATTGATGATGGCCATCCACGTAACCGGACTTCCCCTGCGGCTCATGGGGTGCCGGGGTGGGACGGCGTAGCTCCAGCCGAAATACTGGCGCGGTTTCGTTCAGATTTGAGGGCATATCCGACTGTCAGCTTCATGGAGGACCACGCGGAAGAAATCTCTGGCAAGATCGACGACTTTATCGTCACAACAGGCCGGAAGGTATTGGTGAACGCCCGCCGTATCCTTCTTGCGCATGGCATACGGGACATTCTTCCCGATCTACCCGGCCTCGTCGACGCTTGGGGAAGAACAGTTCTGCATTGTCCCTACTGCCACGGCTACGAGGTGAAAGATCGCCCGCTCGCCGTGTTGGCAACCGGTGCCATGGCGGCCCATCAGGCCCATATGCTTCGCGCAGACTGGAGCCATGACGTGACCCTTCTTGTCAACGGCGTCGACGGGTTTGAGGTTCGGGCGCTGGAAACTGCGGGGATCAAGATTGAACATCGGGCGCCTCTACGGCTTACCGGTGACGGCGACCTCACAGTGAGATTTCAGGGAGGTCCGGATTCCGTTTTCGCGGCCATCTTCACAGCGCCCAGGGTCGCACTCAACGGCACGCCGACCGAACGCCTCGGTGTGGGCGTCTTGGACGGTCCGATGGGGCCTTTTGTCCGCACCGGCCCCATGCAGCAGACCGATGTGCCTGGCGTATTCGCGGCTGGTGATCTGTCCACACCGATGTGGAACGTCAACTTCGCCGTTGGCGACGGAGCCCGCGCGGGTGCGGGCTGCCACCAGTCGCTTCTCTTCCCCAATTTCATTCCAACTCTCGAAAAGGAGGCCGCATGACGACCACCTCTGATCCCCGACTTCCCGTGACAGTCCTTTCGGGCTTTCTCGGCGCCGGCAAGACGACGCTTTTGAACCGCGTCCTGAATAACCGCGACGGGCGCCGTGTCGCCGTGATTGTGAACGACATGTCCGAAGTGAACATCGACGCTGACCTTGTCCGGGCGGACACCGAACTGTCGCGCACCGATGAAACACTGGTGGAAATGTCAAATGGTTGCATCTGCTGCACCCTGCGTGATGACCTGCTGCAGGAGGTGCGCAAACTCGCCGATGAAGGGCGTTTCGACTATCTGCTGATTGAATCAACCGGTATATCCGAGCCGCTGCCCGTCGCGGCTACCTTCGATTTCCGAGATGAAACCGGAGAGAGCCTGTCAGACGTGGCGCGCCTCGATACAATGGTTACCGTCGTCGACGCGGTGAACCTGCTGAACGACTACGCCAGCCACGATTTCCTGAGCGACCGTGGCGAGACACTGGGCGAAGAGGACGAGCGCACGCTGGTCCACCTGCTGACAGACCAGATCGAGTTCGCCGATGTTGTTATCCTGAACAAAGTTTCCGACGCCGGGCCGCATAAGGTAGTTGCCGCACGGAAAATCATCCGCAGCCTGAATGCCGACGCCCGCATCATCGAAACGGATCGTTCCGATATTACTCCGGATGCAATCCTTGATACTGGTCTTTTCGATTTCGACAAGGCGCATGAGCACCCAATGTGGGCCAAGGAGCTTTACGGGTTCGCAGACCATGTGCCCGAAACCGAGGAATATGGCGTCACCTCCTACGTCTACCGCGCTCGACAGCCGTTCGACCCGTCCAAGGTCCTGACTGTGCTGAACGGCGATCTGCCGGGTGTCATCCGGGCAAAAGGTCACTTCTGGATCGCGACGCGCCCCGACTGGGTCGCGGAGTTCTCGCTGGCAGGGGCGCTGTCGTCTGTGACGCCTCTTGGCCAGTGGTGGGCTTCGATCCCGAAGGAGCGGCATCCCGAAAACGCCAGCGCCCAGGCCTACCTCGGGCAACACTGGCAAGAGCCGTGGGGCGACCGGCGGCAAGAGATCGTTTTCATCGGGGCAGGCATCGACTGGCCCCTGTTGAAGTCCCGGCTCGACGCAGCACTGGTGCCTGAACATCTTGCGTCCGGGCCGGATGCATTGCCCGAACTGCCTGATCCCTTTCCTATTTGGCGGAGGGCCGCTGCGTGACGCTGCAAAGCGCGGTTCCCCAAAGCATGCCTTCAGGCGTCCTGACCGTTTCGAACCCATCGGATGTTGCGTTAATCCGGACACAAGGCATCTGCGGCCTGACCTGGAAACGCAGACCGCTTGCCTCTTTTCAACACTGGATTGACGCTCTCGCTCCGACGGCTCTGCCGCGCGCGCGCATGATTGTCAGGCCCGAAACCGTTCGGAAAATGGTTGCAACCGCCTGCAACAGCGCCGAAACGCCGGGCGGGCCGGAAAGGGAACGCCTGATAGACGATGTCGCGGCGCTGGCGGACATCTTCGCGAGTGTGACGGGTGCGTCCTGGTTACGGCTTCGGCTGGAGGTGGTGACCGGAAATGCCTGCCGCCGGTTCCACATTGACCGGGTCACGGCGCGGCTGGTCTGCACCTATCGCGGCACTGGCACGCAATACGGATTTTCGGATTCGAGCGAGCCCGGGCGAAACCCGCAGTTCATCCATACCGTCCCGACCAGTGCACCTTTTGTGATGCGTGGCACGCTTTGGCCCGCGCAGCCAGATCCGGGTTTGGTGCACCGTTCTCCGCCCATCGAGGGTACGGGCGAAACGCGCCTGATGCTCGCGCTCGATCCCGTCCACGACCCATGGGAGGAGGCATGAGACGCAATCTGTCTACGTCTCTCAGGCGACGCCGCCGACCTGACGGCATGAAGGCTTACGACGCCCTTCCGCGCCAGTTGCGTGTCTGGATGGCCCAGGCTGCGCTGCCTTGGTCGGCCGCCTCCTGTCGCCGAATCTGGGCCAAAGCTTGCGCCGAAGGTGCAAGCCCCGATGACGTTCTCGACCGGCTGAACCAGGCCGAACGGATAACCCTTTCTCGCGACCGGTTTTCGCCGGCGACGAGCCTCACACCTCTCAACGATCAACAGGACCACAGCATATGAAACACACCCTAGCATTCCTTGCCGCAGCCCTGATTACGGTCGCGCCGCCCGTTCTGGCCGACAACACGCTGGACGTGGTCGCGCAGTTCGAGATCCAGTCGGCCGAGCCATCGACCTCGGGTTATATTTTCACCCGCATGGGCGTGGCTGAAACGCTGATCAACGCGGACCCCAAAGGCTTGCTGACGCCGAGCCTCGCAACCGAATGGGCAGCTTCAGAAGATGGCTTGACCTGGGCGATCACTGTGCGCGAAGGGGTTGAGTTCCACGACGGCCATGCGATGACCGCAGAGGCCGTTGCCAACGCGCTTGAGATCGCCCGTGCCAAACCGGGCCCATTATCCAAGACGCCGGTGACCGGTATCGCCGCTGAGGATGGCGCAGTGGTCATGACCCTCGCTGAACCCTTTGCCGCGCTTCCGGCATACCTCGCCCATTACAGCGCGCAGATCCTTGCGCCCGCCGCTTATGGGGCTGATGGCACGGGGGTCGAGATCATCGGTACCGGCCCTTACAAAGTGACCAATCTGGCGCCGCCGTTGAGCCTGAAGGCCGAAGCCTTTGAGGGATACTGGGGCAGAGCGCCGCATGTGCCGAACGTGAGCTATGCCGCCGTCAGCCGGGTGGAGACCCGTGCGTTGATGGCCGAATCCGGTGAGGCGGATTTTGTCTTCGGCCTCGACCCGGCATCCGTCGCCCGACTGGGCATGTCGGAGGCGGTCACCGTTCATTCCGTCGCCATCCCGCGCACACTTCTAATGAAGGTGAATGCTAGCCATCCCGCCTTGTCCGAGCCGGAGGCCCGCCAGGCGCTGTCTCTTGCCATCGACCGCGAAGGTATCGCCAAGGCCGTGCTGCGCTATCCCGAGGGGGCGACGCAGCTGTTCCCGCCGTCGGTTGGCAAATGGCATGATGAGACCCTCGAACCGCTGGCCTACGACCCGGATACTGCCAAGACGCTTTTGGCCGATCTTGGCTGGACTGAGGGGAGCGATGGCATCATGACCCGTGATGGAGAGCGTTTCGCCGTGACCCTGACGACCTATCCCGACCGGCCCGAACTGCCGCTTGTGGCCTCGGTGCTGGAACAACAGTTCCGAGCCATCGGCGTAGAGCTGACGATCAACACCACGAACTCGTCCGAGATCAGTTCGGGCCATCAGGACGGGTCGCTCGACCTCGGGTTGATCGCAAGGAACTTTGGCCTGATCCCGAACCCCGTGGGCACGGTCCTTTCTGACTATGCGCCGACCGGCGACTGGGGGGCCATGGGCTGGGAGAATGACGAGATCGTGGAACTGGCCCGCGCTGTCGGACGTGGCGATGGCGGTGATGCCGAACGCGCCCGAATCGCCGAGATCCTGCAGACCGAGCTGCCGATCATCCCGATTGCCTGGTATCGCCAAACACTAGCTGTAGCCAGTGGCGTTGAGGGAACAGTGATCGATCCGTGGGAGCGGACCTTTGGCCTGCAGGACCTGAAGCTCGCGCAATGAATACGTTGATTACAAGGGGCATACAGGCCCTGATGGTGGCGGTCCTGATCGGGGCCGCCACCTTTGCCATGATGCGGGCCCTGCCGGGCGACGCTGCCTATCGCATTGCCGCCGGACGGTATGGCTATGACAATGTCGACACCGCTGCCGCCGACGCGGTGCGCGAAGAACTTGGGCTGGGCGGTCCGGCGCTGCCCGCGTTCCTTACCTGGCTGGGCGATCTACTACGGTTGGACTTCGGCACCTCGCTCGTCACCGGCCAGCCGGTGATCGAAGAGATCGGACATCAGCTTGGCGCGTCGATGGCGCTGGCCGGGGTTGCGGTGCTACTGTCACTGATCCTCGGGCCGCCTTTGGGCATCCTCGCGGGGCTCAGACCGGGCGGCGTGCTCGACCGGGTGCTTCTGGTCGTGTCCACGGGGCTGAAGGCGGTGCCTCAGTTCCTGATGGCCCTGATCCTAATCCTGATCCTGTCGGTGCAGTTCCGCCTACTGCCCGCCGCCGGACATGGCGAGGCGCGCCACTTTATTCTGCCCTCGTTGGCACTGGCGCTCGGGCTCGCAGCCGTCAATGCAAGGATCGCACGGGACGCCATGGCGCGGATCGGGGCGATGCCTTTCTATAGTTTTGCGCAGTGGAAAGGGCTGAGTCCGCGCCAGACGCTGTTGCGCCACGGGCTGCGCAACGTCTCGGTCCCTCTGCTGACCTATCTCGGGCTTCAGTTCGTGACGCTTGTCGAGGGCGTCGTGGTGGTCGAGGCGGTCTTTGGCTGGCCCGGCATCGGTCATGCGCTGGTGCACGCCATATTCTCGCGCGATGTGCCGATGGTGCAGGGCACGGCGCTGTGCCTGGGGCTGAGCTTTGTTCTCGTCAACGCCATCATCGACCTTGTCACGCAGCGCATTGATCCAAGGAGAGCCGCATGACCGACACCGTGATGATCCCGCGCCCCGCGGGCCATGCCGTGCGCTGGACAGGAGCGGCGCTGGTCGCCGCCGTCCTAGTCCTTGCCCTGATCGGCCCGCTTGCCGTCCCGGGCGATCCCTTTGCGCAATCGCTGCTCAAGGCACTCTCAGGCCCGGAAGCGGGCGCTCCGCTTGGCTATGACCACCTCGGGCGGTCGATCTTTCACCGGCTGGCACATGCCCTGCGCCTGTCGCCCACCATCGCCTTAGCCGCCGTGCTGACCGCCGGCCTGGCTGGCTTGGTCCTCGGCACGTTTGCTGCTGCGCGCGGAGGCTGGACCGACCGGGTTCTGATAACATTGGCCGATGCGCTGCTGGCCTTGCCTGGGCTGCTGCTTGTGCTGATCATGCTGGCCATCGTGCCGGGCACGGCGCTCGGCTTCTGGGCCGGTCTTTCGCTGGTACTGTGGGTGGAGTTTTTCCGCCTGACCCGCGCCACCACGCGCGAGACGCTGGCCTCGCCGGCCGTGCAGGCCACACGTCTGCTGGGCTTCGGGCCTACCTATGTCTTCCGCACCCACATCTGGCCGGAAATCGCGCCGATGATGCTGACGGCGGCTGCCTTTGGCACCGCGACTGCGATCATGGCCATCGCCGCACTTGGTTTCGTGCATGTGGGCATGCGCGCACCGACGCCAGAACTTGGCCTGATGATGGTCGAGCTTCTGCCCTATTGGCGGGAGGCACCGCTGGCACTGCTATCGCCCGTCATCGCCACCTTCGCCCTGCTTCTGGGCCTCACCCTTCTGGCCGGGAGCCGCGAGACATGAGCCTTTTGAAAGCCGAAGACATCACGGTGTCGCAGGGCGACACCCCAATCCTTCATCCTGTCTCGCTCCATCTTGAACCGGGGGAGCCGCTGGTCATCCTGGGCGAAACCGGATCCGGCAAAAGCCTGCTGGCGCAGGCCATCATGGGTACCCTACCGCGTGACCTTGCCGCTAGGGGCCGGGTGGCTCTGGGCGATCGGCTGCTGGATGCGGCACGTCCCGACGGGTTCCGTCCACTCTGGGGCCGCCAGATCGCGGTGCTGCCGCAGGAGCCTTGGCTGTCGCTCGATCCGCTGATGCAGGCAGAACGTCAGGTGACCGAAACGCACCGGCTGGTGCGGGGCCTCGGCACGACCGAGGCAAGGGTGCAGGCTGCAGCTGACTTCGACCACCTTGGTCTGACCGGTGCCGGACATCGCTATCCGCACGAATTATCGGGCGGCATGGCGCAGCGCGCGGCCATTGCGGCGGCGCGGGCAGGAGGCGCACGGATCGTCATCGCGGATGAACCGACCAAGGGGTTGGATGCCGCGCGTCGGGACGAGGTTGCTGACCTCCTGCTGGCGGAGCTGGCGCGGGGCGGTGGCTTGCTGGTCATCACTCACGATCTCGCACTCGCACGGCGTGTCGGCGGACGGATGATCGTCCTGCGAGAGGGGCGCGTTGTGGAAACCGGGCCAACCAAGACCGTGATGGATGCACCGACGCAGACCTACACGCGCGACCTGATTGCTGCCGATCCGGACAACTGGGCGGCGCGGGACCGACAGACAGCCGGCGCGCCGGTCTTGACCGCGACGGGGCTCGCAGCGGATCGAGGCGGGGCCCAACTGTTCTCGGACCTGTCCTTTGATCTGGCAGAAGGGCGCATCCTCGGCGTCACCGGTCCGTCCGGTTGCGGCAAGTCCACGCTTGGCGACGTGGTTCTGGGGTTGGTTCCTCCTTCTGCGGGCCGTGTGAAAAGATCAGAAGGGTTGGCTCCGACCGCCTTTCAGAAGCTCTACCAAGACCCGGTTGCGGCCTTCCCGCGTCACAGGACACTGAAGGGCACCCTTGAGGACGTTGCCCGCCGCCACGGTCAGACACAGGACCGGATCGATGCGCTTATGCACCGTCTCGGCCTCGCACCGGTGCTATTGTTGCGCAAGCCCGATGCCGTGTCTGGCGGAGAGCTTCAACGGCTGGCCCTGCTGCGCCTGCTGCTTGTGCGGCCCAAGTTCATCTTTGCCGATGAACCGACCTCGCGCCTCGATCCAATCACGCAGAAGCATGTCATCGACCTGCTCTGCGAAACAGCCGCGACCGAGGGCTGCGCCATCATGCTGATCAGCCATGACCCGGCACTGGTGGCGCGGACGGCAGACCAGATGCTGTCGCTGGACCCGGCTGCGCCGAACTTGGATGTGACCCCGACGCGTGTCGCGGGGGCGTTGCAATGACCCGTTCAACTCGTCATCAATCAACCTCGAAAGGACTTATCATGAAGCCGATCCATCTGGCCCTTGCCGCCTCGACCTTCGCCACGCCGGTGTTTGCACAGGACACCCGTGAAATGGACGCCCATGTGCACGGCGTCTCGACCGCGGAAATCGCAGTTGAACACGGTGTGGTCGAGATCAACATCCACGCGCCCGGCATGGATATCGTCGGTTTTGAGTATGAAGCGACATCGGTCGAGGACAAGGACGCCATCGAGGCCGCCATCCGCACCATGCTGATGCCCGAAAACGTGGTGACCCTGCCTGAGGCCGCTGGCTGTCGTCTGACGGAAGTGCTGGCGCATTTGCATGGCGGCGATCATGACCACGACGACGCCGATGCGCATATGGATGACGATCATGATCACGAAGATCATGCAGAAGGCGATGACCATAATCACGAGGATCATGAGGATCATGAGGGCGACGATCATGACCACGGCGACGACGCCGAACACAGCGAGTTCCACGTCAGCTATGCCTTTGCTTGTGAGGATGAAGACGCGCTGACCACGATCTCCTTCCCGTTCTTCGACCAGTTCGGAAACGCGCAGGAGATCGAGGCACAATACGTCACTGAAACCGGTGCCGGTCAGGCCGAGATCACCCGCGACGCGCCCGAACTGGCGCTGGAGTAACGATGGCTGACCAGGCACTGACACTCGAAGACGTTCGGTTTCGCTGGCCGGGACGGGCTTCCTTCGGGTTGTCGGTGCCGTCCTTTCACATGACGCAGGGCGAGAGCGTCCTGCTCCTTGGGGAAAGCGGGTCGGGCAAGTCTACACTATTGTCGCTGATCTGCGGCATCGTCACTGCGGACAGCGGGCGTGTAGAGGTCGGGGGATCCGACCTTGCCACCCTGCGTGCCGGGGCGAGGGATCGTTTCCGAGCGGAACGGATCGGCGTGATCTTCCAACAGTTCAACCTGCTGCCTTACGCCAGCGTGTCGGACAACATCATGCTGCCGCTGCGCTTTGCCCCCGAGCGACGCAAGCGCGCCGCACCGGATGAGGTCGCGACCCTCTGTTCTGCACTTGGTCTGCCTGACGAGATTACCGGTACAACCGCCGGGCACCTGTCGGTCGGTCAGCAACAGCGGGTCGCCGTGGCCCGGGCCCTGATTGGGCAACCGCCGCTGATCGTTGCGGACGAGCCAACCTCGGCGCTGGACGCCGCGACGCAGGATACCTTTCTCGGCCTGCTCTTTGAGCGGATCGCAGCAACAGAATCATCCCTGCTGATGGTGAGCCATGATGAACGCCTGGGCGCGCGATTTGATCGCGTCGTGCGCCTGTCCGACATCGCACAGACTGAGCGCATGGCCGCATGATCCTTCGCCTTGCCCTTGGCTCGCTTCTGGCGCGTGCGCTGACCGTCGGTATGACAATCCTCGCCATCGCCCTCTCTGTTGCCTTGTTCCTTGGCGTGGAAAAGGTGCGTACCGGCGCGCGGGCCAGCTTTGCCGATACAATCTCGGGCACGGACCTGATCGTCGGGGCGCGGTCCGGATCGGTGCAACTGCTGCTCTATTCGGTGTTCCGGATCGGCAATGCGACGAACAACGTTACATGGGAAAGCTATCAGGACATCGCCGCGCGACCGGAGGTCGACTGGATCGTGCCTATCTCGCTTGGTGACAGTCACCGGCAATTCCGCGTGATGGGGACGACGCAGGCTTTTTTCGAGCAATACAAGTATCGAGGTGGCCGGTCACTTGTCGTCAAACAGGGCCACGGGCTCGAAGACCTCTACGATGCCGTGCTCGGAGCCGAGGTCGCCGCGACGCTTGGTTATGAGGTCGGCGATCCGATTGTTGTTTCGCACGGGCTGGCCAGTTTCACGGAGCATGATGACCAGCCCTTCCGCGTTGCGGGCATCATTGATCGCACCGGCACGCCCGTTGACCGCACGGTGATCGTCAGCCTCGAAGCCATCGAGGCGATCCATGTCGATTGGCGGTCCGGTGCGCAGATCCCCGGGCAGACCACGCCGGTCGACCGGATCAGGCAGATGGACCTGAAACCATCGGCCATCACTGCGGCGCTTATCGGTGTGAAATCGCGGCTTCAGATTTTTGGCCTGCAACGGTTGATCAACGACTATCCGGAGGAGCCGCTTCTGGCGATCCTGCCGGGCGTCGCACTGCAGGAGCTGTGGCAGATTGTTGGCGTAGCCGAAACCGCGTTGACGGCCGTGTCTGCAATGGTGGTCGTGACGGCGCTATTGGGGATGATGGCGATGATCTTCTCATCCCTCAACGAACGTCGGCGCGAGATGGCGATCTGGCGCGCCATGGGGGCACGGCCCGCGACGATCCTCGGCCTGCTGGTTCTGGAGGCGGCGCTGATGGCTGCCATCGGCGCTATCCTGGGACTGGCGCTTCTCTACGCCGGTCTGTTCATCGCCCAGCCGCTGGTCGACAGCGCCTTCGGCCTCTGGCTGCCGATAGGTCCGCCGACGGCCCGAGAGTTGTTTGTTCTCGCAGGTGTGATCGGAGCCGCATCAATTGCGAGCTTGTTGCCCGCTATAAGGGCCTACCGCCTATCGCTCGCCGATGGCATGATGGTGAGGATATGACACGTGCGCACCCCTCCCGACGCGCCTTCATGGCATACGCTGCTTTGGCCCTTGCGCCGGGCCGCGCCATGGCAGACCCGTTCAGGGAAATCACCTGGGATGACCTTATTCCCAAGGGCGTGCCCTATGGCGAGATCATCGGTCCCGGCCAGATCGACGAGGCAAATGATACCTGGGTGCCGCAGTACGACGAAAACGCCAGCAAGGTGAATACCCAGCTGGACGGCAAACCAGTAAAATTGCCCGGATACATCATACCGTTCGACATGGGTGGTGAAGGTGTCTCCAGCTTCATGCTTGTGCCCTATGTGGGGGCCTGCATCCATGTGCCGCCGCCGCCGCCCAACCAGCTGGTGTTCGTGACCACCGAAAAGCCCTGGCCGAGTGAGTCCATGTGGGACCCGGTATGGGTCTTTGGTCGCCTGAACGCCAAGGCGATGTCGACCCAGATTGCCGACGTCGGTTATCAGATCGCGGCGGAGAAGATCGAGGCCTACAAATGGTAGTGATCCAACCGACGCGACGGGCAGTCTTACTTGGTGTTGCGGCTGCGGGATTGGCTGGTCGTGGTTTCGCCGAAACCGTGGTCGATCTTAAATGGCGGGATCTCTTGCCCAAAGACGACTATTCTCTGCCCGGCGAGTTGCAGGGAATCGTCCCACACAATGAAGCAGACCTCGCGGCGCGCCAGCCGGCATCTACCGGCATTCGCACGGACTGGAACGGGAAGATCGTGAAGCTTTCTGGATTTATTGTCCCGATTGATTACAAGGGTACCGGGGTCACGGCTTTCATCCTTGTGCCTTATGTCGGGGCATGTGTCCACGTGCCTCCACCGCCAGCAAATCAGCTGGTGTTCGTTACGACCGGCAATCCCTACGAAAGTACTGGTATGTTCGAGGCCGTCACGGTGACTGGCATGTTCGGGACAGCATCGACATCGACACAGCTGGCCGAGATCGGATACGCGCTGTCGGCGGATGAAATCCAGGCCTATGGGAAGTAGCGCTCAGTAACAGACATTCGTCTTGCTGTAACTGAATGTCCGGTTTGGGCCGGGAACGACGCGGCACTGGCGGCCAAGTGCAGGCGGGCCGCAAGTCTGGTGGCAATCCAATCCGGCCATGATTGCACACGGCGATACGGCGCGAGCCGCACACGACGTCTGCGCGCAGGAAGAGAATGGACACCGCGCAAGTCGCGTCTGATCCCAGAAGGGAAAAGGGCCCGCCTTACGGGCGGGCCCTTGCGGACCATGTCTGCGCTCAGTCGTGAACCATCAGGACATTCAGGTCCAGTTCCTCCATGTGGGCCATGACCCGGTCGAACCGGAACGCAGGTGGTTCGACGGGGAAGACGTGGATATCTGTCGGGTCGGCGCTGTCACGGCAACTCGCTGAAGCCAGTAGGACCTTCCGAAGTCAGTCTCAGGCCGTCACGACGTCAAGCCAGTCGGCCGAGGCCCTGGAGCGGACTGTCTTCATCGTTCGGCGGGAAATCAGATGGCGTTGGACGTTGAAATGGTTGGCGATGGCGGCGTGGGAGGAGAGGAAATGCTGCGCCGATCCGGGTGACTTGAACCGAATTTGCTGCCGCTCGCGGCGTCGTGTGGGCTGATGCGAAACCTCTGCTCGATTGTTTGACCGCCCGCCGGTCACATGCCGGTCGGCCAGGTTCAACTCACGTAGGGCGGCGCCATAGGACCGAAGCCAGTCCGTCACGATCGCATTAGGGACATAGCCTTGTCGTTTCAGCAATTTCCGTAACAATTTCAGCGCTGCCTTCTTTTCCCGCTTCGATTGAACAAGGATGTCGAGCACCTCGCCCTCATCGTCGACGGCGCGCCAGAGATAGACGATCTCACCGCCGATCTTGAGAAAGACTTCATCCAGGTGCCACTGATCCGACGGCCGTGGTCGCCGACGGCGAATCTGCTGGGCGTAGATACGACCGAACTTCAGCACCCATCGCCGAAAGGTCTCATAGGACACGTCGATGCCCCGTTCGGCCAGCATGTCCTCGACGTCTCGATAACTCAGCGCGAACCGGAAGTAGAGCCAGACAGCATGTTGTATGATCGCCGGTGAGAACCGGTGGCGGGCGTAAGAAACTTGGCGCATCCAAGCCATATAGTCAGACCTTCCCGATCGCCAACCGGTTAATGTGACAGCGCCAGCTCAGGGGTTAACAACCGCTCATCCAAGAATGCCTGCCGCCGTATCGAGTAGCGTCGGCAGGAATTTTTCGAGCACCTGTTTTTCATCGAACGTGATGCCAGATAGGGAAATCTGTACCGCCGCATGGGCTTGACCGTCCGTGCCGGTGACCGTGGTGGCGAGACTTATTTCGTTAAGCAACATCTGATCTCTGGCAATACAGTATCCGTCCTCGCGGGCCGATCTTACATTCCGCGCAATTTCATCCCGATCCATCAGCGTCTTCCGCGTTGCCTGCACCAATGGCCAATTGGCGCAGGCATAGGCGATCTCTGCGTCGCTTCTGGTTGACAGCATCACCCGCCCGGCTGCTGTGTTCAGGGCCGGCAGTCGTCGCCCCACGATGCTTGCGGCAAAATGCGTGCGCTGGTTCGGCAAGCGTAGGGAATAGATGATGTGATCTCCCGAGATTTGCGCAAGGTTGATCGTCTCTCCCTTGGCTTGACTGAATTCGATCAGCTTGGGCAGGGCGCGGGCGATGATGGGATCTGACCAGTAATAGGCATAGGCCAGCTCCAGCCAGGCGTGGCTCGGACGAAAATGGCGGGTCTTCGGATCGCGCTCCAGCATCCCCTCAAGATGTAGCGTATGAGCCATGCGCTGAACTGCGCTCTTCTCAAGGCCGGTGCGCGCCACCAGATCGGTCAGCGAGAGCGAGATATGTGATTCGTCGAATGCCCGTAGGATCTGAAGCCCGCGTGCAAGCGTACTGACGTAGAGGCTGTCGTGCTTTTTTTCCATTCGTTTCCTCCGCGTGTTGGTGTTCTTGGCAGCTGGTTACACGCAGGGTCTTGACTGCCGCCGGTAAATTTTTGCTATATTGATTAAATAACAATCATTGGTATCAAATAGTGATTGTAATGATAACGCAATAGGGAAATGTCATGCTCGGAAAATCCACAACACGTTCCTCCTTTATCGCGGTTGCGCTGATGGCGAGCGTTGCCATGCCAGCATTCGCCGATAAAGCCTCGGACACGCTAAACGTCGCCTTTACGAAAGAGCTCGAGAACGTCGACAGCTACTTCAATTCATCGCGTGAAGGCGTGGTGCTGCAACGTGCGATCTGGGACGGTTTGATCTATCGCGATCCCAATACCAATGAATACGTTGGCAATCTGGCAACAAGCTGGGAATGGATCGACGACACCACGCTTGAATTCAAGCTGCGTGAGGGTGTGACCTTTCACAACGGCGAAGCGTTCAACGCGGATGATGTGGTCTTTACCGTCGATTACGTCGCCAAGGAAGAAAACGGCGTTAAAACTCAGCGCAACGTCAACTGGATGAAGTCGGCCGAGAAGATCGACGACTATACCGTGCGCATCCTGCTGAAAGAGAAATTCCCCGCTGCGATCGAATTCCTTTCCGGTCCGGTTTCCATGTATCCCAACGAATATTACGCCGAGGCAGGGCCGTCCGGCATGGGGCTGAAACCCGTCGGCACCGGCCCCTACAAAGCGGTTGATGTTGTACCGGGCCAGCACTTTGTGCTCGAAGCGAATGAAAACTATCACGACAGCCCCAAAGGCCAGCCCGAAATCGCCAAAATCGATATTCGCACCATCCCCGATGTGAACACGCAAATGGCCGAACTGTTTTCCGGCTCGCTCGATCTGATCTGGCAGGTGCCTGCGGATCAGGCCAACAAGCTGGCGCAGATGGACCAGATCACGGTGGCCAACGAATCCACCATGCGCGTGGGCTATCTGCAAATGGATTCCGCTGGCCGTTCGGGTGACAACCCGTTCACCAACAAACTGGTACGCCAGGCGGTGAACTACGCGATCAACCGTCAGGAACTGGTCGACGCCTTGCTGCAAGGATCGTCCAAGGTGGTTTACACCCCCTGTTTCCCCAGCCAGTTCGGCTGCGTGCAGGATGTGACCGAATATGAATACGACCCGGAAAAGGCCAAGGCACTGCTGGCAGAGGCGGGCTATCCGGATGGTTTCACTATCGACTTCTACGCCTATCGCGACCGTCAGTATGCCGAGGCCATCACCTCCTATCTGAACGCCGTTGGCATCCAGACGAACTTCAACATGTTGCAATATTCCGCCCTGCGCGAACTCAACATGAAGGGTGAAGTGCCGATATCGTTCCAGACATGGGGCAGCTACTCGATCAACGATGCCTCGGCGATGGTCAGCCAGTTCTTCAAGCATGGTTCTCTCGACAGCACCCGCGACGACGAAGTGCTCGAATGGCTCGATGTCGCAGACAGCTCGACCGACCCCGACACACGGATCGAGTATTACACCAAGGCACTGGAAAAGATCTCCGAAGAAGCCTTCTGGGCGCCGATGTTCACATATAACACCAACTACGTGTTCAAGGATGACGTCAACTATACGCCCACAGCTGACGAAGTTCTCCGCTTCATCGACATGAGCTGGAACTAAAAACAACCGGGTGAGGGGCCTCGGCCTCTCACCCGCTTTCCTCCCCTTCACGACATATCGCCCCCCGAAACGCATGGCCGCAGAGCCGTGCGAAAGGTTAGCCATGCTTACATTCATTCTGAAACGGCTGGGATTGGCGCTGCTGGTTGCCTTTACCGTCAGCTTCATCAGCTTCTCTCTACTCTTCCTGTCGGGTGATCCGGCAGCGGCTCTGGCTGGCGAAACGGCCAGCGGTGAAGACGTCGAGGCGCTGCGTCGTCTGTATGGCTTCGACCGGCCGATGCTCGTGCAATACGGCGATTGGCTGTTCTCGGCGCTGCGGGGGGATTTTGGCGAAAGCTATTATTTCAAACTGCCGGTTGCCAGCCTCATCGCCGAGCGTTTGCAGGTCACGATGACTCTGGGCTTCTGCGGTATTCTGTTTGCACTGCTAACGGCCGTGCCACTGGGTGTCGTCGCGGCAATCCGCCCGAATTCCTTTGTCGATCGGGTGGCGCTGTTTCTTTCTGTGGCGGGGCAGGCAATGCCGTCCTTTTGGTTCGGCCTGATCCTGATCGTTGTCTTTGCAATCCAGCTTGGCTGGTTGCCGCCTTCGGGCGCGGCAAGCTGGCGGCATTTCATCATGCCGACGATTGTCCTTGGGTACTACGCCATGCCCGCTATTATGCGCCTGACGCGGGCCGGGATGCTCGATGTGCTGAACTCGGATTACATCCGAACGGCGCGCGCAAAAGGGGCAGGGGAAACCCGTGTTCTTTTCAAGCACGCACTTCGCAACGCGATCATCCCCGTGGTCAGCCTCGCCGCGGTGCAGATGGGCTTTATGCTGGGCGGTTCCATCGTGGTGGAGAGCGTCTTTGCCCTGCACGGTGCAGGCTATCTCGCCTGGGAAAGCATCGCCCGCAATGACCTGCCCACGGTGCAGGCGCTGATCCTTGTCTTTTCGATGTTCTACATCGTTTTTACCTTTCTTGCCGACGTTCTGAACGCCTGGCTCGACCCCAGAATGCGGAGCGCCTGAGATGACCGATATGACCGATCCACTGGCGCAGGAAATTCAGGGCCCTTCGCCCCGGCAAATGCTCAAGGCGCGGGCGCTTTCACACCGGGGGCTGATCTTTGGCATGGTCGTTGTTGGCCTGCTGGTCTTGGTGGCGATTTTTGCGCCGCTTCTTGCGCCGCATGATCCCTATGCACAAAGCCTGATGAAACGGATGGTACCACCCGTCTTTCTCGGCGGCACATGGGAACACCCCCTGGGAACGGACCACCTTGGCCGGGACTATCTGTCACGGCTGATCTACGGCGCGCGTGTATCGCTGCTAATCGGGGCTGTTGCGGCGTTGATTTCCGGCTTGATCGGCACGGCCATGGGGGTGGCGGCAGGCTATTTCGGCGGCCAGGTCGATGCCGTGGTGACTTTCCTGATCAACGTCCGCCTCGCTATGCCTGTCGTCCTTGTGGCGCTTGCCGTGGTGGCGATCCTTGGCGGGTCACTCACAGTGGTTATCTGCGTACTCGGCCTGCTGCTCTGGGACCGCTTCGCCGTGGTGATGCGCGCATCGACGCTTCAGATCAGCCGCCGGGATTACGTCGCGGTGGCACAGGTGATCGGGGCCTCCACGCCCCGCATCGTGCTGACCGAGATCATGCCCAACGTGTTCAACAATCTGATCGTCATCGTGACGCTGGAAATGGCCCATGCCATTCTGCTCGAGGCCGCGCTGAGCTTTCTTGGCCTTGGCGTCCAGCCGCCGACCCCGTCTTGGGGGCTGATGGTTTCGGAAGGCAAAAACATGATGCTGTTCGAACCCTGGCTGGTGCTGATCCCCGGTACGGTTCTCTTTGTGCTGGTCTTGGCAATTAATCTCATGGGCGACGGGCTGCGCGATGTCACGGCCCCCGAAGGACGGAGCTGACTGATGTCTGAAACACTCCTCTCAGTTAAGAACCTGACGCTCGATATTCCAACCGGCAGTGGCATATTACATGCGGTGCGGGGGATCGATTTTGACCTGAAACGTGGCGAAACCCTCTCGATCGTGGGGGAAAGCGGGTCGGGCAAATCTCTGACGTCGCTTGCGGTGATGGGCCTGCTGGGCAAGTCCATAAAACGCTCGGCCGACGAAATCCGCTTTGATAACGTCGACCTGCTGACCGCCAACAAACGGGTGATGCGCGATCTGCGCGGCAACCGTATCGCAATGATCTTCCAAGAGCCGATGACCTCGCTGAACCCGGCCTATACGATTGGCGATCAACTGGTTGAAACTTATCTGCTGCATCGCAAGGCCAGCAAGGCCGAGGCCCGCGCCCGCGCCATAGAACTGCTTGAAAAAGTCGGCATTACCGCCGCAGTGAACCGGTTGTCGCAATATCCGCACCAGCTTTCGGGCGGTCTGCGGCAGCGCGTGATGATTGCTATGGCCCTGATGTGCGAACCCGATCTGCTGATCGCAGACGAACCGACCACGGCGCTTGATGTGACCATTCAGGCGCAGATCCTTCGGCTGCTGGTCGATCTGACCCGTGAAATGAATATGGCCATGATCCTGATCACCCATGACCTTGGCGTCGTGGCGCGTGTCGCCGACAAGGTTGCCGTGATGTATGCGGGCGAACTGGTTGAGACCGGCCCTGCAACAGAAGTATTCGCCGCCCCAAGCCATCCCTATACGCGTGGCCTATTGCGCTGCATTCCCCAGCCGGGAAAAACAGAGCGTGGCGCGCCGCTTGGTACGATTGCGGGCATCGTTCCCTCGCTCGTGGGCGATGTCACAGGCTGCGCCTTTCGAACCCGCTGCCCGCACGCGCTGCCCGTCTGTCGTGAACCGATCCCAGTCCGGGGCGACACCACCCACGCATTTCGATGCGTTTATACAGATGGGGCTCTGTCCGAAGAAGGAGAGGTCGCATGAGCAATGTTCTGACTCTCGACCACGTCAAGAAAACCTACAGCGTCAAACAGGGGCTGTTTGGCAAACGCAAACCACTGACGGCGGTCAACGATGTTACCTTGTCGATGCGCAAAGGCGAAGTGCTGGGGCTGGTCGGAGAATCCGGTTGTGGGAAATCGACACTTGCCAAGCTGCTCCTAGGCCTTGAAACGCCAACTGCCGGCGATGTTCTGGTTGAAGGCGACAAGATGCAGGATCTCGATCGCCGCGCCCTGGCTGGGCGGCTTCAGCCGATCTTTCAGGATCCGTATTCGTCCCTCAATCCGCGCAAATCCATCTACGATCTGATCTCGCTGCCGCTGCGGGTGCACCGTATCGGGGATGCCGCCAGCCAGCGCAAAGCGGTCGAGGAAATGCTCGAAGTCGTGGGCCTGCCGGGGCGGGTCATCAACACCTACCCAAGCCAGATGTCGGGCGGCCAGCGCCAGCGTGTCGCCATCGCGCGTGCACTTGTGATGAAGCCGGAAATCGTGATCTGCGATGAACCGACCTCGGCCTTGGATGTGTCAGTGCAAAGCCAGATCCTCAACCTGCTTGGGGATCTGCGCAAGGAATTCGGTCTGACCTACCTGTTCATTTCGCACGATCTCGCGGTTGTCGAGCATCTCGCGACCCGCGTGGCGGTCATGTATCTGGGCCGTATCGTCGAGGAGTCCCCGGTGGCCGACCTTTTTGAACGTCCCCGCCACCCCTATACCCGGGCGCTCTTAAGCTCTGTGCTGACGCCAGACCCGACGCAGGGTGTACCGGAAACCGCGCTGGGAACGGCCTATCCCAATCCGATCAATCCGCCGTCTGGCTGTGCCTTTCATCCGCGTTGCCCCCATGCGACGCCGCATTGTGCCGCACTGGCACCGCGTCCGATAGAAACCGACGCAGGCCATGTCGAATGCCATCTGCACGATCCGGAAAGCCCAATGTACAAGGAGGACGCCGCATGAGTGCCCTGTCACGAACGCAAACGGTCAGCAAACACGTCATCGAAACCCCGGGCGGAGTCGTTGCGGCGCAGCACCGGCTTGCCGCCGAGGCCGGGGCCGAGGTTCTGCGCGCGGGCGGCGACGCGGTTGACGCAGCCGTGGCAACGTCTTTTGCCATCGGCGTGTTAGAGCCATGGATGAGCGGCCCGGCAGGCGGAGGCGCCGCCGTTCATTGGCGCGCCGATACCGGCGAGGCCGTGGCGATCAATTTCGGAATGCGCTCCCCCAAGCATCTGGACCCGGCAGACTATCCTTTGTCGGGCGAGGGCAAAGCCAGCGATCTGTTCCCATGGGAACGGGTGGTCGATGACCGCAACGTTGAAGGGGCCACTGCCATTGCAGTACCGGGGACCGTTGACGGGATCGGGCAGGCCCATGCGCGCTGGGGCCGTATGCCTTGGGCCGAATTGCTTGCCCCGGCCATCAGTTATGCCCGCGAGGGGATGCTGGTCGACTGGTACGCCGCTTTGCTGATCGCCTCTGTTGCACGCAATCTGTCGAAAGACGCGGATGCCGCCGCGCTGTTTCTGGACGACGGGATCTGGCCCAAAGGGTCGGGCTGGACCGCGATGCCCGACAACCGGCTCGATCAATCGGCCATGGCTGATATGCTCGAGATGCTTGCCAAAGGTGGCGCGCGCGCGTTTTACGAAGGCGACATCGCCAAGGCCCTTGCCGGCGACGTCCAGTCCAAAGGCGGCAGCCTGTCGACAGAGGATCTGGCAGGCTATCGTTCATGGATGGGGCCGGCGCAGCCTGTGGCTTATCGTGACGCGATGTTCCACGTGATGCCGGGACTTACGGCGGGGCCCACATTTTCCCGCGTGTTTGAACAACTCTCCGAGACTGACATGTCCTCGCCGGTGCAGGCCTATCCCGCCTATGCCCGCGCGCTTAACCGTGCCTATGCTGAACGTCTGGGCAAAATGGGCGATACCGGCGAAGTTCCCGAAGCGCCGGGCTGTACCACGCATTTCTCTGTCATCGACCGTGCTGGCAACATGGTCGCCAATACGCAAACCCTGCTGTCGATATTCGGAAGTCGCGTGGTCTCGCCCTCTACCGGACTGCTGATGAACAACGGGATAATGTGGTTCGACCCCGAGCAGGGCAAGCCGAACTCGCTTGCGCCCAACAAGTCCTGCCTGATGAATGTCTGCCCCATCGTCGGAAGCAAAGGCGCGCGCAGCTTTGCGCTTGGCGCTTCGGGCGGGCGCAAGATCGTCTCGGCAGTGGCGCAACTGGCCTCTTTTATCACCGATAACGACATGGACATCGGCGCCGCTTTTCATGCCCCGCGTATCGACGTGTCGGGCGGGGACAAGGCAGTGGCCGACGAAACCTTGCCCGCCGAAGTCATTCGCGCGATCGAACAGGTCATGCCGGTGCACACCACCAAACGCACTGTATTTCCCTATGCTTTTGCCTGCCCGGCCGGCGTCATGCGTGATGACGCGGTGAACACAGGATGTACCGAAATCATGTCACCCTGGGGTGACGCAGCCCATGAAGAGATCCAATGACCCGAGATACCGCCCTAGGCAAAGCAACCGAATTTTTCGAGACAGGCAAGTTCCAGTCTGATCTTGCCCATTTGGTGTCATTCCGCAGCGAAAGCCAGAACCCGGCGCCTGAAGCCCGCAGCGAGGCGCTCCGCTACCTGACCGAGGCCATGCAGCCGAGGCTCGAGGCAATGGGCTTCGTCTGTGAAATCCTCGACAATCCCGATCCCAAAGGCGGCCCGTTGCTCCTTGGGGAACGGGTCGAAGGTGAGGGCCTGCCCATGATCCTGACCTATGGTCACGGCGATACCGTACGGGGGCAGGAGGGCATGTGGCAGGAGGGTCTGCACCCCTGGGAGATCACCGAAGTTGGCGATCGGCTCTATGGGCGTGGCACGGCCGATAACAAAAGCCAGCACCTGATAAATATCGCAGCGCTGGAATCCGTTGTCGCAACCCGGGGCAGCCTTGGGTTCAACACCCGGATCGTTCTGGAGATGAGCGAAGAGGTTGGTTCGGTCGGTCTCCCCGAGGTTTTCCGAACCCACAAGGATAAGCTAACTGCGGATGTTCTGATTGCCTCGGACGGGCCGCGCCTGCAACCGGACGTGCCCACCATGTTCATGGGCTCGCGTGGTGGAACCACCTTTGACCTTTTGGTTGAAACCCACGAAGGCGCGCATCACTCCGGCAACTGGGGCGGGCTTCTAGCCGATCCGGCGATGATCCTCGCCCATGCGCTTGCCAGCATCACGGATGTCCGAGGCCAGATCAAAGTTCCCGAATGGCGCCCCGACAGCCTGACCGATTCCGTGCGCGAAGCCCTGCGCGATCTGCCGGTCGCGGGCGGCGAAGGGCCCGAAGTCGATCCGAACTGGGGCGAAGAAAGCCTCACGCCGGCCGAGCGTGTCTTTGGCTGGAACAGTTTTGCCATCCTCGCCATGGTCTCGGGCGTACCAGATGCGCCGGTAAATGCAATCTCCGGCTGGGCGCGAGCGACATGCCAGCTGCGTTTTGTCGTCGGGACCGACCCGGACGAGGTCGTGCCGACGTTGCGCCGACATCTCGACGCGCATGGGTTCGAACGCGTCCAGATCCGCCCGCACGACCGGGGGTTCTTTGCCGCCACCCGACTGGACCCTTCGCATCCATGGGCCCAGTTTGTCGGCGCGTCAATCCGCGAAACCGCTGGCGATTTGCACGTTTTGCCCAACCTCGCCGGATCGTTGCCTAACGACAGTTTTACTGACATTCTCGAAGTGCCGACAATATGGGTACCACACTCCTATCGGGGCTGTTCACAGCACGCGCCAAATGAACATGTGCTGAAACCCGTCTGCCGCGACGCGCTTCGGGTCATGGCAGGCGTTTTCTGGGACATTGGCGAGAAAACGACCCCCAACAGCTGACATTTCTTGGTACAAGAAATCCCCCATTGAAGCCGCGCGTAAATATCCGTTTTACACGCGGCTTTCGTTATTGAGGCGCTTGCGTATGAACCGTTGTTTGGGGAGGCGCAAACCGTGGTAGCAGGTCAAAACGACAATGCACTAACAATCAAATTGGACCCGTCAAATGAGGCAGCCCAGAAGTGGTTTGGGCTCGGCTGGATGCTCTCAGATGGTTGCATCGAGTGTCTTATCACCTCTGGCGAATTCGCTGGCATTTGAACGCATTGGAAGGAGTATCGTTTGGAGAAATGCGTGGTGAGGTCGAGGGGGCGCAGCTGGATGACGGTCTGGATTAGACTTGGCGCATACACAAACGCCTTTTGGACCGAAACGCCAGTAGTTCGCACTTTCGCGAACGGCATGAGCAAGGTCAAAGAAGTTTTGAAGGATACCGTTTAATGGATCTACAACAGAGGCAGAGAATTGGAGGATAATATGCAGGTTTTTTGTGGGACTTTATTGGCATTGTTCGCTACCGGAACTGCACTGGCGCAGGACGTCAGTGTCAATGATGGACGTGATTTGTACCGGACTTATTGCTGGCAGTGCCACGGGTTCGAAGCGACTGGGGACGGACCAATGGCTGAAATGCTGGCCATTCGAACACCTGACCTCACCAAGTTGGCGGGCGAAAACGAAGGTGTGTTTCCGACATATCGCATAGCTGAACAGATTGATGGTCGGTCACAATTGCTCGCCCATGGTGGCGAAATGCCAATCTTTGGCGCGGTGTTTGAGACAGACCGACAAACCGCGGTGGCTGTGCCCAATGGGCAACCGATGATGGTAGGTCTACCGTTGGCGAATTTGCTCGCCTTTTTGGGATCGATCCAAGCTGATTAGTTACTGACCAATCGCTAGTCCGTATCAGCCGTGCGTCTGATTGACATGAGAGCCGGTGGCGGCCGCTCGGCGCTGTCACGGCAACTCGCTGAAGCCAGTAGGACCTTCCGAAGTCAGGCTCAGGCCGTCACGACGTCAAGCCAGTCGGTCGAGGCCCTAGAGCGGAGCGTCTGTATCGTTCGGCGGGAAATCAGATGGCGTTGGACATTGAAGTGGTTGACGATGGCGGTGTGGGAGGCGAGGAAGCCCTGTTCCGAACCGGGCGACTTGAACCGAATTTGCTGCCGCTCGGGGCGCCGGGCGGGCTAATGCGAAACCTCTGCACGGTAGTGTCAGAGGAATATGGCTTAAGGCGGGCAGGGCGGTTTCGTAGCTTCGTGCCATGACCAAACGCTCGCCATTTCGCTACTTTAAGACAAGCCCCGAAATCATCTGCCTGGCAGTCATGCTGTACGTCCGTTTTCCGCTCTCGCTCCGAAATGTCGAAGATCTACTCCATGAACGTGGCGTGAGTGTGAGCCATGAAGCTGTCCGATATTGGTGGCATCGGTTTGGTCCGATCTTCGCGTCCGAGATTAAGAAACGACGGATCGGGGGCATGAGAACGAGCCATTGGCGATGGCATTTAGATGAGATGTTCGTTAAAGTTAACGGTGAACGGTATTACCTTTGGCGCGCCGTCGATCATGAGGGGAAGGTGTTGGAAAGCTTTGTGACCAAAACCCGTGATAAGAAGGCTGCACTCAAATTTCTCAGGAAAACAATGAAAAAGCATGGAAGCGCGAATGCCTTTGTGACGGACAGACTTCGTTCGTATGGAGCCGCAATGAAGGAGCTTGGCATCGCTGAAAGGCAGGAGGCGGGGCGTTGGCTTAACAATCGGGTCGAGAATTCGCACTTGCTATTTCGAAGGCGTGAACGCGCGATGTTGCGCTTTCGGAAAATGCGAAGTTTGCAGAAATTCTCCGCCGTCCATTCTGCTGTCTACAACCATTTCAATCAGGAGCGAGCGCTCCACAGTCGAGACAATTTCAAACTGAACCGCGCCGCTGCTCTCGCCGAGTGGCGCGGTCTCTGCGTCGCATAAAGGACAGCCATCCTGTCGTTGTAGAGACTGGTTCGCATTCGTCTGGCAGCACCGTTTCACTGCTCTACGATGCCTACGAGATGTCCCTGATGACCTGCATGATCGTCGGCCAGCAAGAGGCCGCCCGTTGGCAGAGTTCGAACCCGCCTTGGCTGGTCAAACGATGGTCTTGCCGCTTCATGAGATCGACGGAAGGAAGCGCCTGATGACATACTACCCGACAACCTAATAGGACGTTTGCGCTCTGCACAAGGAACTGCGCACTTTCGGCGAAGATCGGCCTCGGACTGTCCATTCTTGCTGTGTCATAGCTCGATAGACAGTAAGCATCCGGCGTAGGCCGCGGCGCGGTCAACGCGCGCGGTCACGGTC
>NZ_AQQP01000109.1 GCF_002210165.1 Phaeobacter sp. 22II1-1F12B | reverse complement strand
CCGTTTCGGGCCGCCATGCTTTCGCGCGTGCCACTCGCCTTCGACCTTGATCCCGGTGCTGTCGATCAACAGGTGGAGCGGGCCCTTCGAGCCACGGTAGGGGACGTTGACGGCCAGGGTCTTCTGACGACGGGACAGCGTGCTGAAGTCAGGCACCGTCCAGTCGAGGCCAACCAGCCGGAGCAGGCTCTGGACGAACCCAGTCGTCTTCCGGAGCGCCATGCCGAACAAAACCTTCATCGTCAGGCACGTCTGGATCGCGGTATCGCTATAGGTCTGCTGACGGCCACGTCTGCCTGTCGGCACGGCATCCCAGCTCATCTCCTGGTCGAACCAGATCGTCAGCGCGCCCCGGCGCTTGAGCGCTTCATTGTAGGCTGGCCAGTTCCTGGTCCTGTAGGTTGGGGGTGTCGGTCTGCTCATGCATCCCAGCTACCACTCTGGATTCACGAGATGAATCCCTCACCGGATTTGTGCAACATGTGTAACCGCCCCTTGCGCAAGGGGTAATTTCAGAGC
>NZ_AQQP01000108.1 GCF_002210165.1 Phaeobacter sp. 22II1-1F12B | reverse complement strand
AGTTCCGGAAGATCCATCTCGGCCCCGAGCATCTCGTCTTCGAACTCTTCGACAAGACTTTCCAGTTCGCCGACTCCGAGTTCGGGCCTTTCCGTGTCCTCCACGACCGCGTTCAACCGGTCGAGAAGGATCTCGTGGCTGCGGAAGCTCACCATTTCTTCGTTGTCGTGCGTCAGGATGTCGATATCGAGTCCCATCAGTCCTCCTGGCAATGGCGTTTGCGTCATGTTTGTTGGCCCATCCCTGCCATCTTTCCGGGTGTTGTGAAGCCAGGAAGGACCTGGCGGTTCTGGCGACAAGGTGGCGTGATGGCGGCGCATGGCTGCCACTCTTTTCCTTGTCGCCGGAACCCGGGCTCAGGCTCGGTAGGCCACAAGAACCAGTTGGTCGCCCATGACCATGAACGGCAGATCCCGCGAGCCGGTGACGATTTCGCAGAGGATGCCCGCGCCATGCAGGAAGGCGCCCCGAGGGTCCTCGTAAGGCATCTCGTCCGGAGAGCCGAGGCAGTTCGGCATTCCGGGCGGTAAGTCCGTGAAAGTGATGGCC
>NZ_AQQP01000107.1 GCF_002210165.1 Phaeobacter sp. 22II1-1F12B | reverse complement strand
GTCAGCATATTGGGCTCGACGTTTCGTTGAAGGACACTGCCATTGCCATCCGGGAAGACGGCCGTCGAATATGGCGTGGTAAATGCCGCTCGGATCCTGCGCTGATTGCGCAGACAGTACGTAAGCATGCTCCGGAACCCCAGTCAGTTGTGTTCGAGACCGGGCCCCTTGCCACCTGGTTCTTTCATGTCTTGAAGGGGGAGGGGCTTCCCGCGATCTGCATCGAGGCACGTCACGCGCAGAAGATACTGGGCGAGACGTTGAACAAGACCGATGCAAACGATGCGGAAGGGTTGGCCAGACTTGCCGAAACCGGCTTCTACAAGGCCGTCAGGGTCAAGTCTTTCGAGGCGATGCTGATCCGGTCGTTGGTGGCAGCTCGTACGCAGCTCTTGTCCATGACAACACAGTTGACCAACCAGATCCGTGGCCTGATGAAAACATTCGGTCTGGTCGTCGCCAAGAGTAAAGGCTCCGTGTTTGAAGCAAACGTGGAGAGGCTGCTGGAGGGGTATGCCGAGTTGGCACAGATCATTTTGCCGCTGCTCGAG
>NZ_AQQP01000106.1 GCF_002210165.1 Phaeobacter sp. 22II1-1F12B | reverse complement strand
GAGGCTCTGGTTCGGTTGCGTGATTGATTATGCTGCTTGTTTTTGATGTTGCAAGCGGCGGCTTTGGATCGTCATTTTCTTGATCTTTTCCCTTTCTCTGATGATGGCTTTGTCACGTCCAAAATAGACGTCAGCGGGTGTGACGTTGCTTAGGCTCTCGTGGTAGCGCTGGTTGTTGTAATAGTCGACGAAGGCCCCGATCTGGCGTTCAAGATCGCCGGGCAGGTAGTAGTTTTCCAGTAGAACCCGGTTCTTCATGGTCTGATGCCAGCGCTCGATTTTGCCCTGGGTTTGCGGATGGAACGGCGCACCGCGAACGTGATCCATTTTTTGGTCCCCCAGCCATTTGGCCAGGTCGCCGGATATGTAGCACGACCCGTTGTCACTGAGCAGGCGCGGCTTGTGTCGGACCACGGCTTGGTCGCAGCCAGACGCCGTAAGAGCCAGCTCAATGGTGTCTGTCACGTCCTCGGCCCGCATGGTCGTGCAGAGCTTCCAAGCAATGATATACCGGCTGTAATCGTCCAGGATCGTGCTGAGGTAATACCAGCCCCAGCCGATGATCTTGAAGTAGGTGAAGTCGGTCTGCCACATCTGATTGATCGCCGT
>NZ_AQQP01000105.1 GCF_002210165.1 Phaeobacter sp. 22II1-1F12B | reverse complement strand
CAACGTCTCATCCTGATTGTCGCGGAATCTCATCCAGTTTGTCGCGCAGCAATGACCCTTCGCTATCCGGCGGTCGGGCGGTCTGCAACCTGACAAAGCCTTCTCGACAAGTGATCGTTTCGGATAGGCGAAACCATAGGCCCAGTCACCTTCGACTCTCCGAAGAAGCCACACCGTGTCCTCCCCAAAATCAAAGGCGACGATCACGCCGACATGGACCCATTCCTTTAGCAGCCTTGAATCGTAGACCCAGAGCTGCTCAACCAGCCCGTCCTTTGTCGGATGCTTCACGCCATCTGCTTGCGCGGCTGCAAACTGCTTGCGGTCGGTCTTACGTCGCGTTCCGTCAACAACCCAAAACATAGGGTTGTGGAACCTTGTCCGCGTTCGCGCTTCTACAGGCTTGATGTATGAGTGCTGAAACTCAACCATCAAGCCCTTGGATGTCTTAACATCTGAGATGTGAAGCTCGCCATGTTCGTCGCGCGCAGCGATCTCCTGCCAATCTGTCGGGAATTGGTTCTTCCAATCCCGATGCCAAGGCGTTTCGTTTTCCCACCAATGGTCGCAGTGGCGTTGTCCTTTGTGCACCCAGTGCCAGACCATCTTGGTTCCGCATCGGGCAATGAGGTCATCGCCGCAACCAGGGCATCTGCCTTTGGCGCCTGGGCTGGCTTCAACGTAAACCTCCGGGGGCGGCCGTCTAAACTTGTGTTGGCTCCGATGCTAAG
>NZ_AQQP01000104.1 GCF_002210165.1 Phaeobacter sp. 22II1-1F12B | reverse complement strand
CCTCCAATGGTTAAGTCGCTCTGATGTCCCATTTTATATGACGACGGACATCGTTAACCATCAGCTTCAGGCTGCCGCGTCGATGGCAGAGGTAGGAATTACCTTCCGTAACTCTGCTCGGCAGACGACCGACGGAAATGAATGTCGGCACTTGCTGTGGCGCAGCCGTCTCCTAGCGTGGCCCTTAGCATTTAAACGCTCCAAGTGCCGCGAAGCCGAACGGCGCGCAGCAGAATGTTCGAAACGCAGATGATGGAGCGCGCCCAGTGGGCTGTGGATCTGATTGGTTTCTTGACCGATGTGATGGCGCAGTAGGCGAAATCATAGCTGTCGGTGGCGATAGCCGCCTTGGGACAAGCATCGATGGGACTTGGCCCGCAATTCTGCGGGCCTCATTGAGTTCGCCTATTGCATCCCTATTTCCATAAGTCCGCAACTTGCCTTGAGGCTCGCGTTGATCCTTGGACATGAACATCTCCTTCTTCCGAAACCTGGGAGGTTAAAGAAAATGTCCAGCGAGTAACGGCATATCTACACTTCGTATGAACAATTATCGACTGCTGATGCGCGGGAAATTGTGCCTACGTCGCAGCTTCAGCGCGGTGTCCCAGAATAAGCACCGATACTCCAAGGATCGCTGTCCACGCTAAAGGTTCATTTCAGCACGGTGGACGAAAATCCTTAGCAACTGCGAATAGTTGCCCTTAATCCACTGCGCAGCGAAGGTCCGGTTTCCGCCGATTCCGTGGAAAAAC
>NZ_AQQP01000103.1 GCF_002210165.1 Phaeobacter sp. 22II1-1F12B | reverse complement strand
GGGCACATTCTAAACTGGCTTGCGACAATTCCCCTATCTTGCTGGAAAGCAAGGAGAACGGACATGGCCCATGCAGAGCTGGATTTGCGCGAGAGACGTGCAATCGAAGACATGTTGAATACCAAGATGCCGGTGAGCAAGATCGCAGCTGAGATCGGCAGGCATCGCTCGACCGTATATAGAGAGATCAAACGGAACTATTTCACGGATGACGAACTACCGTATCTGAGTGGCTACTACGGCATGAACGCTCAGAAGTACGCCTCTGATCGCCGAGCCCGGCGTCGGAAACTGATCCGCCTTAGAGAGTTGCGCGCCCATGTCATCGCTCAGTTGAAGATTGGCTGGACACCAGAGCAGATCTCGGGCCGTCTGGGATTTGACGATCAGCCCGTTCGCGTCAGCCACGAAACGATCTACGCTTATGTCTACAGCGCTGAAGGCCAATCTGAGCAACTGGCCCGCCACCTTCCCAGTCGACGCAAGAAACGACAACCACGCTATGCGAGAAGGCCTAGAGGCCAGGTATTTCCGCCGGATCGGTCCATTCATCAACGTCCTGAGCATGTGAAGACGCGCGAGACCTTCGGAGACTGGGAGGGCGATCTGATGATCTTCGAGCGTGCCAATGGCACAATGAACGTCGCCTCATTGATCGAACGGAAGACCCGGTTTGCCGTTCTGTTCCGCAACAATGACCGCAGCTCGACGCACTTCATCAACAAGCTGATGGACGTGATGGAACCCCTGCCCCAGCCAGCC
>NZ_AQQP01000102.1 GCF_002210165.1 Phaeobacter sp. 22II1-1F12B | reverse complement strand
TGTCGGTCTGCCGGAGTTTTTGAGACTGCGGTCCATTTGTTTTCAATGACTTGCCTGTGTCTCATTTCTGAGACTGATTCAGGGTATGTGATACTGGACGCCGATTTGAGGCACCATTGATGAGACTATCCGGCATCCATGCACTGAGTAAGTTATGTCCGATAATTTTCCAGCTGACAAGGATTGGGAAGAGGCCGAGCGCCGCGCGCAAGTGATAGCGGAGCTGCCGGTCCAGCTCACTCAGGGCAATGTCGACTGGGCCATGCGCCAGTTGAATGTCAGCCGATCCACGCTCTTTCGTCTGGTGAAGCAGTTCCGCGAAGACGGGCGGACCAGTGCACTGCTACGGGATAGCCGGGGGCCCAAACCGGGCATGCAGCCCCTGAACCCGGCGGTGGAAGAGATTGTCTCCCGCCATTTCAGGGAGTTTTATGCCACCCGCCGCAAGCCCACCAGGACACGGTTCTGGCGGGAGATCGCTGCCGATTGTCAGGCGCAAGGGTTGGCACCACCCTCGATCCGGCGTTTGGGCCGCTGGCTGGAGGGGCACGATCAGGCAAAGCTGATGGCCCGACGTGAAGGCAAGGACAAGGCTGAGCGACGCCATCTGGCCACGCCGGGAGGCCTTACTGCAGACAGCCCTCTCGATATCGTCCAGATCGACCACACCAAGGCCGATGTGACAGTGGTCGACCCGGTGACGCGTCGCCCGCTCGGTCGTCCGACGCTGACTGTGGCAATCGATGTGAACACCCGCATGGTTTTGGGGTTTCATCTGTCGCTGGAGCCGCCATCGCTTCTGGC
>NZ_AQQP01000101.1 GCF_002210165.1 Phaeobacter sp. 22II1-1F12B | reverse complement strand
GGTGTTGTCACGTTAACTCGCCGAATTTGCAAGTGGCAAGCTGTTCGTTGATCAAGCGGCCTGTGCCGCGGATTTCCACGCCTCGAATGCTTCGAGCCGATGGTAGCGGATGGTGAGCGCAGAGCGGCGGCGGGCTGGGACAGAGAAACTATTGCGGGTTGCAGACTTCATAGATACGAAGCGTTGTAATCCACCCGGCGATCGGAAGCCTTGCATCACCCGCTCTCGTTTTCGGAAGGGCAAGTGGCTGTTTTCTGCGCGGTTATTGAGTCCCTTGTGTGACCAATGATCAAGGCCAGGCGCGACCTCGCGCTTTGCGGCACCATAGGAGCGCAGCTTGTCCGTAATGATCCTTTTTGGCACGAAGCCCCAACGTTTCATCAGCTTGACCAAAAGCCGCTTTGCGGCGCGCTTGTCTCGTCTCGATTGGAGAATTTCCTCAAGAACAAAGCCGTGTTGGTCGACCGCGCGCCAGAGCCAGTATGACCGACCCGCGATCTTCACAACGACTTCGTCCAGATGCCAGACATCGCCGGGGCGCGGCTGCCGTCGCTGTAGAACGTGGGCGATCAGGGGGCCGAACTTGACGCTCCAGCGCCGGATTGTCTCATACGAAACGTCGACGCCACGTTCCAGCATCAGCTCTTCGACCTCGCGCAGGCTCAAGTTGAACCGGACGTAAAGCCAGACAATATGAGCGATGATCTGAGGCGGAAACCGGTGGCGTTTGTAGCTGATCTTTTGTGTCTGCATCGACACCGCCTACGCCCAGATCAATGAACCAGCAACCTCAGGACCGTTAATGTGACAACACCC
>NZ_AQQP01000100.1 GCF_002210165.1 Phaeobacter sp. 22II1-1F12B | reverse complement strand
TAGGCTCTGGACTCATTGAGTTTCACAGCCAGTAGATGACGGTCGCGGCGAGAGCGATGGCTGAGAAGAAAGCCTTTGGACACCTATCGTATCTGGTTGCGACACGGCGCCAGTCCTTGAGCCTGCCGAACATGATCTCGATGCGGTTGCGCCGTTTGTAACGTCGCTTGTCGTATTTCACGGTCGTCTTGCGTTGTTTTCTGCCGGGGATGCAGGCGCTTATCCCTTTGTCTTGCAACGCTTCTCGGAACCAATCGGCGTCGTAGCCCCGATCTCCGAGCAGCCAGTCGACATCTGGCAGGCTGCTGAGCAGCGCCCGCGCCCCGATGTAATCGCTGACCTGTCCGGCAGACACAAAGAAGCTGATCGGGCGGCCTTTGCTGTCGCAGATGGCATGCAGCTTGGAGTTCATGCCGCCTTTGGTTCGCCCGATCAGGCGACCGCGCCCCCTTTTTTCGCGCCCAGGCTGGACGCGGTGCGATGCGCCTTGAGGTAGGTCGCGTCGATCATCACCGTCTTTCTCTCACCGTGCCCGGCAGCCAGCCCGGCCAGCATCTGGGCGAAGATGCCTTTATCGCTCCACCGCTTCCAACGGTTGTATAACGTCTTGTGTGGGCCATACTCCTTTGGCGCATCCCGCCAGCGTAACCCATTGCGGTTTATAAAGATAATCCCGCTCAACACGCGGCGATCATCGACGCGAGGCTTGCCGTGGGACTTCGGGAAATAGGGCTCAAGACGCGCCATCTGCGCGTCGCTCAGCCAGAAGAGATCAGACATGCCACCGCTCGTTTTCCGAAAGCTGAATCATGTCAACCAAACAAAATCAATGGGTCCTGAGCCTA
>NZ_AQQP01000010.1 GCF_002210165.1 Phaeobacter sp. 22II1-1F12B | reverse complement strand
CTCCAATGGTTAAGTCGCTCTGATGTCCCATTTTATATGACGACGGACAGTGCTCACCGTCGAAATCCGGCACGACCGATACCAGCTCCCAGCCGTCTTGGCCAAGAGTTGTCAGCTGCGCTTCGATCTTCGGCGGCTTCGTCTTGGCGGTGTTGATCTGTTCAATCTTGTATTCAAACATGGGCTGTTTCCTTTGAATTGGCCGGATCAACCGGCAGGTAGAATTCGGTGATGCCGCGTGCGCCTTCATGGCGACCAGCCTGGATGATCACATCGATCGAGCGGGTGATGTAATCGTTCATGTCCTGGTAGGTCATGGGCACATCGGTCTTCAGGGCGGCGATGGCGAGACGCTGAACCGCCAGCTGAGGTGTTTCTGCGTGCAGCGTGGTGAGTGAGCCACCATGGCCGGTGTTTATGGCCTCGAGGAAGGTCATGGCCTCCTTGCCGCGTACTTCGCCCAGGACAATTCGGTCCGGCCGCATGCGCAAGGTAGAGGTCAGCAGGACATCAGCGCTGCGCGTGGCCTCATCGCGGTCAGACATCAGAGTGACGACATTTGGCTGCGTGGGACGCAACTCGGCAGCTTCTTCGATCGTGATGATACGCTCGTCGGCGGGCACGAAGGAGAGAATCTTGCGCGCTGTGACGGTCTTGCCGGTCGAGGTCCCGCCGGACACGATCATGTTGAGCTTGTGGGTGACGCAGAACTTGATCGCGGCGTCGATATCGCCGGTGGCCACGACATCGCGCAGCTCGGCATTGCGCTTGCGTCTTGCGCCCTCGTTGCTACGCTCTTTGCCGAACAGGTAGGACAGTTTGATCTGGTCCAATGGAAGGTCGGCGAAGAATCGCAGGGAGATCGCGTATCCGCCATCCACGGCGGGAGGTTGGATGACTTGCGCTCGGATTGGGCGGTCACGGTAGGTGATACTGACCGATACGATCGGTTTGGTCCGGCTGAGCGTGGTGTTCGCGGCGGAAGCAATCTGGTTGCCAAGGTCTTTGATTTCATTGGGCGAGAGTTGTCGTTTGACGCGCCGCATGAAGTGATCCCCCTGAAACTCCGCCCACAGCGTGCCATCAGGATTGATGCAAAGCTCGATCAGCCTTGGGTCACGCGCCTCGGGGATTTTGTCAATCGAGCTTTGCAGATAGCTTGCCGCCATGATCAGAAGATCTCCAGATCGCGATCGACCATCACGGTGACGCGGGCACCTTGATCGACATAGATCACGGGAGAGACGGAGAGATATTCGCCGATCACGCTTTGCGCGCTGTCCTGAAGGTCTTCGCCAATGCCCTCGAGAACATCAGACGTGATCTCATCTTCTATGTTCTGGGCGGCCACAGCGGGCAAGGCTCCGATCAGGGATATCAGGGCGGCAGAACCGAACCGTGTGCCAAAGCGGCTGTCGACGAAACCAGTTGTGCCGGAGCGCCCCAGTTCATCACCACCGAAGGCGCTGATTTCGACGGTCTGGTTGCTGGGCAGAATGATCCGGTCCCAGGCGATCGTCACGCGTTGCTGCGCGATATCGAGACCGGATTGATACCGTCCGATCAGCCGCGTACCGCGCGGGATCAGGATCCGCGAGCCGTCGTAAGCATGGACATCTTCAGAAACCAATGCGCGGACCTGACCGGCGAGCGAGCTGTCGATCGCTGTCTCGAGCACGGCCTGGATCATCGTGCCCTGAACGACGGTGTTTGACGGGTTCACAATCAACTGGGCCTGCGTCACCTCGGCAGGTTCAGCGCCATTTCGGACGAAGTCTGTGTCGTCATCAAGCCGCCGTTGCTGCGTGGCGGTTTCATTGTTGCCGCTGCCAGAGCCGCCGAAAGCAATGATTGGGCTGGCGATACGGGCTTGCAGCTCTTCAAGCTCGGCTTGCCGCCGCCGTTCCAGCTCCTGAAGGCGCAGTTCCTCGGCCGTCGGGCCGGTTGGTGCAGGCGAGCGCGGGGCTTCCAGGCGTGCAAGCTCAAGATCGTTCTGCAGGCGCTGGATTTGCCGCGCACGTTCTTCCAACTCTTCGCGCAAGGCGGTTTGCGTTGCTTCTGCCTCGCTGCGCAGGGCGTCGATTTCTGCGCCCAAGGTATCCAGTGCCTCGAGGTCGACAGTTGGGGCTTGAGGTGCAGGTGCGTTGCGCAGGGCTTCGAGCTCGGTGCGCATGGCGTCCATTTGCGCGCGCAGCTCTTCTGTGTCGCTGGCCGGTTCCGGCTCCGGCGGCGGGGCAGTGTCAATCGGTGCGGGCGTGGGCTCGAGCGCACCAAAGCCCGGTCCTGCCGCTTGGAACTCATCTGGGGAGGCGGTTTCCAAGCTGTCGGGTTCAGAGCCGCCAGAGAACAACAGCAATAGGCCGCCAAGAGCCGCGATTGCCCAAATGCCTAGGGCGACGGTGAAAAAAGATGGTCGCGTTTTTGAGTTTTGTGGTTTCCCTTCAAGCTCTTCGAGGCGCTTCTTAAGCTCGGCGGTTTCAGTCATCTTGGTTTGCCTCGCTCATCTCTTGAACGCAGATCTCGTCCTCGCCGAGCCTGAGAACCCATCGATCGCTGACCCCCGAAACACGGATCACACCGTCTGGCCGCGCGAGCGCGTTCACGCTGCGCTCATTGCCAGCAGACCAGCGAAAGATCGCGGGCAATGGTGCGTTTGCGGCAAAGCGGAAATAGGTGAAGGTGCCATCGTCCCAGATTTCTCGTGGGGTGATCTCGGATCGCGCGCTGACGCCATAGGCGTGGTTTGCTGGCTGGTTTGTCGCCACCCGCGATTGCCGTGGTGCCGCTCCTGGATAGTTGAAGCGAATGACATAGAAGGTCGGCGAACTCGCCTCGGTCACGTTGAAATAATAGCTGCGCCGGTTGGTGTAGACGGTGATGTTGGTATGCGCGCCGCGCGTGACCGGCTTGATCGCAAAAGCCTGACCACCGGGCACGCCGTCGAGAAGAAACCCTTCGGTGTCGCCTGCAATGATCGAGCGGATGGTCTCGCCCTGACCAAACTCAATGCTGGTCACGTGGGTCAGGCTGGTGCGGATGCGATAGACCTGCCCATCCTGATAGGTGGCCAGCCGGACGCGGGCATCATACGGGCCTTGGCGCGGCTGCGTTTCGGCATAGGCGGTGCCAGCAAGCGGAACAATTAAAGCGAGGATCAGGAACAGGCAGCGCATGGGTTACTCCAAACGATCCGAGCGGATCGCGTATTCTGTGACGGTGAAGCCAAAAGGGTTCTGCCAGACATCATCGATCGACCGGCTATTCTCGGGCCGAAACTCAAACATCAACGTTGCGGTGAAGAGCCCGTTTTGAGAGCCGCGCGGCGAATTGAGCCGCTTGCGCAATCGTACCTGGGCACGATTGGCGCTAATGTGCGTTATCGACAAAACCTCGACTTCAAGGCGTGCATCTGCGCCATAGCTGTCCGGCGGATAGGCCTCATGGCCGCTGGTCCAAAGCGCGCCCAGCCCTGCGGCGGCCGCACCGTCCGACTGGTCCAGGACCCGCCGCACCCGCACGTCATTGTCGAGCTGATTGTATGTCTCTCGATCGATGACATAGCGGTAGACCTGTGCCTCGATGATAGCGGGGCGTTCCGTGAGTGAGACCGCTTCAACCACGGCATTGGGGAGGGCCATGCCGGTTTCGCTATCAAAGGGCACGATCATGGGCGGCGGGTCCACGTCGAACAAGGCCACCAGGGCAGCGGCAAGGCAACCTGCCATGCCAAAGCCCATGCCTGTCAGCCCCAGCTTCTGCCACATAAGCTCGCGTCGTCGTGCACCGTAGACGAGCTCTTCTTCGATGATCTCTGCCTCGCTGTTCATGGATCAGTCCGCGCGAAGCTCTGGCAGGGTGAAGTCCATGTAGCGGCGCTCTTCGGCCAGCGTGGCGGCATCCACCACACCGGACTGGCCCGCGCCGACGGTCTGAATGGCTTCGAGCTCCCACATGCGCGTCATAGCAATGGCCAATTCGGCCGTGACGCGGGTATTGTGATCGACGGCTTCCTTAAGCGTTTCCATGTCGGGGATCAGCGAGACCAGCTGCTCGACTCGTTCTAGGGATTGCGCGGCTTCTTCATAGCTGTTTTCAGCGGCGGCTGACATCACCGCCCCAGTACCCGCCTGACTGGCAATGCGCTCCGCCCCCGGATTGCCGCTGCTGGCCATATCGGACAGGCTGTCTTGGTCAAAGCCTGCATCCTCGAGGGCTTGCGTCATGCGGCCTTCCATCTGAGGGGCTGCATTGCCGAAGAGGCCGCTGAAATCGCTGCTTTGGATTTGCCGTATGGTGCCAAGGAGGTCGCCGAATTCCTGATCGAGGAGCCCATCGAGGTCACCGCCCATGGCCATTTCGATGATGTCCGTCGCACCGGTCAGGGCTGCGTAAGTCTCGTTGAGCGTGTCGAGTTGCTGCTGCACAAGGTCGAGCTGTTCGAGAAGCGTGTCGAGCTGGTCGGTCTGGATCCCGAAGTCCTCCAGCATCTGCTGCAGCTGACGAATTTCCTGCGCGATGTTGCGCGTGTCAACCGTGGGGACACCTTGGGCAAATAGGGGTGAGGCAACCAGCAACGCGCAGGTGGCTACTGTGGATAGAAAGCGGATCATCGGAGTGCCTCCAGATCGAATTGCATGAAGTCTTGTTCGCGCGCCTGCGCGGCGGCCATGGCCAGCTCGGTCGCACTAAGAGGGCGGGTGTGAGCGGCCTTGAGGCGCGTGCGGATGGCGATCAAGCGGGCGAGCTCGGCCCGCGCGTAGGTGTTGAGCGACATGGCTGCGTGAATGTCATCTGTCTCGCCAATGCGGCTGATAATATCCTGCACACGCTGAGCGGCCGCTTGCACCGAGACTAAGGAGTAATCGCCGTAGACCCCTGCGCTGAAAGAGGTCAGGCTCATTGTGGAGTTGGCGAGCAAAACTGGATCAATGGTGCCAAGCGCGTCGATGCCGCCCACGCGGGCAAGGTAGAGATTAAAACGCTCGGGGATCACCTGAACGTAGTGTTGGGTTTCAGCGAAGGGCGGCACACCACCGTAGCGCTGCACATTGCCGGGACCGGCATTGTAGGCGGCCAGCCCGTGAATGATGTTGCCATCAAACATGGCCAGCATCTGCGCCAGATAGCGCGCGCCGCCCGTGACCTGGATATAGGGATTTTCATAATAGGCGGGATAAATCTCGAGATCCTGCGCCGTACCGGGCATGATCTGGGTCAGGCCGAATGCACCAACAGGCGAGCGCGCGCCGATGGTGAAGCGGCTTTCTTGCCAGATCAGCGCCTGCAACAGACAGCGCCATTGCCTGGGCGACAGACCGGCAGCGCGCACGCCGGACATATGGTGCGTTTCTTGGGCGGCACGAATGATCAGCTGTTCAATCGAACCGGAGGCATCGCCGAACATCTGGGCTGCGCCGGGGTTCGGATCGACCGAACCATAGAGCGTGCCTGCGGCGCTTTCAGGTGATGAGCCTGCTTCCAAACTCGCGACCAGCGCGCCTGAATTTCCGCTGACCAACGTCGTGGCATCGAGGATGTCTTCTAGCGCTTGGAGTTGTCCCTGCTCGAGCGCTTCGAGCTCTTCTTCTTTGGTCAGCCGATCTCGCTGCAGAGCCAGATCTTGTTCGCCTTGTTGCAACACGCGCTCGCGCTGAAAGAACATGCCTGCATCAAAGGTTGGCACGCCTTGGGCAAGGGCCATTGGCGCGGCGAGCGACACCAAGCCTGCAAAGATATGCAGGCGGTGCTTACTCACCGAGACCACCAATCGGACCGAGCAGTTCAAAATTGCAGTTGCTGCGGCTGACCTCGGCAAAGGACTTGAAGCATTCGGCCTCTGATGGCCGGTATTCTGCGCAGGCTGTCAGGGTCAAAAGGGTTAAGGTAAGCACGCAAAGTCTACGCATCAATCTGTCTCCAAAATTCGGGGTTCTGGCGGTAATCCGTGCCGACCAGCGCTTCGCCTTTTTCATGCCGCCAAGGATCGTGAGGTAGGGGCCAAGGGCGCTGAGATCGGCATCGATCACCACCGAGCCTTGATCATCGCGCACAAGCGCCAGACGGGAGTTGCTGCCTGTGCCCAGCAAAACGCTGAGCTCTTTCTCAGTAAGGCCCAGCATGGTGTAATCGGACGCCGAAGCGCGGATGTTGGGAAGCAAGAGCTGCGTTGGCACAGCCTCGACAATTGTTTTGCCGGTGCGGGTTTTCTCGAGTTGGCTTGCGTATTGGGTCATCATCACGACGACAGCGTTCTGCTTGCGCGCGGTCACGAGCCAATTGCTCAGCCGGTCTGCGAAATACGGGTTGTCGAGCGCCTTCCAGGCCTCATCGATGATGATCAGCGTCGGCTTGCGGTCCTCGATCACGCGCTCCACCCGCCGAAACAGGTAGGACAAGACCGCCATGCGTTCCTTCTCGCTTTCGCTGTCGAGAATGCCGGTCAGGTCGAAACCGACCACATCACCATCGAGTGAGAAGGTATCCTCAGCGCTTTGCCCAAAGATCCAGCCGTAGCGGCCATCTGAGGTCCATTCCTGAATCCGTTCGAACAGATCCCCTTCGTCAGCTCCCGCCACAAAGAGGGAGGCCAGGTCTTGCCAGTTGCGCAGGGCGGCATCGCTCGCCCCGGCGTTCTGGCGCACCACTTCTTGGATGCGATTGATCTGAACAGGGCTCAGGGGCTTGTCGGCGCGATGTAGCAGCGTGGCCAGCCAATCGGAGAGCCAGGCTTGGCCGCGCCCGTCGATTTCAGTGCGCAGTGGATTGAGGCCGGTTGCTTCACCCGCCTTGATCGCGCTGTAGCGCCCGCCATTGGCCCGCACGGCCATTTCCATTCCTGCGCGGTAGTCGAACACGAACACGCGTGCTTCGCAGCGCCGGGCTTGGGTCATGAGGAAGGCCGACAACACCGATTTGCCTGAGCCAGGACGGCCGAGGATCAAAGTATGACCACCGGTCGGCTCTTTGTCTGGCTGACCCGCCTCATGGTAGTTGAACAAGAAACCAGATCGTTCAGGTGTCGGGAAGAGAGTGATCGGCTTGCCCCAAGGCACTTGGTGGCCAGATTTGCCCAGTTGACCGCGATGCAGCGCTGCGAGGTCGGCAAAGTTTGTGTTGGTGATGCCGGCCTTGCGGCTGCGCATTTGTCCGTTGCCCGGATGCTGCGCGAAATAGTGGGTCCGAGCCGCAAAGCTCTCGTTCACCAGATTGACGCCTTCGCTGGCCGCGATGTAACGCACTTCGGAGGCAATTGCTTCTAGCTTTTCCTCGGTCTCGGCGAAAACCGTTACCGTCATGTGATGATCGCCAAAGCTGAGGCGCTTGGATTCAAGATCGTCCAGCGCGTCGACCAGTTCTTCCGCAAGAGAAATCGCGCCATCATCACTGGCCTTCATCAGACGCTGTTGGCGCTTGATCCGGCTGGCCATGATGTTGCTGTTGATCGGCGTGAAGGAATGCGTGACGACCATGTCGACCGGCAGGTTCAGCTCATCGAACATCGTGCAGTTGGTTTTGGCTGGGTAGGTCTTGATCGCAAAGCTGGTGCCAAACCGCTTACCTGCCGTCCCATCGTCAAGCGCAAAACCTCGTCCCTGAAACGTGACGCGCGTGTTGGCCACATTCTCGGCAATGATGCCAAAGCGGGAATTTGCGAAGAGCAGTCGTTCCTGTCCGATGTTGAGCGCCCCGAGGAACCCGAGTAGCTCGCCGCATTCAGCGCCGAGCAGGCGCGGGTTCATCTCTGCAAAAGACGATAGCAGAAACCCGACGACCTCTTCGAGCTTGCGCAGTTGCTTGGCTGTCTGGTCTTTCATCTGAGCGATCGAGTCTGAGCGCTTCAGGCGCAGCCGCGCGCCGAGGGGCGGACGTTTCAGCACCGTGAGTGTCAGCGTTTTGTCCCGCAGACCCGCCCGCGCCATTGCCATTTGCCAACGGCTGTCCAGAGCTTGCGCAAACCCTTCCTCGCGAACCGGTGGCAAAGCAGTCTCGATCGCTTTTGAAACCTTGTGCACGTAGAAACTGTACTCTGGCCCGATCTGCGCAATGATCGCTGCAAAGAGCGCGCGGATCTTTTCCAGATGCGCGTCATCGCCGGTCATGCTGTTGACGCCGTCAAGGCGGATGCACTGGAACAGGGCATTGCCGCGCGTGCGGATCGTCACGTCATTCACGAGGCTGACATAGGGCAGCATGCTGGCCATAGGGCGCTCTTTGCGCGCCCAGTCCGGTAGCGTCGCAAGATCATCCGAGGGGTTATGGAGCATAGCCGTCCCCCGAATGGATCTTGCGGTTCGGGGTGGGCGGCGTTTCTTGCAGGGCAGTGACCATCACCTCAAGAAAGGCCGGATCCCAGTCCGCCGCTTTCCACAGCGCGGGATAGGCCAGAGCGGCGATGATGATCACCGGCCAGCTTTGGACCCAAAGAAACAGCAACAAAACCCGAAGAGCCAAACCATGGCATACATGATTGGTAAGCCGATGAGCTTTGGCGGCCGGATCAGGCCCAGGAAGAGGCGGGTTTGCGTTGCCATGCCGGATTTATGCGCCCCAGATGGCGGTCACGATGGTCGGCGCAGCTGCGATGCCTGCGATAGCGACCAGCACCCAAAGAGCCTGGCGGAAATCCAGAATGCCAAAGAGCCAGGAGAGGAACACGCCAATCAGGGCCAGGGTGCCGATCACAATGCCCAAGGGGCCGGTGATCGTCTCGACAATGCCTTGAAGAAGGTTCTGCACCGGGGAGAGATCGATGCTCTGTGCAAGGCCCGGGTTGGCAATCATCAAACTGGCCAGAGTCAGCGACAGGATCGTGCGGAGTTGTGTGTGCATCAGGAGGCTCCAGTCAGTCGGTCACGCACGGCCATGACCCGGCGCACGTGATTTTGGGTTTCTCGGTAGGGAGGGATGCCGCCATAGCGCGTGACCGCGTCTGGTCCCGCGTTATAGGCAGCGAGCGCGAGTTCGAGCGTGCCGAACTGCGCCAGCATCATCAGAAGGTAGCGGGCTGAGCCGTCGAGGTTGGCCTGCCAGTCATGCGGATCCACGCCGAGCTGCGCGGCCGTCGCGGGCATCAGCTGTCCAAGGCCAATCGCGCCTGCGGAACTGCGCGCATTTGGGCGATAGGCGCTTTCGATCTCGATATTGGCTTGGAACAGCGCCTGCCATTCGGAAACGGAGAGGCCAGCACGGCGCAGCGCGGGGTGCCCGCCATAACGATGCGCCGTGCTTTCAATGGCTGACAGGACTTCGGGGCGGGGAACGGCGCGGGCGGGTGCAGGAGGCGGAGCTTCAGGCTCAGGCGCTGCAAAAACGATCAGCTCTGGCGGGTTTTCACCAATCCCGTCGACATAGCTTTGCGCAAAACCTGATTGGGGGGATTTGGTCTCCAGCTGGCCATCGGCTCGCATGGAAAGCACGAAGCCTTCGGAATAGGCCGGGGCAGCTAGGAATGCTGCGAAGACGGCAAGTGCCTTAGCCCGCGTCGTCCAACTTGTGAGAGGCGATCTTGCCTTCGAACATGGGGATCGAGACGATCGAAACACCAAGCCCGGCGAGGAAGCTGGATAAGCCGTTGATTGTCTTAAACTCTCGGGCCGCCATGTTGTTACGCGCGGTGACGAGCAGGCGACGCGTCTCGCCATCTTGCGAGACGCAATGCACGGTCCAAACTCCGGACCACTGAGCACCTGTACGTTTGGGCGTAATCCGGCACACAACATCCGCCGAATGCCCCTCGGCAAGTAGTGTGCGCAGCCCGTCTTCACTGACAACATTAGGGGCGTCTTGCATCAAATTCATAGGATCGAGCCTTGCAGAATTGTGCATTGGCCCGGCAGTCCCTCATGGACTACCGAACCGATACAATATTATAATCTTGCAGTCAATAGGTGCAATTTGAGTTGTTGCGCCCTTCATGCGTTGAAACAAATTTACTGCAACGGAGTGGCTGAGCCAAGATAATATGGGGCTTTTGAAACAAACATGCGTGGCTATGGTCGTTCTGAGCTGGGGATCTGCCGCGATCGCGGGCAGTTGTTTGCCGCCTGCGCCGCCGTGGATGCCGACCGATGCCGATGACGTGCAGGCCTATGCAGATCTGTTGAAGCGCGATGCGGAGGCTTATTTTACCGATGTCGAGCGGTACTTTCGTTGCCTAGATCAGCAGAGGCGAGAGGTCTTCGACCAAGCGCGCGACGTCAGCGGAAGCTATGCGCGCGTTCTTGAGTTGCTGGACGACATAAGGAAATGACACCCGTCCCCAAGTCGAGACAACTACTGGCCAACAAAGCTCCATCAAAGTCGCTAGTACCCGACGCAGTTGCCCTAAGTTTTCTTGCCTCGAAAATCGGATTTTTGCGCTGAGCGACGACTTTGCTCAGCATAAGTGGCTGTGTTCGAGACATGTCGTTACGTTTGTCTTCGAAAACTATCAGGAAAAGACCAACAACTCCACTGGTGTCGGGCGCTTGGCTGCGGCAAGTTGATCTGCGATTATGGTGTGCACTCGGTAAGGGACGGAAGTAATTTATGGCGGATTTTTCTAATGCGAAGTCAGAGCATCAAATCGCCTATCTTCTTAGGCATGCCGAACTGAACAATCACGTGAAAGTTGCTACAGCCGCAGTGGACCACCTTGGTTCGTTTTCCAAAGATCCAATGATTTTGGGCGATAAAATTTCACAGCTCATATTGGATGCGGGTGAACGTTGGACCCGAACAACATTTGCGGATCCAAAAGCGGAATTGGACGCAGTCCGAAGGCAGATTTCGGAAATGGCGATCGTACGCGTCTACTCTTCGTTCAACGTCTTTTCCGACGAGATTGACGGTTCTTACAATGACTACAAGCGGAACGCTGAGACTGAAGGTGGCAACACCATCGAGCGGATCTACTCTAAGTTCGATTGGAACATAGAGAGTATCTCGTATCTTTTGCCGGTTTTGAACTTCTACGAAGTTGCACGCCATTGTGTTGCCCATCAGATGGGCATGCCAAACAAACAAGTATCTACGCTTCTGTCAGATGTTGCGTTTTTATCTGCAATTGAAAATTGGCCCACCGTTATTGAGGGTCGCAAGCTTTCGCCGCCTCCGTCAATTTCAGATGGATGTCTGATGCTTTCACCGCACCATCCGATTACATACTCTGACGTTTGCTTGCGAATTGTTCGGGATATTGACAGCAAGCTGTTTGAAACATTGGGGCTAAAATACTATGCAAAACGCATAGGTCGGCGAGATATCCTCCAGCAAAAACCTGGTTTTGAACCAGTCCAAAGGGACGCTTACGCCTATATCAGGCACAAATTGAGCACCGAGCACGGGATATCCGGTTTGACAATATCTGAGATACGGCAAAGCTTAGGCGGAGACGAGGAGGCCAAACGCTACTATCATAAGTACAACGAAAAACGGCTTTGCTGCGGACCCTAAAATTTCGTTCGCAATGCCGAACAAACTGAATGAGATATTCGCGGATAAGCAGGCCAACGGTACAACGATAAATTTCAAAGGTCTGCTATTTAGCCTTCCTTGCCGGGTTGAACGCGGTGTGGTTTGCGTCCCTTATCATACAGCGCCGCCTGCGTCTCGCCGTTGTCCCACTGGTACAGCAGGCCGATTTCTTTGCCTGTTTTGATGCACGTAATGCGGCCGATGGCTTCGGCCGTTGTGCGAACACTCGTAATTTCGGGCAATATCAGCCCCTTTTGTTTAATAACTCTTGTGGGTCGATTTAGAGAGGAAGTGCGATCCGCTCCAGAACATCGATTGATGCTGAATTTTTGGCGAGTTCAATCTCGCTGATATAGCTGCGATCTACATCCGCAGCCAACGCTAGCTGTTCTTGGCTCAATCCTCTGGAACTTCTTAGATTCCTGACATTTAACCCTACTCGTTCCCGTAATTTCATGGCCTCTATTCGGCCAGATCATAAGAACCGCTCTACGGAATATATTCCACAAAACGCGCGCGAACATCATAAACCCTATGCTCGCATATGGTGTGAAGGTTGAGGTCAGGAGTAGTGTATCAATAATGCAGTAATGTAAGCATAAGGCATTTATTGATATGTGGTACAGACTTGTCAGAAATTGGACCGCCGGAGCTGTCGTGGCTCTGCTTTCAACCGTGGCCCCGCAGGCGGCGAAGGCCTATCAGGTTGATTGCGCCATTCTGCTTTGCCTGGCTGGTGGGTGGCCCGCGTCAGCAGAATGCGCCCATGCTCGTGCCGTGTTTATCCGTCGGATCACGCCCTGGCCGATTGAGCCGCCGTTGCAAATCTGGCGCTGCCCGATGGGTGTTTCTGAGCGCGTGCCTTTGCAAAGCACGGCCCCGAAAATCTGGGAGGCCAGCAACCAATCAGGTCAGCAGCTCGCCCAAGTCATTCTGGCTCAGGTAGTCGAAGGCGGTGCCGACATCGACATCAGCGGTGTGGAGTTCGATTTTGTCCGCTCGATCCGTGTTTGGGATGTTCGGCACTACAGCCATCGCGAACGTGGCCGCGACGATGATTGTTCTGAGAGTTATAACATGCGCCTCGGGACCTACGGCACGCAGGGCGAATTTGGCTGGCAACGCACGACCCCAGCGGCCGCCCCGCAATGGGTTCTGCCGTCACGGCGCTGTTCGTCATCAAACTGGCGGCGCGGGGTTGGCGTTGAATGGGAAGATCACGAGGGCAACCACGGATATGAGTGGGTGGGCTACTAAGGCTATTCGCCGATCTCCTTCATACGTTCCGCGATATCGCCCGCAATGCGCTCATACAGGGCGGCTTGTTTGTCCCTTGGCGTCCCAGGCTTTGGGTTTCTTCGACGGATGCGTTTGGCGAGCCAGAACAGCATACGGGCCGCTGGATCTGACGTCGCATCCGGTTCTGCAGCCGGGTACTTCTCCTCAAGGGCGACGACGATTTCCTGGGACAGGCTGCGCCGGTTCAGTGTTGCATGCGTTTCCAGACGCTTCTTGAGCGCGGCGGGAAGCAAGAGTTTGAATTGGACCAAGGCTTCTTCTTTCATGATTCCATGATGGACATTTTATGTCCATTTGTTGAGGTGTAAATATGAAGACAACCCAATTCAAACTTAACCTTCCAGCGGACGTGAAAGCCTGGCTCGAAGAGGAAGCAGTGCGGAACTTGCGCTCACAGGGCGCTCAGGTGGTGTCTTGTTTGCGGGCAGCCATGTCGCGGCAGGAAGCCGTGGGTGAGAGGGCCGAAAAATGAGCCCAAGCCATATTCAGCTGATTCCGACCCCAGAGCTTGCGCTTCTCTTCGGCTACAACGAGCCGAGCGCGTCTTTCTACGACTTTTGCCGCAGGACTGGTATCGCTCCGGTGCCCGGGCGGCGCGGGTGGTATGACCCGAAACTCATCCGCGCGCGATTGGATGCTGTTCAGGGTATCAGCGCGGCAGAACGCGAGGCCACTTCGCAACCGAGCCTCGTTGCACAGCGGAGAGCGCGCCGTGCCCAGAAGTAACCTTCCCAAGGGCGTCCACCGTGTCCGGCGCAAGGTTGTGTCCGGTGTTCGCTACCATTTCTATGCTTGGCAGGGCGGCCCCAAATTTTGGGAAGGGGCGGACCCGAACCCCAAAGAGCCCGAATTCTTCCATGCGTTTTCACAGTGCGGTACGCCCGTGAGCCCGGCTGAATATCTGACGACTCACTTAATCGACGATTTTCTGTCCAGTGCGTCCTTGCCCAAGGCTGAGCGTTCAAAGGCTGATATCCGCAAATGGCTGGAACTGTTCCGCGAGGAGTTCGGTGCCGATCCTGTCGCGATGTTCGAAGAGCGCGCCTCGCGCGGCGAGGTTAATAATTGGCGCAAGAAGTGGCTTCATTCGCCCAAGCAGCACGATATGGCGGGCACCCATTCGACGCGCGTCCGCAATTGGGCGGTGGAAGAGGGGAAGTTGAAAGAGCATCACTGTCACAAGCTCAAGAAGCTCTACCAATCGAACCGCACAGAAATCATCTGGACGAGTGGCGACATCGCCCAGTTCAACAGATTTGCGCCGAAATGGGTGCAGAGGATCCTGACCGCAGGATGCGAAACCGGTTTGCGAGCGGCCGATCTGGTTCAGGTCAAGGTGGACCAATTCGAAGACACGCCGCACGGCAAGCGCCTTCGTTTCAGGACCAGTAAGCGCGGCCAGATCGCATATATCCCTGCCACATCGGCACTTGAGAAATTGATCGCAGAGACGCCGGAAGGCCAAGAAGTGTTGCTGGTGTCAGAGCTTGGCAGGCCTTTGACGGCCCGTTGGGCATCGAACCAGATCACCAAGTGGCGGCGCGAAGCTCAGATCCCCCCTTGGATCGACGGCAGGGAGAAGACTCTGTCTGATACGCGCGGGACGGCGGCGACAAGATTGCTAAATGCCGATCTGTCTTTGCGCCAGATTGCGGTGCTGATGGGGTGGTCGGTTCGCTACGCGGCGCAAGTTATCGAGCATTATGCGCAGGTTAGCCCGGACGAAAGCGATGCGGTTTTGGGCAAGCTCAATCGAGCAAAATCACTGTCTCAAGACACAAAAATGTAAACGCCCCTGTAAACGCGGGGCCTCTAACACGGCAAGGAGTGATGTAAGTGATTGTTTTTAAATGGAGGCGAGTACCGGAATCGAACCGGTGTACACGGATTTGCAATCCGCTGCGTCACCACTCCGCCAACTCGCCAAGGCCCTTAGAACAAGGGACTTTGTGGTGTGCGGCCTGATATCGTCTTATTTTGGTTAGCACAAGCCGAAAGATTTCCGGTTCGTTGATTTCCGTGCATCGGGCCTTGAGAGCCAACCACGACAAACCAACATGCAAGAGGTGTTTCTCGATCAGAGGTGACCGCTTCAGGCTTCGCTGCCAAATATTGTGTCCGCGGGCGAGCATATGAGATGCCCAGCTCAATACGCGATATCCGAGCTCAGAAAGTGAGGCTCAGTTCAGCAACGTCTGAAACGGCTTTTAAAACTTAGAAATTGCGCCAGCAGCACCTCAATGCCGAAAGTAATGGTTCTCTGCGCAGTCATCCAGCCTTGCATGACATGGAAATTGGGGGTGTGTACTCCAAGCCTCGTCTCAAGCCTTTTAGTCAAGCAGACCGTTGCCGAAAGGGGGGGGATGTGGCAATACCGGCGCAAGGCCACAAACGTGAGTTCCGAGATGACAGATTTTTCCGCCCGCCGCAGGATCATGGTCGACACGCAGGTCCGTCCTGCAGATGTCACCAAGTTCCCGATTATCGAAGCCATGCTCGCTGTGCCCCGGGAGCAATTTGTTCCCGATGCTTTGCGAGAAGCGGCTTACGCGGGTGATAACATCGAACTCGGCAACGGGCGGGTCGTACTCGAGGCACGCACACTGGCGAAAATGCTTGATGCGCTGGACGTGCGCGGCGACGAATTGGTGCTCGATGTCGGTTGCGCGCTTGGCTATTCTTCTGCGGTTATCGCGCGCATGGCTCAGGCGGTCGTGGCGCTGGAAGAAGACGAAGAAATGGCCAGCGAAGCACAGGATCAACTGGTCAACGTCGGTGCCGACAACGTAGTGCTGCAAGTAGGTACGCTCGCCGAAGGTGCCGCAGAACATGGCCCATATGATGCGATCATCGTGCAGGGGGGCGTTGGCGAATTGCCGGTTGCTCTCACGGACCAACTCAAGGAAGGCGGACGCATCATCTGTCTCTTCATGGACGAGGCACTGGGCGCGGTTCGCATTGGCTACAAAACGAGCGCTGGCATGTCTTGGCGGTTTGAATTTAACGCAGGAGCACCGGTGCTTCCAGGATTTCAGAAACAAAGGGCATTTGCATTGTAGTTTCCCGCCTTCACGCAAAAACCGGCGCAGCAAATGACGTCGGAGCGGGCGGGGGACCAACAAAAAAAAGAGGCAGGTGAGAAATGAGGCTCTCAATGAAACGCAACTTTCTTAAAAAGAGCATTGCGCGCGGTCTCTCCGTTGCCAGTGTCATCGTGGCAACTTCTGTTGGCGCTCAGGCTGATAACCTGGCGGACGCGCTGGTAGGTGCCTATAATACAAGCGGTTTGCTTGAACAGAACCGAGCGCTGCTGCGGGCGGCCGATGAAGACGTCGCGCTGGCGACGGCGACACTTCGTCCCGTTCTGAACTTTATCATGTCGGCTCAGCGCAACGATACAAACGCCGGTAGCAATATCGTTCCGCGCACTTTCAGTCGCCGGGATACGTTGACGGCGCAAATCTCGGCTACATGGCTGCTCTACGACAGCGGCGGACGACAGATGTCGCGCGCAGCTGCCAAGGAAACGGTTCTGGCCACCCGGCAGCAATTGCTTTCGGTTGAACAGTCGGTGCTTCTGCGTGCTGTAAGTGCTTACGTGAACATTCTTTTGCAGGGCGAGAACGTCGAACTTCGTCAGAACAACCTTCGTCTGCTGCAAGAGGAACTGCGTGCCGCCCAGGACCGCTTTGATGTTGGTGAAGTCACACGGACCGACGTGGCACTTGCCGAGTCGCAGGTCGCAGCTGCGCGCAGCAACCTTTCCACGGCACAGGGCGGGCTGGTCAGCGCCCGTGCGGAATACCTGAGCGCAGTCGGTTCAGAGCCGGGCACCCTTGCGGGCCAGCCGCGTATGCCGGCGATCCCTGCCAGTATTGAACAGGCTCAGGCCGTAGCCATGCGGACGCATCCCGATATCCTCGCGGCACAGCATCAGGTTGCCGCGGCCGAGCTTGCCATCAAGGCCGCTCAATCGGATCTCGGGCCGAGCGTCAGCGCCGGTGCCGACTTTAGCTATACCGATGATCTTGGATCCAGCTCCTACAGTGAGGATACGAGCCTTTCGCTGACGCTCAACCAGCCGATCTATCGCGGTGGGTCGCTGCTTGCCAGTGTGCGTCGTGCGATGGCAACCCGCGATGCGTCGCGGGGCAATCTCCTGAACGTCCAGCGTCAGGTTCTTCTGTCCGTGAATGACGCCTTTGTCCGTCTCCGCGTGGCGCGGGCAAGCCTGTCTGCGACCGCAGAACAGGTTCGTGCGGCTCAGGTCGCCTTTGACGGCATCCGCGAGGAAGCAACGCTCGGAGCGCGGACGACCCTCGATGTTCTCTCGGCAGAACAGGAACTGCTTGATGCGGCAACTGCGCGGATATCCGCGCGCTCCGAAGAATCGGTCGCCGCTTACCAGTTGCTTGCCGCGCAGGGGCTTCTGACGGCGGAACGTATGCAGCTTGGCGTGCAGATCTATGATCCAACGCTGTACTACAACCTCGCCAAGGATGCGCCTTCCACGCTCAGCAAACAGTCGAAAGATCTCGATCGCGTTCTCAAGGCGCTTGGGCGCAACTAAGCGGCGTTGCTTCTGGTTGTCTGAGGCGGCAGCCAGAGCTACACTCATACCGAGGCAGGAGATAAAAAATGTCTGAACCGGTAGCGAATGCAGAGATCGAGGATGTTCTGTCCTCAATTCGACGATTGGTCACGGATGAAGGGCGCGGGCAAAGGTCCGGCGATGCACAGGCGAAAAAGAAACCCGCAAGCAAGCTGGTTTTGACGCCTGCACTGCGGGTACCTGCGTCACAGCTTTCCGGAGAGAAGGCGCCAGAGAGCACCGAGGCACCGCGTAAGGACGTCGCGGAACAAGAAGAAACCGGATCGTCTGAAACTCGCACCAAGGCGAGGGTTGATCCGTTTTCGAACCCGCCTTGGTCAAATCCCGAAAACACCCTGCACAGTGCGGCGGAACGGTTGGCTGCGAATGCCGATGAACCCGCTGACGAAGAGCCTGCGAACAAGCCTTCGCCACGTCCGGAAATCAGTCCTGTCGCGACTGCCCCAGAACCCGCAAAAGGTGAACAGATGGCGCGCGCCGCAAGCCTCAGCGCCAAGATTCAGGCGTTGGAATCCGCGATTGCGCAGACGCATGATCAATGGGAGCCGGACGGCTCGCAGGGGGATGACTACGCGGGAATTCCGACACGCTCGATGAAGTGGCGCGACGCCAACGAGCAGGCGAATGGCAAGGAAGCGGCAATGGCGAACGAACCTGTCAAAGAGCAAGTCACTGCAGCGCCATCTCAGGCCGTAAGTCATGAGCAACAGGAAAACGACGTCGCGGACATGTTCTCTGACGAAGGCTTCATCGACGAAGAAGCGTTGCGGGAACTGGTGGCCGACATCGTTCGCAAGGAATTGCAAGGGCCTCTGGGAGAGCGGATTACACGTAACGTACGCAAACTCGTGCGTCGTGAAATCCAGCGCGCCTTGACCACGCAGCAGTTCGACTAGAACCTTGGCTCGCTCGCCAGAGCGAGCATGGCGTCGATATCCATATATCTTTCAAGGTGATCGGCCAGCGCATCCAGCGTTGCCTCGACTTCGCTCTCGTATTGCGCGACCGACCGATGCCCAAGCCGGTTCAGAAAGCTTTTCCGGAATGCGTCGGAACTGAAAATACCGTGCATATAGCACCCCATGACGCGTCCGTCTTTGGATGCTGCGCCCTCCGGCTGGCCGTCGATCTCGAGCCATGCACGGGCGCAGTCTGGACCTTCTGTGCGTCCCATGTGGATTTCGTAGCCAGCAACACTTTCACCACCGGGACGCGCAATACCGCTCCGTTCAATGACTTTTTTGTCGCCAGACATCGTCGTTTCGACGTCCAATAACCCCAGCCCGGGCGCCGCACCGGGCAGTCCGTCGACGCCGTCGGGGTCGGAAATTCGGGTCCCAAGCATCTGATACCCGCCGCAAAGGCCCAGTACATGCCCGCCCCGCCGCAGGTGAGCTTTAAGGTCGATGTCCCAGCCCTGATCGCGGAAGAACCCAAGATCACCAAGCGTCGTCTTGCTGCCTGGGATCAGGACCAGATCGGCATCGCCGGGCAGGGGGCGGCCCGGTTGGATGATCTCGACGGATACGTCCGGCTCAGAGGCGAGCGGATCGAGGTCATCGAAATTCGCCATGCGGGGCAGCTTTGGCACGACAATTTTGCACGCACCGCCGGTGTGCGAGGCGATATCCAGCATGTCTTCCGCCGGAAGCCGCCATGCATCTTCAAACCACGGGACAACACCCATTGATGGCCAACCCGTCATTGATGCAATCGCATCCCGCCCTGCGTCGAAGAGGGACAGGTCGCCGCGAAACCGGTTCACTGCGAACGCTCTGACTTGCGCTGCATCCTCGGGGTCGAGAACGGCCTTTGTACCAACGATCTGCGCGATCACGCCGCCCCGGTCGATGTCGCCGACCAGAACCACGGGAATACGGGCTGCCCGGGCAAAGCCCATATTGGCGATATCACCTTTTCTCAGGTTGATCTCGGCCGGGCTGCCAGCACCTTCGACAAGGACCAAATCGACCTGATCAGTCAGTCGCCGAAAGCTTTCGAGCACGGCTGGCAGCAGCCCGGTGCGGTCGCGTTGATATGCCTTTGCTTCGGCGCGCCCGACCCTTTTACCCTGTAGAACGATCTGTGCTCCGGTATCCGTTTCAGGCTTGAGAAGCACCGGGTTCATATCCGTATGCGGCACCCTGCGCGCGGCGCGCGCCTGAAGTGCCTGTGCTCGCCCGATCTCGCCACCGTCGGCGGTTACAGCGGCGTTGTTGGACATGTTCTGAGGCTTGAATGGTGCGACGGTCAGCCCACGCCTCACGCAGGCCCGGGCCAGTCCGGCAACCAGCATCGACTTGCCGACATTGCTGCCGGTGCCCTGAATCATCAACGCGCGCGCCATCATCCGGTCCTGTTGAATTCTGTTTCCTGCCTGCCTCAATACAGCGATAAAGCTATCGGCAGACACAAAAAAAGCGCGCCCAACCGGCGCGCCCTTTTTGAGTCATACATCTGGATCAGGCTGCTTCTGCCTGCTCCGCTGCATGACGACGCTCGCTCTCTTCGCGCGACAGCGCGACAGAGGTACGGACGCCACGTCCAACAAAATCCATCAGACCCAGCACAACCCGCTCATTGGGGTCGATACCGGCGCAGGACAGTACTTCGCGGCCATCCCGCGAACGAGCCCAGCGAGCGATTTGTTCGGGACCATTGCCGTATTTCTTGTCATCGGCGATGGCATCATCCAGAGCAGCCAACACGACGGCTGCAAAAAGTTTACGTGCACGATTGCCTTGCTCATTGTTAAAGGCAGTGCCGTCAACGAAATCTTTCATCTCGTTTCCCTTGTTTTTTTTGCTCTTGTTAATTTCGGCGCGAAGCCCCTTATGACGGAACAGAACCGATTCGGATACCGCAAATACTCATGTCTGCCATGCGCCATTTGCATGGCTTTGCCCTGCGTAACGCGAGATATCGTTGTCTTGTCAGGTCCGTCCCCCCGAGATATAGGAGCGCAACTTCCATCATCAACCTGTTTGAAGGTTTTGTAATGCCCAAGATCAACGGAAATGAAATTCGTCCTGGAAACGTTCTCGAGCATAACGACGCGCTCTGGACGGCGGTTAAAGTGGACCACGTGAAACCCGGGAAGGGCGGCGCATTCGCACAGGTCGAGCTCCGTAACCTCCGCAACGGTTCCAAGCTGAACGAACGCTTTCGCAGCGCGGACAAGGTCGAGCGTGTGCGTCTCGAGCAAAAAGACCAGCAGTTCCTCTATGAATCCGACGGCATGCTGGTTTTCATGAACACTGAGACCTACGAACAGGTTGAATTGCCTTCGGAAATCCTCGGTGACCGGCGCCCGTTCCTGCAGGATGGCATGACCATCGTCGTCGAATTCCACGAAGAAGAAGCGCTTAACGCCACCCTGCCGCAAAAGGTGATCTGCAAGGTCGTCGAAACCGAGCCGGTGGTCAAAGGTCAGACCGCCGCGAACTCGTTCAAACCTGCCGTTCTGGACAATGGCGTCAAAGTTATGGTGCCGCCCTTCGTCGGTCAGGACGAAGACATCGTGGTTAACACCGAAACCATGGAATACACAGAACGCGCGTGACGTTTTGTCTCACGCGCGTCTGAGAGGCCTACCGCGATCAGGTTGAGCGAAGCAGCGTCTTGTTCGACCCGATCGCCTCGGCAATGCGCGTGTAATGCAGTTTCTTGCCGGTGTCGTCATCTGGAGTCCGCAGCAGCAGTGTCTCGGTGTTCTGCAAGATCGCCTCGGCCTGTTGGTTCACGCTGGCCTGGGATTCGGGGCGGACCGCTGTAAGGGGACGGGTGGTCGCCTGCGGGGACGAACCCCCGGTAGAAACGTTCTGTCTGGGCTTGCTGCTGTCGCGGTTTCTCCGCGCCAGATTTGCCATATCCTGCGAGGTCTGGTTCAGGACATCCTTGATTTCCTCGTAATCTGTATCTTCGGGAATATCTGCCGCCATCTTGCCGATCCGCTCGGCAAGACAGTCCACCCGATATGTCGAATCGAGTGCGCCACAAAATTTGCTCGCAGCGCTGAGCGACCCTACGATCACATCCGTGAACCGGCTTGAACCGAACCCGCCAGCCGGAACGACAAAGGTTACCACGCCTCCGACAGGGGCCTGTGCATGAACCAGCGTGGGAAGGGGCAGGAACAAAGCGCCCGAAGCCATCAAAGTAATAGAAAAGCGGCTGAAAGGTTTCATGAGGAATCTCCGTAAAACATGATTGAAGCGTAACTGACGTAACTCTGATAGCGCCAGATGCTTCCGTCTCGGAAAGAATGTAGATGGATTCTTGTCTCTACGTCAAAGAATTGGCGACTTTGCACCATTCTTGCGAGACGCCGTTGAAAAACTTCTTCCTCTGCGTCAACATCGGCGAACGAAAATCGATTTGTTCAGCTTGAAGTTTACCTCTCAGGGGTGAGAATATGAAACTACACTTAATAATCTTCTGCGCGGCAGCGATGGCGGCCTTTTCACCGGCTCCTGCCAAGGCACAGGTCGTTGAGGCGGCGACTGCCGAAGCGCGCGCGCGACTCGCCTGCGGCAGCGGAACACTTGTGTCGGCGCAATACATCGGCGGCGGCCAACTGCAGGTAACGTGCTCGCAGCAGGGTTCCCAGAGTCAGGCACAGCAGGCCACCACGGCGCAGACAGCCCTTGCCGGAACCGGGCTGACGGTTCCGATAGCGGCGGGCGTGTTGGCAGGCATAACCGTCATAGGGATTGTAACCGGTTCGGACGACGATGCCGTAGCGACCACCACGACGACGACCACCACAACAGACCGATATTTCGAACGGTAACCGCTTAAGAAACTGAGATTTTCGCGTCGCCTGCGTGCATTTCGTCCGCGACGCGATCAAATCTCAGGTAGGCAATGGCCTTGTCGCCAGCTTGCGTGAAAAGCGTTCCGACCGTTTTGCCGTTGGCCGTGATTTCGCTGCCGACCGGCGCATCTCCTGAAATGCGGACCTGCTTCAGACCCTTTCGCAACTCGGTCTTGTGCTTCATCCGGGCCGTGACTTCCTGTCCCACATAGCAGCCCTTGCGGAAATCCACACCGTTCAGGTCCTGAAGCCTCGCTTCGAGGATGAAAGTATCCGGGGTCAGTTCAACACCGCTCGCCGGGATGCAATGAGCGACCCGGATGGCATCCCAGTTCGAACCGTCGTCGCTCTCCTCTCCCTCGCGATAGGCGCGCCAGCCAAGGGCAGGGTGCCGGGGGTCAGGCAGCGCGTCCTCCGGCATTTCTTTCGTGCCGCGCACCACTGAAAGCGTCGTTGGTTCAAAACTGACCTTCGAGCGCAGTTTGTACATCGTCAAACGCCGGATGAGGTCATCTGCCTGCTCTTCAGCAAGGTCCAGCAGCACGTCATCGCCCTGCTTTTTCAGGAAAAAGTCTCCAAGGTATTTCCCCTGAGGGGTCAGCAGCGCGGCATAGACCAGACCCTCGTCGATCTTGTTGACATCGTTCGTTACCAAACCCTGCAGGAAATCGATTGTTTCCGGCCCGCTAAGCCTAATTACGCGGCGAGTCGCCATAAAACTGCTCCTTGTGTCTTTGGGAATGTCATATAGGTATGGACACGGAATTGAACAGGGGAAGCCTTTTGACTGCGAATATCAGCGTCCTGATTCCAACTTTGAATGCGGAAAAGACTCTTCCGATCAGCCTTCAGGCGTTGATGGAAGGGCTGACTGCGGGGTTGATCCGCGAACTGATCATTAGCGACGGCGGTTCGACGGATGCGACCTGCCGCATAGCCGATGACGTCGGGGCGACGCTTGTCACGGGGCCGGCTTCGCGTGGTGGCCAGCTGAAAAGAGGCGCCGAAATCGCGAAAGGCCGTTGGCTTCTTGTTCTCCATGCGGATACCGAGCTTGAAAAAGGCTGGTCGCGCGAGGTTTCCGATTATCTCGAAGCCGAAGACGCGCCCGCGCATTTCAAGCTGGCGTTCCGTGCGCGGGGGATGATGCCGAAATGGGTGGCGGGCTGGGCCAATATCAGGTCCGCATTGTTCGGTTTGCCCTACGGGGATCAGGGACTGTTGATTTCGATTGATGATTACAAGCGCGCTGGCGGGTTTCCCGATCAACCGCTCATGGAGGATGTCGCTCTGGTTCGCGCTCTGGATCGACGCCCGGTCGGACTGCCTGTTTTGGCGACGACCGCGGCGGACCGATATCACCGCAATGGCTGGATGCGACGCGGGGCCCGCAATATCTGGACGCTCAGCCGTTACTTGGCCGGCGCCGACCCCGAAGTGCTGGCGCAGGCTTACAGGCGCTGATTATCCGAACAGGACCCGCCCAAGTCGGCGAAAGATCGAGGGCGGCCGATCTTCGTTGTTTGGCGTACGGGCCCGCAGCGCTTCTGTGCCAATCGGATCAATGATCGTTTTCCCATCCTGAAACTGCAGGCGGTAGAGATCTGCATAAGTGCCGCCACGCGCCAGCAATTCGTCGTGGGTGCCTTCGTCGATGACCTGACCGCGATCCATCACAATGATCTTGTCGGCATTTCGGATCGTAGACAGTCGATGCGCGATGACCAGCGTTGTCCGGCCCCCGGCAAGCTTGTCCAACGCACTCTGCACCACTTTCTCCGACTGGGCATCCAGCGCACTGGTCGCTTCGTCCAACAGCAGGATCGGCGTGTCACGCAGCAATGCGCGTGCGATTACAACCCGCTGCCGCTGTCCACCGGAAAGGGCAGAGCCGCGCGGTCCTACCTCGGTTTCCAGACCATTCGGCAGCTTGGGGAGGAAGTCGGAAACATGCGCCGCATCGAGTACCTTTTTCAGCTCTTCGTCGCTGACGTCGGTGCGGCCGAGCAATATGTTTTCCCGCAGCGTTTCGTCGAAGAGCAGCGCTTCCTGACTGACGACCGAGAACAGCCCGCGCAGATCTTCCATGCGCATCCGGCGCACCTCTGCATCCCCGATCTTCACGGACCCGGTTTGCGGATCGACGAGACGTGTCAGCAAATTGAAAATGGTGGATTTTCCCGCACCCGAGGCACCAACAAGCGCAGTGGTTTTCCCCGCCTCGGCTTTCAGCGACAGATCCCTAAGCACCGGGGCATCCCCGTAGCTAAGCGACACGTGCTCAAGATTGATCGGCGGCAATCCTTTCGGCGGATCGACCGGATCCGTCGGTTCCTGCACAAGGATCGGCGCGTCCATCAGTTCTTTCAGTCGTTCCAGCGCGGCGGCTGCGGCTTGCCAGACACCACTCACGGCGGCCAGACGGCGCATCGGATCAAACGCAAGGCCGATCGCGGTGAAAAAGCTCATGAACTCACCGACGGTTTTCTCGCCTTCGATGATCTCGGCACCGCCATAGAGCAGAACGCCCATGAAACCGACGCCGGCCATGATATCGACCATGGCGGTAATCACGGCAGTGCCAAAGGACGCGCGGATTTCCGAGCGAACGAAAGTATCCGTGTGTCGTTTGAAACGACCGGCCTGATACCCCTCAAGCGAATTCAGCTTAATCGGGACGATGCCGTGGAACATCTCGTCGAGACGCGTGGCAAGGGCCGCACCAAGGTCGCGCGCCTGCGAGGACTTTTTTCGTACGTATCGCTGAGCAACACCGATGGGCAGCATGAGCAAAGGCAGCCCCACCAACATGACGGCGGTCCAGCGCCAGTCGATATTGACCGCGACACCGATCAGGATAACCAGCGAAATCGCGTCGCGCCCGGCACCGGTAACGATTGCCTTCCAGACTTCGTTCACCGCGGTCACATCCGATTGCACCCGCTGGATCAGGAAACCCGGCGGATGCGTCTGGTGAAAGGACGTATCTTGCCGGATCAGACGCTTGACGAGATCGAGCCGCAGCGCTGCGGCCGTCAGCTGGGAAATACGTGTCAGCAGAACCTTCTGGCACATGCCGGAAAGGCCGCGCATGCAGAAGATCAAAAGAAACGTCACGCTGACCCAGCCAAGCGCCGACGTATTTCCCGCCACGAAGACAAGGTCGAACATCGGCTTCATCATGTAGCTGACCGCGCCGACCATGCTGCCTTCGATCAGCATGAACATGATGGCCAGTGCAAGCATCGGAATATGATGACGCAGATAACCGCGCCACAGCCAGCCCATGAGCTCACGGGCGGATTTGTGCGGACGGCTCATTCGGGCGCTTTCGGATCTTTGGAAATCATCGACATGTCCTTACGTGTAGCGGGCCGTTTACGTGTCACTCGTTCTTGGTGCAAGTCCGCGGCTTTGCCGCATTGACGCCGGGCCGGGGCTGACTAGGGTGGGGCGAAATCGATTACGGACTTTACCATGAACAAAGAATCCTCGCTGGCGCAAGGGCGCGAGTACCTGGCCATACCGGGCCCGTCCGTTATTCCGGATGTAGTTCTACAGGCGATGCACCGGCCCGCACCGAACATTTATGCCGGTGCGCTCGTCGAAATGACCCATTCGATCGTGCCCGACCTTAAGCGCGTGGCGCGGACCGAGCATTATGTTGCGATGTATATCTCCAACGGTCACGGCGCGTGGGAAGCGGCGTTGTCGAATGTCCTCTCGCCCGGCGAAACCGTCTACGTGCCATCGACAGGACGTTTCGGACTTGGCTGGGCCGACATGGCGCGTGGTCTGGGGATCGAGACCCGGGTTCAGGATTTCGGCAAGGCGGGGCCCTTCGACCTCGAGAAAGTTCGCGAGACGCTTTCCGCAGACAAGGGCCATGAAATCAAGGCGGTGCTGGCGACGCATGTGGACACCTCCAGTTCCGTCCGAAACGATATTGCCGGTCTGCGCCGCGTCCTGGACGAAACCGGGCATCCGGCGCTGCTCATGGTGGATTGCATCGCATCGCTTGGCTGTGACCCGTTCGAAATGGACGAATGGGGCGTCGATGTTATGGTGGCTGGGTGTCAGAAAGGTCTGATGGTTCCTCCGGGCATGAGCTTTGTCTTCTTCAACGACAAGGCCGATGCAGTGCAGGCACAAATGCCGCGTGTCAGCCGGTACTGGGATTGGACGCCACGCGCAAAGCCAAAGGAATTCTACCAGCATTTCGGTGGAACGGCCCCGACGCATCATCTCTATGGGTTGCGTGCCGCGCTCGATCTCATCCACGAAGAGGGTGTTGAAAAAGTCTGGGCGCGCCACGAGCGGCTGGCCCGGGCGATCTGGGCCGCATGTGACGCGTGGTCAAGCGAAGGACCGCTGCGCCTGAACATCACCGACCCCGGCCTGCGCAGCCATGCGGTTACGGCGCTGCAACTGGGGGCGCCCCATGGCACCGCACTGCGCGACTGGCTATCTTCTCAGGTCGGCCTGACACTTGGCATCGGACTTGGCATGGCGGAGCCCGGCGATCCGGCATGGCACGGATTCTTTCGCCTCGGCCACATGGGGCATATCAACGGTCAGATGATCATGGGCCTGTTGGGCGGGATCGAGGCAGGCATGTGCGCGCTGGACATTCCGCACGGGTCAGGCGCGCTTGGTGCGGCGGCCGCTGTGATAGCCGGCCGGTAAGCTACGGGCCGAGGGGGTCAGTCATCGCCCTCGGCAAAACGATTGATTGCCTCATTCATGCCAAGCCCGAGTAGAACGACTGGCACGAGTCCCCAGATTGCCCAGAGGGCGGTGAATATCCACATCAGGTTCAACCCAAGCATGGCCATGGCGGCGGTCGAATAGTCGGGGGCGGTACCTATTTCGTGGTCGTACATGATGACTCCGGCGCTGTTCGCGGCAGAGACTATACACCGGGTGATAATATTCGACTAAATCTAACGCGCGGCTTCTTCAATTTCCGTGCTTTCACGCGCGGCTTTCAACGCTTCGGGAAGAGCCTGCGCAAAAGCATTCAGATCTTCCGGCCGACCGCAGCTGACCCGGATGCAGCGATTTTGCGGCGCTGCAAAAGGCATGCGAACAAAGATGCCGCGAGAAACCAGCTCATTCAGGACCGCGCGGGCAAAGTCACCGTCCTCGCCACAGTCTACGGCAACGAAATTCGTCGCTGACGGCAGGACCGTTAATCCGTTCTGCCGGGCGATATCGCTTATGCGATCCCGTGCCGCCGAAACTTCTCTTTTCACATGCGCGAGCCAATCCTTGTCCTGAAGCGCGGCCAAGGCACCAATTTGTGCACTGCGGTTCATGCCAAAGTGGTTTCGCACCTTGTCGAAAGCGGCGATCAATTCCGGAGCCGCTAGAGCATAGCCAACCCGCGCACCGGCCATCCCGTAAATCTTGGAAAAGGTGCGCATTCGGATAAGTCGCGGATCGTTCGCATCGGCGGGCAGGCTTGTCCCCTCCGGTGCGCATTCGACATAGGCCTCGTCCACGATCATCAGGCAGCCTTCGGGCAGTGTATCCAGCGCCTTGTGAAGCTTCTGACCGGAGTGCCACGTCCCCATCGGGTTATCGGGATTGGCGATATAAACCAGCTTGGCGCCAAGCTCGGTCGCCTTGGCGATCAGGGCCGATGGGTCTTCGCGATCATCACGGTAGGGGACCTTGTTAAGCGTGCCGCCATAGCCGGTGACATGATAGTTGAAAGTCGGATAGGCCCCGTCCGATGTAACAACATGGTCGCCCGGCCCGACGACGAGCCGGACAAGGTAGCCGAGCAGACCATCGATACCTTCGCCAACGATAACGTTTTCAGGTCGGACGTTGTTTTCCACTGCTATCGCGGCGCGCAGATCGAAGCTCAGAGAATCTCCATATTTCCATATATCCGCATCCGCGTCCTGCATGGCCGAGATCGCCTTGGGCGAGGGGCCAAAGACGTTTTCGTTGGCACCGATCCTGGCGATGAAAGAAGCGCCTCTTTCGCGTTCATGAGTTTCCGGTCCGACAAAGGGGACGGAAGCAGGCAGCGAAGCGACGAGAGGTGTGTAACGCGGATATGTCATGCCGGCACATAATCCGATGGCGTGGCGCTCGGCAAGATATCAGTTCAGCGGTTCGGTCGTGTGATCACGTAAATTGCGCCAATTCCCATGAGAACACCCTGCGCTGCAAGCGCCACGGGAGATAGACCCAGAAGGGCACTTGTAATGAATGTAACGGCCATGACGGTGCAGGAGAAGATCTTGACCTTGGGCGGGATGGCTCCGGTTGCCTCCCAATCCTCGATCGCGGCACCAAAACGGGGATGCGAGGTGATCCACGCGCGCAGCCTTGGGGAACCCTTACCAAAACAGAAGGCCGCCAGAAGCACCAGCGGCGTTGTCGGCAGGATCGGCAGAAACGCCCCAATGATCCCGATGGTCAGCGCAATCAGTCCCGCGGCGGTCCAGAGGTGCCGAACGTGTCGCGAATGATGTGCGTTGGTTTGGACGGGATCCATCTGTGTCACGTTCGTTCTCTTTCTCGAGGCTGAAACCTAATACGCCGACCTGAATTGTAAACGATACCTCATGGGCCGAGTTGTGCCGCAGGGTTTTTCTGGCGTCCCGGATCGGCAAAGGGCAGGGTGCCCGGGATTGCCATTCAAGGGAGGCCAGCATGGCACGGGTATCCGTAAATTATGAAGATCACATTGCCAAAGTCACGCTAACGCGCGGTGACAAGATGAATGCGCTCGATCCTGACATGATGGAAGCGATTGTTGCGGCAGGGCAGGAGGTCGCCCAGTCGGATGCCCGGGCAGTTGTCTTGTCCGGAGAAGGCAAGAGTTTCTGCGCCGGGCTGGACATGGCAAGTTTCGGCACCTTGGGGCAGGGCGATGTCGAAGGCAGGCTGATGGAGCGGAGCCACCATGACGCGAACCTGTTTCAGGAAGTCGCCCTGATCTGGCGTCGCGTGCCGGTCCCGGTGATCGCCGCGTTGCAGGGCGTGGTCTACGGGGGCGGGATGCAGCTTGCGCTGGGGGCCGATATCCGGATCGCCGCACCGGATACCAAGCTTGCGATCATGGAGATGAAATGGGGCCTCGTGCCCGATATGGGCGGCATGGTGCTTTTGCCGGAACTGGTCCGCTCCGATGTGCTGCGCCAGCTGACCTATACTGCGGCGCCGGTCGGTGCCGAGCAGGCGGAACGCTGGGGGCTGGTCACGTCCATCTCGGACGACCCGCTTGCCGCCGCCACCGAACTGGCGACAGAAATCTCAAGCAAGAGCCCAAGCGCCATTCGCGGGGCGAAACGGTTGATCGAGCTTTGCGAAAGCCAGGACCGGAAAGAAGTTCTGCTGGCAGAATCCGCCGAGCAGGCCAAGCTGATCGGCAAGCCGGAGCAAATGGAAGTCATCGCGGCCCAGATGCAGGGGCGCAAACCGGTCTTTGGGTGAATACCTGAATTCTGTTCGGTTCGATTGAATTCCCCGCCCTGCGTCTGCTGCAAGGCGAGGAATTCCGTATTTGGTACGAGAAGAAGCTCAGGCGATTTCCTTGAGGCGATCAAGCGCCTCTTTCAGCTTGCTTTCTTCTTCTTCCCGTGCAGCGAGGTTGTTGCGCGTTTCTTCGACCACTTCCTCGGGGGCGGAGGCCGCGAAATTCGGGTTGTTCAACCGCCCGCGAAGCCCGCCGAGTTCCTTGGCGAGCTTGCCAAGCGATTTTTCAAGGCGTGCTTTTTCCGCTTCGACATCGATGACATCCGCCAGCGGCAGGCCAAAGCTGCCGCCTGTTACGGCCAGCGCCACGGTGCCTTTCGGGAAGGCGTCGACCTCGGTAAGCGATTCGAGGCGGGCGAAACGTTTGATCAATGCTTCGTTGGTCTGGTACGCGGCACGCGCTTCGGGGGTGAACCCCCTGACGACGAGCGGGACATGCGCCCCCGCGGGGACATGCATTTGGGCGCGCGCCGAACGGATGGCGCTGATCAGGCGGATCACCCAGTTGAGTTCTTCATCCGCGCTCTGGTCCACCAGTTCCGCCGCCGTATAGGTCGGCCATTCGGCATGGATCAGTTTCGAGGGGCGGGACTTTTGCCCCCAGAGCTCTTCGGTGATGAAGGGCATGATCGGGTGTAGCAGGATGAGACACTGGTCCAGCGCCCAGGCATAGGTCGCTTTTGTTTCGGCGATCGCCTCGGCATCCTCGCCGTCGAAGACGGGTTTCGTGAATTCGAGGTACCAGTCGCAGAAGGTGCCCCAGACGAAGCTGTAGAGCGCGTTGGCCGCGTCATTGAACCGGAACTGTGCCAGCGCCGCATCGACTTCTTCGCGGGTCTTGGCGATCTCGCCCTTGATCCAGCGGTTGAGCGGGAGGGAGGCCGCCGGCGGGGTGTCTGCCTGAGGAATTTCGAAGACACCTTTGAACTGACCGTAAGAGGCGGCGTTCCAGAGTTTCGTGCCAAAGTTCCGGTACCCGGCGATGCGCTGGGTCGACAGCTTGAGATCGCGCCCCATCGCGGCCATCGCCGTGAGGGTAAATCGGACCGCGTCGGCGCCGTATTCGTCGATAAGTTCCAGCGGATCGAGCACATTGCCGAGGCTCTTCGACATCTTCTTGCCCTTCTCATCGCGCACTAGCGCGTGCACATAGACCGTGTCGAAGGGTTTCTGGCCGACAACCGCATATTGCATCATCATCATTCGGGCGACCCAGAAGAAGATGATATCAAAGCCGGTGATCAAGGTGCTGGTCGGGAAGTATTTTTGCAGCTCGGGCGTGTTTTCCGGCCATCCTAGAGTACCGATTGGCCATAGGCCCGAGGAGAACCAGGTGTCGAGCACATCGGGGTCGCGCCAGACGGGGTAGGTCAGCTTCGTCGGGTCCTGTGTCTCGGCATATTCAGCGAGGCTTGAGGCAAGTGCGTGTTTGGCGGTTTCGCGGTCCTCGACCTCGATCACGCGCGCATGATTCAGCGGCGTGGGCAGGGACGACAGGACATCGGCGAACTGATCGCTGACAGCCTCGAAATCCGGCGCGCAATGAAAGCGGTCCGTGGCATCGCCAAGATCCTGATCCGACATCAGGCGGCCGAGTTCAACAGGATCAAGAGCGCCGTCGCCCTCGTCATCGCGGAAGTTGTTGTTTTCCAGGTCGAAACCGTACCAGACGGGGATCTGGTGGCCCCACCAGAGCTGGCGCGAAATGCACCAGGGTTCGATGTTTTCGAGCCAATGGAAATAGACCTTTTCGTCGCGTTCCGGCAGGATTTTGACCTCGCCATTTCGAACGGCATCCAGTGCCGGGCCGACGATCTTGTCGGTTTCGACAAACCACTGATCGGTCAGCATCGGTTCGATGACAACCTTCGAGCGGTCGCCAAAGGGCTGCATGATCGGCTTGTTTTCGACGAAGGGCTCCATCACAGGCGTGTCCATCGGATCGAATGCCTCGGCGGGATCGGGCTGTTCCACCGGGACCATGACCGCGAGACCTTCTGCGGTGATCTGCTCGACAACAAGCTTGCGCGCCTCGAAGCGATCAAGGCCGCGGAAGTCGTCCGGCACGAGGTTAAGCGTATCGATTTCCGCTTCGCTGAAAGCCGCGCCTTCGGCGATCTCCTGTGCGCGGGATGCTGTCTCGGCGTAGGGCGCGCCATCGCTGCGCATACGCGCGCGCGTGTCCATCAAGCGGTAGCAGGGAATATTGCCGCGTTTGGCGACCGCATAGTCGTTGAAATCATGCGCGCCGGTGATTTTTACAGCGCCAGAGCCAAAGGTCGGATCAGGGTATTCGTCGGTGATGATCGGGATCAACCGGCGGTGTTCCTTGGGGCCGACCGGGATTTCGCACAAATGTCCGACAATTGGTGCATATCTGGCATCTTGGGGGTGTACGGCTACTGCCCCGTCCCCAAGCATGGTTTCAGGCCGGGTCGTCGCGATCGAAATGTAGTCGCGTTCCTCCTCGAAGGTGACGTTCCCGTCTTCGTCTTTTTCCACGTAGGTGTAGGTTTTGCCATCGGCGAGCGGGTACTTGAAGTGCCACATATGGCCGGCCACTTCGATGTTCTCGACTTCGAGATCCGAGATGGCGGTTTCGAAATGAGGGTCCCAGTTGACCAGACGCTTGCCGCGATAGATCAGGCCTTTTTCGTACATGTCGACAAAGACCTTGATGACCGCATCGTGGAAATTGCCGTCTTCGCCTTCGGGGGCCTGAGGCGCACCGGACATGGTGAAGGCTTCGCGGGACCAGTCACAGGATGCGCCGAGACGCTTTAGCTGTCCGATGATGGTGCCGCGCGACTTGATTTTTTGCTGCCAGACCCGCTCGAGGAACTTCTCGCGGCCCATTTCGGTACGTGAGGGTTCCTGATTGGCTGCCATCTCGCGTTCGGTGACCATCTGGGTCGCGATCCCGGCGTGGTCCGTTCCCGGCTGCCAGAGAACGTCAAAGCCCTGCATACGTTTCCAGCGGATCAGGATATCCTGCAGAGTGTTGTTGAACGCATGGCCCATGTGCAGCGAACCGGTGACGTTCGGCGGTGGGATCATGATGGAATAGGTGCTTGCGCCGGGCTTGGCATTTGCGCCGGCTGTAAAGCATCCGGCCTCTTCCCAAGCCTGATAGAGACGGCCTTCCGCCTCGGCTGCATTAAAGGTGTTCTCCATGGCCATCGTCGCGATCCTTGCAAGTTGCGCGCTTCATCTAGCGAAGCATGGCGCAAAGGGAAAGGCCACAGCCGTCAATGGGCAGTGAGTTTCTCATGGCACAGGCGCTGACACTGAGCCAGATTGTCAAAAAGCCAATAAGGCTAAGTCGGAAGGAGCAGCAAGATGGCGATAAGGTCAGCGTGGAAGTGTAAGGGCGACGGAACTGCTGTCGCGCTGGATGTGACGGATCAGACCGCCGAGGATCTGATGCAGGGTGACAGGTTCGTATGGATTCACCTTGAACGTCCGGCTGCTGACGGAACTGACTGGCTGAGCCAGTCCGATCTGTCGTTGACCGTGCGTGAGGCGCTTGATGCACAGGAAACACGGCCGCGGTCAGTGGTGCATGGAAACGGAATCCTCATCAATCTACGCGGTGTGAACCTTGCCGAAGGGGCGGATCCCGAAGATATGGTTTCTCTCCGCATCTGGGTGACCAAACGACTGGTCGTCACGGTTCAACGGCGGCCGCTGCGTGCGGTGGATGACGTACTGGATTCGGTCTCACGCCAGGTCGGGCCTCGGGACAGCGGCGAATTGGTCGCCCGGCTGGCCTTGCGGCTGGCGGACAGGGCTGAGCCCATCGTAGCCGAGTTGAACGAAAGCATCGATGATCTTGAAACCGAGCTCGAAGACCTTGATCGCCTGCCATCGCGGGCCGAGCTGGCCGAAGTTCGCCGTGTGTCGATCATGCTGCGCAGGTATATGTTCCCGCAGCGCGATGCGCTCAGCACCTTTGCAATCGAGGATATGGACTGGCTGACGCCTTTGGCGCGCGAGCGAATGCGCGAGGCAACGGAACGAGTGACGCGGCTTTCGGAGGAGCTGGACGCCATCCGCGACCGGGCCGAGGTCGTGCAGGATCAGATCATGGACATGCGGGCAGAAGCCAGCAACAGGCAGATGCTCGTGCTGTCGGTCGTCGCTGCCATCTTTTTGCCTCTCGGGCTGATCACCGGATTGCTGGGGATCAACGTCGGCGGTGTGCCGGGGTCAGACAACCCGAATGCGTTTTGGGCCGTCTGTGCCATGCTTGTTCTGATTACAGCCGGTGAATACTGGCTTTTTCGCAAAATGGGTCTTTTGCGTTCATGAAGCGGCAGGCGTTGAGTTGCGTTCAGCGGCGACAGCACTATCGGTCAGAGGTTTTCTGAGACCCTCGCAGATCACATCCGGGTCGTAGGCTGGGCGCGAGAACACTTCGCGTACCATTGGCGCAAAGAATGAAAGCGGAAGGCTGTCGTATTCGGGATCAAAGCTGGATTGATCCCAACGCTCGCAGAAGTCGACGCAATCATCGAAATATAGCGCCCCGGCGTGTCGATCTCTTTTGTTCTGGTTCCCGCCGACGTGATGACCGTAATAGATCATCTGGAAGTCGGCATGGGTCTGAACGCACCACACGCATTGCGCACGCAGGAACGGGCGCAAAATCGCGGCGGCGTATTCGTCGTGGTTGTAGGGGGCATATATATCGCCGATGTCATGCAACAGCGCGGCCACGACCCAATCGGTATCCGCGCCGTCACGCCATGCACGGGTGGCAGATTGCAGCGAATGTTCGAGACGCGTGACCTGATAGCCAGACAACCCTTTGTCGAGTTCCGTCATCGCCTCGAGAAGCCGGTCAGCCGTTCCGTTCGCATATTCGGTCTCGTGTTTCGTGAGAAAGGCGTAGTCGTCAGGTGTGCCGTCCTTCATTGCTGTAAAACTGACCTTGTCCATTCTCTGCACCCCGCTGGCGAAATTTAGTGTATGCATCGGCCTTTTCCAGTCGGATGCCGCTGCATTGTGCAGAGCAGAGAGCACTGAAAGGGCAGTGTCAATTCCAGAGGGATAAAGCCGTTGGAAACTCGGGGTGCAAGGCTGGACATTGCCAAGTCTGAGGTTAGTCTCCGGGCAAACGCGAAGGATGCATTTCATGGAAAAATTCGGAAAGAGCCAGTCGATAAAGCGGTTCGAGGATACCCGTCTGCTGACCGGGCACGGCCGCTATGTCGATGATATCGTTCCCGAGGGAGCGCTCTTTACCTATGTATTCCGCAGCCCGGTGGCGCATGCAGAAATCACTTCGCTCGACGTGTCGGATGCCCGCGAAGCGGACGGTGTACAGATGGTGCTGACCGTCGATGATCTTGAGGCAGCAGGTATCGATATCTCGATCTGGGGGATCGTGATCGAAAACCGTGACGGGACCAAGGCCGCTGCGCCGATGCGTCCGATGTTGGCCAAGGGACGGGTGCGTCATGTCGGCGAACCGGTCGCCGTAGTGATTGCCGAAACCTACGATCAGGCGCGTGATGCCGCCGAAATGATCATGTTCGAGTACGAAGAACTTCCCGTGAAGCTGGACGTGAAAGCGGGCGGGCCAACTGTTCACGAAGAGGCAACCGACAACATGGCCTATGACTTCGGGCTGGGCGATGAAGAGGCGACCGAAGCGGCGTTCAAAGCCGCCGCCAGAACGGTCAGCCTTGAGATTGACGATAACCGCGTGATTGTGAATTCCATGGAGCCGCGTGGTTGCTATGCTGAATGGGATGGCACGCAGTTGCACCTCGCATTCGGGGGGCAGGGCGTCTGGGGCATGAAATCCCAGCTCGCCAAGGCTTTTGGTATGGATGAAGCATCTGTTCGTATAACCAACCCGGATGTTGGCGGTGGTTTCGGGATGAAGTCGCCTCCTTACCCTGAGTATTATGCCGTCGCGCATGCTGCCCGTACCTTGAAGCGACCGGTTCGCTGGATGAGCGACCGGACAGAAGCCATGCTGAGCGACCATGCCGGCCGGGACCTTGTTTCGCTTGCCGAATTGGCATTCGACGAAAACAACCGGATCACGGCATACAGGGTGACTACACGGGCCAATATGGGGGCCTACAACTCCAACTTCGGTCAGATCATCCAGTCGAACCTTTTCGCGCGGGTCCTGATGGGGACTTACGATGTTCAGACCACGTGGATGCACACGCAGGCCTTCTATACGAACACGACGCAGGTCGACGCGTATCGCGGGGCTGGACGACCAGAAGCGATTTACGTACTCGAACGCGTTATGGATCGCGCTGCCCGCGAGCTTGAAATCGATCCGCTTGAGCTTCGGCGCATCAACTTCATCGCGCCCGACAAGTTTCCGTACAAATCCGTGACCGGTGAAAAATATGACGTGGGTGAGTTTGCACGCGTCATGATGCGCGGCGCAGAGGAAGCGGACTGGGAGGGTTTCGCGGAACGGCGCGCGGCGGATGAGGCCAAGGGCCTGCTGCGCGGCCGGGGCCTGAGTTATTACATCGAAAGCATTCTTGGCGATCCGTCCGAAGGTGCCAAGGTTGAATTCCACGAGGACGGTACCGTTTCGATCTATGTCGGAACTCAGAGCAACGGGCAAGGACATGAAACTGTCTATGCAACCTTCCTTTCCGACCAGAGCGGCATTCCCGTCGAGATGATCACGGTTGTGCAGGGCGATTCCGATCTGATCGCCCAAGGCGGCGGTACGGGCGGGTCACGCTCGGTCACGACGCAAACGAACGCGACCCTTGCAACAGTTGCCACGATGGTAGAGGCCTTTACGCCCTACCTCGCCGAGAAGATGGGTGTCGATGAGACGGAAGTCACCTTTGACGAAGATGGCTTTTCCGCCCCGGGGTCGAATCTGCGCCCCACGATGATGGAAGCGGCGGAGATGGCCCGGAATGATGGACGCACAGAGCTTCTGACGCACGAAGCGCGCGCGACATTGCCGGGGCGTTCCTATCCCAACGGCGTGCATATCGCCGAGGTCGTCATTGATCCTGAAACCGGCGAAACGAAGGTCGATCGGTACACGGTTGTCGACGATTTTGGAAACCTGATTAACCCGATGTTGGCTGAAGGTCAGGTACACGGGGGTGTTGTGCAAGGGATTGGTCAGGCGCTGATCGAACGTGTCGTGTATGATGAGGACGGGCAGCTTTTGACGGCGACCTTCATGGACTACGGCATGCCGCGGGCGGATAATTCGCCGATGATCTCTTTCACCCCGGAGCCGGTTCCGTCCACCGCCAACCCGATGGGAATGAAAGGCTGCGGCGAGGCGGGGACGGTCGGCGCGATGGCGGCAGTGTCCAATGCCGTACAGGATGCCGTCTGGGACCGGGGCGTGAAGCAGGTTGATATGCCCTTCACGCCGTTACGAGTATGGGGAATGTTAAGGGATGGCCCTATCGCGGCTGAGTAAACGGCTATTCGGATGGTTGTGGCGCGCCGAAAGGCACGCGCAGTCACCGGAGATATTTACCCGTGGTCCGCGTATACATGTGATTATACTTGACGGTACGCTTTCCACGCTGGAACGGGGGCATGAAACCCATGCTGGCGTGACCTACCGTCTTTGCCGTGAAATCGGGGGGAACGTCTCGGTTTACTACGAGGCGGGCGTACAGTGGCACAGCTGGCGAGGCACGCTGGACGTGTCGATGGGGCGGGGGATCAACCGGCAGATCCGGCGGGCCTATGGGTATCTTGCTTCGAGGTATCGGCCCGGCGACAAGATCTTTCTCTTCGGATATTCACGGGGCGCTTATGCTGTTCGCTCGCTCGCCGGTGTAATTGATCGGATTGGCTTGCTCAAAGCGGAACACGCGACAGTTCGGAACATCCGAACGGCCTATCGACACTATCAGGTGACCCCTGACAGCGACAGCGCATCGGTGTTTTCGGCGAAGTTCTGTCATGAACACCTGCCTATTGAAATGGTCGGCGTCTGGGACACTGTGAAAGCGCTGGGCATGCGGCTGCCTTTCGTCTGGAAAGGGTCCGAACTGCGTCATGCATTTCACAATCATGAATTGAGCCGAGCGGTACAAAACGGCTTTCACGCGATCGCATTGAATGAAACGCGAGAGGTCTTCACACCGGTCATGTGGGAAACGCCCGATCACTGGAAAGGGCGGCTTGAGCAGGTGTGGTTCCGTGGCTCACATGGCGATGTCGGTGGACAGCTTGGCGGCTTCGAGGCGGCACGTCCGCTCGCGAACGTTTCGCTGACATGGATGCTTGAACGGGCCGAGGAATGCGACCTGCCGCTGCCTGAGGGCTGGCGGTTGCGTTTTTACACGGATCCCGATGCCCCATCCGTCGGTACTTGGCGTGGCTGGGGGAAAATCTTTCTGCTTCGCAAAAAACGCATTGTCGGCATGGACCCGTCAGAGCGGATACATGAAACGGTCAAGCCCGCAGATATTGCCGGGCTGGATACCGGATCCGCGCATCTTATGAACGCAAATCCGGCGGAGTAGGAACGGCTTTCGCCTTACGTGCCACTCAGCTTCATTACGATGCAAGTTGTCGAGCCTGTGGCATAAAGTTTGCCGTCCGAAACTCCCCTGATTTCACCATGGGCGATACCGGTCGAGCGGCCGACATGATCCGTGATGCCGACGCAATCCACCAGCGTGCCCAAGGGAATCGGGCGAATGATATTCACCTTGTATTCCAGTGTGGTATAGGTCGAGCCTTGCGGGACTCGGGTCATGACGGCGCATGCCATCGCGCTGTCCAGGATCGTTCCGTACCACCCGCCATGCACGGTCCCGAGAGGATTGGTCATGCTGAATTCGGGCGCGCCCTGAAACACGACGCGACCGTCCTCGACGGACGTCAGGGTAAAATTCAAAAGCCCGGCGATAGGCGCACCGGCGAATTTGCCTTCTTGAATTCGTTTCATGAATTCAAGACCAGAAACGCCGAGGGCTTCCTCGGCGCTGGGCAGATCTTCAAGCTTTTCAGCTATTTTCATGTTCGTTCTCCCGCTTGGCTGAACGCTAGCAGGAGAACCCATGTGCGCAACACTTACGCGACGTTTTCAAGCACCACTTTCGGTGTCACACCAATCGCATGGCAAACGTCACGAGTCAGTTCCGGACGGTTCAGCGTGTAGAAATGCAGCGAGTCGACGCCTTCTTCAAGAAGATCACTGCAGAGCTCGGTGCAAAGCGCTGTGGCAAGCAGGTCTTCGCGACCATCGCGGATGGCGGTTTCGAACGCGGCTTCTACCCATTCAGGGATTACGGTACCGCAGGCCCGAGCGAATTTGGACGCGCCTTTCCAGTTTTCGATTGGCAGGATGCCGGGAACGATCGGCTTGTCGATGCCTGCTTTGACACATGCGTCGCGGAAGCGAAGGAAAGTCTCGGCCTCGAAGAAGAACTGGGTGAGTGCTTCGTCAGCGCCTGCGTCGAGCTTGGCTTTCAGCCAGTCGATGTCCGCCTGCTGGTCAGCCGCTTCGGGGTGCTTGTCGGGATAAGCGCCGACGCGGATGGTGAACTTGTTGCGTGCCGAAAGCGCCTCGATCAGTTCGACCGAATTGGCAAAACCGCCCGGATGAACCTTGAATGCACCGGTGCCTTTCGGCGGATCGCCGCGAAGGGCAACGATTTCGCTGACGCCTGCCTCAGCGAAGCCGTCTGCGATGGCCAGAGTTTCTTCCTTGGTTGCGTTGACGCACGTGAGGTGCGCGGCGACATTCAGCCCCGAAGACTTGTGCAGCGTGCCAACGGCTTCGCGCGTCAGATCACGAGTCGTGCCGCCTGCACCGTAAGTGACTGACACAAAACGAGGGTCCAGCGGAGCAAGGGTTTGTACCGTGTCCCACAGCCGGAACGAAGCCGCCAAAGTCTGCGGCGGAAAAAATTCGAAAGAAACGGTCGGAGCGGTCATCATCAATCCTCTTGGTTTCGGCTCTTGTCGCATATAGTGCAATGTGAGACAATTTCATAATTCTCAACTACAATATGAGTTCCATAGTAGTATGCATTTAGAGTTTCGCCATCTGCGCACGATTAAAGCCATCCACGAAGCAGGGGGCCTCGCTCGTGCAGCTGACCAGCTGAACATCACGCAAAGCGCGCTAAGCCATCAGATAAAGGGTTTGGAGGAACAGGCGGGCGTAGAGCTATTCGTGCGGCGGTCTAAGCCGATGACGCTGTCTGCTGCTGGTTTCCGGTTGTTGCGGCTTGCAGAACAGGTGCTGCCGCAGGTCGAAGCCACGCTGGCCGAGTTCGGTAACCTGCGCAGTGGCAAGACCGGCCGTTTGCACATAGCCATTGAGTGCCACGCCTGTTTTGAATGGCTCTTTCCAGTCCTTGAGGCGTTCCGCAAAGAATGGATGGACGTGGATGTCGATATCCGGCCGGGCCTCGCATTTGATGCGCTGCCTGCTTTGATGAAAGAAGATGTCGATCTGGTGGTTTCTTCCGATCCGGAAGATCTGCCCGGTATCGAATTCATCGAGCTGTTCGACTATGCGCCGGTGTTTGTGGCTTCGTCACAGCATCCGCTGGCTTCCAAACCCTACGTAGATGCAGCGGATTTCCGCGGCGAGACGCTGATAACCTATCCGGTCGAGCGCTCGCGGCTGGACGTGTTCAGCCAGTTGCTGATCCCGGCAAAAGTTGAACCCGCCGCCATTCGCCAAGTCGAATTGACAGCAGTAATACTCCTTCTTGTTGCCTCCAATCGGGGCGTTTCCGTTCTGCCTGACTGGGTCGTACGCGAGGTAAAGTATTCTTCTGACTATGTTACGCGGCCATTGACGGATAAAGGAATTAAACGGCGGTTGTATGCCGCGGTGCGCAGCGAGGATAGAGAAAAGCCTTTCATGCGCATGTTGATTGACCTGGCCCGCGTAGAGGCGCGGAAACTTCAAGAGGCGTGAGGAATGCGTGTAATAATTCTGGGTGTGGGCGCCGTCGGCGGAACGATGGCGGCAGCTCTGGCCATGGCCGGCAAGGAGGTCATCGGAATCGCACGGGGCGCGCAGCTTGACGCAATTCGTGCCAATGGTCTGACGTTGCATGCGCCCGACGGGGTGCATCACGCTGAATTCGAATGCGTGGGCAGCCCATCGGAAATCGATTTCCGACCCGACGATGCGATTATTCTTACAGTCAAGGGTCAGCATACCGAGGCCGCTCTTGCCCAACTGGTCGAGGCGGGCGTGACAACCCAGCCGATATTCTGCGCCCAGAACGGGGTTGAGAATGAGCGCCGCGCCTTAAGATTGTTTCCCAACGTCCACGGCATCACCGTCCTGCTACCGGCTGATTACATGAAACCCGGCGAAGTGGCTGTCTTTGGCGCGCCGAAATACGCGATCTTTGACATTGGCCGTTTTCCGGGCGGTGTGGACGAGGCGGACGAGAACCTCTGTGAAACGCTGAACAGGGCAAACTTTGTCGCGTTTCCAAGTTCAGAGGTCATGGCCAGCAAATACGGCAAGCTGCTGATGAACCTTGCCAATATATCCGGCGCCGCTCTGGGTGAGGTGGAAGAGGCCAAGGTTGTGCGTCAGGCTTTGCAGGCCGAAGGCGAGCGCGTTCTGACCGCTGCCGGCATTAACTGGATGGATGTGGGGGCCAATGACCCCCGTCGCAAAGGCACCTTGAAGATCGAGGATATCCCCGGAATGGACCGTATCGGAAGCTCAACAACGCAAAGCCTTGCCCGCGGGGCCGGGTCCGTTGAAACGGATTTCCTGAACGGTGAGATCGCCATGCTCGGGAGAATGCATGGCGTTCCCACGCCGCTGAACGATTGGTTCTGTCAATTGGCGAGTCGAATGGTTCGGGACGGAATCGCGCCCGGTTCGCTGGATGCAAGCGCCGTTCTCACCGAATTGGATCTGTGAGGCAGCGCCCGACGAGGGGCGCTGCCATCAAGGCTGATCAGGCGACCTTGACGATCTGCTTGCCCATGTTCCCGCCTTTCAGCATGGACATGAAAGCGGCTGGAGCATTTTCCAGGCCTTCCGCGATGTCTTCCACATAGGCGAATTCGCCGCTTGATACTTTCGGGCCAATTTCGGCGAGAAAGTCAGGCATGCGGTTGAAATGATTGGAAATGATAAAGCCGTTGACTGACAGAAACTTGACCAGAATGTTCCGCCACAATCCCGGCGCGGAAATTTCCGCATCGGTTGCGCCGGACCCAAGCCCGCCAGCGTTGTACCAGCTGATCATGCCACAGATCGGGATGCGGCCATGTGGATTCATAAGGGGCATGACAGCGGCGAGTACCTTGCCGCCGACGTTTTCGAAATAGACATCGATGCCTTGCGGGCAGGCGTCGCCCAAAGCTTTGCGCAGATCCGAAGCTGACTCGTACTCACGGTGATCAAGGCAGGCATCGAACCCGAATTTCTCGACCGCCAGCTTGCATTTCTCGGCACCGCCAGCGATTCCGACTGTGCGCATGCCGTGCATCTTGGCGACCTGACCAACCATCGATCCTACGGGACCCGTGGCCGCTGCCACGACGAGTGTCTGGCCTTTCTGGGGGCGACCAAGTTCGGTCATGCCATACCAACCGGTCAGGCCGGGCATACCCAGAACGCCAAGGGATGTTGTGATCGGTCCGTGCGAGGGGTCGATCTTGCGAAGCTGGTTGGCGGGCAGGCAGCCATGCGTGGCCCAGCCGAACATGCCAAAGGCGAAATCTCCCGGTTTGAACCTGTCGCTTTTCGAGGCGATGACCTCGCCGACGCCGCCAGCTTCCATGGTGCCTCCGATCGGCACTGGCGCGGCATAGGATTTGGCATCGTCCATCCGGCCCCTCATATAGGGATCAAGCGACATGTAATGAACTTTGACCAGCACTTCACCGTCGGCAGGTTCCGGCATCTGCTTTGCCTCGTAGCGAAAGTTTTCCGGCTGCGGTGCGCCGTCAGGCCGGCTGGCCAGAGCGATGTGATGCATTTGATCGGACATGATGTTTTCCTCCTCATTGCCTTTGTGCGTGACGGTGGAGGTAGTCCGGTAAGTTTGCAAGGTGAGATCTGGGCCAAACCCGGGTACAGCTGGGACTTGGCAAGAGGGCGACAGGCGCGTATACGCGCGCCCTGATCTCAAAAGGAATCCGAAAATGGTAGGCAGTGCCAATCTGAACATCATGATCAAGGCCGCGCGCAAGGCGGGACGGTCGCTGGTCAAGGACTTCCGCGAAGTTGAAAACCTCCAGGTTTCGATGAAGGGGGCAGGCGATTTTGTAAGCCGCGCCGACATCGCGGCCGAGGAAATTCTCAAGCAGGAATTGATGGGCGCACGTCCGACCTACGGATGGCTGGGAGAAGAAGGTGGCGGCGAAGAGGGGCAGGATCCGACGCGCCGCTGGATCGTTGACCCGCTGGATGGAACGACGAACTTCCTTCACGGTCTTCCCCATTGGGCGATCTCGATCGGACTTGAACACAAGGGACAGATCGTTGCCGGTGTGGTTTTCGATGCGGCCAAGGATGAAATGTTCTTTGCCGAGAAAGGCGCCGGGGCGTGGATGAACGATACGAGACTGCGCGTATCTGGTCGGTCGCGCATGATCGAAAGCATCTTTGCGACGGGTATTCCCTTTGCCGGTCGGGCGGATCTGCCTGAAACGCTGCAAGATCTTGCGCGCCTGATGCCGGCCTGTGCGGGCGTTCGGCGCTGGGGGGCGGCATCGCTTGATCTCGCTTACGTCGCGGCGGGCCGGTACGATGGATATTGGGAGCGGCGGCTGAAGCCTTGGGATCTCGCTGCCGGCTTGATCATCGTCCGCGAGGCTGGTGGCTTTGCCCACGCCATCGATGAAGATGGCGATGTGATCGAAGACGGCAATGTTATCGCCGCCAACGAAGCCATTTTCGATTCATTTGCCAAGGTGATCCGTAGCTAAGAGCTACGATCCGAGGGGTGATTGACTCCATCGACCCATGCGATGGGTTCGAAGTCGCGCGGGTTGATACCCTCGATGCATCCAAAGTTTATCCCCGTTTCCGCAGGGTCTGACCGGCGCTGGTGATGTGTGTAGATTCCGCAAGTCTTGCAGAACCAGTGCTGCGCAGTCCTGGTCCCAAAACTGTATAGCGTCAGGTTGTCCTGGCCTTTCAGTATATGCACGGTATCGGTAAGTGCCGTTACCGCCGCCGCACCGCGCCTGCGACAAAAGCTGCAGTCGCAGCGATTATGAGCCGCAATCCCATAGGGCAGGGTGGCTTCGATCAGAACGGCACCGCAATGGCAACTGGCCTGTATCGTCTGTGCTTCACCGCTCATTTGCGCGGTACCCTTGGTATGTTTGACCTGACAAGCCGGTATTCCGGGTGCGGATGCGGGGGATGTCCGTGTGTCCTGTTCCAGAAACCAATGCCGCCGAGACGGATTAGCAGGGGCAATGCCAGAATGGCTCCGATGATAAAGCCGCCTGTATGCGCCCAATAAGCGACACCGCCTGCATCGGGATCGGAACCGATACTGCCGAACAATTGCATCCCGAACCACAGGCCAAGCATCAGCCACGCGGGGACGGGCAGGATCTTGAAGAAGATGATGAATATGATGAGGATATCGACCTTGGCCTTCGGGAACAGCAACAGATAGCCGCCCATCACTCCGGCAATCGCACCAGACGCGCCAACCGTTGGCACGGTGGATTGCGGGCCCATGGCAACATGTATGAGCCCCGCACCCAGTCCGCAGGCGAGGTAGAAGCCGAGGAAGGTCAGATGTCCCATCTCGTCCTCTAGGTTATCGCCAAATATCCACAGAAACAGCATGTTCCCGGCAAGGTGCATGAAACCGGCGTGGAGAAATAGTGAGCTGACCAATGTCAGATAACCTTCGCCGGACGAGACCCGGGCGGGAATGATTGCCCAGTTGCCGTAGAATTCCCAAATCGCGCTCTCGTCTGTCTGGATGCCCAGAAAGGCAAGAAATACGAATAGGTTGGCCGCAAGGAGCGCATAGGTAACATAGGGCGTTCGCCCCGACGGATTATGGTCACGGATGGGAAACATGCCTGCCACGCTGAGACGAAATGCAAACCGGGTCAAGCGCCATCTAAGCGAAGCTTTCAGTAACAAGCTCTCCTGGCGCGAACTTGAAACTCAGGGAAATCGCCTTGCGCGGTCGGACATTTACTTGCCGTAAATCTGGGGGGTTGATAACAAGGCCAGACCACGGCTGCGGGCGTGATGGAATGGTAGACATACCAGACTTAAAATCTGTTGGGCCTTGTGCCCGTGTGGGTTCGAGTCCCACCGCCCGCACCACTTCAATGTCGATAGTAACAGGTGGGCCGATCTCACCTTTGGGGCGAGCAGGGCGCTGGCTAACAGGTTGGCTTGAAACCGGTAGCTATGTCGCCTGCAAGGACCACGATTAGCTCGAATTTTCTGCGGATTGTTTCTTAGATGGCTCATTCCGCAACAAATTTTACCATTGGTTTCGCAAAGGGTGGTTCCGGACTTGAGGCGCACATAAAAGCGGATCGATAAGCATGCGCTCTTTACTGCCAAAGGTCCCAATATGAAGGCTGTTTCAACGTTTCTCCTTGCCGCCACCTTGGCTTGCGAACTGATCTTTCCAAAGGCTGCAACGGCTGAAACCGGATCTTCCCAACTTTCCGAGGGAAGCTATGCACAGCCTGAACTGCCAGTCGGGCGGCGATATCTTGGCTATGGACGTTTGTTCACAAACGACCTTTTTGGCGACAAGAAGGACCGGTGGCGCACGGGGTCACTGACCAGTTCGCGCGTCTGGGGCTATCATTGGAACGGCACGCTGCCGGACAGGCTTGGCGAGCTGCTGGAATTGCGGCTGCAGGGGCAGATCATTACGCCGTCGCGTCTGACAAGATATGTTCCCTCGGATCGCAGATATGCGACCGCTATCAGCCTTGGCCTCCACAGCCATGCGCAATGGCGCGGACTGGAAGTGTCGATGGGCGCGGACATCGTAGTGATCGGCGACCAGACCGGGTTGTCTTCGTTCCAGCGGGAACTTCATGAACTGGTTGGAGCGGATTTGCCGGCAGCCGGCATCCTAGCCAACCAGATCGGCAACACGATCCGCCCGACTTTTGTTGCTGAATTCGGGCAGGACATACAGCTCGAAAATTCGAACCTGCGCCCCTTTGCAGAGGTGCGGGCAGGGGATGAAACCCTCGTTCGTATCGGTGCCGATCTGACCTTTGGCGGCGGGGGCGGCGAATTGCTTGTTCGAGAATCCGTGACCGGGCAGCGATACCGCGTTCTTTTCAATGAAGAACCCCGTTGGAATTTTATTATCGGTGGCGACGTCGCCTACGTGGAAGACAGCGTTTACCTGCCGGACAACATCGGCGTCGATCTGAAGAACAACAGGTATCGGCTTCGTGCCGGAGTCAACTGGCAGGGCGCGACGAGTTCAGTGTTTTATGGCCTGACATATCTCTCCGAAGAATTCGAGAACCAGCCCGAAGGGCAACTGGTCGGATCGGTTCGTCTGAAGTTCGAGTTCTAGGTCGGTATCCGCGTCCCGATATAACATCCTTTCCCGGCGGTCCCGCTGCTGTTAGAATCACTGAAAAAGAAGAGCAGTGCTGGATTAGGCTATGAATACGGGCTTTCGCGGCTTGTACGTCATTTCATGGGCGCAGACCGAGATAGATGGCGTCCCTAACGCTCCGGCGTTGGCTTTGCACATCGGTGCAGGGTGGCAATGGCGTGGAGAAGCGTTGCGCGTTGACGGCCCGACAAGTGTTCTGCTGCTCGACGAAGCTATCGGTGAAAGGGCGTTGCGAAAAAGAGCGGCCCACAAGATTTCTCGGCAATTCGGTATCAAGTTGGTCGATGGATGTGCCAAGGAAGGCGAGGCAGATCGATCGGGCCCAGGTTTTACAGTGACAGACGGGCGGCAAAGCTACGAAGTTCAGGTCATTGAGAGCGATGACCAAAGCCGAAACTTCTTGCTGTTCGAGGACAAGCTGCCGCCTCGAGACAGGCAACTTTGGATAGCCCGATCCTCTTGGAAACCTCAGCTAATAAATAGAGGCAGACAAAATACAGGCTTGATCTGTTTTACGCCGGGTACGCTGATCCTCACCGAGCGGGGGTTGCAGCGGGTCGAATATCTGCGCCCGGGCGATAAGGTTCAAACCAAAGATAGCGGTCTACAAGAGCTATTATGGTTGGGATCGCGCCGGCTGTCAGCAACGCGGCTCGCCTTGAACCCTGCTTTGCGTCCCATCCGAATAAAGCGGGAGGCTTTCGGGCCAAGCGGGCCATTTCAGGATCTGGTCGTTTCGCCCGAGCACCACATATTGCAGAGTGGGAGCGCCGCGCAAACCTTGTTCAACGAGCCTGAGCTTTTGGTCTCCGCAGACTCCTTGGTGGACGGTCGTTTGGTCCGCCGGGAACCACTCCGTGATCAAGTCACGTATTTTCATCTGCTTCTGCCGCGGCACGAGGTCATCTGGGCTAACGGAATGGAGACCGAAAGCTTTTTCCCGGACGCAGCGGATCTGGAAGCTTTGGACCATTCGCAGAAGCAGTCACTTTTCGCGTGTATGCCAAGTATGGAAATCGCGGCCGGATTTTACGGAGCAAGCGCGCGGCGGCGCCTGACAGGTTCGGAAACCGCTATTTTGCGACACGCTGCTGCCTGATGGCAGTGAGCATCACTGAATGCACTCCGCGGATTGCGGTAAATCCCTTCTTTCGAAGATTTCCGCGTTGACACGCTGATCTTCATGTCTATAAGCGCCCTCTCATTGGTGTTGGTGGCTCTCGCAAGAGAATGCCTGTCAGGTTTCGACCAAAGGACAACGCCCTTCATAGCTCTTTTGAGCGTCAAACCGAAGGAGATCAGCCGTGACAAAACGCACGTCTGCCAAGTACAAAATTGATCGCCGCATGGGCGAAAACATCTGGGGCCGTCCCAAGTCGCCAGTTAACCGTCGCGAATATGGCCCGGGTCAGCATGGTCAGCGCCGCAAGGGCAAACTGTCGGACTTCGGTATCCAGCTGCGCGCCAAGCAGAAACTCAAAGGCTACTATGGTGACCTGACCGAGAAGCAGTTCCGCCGCATCTACGCCGAAGCAGAACGCGTAAAAGGCGACACCGGTGAAAACCTTATCGGTCTGCTCGAACGCCGTCTCGATGCGATTGTCTACCGCGCCAAGTTCGTGCCGACCGTTTTTGCCGCGCGCCAGTTCGTGAACCACGGCCATGTCCGTGTGAACGGCCAAAAGGTCAACATTCCGTCCTACCGCGTCAAAGAGGGCGACGTGATCGAAGTCCGCGATCGCTCCAAGCAACTTGCCATGGTTCTCGAAGCGGTTCAGCTTCCCGAGCGCGATGTGCCTGACTATCTGGACGTGGACACCTCCAAGCTGACGGCGACATTCGTTCGTACCCCGTCGCTGGGCGATGTGCCCTACCCGGTGATGATGGAACCGAACCTCGTCGTCGAATTTTACGCCAAGAACTAAGTTCTGGCCTGATATTCCAGAAAAGCCGCGCCTTTTGCGCGGCTTTTTTTTTGAGTGGCAAGAAAATCCAACTTTCTTGTCGCAAATCTTTCAGATTTTTCCTTGTGGAAAGTGCTGACCAAACCGCACGGCTGGACGCATTCTAATACCGCGTTATTGTGTTCAGATGTCACACGGATTGCGGAGCGATGCCGTTCTACCATGACCTGAAAAAATACAATGCCGACGAACAATATCCGGACAAGCAGTCCTGGATTGCAAGTCGACTGCTCGCTTTACGCCACGATCTGAAAGAGTCAATCTTGGATCAGAGGCGAGCCAATTCCTTGATCATCGGGTCATGGAACATCCGCGCGTTCGACGATGGAATTCCGCGGCTGGATGAAAGCTATCATTACCTCGCCGAGATCATCGCGGCTTTCGACATCTGCGCGATACAAGAGGTCAAATCGGACCTGGGTCCGTTGAAAAAATTGCTGCGCCTGCTGGGGCCGAATTGGTCCTATTTCGTTTCGGATGTCTCCACCCATCGCGGTGGAAACAACGAACGCATGGCGTTCGTCTACAATCAGGATAAGGTCACCTTTCGTCATCTGATCGGCGAGATCGTATTGGACAACGTCGATCTTGTCGCCGGGAACCAGATCGCGCGTTCACCTTTCTTTGCGGCATTCCAGGCGGACTGGTTCCGTTTCTGCCTGTGCTCCGCGCACATCATTTACGGACAAGGCGCTGGCGCGCGGGAATTGCGGTCGCAGGAAATCACCGCAATTACGCGTATGCTGGTGGAAAAGGCAAAGAGAGAGGACCAAGTCTACATCCTTGTCGGCGACATGAATATCGAAAGCCTCGACGGGCCGATCATGCAGGTGCTTCGCGAAAGCGAAATGGTCATCCCGAGTTTGCCGCCGACTAATCTATCGGGTGACAAGCATTACGATCAGATCGCATTCACAGATAAAGGCATGGCCGAGCGAAAGACCCGACTTTTGCGTGCCGGGGCTTTTGACTGGCGTCGGGCAGTATTTGGGCCTCATCCCGCCCATGACGTTGCCCATCCCGATGTCGGGAATGATCTCGTTTCCCGCGTCTCGGATGCCGTCAATATCGCGCATTACGAAGCCCAGAACCTTCGACAGCGCGCGGCAGTTGGCAGGCCGCCATATGCCGATTTCAGACGCATGTACCGAACCTGGATGACCTACGAGATGTCCGATCACCTTCCGGTATGGATCGAAATCGAAATAGACTATTCCGATGAATATCTTGCGCGATTTTTGTAACGCACGGGCATCTCAGACTCATTTTGCACTGGCTTTGCACCCCTGCCGGTTCTAGAACGCCTCGAAAAATTGGGGAATGTCGATGGCTCAGATAGAACCACAACCGGGCATATTGGATATCGCGTTGTACGAAGGCGGGGCAGCACATGTCCCGGGAGTAGCCAATGTCATCAAGCTTTCATCGAATGAGAACCCCTTTGGCCCAAGCCCCCATGCGATAGAGGCTGCGAAAAACGCGGCCTTTCAGATGCACCGTTACCCTTCGACCGATCATTCGGAATTGCGGCAGGCCATCGGCGAAATGCACGGGCTTGATCCCGAAAAAATCATTTGCGGTGTAGGCAGCGATGAAATCCTGTCATTCCTTTGCCAAGCCTATGCTGGCCCCGGAGACGAGGTCATCCACACGGAACACGGTTTTGCGCTCTACAAGATCGGCGCCCACGCTGTTGGGGCCACGCCCGTCGAAGTGCCCGAGCGTGACCGGGTAACGGATGTAGACGCAATCCTCTCCGCATGCAATGATCGCACGCGGCTGGTCTTCATCGCGAACCCGAATAACCCGACAGGTACGATGATAGGCGAGGCAGAAGTGGCCCGCCTTGCCGAAGGTCTTCCGCCAAAGGCAATGCTGGTGCTCGACGGAGCATATGCGGAATACGTTGAAGGTTTTGATGCAGGCAAAGCGCTGATCGATGCGCGCGACAACGTCTTCATGACGCGCACCTTCTCGAAGCTTTACGGGCTTGGCGGGATGCGTGTCGGCTGGGGCTATGGGCCGAAAGCCATCGTGGACGTGCTGAACCGTATCCGCGGGCCCTTCAACCTGTCGAACATCGCGATTGCCGCCGCCATTGCATCGGTGCGCGATGCAGCGTTCGTTACCCAATGCCGCGCCGAAAACACCCGGATGCGCGCGTGGATGGCAGAAGCTCTCGCGGAAATGGGTGTCGCATCCGACACGTCCTGTGCGAATTTTGTCCTAGCCCGGTTTTCGGATCAGGCAGAGGCCGAGGCATGCGATGCGTTTTTGCAGTCCGAAGGTCTGATCGTTCGCAAGACCGGAGGCTACAAGCTTCCCCACGCGCTTCGCATGACGGTTGGCGATGAAATCGCTTGTCGTCGCCTGGTTGCGGCGGTGCGCGCATTCAAGGGTCGGTCGGCGTGACGGGGCCTGTTTACGAACGCGTCGCGCTGATCGGGCTGGGACTGATCGCATCGTCGATCTACTGGGCGATCAAGCGTCACCCCGGACTCGCCGGTGAAGTGACCGGATATGCCCGGTCGCAGGAAACCCGGGATACTGCCAAGCGGATCGGTCTATGCGACAGGGTCTGCGATACGGCGGTCGAAGCGGTGCAGGATGCGGACCTTGTCATCCTCTGCGTCCCGGTCGGCGTCATGGGGCAGGTGACCGAGGAGATATCGGAACACCTTAAACCGGGTTGCACGGTATCGGATGTCGGTTCGGTAAAACGCGACGTAATCAGCAATGTGCTGCCCCACCTGCCAGAGAATGTGGCCTTTGTGCCGGCGCATCCGCTTGCGGGCACTGAACATTCGGGGCCCGAATCTGGTTTTGCCGAACTGTTTGACAACCGTTGGTGCCTGCTTGTCCCGGTCGAAGGGACTGCCCCGGAAACCGTGGCAAAGCTTCGCCATTTCTGGGAAGGGCTGGGGGCGAATGTCGAGGAGATGGACGCAGATCACCATGATCTCGTCCTTGCCGTAACCAGCCACACGCCGCACCTGATTGCTTACACAATGGTTGGCGTTGCCGACGACTTGCGACGCGTGACGGATAGCGAAGTTGTGAAATACTCGGCCGCCGGATTTCGCGATTTCACGCGCATCGCGGCCAGCGATCCGACCATGTGGCGTGATGTATTCCTGACGAACCGCGACGCGACCCTCGAAATTCTCGGACGCTTTACCGAAGAGCTTTTTGCCCTGCAAAGGGCGATCCGGAAAGGCGATGGCGATCATCTCCATGCCTATTTCACGCGGACCCGTGCCATACGCCGCGGCATTATCGATGCCGGGCAGGATACGGACGCACCGGATTTCGGTCGCGGCCAGAAGGCAAGGAAATGAGGCGGCTCGCTGGCATTCTGCTGATTGCCAGCATCTCTCTGCCGGTGCTGGCAGATACACCCGATACGTCTCTTCGTCCCGTTGCGCGGACTGAACGCGCAAAGCCTGCCGGTCCGACTGTGCTGGTCGACACCGATGCCGGCATATCCGAGGTCGTGCGCATGAGGCCGCCGGTCCGGCCTCTCTCGGAGCAGGAACAGGAAATGATCGATCTGTCCGAACGCGTTGCGTTCGTCAGCCCGACGCAATCAATGCGGCCATGGGCGAGGCCACTCAGGGTCGAGCAAAAGGCGATGGCCCAGCGGAGATTGCGACGTCAGGGCGCGGTTTGCGGAGATATCGAGCTTCAGGGCGATGATGTCGGCCGCGTTCCTGGCAGGATCAAGGGCTGCGGCGTCAAGGATGCGGTCCGTCTGCGTTCCGTATCCGGCGTCAAGCTTAGCCAGGCCGCTTTGATCAATTGCAGAACTGCCAGTGCGCTCAAGAACTGGGTCGACAAAGGCGTGCAGCCCGCATTTGCCGACAAGGGGCCGGTTGTTGAACTGCGCGTCGCGGCGCATTATGCCTGCCGTCCAAGAAACAACCAACGCGGTGCCAAGATCTCAGAACATGGGCGAGGGAATGCCATCGACATTTCCGGCTTTGTCATGCAAAGCGGGGAAGTCGTCACCGTAATCGAGGACTGGACGGGCAAGGGGCCTCTCAACACGTCTCACCGTGCGGCGTGTGGGACGTTCAAAACGGTGCTGGGGCCGCGATCCGACCGGTTCCATCAGGACCATTTTCACCTCGATATGGCAAATCATCGCGGCGGTGCCTATTGCCGCTAGGCTAATCCACGTCGAGAGTGGCGCAGAAGAAATTACAGGTATGATCGAATGACGATGTGGGTGTTTGGCTACGGTTCCCTGTTATGGAACCCCGGATTCAACGTGGCCAGCCGGGTGCTGGCGCGTCTTGATGGCTATGCCCGTTCTTTCTGTATGCACTCGATACACCATCGGGGCACCGAAGAGGCGCCCGGTCTGGTTCTGGCTCTGGACGAGGTGGAAGGGGCGGAATGTCGGGGCGTCGCCTTTGCGGTAGCCGAAGGCGAGGAAGAGCAGACCCTGTCCTATTTGCGCGAGCGCGAGCTGATATCTTCCGCCTATATCGAAAAGGTGCTCGAGCTTGATATGGATGACGGTCGGCGGGTCGAGGCGCTCGTCTACGTGATTGATCCGGCCCATGTGCAATACTGCGGGGGCATGCCGCTTGAGGAACAGGCTCACATAATCGCCCACGCGGTTGGCGGTCGGGGCCCAAATGCCGAATATCTGTTCAATACGACGGACCATCTTGCCGAGCTGGGTCTACCTGACGGCGATCTGGAATGGCTGGCCGACCGCGTTCGGTGTATCCTCTCATAAACGCTTGGCTTTTCCGGCTTTTCTTCTTTAGGTTGGCGGTGAGCAGAACACCTGTCAGGAGCTGAGCGCATGGCGCAGCCAGACACGAAACAACGGCCGCAATTCTCGCAGCCTTTTCAGCAGATCATGTTCATGGTCATTGCTTTGGGCTTGGCCGTTTCCGGGGCGGTTCTGGCTTTGCCCAGTGTCCTGCCTGTCTTTCTGGCCAACCTCTACCTGAACGGGTTCATCGCGTTTGTCTTTCTCTTTGGTATCCTCGCCTGTTTCTGGCAGGTTTTCCAGTTGATGGTCTCGGTCCGCTGGATCGAACAATTCGCGTCCGGTCTGTCCGAAGACACCAACCATCCACCGCGTCTGCTGGCACCGCTTGCGTCGTTGCTAAGATCGCGCGGCGCCCGGATGCAGCTTTCGTCCTCTTCCACGCAATCGATCCTTGAATCTGTTGCGACACGGATCGATGAAGCTCGGGAAATTACCCGCTATATTGCGAGCCTTTTGATTTTCCTCGGGCTTCTGGGAACCTTCTACGGTCTGGCAACCACTGTGCCCGCTGTCGTGGACACAATACGCAGCCTCGCACCACAAGAGGGCGAGGAAGGCATCGCAGTGTTCAACCGTCTGATGACCGGGCTGGAGGCGCAGCTGGGCGGGATGGGCGTTGCATTCTCGTCCTCTCTGCTCGGGCTTGCCGGTTCGCTTGTCGTCGGTTTGCTGGAACTCTTTGCCGGTCACGGACAAAACAGGTTTTATCGTGAGTTGGAGGAATGGCTGTCTTCTATCACCCGCGTCGGTTTCGCCTCTGGCGAGGAAGGCAGCAATGAAACGGCTGCCTTGTCCGGTATCCTCGACCAGATGGGCGAGCAAATGGAGAGCCTTCACCAGATGTTCGCAGAGTCTGAGGCGAGCCGCTCAAACGTTGACAGCAAGCTTGGCTCGCTCGCAGATGCGCTAGGTCAGATGGTTGACCGCATCGATCAGACGGAAAGCATTACCGGCGCGCTTGAAAGGGTCGCGACGGGGCAGGAGGCGCTTGTCGACCTGATGCGCGAGCACGGCCCTTCCGAGGGTATCGACGCTGAAAGCCGGATGCGCCTGCGCTCGATCGATGTTCAGATGCTACGAATTCTCGAGGAAATTTCGGCCGGGCGACAAGAGAGCATGGCCGAGCTGCGCAAGGATATCGATCACCTCATCAAGGCGCTTACGGTGCCACAGCGTCCGGCACGGAGAAGCGCGGGCAGGGGAGAGGAATAGCGCATGGCCCTGTCACGTCGCACAGGCAACCGCTTTCAGGGATCGATCTGGCCGGGCTTTGTGGATGCGATGACCGGCCTTCTGTTGGTGATGATGTTCCTGCTCACCATCTTTATGGTGGTGCAGTTCGTTCTGCGTGAGACGATCTCGGGGCAGGAAACCGAGCTCAATTCGCTTTCCGACGAAATCGAGGCTTTGGCCGGTGCCCTCGGGCTTGAAGAACGCAAGTCGAGCCAGTTGGAAGCACGGATGGGGGCGCTGAACGCGACCCTGGGCGAAACCCAGTCCGATCTTGAAAACGCCCAGGCACAGCTCACACGGCAGAATTCGCTGATCTCAGCCTTGACAGCCGAGCGCGATCGGCAGGACACGCTGCTAGAAGCCGCCCGGTCAGAGATCACCTCGTTCGAGGCTCGGGTAGCCGCTTTGATCGCCGCAAGAGACGATGCCTTGGGCACGGTGGAGGAGCTGGAAACGCAGCGCGCGGATTTGCAATCGCAACAAGAGGAACTGCTGTCTGAGCAGGATGCTTTGAATGCGGCCCTTGCCCAAAGCAGAACCGAGATCGATGAGCAGGCAGAAGCAGCCCGGCTTGCCGCAGCCCGTCGTGAAGCGCTTGAAGCCTTGGTGGCCGATCTGCGTGCGGAGAACGCGGATAGTGAAAGCGAAGCTGCCGCGTTGAATGACCGGGTCGCCGAGCTTGAAACCGATTTGAGTGAAGAAGAGCAGGCTCGGCTAGCTGAAGCAGCAGCGGCGCAAGCCCTGCGGGAACGGCTTGAAAACGCAGACAGCGAACTGACCGCTATGACGCTTTCGTTGGAAAAACAGCGTCAGGAAGCTGAAGACACGCTGACCCTTCTTGCAGCTGCACGGGCAGCGAGGGATGAGCTGGATGCCGAATTGGCCGCCGCGCTTGCGCAAGCGGAAACAGAGGCCGAAGAAAAGGATGCCCTGACAGAGAGATTGTCGCAGCTAGTCGCCCGTCTGGAGGTCACCCAGTCCGAAGGCCGAGAGGCTGAGGAAGCATTGCAGTCCGAACTGGATCAGACGCAGGCCGAACTTTCCGCAGCAAGAACCGAACTGCAAGAGCAAGAGAATACCCGGGCTTCGATCGAGGAGCGGCTGAGCGCGGCGCTCGAGCGGTTGGAGCGGGCGGAATTGGCCGTCAGTGACCGGGATGAGCTTCAGTCTCGACTGATGGCGGCTCTTTCGGCGCGTGAGGCGGCTGCGGAGAATGCCTCGGAGGAGTTGAGCAAGGCGGAGCAACGCGCACGCCTGCTGGCTCAGGCGCGTGAGACGCTTTCGCAAGAAAAGGAAAAATCCGCTGCGGCCCAGCGGGAGACCGCCCTGTTGAACCAACAGGTCGCGGCACTTCGGGATCAGCTTGGGCAATTGCGGGCGTTGCTGGACGACTACGAGGACCGGGATGCAGCCACCCAGGTGCAAATTCAGAACCTTGGTACGGATCTGAATGCCGCTCTCGCCCGTGCGGCATCCGAAGAGCGCAAGCGCAGACTGCTCGAAGAGGCAGAGCGTAAGCGTTTGCAGGAGGAACGGGAGCAACTGGCGCTGGAAGCCGAGGCGCTGAAGTCTCAGGCCAAGGATCTGGAACTCTACCGATCCGAGTTCTTTGGCCGCTTGCGGGATCTTCTCGGCAACCGCGATGGTGTTCGTATCGAGGGAGATCGGTTCGTCTTTTCGTCAGAGGTTCTTTTCCCTCTGGGCTCGGCGGAGTTGTCCGATGAAGGCAAAAGCGAGGTCGCCAAGGTTGCCGAAATCCTGCGCGAAGTAGCAGACAGCATTCCCTCTGAACTCGACTGGGTGATCCGCGTGGACGGGCACACGGATGACATACCGTTGATCGGTGCGGGCAAGTACGCCGATAACTGGGAGTTAAGTCAGGGCAGGGCGCTTTCTGTCGTCAAATACATGGTGAACGCGCTGAACATTCCGCCCGGTCGCCTGTCCGCAAATGGCTTTGGTGAGTACCAGCCGATCAATCCCGACTCTACGCCCGAGGCAAGGGCGCAGAACCGGCGGATCGAATTGAAACTTACCGAGAAGTAAGGATTTCGATCTTTCCCTGTGCTGGTGATCTCGGCGCTGCTTCCCATAGAACTACTGACACTTACGTAAAAAGGCCGCCCCAACTTGCTTGGGACGGCTTCTGTTTCTTCAATTGGCCTAAGGTCGGTCAGTCCGCAGTCAGCAACGGCGGCTTGTTGCCCGACAGACGCGGATTGTCCGGCCCATCGATACGCAATTCGATTTCGCCGTTCTTCACGCCAACCTTGACGACGCCACCCTTGGCCAGCTTGCCGAAGAGCAGTTCCTCGGCCAGAGGCTTCTTGATGTTTTCCTGGATGACGCGGCCCAGCGGGCGGGCACCCATTTTGTCGTCATAGCCTTTGTCTGCCAGCCATTCGGCAGCGGCTTTGGTCAGTTCGATGGACACGTTACGGTCCATCAGCTGCGCTTCGAGCTGCAGTACGAACTTCTCAACCACCTGCAGGATGACCGATTTCGGCAGCGGCGCGAAAGAAATCACCGCGTCGAGACGGTTCCGGAACTCGGGCGTGAAGGTCCGCTCGATGGCTGCCGTATCCTCGCCCTCGCGACGGTCGCGACCAAAGCCGATCGCCGACTTGGCCAGCTCCGAAGCGCCCGCATTGGAGGTCATGATGAGCACCACGTTGCGGAAGTCGACGGTCCGGCCGTTGTGGTCGGTGAGTTTGCCGTGATCCATCACCTGCAGCAGGATGTTGTAGACATCCGGATGCGCCTTCTCGATTTCATCGAGGAGCAGAACGCAATGGGGGTGCTGATCCACACCATCGGTCAACATGCCGCCCTGATCAAAGCCCACGTATCCCGGGGGCGCACCGATCAGGCGCGAAACGGCATGTTTCTCCATGTATTCGGACATATCGAAACGCAGCAACTCCACACCAAGCGTGTCCGCCAGCTGGTTGGCCACCTCCGTCTTACCAACACCGGTGGGACCGGCGAAAAGATAGTTCCCGATGGGTTTTTCAGGTTCACGCAGGCCCGCACGGGCCAGTTTGATCGCACTGGACAGTGCCTCGATGGCCTTGTCCTGACCGAATACGACCCGCTTGAGCGACGCTTCCAGATCCTTGAGAACTTCGGCGTCGTCCTTCGAGACGTTCTTGGGTGGGATACGCGCGATTTTGGCAACGACGGCTTCGATCTCTTTCGTACCGATTGTCTTGCGACGTTTCGATTCCGCGACAAGATGCTGAGCGGCCCCCGCTTCATCGATGACATCGATGGCACTGTCAGGGAGCTTTCGGTCGTTGATGTAGCGCGAGGCAAGCTCCACCGCGGTCTTCACCGCATCTGCGGTATATTTGACACTGTGGTGCTCTTCGAAGTACGGCTTCAATCCTTTCAGGATTTTTACCGCGTCTTCGACTGTCGGTTCATTCACGTCGATCTTTTGGAAACGGCGGGAAAGAGCGCGGTCTTTCTCAAAATGCTGGCGGAATTCCTTGTAGGTGGTCGACCCCATCGTCCGCAACTTGCCACCCTGCAAAGCCGGCTTTAGCAGGTTCGAGGCGTCCATTGCACCGCCCGAGGTCGCGCCCGCACCGATTACCGTGTGAATCTCGTCAATGAAGAGAACCGCGTCTGGATGGTCTTCCAGCTCACTGACAACTGCTTTCAGACGCTCCTCGAAATCACCGCGATACCGCGTTCCTGCGAGCAGCGCGCCCATGTCGAGTGAGTAAATCGTGGTTTTCGATAGCACTTCGGGAGTTTCGCCAGCGACGATTTTGCGGGCGAGACCTTCGGCGATGGCTGTTTTGCCGACACCGGGATCCCCCACGAGAAGCGGATTGTTCTTGCGCCGACGGCATAGAACCTGAATGCAGCGTTCCACCTCTGCGTCACGCCCGATCAGCGGGTCGATATCGCCCTCACGCGACTTCGCGTTGAGATCGACACAATACTTGCCAAGCGCGCTTTCCTTCTGCTCGCCTTCAGTGACACCCTGAGGTGCCTCTTCCGGTTCGGAGGAACCGGAAACCGGGCGACTTTCGCCATAAGCCGGGTCCTTGGCTACGCCGTGGGCGATGAAGTTTACCGCATCATAGCGCGTCATATCCTGCTCCTGCAGGAAGAAGGCGGCATTGCTCTCACGTTCCGCGAAGATCGCGACAAGCACGTTGGCGCCTGTCACCTCTGTCCGGCCAGAGGACTGGACATGGATGGCGGCGCGTTGAATGACCCTTTGGAAAGCGGCCGTTGGGACCGCTTCGGAGCCGTCTATGTCGGTCACGAGGTTGGAGAGATCATCGTCGATGAACTCAACCAGTGTTCCGCGTAATTCTGACATATCGACGCTGCATGCTTTCATCACCTTGGTCGCATCGGGTTCGTCCAGCAGGGCGAGCAGCAGATGCTCAAGGGTGGCGAATTCATGGCGACGCTCATTCGCCAGCGCAAGCGCTGCGTGAATGGCGTGTTCCAGTGTGCTCGAGAATGAAGGCACGGCGCGTGCTCCTCTTATTTGGGTCGGGGCGAGAGCATCAGGGGAAGCCGTCGCATTCCAACCATGTCTTGATAGTGTTAGAGTTTGGTTGATCGTAGCGCAGCTTCAAGGGTTTTCTTTCATTTTACAGTCACAATTGATTTTATCGTGACACAGTCGCGCGGATTTTCGGCATCAGAAATTGTCTTTCCGGGTGCGAATTTCAGCGAAAACGGTCTCGGGTTCTGCGCCTTCGAGGCCCAGTTGGCGAGCGACATCCGCATTGCCTGCGCGCAGAAACGGATTTGTTGCCAATTCGAGAGAAAGAAGTGACGGGACAGTTGGTTCATTACGCGATCTTGCTTCGGCGATCGCGGCTATACGGGATTTAAGCTCGGGATTGTCCGGTTCAATGGTCTTGGCGAATTTTCCGTTGGCCTCGGTGTATTCATGGCCAGAGTAGACGACCGTTTCCGGGGGCAGTGCCGCCAGTTTGGAAAGGGAGTGCCACATCTGCGGCATCGTTCCCTCGAACACCCGGCCACATCCCAAGGCCATAAGGCTGTCCGCGGTGAACACTACGCGGCTCTCAGGAAAATAAAAGGCGACATGGCCGACCGTGTGACCGGATACATCCATGACGTATCCGGTTTCGCCGGCGACCTCGATTTTATCCTCGTCCCGAACCTGTTTGTTGAGCGGAGGCAGGCGATGCGCGTCAGCTGCGGCACCGACGACCTGCGCATCGTGTTCGGCCAAAAGGCCCGGCAGACCTTCGACATGATCTGGATGGTGATGGGTCAGCAGGATCGTACCCAGTGACCAGCCCTTTTCCTTAAGGACGGCGAGGATTGGTCCTGCCTCGGGCGCATCCACAAGGAATGTTTCGCCGGTGTCCGCGTTATGTGCGAGGAAAGCGTAATTGTCGCTTCGACACGGGATGGTAAGGATTTCAAGAGGCATGGTGTGTTCCTCCATTTCATTGTTACACTGCGCTGATTGTAATTCAGATTGACCGATTGGACAGGCGACTACAATGCATCTGGATGTCCAGGACCTTCGGAATTTTTACTATCGCAGTACGCTTGGGCGCGCGGCGCAGGCTTCTATACGCAACCAGCTTTGTGCACTCTGGCCCGAGTCAAAAGGGCAGACCGTGGCCGGATTTGGGTTCGCACTGCCTCTGCTGCGGCCATATCTGGCTGATGCCCGTCGTGTTGTCGCCTTGATGCCAGCGCCGCAGGGGGTGATGCCGTGGCCCGCCAATATGCCCAACGTGACCGTGCTCAGCGAAGAAACCCTCTGGCCGCTGGAAACCGGGCGTGTGGACCGCCTCGTGGTAATGCACGGGCTGGAAACTTCCGAACGCCCTTCAGCCTTGCTTGAGGAATGCTGGCGCGTCTTGGGCCCCGGAGGAAAGGCCATTTTCATCGTCCCGAACCGGGCTGGATTATGGTCACGCTCTGACAGAACGCCGTTCGGATACGGGCGTCCCTACACGTTAGGGCAGCTCGAAGGCCAGTTGGAGCAGCACGATTTCCTGCCTGAACGGCACAGCGCGGCGCTCTATCAGCTGCCCTCGACCCGTCGGTTCTGGCTCAAGTCCGCGCCGTTGTTCGAAAAGGTCGGCGCACGGATGCCCACAGTCATGGCAGGCGGGGCCTTTCTCGTCGAGGTCAGCAAACGGGTCGCGCCGCCAAGCGGGACGGTCACCAAGGAATGGTCCCGCAACCCGATACCGGCGCTCAGCCCCAAGCCGGAAACATCACCAGTTTGAGCGGAAACGCGACAAGCAACGGCGAAGCCCGATGATCGTTGAAAAACGCTGAAATCGGTTGCGGCTTTCAGGCAGGAATCGCACCTGATCACGAAAATTCTGGCTTTTTTGTAACATCCATAATGCCTTATTCGCAGGCGATTTCGTTAAGTCCTTAAAAACAAAAGATTAACGTTCCTGTGCATCATCACGATACTGTATTGCGGGCGAAAGACCGCTCTGTTACATCCACGCTGATTTCGATGCCCCGCGCTTTCACGGGGCTTTCTAACGCGCCCGGAGGTCGCCATGCTGGCAGCCAATCGGGTCTTAATATCGGAAGGGTGGACGTGTCCGAACCAGCTTCGATTTCCACTGGTATAGCCGAACGCTATGCCACAGCGATTTTTGAAATCGCGCAAGAGAACGGTAACCTTGATGGGCTCGAGACGAGCGTCGGCGATCTGAGCGCCGCTCTGAACGACAGCGCTGAACTGAGCGCCATGATCAAGTCACCATTGATTTCCCGCGGCGAACAGCGTGATGCGATCAGTGCCCTTGCCCAGAAGATGGGTCTGGCGCCGGTGCTCCAGAACGCGCTGGCCCTGATGGCGGAAAAGCGTCGCCTGTTCGTGGTGCCGCAGCTTCTGGCCGTGCTCCGTGAGCAACTGGCCGATCAGCGCGGCGAAGTCATCGCCGAGGTGACAAGCGCCAAGGCTCTGACCAAGGAACAGACCGAAAAACTGTCGAAATCGCTCAGCGCGAATGTCGGCAAGACCGTTACTATCAATGCGACCGTCGATGAAAGCCTCATCGGTGGTCTGATCGTTAAAGTGGGTTCGAAGATGATCGATACCTCGATCCGCTCGAAGCTCAACTCCCTCCAGAATTCAATGAAAGAGGTCGGATAAATGGGTATCCAAGCAGCAGAAATTTCTGCGATCCTGAAGGACCAGATCAAGAACTTCGGCCAGGAGGCCGAAGTCGCCGAGGTTGGGCGCGTGCTCAGCGTTGGTGACGGGATTGCCCGTGTCTATGGTCTGGACAACGTGCAGGCCGGTGAAATGGTCGAATTCCCCGGTGGCATCATGGGGATGGCGCTGAACCTTGAATCCGACAACGTCGGTGTCGTGATCTTCGGTTCCGACCGGGACATCAAGGAAGGCGACGTCGTCAAGCGCACGAATGACATCGTGAGCGTTCCGATTGGTGACGAGCTGCTGGGCCGCGTTGTCGATGGCCTTGGTAACCCCGTTGACGGCAAAGGCCCGATCAACACCGACAAAACCGGTATCGCCGACGTCAAGGCGCCGGGCATCATTCCGCGTAAATCGGTGCACGAACCGATGGCAACTGGCCTCAAGTCGGTCGATGCGATGATCCCGATCGGCCGTGGCCAGCGAGAGCTGATCATTGGTGACCGTCAGACCGGTAAAACCGCCGTCGCTCTGGACACCATCCTTAACCAGAAATCCTACAACGATGCCGCCGGCGATGATGAAAGCAAAAAGCTTTACTGCATCTACGTTGCCATCGGTCAGAAGCGTTCGACCGTTGCGCAGCTGGTGAAACGTCTCGAAGAGACCGGCGCCATCGAATACACCATCGTTGTGGCCGCAACCGCGTCCGAACCTGCGCCGATGCAGTTCCTTGCACCTTACGCCGCGACTGCGATGGCCGAATACTTCCGTGACAACGGTCGTCACGCGCTGATCGTGTACGATGACCTTTCCAAGCAGGCCGTGGCTTATCGCCAGATGTCGCTGCTGCTGCGTCGTCCGCCGGGACGTGAAGCTTACCCGGGTGACGTTTTCTACCTCCACTCCCGCCTGCTCGAGCGTTCGGCCAAGCTGAACGAAGACAACGGCGCCGGTTCGCTGACGGCTCTGCCGATCATCGAAACCCAAGGTGGTGACGTTTCGGCCTTTATTCCGACCAACGTGATTTCGATCACCGACGGCCAGATCTTCCTTGAAACCGACCTGTTCTTCCAGGGCATCCGTCCTGCCGTGAACACTGGTCTGTCGGTTTCGCGTGTGGGTTCGTCCGCTCAGACCAACTCGATGAAGTCGGTCGCCGGTCCGGTGAAGCTGGAACTCGCTCAGTACCGCGAAATGGCGGCCTTTGCACAGTTCGGTTCCGACCTCGACGCCGCGACCCAGCGCCTGCTGAACCGTGGTGCCCGTCTGACCGAGCTGATGAAGCAGCCGCAGTATTCGCCGCTGACCAACGCGGAAATCGTCTGCGTCATCTACGCCGGTACGCATGGTTACCTCGACAAGCTGCCCGTCTCTGACGTGGGTCGCTTTGAAAAGGGTCTGCTGGCGCATCTGCGTGGCAAGCGTTCGGACATTCTTGACTGGATCACCAACGAAGATCCCAAGGTCAAGGGCGACGCCGAAGACAAACTCAAAGCAGCGCTTGACGAATTCGCCGCTGACTTCGCTTAAGGAGAGATAGGGCAATGCCAAATCTCAAGGACCTTAAAAACCGGATCGAGTCGGTCAAGTCGACCCGCAAGATCACTAAGGCGATGCAGATGGTCGCGGCAGCTAAATTGCGCCGCGCCCAGGAAGCTGCCGAGGACTCGCGTCCCTATGCCGAACGGTTCAACGCCGTGATGGCACAGCTCGCGGCGTCGGTTGGCAAAAGCGACAGCGCGCCGAAACTGCTGGCCGGAACGGGCAGCGATCAGGTGCAATTGCTGGTGGTGTTGACAGCCGAACGGGGCCTCTGCGGGGGCTTCAACGGTAACATCGCGCGTCTCGCAAAGAACCATGCGCTCAAGCTCAAGGGCGAAGGCAAGACGGTCAAGATCCTCACGGTCGGCAAGAAAGGCCGCGACGTGCTCAAGCGCGACTTTGCGGATGATTTCATCGGCCATGTGGACCTGAGCGACGTAAAACGCCTTGGCTACGTTGATGCCCAGAAGATCGCGCAGGATATCCTGTCGCGTTTCGATGCGGGCGAGTTCGATGTCGCAACGCTCTTCTTCTCCAAGTTCGTCAACGTGGTCAGCCAGGTGCCGACGGCACAGCAGATCATCCCTGCCGAATTCGAAGAAGACGAAAACGCGGATGCAGCTGGCACGATCTACGATTACGAGCCGGGCGAAGAGGAAATCCTCGCCGACCTGCTGCCGCGTGGCGTGGCCACCCAGATCTTCAGCGCATTGCTGGAAAACGGGGCAGGCGAGCAGGGCGCACGGATGAGCGCGATGGACAACGCGACCCGCAACGCGGGCGAAATGATCGACAAGCTGACCATCGAATTCAACCGTTCGCGTCAGGCTGTCATCACCAACGAGCTGATTGAAATCATTTCCGGCGCGGAAGCGCTGTAAGAGAACCGGAGACAAACATGGCTACTGCAACAGGCAAAGTCACTCAGGTCATCGGCGCTGTGGTCGACGTACAGTTCGACGATGCGCTGCCTGAGATTCTGAACGCACTGAACACCGAGAACAACGGCAAGAAGCTGGTGCTCGAAGTGGCTCAGCACCTTGGTGAAAACACCGTCCGTACCATCGCGATGGACGCGACTGAAGGTCTGGTTCGCGGCGCTGTCGTGACCGACACCGGCGCGCCGATCTCGGTGCCGGTTGGTAACGCGACCCTCGGCCGCATCATGAACGTGGTCGGCGAACCGATCGACGAAAAAGGTCCGGTCAACGCGACCGAAACGCGTCCGATCCACGCCGAGGCACCTGAATTCGCCGCTCAGTCGACCGAGTCGGAAATTCTCGTCACCGGCATCAAGGTCGTCGACCTTCTCGCGCCTTACTCCAAGGGTGGTAAGATCGGCCTCTTCGGCGGTGCCGGTGTGGGCAAAACCGTTCTCATCATGGAACTGATCAACAACATCGCAAAGGTGCACTCGGGTTATTCCGTGTTCGCCGGTGTTGGTGAACGGACCCGTGAAGGGAACGACCTTTACCACGAGATGATCGAATCCAACGTGATCAAGCCCGACAACCTCGAAGAATCGCAGGTTGCCCTGGTTTACGGTCAGATGAACGAACCTCCGGGAGCGCGTGCGCGTGTTGCTTTGACCGGCCTGACGCTGGCCGAGCAGTTCCGGGACCAGTCCGGTACCGACGTTCTGTTCTTCGTCGACAACATCTTCCGCTTTACGCAGGCGGGTTCCGAGGTGTCGGCGCTTCTGGGTCGTATTCCTTCCGCTGTGGGCTACCAGCCGACGCTGGCCACCGACATGGGCGCGCTTCAGGAACGTATTACGTCGACCAAAGCTGGCTCGATCACCTCGGTGCAGGCGATCTACGTGCCTGCGGACGACTTGACCGACCCCGCGCCGGCAACTTCGTTTGCGCACCTTGACGCGACCACGGTTCTCAACCGTGCGATCTCGGAAAAGGGCATCTACCCGGCGGTTGACCCGCTCGACTCCTCGTCGCGTCTGCTTGACCCGGCCATCGTTGGGGAAGAGCACTACAAGGTCGCAACCGACGTGCAGCAGCTGCTTCAGCGCTACAAATCGCTTCAGGACATCATCGCCATTCTCGGCATGGACGAACTGAGCGAAGAGGACAAGCTGACCGTGGCCCGTGCCCGTAAGCTCGAGCGTTTCCTCAGCCAGCCCTTCGACGTGGCGCAGGTCTTCACCGGTTCGCCGGGCGTGCAGGTGCCGCTGGAAGAAACCATCTCGTCGTTCAAAGCGGTTGTGGCCGGTGAATACGATCACCTCCCCGAAGCGGCCTTCCTCATGGTTGGCGGCATCGAAGAAGTGAAAGCCAAAGCCGAACGCATGGCCTCTGACGCGGCTTAAAGGAGCCACTGATGGCAGACACAATGCAATTTGACCTCGTGTCCCCGGAACGGCGCCTTGCGTCGTTTCAGGCCCGCGAGGTTCTGATCCCCGGTGCTGACGGCGACATGACGGCAATGCCCGGTCATAGCCCCGTCATCGCCACGCTGCGTCCCGGTGTTCTGCGGGTCGACGGGCCGGAAGGCGCGTCGGAATACATCGTCACTGGCGGTTTTGCGGAAATCAACGGCGAAAGTCTTTCGGTTCTGGCCGAGCAGGCGATCCCGATGACCGAGGTCACGCGTGAGCATATCGACGAACTGATCGAAGATGCCCGCGCCAAGCACGAAGCGGCCAAGGAAACGTTCAAGAACGAACCGGGCCCAGTGGATGACGCGGCCAAGCTCTTGTCCGATATGGTCGCTCTTGGCGATCACATCGCCATCGGCAAAGGCGGCGGTCCGGCTCCGGCCTGATTTCGTCTGGAAAAATTGATATCTGGAAACCGGCCCCATTGCGGGCCGGTTTTCTTTTGTGGGAACGACTGGTTTGTACACTTAGCCGGAAAAAGAAAAGGGCGCTCCGTGAAAACGAAGCGCCCGGCAAACTTCGCGATGAATGCGGTCTATCAGTCCATCGTGTACAGCGATTCATATATTGGCGAGAGCGTCGAATCCTCAAAGAGCGAGGACACCGACGTGCCGTTCCAGATGTTCAGGATGGCTTGCGCGAATACCGGTGCTGTCGGCACGATACGGATATTCGGCGCGGCCAGTACCGCATCCGTCGGACGGATCGTATCGGTAAGAACCAGCGATTTCATGACCGAGTTGGTAATCCTTTCGACCGCTGGGCCGCTCATCACGCCATGCGTAATATAAGAGTGCACTTCCTTGGCACCGTTCTCCATCAGGATCTCTGCCGCTTTGCAGAGCGTGCCAGCCGTGTCGCAGATGTCGTCAACGATCAGACAAATTTTGTCCTGCACGTTCCCGATCACAGTCATTTCCGCGACTTCACCGGCTTTTTCGCGACGTTTGTCGACGATGGCAAGCGGCGCATTTACACGTTTCGCGAGCTCGCGCGCGCGGGCCACACCGCCCACGTCGGGCGAGACCACCATCAATTCGTCCATGTGACCTTTAAAGTTGGTGCGGATATCCAGCGCAAAAACCGGCGAGCCATAAAGGTTGTCGACGGGGATATCGAAAAAACCCTGAATCTGGGCGGCGTGCAGATCCATCGTCAGGATCCGTTCGATCCCGGTGCCGACCATCATGTTGGCCACAAGCTTGGCCGTGATCGGTGTACGCGCCTTGGTGCGGCGGTCCTGACGAGCGTAACCGAAATAGGGCAGAACAGCTGTTACCCGTGCCGCCGAAGACCGGCGCAGCGCATCTGCCATCACCAGCAATTCCATCAGGTTGTCATTGGCAGGGTTGGACGTGGGCTGGATGATGAACATATCCTCGCCCCGGACGTTTTCGAACACTTCGACAAAAATCTCGCCGTCGTTAAAGCGTTCCACGCGGGCATCGACCAACCCGGTTTGAATGCCGCGATGCATGGTCATGCGGCGTGCAATGGCTTGGGCCAACGGCTGGTTGGCATTCCCAGAGATCAGCTTGGGTTCGATCATATGAGGCATGGAGACTGGTTTCCCGGAGCAGCGAGAGAGATATGTAACAGATTCGTGGTGTTGACACCGCTTAGCATGGCCTTACCGTCGCGCAAAGCTAGCCGCGGGAGAAAAAGCAAATGGCCCAGATCGACTACTTCTTTGCAACCTTGTCACCCTTTGCATATCTCGCGGGCACCCGGCTCGAACAGATAGCAGCCCGGCACGAGGCGACCGTCGTCTACAAGCCGTTCGACATCGTCTCGCTTTTCTCGCGAACCGGAACAGCTCTCCCCAAAGATCGTCCGGTTGCGCGTCAGGAATACCGCATGCAGGAACTCAAGCGGCAGGCCAAGCATCTTCAGATGAAGATGAACTTTCAGCCGGCCCATTTCCCGACCAACGCCGCGCCGTCGTCGTATGCGATCATCGCGGCGCAGGCCGAAGGCGGCGGGGACGTCGGTGTTCTGTCCCACGCGGTCCTGCGGGCCTGTTGGGCCGAGGACAAGGACATCGCCGATGATGCGGTTATTCGCGCCTGCTTAGAGGAGGCCGGTTTCGATCCGGCAATCGCTGATCGGGGCTTGCTACAAGGGGCCGAAACCTATGCCGCCAACCTCGAAGAGGCGATCAGCCGTGGTGTGTTCGGTTCGCCCTTTTACATCACCGAGGATGATGAGCGATTCTGGGGGCAGGATCGCCTCGATGCGCTCGATTCCCATCTCGAGGAAACCTCGGCGTGAACATCGCACAGCGCATACCGCAACCGCTTGAAACCCGGAAACTCGGGAACGGCAGGCGGAAGGTTCTGGCGCTGCATTGCACACTTGCCCATTCCGGGGCCTGGAAGGGCCTCGCGGGTGAGATGGACAGCGAAATCGAAATCACCGCCACCGACATGTTCAACCATGGGCTCAGCCCTGACTGGGACGGGCAGGGGGACTTTCAGGATCGTATGGCGCGGGCTGCCGTCGCGACCTTGACGGAACCGGTGGATGTCATCGGGCATTCCTTTGGCGCATCCATCGCGATGCGTGTCGCTGTCCTTTTCCCGGAACTCGTGCGCAGCCTGACCATGATCGAATCCGTCTACTTCGCCATCGCTGGCGAAGATAAGCCGGACCTCGTGAAGCAGAGCATGAACTCCTCCGCGCCCTTCTATGACGCGATGAAAGCGGGTCAGTTCGAACTGGGGGCCCGGTTGTTCAACGGCGGCTGGGGCGGCGGTGTCGGTGAGAGCTGGGAGGATATGCCCGAACATAGGCGCGCGGCGATGATCCGCGGCGTGCGAATCGTCCCCGCGTGCAGCCCTGCCTTGCTGGACGACATCCACAAGCTACTGGAACCGGGGCGGCTGCAATCGCTGAACCTGCCGGTGTTGCTGATGCGGGGCGGCAATACGGCGGCTGTCATCGCCGCCGTGAACGATGGTTTCGCCGCGCGTTTGCCGGATGCCCGGAACGTCGTGGTCGAAGGTGCTGGGCACATGCTGCCGATCAGCCATCCTGCCGAGACGGCCGATCACCTGCGTCAGCTGTTTGCAGAAGTCCCGGTCTGACCGTCAGCCCTTGAGAATATCGATGAAGCGGTCTGTGTTCTCATCGCTCGCGGACCAGTCGCAGACAAGCCGCGCTGTGAGCAATTCTTTGGGATCGGCCCCCTGCAATTCACCTTCCCACATGTTGTAGATCGCGCCGGCATCATGAAGCCGTTGATGAGCCGCGCGGGAAAAGCGCGGGAAGATCATGTTGGCGGTTCCGCCCCAAGCAATCTCTGCGCCGGCAGTCACGAGTTTCTCCCGCAGGCTTGCACAGGCATCGTTGGACTTCCGCGCAAGGCTCAGCCACAGGTCATCGGTCAGATAGGCCGCCATCTGTGCCGACAGGTATCGGTGCTTTGAAAACAGCTGCGCGCCCCGTTTGCGGCGTAGCTCGAATTCCCACGCCTTGTCGGGGTTGAAAAGGATGACGGCTTCGACGCCCATGCAGCCGTTTTTCGTCCCGCCAAAGGAAACCGCATCCACGCCCGCTTTCCACGTCATTTCCGCCGGTGAGCAATTCAGCGCGACCAGCGCATTCGCGAACCGTGCACCGTCAAGGTGAACCGGCACACCAAAGGACTTTGCGACCTCGGCAAGTTCCTGAATCTCGGACAAGGAATAGACGCCGCCGCGCTCGGTGATCTGGGTGATTGAAACGGGGCCGCGCTGCGGGCCGTGGACGCCGCGTGTTTGCTCTCCGGCAATCGTCTCGCGCAGGGCTTTCGCCGTCATTTTGTCGCCGCCCGGGACAAGCGTCAGCTTGGCACCGCCAGTGTAGAACTCGGGCGCATTGCACTCGTCCTCGTGGATATGGGCGAGGGGCGAGCAAAAGATCGTCTCAAAGGGCTGCGTAAGCGTTGCCAGCGCCAGCGAGTTCGCCGCCGTGCCGGTTGCGACAAGGTAAACCGCAGCCTCGGGCGCCTCGAATATATCCCTGATCTTGTCGCGCACCTCGTCCATCAGCGGGTCATTACCATAGGGCAGGGCGTAACCGGCATTGGCTGTCGCCAGTTTCTCCATGATGGCGGGATGGACCGGACCGGCATTGTCAGAGGCGAAAAACATCAGGTGGGCTCCTCGATCAGGTAGTCGTCCCACTCTTCTTCGGGGACTTCGAATTCAGGTACGGTCATGCCCCGCACGGACACGCCTGCATGATGCACAGTCTCGGCGCGGCCAGAGATAAGGGGGTGCCAGTCATATAACTCGCGCCCTTCGTAGATAAGCCGATAGGCGCAGGTCTGCGGCATCCAGTAGAGATGGTCCTGGATGTTGTCGGCCTTCAGCACGATGCATTCGGGAACGAACTGGTGGCGAATGGGGTACTGGCTGCAGCGGCAGGTGCTGTCGTCAAGCAGACGGCAGGCGATCCGCGTCAGGTCGATCTCGCCCGTGTCCTCGTCTTCCAGCTTGTTCAGGCAGCATTTGCCGCAGCCGTCGCAAAGAGCTTCCCACTCTTGTTGCGACATCTCTGCCATCGATTTCTTTTCCCAGAATCGCTTGGCCAGTCCGCGCCGGGGGATCGGATCTTTCATAGGCTTTCCAGAACCTTCCGGGCTTTGTCGCAATCAGCGTCCATTTGCGCGATCAGGCTCTCAAGCCCCTCGAATTTCATCTCGGGGCGCAGGAATTCAACCAGCCCGACCGACAGGGTGCTACCGTATAAGTCGCCCTTGAAATCAAAGATAAAGGTTTCAAGGTTCGCACGGTTTTCACCGAACATCGGTCGCACGCCAAGGCTTGCCGCGCCGTGGTAGCTGCCCTTGTGCGGACCATCGAGCACATCGACGAGTACCGCGTAAACGCCAAAGGCAGGCGGATGGAGGCCGTCAATCGACATGTTTGCCGTCGGATACCCCAGTTCGCGCCCCCGTTTTTCCCCGTCGATCACCTTGCCTTCGATCCGGTGCCAGTGACCCAGCATCGCCGCAGCATCGCCCGGGCGCGCTTCGCTCAGCGCCGTACGGATCGCGGTCGAGGATATGGTCGTCGCGTTTTCCTCTAGCAGCGGGGCAATCGTCACCCCGAACCCGAACTGTTTGCCAAAGGCCTGCAGTTCCTCGGCGCCGCCGCTGCGTCCCTTGCCAAACCGGAAATCGGCGCCAACCACCACATGGGCCAACCCAAGCCCGTCTGCGATGACGTCCCGCGCGAATTCCTCCGGCGTCAGCGCGACCATCCCTGCGTCAAAAGCCAGCTCATAGAGGATATCCACTCCGATCTTCTCCAGCCGATGCCGCCGCGCGTCGCGGCTCATCAGGCGGAAAGGCGGGCTGTCGGGGGCAAAGAATTCCCTCGGGTGCGGCTCGAATGTCAGTACCCCGGTCGGCGCCGTCGCGTCCGCCTGCTCGGCAAGCTTAATGACAGAGCGGTGCCCAAGATGGACGCCGTCAAAGTTCCCGATGGCCACGCTTGCGCCGCGATCGGAAGGGGCAACATTCTGATAGGTCTGGATGATCCGCATGGTGGCTGCGTAGCGTCGAAGCGGGGCTTGTTCAAGCGCAACCCGCGCAGGCGAAGCGCGCGACGTTGGGAACTGTGAAATACGCGCAAAGCCTGCGCGCTTTCAGACTGGCTTTGTTCGGCACGTGCCGGGGGTCAGTCGAACTTGCGGCTCGGGGCAAGTACCGTCGCTTCTCCGGCCAGAACCTTCTTGCCGTCCACCGTGCAGTGACAGTCGAGTTGGACGCGCCGCTTGGCCAGATCGATGCCGATCACTTTGACCTCTGCATACACCATGTCGCCGGGACGCACCGGACCAAGGAACTTGAGCGTCTGGCCCATGTAGACCGTGCCATGACCGGGCAGTTGCTCTCCGATCACCGCAGAGATCAGACCTGCGGTCAGCATGCCATGCGCGATGCGGCCCTCGAAAATCGTGTCGCGGGCATAATCGTCGTCCAGATGCACCGGGTTCCGGTCGGTCGAGACCTGAGCGAACATCTCGATATCTTCGTCGGTCACGACTTTCCGAAGATGGCGCGTCATGCCCATCTCGATATCTTCAATGCAGATCGTTCCACGCGGCAGGTTATCCAGCATGATTTCAGCTCCGGCAATCGACTCGGTAATAAATTTACGGAATTTAATCTAACCGTGCAACTTAATTACTTCGCGACTGCAGAAAATCAAGCCTTTTCGTCAGCGCAGATGGCCAATGGTAAAGGTGGGATTGGCCATTTCCTTGTTTAGATAGGCGTCAAGCGCGTCGGGATCTGGCTGCCCGTTCGTCTTGGTTTCCTTGGCTGCCAGACCACCCGAGATAAAGAGGCTGTCGATATCCTCGCCCATCGCACCATCGATATCGGTGTGCACGCCATCGCCGATGGCAAGGATCGAGCTGTCGGGGACATGCTTACCGATCTCGGCCAGGCGCCGCCGCGCCAAATCGTAGATCGGCGGGTGCGGCTTGCCGAAATACAGGCTTTCGCCACCCATCTCCGTGTAAAGCCGGGCAAGCGCACCCGCGCACCATTCCCGCACATCGCCGCGATCAACAACGATATCTGGGTTGGCGCAGAGCAGTTTCAGACCTTTCTGCTTGGCCCAAAGGAATTCAGGGCGGTTGTCCGCCGGGTCGGCCATCGGATCGAAAGGCCCGCAGCAGACGATACCTTCGGCGTCTTCCAGTTCGACCCGCTGGATGTTCACCGGGTTCTCGATGACCTTCATCGGTTTGAAAAAATCGTCGTCGCGCTCTGGCTCGCCCATGAACCAGACCTTTTCACCGACGACGCCCTGGAACATGGCGGCACGAGCGCTGTCACCTGAAGAGGCAATCGTGTCCCACGCATCCTCTGGTACCCCGAAATCCGCGATCTGCGGTGCGATCCCGGCGCGTGGCTTGGGGGAGTTCGTGACGAGAACGACGCAGCCGCCCTTGCGCCGATATTCCTGAAGCGCCGCGCAGGCATCGGGAAGCGCCCTGACACCATCATGCACGCATCCCCAGAGATCAACGAACAAGGCATCGTAGCGATCGGAAACCTCTGACAGCGAATTGATGATCTGGGTCATGGGCGGGCCTCAAACTGTTTTAATTCAAATGCTGCCTACACCTTTAGACAGCGCTGCGCGAACGAAAAAGGCGCCCCGACTTCCGGGGCGCCCGATGGCTTTTCCGCGATGCGCACTTCGCACCCGGTATGTCGCAAGCAGCGATCAGACCGCGAGGTTCGGGATGATCTGCTTCTTGCGGCTCATGATGCCTGGCAGAACCACGGTGTCGCCGCTGACCGACGCGCCAAAGCTCTTTTCCGCGACCGTCTTGACCAGATCGTTGGGGACAAGCAGCGTGGCTTCCTCGTTCAGGATGTCGACAACGAACAGCAGGACCTGATCGGCACCGTCTTCTTCGGCTACACCGGTCATCGCGGACATAAGCGCATCCTTGCGGTCCAGAACCATCTGGGGTGCGGTGGTTTCAAGAACCGAAACACGGAACTGCTTGCCGCCGACTTCGTATTCCTTGCTGTCCATGCGGAGCAGTTCAGCTTCGGAAAATGCCGAAACGTCGGATTTTGCCGCGAACATTTCGCCAGCATATTCAGAAACGTCGACTCCCAGTTCCTTGGCCAGTTTTTCGGCGACCGCGCGGTCATGCGGCGTCGTGGTGGGCGAGCGGAATTCCAGCGTATCCGACAGGATACAGGTCAGCATTGCGCCCTTGATCTGCTCGGGCATCTTGGTCAGGTCATCGCCGATCAGGTCGTGCATGATCGTCGCGGTGCAGGCCAGCGGACGAACGGTGATGTCGATGGGGCCCTTGGTCTCAAGGCCGCCGACCAGCTTGTGGTGGTCGATGATGGCCTGAATGTCGGCGTCATTGATATTGTCGGGCAACTCAGCTGGGTTGTTCGTGTCGACGATCACGACCGGGGCACCAGCTTCGACGCCATCGATGATCGCTGGCTTTTCCAGCCCCCAGCGTTCCAGCATGAAAGCCGCTTCGGTGTTGGGCTCTCCGAGGAGAACGGGCGTGGCGGCGGTGCCTTCGATTTCAGACAGGTACCAGGCCCAGATGATGGGCGAGCCGGTGCTGTCGGTATCGGGGGATTTGTGGCCAAATACCTGAATGCTCATGGTCAATATCCTTGGTGCGTCCTGTGATTTGCGCGCCTTATAGGCGGGAGGATCGGGCTTGTCACCCGTGACATTTGCCCGTGCGCTGCGCCAGGTTAACACGACTTGGCATCCGGCGCGTCGGCATTGTTCTGCTGATCCCGGTTGTACAGAGTTTCGGGGTGATTATCTCGCTACCGTCACGGGCTGATCCTGCGTCGAATAGGCTAGGGTCACGATCGTGCAGACAGCGCAGGGCAGGGGGGGGGTGTCCTCCTTTCCCTTGGTTGACAGGGAAGCTTGGCAATGAAAGGCATCCGGACGTTAAAAATTTTCCCCGCGAATCCTGTTGACAGAAAAGACGGCGCTCCCTAGCTATGCGTCGTTATCACTCGACTTAGGTGAGTGCTAACGGCTGCCTCTTACGGGGGGCCTGTAGAAACAAACTTTGAGCTTAAGGAGCTGCAAAGATGGCATTCAAACCACTTCATGACCGTGTTCTGGTGCGTCGCGTTGAAAGCGAAGAGAAAACCAAGGGCGGCCTGATCATCCCCGATAGCGCAAAAGAAAAGCCCAGCGAAGGCGAAGTTGTCGCATGCGGCGACGGCGCGCGCAAGGATAGCGGTGAGCTGATCGAAATGGCCGTGAAAGCGGGCGACAAGATCCTGTTCGGCAAATGGTCGGGCACCGAGGTTACTGTCGACGGCGAAGAGCTGCTGATCATGAAAGAGAGCGATATTCTTGGCGTGATCACCGACTCGGCAGCAGCTGCTGCAGCCTGAACACCCCGGGTTTTCACGAATCCCAATCAAGATTTTTAGGAGATACAAGATATGGCTGCTAAGGACGTCAAGTTTGACACCGATGCCCGCAATCGCATGCTCAAGGGTGTGAACATCCTTGCTGACGCGGTTAAAGTAACTCTCGGCCCCAAAGGCCGTAACGTGGTTCTCGACAAATCCTTCGGCGCACCGCGCATCACCAAAGACGGTGTTTCGGTTGCCAAGGAAATCGAACTGGAAGACAAGTTCGAAAACATGGGCGCCCAGATGGTGAAGGAAGTTGCTTCCCGCACCAACGACGAAGCAGGCGACGGTACCACCACCGCCACCGTGCTGGCCCAGGCCATCGTCAAGGAAGGCATGAAATCGGTCGCAGCGGGCATGAACCCGATGGACCTCAAGCGCGGTATCGACCTTGCCACGAGTAAAGTCGTCGACGCCATCAAGGCAGCTGCGCGCGACGTGTCCGACAGCGCCGAAGTCGCTCAGGTCGGCACCATTTCCGCCAACGGCGAAACTGAAATCGGCCAGCAGATTGCTGACGCGATGCAGAAAGTCGGCAACGAAGGCGTAATCACCGTCGAAGAGAACAAAGGTCTGGAAACCGAGACCGACGTCGTCGAAGGTATGCAGTTCGACCGCGGCTACCTGTCGCCCTATTTTGTCACCAACGCTGACAAGATGACCGTCGAACTCGAAGACTGCATGATCCTGCTGCACGAGAAGAAACTCTCCTCGCTCCAGCCGATGGTTCCGCTGCTCGAGTCCGTGATCCAGTCGCAGAAACCGCTGCTGATCATTGCGGAAGACGTCGAAGGCGAAGCGCTGGCAACCCTCGTTGTTAACAAGCTGCGCGGCGGCCTGAAAATTGCTGCTGTCAAAGCACCGGGCTTTGGCGATCGCCGCAAGGCCATGCTGCAGGACCTCGCGATCCTGACCGGTGGTCAGGTCATCTCCGAAGACCTCGGCATGAAGCTGGAAAACGTCACCGTGGACATGCTGGGTTCGGCCAAGAAAGTGTCGATCACCAAGGATGAAACCACTGTTGTCGACGGCGCAGGCGAGAAGGCCGAGATCGAAGCACGCGTTGCCCAGATCCGTAACCAGATCGAAGAAACCACGTCCGACTACGACCGTGAAAAGCTTCAGGAACGTGTTGCCAAGCTGGCAGGCGGCGTTGCCGTTATCCGCGTCGGCGGCATGACCGAAGTCGAAGTGAAAGAGCGTAAGGACCGTGTCGATGACGCGCTGAACGCAACTCGCGCGGCTGTTCAGGAAGGTATCGTTGTTGGTGGCGGTGTTGCCCTGATCCAGGGTGCAAAAGCACTCGACGGCCTGACCGGTGCAAACAACGACCAGAACGTCGGTATCTCGATCGTCCGTAAGGCACTTGAAGCGCCGCTGCGTCAGATCGCCGAGAACGCCGGTGTTGACGGTTCGGTTGTCGCGGGCAAGATCCGTGAATCCGACGACCTGAAGTTCGGCTTCAACGCTCAGACCGAAGAATATGGCGACATGTTCAAGTTCGGCGTCATCGACCCGGCCAAGGTGGTTCGTACCGCTCTGCAGGATGCCGCTTCGATCGCTGGTCTGCTGATCACCACCGAAGCCATGGTTGCCGACAAGCCCGCCAAGGAAGGCGCGCCTGCTGGCGGCGGCATGCCCGACATGGGCGGCATGGGCGGCATGATGTAATAATCGAAACCGACAGGTTTCGACGGGTTAGCCCATCAGTATCCGGAAGGGGCGCCAAACCAGGCGCCCCTTTCTCTTTGTACGACCCAAGAAATTTCGAATTTCTTGGAAAAATTCTTGTAAGAATTTTCTCCAACCAGAAACCTTCCATTTCAGAAATCGCGGAGACTGCCTTGATAACCTCTCCAGATCACATGCGTGAATTGCGTCGAGGGGAAGAGGCGCAGGTGGATGACCTGCTCGCCCTCGCTTTCAAAGGGCAGGACGAAGTCCGCCTTGTCCACCGTCTGCGAAAAGATCGCGCGATTGCCGGTGAGATGGTGATCAGCGCCGACAACCGGATCGTTGCCTATGCCGGTCTGTCGCAAATGATCCGGCCCAAGGGCTGGCTCTGCCTTGCCCCCGTGGCCGTCCACCCCGATTGGCAAGGCCGCCGCATCGGCGGCCGTATGGTTGGCATGATCACCGAATGGGCCCGCCTGAGTAAAAAGACCATCGTCGTCCTTGGCGAGCCCGGTTTCTATGCGCGCAACGGATTTTCCTCCGAACGCGCGGCACAGCTGACGTCACCCTATCCGATTAGCCATACACTGCTGGCCGGACCCGGCGAAACGGCCCCCACGGAAACGCTTGTCTACCCAAAGGCCTTCGGCTGATAGTCGCGTCCCGAACGTGGATGTTACTTGCGGAAGCGGCGGAATTTGGGCCACTTGCCAACATGCGCTTTTACATTCTCATCTGCCTGACCATGGTCGCTTTCGCAGCCAATTCGCTGCTCAACCGAGTCGCGGTCGACTATGGCTATATCGATCCGGAAAGCTTCGCGGTTATCCGGGTCGCGTCGGGCGCGCTGATGCTGATTGCCCTGGCCCGGTTCAAAGGCGCAAATCTGACGTGGCTCGAGCCGCGCCGCGGACTCGGGGCGCTGGCACTGGCGCTCTACATGATCGGCTTTTCAACCGCCTATCTTACACTGCCGGCGGGGCTCGGTGCATTGATCCTTTTTGGCGTGGTTCAGATCTCGATTTTCGTGATTGCCGCGTTCCTCAAGGCAGCCCCAACCCTCAGGCAAATAGTCGGCGCGGTCATCGCCTTTGGCGGGCTGGTCGTGATCGTGAACCCGTCTGCCACCGTGTCGGTCGATCTGCAGGGCGCGGGGCTGATGGCGCTGGCCGGGCTTGGCTGGGCCGTCTACACGATCACCGGCCGGTATGAGCCGGACGCCCTTGCCGGAACGGCTGCCAATTTCGTGCTTGCCTTGCCACTGACGATGGCCGTGCCTTTCCTGACCGATGCCCCGCATGACATAAGCGCGCCGGGACTGCTGCTTGCTGCCCTTTCCGGTGCGTTTGCTTCGGGCCTTGGCTACGCGCTCTGGTATAGCCTGCTGCCGAAACTCACGCCCTCGACGGCGGCAATCCTGATGCTGAGCGTGCCGGTCCTCGCGCTGGCCGGTGGCGTCCTGCTCCTCGGCGAAGTGCTTCATCTTCGCTATCTCGGCGGTGCCGTGCTGGTCCTCGGCGGGCTTACGCTGTCGTTCCTCAAACCACGGACATGACACAACGCGGCAAGCGCACCCTTTTCACGCGCGGATTTTGGGCCTATCCCGCCCGCATGCGTTTCGTCCTTGCCATATGTCTCTTCCTGTTGCCGATGCCCGCACTCGCGCAATGCGTTGTACTTCTGCATGGTCTGGCGCGAACCGATGCCTCATTCACCGTCATGCGCGAAGTGATGGAGGCGCAGGGTTATCTCGTCATCCATCCGGAATACCCATCGACCGAAGACCCGATCGCGACCTTGGCCGAACATACCATTCCCAAGGCTATTTCCGGTTGCGGTGATCGCGAGGTGCATTTCGTATCGCATTCCATGGGCGGCATTCTCATTCGCTACTGGTTCCAGGACCACCGCCCGAAAAACCTCGGTCGCGTCGTCATGCTCGGGCCGCCCAATCAGGGCAGCGAACTGGTGGATGAACTCGGCGAATGGGAGGTTTTCGGCATGCTGAACGGGCCCGCCGGGCTGCAACTCGGCACCGGTCCTGACAGCCTGCCACCAAAGCTGCCGCCGGTCGATTTCCCTCTCGGCGTGATCGCCGGTACCTACACGCTGAATCCGATCTTTTCGCACATCATTCCCGGACCCGACGACGGCAAGGTCTCCGTCGCCTCGACGTTCGTCAAAGGCATGTCTGACCACTTGATTCTGCCGGTGACCCATACTTTCATGATGAATAACCCAAGGGTGATTGCCGAAACCCTTCATTTTCTGGAAACCGGAGGCTTCCAGCGTGACCTTGGCTGGTCCGAGGCGACCCGGGATCTTGTGCAAAACAGCTGCCTGCGCCTTGCCGGTTGCGTCGATCAGGCGGGCGAGCCGAGCAAATGAAACCTCTGTCACTCGACCTCGAGGGGGCTCTCGTTCTGACGCCCAAGGACGGCATGCAAGGATGCCGCCTGTCTTTCGCCGACGGGATCATCCGGAATGACCGGGCAGGGCGACGCGTCGATCTGCAAGGCTATCTTGTTCTGCCGGGCATCGTCGATCCGCACGGAGACGGTTTCGAGCGCCATCTTGCGCCAAGACGCGGGGCGATGCCGGATATGACCGAAGGCGTCGTCGCCGCCGAGGCCGAGTTCGCGGCCAACGGTATCACCACTGCGGTCTTTGCCCAATTCTACAGCTGGGAAGGCGGGCTGCGCAGCCCGGAGTACGCGGCAAAGGTCTTTGCCGCGATCAGGGTCGCCCGCCCGCAGGTGGTGACTGAACTCATGGCGCAGCTTCGGTTCGAAACCCATATGCTGGACGATTACGCCGATCTGCCGGGCAAGCTGGCGGAATGGGAGGTTTCCTATCTCGTCTTCAACGACCACCTTCCGCATGATCGGCTGGCGGCCGGGCGCAAACCGCCCCGGCTGACCGGACAGGCGCTCAAGGCCGGGCGCAATCCCGACGCGCATCTGGACCTGATGTTGAACTTGCATCGCCGCGCCGCCGAGGTCCCCACCGCGCTAAGGCAACTGACACAGAAGCTGTCCGCAAGCGGCATCAAAATGGGTAGCCATGACGATCAGACCGCAGCGCAACGCGCGGAATGGCGTCAGCAGGGCGTATCCATCGCCGAATTCCCTGAAACGCTCGAAGCCGCCGAAGCCGCGATAGCAAACGGCGATCCGGTCATCATGGGCGCTCCCAATGTCGTGCGCGGCAATTCCCACAACGGCAACATCAGCGCGACCGACCTGATCGCACAGGGGCTCTGCACGGCGCTGGCGTCCGATTACCATTATCCCTCCCTGCGACGTGCAGTATTCAAACTGGTCGCACTGGGCATTCGCGATCTGCCGACTGCATGGTCGCTGGTCTCCGGCAATCCGGCGCGCCTTCTTGGCCTGACCGACCGAGGCAAGCTGCAGCCCGGCATGCGCGCCGATCTTGTCATCCTCGATGCCGAAACCCAGCGCATCGCGGCTACCATGGCAGGCGGTCGCTTCAGCTACATGTCCGGCGAGATCGCCGCCCGTTTCATAGGCTGATTGGCCCTTCTTTGGGTCTTAAAATATCCCCGCCGGAGGCATGGTGCCGCCGGAACGGTGGCACCATTTGGAATGCCCGCGCATCTCGGGCGGATGGTCTCGATTAATCTGCCGGCCCGAGGATGCGGTTGACGTGACCCATCTTGCGGCCCGGCTTGACCTCTGCTTTGCCGTAAAGATGTAGCGCCGTCGCCGGATCCCGGCTCAGCGCTTCGACCCGGTCAAGGTCCGCGCCGATCAGGTTCTCCATCTCGACATCCAGCTGTCGCTGACCATCACCCAGCGGCCATCCCGCCACCGCGCGGATATGCTGTTCGAACTGGTCCACCGTGCAGCCGTTCTGTGTCCAGTGTCCGGAATTATGCACGCGCGGCGCGATTTCGTTCACGACGAGACCGGCACCGGTGACAAAAAGCTCAACGCCCAGGACGCCCACGTAATCCAGCGCGTTCAGGATGTTGGCGGCAAGCAGCACCGCATCCGTGCGCTGTGAGGCGGACAGTGTCGCTGGCACGCGGGTCGTGTGCAGAATGCCGTCGCGATGCACGTTTTCGCCCGGATCGAAACAGGCGACTTCACCGTTGGCGCCACGGGCCGCGATCACCGACACCTCGCGCTGGAAATCGACGAACCCCTCAAGAATCGCGGGCGCGCCAGCCATCTCCGCCAGCGCCGCTTCGGCATCCTCGGGTGCGTTCAGCCGCGCCTGTCCCTTGCCGTCATAGCCAAAGCGACGGGATTTCAGGATGGCCGGGGTTCCGATTTCAGCGATTGCCTTCTCAAGGCTGGCCAGATCGGTGATATCCGCAAAAGGCGCCGTTTTCAGGCCGAGCCCCTGCAGATAGGTCTTTTCGGTCAACCGGTCCTGGCTGACCCGAAGCGCCTCGCGCCCGGGCCGGATGACGCGATGTTCTTCTAGGATATCCAGCGCTTCGGTGGGAATGTTCTCGAATTCATAGGTGATGACATCGACGGAATCTGCAAACCGGCGCAGCGCCTCGACGTCGTCGTAGCTGGCCGTGGTCAGTTTCGCCGCGACCTGAGCCGCGGGCGGATTCGCGCCCGGCTCGTAGATGTGGCAGGCAAACCCAAGCCGCGAGGCCGCGACCGAAAGCATGCGCCCAAGCTGACCGCCACCGAGTATACCGATTGTCGCGCCTTGTGGCAGGGGATCAGTCATCCTGAGGCTCCTCCGGGATAGATGCGGAAAGATTCGCGCGCCATTGGTCCAGCCGCTCCGCGATGTTGCTGTCCTGCAGGGCGAGGATCCCGGCCGCCATCAGGCCCGCGTTCGAGGCACCGGCTGCGCCGATCGCCATCGTCGCCACGGGAAAGCCGCGCGGCATCTGCAGGATTGAATAAAGCGAGTCGACGCCGGAAAGCGCCCGCGTCTGAACGGGCACCCCGATGACCGGTACGCGGGTTTTCGACGCCATCATCCCCGGCAGATGCGCCGCGCCCCCGGCACCGGCGATGATCACCTGCAATCCACGGTCGACGGCCGTCTTGCCATACTCCCAAAGCCGGTCGGGCGTGCGATGGGCAGATACGATCTTTTTCTCGTAACTGATGTCCAGCGCGTCAAGAATATCGGCGGCCTCTTTCATGGTGGCCCAGTCCGACTGGCTGCCCATGATGATCCCGACATGGATGTCCTGCATGATCTCACCCCGTTTCAAAGGAAGCGGCACTATAGCCATTGGCGTGGCACAGGCAATGTCGCTTCACGGGATAAACAAGGGCAAAACCGCGCAATCGCTGCAATCGTCAGATCATTGCCAGGGGTCAGGCGCATCCACGAACCACGTCGCTCCGCCCGGCGCGTCGCCGAACTGCAACCAGAGGTTCAGGGCAGGGCGGTCGGATGTGCGCAAGGCATGCGCTTCCTCTGCTTCGTGATACACGAGATCGCCGGGTAAGACGCGAAAGGCTTCGCCGGCCCGTTGATGCCAGAAAAGCGCGCCGCTATGGGTGACGGGGAGGTACAGTTCCTTGGCAAGATGCGCATGGGCGGGATAGGCCGTACCGGCTGCTGTCAGGTTGCAACCGATCACCGCTGCGTCCGATGCATAAAGCACCGCATGCCCGAAACGGTCCTTCAAGACGGGGTGCGACGGATAATCCGCAACCCAGCCCAACCTGTCCACAAGCGCGGCCATTGGGCGCGCGAATAGGGGATGTGCGACCGGATCGGCGCAAAGCTCCAGAACATCCGGAAATGCATCGCAGACCGGTACGCGCGATGCCTTGGTCGTTGCTTGCGACCAGTCACTCTTGGCGACTTCCGGTACCAGTCCGGAAAACGGCGAAGATTTCAGTATATCGCAAAGACCGGTTCGGATCGCGTCCAGATCACCTGCTGCGTCTTTCAAAGCGCGGGTCTCGCTACCCTGCCATCAGGCGATAATGTCAGGGGTCAGCCTGTCATCAATCCGCGCGATGATATCCTTCAGCCGCAGCTTCTGCTTCTTGAGCCGCTGCATGGTAAGCTGATCGCCCGTGCCTTTTTCGGCCAGCGCGTGAATAGCCTCGTCGAGATCGCGGTGCTGGCGTCTGAACACTTCAAGTTCAACGCGCAACACTTCATCTGTTTTCATCGACAGATCGATAGGTGCATTCATAAAAGGCGACTCGCGGCTGCTGGCAGGGTTTTATTGTAACCCTTAGGGATGTTTTCGCCTAGACCTTGTGAACACAACGAATTGTCCCCATATTCATCCTACGCGGTTGCCAAAAAGGGACCGTGTTCTCGTGTCGCTTTCGTGCAAAAGGGCCGAATAACGTGTCGAAACTAACTCTTGCCTCTTACCCGCATCTGCTGGGATTCGAGCAGCTGGAACGCCTTCTGGAACGTACTGCAAAGTCCGGTAACGAAGGGTATCCGCCGTTCAATATCGAACAGAATTCCGATCATTCCTACCGCATTACCCTGGCCGTGGCCGGTTTTGCCGAGGAAGAACTCGCCATCACTGTCGAAGACAGGCAATTGGTCATCCGAGGTCGTCAGCGCGACGACAGCGAAGGCCGCGTTTTTCTCCACCGGGGAATAGCCGCGCGTCAGTTTCAACGGACCTTTGTACTCGCCGAAGGCGTTGAGGTGGGAGAAGCCGTCATGGAAAACGGGCTGCTTCATGTCGATCTGACCCGGGCCATCCCGGATACCGTGGTTCAGACGATCAACATAAGGAAAGGGTGAGAAATGGATACCAACGTAGAATTCAAGGGTGACGGTCCCCGGATCGTTTACGTGAAACCGGTATTCGTTGCGGATCTGCCCAAGGAAGTCCGTGACGAAGCAGGAGAGCTGGAACAGCTTTATGCGGTACACGATCAGGACGGTGCGCAGCTCGCGCTCGTGTCCGACCGCAAACTCGCGTTTTCCCTTGCACGCCAGCACGATCTGGCGCCTGTAAACGTCCACTAAGTCACGGCGTTTGCCAACTACGAACGCGGCAGGCCAGATCAACGGCCTGCCAATTGCCGCAAAAAAACGCGGCCCTCTCCTGTCAGATCAGGACGATGTCATCGGCGAGCGTTGCAAGGTCGCTGATCCCCGAGAAAACGATTTCCACCGTTCCGAAATCAAGTGCCGCGTCGGCCCGGATTTGACGTGAGAAATCCGCGACGATATCGGCACCCGACGTGGCATCCCCGACCAGACGCTGATCAAGCAAAAGCCTGTCTTTTCCGGCAGAGAAATCGGTAATCCTGTCCTGCCCGGCGTCTTCAAAGCGGAAACGAAAACGGTCCCGCCCGGCCTGACCCGACAGGATATCGTCGCCCGCTCCACCGATCAGAACGTCGCGACCCTTGCTGCCCGAAAGCGTGTCATTGTCATCCCCGCCGATCAGCCTGTCGCGCCCCCGGTTCCCGATCAGGGTATCATTGCCATTGCCGCCCTTGAGCTTGTCTGCGCCGCTGCCGCCGAACAACCAGTCCTTGCCGCGATTGCCCAACAGAATATCGTCGTCCTGCGTGCCGTGGATGCGGTCGCGCCCTGCTGCGCCACGCGTCACCGCCCCGGCAAAAGGCGCGTAAAGCATGTCATCGCCGCCAGTGCCTTTGACCCGCCCAACGGGCAGGCTTGCCGCGCTATAAATTGTTCCGTTAGCATTAAGTTGCGTGACCGTTTCACTGCTGCCGGTTGGGGCATCCAGCCGGTACAGCGTCTCGCCGGAAAACCCGTAAAGCCCGTCATCGAAGTAGAGCGCAAACAGGTCTGCGATACCGTGCGGCACATCGCTGACGACCTCCCCCGCCGCGAGGTCATAGGTCAGCAGAGTTCCCTTTGTCGTGGCAAGAAACAGGTTGTCCCCTTCAACCGCGATATCACCCTCGGAATACACGCCTTGGGGAAGATCGATTGAATCGACCTTCTCATGCTTCGATGAGTCGAAAACATCGATCCTTCCGTTACTCTCGGACCCGACATAGAGCATGCCTTGGCGATCCGCCCCCAGCGCATTCGCGTCGGCAAAAAGGTCAGCCAAACGCGTGGCCGACCCGTCCCGCAGGCTGATCTGATAAAGTCCGCCCTCGGCGATGCCGAAAAGCCCGCCATTCGAGGCCAGCGCCATGTCAAGGAACACCGGCAGACCTTCGCTGCGGTGAACCCGGCTCAGTTCACCATCCTCAAGCAGGAAAAGACCGCCGCCGCTGCCCGCCACATAGGCACGTCCGGTGAGCGCGGGCTCGGTCTCACCGGCGCGCGGGTTCATGTAGGTCGCGAGAAAAGCCGCCGGGTCAAAATACCGGACCGGCCCCGACGCGGTGCTCACATCCACATAGGCAACACCATCCGCCCCGACGCCGCGATAAGGAGACGGATCGTACGTCACCGATCCCTGCAAAACACCAAGCGTATGCCCGGCAGCCACGGCAAAATGCAGATGATCCGAGGCGTAATCGAACAATGCCCCGATTTGCGCCCCGTAAGAGATCGGGCCGATGTCGGCGCTGACGTCGATATGCCCGTAGACCGCTGAAAATGGGGTTCCGTCCGCCATCGTGTAATAGACGACCAACGCATCGCCGTAGCCGCCGTAATCCGTGGCCTGATAGGCGATCACCCCGTCGGCGATAGAATAGACTTCCTGTCCTGCGTCGTCCCCCACCGCGCCCCAGTTGTAATCGGTCGCAAGGTGATAGCGTCCCGCGCGATTGTCGAGAAACCCCGACTCACTGAACCACTCGGCAAACGGCGTATCTGCATCGCCCAAGGGATCCCTGATGTGAAACGCCAAGATTACGTCCTATGATGATCTGACGGCGGGATGCTGACCCTTTCCACGGCGGGCGGTCAAGCACCCGAACCCCGATGCATCACGCCTGTTACCGCTTGAACCCATTCGGGTTTCTTGCGAAGCCCGAACAAAGAGATCAGGAGGAATGGCATTCATGGCAAGTTTCGAATTCGATTGGGTCGATGCCTTCACCGACCGCGCCTTTGGCGGCAACGGATGCGCCATGGTTCTGAACGGCGCCGGATTGGATGATCGGACCTGCATGGATTTCGTGCGGGAAACCTCGCTGGTGGAATGCACCTTTACCGGACCCTCGAAAATCGCCGATATCCGCGTCCGCTATTTTCTTGCCTCCCGGGAAATTCCCTTTGCAGGCCACCCGACCATTGCCACCGTCGCCGCGCTGCAATCTCGCGGGCTGATCAGCGGGGATACGATCCGGCTGGAAACCGGCGCGGGGATCATTCCGGTTTCACTACGTGACGGGCTGATCGAAATGACCCAGGTCGCGCCCCAGTTCGGAGACCACGTTGCCGCCGAAACCGTGGCCGGTGTCATCGGCCTCGATCCTGATGACATTATCGCGCCACCGCGCATGGTCTCCACCGGCTTGCCGTTCTGCATTACTGTCCTGCGCGATCACGACGCCCTGCGCCGCGCAAAGCTCGACCCCGAGAGGCTCGGCAAGGTAACGGCGTCGATGGGCTACGCCTCCAACGACATGGCCGAGCCATTCCTCGTCACTTTAAGCGGCGCCACGAAGGAGGGCGATACCTTCTCCCGCCTCCTGCTCGCCCCGCCAAGCCCGCCCGAGGACCCGTTCACTGGCTCCGCAACCGGAGCCATGGCTGCCTATCTCTGGCATAATGGTCTGATGGAGAAAGACAGTTTCATCGCTGAACAGGGACACTGGATGGGACGCCCGGGGCAGGCCCGCGTGGGTCGGTTCGGGCCGGCGCAGAACATGACCGGCATCAGCGTCGCGGGAAAGGGCTATGTCCTGATGCGTGGTACGGTCGATCTGCCGGATCAGCCGGTGTGAAAATGGAAAACACGCCCGCCATCGCGGTACTGCCTTATGCCCATCGTCAGGGCCGTGAACTGGCGGCCACGCCTGTTTCCGACCTGATCTGGCCGCTCGGATGCCCGGATCGTCTGACAGGCAAGACCGTGGCGGATCTGGCAAGCCAAGATCACCTCATCCTCTTCCCCCGCACCATCACCCATTTCCAGCCGCGCCTTGGCATTTCGGCGCAGGTGTCGCTGGTGATGGGCGAACCCGCCGTTATCCACGGCAAACACATCGCCCTGCTAAGGTTCAGCTATCGCCGTTTCTACCGCATCCTGACCTTCAACCAGGACCTGCTCGACCGCCTGCCGAACGCGCTGCTTTTTCCCTATGGCACCACATGGGTCCCGGATTGGCGCAACGTGGATTGCATCAAGACAAGGATGCTCTCGCTCATCGCCTCCGCCAAGCGCGACTCGACCGGCCACAAACTTCGCCACGAGATCGTGGAGGCGGTCCGAAACGCAGGCATCGATATGGACGTGATGGGCGGCGGCTATGACCCGTTTGACCAAAAATCCGACGGTCTCGCCCCGTACCGTTATTCTGTGGTCATCGAAAACGTGCAAGAACGCAATTATTTCTCGGAAAAACTGATCGACGCACTGCTCTGCGATACGGTGCCCATCTACTGGGGCTGCCCCAATCTCGGCGATTTCATCGATACCGGCCCGATCATCGAATGCGCAAACAGGGACGACATTATGCGCGAGATCCGAAACGCAAGTGAGACGGATTTTGAACAGCGCTTGCCGTCGATCCAAAAACTGAAACCAGAGCTGGAAACGTTCTGCGACTTCGAAACGCGCGCCGCCAAGGCCATTCGCGATACGCTGGGCCACAACAAGGCCTGAAAACTCGGCAGGCTCTCGCTCTTCAAAAAAGCCGGCGTACAACAAAAAAAGTGCTGCCTTCGAGACCGGCCCTGCTTCTTTGGGTCCTAAAATATCCCCGCCGGAGGCATCGCGCCACCAAGGGTGGCGCGATTGAACAGCGCTTGACGCGTCAGACCGCGATCAGCCCCATGTTCTCAAGCTTGAGAAGCACCTGATGCGCGCAGTTGTCGACGTCGGTGCCTTCGGTTTCGACGCGGAGTTCCGGGTTTTCCGGCACGTCATAGGGGTCCGAGATCCCGGTGAACTCCTTGATCTTGCCTTCTCGGGCCAGCTTGTAGAGTCCCTTGCGGTCACGGCGTTCGCATTCCTCGATAGAGGTCGCCACATGCACTTCGACAAAGGCGCCAAAGGATTCCACGTCCTCGCGCACGGCCCGGCGGGTCGTCGCGTAGGGCGCGATGGGCGCGCAGATCGCGATGCCGCCATTCTTGGTGATCTCCGAGGCAACATATCCGATGCGCCGGATGTTCAGGTCGCGGTGCTCTTTCGAGAAACCAAGTTCCGAAGACAGGTTCTTGCGCACGATATCGCCATCGAGAAGCGTGACCGGACGGCCGCCCATCTCCATCAGCTTGACCATCAGCGCGTTTGCGATGGTTGATTTGCCTGAACCGGAGAAACCGGTGAAGAACACGGTAAAGCCCTGCTTGGAGCGCGGCGGCTTGGTGCGGCGCAGCTCGTTCACGACCTCGGGGAAGGAGAACCATTCCGGAATCTCCAGACCTTCGGCCAGACGGCGGCGCAGCTCGGTGCCCGAGATGTTCAGGATCGTGACCTTGTCCTTGTCCTCGATCTCGTCCATCGGCTCGTATTGAGCGCGTTCCTGCACCCAGACCATATGTTTGAAATCGACCATCTCGACGCCGATCTCGTCCTGATGCTTACGGAACAGTTCCTGTGCATCATAGGGGCCGTAGAAATCCTCGCCTGCCGAGTTCTTGCCCGGGCCCGCGTGGTCGCGACCGACGATGAAATGGGTGCAACCATGGTTCTTGCGGATCAGCCCGTGCCAGACCGCTTCGCGCGGACCGGCCATACGCATGGCAAGGTTCAGCAGCGACATGCTTGTGGTGGCTGCCGGATACTTGTCGAGAACAGCCTCATAGCAGCGCACGCGGGTAAAGTGATCGACGTCGCCGGGTTTGGTCATGCCGACAACCGGGTGGATCAGCAGGTTGGCCTGCGCTTCCTTGGCGGCGCGGAAGGTCAATTCCTGGTGCGCGCGGTGTAGCGGGTTGCGGGTCTGGAACGCCACGATGCGGCGCCAGCCGAGCTTGCGGAAATAGGCGCGCAACTCGTTCGGCGTGTCGCGACGGGCGCGGAAATCGTAGTGGATCGGCTGCTGGATGCCGGTCACCGGACCACCAAGGTATATCTTGCCCGCCTGGTTGTGCAGGTAGTTCACGGCAGGGTGGGCGCTGTCATCGGCGCCGAATACCTTTTCCGCTTCGCGTGCCTTGTCGGGCGCCCAGCGGTCGGTGACGGTCATGGTCGCAAGGATCACGCCTTCTTGGTCGCGCAGCGCGATGTCTTCACCGATTTCCAGCGTCTCGGCAAACTTCTCCGACACGTCGAGGTTGATCGGCATCGGCCAAAGCGGGCCGTCGGCAAGGCGCATGTCTTCGACGACGCCATTGTAATCTTCTTCGTTCAAAAAACCTTTGAGCGGGTAAAATCCGCCATTCATAAGCAATTCGAGATCGCAGATCTGGCGCGGGGTAAGATCAAGACTTTTCAACTCACCCGCTTCAACTTTCAGTTTCTGCGCGGAGTCGTATGAAACATATAGCTCGGGGATAGGAGCTAGATTGCTAAGCATGGTCATGTGGAAACTTTCGCTTTTGCGTCTACGGGCTGGCCGCTAATATACGGTCGCGCAGCGCATAGCCCCAGTCAGCAGCCAAAGTCTAGGGCCGCCGGGGGATTTTATCGCTATTGAGGGAATTGAGTAAATTTTGGCTTAATTGGTCGGGGTGAGGGCGCTTTGCAAATGCGCCGCGCGGGTCACTGCAAGAGACGGGACCGGCAGGTTCACACCGCGCAACTCCAGCTTCACCATTTCCAGATGTTCCGTTTCAATCCCGGCACTTGTCAAAACCGGGGCAGAGACAAGCACCTCGACACCCATTTCCTTGGTCATGGCTTCCAGCCTGCTGGCCGCGTTGACCGTTTCCCCGATGATCGTGCGAGGCGCATTTCCGGCCGCACCGATCTCTCCCAGAACGACCTCGCCAAGGTGCAGACCGATGCCGATCCGGACCTCGGGCGCGCCCTCGTCGGCCAGCGTCCGGTTGAATTCCTCAAGGGCTTCGCCGATGCGAGTCGTTGCCGACAGTGCCGCCTGCGCCGAGCTTGCCTCGTCCGGCGTTTCGAAGAGCGCGAGCAGTCCGTCGCCAAGATACTTGTCCACGACGCCACCGGTTGCGGTGATCGCGGGCACAATGGCGTCAAAGAACCGGTTGAGCAGGAACACCACGTCATAGGGCAGCTGGCCCGTGGTCCGCGCCGTGAACCCGCGAATATCGAGGAAGAGAATCGCCATGCGCCGTTCCTGTCCCTGGCTTGCATGCGCGCGGCGGCGTTTGCCGTCCGGGCGAAACACGCGATAGACGGTGAGCGGCGCGGTGGGGCGGATCTGGCAGGCCAGCCGCATCCCCGGCGCGGCACCGACGGCCGCAAGGCTGCGCTTTTCCGCTTCGCTGGGAGGGGCGAGATTTTCCGCGCCATCTTCCACGAGAACACGGCAGGTCGTGCAGCGGCCACGTCCGCCGCACAGCGAGGTATGCGCGACTCCGTTGGCCCGCGACATTTCAAGCAGGGTGGGCCCCTTGGGCGACACGATCTCGGGCCCGTTTACATATCGAATGCGCACGGATTTGCGCCGCCTTAGCAGTTTGCGCACAAGGTAGGTGCCCGCCGCCGCCGCCAGCAGAATCCAGAAGATCACGGTGATGATATTCTCGATCCGCAATAGCGCTGCCATTGCATCAGAATCCGGCCAGTTGATGCGTTCGATCAAGGCGGCACGCATGTCGGGGTCAGCGATGCGTTCCACCGCGCGCCGCCCCTCGGTGAGAAACCCGACCAGCGCAAAGCCGGGGATGAGGACGGAAAGCGACGTCAGTACTGGGCGCAACCGTTGCCACCAAGGCTCTGAACGAAGCCAGAAATGCAGGCCAATACAGGCGTGTACCCAGACGATCAGCAGCAAGAGTGACTGCATCCATCCGTCGGGCGAGCCAAAGATCAACGTCACCAGATAGGCGAAGTCGTCGTTCACGCTGAACAGCTCATGCGCGAAACGGGTATATACAATATGCGCGATCAGAAGGATCGGGATGATCAGGCCAAGCGCGATCTGCGTGGCTTCCCAAAGCGGCATGCGCAGCGTGCTGCGCTTGGCCAGTTTGTAAAGCGCAAGCCCGGCATGTGTGAGCAGCGCGCCATAGATCAGGATCGTTCCCGGCCAACTTCGGGTGATGACCTGCCGCCAGTCCTGCGCGCGTTCCATCAGCTCGGATGAGAAGAGCCCAAGCCCGATGTTCAGAAAGTGGAGCAAGGCATAGGTAAAGAGCACAAGCCCCGACGCCATGCGCAGCCGCGTTGCCAGATTGCCTTGCCAGCGGCTTTTCAAAGGGGTGCTCCGTTCAAGTTCAGCCCGGACCTTGGTCCGGGCCGTCTTGTTCGTCAAGCGGGGGGCGGCGCTTATTCGGCGACCGGTGCGCCATAGCCCAATGGCTCGGTCATGTCCTTGCCTTCGGTATCGCCCTGCGCGGCAAGGAACCGTTCGGCATCCAGTGCCGCCATGCAGCCCATGCCCGCGCTGGTTACGGCCTGACGATAGACGTGGTCGGTCAGATCGCCCGCGGCAAAGACACCCGGCACCGAAGTTTCGGTGCTGCCGGGGTTGGTTTTGACATAGCCACCGTGATGCAGCTCAAGCTGGTCCTGCACCAGTTCCGAGGCGGGGGCGTGGCCGATCGCGACAAAGACGCCCTTGGTCGGGATCTCGGTGATCTCGCCGGTCTCGACATGTTTCACTTTCACCGCTTCAACGCCAAGCGGGCTGTCGGTGCCCACGACCTCTTCGAGCTGGTGGAACCAAAGCGGTTCGATCTTGGGGTTCTTGGCGAGACGGTCCTGCAGGATCTTTTCCGCGCGCAGCTCGTCGCGGCGGTGGATCAGCGTCACCTTAGACGCGAAGTTGGTCAGGAACAGCGCCTCTTCGACGGCCGTGTTGCCGCCACCGATGACCACGATTTCCTGACCGCGATAAAAGAACCCGTCGCAGGTGGCACAGGCGGAAACGCCAAAGCCCTTGAACTTGTCCTCGGAGGGCAAGCCGAGCCACTTGGCCCGCGCGCCGGTGGCAAGGATCACCGCGTCGGCTGTGTAGGTCGTGCCGCTGTCACCCTTGGCGGTGAAGGGGCGTTTGGACAGGTCCAGATCGGTGATGATATCGCCGATGATCTCGCACCCCATCGCCTTGGCATGGGCCTCCATCCGGACCATCAGGTCGGGGCCCTGAACCTCGGTGTCGCCGGGCCAGTTTTCGACCTCGGTCGTCGTGGTCAGCTGACCGCCCGGCTCGATGCCCTGCACAAGGATGGGCGACAGCATGGCCCGCGAGGCATAGACGCCCGCCGTATAGCCGGCCGGTCCGGACCCGATGATAAGAACTTTGGTATAACGCGACGTTGCCATGGGAACCCCCGAAAAATGCGATGAGCCGCAAAAGTCAGCCCGGTTCATTGCGATATAACGACGGGGGCAGCGCGCTTAAACCCCCAATTCCGCAAGGTTGTTTTGCTCAACGATTTGGCAAAATGGCGGAATTGGCTGATATAATTTCAATCACACGAAATATTATTGCGCCCAATTGGGACGCTGCTATAACAAATGCAAATTCAGGAGCGCCGAATGGTCACGACAAGACTTGACCCGATTGATCGCAAAATACTCTCCGAGTTGCAAGACGACGGACGAATGACCAACGTGGAACTGGCCCGGCGGGTCGGTATCTCTGCGCCGCCGTGCCTGCGTCGTGTGCGCACGCTTGAGGAATCCGGGCTGATCGGCGGCTATCATGCCGATGTGAACGCCCGCGAGCTGGGGTTCGAGGTGCAGGTCTTTGCGATGGTCGGGCTCGACAGCCAGGCCGAATCCGAGCTCTCCGCTTTCGAGGCGCGCTGCCGCAAGTGGCCGCTTGTCCGTGAATGCCACATGCTGAACGGCGAAGTCGATTTCATCCTGAAATGCGTGGCGCCGGATCTTTCCAGCTTTCAAAGCTTTCTGACCGGTGAATTGCTGACCACGGCCAACGTGGCAAGCGTCAAGACATCGCTGGTCATTCGCGTGGCCAAGGACGAACCGGGCGTTCCCTTTGACGTTCTAGAAGAACGGCTCAACCGCGACGCCTGAAAACGAAGACAGCCGCCCAAGGGGCGGCTGCATCAATTTACCTAAGGCTTGATGTCAGGCGATCATTGCGCCCGAGCCGTGCAGATCCTCGTCTGAACGCTCGAAAGCGAGCGGGCCGAAATCCCCGAAATGTTCGATATGCGGGAACAGGTTGAAGAAAATGCTGCGCATCTGCTGGCTGGTGGAGCGCGCCGCGCCTGTACCGGGGTGGTAGGTTTCGAACTCCAGACCGCCGATACGGATGGTGCAGTGACGCTTTACGCAGAGGTGGAACAGTTCAACCGGCGTCGGAGGCGCGGTTTCGATCGCGCTCATCCCGTCGACGAATTCCTGCGCCAGGGTCAGCTTGTGGCCACTGTCATGGGCGTTGCGAAGGTGCGGCGGCGTGTAAAGCACTCGAGCGGCGCTGCCGACCACGACATCGGATAGCGGGCGCTGCATGCCAAAAGCATCCGCCATGAAACGGGTCAGGCGCATGTTGCGTCCCTGCGGACCGGGCCGTCCTGGCACCAACGTCGTGCTGCCTTTCCAGAGCAGTTTTTGAACCGAGCCTTCTGCCGAGATGATCTCGTCGCCGGGTAGCAGATCCTCGACCGCGATATGGCCGGAAACGGTGGGGATCAGCGCGCCGCGCGAAAAAGCGCAAAAGGCGTCTTCGAACAGGGGCAGGGCAGGGGCGATGTGGCGTGCCTCGGTAAACGACCCATCCGGCAAGAGCGAAGTGACTTCGTAGCGGCGAAGCTGCTGACGGGGTTTATCGCGAAGGTCGGCCGGATTGTTCATATCGGGAGAGGCAGTCTGCACAGCACGATGCGCCGCCAGGGAAAGCGATGTGGGGAGAGTCATTTGTTCCGGCCCTTTTCTTTTGGGTCAGATCTGCGCCGGCCCCCACCGACAACGACAAATCGACGTATTAACGTATTGATCTGCTACACAGGTTAAATGGCGGTATTTCGCTTAATTTGTCAAAGACTGATTGTTATTGGTGTTTCTGCGCAAACAATACCCAAGGTCACTTTCGTTATTGTCCCCGCTGGCTTTTCAATCCCGCCACATTTGCGATGAATTAATCGGCAATCTTTCGCCGGTGATATTTGGGCAAGCGAATCTCTTTGAACGTCGTCAGGGATCGCGGACCCCAAAACATCGATACCCGCCCTGTCGAAAATCTGACAGGACGGGCATCTAAGCCAGCCGGATAGTTTGGGGCATCGTCCGGTTGGTTGGGCGTATTTCGTGAGTTCGTCAGGCAGAGCGTCGTTTCGACGTTTCCACCTCGGCGCGACTGGCGATCATGGCAGCGCGGTTTGAACCGCGTGACCAGGGCAGGGACGTTTCCGAATTGCGCGCTGCTGCGACAACGGATTTGATGAAACGATTATTGTTTTTCATTTTTTCTCTCCTCGTGTGTCGCGGCGCATCCGTTCGCGTTCTCTGTTGTCCGGTGCGTCTTGGTTAATCTCGCTTTCGTTTGAGGCAGAGATATGGCGGCTTTTGGGAGAATCCGGAAATTTTCTTAGCTGGCGAAAGTCGGGGTCAGCCCGATGCAAGCGCACTGGAAACGTTGAGAGATTCAATTCAGCGGAAATCAGGACATTCCGAGGGGGCACGAGATTGGCGAGAGTCCGCGTCAGGCTTTGCCACAATTGCGACGAATCCCCCGCAGGGGAATCGCATCAAAGCCGGATAACCGAGATCAGCCGCCCGTAATCGGCTTCGCTGCGATGGGTGCTGCGGCGGTAGGAATAGAACCTGTCCTCGTCGGAATAGGTGCAGTGCCGGGTCCATTCCGCGTGGCCGATTCCGGCGCTGCGCAGCCGGTGCAACCCATAGGCGGGCAGGTCGAACATCATCCTGTCGCCTTCGCCACCAGCGAAGAAACGGGAATTCTGCGGGTCTTCGGCCATGAAATCGTCGAGGAATTCTGGACCGACCTCATAGGCCCGCTGGCTGATCGACGGGCCGATCACGGCATTGATGTCCTCGCGATTCGCGCCAAGGCTTTCCATCGCGTCCAGCGTCGCCTCGAGCACCCCGTCGAGCGCCCCTCGCCAGCCGGCATGGGCCGCGCCGATCACGCCGACCGCGTGGTCGGCAAAAAGCACGGGCTGGCAATCCGCCGTCAGCACGCCAAGTGCGATTCCGGGCGTGGCGCTGACCATCGCATCGGCGCGCGGTTTTTCGTCGAGCGGGCCGGTGACCGTTATCACATCCGCCGTATGCGCCTGATGGACGCCAACCAGATATTCGGGCGAAACGCCCATGGCGTCGGCCACCCGGTGGCGGTTGATGCTGACGATATCGGTCTGGTCCGAGGATCCGTTGCCGCAGTTCAGCCCCGAGAATACCCCCGAAGACGCGCCGCCCTTGCGCGTGAAGAAGCCGTGGCGCAGCGGCGCCAGCGGCTCGGCGGTGAGAATCTCCAGAGTCATACGGTAAGTCCCGGCGGCGGTGGCGCGGTAACGGGGAACAATCCCATCACTTTGAACAGGTTTCCCATTTCTGCAGGGTGCGTCAACCGGCGATGTGCAGCGGTGATCTCGGACAGCGCCTTGTCGCCCGCCCCGCGCGCCAGTGCCTCGGCACGCTGCGTAATGCCCAACCGTTCGAGAAACACGCCCTGTGGAGCCAACCGGCTATGGGCGCACCCCGCCGCGCGGGCGGCCAGCGCGATGGTCTCGAAATCCACATGGGCGGTCAGATCCGCCTCTCCGGGCGTGTCGAGGATGGGGCGCGGTTCGTGATCCTTCAGTGCCTGCATGGTGTCGCCGAGAGAATGCCAATCGCCGTAATCCACGATCAGCGCGGCCCCGCCATGCGCGGCGATGCGGCTGGCAATCGTCTCGGTCACAGATGTTGCGGCCGGAGAGAATTCCACGATATCGCCGGGCTTTGTATCCTCAAGCCGATGGTCCAGCGCCGGTTGCGCCGCCGCCCCGGCCAGCCCAAGCGTCAGCTGGTCACCGTCCAGCCCGACGCGGCATTCACTCCAGCCGTCCTCGGCGCGATGAAACTGGCGCAGGGGCAGGGCATCGTAAAACTCGTTTGCGATGAGGAACAGTGGCCCCTCGGGCAGGTCTGCCACGGAATCGATCCAGGCGGGATCGTAGCTGGCCAAACGCTCGCCTTGCGCCTGTCGCAGAACGGGCGAGGCCTCGACCAGCACAAGTCGCAGCGCGGTTGCAAATCCCGGCACTTTCGACGCGGCGCGCAGCGCGTCCTGCATCAGTGTCCCGCGACCGGGCCCCAGTTCCGCGAGGGTAAAGGGCGCGGGGCAGCCCTGATCCATCCACGCCTGCGCCAGCGACAGCCCGATCAACTCACCGAACATCTGGCTGATCTCGGGCGCGGTGGTGAAATCGCCCGCCGCACCCAAAGGGTCGCGCGTGACGTAATACCCATAGGTCGGATGCAGCAGGCAGTCGGCCATGTAATCGGCGATGCTGATCGGCCCATCGCTTCGGATCCGGGCGGTAATGATGTCGCGGAGGCTCATCGCGCAGGCCTTTTGGCCCGCAGCGCAAAATAAAGCCCCAGCGCGATCATCGGCAGAGAGAGGATCTGCCCCATCGTCAGCCCATATCCGCCGATATGCCAGGCGAGCCCCAGCGGGTTACCCGGCGAGACGAATTGCGCGTCAGGCTGGCGAAAGAATTCGACAAGGAAACGCGCCAGCCCGTAACCAGCAAAGAACACGCCCATGACCAGACCGGGGCGGTGAAACGCCCCCCGGCGATAGGCAAGCCAGAGGAGTACAGCGCCCAGCAGCACCCCCTCAAGCACCGCTTCGTAGAGCTGCGAAGGATGGCGAGCACATAATTCGGAAACCTGTCCGCAGTCCTGCGCGGCCACCCCGGGAAAGGCGACGCCCCAGGGCAGGTCGGTCGGACGGCCCCAAAGCTCGGCATTGATGAAATTGGCCAACCGCCCCAGCAGCAATCCCGGCGGCACTGCATGGGCGATCAGGTCAGCCGCGCTCAGACGGTCGATCTTGTGGCGCGCGGTGAAAAGCCAGGCAGCGACCAGAACCCCGATCATGCCGCCATGAAAAGACATGCCGCCCTGCCAGACCCGAAGGATCTCACCCGGATTGGAGAGGTAATAGCCGGGTTGGTAAAAGAGCACAAAGCCAAGCCGCCCGCCAAGGATGATGCCCAGCACCAGATAGAACAGCATGTCCTCGATCTGCTTCGGGGTCATCGGGGGCGTGTTGCCCGGCCAGAGCGAAGGTCGCCGCACGGCCCGCACCGCCAGCCCCCAGGCGATGAGGATGCCGACAATATAGGCCAGCGCGTACCAGCGCAGGGCAAGCTCAAAGCCGCCAATCGTAACGGACAGCAGGTCGGGGGAAATTTCGGGAAATTCGATCAGGGCTTTCATGCGCGTCTCTTGCCTTTGCTCATCGGGGCAAGTCAACCTTGCCGCGACGGGTTCGAAGGCCCATATAGGCCTTAACAACCCGGAGATGACAGATGCAGACCCGTAACAAGATTTTTGACGATATCTCGCAGCTCATGACCAATGCGATGGGCGTGGCGCAAGGCGCGCGGGACGAAGCTGAGACAGCGATGAAAAGCATGATGGATCGCTGGCTGGCGGATCGCAACTTTGTGACCCGCGAGGAATTCGACGCCGTCCGCGCGATGGCTCAGAAGGCGCGCGAGGAAAACGATGCGCTCTCGGCCCGGATCGCCGCGCTCGAAGCCAAGCTCAAGAACTGAGACGCACCGATTCCATGACGATGCCCGGCTTGCCGCCGGGTCACCACGGCCTTGGCATATCCGTCCGGTCCGGCCCCAGGCCCGCCCAGCCGAGATATTGAGCGTTTTCCCCACATGTCCACAACTTATTGCAGTAATCCCCAAAATAGGGGGTTGCCAGAATGTGTGATGCCGCCCACCATATCTAGTACGGGCACGGGGGGTCGCCCCGGTCCGTTGAGCAGCTACCTAGCGTTTGTAGGTTCAAAAACTACGCCGCTAGAGATCATGAGGTGGCACCATGGCCCTTTCCGAACATTACCTGGAAGAAGACATTCACCCCATCGACATCGTCGAGCATCTGGCAGAACACCACGACTGGGATTTCGATCGCATCGGGGATGACCAGATCGCCATGGCGGTCGAAGGCCAGTGGCGAACCTATTCGATCACCCTTGCATGGTCGGGGTTCGACGAGACCCTGCGCATGGTCTGCACCTTTGAAATGGAACCGCCCGAGGAAAAGGTCCAGCCACTCTACGAACTTCTGAATCACATGAACGATGCCTGCTGGGCGGGTGCCTTTACCTACTGGGCGGATCAGAAACTGATGGTCTACCGCTATGGGCTTGTGCTCAGCGGCGGCCAGATGGCCAGCCCCGAACAGATCGACACTCTGATCAACACGGCTGTCGGCGCGGCGGAACGTTACTACCCCGCGATCCAGCTGATGGTCTGGGGAGACCGCACCGCGAAAGAGGCGATGCAGGTCGCCATTGCAGAGGCCTACGGCCGCGCGTAAACCTTCCGCCGGAAATGGCAACAGGAAGGCGTGCAAATGGATATGTCGGAAATTGCAGCGCGGGGGCTCGTGCTCCTGGGCTGCGGCAAGATGGGTTCGGCGATGCTGGCCGGCTGGCTCAAGCAGGGGCTTCCCGCCACATCTGTATGGGTGCTGGATCCCAACCCCTCCGATTGGGTCAAGGCACAGGGTGTGCATGTGAATGCCGATCTGCCCGGTGACCCGGCCATCGTCCTTGTCGCCGTCAAACCCCAGATGATGGGCGAGGCGCTGCCGTCGATGAAGGCCCTTGGCAACGGCACGACCCTCTTTGTCTCCGTCGCAGCGGGCACGCCGCTCTCGTCCTTTGAGGCGGCCCTTGGAGAGAACACGCCGATCATCCGCGCCATGCCGAACACGCCGGCCGCCGTCGGACGCGGCATCACAGCGATCATCGGCAATGACAGGACGGATGCGACATCGCTCGACCTCGCCGAAGGTCTGCTGAGCGCGGTTGGTCAGGTCGTCCGGCTTGAAAGCGAAAGCCAGATGGATGCGGTGACAGGGGTCAGCGGTTCCGGGCCGGCCTATGTCTTTCACCTGATCGAAACGCTGGCCGCCGCGGGCGAAGCGCAGGGCCTGTCCCCCGATCTCGCGCTGCAACTGGCCCGCGCCACCGTCGCCGGTGCCGGCGCCCTGGCCGAAGATGCCGAGGAAACTCCCTCGCAACTGCGCGTCAATGTCACCAGCCCCAACGGGACGACACAGGCCGCGCTCGAAGTGCTTATGGATGAGCAAACCGGTTTCCCTCCCTTGCTGAAAAAGGCGGTTGCGGCAGCCTCCAACAGATCCAAGGAGCTCTCCCGTGGCTGAAATAGATTTCGACGACTTCCTGAGAGTGGATGTGCGCGTCGGAACGATCACCCGTGCCGAACCCTATCCCGAAGCGCGTAAACCGGCGATTAAGCTATGGGTCGACTTCGGGGGCGACATAGGCGAGCGAAAGTCCTCCGCCCAGATCACCGCGCATTACGACCCCGAAGGATTGATCGGCAAACAGGTCCTGGCCGTAGTGAACTTCCCGCCGCGTCAGATCGGTCGCTTCATGTCCGAAGTGCTGGTCCTCGGACTGCCGGATGAAGATGGCGAGGTCGTTCTCATCGGTCCGGATCAGGACGTGCCGAGCGGCGGCCGCCTGCACTGAACGCTGACCTTGCATGTGTTGAGATGTTCCGTTTTCCGTACTTGAAGACGAGAAGAAGATGAGGATATCCCTCTGCTTCTTCTCGTTAAAAATACGGAGAGCGCCAAGGTTTCAGCTTGTATGACGCCCGCGTTCTGCGGTGTCTCCAACGGCTTCGCGCCAGTGGCGTCTGCACAGGGAGACATAGGTTTCGTTTCCGCCTATCTGGACCTGGGCGCCTTCAAGGATGGCGCGTCCGTCTTCGTCCTGGCGGATCACCATCGTCGCTTTACGTCCGCATTTACAGATCGTTCGGACTTCTCTCATTTCGTCGGCAAGCGCCAGGAGGGTGGCGGAGCCGGGGAAGAGTTCTCCCTTGAAGTCGACCCTTAACCCGTAGGCCAGCACCGGCAGTTTCAGGTCATCGACTACGCGGGCGAGTTGCCAGACCTGCGCGGGTTCGAGAAACTGGGCCTCGTCCACGAAGATACAGGCGACCGAGCCGGTTTCGAGCCGTTTTGAGATCCGCTCGAACAGGTCATCGCCCGGTGAGAAAAGGTCTGCCTCTTGTGCGATTCCAATGCGCGACGCGATCTTTCCGGCACCGGCGCGGTCGTCGATGCGGGCCGTCAGCAGGTAGGTTTCCATGCCGCTTTCGCGGTAGTTGTAAGATGCCTGCAGCAGTATCGTCGATTTGCCAGCATTCATCGTTGAATAGTTGAAAAACAGTTTCGCCACGGGTCGTTCTCTTCAGGCGATATTAACCGTGGCGCTCTAGAAGCACCGAACCCACGGAATAGCCGGCACCAAAGGAGCAGATCAGGCCCAGATCGCCCTCGGTGAAATCCTCGGAATTCTTGGCGAAGGCGATGATCGACCCGGCGGAGGAGGTGTTGGCGTAATCCTGCAGGATATTGGGTTGCTCTCCGGGCGCGGGTTCACGGCCCAGCACTTTGCGGCCGATGAAATCGTTCATGGATTTGTTGGCCTGGTGCAGCCAGAGGCGTTTCAGCTGGTCCGCCTCGACATGTTCGTCGGCGAGGTGGGACATGATGTGCTGGCTGACCATGGGCACGACTTCCTTGAACACTTTCCTGCCGTTCTGCATGAACTGCATGTCACGGCGGTCGGCCACGCCATCGGGGCGCGAGCGGCGCAGGAAGCCATTGTTATTGCGGATGTTATTGGAAAACTCCGTGGCGCAGCGGGTGGAGCGGATTTCGAAATAGCCGCCCTTGGCTTCGTCCGCGGGTTCGATGACTGTCGCGGTTGCCACGTCACCAAAGATGAAGTGGCAGTCGCGATCGCGCCATTCCAGATGGCCCGAGCAGATTTCCGGATTGACCACCAGCGCACGGTGGGCCGAGCCCGCGCGGACCATGTCGGCGGCGGCCTGAATGCCGAATGTCGCCGAGGAACAGGCCACGTTCATGTCGAAGGCAAAGCCGCCCGCGCCGATAAGGCTTTGAATTTCCACCGCCATCGCCGGATAGGCGCGTTCCATGTTCGAGGCGGCGCAGATCACCAGATCGATTTCTTCCCCTTTGCGACCGGCCATTGCCAGCGCCTTTTGCGCGGCGTCCAGCGCCATTTCCGCCATCAGCGAGGGTTCGTCGTCGCTGCGCTGACGCAGCGCGGGATACATGCGGGTTGGGTCGAGAATACCTGATTTATCAATCACGTAGCGCTGTTCGATCCCCGAGGCCTTGACGATGAATTCCTCGGACGAGGGGGCCTTGGCCTCGAGCGTGCCTGCGGCGATTTCATCCGCGTGTTCGGCATTGTAACGCTCGGCATAGGCGTTGAAAGCGGTGACCAGTTCCGCGTTGGTAATGACCTGTTCGGGTGTAAAGACACCGGTTCCGGTTATCGCGGGGATGTGGGTCACCAGAGCTTTCCTTTGCTTGTGTCTGACAAAACTATATCGGGGGCAGGCCGCTCGCAAGGGTTGAGCGTTGGACCGTCCGCCCTGTTAACCGGGAAGGCGGGGAAGGGTAAAGACCTGCAAAGGTTAACGCAGCGGCCGGTAGTGACGCGCGGTTCCAGGCCCGTGCAGCAGCGATGCACAGCCCGTGCACAAGCCGTACACCCCCTGTACACCGCCGCAGTGCAGCAAATACCAGTGTCGCGTCAGACGAAGGGGACGAGCGGCACCACGTTGATGCAGGCTGAAAGGGCCGTCAGGGCAAGAAGGGCGATTGCGATACGCATGGGGACTGCTCCGGTCAATTGGTGTGGGCCACTTTTGCGGCGCTTGTCTTTTACCATTTCTGATTGGCCGAAATTGTAGAAAGCTGTCGGTGACGGGGTCAATCAAATCTTGCGAACGCGGCCGGGCAGGGCGCTTTCGGCGGGATTTTTGTCCGGGGCGTTGGAAATTTGCGACAGGTCTGGTGCGGTGGCCAGTTCCGTTTGGAATGCAAAACGGCCCGCCCGAAGGCAGGCCGCGATCACGTTAGCCCTGAAGCGCCTTGACGCCGACGTCACCCTCGGCCTGCGCCTTGATCGCCTGTGCGGCGGCATGGGCACCGGCGGCGGTGGTGAAATAGGGGATCTTGTCATAAAGCGCGACAGAGCGGATGCCCTTGGAATCCTCGACCGCCTGAGTGCCTTCAGTGGTGTTCATGACGAGGTGGATGCCACCGTCCTTCATCATGTCGACCACGTCAGGGCGGCCCTCGTAGACCTTGTTCACGGCGGTGCAGGGCACGCCATGCCCGTCGAGCCATGCCTTGGTGCCGCGCGTGGCGACGATGTCAAAGCCAAGCGATACAAGGGTTTGCGCCGCATCCAGCATCTGGGGCGTCTTGTCCATGTCGCGGATCGACAAAAAGGCGCGACCTTCACGGGGGAGCGGGTTGCCCGCGCCCATCTGTGCCTTGAGGAAGGCGCGGGGGAAGGAGCGGTCCCAGCCCATGACTTCGCCGGTGGAGCGCATTTCCGGCCCGAGGATCGTATCGACACCGGGGAAACGGGCGAAGGGCAGCACCGCCTCTTTCACCGAGAACCACGGCATGTCGGGGTCGGCCAGCGTCATCGGATCACCCAGCGGCAGGACATCGTCGTAATCCGCATCGGTGTCATAGGGCGCACGCATCGGGAAGTTGGTGAGCGGCTCGCCCGCCATGACACGGGCGGCAATCGAGGCGATGGCGCTGTCGGTGGCCTTGGCGACAAATGGCACGGTGCGCGAGGCGCGTGGGTTGACCTCGATCAGGAAGATCTCGTCTTCGCCTTTTTCGTTGGTTTTGACCGCGAACTGGACGTTCATCAGCCCGACCACGTTCAGCCCGTGGGCCAGTGCCTCGGTCTGTTTCTTGATCTCGTCGATCACGTCCTTGGAGAGCGAATAGGGCGGCAGGGAGCAGGCGCTGTCGCCCGAGTGCACGCCGGCCTCTTCGATATGCTGCATGATGCCGGCCACATGGACCTGTTTGCCGTCGCAGAGCGCGTCTACGTCGAGTTCAATCGCGCCGGAGAGATAGCTGTCGAGCAGCACGGGGCTGTCGCCGGACACCACCACCGCGTCGCGGATATAGCGTTTGAGCTGGTCCATGTCGCGCACGATTTCCATTGCGCGACCGCCCAGAACGTACGACGGGCGGATCACCAGCGGGAAGCCGATTTCATCCGCGATTTCAAGCGCCTGGGTGTCGGTCGAGGCGATGCCGTTCTTGGGCTGGCGCAGCCCGAGGCGGTTGACGAGGTCCTGGAACCGCTCGCGGTCCTCGGCGAGGTCGATGGCGTCGGGGGTGGTGCCAAGGATCGGGATACCTTCGGCTTCGAGCGCATTGGCGAGTTTCAGCGGGGTCTGGCCGCCGAACTGCACGATGACACCGTGGAGCGTGCCGTTGGTCTGTTCGACCCGCAGGATTTCCATCACATGTTCAAAGGTCAGCGGTTCGAAATAGAGCCGGTCCGAGGTGTCGTAGTCGGTCGACACCGTTTCCGGGTTGCAGTTGACCATGATGGTTTCATAGCCCGCGTCGGTGAGGGCGAAACAGGCGTGGCAGCAGCAGTAGTCGAATTCGATACCTTGGCCGATCCGGTTCGGGCCGCCGCCGAGGATCACGACCTTTTTGCGGTCGGAGGGGCGGGCTTCGCATTCGACCTCGCCATAAACCGGGGTTTCATAGGTCGAGTACATGTAAGGCGTCTGCGCCTCGAATTCGGCGGCGCAGGTGTCGATCCGCTTGAACACCGCGTTCACGTCGAGATTGCGGCGGGCGCGGCGCACGTTGTCTTCGTCGCGGCCGGTGAGCTTGCCTAGACGGGCATCGGTAAAGCCCATCATCTTGACCGCGCGCAGGCCTTCGGTCGTGGTGGGCAGGCCGTTCTTGCGCAGGTCGGCTTCGGTTTCGACGATTTCGCGAATCCGGGCAAGGAACCACGGGTCGAACATGGTGACGCCATGGATGTCGACATCGCTCATGCCGTGGCGCATCGCCTGCGCGATGGTGCGCATCCGGTCCGGGGTCTGCTGGCTGATCGCCTTGACCAGCGCGGCCTTGTTATCGGCGGAATCCTCGGGCTGGGAGGCGTCGAACCCCGCGATTTCGATCTCGTCGAAACCGGTAAGGCCGGATTCCATCGAGGCGAGCGCCTTTTGCAGCGATTCGTGGATGGTGCGGCCGATGGCCATCGCTTCGCCCACGGATTTCATTGCGGTGGTGAGTTCGGGCTTGGAGCCGGGGAATTTCTCGAAGGCGAATTTCGGGATCTTGGTGACCACGTAGTCGATGGTCGGCTCGAAGGACGCCGGGGTGACCTTAGTGATGTCATTGTCGAGCTCGTCCAGCGTGTAGCCGACGGCGAGCTTGGCGGCGATCTTGGCGATCGGGAAGCCGGTGGCCTTGGACGCCAGCGCCGAGGAGCGGGAAACACGCGGGTTCATTTCGATCACGACCATGCGGCCATCGACCGGGTTGATCGCCCATTGCACGTTGGAGCCGCCGGTTTCGACACCGATTTCGCGCAGCACGGCGATCGAGCCGTTGCGCATGATCTGGTATTCCTTGTCGGTCAGCGTGAGCGCCGGTGCGACGGTGATCGAATCGCCCGTGTGCACGCCCATCGGGTCGACGTTCTCGATGGAGCAGACGATGATCGCGTTATCGGCGGTGTCGCGCACCACCTCCATTTCGAACTCTTTCCAGCCGAGCAGGGATTCATCGACGAGGATCTGGCCCATCGGCGAGGCGTCCATGCCCGAGCGGCAGTAATGTTCGTAATCGTCGCGGTTATAGGCGACGCCGCCACCGGTGCCGCCAAGTGTAAAGGCGGGGCGGATGATCGCGGGCAGGCCCACGTGCTCGAGCGCCTCGAGTGCGAGCTGCACACCGGCGTTGAGGTCTTTTTTGCCATTGGCGCCCGTCGGGGCGGTGACGATCGTGGCCTTGGGGTTTTCGATGCCGAGCCGGTCCATCGCTTCGCGGAACAGCGCGCGATCTTCGGCCATTTCAATGGCTTCGCGCTTGGCGCCGATCATTTCGACGCCGAATTTCTCCAGCACGCCCATCTCTTCGAGGGCCAGCGAGGTGTTCAGGCCGGTTTGCCCGCCCATGGTCGGCAGCAGCGCGTCGGGGCGTTCCTTTTCGATGATCTTGGCCACGACCTCAGGCGTGATCGGTTCGATATAGGTGGCGTCGGCCAGGCCCGGATCGGTCATGATCGTCGCGGGGTTGGAGTTCACGAGGATGACCCGGTAGCCTTCCTCGCGCAGGGCTTTACACGCCTGTGCGCCGGAATAGTCGAATTCGCAGGCCTGTCCGATGATGATGGGGCCGGCGCCGATGATCATGATGGATTTGATATCGGTTCTTTTTGGCATGTCACGGCCCCTCTTGAATTGCGATGCGGGGAGCGCGGCTGGCAGGCGCGCCCAAATTGTCCTGCGTTATAGGCATGGAGCAAGCGGGTGCAAGGGGGCGTTTGCGCCTCTTTTGCGGCGTGGCGCCTGCGGAGGGCGGGGGCAAAAGTTTTCATGCCTCCGGCGGGGATATTTTAGGACCCAAAGAAGGGGCGGGGCGGTCTGCCGGGGCGTCGGGGATTACTCGGCGGCCTGACGTCTTGGGCCGTGATCGTGGTAGAGATAGTCGCGCGTGATCGGGACCGCATCGCGGCGGTGGGTCAACTGGAACTGGAAGACTGCCTGTTTCTGTTCCTCGAAGGCGAGGAAGCAGACCGTCAGGTAATAGCGCCACATGCGGATGAAGCGGTCGTCATGGGTTTCGCGCACCTTGTCGATATTGTCATCGAAGCGCTGCAGCCAGTGCCGCAGGGTCATCGCGTAATGAAGGCGCAGCACTTCGAGGTCGGCATTCCAGAGGCCGGATTTCTCGATCGGCGGGGCGAGTTCCGACAGGGAGGGGACGTAGCCGCCGGGGAAAATGTATTTCGTGATCCATTCAGATTCCGCCATTGGCGGGCCGCTGCGCCCGATGGTGTGGATCAGGGCGATGCCGTCGGGGGAGAGGAGGTCGCTGACCTTGTCGAAATATTCCGCGTAATGGGGCAGGCCCACGTGTTCGAGCATGCCGACCGATACGATCCGGTCGAAGGGCTCGTTGATTTCGCGATAATCGATCAGCCGGAAGTCGATGACATCGGAAAGGCCCTGTTCGGCGGCGCGTTCGCGGGCGAGGGCAAGTTGTTCGCGGGAGAGCGTGACACCGGTCACGCGGGCGCCGTAGTCGCGGGCGAGGGTGATGGCCATGCCGCCCCAGCCGCAGCCGATGTCGAGCACTCGCATGCCCGGTTCGATATGCAGTTTTTGCGCGATATGGTTCTTTTTCGCAATCTGTGCCTCTTCGAGCGACATGGCGGGATCGGTGAAATAGGCGCAGCTGTATTGCATGTCCTCATCGAGGAAGAGCCGATAGAAATCGTTGGACAGGTCGTAATGGTGCGAGACGTTGGAGCGGGCCAGTTCCGGGGTGTTGCGCTGAATCCAGCGGCCAAGCGCAAAACGGGTGCGGTCGGCGAATTGCACCCAAGGCGGCAGAACACTGGTATAGGAGTTGCGCAGGACCAGCTTGATCAGGCCTTCGATATCGTTGTTCTCGATGGTGAGACGTTCATCCATGTAGGCTTCGCCCAGGGCGAGATCGGGATGGGTGCAGAGGCCCTTGAACAGCGACTTGTCTTTTATGTGGATGGCGGCGGTCAGGGCACCACCGGGGCCGAAGGACCGGGTCCGGCCATCGGGATAGGTGACGCGTAATTCTCCGTTCTGGATCAGCCGCGACACCATTTTTTCAAAAATGGTTTGCCACATCTCATTCACCCGAGAAAGGTTTTGTTAACACTTTTATCTAACGCGGTCAGAAGAATAGCTCTCGAACGGCGTATTCCAAACATTTTTTTGATAAATGCCCGGATTCGCGGGGGGCCTTGACTTCCGGTGGCTGTCGGGCTGTATCGGCGCGACCCGCCAAATGCCCTTGAAGGATTGAGTAATGCACGCATATCGCAGCCATACCTGCGCCGACCTGACTGCCCAAAATGTGGGCGAAACCGTTCGCCTGTCGGGCTGGGTGCACCGGGTCCGCGACCACGGGGGCATTCTTTTCATCGACCTGCGCGACCATTACGGCGTGACTCAGGTGCTGTGCGATCCCGACAGCGCGGCCTTTGCCGAGGTGGAAAAAGTACGCTCGGAATGGTGTATCCGCATCGATGGCGAGGTGAAGGCGCGAGATCCGGAACTGGTGAACCCCAAGCTGCCGACCGGCGAGATCGAAGTGTTCATCCGCGATATCGAGGTGCTGGGCGCATCGAAAGAACTGCCGCTGATCGTGTTCGGCGATCAGGAATATCCCGAGGAGACGCGTCTGCGCTATCGTTACCTCGACCTGCGCCGCGAGGCGATGCAGCGTAACATGACGCTGCGCTCGGACGTGGTGGCGAGCCTGCGCAAGCGCATGTGGGATCGCAAGTTCCGCGAATACCAGACACCGATCATCACCGCTTCGTCGCCCGAAGGCGCGCGCGACTTCCTTGTGCCGAGCCGTCTGCACCCGGGCAAGTTCTACGCGCTGCCGCAGGCGCCGCAGCAGTTCAAGCAGCTGATCATGGTGTCGGGCTTTGACAAGTATTTCCAGATCGCGCCCTGTTTCCGCGACGAGGACCCGCGGGCCGACCGTTCGCCCACCGATTTCTATCAACTCGACATGGAGATGTCCTTTGTCGAGCAGCAGGATGTGTTCGACACGATCTCGCCGGTGATCGCGGGTGTGTTCGAGGAATTCGGTGGCGGCAAGAAGGTCGATGCGCCGGGTGAGTGGCCGCAGATTTCCTATCGCGATGCGGCGCTTTGGTATGGGACCGACAAGCCCGATCTGCGCAACCCGATCAAGATGCAGGTGGTGTCGGAGCATTTTGCCGGGTCCGGTTTTGCGATTTTTGCCAAGCTGTTGGAGCAGGAAGGCACCGAGATCCGCGCTATCCCTGCGCCGACGGGCGGGTCGCGCAAGTTCTGCGACCGGATGAACGCGTTCGCCCAGAAAGAGGGCCTGCCGGGGATGGGTTATATCTTCTGGCGTGATCAGGGCGATGGGATGGAGGCGGCTGGTCCGCTGGCCAAGAACATCGGCCCCGAGCGGACCGAGGCGATCCGGCAGCAGCTGGGCCTTGGCGTCGGCGATGCGGCCTTCTTCCTTGGTGGCAAGCCCGCGGCGTTCCAGACCGTTGCGGGCAAGGCGCGCACCGTCATCGGCGAGGAACTGGGCCTGACCGACACGGAGCGTTTCGCCTTTGCGTGGATCGTCGATTTCCCGATCTACGAAAAGGACGAGGAAACCGGCAAGATCGATTTCGAGCACAACCCGTTCTCGATGCCGCAGGGCGGGATGGCGGCGCTGGAAGGCGATCCGCTTGAGGTGCTGGGCTATCAGTATGACCTTGCCTGCAACGGTTATGAGCTGGTTTCGGGCGCGATCCGGAACCACCGCCCGGAGATCATGTTCAAGGCGTTTGAAATTGCCGGCTATGGCAAGGAAGAAGTCGAGAAACGCTTTGGCGGCATGGTCAATGCGTTCCAGTATGGCGCACCGCCGCACGGGGGCTGTGCTGCCGGGATCGACCGGATCGTGATGTTGCTGGCGGAAGAGGCGAATATCCGCGAGGTCATCATGTTCCCAATGAACCAGCGCGCAGAAGACCTGATGATGAACGCGCCGTCGGATCCAACAAGCGATCAGCTCATGGAGCTGGGTCTGAGGGTGCTTCCCAAGGAATAACAACGGTTTGAACCAAGAAAAAGGCCGTGGCGGGATGCGTTCCGCCACGGCCTTTTTGCGTTTTGCAGGCTTTCGCCTGTCAGTCCTCGAGACTGTCTTCGCGTTTCTTGGCGATCAGTTTGACCTCTTCGGCCTTGCGGGCCTCGAACCGGTCGCCATAGCCATTGAGGTCGGATTCATCGATGACTTCGCGGGCGCGGGAGAACACTTCGTCCTCTTCCTCGTCGATGTGATGTTCGTAGTCGTGGCGCAGTTTCTTGAACTTTTGCAGCCAGCCGCCAAGGCTCATATCCATTTCGTTCAGCTCTTCCATGATATCGTCAAGCTGCTGGTGTTCGTGAACGGAATGGCGGGCCGCGTCCTGACCCCATGTCTTGGAGATCAGCTTGGAATAGAATGTTTCTTCTTCGGCGGCGGCATGGCTTTTGACATCGCGGTAGAATTCATCCCAGGCGTCGCGTCGGTCGTTGCTGTCGCCGGAGGTATGTTCGATCCGGTCGAGAAGCTTGCGGTGATTGTCGTGATCTGCCTTGATGGCGCTGTAAATGTCGGTCATCTGGGTGCTCCCTTGAAACATGAGAGCAGAACGCGGCGAGGGGCCTTCCGGTTTCGCGAAAAATTGCCGGTTGAGCGACGGTTTTCCCGCTCTCATGCGTTATACCCGTGCAAGCGGCAGAACATCTCGACAAACTGCCGATAGGTCCCGGGTCTTGGGGACGTATGCTAAAGGGTTAGGATCATGGGTTTTTCCGCACAGCTTGCCGAGATGCGCTTTGGCTATGGCATGTCGCCGGTGGTCGCGCCGCCTGCCTCGCCCGAGGCCATGCTGACCGCGCTTGCCGCGCCGGACGAGATGGCAACGCGGTTTCCCATCGACAGTTTCGGCCAGTTCAGCGCCTGGGTGGTCGAGACGCGCAAGCTGCGCAAGGCGTTCCAGAAGACCAAGGATCAGGAAAAACGCGAGGCCTATCGCGCCGCCCGCCGCGCGCAGAACGAGGTTGGCATGGAATGGGCAATGCGGGCGATGCTGCGTTGCACCCATACGCAATGCGGATTTCGCGAGCGGCTTGTCGCCTTCTGGGCCGATCATTTCACCGCCAAGGGCAAGATCGGGCTGCTGCGCACGGCGACCGCGCCCTATATTGAGGATGCGATCCGCCCCAATGTGACGGCCACTTTCGGTGATATGCTGAGCGCCGTGGTCACCCATCCGCTGATGCTGCATTTTCTCGACCAGAACCGGTCGACCGGGCCGAACAGCAAGGCGGTCAAGCGCAATGACCGGCTTGACGGGCTGAACGAGAACCTCGCCCGCGAGGTGATGGAGTTGCACACGCTGGGGGTTGGCGGGCCCTATAGTCAGGATGACGTGCGCCAGCTGGCCGAGCTGTTTACTGGGCTAACTTTCGGATTCGATGGAGGTTTCCAGTTCCGCCGGGGTTTCGCCGAACCGGGGGCAGAGCAGATCATGGGCAAGAGTTATGGCGGCGATCCGGCGCGGCTTGGGCCGGTGCTTGAGGCGCTGCACGACCTTGCGGTCCATCCGGTGACCGCGCGCCATATCGCGTCGAAACTGGCGGTGCATTTCGTGTCGGACACCCCGGACGAAAGTCTGGTGGCGCATGTGACCGAGCGCTACGTCGCGAGCGGGGGTGACCTGATGGCGGTCTATGGCGCGCTGCTGGAGCACCCCGCCGCATGGGACACGCCGCGCGCCAACGTCAAGCCGCCGGTGGATTTCATCGCCTCGGGCTGGCGGGCGCTGGCGGTCGACCCTGACCACGTGGCGCAGCTGCGGCGGCGCGATATGCGGCGCACGCTGGTCAACCCGCTGCGCGACATGGGTCAGCCCTGGCAGGACCCGAACGGGCCGGATGGCTGGCCAGAGCAGGACGAGGCGTGGATCACGCCGCAGGGCGTGGCGATGCGGCTGCGCTGGGCGGTGAGCGCGCCTCAGGTGCTTTGCCCGGATCTGCCCGAGCCGATGGGGTTCGTCGCTTCGACCCTTGGCGATTTCGCCGATGAACACGTGCAATTTGCCGCCCGCGCCGCCGAGAGCCAGTCCGATGCGATCGGGATGGTGCTGGCCGCGCCCGCCTTCCAGAGACGATAGGAGACCCGAGATGACCAAGGCCCTTTCCCGCCGCGCTTTTCTTGCCCGGTCGTCGCTGATCGGCTGTTCGGTTGCGGCCTCGCCCCTGCTGACGCCGATGAGCTTTGCCGCCGCGCCATGGGACACGCGGCTGGTGGTGATCATCCTGCGCGGTGCGATGGACGGTCTGGACGTGGTGCGCCCCTATGGCGCGCCGGAATATGCAGAGCTGCGCGGGGCGCTCGGCGGGGAAGCGCCCGACCTTGACGGGTTCTTTGCGCTGCATCCGGCGCTGAACCGGTTGATGCCGCTTTGGGCCAAGGGGCAGCTTGGATTTGTGCACGCGGTTTCAACACCTTATCGCGACAAGCGAAGCCATTTCGACGGGCAGGATCTGCTTGAAGCGGGGACCGATGCTTTGAACGGTTCGCGCGATGGCTGGCTCAACCGGATGTTGGGCGAGGTGGGGGGCATTGAATCGCGCACTGCCTTCGCCATCGGTCACGGCGAGATGAAAGTGCTGAACGGGCCGGCGCCGGTGGCCGACTGGTCGCCCGATGCCAACCTTGTGCTGAGCCCGCAGGCGCTGCGGCTGGCGCAGATGGTGATGCAGGACGATCCGGCCTTTCACGCGGCGCTGAACGAGGCGCTGATGCTGTCGGACATGGACGAGCAACCCGGCCCGCTGAGCGTGACAGTGGACGAGGATGAGCCGATGGCGCCACCGCCGACGCCGCCTTCGAAAGCGCATCTGAAGGTTGCCGAGTTTACCGCCGATCAGCTGCGCGGCGATACGAGGATCGCGTCCTTTTCGATCAACGGCTGGGACACGCATAACAACCAAAGCCGCGCAATTCAGCCCGCGCTGGGGCGGCTGGCCGACACGATCCTTGCTTTGCAGGCGGGGGTGGGAGAGGCGGTCTGGCAAAAAACCGCAGTCGTCGCGATGACGGAATTCGGTCGTACCGCGCAGCTGAACGGCACCGGCGGCACCGACCACGGCACCGGCGGCGCGATGATCATGGCAGGCGGCGCCATTCGCGGCGGTCGCGTTTACGGGGACTGGCCCGGGCTGGGCGAGGCGAGCCTTTTCGAGCGGCGCGACCTGATGCCCACGCAGGATGTGCGCGCGCCTGCGGCCTGGATTTTGCGCGGCATGGCCGGGCTGGATCAGGCCACGCTTGAAAGGGTCGTGTTTCCGGGGTTGCAAATGGGCGGCGACCCGGGTCTTTTATTATGATTCCAAGGCTTTGCCTTGCTTGCGGAAGGTCATAGAGTCGACAGATGAGCAATCTCAGCGTTTCCCGCCCCGTCGGTCTGCCTGTGCCGGACTGGACCCCGCCGCCCCGTCCCGAAGGTGCAGTTCTTGAGGGGCGTTATGCCCGTCTTGAACCCCTGAGTGCCGAGGATCACGCGGCGCTTTTGTTTGCGGCCTATGATGGCGAGGACTGGCTGTGGGATTACATGCCGGTCGGGCCGTTTTCCTCGGCCTCGATGTACCATCGCTGGGTCAAGGAGGCGACGGCGGATCCTGGCCTCTGTTTTTACGCGGTCAAGGATCTGGAGACCGGGCAGTACGGCGGCGTTGCGTCTTATCTGCGGATCGATCCGGCGGCCGGTTCGATCGAGGTCGGCAATATCAACTATGCCCCGCGCCTGCAGCGGACCCGCGCGGCGACCGAGGCGATGGCGCTGATGATGCGCTGGGCCTTTGAGGCCGGCTATCGTCGGTATGAATGGAAGTGCAACGCGCTGAACATGCCGTCTCGGGCAGCGGCTCAGCGTCTCGGGTTCAGTTACGAGGGCGTTTTCCGTCAGGCGCTGGTGGTGAAGGGGCGCAACCGAGATACCGCGTGGTTCGCGGCAATCAATCAGGAATGGCCCGCACTGTCTGCCGCCTATGCCGAATGGCTGTCCCCGGATAACTTCGATGCCGAGGGCCGCCAGGTTGAACGGCTGAGCAATCTGACCCGCAAGATCCGGGTCTCGGACGACCCGGCACTGCTCGATCAGGGATTGCCACCTGAGGTCTGATTTATCCCCCCGACGAGATGTCCGAAAGCGATTTGAATACAAGATTTTGTTAGGCGATCCTGATGTTTCAATCGGTAGGGTCGAGGATGATCGTGCCGAGGGACGCCATGCCGCTTTCCTCGCGGTGTTTGCGTATTTCGCGGGCGGCTTTGCGGGCCTGAACATAAAGGGCGACGAGCATTGCGAAGAGGGCGATCAGAAATGTCTCGATCATGTCAAATGGCCTTTCTCTGTTGCAGTCTTTCGTTGACCAGCCCGGCGATCAGCGCTGTCGCGGGGCCGACAGGGGTGCCGTCACGGCGTGATTTCGCAAGGTTATCGGCAGCCTCGGCCAGCGGCGTGTCATCGACGCTGCGGGCGATACCGCCAATGAACTGCGCGAGATAATCGAGCGTTCCGCCCTCGGTATCCGCGCTCAGGACATCGGCCACATGGGCCAGATCGTCCTGAAGCGCGATCGGGTCCGGTTCAACGACAACCTCGCTTACGGGGTGCAGGGTGAAAGGACGTCGTTCAGGCGGCAGGCGCCCGATGATCACCGACTGGAACAACGCCAGAGAAGTAATTGGCTTGGCAAGGAAATCATCCGCCCCGGCAGCCATCGCGGCCTGTTCGGCGTTGTCATCGCCAGAGGTCGCCAGAAGAATGCCGACGCGGGGTGCGGCGCGGTTCAGTTCCGAGATAAGATCAAGCCCGGAGCCATCGGGCAGGCCAAGATCGACGATCACCGCCGAGGGGCGATAAACCTGAAGATGGCGCCGCGCGGATTTCAGGCAATCAGCCCGCCGGATACGCGCCCCGCTGCGCAGGCACAAAAGACGCATGGTTTCGCTGGCATAACGGCTGTCTTCCACCACAAGAATGGTCAGGCCCAGCAACGGACGGCTGGCAGTCGGCATGGTGTGGGGCTGCTGAAGCGGGTCCGAATCGGCCATGACAAAGTTCCTTTCGATTGCTTGGCTCTAGGCTAGGGACCGGTGGCTAACGCGAGGTTAACAGGCGGCTTTCCCTGGGCGGCGGGCTGCGACAATGCTGGGCTTGCTCTTGGCGGGGCGGGGCCTCATAACCGGGTGGGATATCTATTGAGGGAGGTGCCGATGATCGGCCGTCTTAACCATGTTGCCATCGCCGTGCCGGATCTCGAGGCCGCCTCGGCCCAGTATCGCGATGCGCTTGGCGCAAAGGTCGGTGCGCCCCAGGACGAACCGGATCACGGCGTGACGGTGGTTTTCATCGAACTGCCCAATACCAAGATCGAACTGCTTTATCCGCTGGGCGATGACAGCCCGATCAAGGCGTTTCTGGAAAAGAACCCCGCAGGCGGGATGCATCACGTCTGCTACGAGGTCGATGACATCATCGCGGCGCGCGACCATCTCAAGGAAACCGGCGCACGGGTGCTGGGCAATGGTGAGCCCAAGATCGGTGCGCATGGGAAACCGGTGCTGTTCCTGCACCCCAAGGATTTCAACGGCTGTCTTGTCGAACTGGAACAGGTCTGAGCCGTCGCTGAAAGGAGTCTGACATGGGCGTTACATCGGCCATCGTGCTGTTCATCGTCATCTGGTTCATGACGTTTTTCGTGGCCATTCCCATCCGCGTGAAAACGCAGGGGGATCTAGGCCAGGTCGTGCCCGGCACCCACGCCGGGGCCCCGGAATCTCATCACCTGCGCAAGAAGGCACTTTATACGACGGCGGTTGCCTTTGTGCTCTGGGTCATCATTTCCGGAATCATCCTGTCCAACTGGATTACGCTGGAAGACTTCGACTGGTTCTATCGCGCGCTGCCGCGTTAAAAGGTCTTCGGAACTCGCTGCCACGCCTGAATTTTCGAGATCCTTGTTAGATTGAAATGGGCCACAGGTTTATTCCTGTGGCCTTTCTTGCTGGCATTGAGGCTCAGGTTGGGCTTTGTGTCCAGCCGATGCGAGTTTCTGTGGGTAAGTCCGAAAATCGCAACGATCCTGCCGCTCGGAAAGGATTTCTTAACGCTCTTTGTTGAGCATTTGAAAGAGATGGGTGAAGGTCGCGGCGCCCAGAACCGGCACTAACAGGTTCACAACGGGCACCGTCAGTGGGACCGTCATCAATACACCGGCTAGAAAAACGGTGCTGCCGTATTTCTTGCGCATGCGGGTCGCCTCTTTGCGGCCGATGCGCCGGATCGCGACCAGTGTGAAGTATTCGCGCCCGAGCAGGTAACCGTTCAGCGCGTAAAACACGAAGGGCGCAAAGGGCGCGAGAACGGCTGTAACCAGAAAGATGAGATAGACGATCAGACCAAGAAGGTTCGCGACAATCAGAACGCCAAGAAAGGCGACCGAGTCGCTCAGCGCCTCGGCAAAGGGGACGTTGCGGGCCTCGGGCAGCTGGGGATAGTGCCGGTCTTCGACCGCCTGCGCGATCTCGTCGAGAAAAAAGGAGGTGATGGCCGAGGCCACCGGGACCATCAGGAAGATCGACAGAAACAGCATCACCAGGATCGACGTGGCGCTGAAAAGGCTGTCGACCCATTGCACCTCGCCGATCCAGGGCAGGGTGATACCATCGCCGAAATAGGTCTGAACCAGCCATAGCAGCCCGACCGTTGCAGCGACCAGCAGCGCGAAGGTCAGCAAGACGCCCAACATCAGCACTTTGCGGAACGGCCGGTCGCCGATCTGTGCGATGGCGAGGAAAAACGCCTGAAGGATCAAGACGAAACCCAGGTGGTTTTGGCGGTGAGATCGGGGCGCGGACGGTCCGGCGGGGCAGAGGTTTCTGTTCCGATGTGGATGAAACCGGCGATTTTCTCATGCGGCGCGAGGCCAAGCGCGGCGCTGCAGAAGGCTGGGTCATGGCTGACGCTGCCCGAGAGCCAGTTCGCTCCCCAGCCTGCGGCCAGTGCGGCGTTCAGAAGCGCAAGGCACACGGCCCCGGCGGAATAGGTCTGTTCGATCACGGGGATCTTTGCCGTTTCATTAGGACAGGCGACAACTGCAACGGCCAGATGCCCCTGATCGAACTGGTTGCGGGCCTTGGCTACGTCGGCATCGGCGAGGCCAAGCGCTTTTGCATGTTCTTCGGCCTGCTCTGCGAGACGGGGCATCGCGCCTTTTTCGATCACGATAAAACGCCACGGCTCCAATTTGCCGTGATCGGGGCTGCGGGCGGCCGCCGTCAGGATAGGTTCAAGCGCGGTTTCGTCCGGCACAGGGGTGGTCAGCGTCTTGGCCGGGCGGGAACGTCGATGCAGCAGAAATTCAAGCGCGGCGGGATTGGGAGTCGTCATATGTTAATCTTTCTTACATACTGCGGATATGTTGGCTCGAACCTGTAGCTATGCAAGAGAGAGGTCTATGTTTTTCGAGTAAAATCCGCAAGCGTGGCCCGGTCAGTATACTGCGGACGTTCGTGCCTTGCCGTGTTTCGATCCGATTTCCCATGGTAATCCGCAGGGTAGGCTGCGCAGTTGAAGTGAGGCGATGAATGGCCCGGGCAAAATCCAGAGACCTCCCCGATCTGGCGCATCTTGCGGTTGAAGGCGCGGAATTCGCCGTGCGCGTCACGCCCGGCGCGGCCAGAAACGCGGTGATCGAACGCGATGGAGAGCTGCGCATCACGGTCACGGCGCCACCGGAAAACGGCAAGGCGAATACGGCTGTCACGCAATTGCTGGCCCGCGCGCTTGGTGTCGCGCCGAGTGCGCTGTCCCTTTTGCGCGGGGCTACGTCGCGGGAAAAGCTGTTCCGCTACGAGGTGGAGGTGTTGCGCCGCAAGCGATAGACGCCCTCGGGCAGATCAAGCGCCGCGGCAAGATCGCGTAGCTGCTCCGGCGAGAGTGTTATTTTCATCATCTGGTTGGTGCGCGCGTCGAATTGCTCGATCGTGATGCATTCGGCAAAACTGTTGATCACCACGTCCTCTTGCAGGGGCGCGGGGTCCTCATCGACAAGCGTGATCACAGTGGCGTCGAATTCGTGTTCAATGCTAAACATATGGTTGAGAGTGGCGCTGTTGCAGGGGCAATGCAAGGGCGATTCACCGCAGATCCGGGCACTGGAAGCCGCCGTCGTCTGTGCTAGGGTCATTCGGGAAATACTGAGGAAAGGAGCGCCAATGCGCTGGGGTCGGGTACTGATCGGGTTATGTGCAGCCTTGGGGCTTTCGGGGTGCGACACGCCGACCGTTTCAAGCGGCGCCACCTCTGGCGCTTCGGTCGTGCCCGGGTTTTCCCCGGAACTTGTTCAGGCAAACTTTTCCTATGTTGTCAGTGCGGTAGAGCCGATAGCTGAACAGGAATGTCGCAATCGTACAACCGGTATGAACTGCGATTTCCTGATCGCGGTCGATGCCCGGCGCAACGCGCAGCCGAACGCGTTTCAAAGCCTTGATCGGGAGGGGCGCCCGGTGATCACTTTCACTGCCTCGCTCATCGAAAGCGTCGGTAACGTGGATGAGCTTGCCTTTGTGATGAGCCACGAGGCCGCGCATCACATCCGCAACCACCTTGCGCGGCAGCAGCGCAACGCCGAAGCAGGCGCGGTGGTCTTTGCAGGGCTTGCCACGCTCACTGGCGGCAGCGCACTGGACGTGGAAAACGCCCAGCGGCTTGGTGCTGCGGTAGGGGCACGCAGCTATTCCAAGGAATTCGAACTGGAAGCGGACCAGCTTGGTACGGTCATTGCGTATCGCGCCGGGTTCAACCCGTTGATCGGCGCGGGCTTTTTCACGCAGGTGCCCGATCCAGGCGACCGTTTCCTTGGGTCGCACCCACCCAATGCAGATCGGCTCGACATGGTTCGGCGGACGATGGCGGGGATGACCTCGGGCTGAGGCTCATTTGATGTCGATCAAGGCGTTGCGCGCCTGTTGCGGGCAGAGTGGCCGGACAGATTCAAGGAATCGGAGACCCGGATGCAAGACCCTGAAAAGCTGAGAAAGCACGCGGTTCTACTGGACCGGATGGCCGAGGCGGTCGGCGTGGACATGCAGCAAGAGATCCTGAACGGCGGGCGTCTGACCGTCGGTGAGCTTGGCGACGCGGTTCTGCGCTGTTGCGAATGCTCGGATCCGGGCTTTTGCGGCAGCTGGCTTGACGCGCAGAAAACCGGCGCCATGCAGACGCCAAGCTTTTGTCGTAACAGCGAGATGATGGCCCGGCTGCGCGTGGAATGAGTTTAATTCCAAGGCATTGCCGGACGATCCTGATGTTGGGTCAGCTATCGAGACGTCCCCAGAGATCGTAATCGCTGGCCTCGTCGACGGTGACGGTGACAAGATCTCCTGGCTTCAGGTTTTCGAAACCTTCGTCGATAAAGAGATTGCCGTCGATCTCGGGCGCGTCGGCCCAGCTCCGGCAGGTGGCGGCTTCGTCGTCGATCTCATCGACAATCACCTGCAGCTGCTGGCCGACCTTGGCCTGCAGCTTGGCCTCGGAAATGGCCTGCGCCTTTTCCATGAAGCGTTCCCACCGCTCTTGCTTGACCTCTTCGGGTACGTGATCGGGCAGGTCGTTAGACCGCGCCCCTTCGACATTTTCGTATTTGAAGCAGCCGACCCGGTCGAGCCGGGCTTCGTCCATCCAGTCGAGCAGGGTCTGGAATTCGGATTCGGTTTCACCCGGATAGCCGACGATGAAAGTCGAGCGCAGTGTGATGTCGGGGCAGATGTCTCGCCAAGCGGCGATTTCGTCGAGCGTTTTCGACCCGGCGGCAGGGCGGGCCATGCGTTTCAGCACGTCGGGATGCGCATGCTGGAAGGGGATGTCGAGATAGGGCAGCAGCCCGTTCGACGGGTCGGCCATCAGCGGGATCAGGTCGCGCACATGCGGGTATGGATAGACGTAGTGCAGCCGCACCCATGCGCCGAGTTGTCCCAGTTCGCGGGAGAGATCGAGGATATGGCTGCGCACCTCGCCGTCTTTCCACGGGTTCGTGTCATACTTGCGATCAAGCCCGTAGGCGCTGGTGTCCTGGCTGATCACCAGCAACTCGCGGACGCCGTTCTCGACCAGTTTCTCGGCCTCGCGCAGCACCGCATGAGCCGGGCGCGACACAAGCCGCCCGCGCATGTCCGGAATGATACAGAACTTGCACTTGTGGTTGCAACCTTCTGAAATCTTTAAGTAAGAGTAGTGCCTTGGCGTGAGGGACACGCCCGAGGCCGGAAGCAGATCGACAAAGGGGTTCGGATCAGGGGGCACGGCGGAATGCACCGCGTCGAGGACCTGTTCGTATTGATGCGGGCCGGTCACGGCGAGCACCTTGGGGTGGGTCCCGGTGATGTATTCCGGCTCGGCCCCGAGGCATCCGGTCACGATGACCCGGCCGTTTTCGGTCAGCGCCTCGCCGATGGCTTCGAGACTTTCGGCCTTGGCGCTGTCGAGAAATCCGCAGGTGTTTACGATTACTGCATCGGCGCCGCTGTAATCTGGCGAGATACCATAGCCTTCGGCCCGCAGCCGCGTGAGGATGCGTTCGCTGTCGACCAGCGCCTTGGGGCAGCCAAGCGAGACCATGCCAATGGTGGGCTGGCCGGGACGGGGCGCATCGCCGATGCGCGCGCGGGGCGCGAGATCGGGGCGCAGATCAGGAGGGTTCGTGCTCATGTGCGCTCCTATAGGCCCGGCGCGAGAAAGGTGCAAAGGCTTTGCGTGACAGGGCAAGGCGGATATGCTGAGGAAAACGGCAGGCGGAGCAGGCGAATGCGGTGGATTTTCAGGCTGATCGGCGCGGTGTTGCTGGCGCTGGTGACTTTGGCGGTCGGGCTGTTTCTTTTGCCGCAGGAACGTATCGCGGAAATCGCGGCTGAACAGATTCGCAACCAGACCGGACGAGAGGTGAGTATTGGCGGCGGCGTTCGCCTGTCTCTCTGGCCGACCTTGGGGGTTAAAACGGGGCCGGTTACAGTTGCTAATGCCGATTGGGCCGATGACGAACCGATGTTGCGTGCCGAAGCGCTTTCAGTGGGGCTGTCGGCGCGTGATCTTTTGCGCGGACGTATCCGGGTCAGCGAAGTGGTGGCAGAACAGCCGGACCTGCGGTTGCTGCAAAACGCCGACGGTGTCGGCAACTGGGAGTTCACCGAAACCACGGGCGTCGCGGATAACGGTGAAACCTTGGGCGAGGCTGCGGACGAGACGTCGCCGGTCATGCTCGAACGGCTGAAGCTCAGCGATGCGCGGCTGCTCTACCGGCGCGAGGGCGGCGGAGAATTTGCCCTGTCGGATGTCGATCTGACGCTCGACTGGCCCGAACCGAGCGGCGTTGCCCATATCGATCTGGCGATGTCCCCTGCGGGGGAGCGCATCAAGGTGGCTGCACAAGTTGCGAATTTCCAAGACTTTCTTGCCAGCGATGTGGCGCCGCTGACGCTTGAGGTGGCGACCTCGGGCGGGGAGGCGAGCTTTGTCGGTCGGGCGCGGCTGAACGGCGAAGCCTCGGGGCGGGTGACGATGGATGCGGATGATATCGTCAAGATGCAGCGGGCGCTGGGGCTTGGGCAGGGCTTTTGGCCCGAGCACATGGGCCGCGGTGTCGAAATGGTGACCGAGGCGACCTATACGCTGGATCAGCGGCTTTCCTTGCGCGACCTGTCCGTGCTGCTGGATCGGAACCGGGTGAACGGCGCGGCTGATCTGTATCTTGCCGATCCGGTGAAACTGACTGCGCGGCTCAACGCCGATGCGCTTGATTTCACACCGGTTTCCGCGAAAGGGGGCGGCGCGGGGGCCGGGTCCGGTTCGACAAGGCTTGGCTGGTCGAGCACACCGATTGACGCAAGCGGTCTGGGCCTCGTGGACGCGTCGGTCACGCTCGATGCGAAAAGCGTCCGGGTCGCGGGCACCCAGCTTGGGGCGGTGCAGGCGCTGTTCACGTTGGTCAATTCCCGCGCGGTGCTGGACCTTGCGCGGGTCGAAGCATTTGACGGAGAGATCACCGGGCAGTTGGTGGCGAACAATCGGACGGGGCTTTCCGTCGGAGGCGCGCTTCAGGCAAAGGGTATCGAGATGCAGCGGCTCTTGTCGGATATGGCTGATATCAATCGCTTTTCCGGCAAGGCGGACATGAAGCTTACTTTTTTGGGCGTTGGACAGAGTGCGGATATGATCATGCGCTCGCTCTCGGGATCGGGGCGGATCGGCATGACAACGGGTGAAATCGCGGGCATCGACCTTGAGGCGCTGATGGATTCGGGCGAACAGAATGGCGGCACCACGGTGTTCGATACGCTGAAGGCCAGTTTCGATATCACCGGCGGGGTGCTGAGCAACGATGACCTTGCCGTCGAGCTCAAGAATTTCCGGGCCGACGGCACCGGGGTGATCGGGCTGGGCGAAAGGGATATCGACTATGTCATCACGCCCGTGGCGCTTCGGGCGCGCGGCGGCGAGGGGCTGGCTATCCCCGTGCGCATCAGCGGCCCCTGGGCGCGGCCAAGCGTGCAACCCGACCTTGAAGCGGTGCTGAAAGCGAATGCGGATGTGAAGCTGGATGCGCTGGAAGAACGCGCCAAGGAGAAGATCCGCGCCAAACTGAGCGGGGCGCCCGGCGATACGCGCGATGTCGAAGAGCTTCTCAAGGACAAGATCGAGGAGGAAGCCAAGAAAGGCTTTCTCAAGCTGTTGGGCGGCGATTGACGCCGCCCGGGATGCTTCAGATTTTCTGGTCGTAATCGCCGACCGAAGGTTCGGTACGGATCACCGCATCGATATCGGCAAAGATCGCGCGCATCTCTTCGTCGCTTTCGCTGCTTTCGCAGACGACAACAAGGTTCGGCGTGTTGGAGGAGGCGCGGACCAACCCCCATGATCCGTTATCAAGGATGACGCGGGCACCGTTGACGGTAACGACTTCCTTGATATCGCGCCCTGCGACCTGTTCACCGGCCTCGGCCTTGGCGACGAGCTTGTCGACAAGCCGTTCCAGAACTTCGTATTTTTCAGTGTCCGCGCAATAGGGCGACATGGTGGGCGTGGAATGGGTTACGGGCAAGGCCTTGCGCAGATCGGACATTTTCATGTCGGGGTTGCGGTCCATCAGCTTGCAGATTTCGACCGCGACACGCATGCCGTCATCATAGCCGCGCCCGATGGGTTCGGCGAGGAAGTAGTGGCCGGATTTTTCGAAACCCGCCAGCGCACCGAGCTCATGCACGCGGCGTTTCATGTGGCTGTGGCCGGTCTTCCAGTAATCGGCCTTGACGCCATTGGCCTGCAGCTCGGGATCGGCGGCAAAAAGCCCGGTGGATTTCACATCCGCCACAAAGGTCGAGTTCGGATAGATTTTTGACAGGTCGCGGGCCATGATGACGCCGACCTTGTCCGCAAAAATCTCTTCGCCCTCGTCATCGACCACACCGCAGCGGTCGCCGTCCCCGTCAAACCCAAGCGCGAAATCGGCGCCGGAAGCTTTGACGCTGTCGGCCATGTCATGGAGCATTTCCATCGCTTCGGGGTTCGGGTTGTAATTTGGGAAGGTGTAGTCGAGCGTATTGTGGCTTTCGACGACTTCGACGCCGATACGTTCGAAAAGCGCCGGTGCATAGGCGCTGGCGGTGCCATTGCCCGTGGCGCATACGACCTTGAGTTTGCGGGACATTTTGAAGTCGCCGACGAGGTCGTCCATGTAGGCGTCCCAGACACCATCGACGAATTCGTACTTGCCACCATCGCGTGGCTCGCCCTTGCCGTTGAGGACGATATCCTTGAGTTCTCCCATCTCGTCGGGGCCGTGGGTCAGGGGCATGGCAAAGCCCATCTTGACCCCGGTCCAGCCGTTCGGGTTATGCGAAGCGGTGACCATCGCAACGCCCGGCACGCCAAGGTGGAACGAGCTGAAATAGGCCATCGGTGTGATGCAGGGGCCGATGTCCTTGACGGTGATCCCGGCCTGCATCAGCCCAAGGATCAGCGCGTTCTTGATGGTCAACGAATAGTCGCGATAGTCGTTGCCCACGGCGATGACCGGTTCGACCCCGCGCTTGTGCATCTGCGTGCCGATCCCAAGGCCAAGCGCCGTCATGCCGGGCAGGTTGATTTCATCCGGGTATTTCCAGCGCGCGTCATATTCGCGGAATCCGGTCGGCGTGATCATCGGATCGCGCAGGAATTCCCATGTGTTGGGCGTAACTGTAGAAGCAGGTTTGGTCATGAAAATCTCTTTTTGTCAGAGCGTTACGGGATTCGCTTTGGCAATGGCGTCAAAGGCCATCAGCGTCTCGATCAGATGAGGCATCTGGTCGAGATAGACCATGTTGGGCCCGTCGCTTGGCGCGTTGTCCGGGTCCTCATGCGTTTCGATGAATACCGCGCCGACGCCGATTGCCACGGCCGCGCGGGCCATGACAGGGGCGAATTCGCGTTGTCCGCCGGATGAGCCGCCCTTGCCGCCGGGCTGCTGCACGGAATGGGTCGCGTCCATCACCACGGGATAGCCGGTTTCCGCCATCTGCGGCAGGGAGCGCATGTCGGCGACGAGCGTGTTATAGCCAAAGGAGACCCCGCGTTCGGTCAGCAGGATGCGTTCATTCCCTGTGCTTTCAATCTTGTCGACGACGTTCTTCATGTCCCAGGGCGCGAGGAACTGGCCCTTTTTGGCATTGATCGCGGCACCGGTCTTGCCAGCGGCCAGCAGCATGTCGGTCTGGCGGCAGAGAAAGGCGGGAATCTGGATGATATCCACGGCCTCGGCGGCTTCGGCGCATTGTGCCTCGGTATGGACGTCGGTCAGGACCGGGACGCCAAAAGTTTTGCGGATGTCGGAAAGGATCGACAGCCCCTGTTCCATGCCAAGCCCGCGCTTGCCCGAAAGCGAGGTGCGGTTGGCCTTGTCGTAAGACGCCTTGAAAACGTACTGGGCGCCGAACTTGTCGCAGGCCTCTTTCATACGGCCTGCGATCATCTGCGCGTGATCGCTGCTTTCAAGCTGGCAGGGGCCCGCGATAATGGTCAGCGGGCGGTCATTGCCGATTGTGAGGTCGGCGACCTGGACATGTTTCATATGCTACGACGTAACCTGTTCACGGAGGATTGAGGCGGTTAGTGAGAACATAAGATAAATGCCTGAAAAGACCAGAAAGGCCAAGATGGTATTCTCGAAGCGGCGCGGATAGCTGGCCTCTTGGCTGGCGACGGGCAGCACCGAGGTGGTGAGATAGCGCACCTGACGGTTGGCCTCCATACGGGTCTGTTCGACTTGCTGGAGCGCGGATTGCAGCATCAGGTCGCGGGTCGCGAGATCGGCCTGAGCCATCTGGATGCGCACCGACATCTGGGCCAGCGAATTTTCGCCCTTGGAGGCATCGACCATCTTTTCGTTCAGATCGTCCAGCAGGTTCTGGATCCGGTCGATATCGCCCTGCACCCCGTCCACGCGGGCCTGGTTGGGACGTTCGTTATCCATCAGCGCGGCGAGTTGCAGTTCTTTTTCCTGCAGCTGGATTTCCATGTTGTTGATCTGCGAACGCAGCCCGGCGATCACGCCTTCGGGGTCGAGGATCGCGCCGCGTTGCTGAAGCTGAACCAGCGCCTCCTGCGCGTTGCGCCGTTCGGCCTGCGCCACCTCGAATCCCTGCATCGCGTCGCGCATCTGGTCCGCGCGTTTCTGCTGAGACAGGTTGTTAATGCGTTGTTCTGCATAGGAAATCAGGTGATCCGAGTAATCGCGAGCGATTTCGGGATCGGCGGCAATGACCTCCATCCGGATGATGCCTTCGGTCGGGTCATAGCCGATCTGCACGTTCTTCTTGTAGACGGCATAGGCCTCTTCATTGGTCGGATCGTCGGTCAGACGCTGAATCGGGTCGATCCAGTCCTGCGAGAAATGCGATTTGAAACCCACGTCCTGATCAAGCCGCAACATCGCGTCCTTGGATTGCAGGTAGGATTGCGTGGCGATGGAATCCTGGCTGGTGGCAAACTGCGTACCGGTCAGCAAGCCGCCAAGCCCGCTGCCGCCAAGGTTATCGGCCTGAAGGATCAGGAATTCGGACTTGGTCGCGTACATGGGGGTCGCAACCACGTAGAAATAATAGCCAGCGATCGCCGTGGGCAGCATCACGAAGAAGGCCAGCCGCGTCATCAGCAGCATCAGCTTGCGGCGGCGACGCCGCATGATATCGCGTTGAATTTGCGTGATTTCCCGCTCGCGCCGTTCGGCCGGGCTCATCTCGGTCGAGGGAGGTGGCGGGGGTGTGCTGGTGCGCGGCAGCTCGCGGCCGGGTTGCTTGCGCTCGGCCGGGACATTGTCGAAAGCATCCGGTGCGCCGCCTTCATGCTGGGCGGCACCGCCCTTGGGCACTACCAGTTCCAGCGTATTCGAGGCGGCGAAAGGGTCGATGCCTTTCTCGCGCAGCAACCGCACGGCTTCGAAATCCGAGGTCGCGGGGAGCTTGTGCTTTTGTGCCACGCGCCGCGCCATGCGCAGCTGTCGGCCGGTCAGGCCCTCGCGCTTGATTGTTTCGATATCGGTGGCGTCATTGCCCGGCGCGGCGGGTTTTTCGGCCTTGGCTGCGGGCTTGTCTTCGGCCGGTTTCGCGGGCCTGTCGGGTTTCGCCTGATCCTTGTTCGGTGCCGCATCGTCCTGCGCGCCCTGTTCGCGCCGTTTTGCCGCACGTTCTCGCGCCGAGAGGCGCGGCGGCATGGCGCCGGGTTCAGGTTCGGGCATCTCAACGGCTTTTGGCCCGGGCACGGGCCGGGCGACCGCGGCCTGAGGCGCGGGTTCTTCGGTCAGGGTCCGCTTGATGCGGAATTTTCTAGCCTTGGGTTTCGTAGTCATAGAGCAGCTTCGCTTCTTCCAAGGTTTCGAACATGTGCAACTGGCCGTTCATCAGCACAGCGGCCGATTTGGCAAATTTCTCAAGCGTGGCAGCCTGATGCGAGACGATGATGATGGTCGTCGTTTCAAGCCGTTCCTGCAGGATCGCGCCTGCCTTCTTGTTGAATTCGACGTCGGTGGTGCCGGGCATGCCCTCATCGATGAGGTAGATGTCAAATTCGAGCGCCAGCATCAGCGCAAAGGTGAACCGCGCGCGCATCCCGGCGGAATAGGTGCCCAGCGGCTGGTCGAAATATTCGCCAAGGTTGCAGAGCCAGCGGCAGTAGGATTCCACGTAATCGGGATCAAGCCCGTAGAGCTTGGCGATATAGCGGCAGTTTTCCATGGCCGAGACCTTGGGTACGACGCCGCCCATGAAGCCGAGCGGAAAGGATATATTGCACATCCGGCGCACTTCGCCCTCATCGGGTTTTTCGAGGCCGGCCATGATGTTGATAAGGGTGGTCTTGCCGGTGCCATTGGGCGCGAGAATCCCGAGCGAACGGCCAAGTTCGACTTTGAACGACACTTGGTCGAGGATCACCTTGCGCCGCGTCCCCGTCCAGAAAGATTTGCTGACATTCACGAATTCTAGCATATTCGTCGTCTGATGCCGCCTTCTTGCCCGATACGTTGGGTGGTTGGGTCCACCGTTCCTGTCCAAAACCGGTTAACAACCCGTATCAGACGTTTCTTAATAGGTCATATACTGCTGCTATGTAGCGAAACTGGCAACATTATGGCCAAAGTGGATGTGACTGTTTTCCTGCCTGCGCGCCCCTGTTTTCAGGGCCTTTGTTACCGGCCTGTTTATCACCCTAAATTGTCTTGGCGAAGGCCGTGGGATTGATCCGGAGGCAAACGTGGCACAGATACATCGTTCATGACGATGAATGAGCCTGATATTCGCCCCGATGACGGTCTGCGCGACGAGATCCGGTCCTGCCGGATCTGTGCCGAGCGCTTTGCCGCGACCCGGACCGCGCATGCGCCGCGTCCGGTCGTGTGGTTTCGTCCGGCGGCGCGGATTCTGATCGCGGGGCAGGCACCGGGGGCGCGGGTGCATGCCTCGGGGCGACCATTCAGCGATGCCTCGGGCGACCGGCTGCGCCACTGGCTGGGGCTGGATGACGAGACCTTTTACGACCGGGATCGGGTTGCGATCGTGCCGATGGCGTTCTGTTTTCCGGGCTATGATGCAAAAGGCGCGGACCTGCCGCCGCCGCCCGTTTGCGCGGCCACATGGCACGGGTCGGTGATGGCACAGCTTGCCTCGGTGAAACTGACGGTTCTGGTGGGCGGCTACGCGCATAAGTGGCATATGGGGCCGCAAAAGAGCGTGACCGCGACCGTGGCGGGCTGGCGCGACCATGCGCCGTCGGTCTTTCCCTTGCCTCATCCGTCATGGCGCAATACCGGGTGGTTGAAGAAAAACCCGTGGTTCGAGGCGGATCTGCTGCCGGTTCTGCGCGACAGGGTGAGAAAGGTGATGGAATGAGCGAGACGACTCCGCTGGATCAGGCCCATGCGGCGATGGAAGCGGCGCCCGAGGATGGCGCGGCGCGGATGCGGTTTTACGAACGGCTCGCGGATGGGGAACTGTTCCTGATGCTGAGCGCCGAGCCGAAGGGCGACGATGTCAGCCCCGAGATTTTCGAGCTGGAAGAGGGGACATTCGTGCTCGCTTTTGATCGCGAATCCCGGCTGGCGGATTTTGCCGGGCGGCCCGCGCCCTATGTGGGACTGTCGGGGCGCACCCTTGCGGGGATGCTGGCGGCAGAAGGGCTGGGGCTTGGCGTCAACCTCGAAGTCGCGCCATCGTCGATCCTGATCCCGCCCTCTGGCGTTGCGTGGCTGGCCGAGACGACGGCGAATATCCCCTCAGAGGTCGAGGCGAAAATTGCCGAGGTGAACGCGCCGAAGGGGCTGCCTGAAAGCCTGATTTCAGCGCTGGATACCAAGCTGGCGACGGCGATGGGGCTGGCGCGGACCGCCTATCTTGTTGGTGTGACATACGAAACCGGCGGGCACGGGCATATGCTGGCCTTTGTGGATGCCGCAGACTGGGGCCGGGATGCGCTGGCGCGCGCCACGGGCGAGGCGCTGACCTTTTCGGGGATCGAGGCGGGCGCGCTGGACGTCGGGTTCTTTACCTCGGATGAGCCGATGGCCGAGGCGCTGTTGCGCGCCGGGTTGCGATTTGATCTGCCCGAAGCGATGCAACCCGAAGTCAGCCGGATCGCGCCGGGCAGCGACCCGGACAAGCCGCCAATCTTGCGCTGAGGCGGGGCACGGCTAGACTACGCCCATGACACGCGACGAATTCAACGCCTATTGCGCGACGTTTCCATCAAGCACTCACGTGGTGCAGTGGGGCGATGCGGATGTGTGGAAAGTCGGCGGCAAGGTTTTTGCCATCTGTGGCTGGAACGATGGCGCGGCGGCCTTTACCTTCAAGGTCACCGATATGGCGTTTGAGATCCTGCCGGATATGGAGGGCATCCGCCCCGCGCCCTATATGGCGTCGCGCGGTCTGAAATGGGTGCAGCACTACGCCAGCCCCGGCCTGTCGGACAGCGAGTTGCAGGACCATATCGCCTTGTCTTTTGACATGGTTGTTTCAGGGCTCAGCAAGAAAAAGCGCGCTGAGCTGGGGCTTTTGAAACAAAAGCAGCCCTCCTGATCACGAAAGACAATTTGGCGTAACAGCTGCGCGAGCCACGGTACGCAAGTCCCGGATTTGCCGTAATCTGCGCTCCTATGCACCTTGTGCGACACGCTTGATGGCCGAAAGGATATGTCATGAAACGGTCCTTGTTACCGCTGTTTGCCGCGAGTTTCCTGTTTACCGCGCCTGCCTTTGCGGGCGAACAATTCGTCGATTCCACCGGGTTCGCCGTGTCGGGGTTCGACGTGGTCGCCTATCGCGATCTCGAACAAAGCCCGGTGGGGACACCGCAACCCGATCCGGTGCCGGGGCGCGCGGATATCACCGCCGAATACAATGGGGCGGTCTTTGCCTTCAGCAGCGAAGAAAACCGCGACAAGTTTCTGGAAAACCCTGCCTATTTCGCGCCGGCCTATGACGGGCATTGTGCCTATGGCGTGTCAAAAGGAGGCAAGGTGCCCGGCAACCCGACGCTCTGGCGGGTGGTGGATGACAAGCTTTACCTGAATATCACCGATGTGGTTGTCGGATTCTGGGAAGAGGACATCCCCGGCAATATCAATATCGCCGAGGGCAACTGGCCAGAGATCGAACCGGTTGCCGCCTCGGAAAGCCCGATCCCGAACTATTCCTCGCCAGCGCCGGTCAAGTAGCAACCGGCGCGCCAGAAGTCAGAGCGCGCGCCAGCCGATGTCACGGCGAAAGAAGCCTTCGGGCCAGTCGATGGCGTCGGCCATCGCATAGGCGCGGTCGCGCGCTTCGGCCAGCGTCTTGCCGCGGGCGGTGACATTCAGGACCCGCCCGCCGCTCGCGGTGATATGGCCGTCGGTCTCGGACGTGCCCGCGTGAAAGCACATTTCGCTGCTGGTTTCGGGCAGATCGTCCAGCCCGTTGATCCGGCTGCCTTTTTCATAAGAACCGGGATAGCCCTTGGCGGCCATGACGACGGTCATCGCGTGGTCATCGGCCCAGTTCACCCGGGTTTTCCCAAGGCGGGATTCGGCGGCGGCGTGCATCAGGTCCATCGCCTGTGCACCAAGCCGCATCATCAGCACCTGACATTCCGGATCGCCGAAACGCACATTGTATTCGACCAGCCGGGGTTGGCCGTCCTTGATCATCAGCCCGACATAGAGAACCCCCTGATAGGGCATTCCACGCTTGGCCATTTCCGCCATCGTCGGGCGCACGATTTCATCGAGCGCCTTTTGCGTGATTTCGTCGGTCATGACGGGGGCAGGGGAATAGGCGCCCATGCCGCCGGTGTTCGGGCCGGTATCGCCTTCGCCGACGCGCTTGTGGTCCTGTGCGGTGCCGATGGGGAGCACATCCGTGCCGTCGCATAGCACGAAGAATGAGGCCTCTTCGCCCTCCATGAACTCTTCGATGACAACCTCGGCTCCGGCTGAGCCGAACTCACCGCCGAACATGTCGTCGATGGCGGCAAGGGCCTCTTCCTCGGTCATGGCGACGATGACGCCTTTGCCGGCCGCAAGCCCGTCGGCCTTGACGACAATCGGCGCGCCCTGTTCGCGGATATAGGTGCGGGCGGCGTCGGCATCGGTGAAATGCGCGTAATCGGCGGTGGGGGCCTTGGCGGCAGCGCAGATTTCCTTGGTGAAATTCTTGCTGGCCTCAAGCTGTGCGGCGGCGGCCGAGGGGCCGAAGACAAGGATATTCGCGTCACGCAGCGTGTCGGCGACGCCAGCCGCAAGCGGGGCTTCGGGGCCGACGATGACGAAATCGATGCTGTTTTCCAGCGCAAATTCCACAACGGTCGGCCCGTCGAGGATATCGAGCTTGGCGCAGGCGGCGATGGCGGCGATGCCCGCATTACCGGGGGCAACGATCAGCTTGTCGCATTTCGGGTTCTGCATGACCGCCCATGCAAGGCTGTGTTCACGCCCGCCGCTGCCCAAGATCAGAATGTTCATCCGCTATCCCCTTGCTGCGGTCCTGTCACAAATCGCCGTCTGCATAGGGGGACGGCGGGCAATAGGCAAGAAGACGCGGGCGGAAGACGGCCAAAGGAACTCTGCCTTTTTGCTCGCGTTGAGTGGGCAGAAACAGAGAATAAGGAGTCATGAAATGGCACGTCTCAGTGGAAAAAAAGTAGCAATCCTTGCCACGCATGGATTTGAGCAGTCTGAACTGGAAAAGCCGCTGGAAGCACTGCGCGACGCAGGCGCGGATGTTCACGTGGTTTCGCTGGAAGAAGGTGAGATCAAGGGCTGGGATGGCGACGACTGGGGGCGCCCGATATCCGTAGACAAGCTTTTGTCGGACGTTTCCTCGAATGACTATGACGCGCTCGTTCTGCCCGGTGGCCAGATCAACCCTGACCTGCTGCGCGCCGACAAGAACGCTGTCGAATTTGTCCGCTCCTTCTGGAACAGCGGCAAGGCAATCGGCGCGATCTGCCATGCGCCGTGGCTGCTGGCCGAGGCCGACATCGTCAAGGGCCGCAAGGTGACCTCGTTCAACTCCATCGAGAAGGACATCCGGAATGCCGGTGGTCTATGGGAGGACAGCGAGGTCGTGACCGACATGGGGCTGGTGACCAGCCGAAACCCCGACGACCTTCCTGCCTTTTGTAGCAAGGTGATCGAGGAAATCGCCGAAGGTCGGCACGAAAAACGCGCTGCGTGACCTTTTACTGACGTGAGACATGGGGCAATACTTGCCCCATGTCCGATCTGATAGACGATCCCGCTCCGGGACAGAATACACCCGAATACACCGTGTCGGAGATATCCGGCGCGGTGAAACGCACTCTGGAAGACGAATTCGGCCGAATCCGCGTCAAGGGAGAGGTCGGGCGCGTGTTCAAGGCGCGGTCAGGGCATCTTTACTATGACGTCAAGGATGACCGCAGCGTTCTTGCCTGTACCACGTGGAAAGGGCAGATCGCGAATCTCTCAGTGGTTCCCGAAGAGGGGCTGGAGGTCGTCGTTACCGGGCGGCTGACCGCCTTTGGCGCGCAATCCAAGTACAATATGAACGTGGACGAGGTGGCTGTCGCGGGGCAGGGCGCGTTGATGGCGCTTTTGGAAAAGCGCAAGAAGCAGCTTGCCGCCGAGGGGTTGTTCGAGGCGTCTCGCAAGAAACCTCTGCCGTATCTACCTGAAATCATTGGCGTGATTACCTCGCCCTCCGGCGCGGTGATCCGCGACATCCTGCATCGGCTGCGCGATCGTTTTCCGCGCAAGGTGCTGATCTGGCCGGTTGCGGTGCAGGGGGCGGCCTGCGCGCCCGAGGTGACGCGGGCCATCGAAGGGTTCAATCGCCTGACGCCCGGTGGTGCGCTGCCGCGACCCGATCTGTTGATCGTCGCGCGGGGGGGCGGCTCGGTCGAGGACCTTTGGGGGTTCAACGAAGAAGTTGTAGCGCGGGCGGCGGCGGCGTCGCAGATTCCTCTTATTTCCGCCGTGGGGCACGAAACCGATACGACGCTGATCGATTTCGTTTCCGACCGGCGCGCGCCGACGCCGACGGCGGCGGCCGAACTGGCTGTGCCGGTGCGGGTCGAACTGCTGGCCTGGGTCGAAGGGCAGGGCGCGCGGCTGACGCGGGCGGGCAATGGCGCGGTGACGCTGCGGCGTCAGCGGCTGGCCGATTTAAGCCGGGCTTTGCCACGGGGCGACAGCCTGCTGGCCTCGGCACGGCAACGCTATGACCGGATCGCCGATCAGCTGCCGGTCGCGCTCATCAAGGGGGTGCAGGCGCAGCGGGTGCATCTGTCGGATGTGTCCGGCAGCCTGAGACCGTCGGTTCTGACGCGCATGATCGCGCAGGAAAGGCGCGGCGTTCAGCAATGGTCGGCGCGGCTGGTTCCGGCGCTGGACCGGGCGGTGGCGCAGCGGCGCACCGGGTTCGAATCGCGAGCAGCGCGTCTGCGATCGCGTGAGCTGACCGCGAAGATTGCCCAGCGAAAGCAGGATCTTGGCGGCTTGTCGCGGCGGTTGTCTGCGGTCGGTCGCAACCAGATTTCGGCGCTGGATATCCGGCTGAAGACAGCAGACCGGATGCTGGCCACGCTGGGGTACGAGGCGACGCTGGAGCGGGGATATGCGGTGATCCGCGCCGAGGGAGAGGTGGTGACCCGCAAGGCCGAGGCCGAGGGGGCGGCAACGCTTGAGATTCAATTCGCAGATGGTCGGATGACGGTGGGCGGCAAGCCTGCGCGCAAGCCATCGAAAGCGGCACCCGAACCGGATCAGGGCAGCCTGTTCTGATCTATTGATTGGAGCTTGGGCTAGACGCCGACGTCGGGACCGTAGCAGATCATCTCTTCGCCCACGTCTTGCGCCTCGTAAAGCTCGGTCGAGGAATTATTGTTCTCGAACTGGGCGATCAGCCCGCCCGTGCCCTTGCGAAAGGTCCAGCACTGCGGATCGCCCGGGCGATCATCGTAGACGAAACAGATCTGGCCCGCCTGTTCATACCACGACCCGTATTTGCATTCTCCGTCCAGAAAAGACCAGACAACGCGGCGGTCATCGAGGTAACGCTCGACCCCGTAGGCCTCACCGCCGTTGCCGTAGAACAGGGTTTTGCCCTTGGTGTAATTTTCAAAGGCCTCGGCGCTCATCGCTGTTTGAGCGGCCAGCGGTTGGGCGAGGAAAGCGGTCAGAATCAGCGATAGTCGTAGCATGGGCAAACTCTGCCACAGGGTCGCGGGTTTCGCTACCAATGGTTGACACAAGGTTAACGTCGGCGGGGCGGGCGGCGTCAAACCGGGCAACACGTGGATCCATGAGGCGTTTCCAGAGCGGTGGGATGGTTGCGATCAGCGCCATGACCGGAAAGGTCGAGGGCAGCATCGGCATCTCATCCGGGTTCAGACGCAGGGCGGTAAAGCGGCGCGTGGGGGCCACATGATGATCCGAATGGCGCGGCGCGTTGAGCAGCATCGCGGCGGAATACCACGGGGCGGCGTTCCACGAATGGCGCGGAGAAACCGGCTCAAACCGGCCATCGGCAAGGGTTTGGCGGCGCAGCCCGTAATGCTGGACGTAATCCGACAGCACAAGCTGCATCTGCGAGAATGTCGTGAGGGTGAGGAGAGCGATCAGGCCGGGCCATCCGGCGATAAGCAGGGCGGCAAGCACAGTCGCCGCGCCGCCGAGCGTGTAAATCAGATGGGGGTGCAGCCCCCTCGCGCGCCCTTGCCGCAGGCGGTTTTCGGCGCGAAGACCGGCGCGGAATGACCCGATGGCGGCGCGAGGCCAGAAACGATGAAACCCTTCGCCGGGGCGTGCCGAATTTGGATCGCGGTCGCTGGCGACAAAGGGGTGATGCACCCGCAGATGGGCCGAGACGTGATGGCCGAAGAGCAGGGAGGTGAAGATCGCGATGCCAAGGCGGCGAAGCCCGCGTTGCGGGGCATGGATCAGCTCATGCCCGGTGGCATTCGAAATCTGACCGAGAAACAGGCCGACGCCGAACCAGAGAGCGACAGTGGCGGCGGGGTTGCCCGTACCATTGGCCAGCGCATGAACGCCCAGCCCGAGCAGCAGGAAATGCGCCGCACTCAAGACCACGCAAAGCCGGTTGCCCTGCGCCAGCGCGCGGGAATCTTCGCGTGGTCGGGCAGGAAGCCGGGTCAGCCGGTCGGCGGCAAAGACGACAAGTGTCATCGACGCCAGCCCCAGCCAGATCCAGACCCCGCCCGCGACACAGCCGAGACCAAGCAGGACCGCAGGCGTCAGGCTGGCCATCGCGTAACGGATCATTAATTTCCTTTCCCGTAGAACGCGACTTTACGCTAGGGCGACATGGGCCGCGATTTTCGCTTTGATACGGGTCAAAGGCTAAGGTCTGGTATCAGATGCGCGACACCATGCATCATATGGGAAAGCTCAAGGCAACGCAAAGTCGCTCTGCCCTGTCGCTTTTGATCGAATGACGTGGTGCGGGTGGGGTATAGATTGCCGAAGAATTGAACAGGGAAGCCGGCGAAATGCAGGATCGCGAAGCAAAGGGTGTCTGGAAATCCGGTAAGGGCAAGGGGCGGCATACGCCCAAGGGCCGGCAGCTGGAGGATACAGCCTGGGAAGAGGTCCGTGCGCTGCTGAGTGACCGGCCGCGCCGTCGCGACCTGCTGATCGAGTTCCTGCACCTGATCCAGGACGAATACGGGCATCTGTCTGCCGCGCATCTGCGGGCGCTGGCCGAAGAGATGCGGATCTCGATGGCCGAGGTCTATGAAGTGGCGACGTTCTACGCGCATTTCGACGTGGTGAAAGAGGGTGAAACCCCGCCGCCCGCGCTGACCATCCGGGTCTGCGATTCGCTGTCTTGCGAATTGGCGGGATCGCAGGCGCTGAAACAGGCGCTGGAAACCGGGCTGGACCCGTCAGAAATCCGGGTGCTGCGCGCGCCCTGCATGGGCCGGTGCGAAACCGCGCCGGTGCTGGAAATCGGCCATAACCACATCACCCATGCGACGGTCGAAAAGACCATGCAGGCGATCGAGGCGGGCGATACCCACACCCACATTCCCGATTACGAAGGGTTCGAGGCGTATCGCGCGGATGGCGGCTATGCGACGCTGCTTGACCTGCGCGAAAACGGCGACTGGGAAGAGGTGCAGCAGCTGATCCTTGATTCAGGTCTGCGGGGTCTGGGCGGCGCGGGCTTTCCGAGCGGCAAGAAATGGGGCTTTGTGCGGGCCAATGCCGGGCCACGTTACCTTGCCGTGAACGGTGACGAGGGCGAGCCGGGGACGTTCAAGGACCGCTATTACCTTGAACGCCGGCCGCATGCCTTCCTTGAGGGGATGTTGATCGCCGGATGGGCGGTCGAGGCGGAAACCTGTTTCATCTACATGCGGGACGAATACCCCGGAATCCTCGAAATCCTGCGCCGCGAAATTCGCGCGCTCGAGGAAGCTGGCATCGTCGCGCCTGGGTATATCGATCTGCGACGCGGGGCCGGGGCCTATATCTGCGGCGAAGAAAGCGCGATGATCGAATCCATTGAAGGCAAACGCGGAATCCCGCGTCACCGGCCGCCTTTCGTGGCGCAGGTCGGCGTCTTTGACCGCCCGACCTTGGTGCATAACGTCGAAACGCTTTACTGGGTGAACCGGGTCTGCCGCGAGGGGCACGGGCTGCTCAGCAAGATGGAATTCAACGACCGCAAGGGTTTGCGCAGCTTCTCCGTCTCGGGCCGCGTCAAACAGCCGGGGGTGCATCTGCTGCCTGCCGGGTCGACCATTTCGGACGTGCTCGAGGCCGCGGGCGGGATGCTCGAGGGGCATGAGTTCAAAGCCTACCAGCCGGGCGGGCCGTCTTCGGGTCTGTTGCCTGCCTCGCTGAACGACGTGCCGCTCGATTTCGACATGTTGCAGCGACACGGCACCTTTATCGGGTCGGCGGCCGTGGTGATCCTGTCGGACAAGGACAGGATGCGCGATGCGGCGCTGAACATGCTGCGGTTTTTCGAGGATGAGAGCTGTGGGCAATGTACGCCCTGCCGGGTCGGCTGCGAAAAGGCGGTAAAGCTGATGCAGGCGGATCACTGGGATCAGCCGCTGCTCGAAGAGCTTTGCACGGCGATGGCGGATGCGAGCATCTGTGGGCTGGGGCAGGCGGCACCGAACCCGATCCGCAGCGTGATCAGGCACTTTCCCGAGGAAGTCTGAGGCGCTGTTGGCGCTAACTGATCATCCGCTCTTCCATCCGGCGTGGTGCTGGACTACGTCATGGGGGCAATTGCGGAGTAGATCATGGCCTTTTTCACCAAGCTGAAAGATCGCTTGTTCAAATCCTCCTCCAAGCTGGAGCAGGGTCTGGACGCGATCGTGGAAGATGGCGGCGAAGCCGAAGAGGTCGCAGCACCGACGCGGGCGGCTGATCCGAAGCCCGACACGCCGCCGACCCCGGATCCGACACCCGAGCCGGAACCGACCCCCATCCCGGACCCGACACCGGAGCCTGACCCGGCGCCGATCCCCGATCCGACGCCGGAGCCGACCCCGATCCCCGAGCGCGAGCCGGTCCCCGAACCGGACGTGCCGCAGCCGACGCCGCGTCCCGATCCGAAACCGGATCTGCCGTCGCCGACCCCTTCGCCGACCGAGGTCCCGTCACCGTCGCCGAGCGAAATGCCGGAAATGCCCGAACCGGGCCCGGTCTCTCCGCCGAGCGAAGCGCCGATGCCAAGCGATCCGCAGCCCTCGATCTCGCCCGACCGGCTGGACATGGGCGCGCCGGAACCGGCGCGGGGCGGCGGGCTGCTGGGCCGGTTGCTGGGCCGCAGCACGCCCAAGACCGTGGTGCGCCGGGTGCTGGATGACGACATGCTGGAACAGCTCGAAGAGCTGCTGATCAGCGCCGATATGGGCGTGGATACCGCGTTGCGCGTCACCGCGAACATGGCCGAGGGCCGCTTTGGGCGGAAACTGTCGGTCGATGAGATCAAGCAGTTCCTCGCGACTGAGATTGCGCGGGTGATGGAGCCTGTCGCGCGGCCGCTGCCGATTTATTCGAAACGGCCTCAGGTTGTGCTGGTCGTCGGGGTGAACGGATCGGGTAAGACCACGACCATCGGCAAGCTGGCAAGCCAGTTCCGCGCCGCCGGAAAGAAGGTCGTGATCGCGGCGGGCGATACTTTCCGTGCAGCGGCGGTGGAGCAGTTGCAGGTTTGGGGTGATCGTGCCGGGGTGCCGGTGCTGACCGCGCCAGAAGGGTCCGACCCGGCAAGCCTTGCCTTTGACGCGATGACCAAGGCGCAGGAAGACGGGGCTGACCTGTTGCTGATCGACACGGCGGGCCGGTTGCAGAACCGCGCCGACCTGATGGAAGAACTGGCCAAGATCGTCCGCGTGATCCGTAAAAAGGATGAAACCGCGCCGCATAACACCTTGCTGGTGCTGGATGCGACAACCGGCCAGAACGCGCTGAGCCAGGTCGAGACTTTCCGCAAGATTTCCGACGTGTCCGGGCTGGTGATGACCAAGCTGGACGGGACCGCCAAGGGCGGCGTGCTGGTCGCGCTGGCCGACAAGTTTGGCCTGCCGATCCATGCCATCGGCGTGGGCGAGCAGATCGACGATCTTGCCCCCTTCGATCCCGATGAATTTGCCGCCGCGCTGACAGGGTTGGATAGCGCCGCGTGAAAATCTCCCCTTCTGAAGACCGGCGTCGGGGCCATCAATGCGTGCCCATGCCCTTTTCCAGCCAGCGCAGACCGATGAGAACCGCAGTGACCAGCAGGGTCGCCAGCGCGGCCAGCGGCGCCTGTCCCGCTCCGCAGGCAAGCCCGATGGCACCGGCCAGCCACATCGAGGCCCCGGTCGTGAGGTTTTTCACCTTGTCGCCCGAGGTAAAGATCACGCCTGCTGCGAGAAAGGCCACGCCAGCGGTGACGGCCTCGACCAGACGCAGGGGATCGATCTGCACCTCGTTGCCGACGCCAAAGGAAAGGCTGCCAAGGTGTTGCGAGACAAGGATAAACAGGCAGGCGGCGATCGAAACCAGCATATGGGTGCGCAGCCCGGCGGGTTTGCGGCGCCATTCCCGCTCCATGCCGATCACGGAACCCAGAACCAGCGCGGCAAGCATGCGCGTCAGGGCCACGATCAGCGGCACTTCGGAGAAGGTATTGGTAAGTTCGTCGACAATCGTGTCCCACATGTATGTTTCCCTAGCCTGCGATAGTCACAAAACTGTCATATCTTACCACAGGTTCCCGGTGGGCGTGCGATGAGCGACTGGCTGGTTTCCCTCGAAGGCACCTCGGCCGGTCATCAGCTTGCGCTGTTCCTTGCGCTTCTCGCTGCGTTTCTTCACGCGGTCTTTGGCGCGCTGCAAAAGGGGCGGTACGATCCGTGGCTGTCGCGCGGGGCGATAGATATCTTCTATTGCCTGATGTCGATCCCGTTCGTCCTCTTCGTTGTGCCATGGCCCGAGGCGCACATGTGGCCGATCTTTGCCGGGGCTTTTGTCATCCATCTGTTCTACAAGCTGTTGCAGGCGCAGGCCTATACCAAGGGCGCGTACACGGTGGTTTACCCGGTGGTGCGCGGCATGGGGCCGCTGTTCACCGTCATCGGCGCCTATTTCATTTTCGGCGAGATCTTTGCGCCGATGCAGTGGGTTGGTGTGGGGGTCTTGTTGGCCGGGATCTTTGGTCTTGCCCTTTATAACCTGATCTTCCTTGTCTCGGAGCGCGACACGCTCTGGGCGGCGCTGGGGCTGGCGGTCATGACCGGGCTCTTCGTGGCGCTTTACACGACATACGACGCCTATGGCATCCGCGCGACGGCCGATCCGTTCACCTTCCTGTTCTGGTTCTTCATGCTCGACGGGCTGGTGATGCCGATCATCGGCTTTCTACGCTGGCGTCGCATGGACGCCCCGCCCAATCCCGGGCCGCTCTTGCTGCGTGGCTTTTTCGGCGGCATCGTGGCCTATTTCAGTTTCGGGTCGATCATGCTGGCCACCCGTCTGGACAAGGTGGGCGAGGCGGCGGTACTGCGCGAAACATCCACCGTCTTTGCCGCGTTGATCGGCTGGCTGGTGCTGAAGGAAACCGTGGGGCCGCGCCGGATCGCGCTGATGTCCCTGATCGCCATTGGCGCGGTCATCGTAGAAATGGGAGGCTGAGAGCCCGAATGCCGAAGCAGAAGAAAGAGATCAACATCTGGCTGAAACAGGTGCTGGAACTGGGGCCGCCGATCCTGTTTTTCCTGATCTACCTGCGGATCAAGGAAGACGTGTTTGTCTTTGGCGGCACGGAATATTCCGGGTTCATCGTGGCCACGCTGGTCTTTGTGCCGATCCTGCTGATCGCGATGGGCATCCTGTGGCAGCTGACCGGCGAACTCAGCCGGATGCAGATTTTCACCGCCTTCATGGTCATCTTCTTCGGCGGTCTGACCGCGTGGTTCAACGATGAACGGTTCTTCAAGATGAAGACGTCCATCGTTTACGGCGTTTTTGCCCTGTTGCTGGGCATCGGGCTGATGCGCGGACGGTCCTACCTTGAATATGTGATGGGCGACATGATCCCCATGCGCGAAGCAGGCTGGATGCAGCTCACCCGGCGGCTTTGCATCTGTTTCGCGCTGCTGGCCATCGCGAATGAACTGGTATGGAGAAACCTGTCCACCGACCTCTGGGTCAAGATCGAGACCTTCGGTTTCCCCATCATCCTGTTCCTGTTCCTCTGGGCGCAGATCGTCGCCCTTCAGGCGCATATGATCGAAGAGGATGACAAGGCGTAAACGCCGTGCCGGTCATTTCTTGAAAAGCAGCTCCTGCGCGGATTTGTCGGGCAGTTGCTTGCGCAGATCGGCATGCAGGTCGCGCCCGCGCTGAACGCCTGGGCGGGCGCTGACCGTGTCGAGCCAGCGCGCCATATGCGGCTTGTCCTCGATGGTCTGTTCCTGCCGCTTGTAAAGATGCGCCCAGGGCCAGATCGCCATATCCGCGATGGTGAAGTCGGACCCGGCGACAAATTCGTTCTCTGCCAGTTGCTTGTCCAGAACACCGTAAAGCCGTGCGACCTCGCTGCGATAGCGGCCCTGCGCATAGGGCAGCACCTGCGGCGGGTCCATGTCGGGGGCGTATTGCAGGAAATGATGCGCCTGTCCGGCCATCGGACCCAGCCCCCCCATCTGCCACATCAGCCATTGATCCACGGCGATGCGGTCCCGTTCGGTCTTGCCGCAGAACTTTCCGGTCTTGCGGGCGAGATATTGCAGGATTGCCCCGGATTCAAAGATCGAGATCGGCGCGCCATCCGGACCGTCGGGATCGATGATGGCGGGCATGCGGTTGTTCGGCGAAATCTTCAGGAAATCCGGCTTGAACTGGTCGCCTTTCTGGATGTTCACCAGATGTGTGTCATAGGCCAGCTCCATCTCCTCGAGCGCGATGGAAACCTTCCAGCCGTTTGGTGTCGGCCAGAAATACAGATCGATTGTCATGTCTCATCCCCGTTCTAATCGGGCGCGATCATGACGCTTTCTGCGGCGCAAGCAAGGGCATGGCAATGGCCGGGGGCGCAACAAGGCGTGACCAGCGGCGCGGGGGCGCATCCGGAACGGCCTGTTGCACGCGTTGCAGCGGCCAGCGGGCCGGGTTGCGCATCAGGTCGTTGTAAAAGCGCAGCGTGCCCGCACGGGTATAGGTCGACCAGTGGCAGATGCGCCGCTCCGGGCTGCCCAGCGGCGCGCCGAGATGGTGCAGGTTGCCAAGGGTTTCGGCACAATCCAGTTGCAGCGTCACTGCGTTCGGGGCCTTGAGACCCAGCCCGATGGCGCGGTCGCCGGGGACGGGGGGCGCGACCAGCCGTTCGAACAGGAAATCGAACGTGTCGTTCTCGCGGCTGGTGATGTTGAAGAACTCGGTGGTTTGCCCGGCCGCCGTTTCCAGCGCCGCCTGTGCGGTTTCGCGATAGCTGGCCCCGGTCAGCGACACGATCCGCTGAATGGCATTGGCCGGCAGGTGATAGAGCGCCTGCAGCGCGATTTCCGTGCCCATCGAATGGGCAAGCACGTGAACGGGGCGATCGGGGCCTTGGCGGCGCAGGTCATTCAGCAGCTGCGCCAGTGCCCGGCCTGCTTCGATGGCGCGGCGACGGGCACTCCAGAGCGGGCCACGCGCGTCCCAGCCAAAGGCGATGCCCAGACCTTCGTTCGCGTGGCCAGTGCCGAACCCAAGATGCCGGGGCCAGCTCGGTGAGTGCCAGGGCCGGTCGCGCGGATGCATGGCCATGATGTGAAGGTGGGGGCAGTGATCCGGCATCCCGGGGCGGTACTTGTAGCCGTGGATCATCACGATCACCGGCTCGTCACGGGTGGCCTCGGAATTGACCTCGGCGAGGCGCCGGTAGAGGGGCTGAGTCCCGCGGTGCAGGCGCGGCTCGCTCCCCTTGGCATTGATCCTGATCAGCGGCATCGCTCACCTCATACCAGATGTTGTGGCGCTTCTCTGTACGATGCGTATGACGTCGGGATGAAACTATGGTTACGGCACCGTGACGATGTGGATTGGTGCCTTGACTTTCCGTCACTGTGACCAGTAAAGGACACTCATTCTTCGTGGCGATTTGTTACCGGATTGCGGGCCACGTTAAATATTCCGCTAAAAGGTCAGGATGAAAGGCCCCTTTCGCTTGACCGCGTCTGGGGTTTTTTTGTGCCCGAAGAAGGGCCGGAGGTCGATATGAGCGAGAACTGGAACAAACGAACGAAAGCCGTCCACGGGGGCGTGCGCCGCAGCCAGTATGGCGAGATGAGCGAAGCCATTTTCCTGACGCAGGGCTTTGCCTATGACAGTGCCGAAGCCGCCGAGGCGCGGTTTATCAAGACGGGAGAGGACGAATTCATCTATGCCCGCTACGGCAACCCGACAGTGCGCATGTTCGAGGAACGGATCGCGCTGTTGGAAGGTGCGGAGGACGCGTTTGCTACCGCTTCCGGCATGGCCGCTGTTTCCGGCGCGCTGACCTCGATGCTCAAGGCCGGGGATCACGTGGTTTCGGCCCGTGCGCTGTTTGGTTCCTGCCTTTACATCCTCGAAGAGGTTCTGGGCCGTTACGGGGTCGAGGTGACCTTTGTCGATGGCACCGATCTTGACCAATGGCGCGACGCGATCCGTCCCGACACCAAGGCGGTGTTCTTTGAATCCGTGTCGAACCCGACTCTCGAAGTCATCGATATCTCGGCGGTGGCCAAGCTGGCCCATGCGGTCGGTGCTCTGGTGCTTGTCGATAATGTCTTTGCGACGCCGGTCTTTTCCAAGGCGATTTCGCAGGGGGCGGATGTAGTTGTCTATTCCGCCACCAAGCATATCGATGGGCAGGGCCGGGCGCTGGGCGGGGTGATCCTTGGCACGCGCGAGTTCATCCGCAAGACGGTCGAACCCTACATGAAGCACACCGGTGGCTCGATGAGCCCGTTCACCGCGTGGATCATGCTCAAGGGGCTTGAGACCATGAGCCTGCGCGTCAAGGCACAGGCCCAGTCGGCGCAGGCGATTGCCGAGGCGCTCGAGGGCGAAGCCGCGCTGGAGCGTGTCTTGTATCCCGGTCTCAAGGGCCATGCGCAGTATGATCTTGCCCAGAGCCAGATGGGGCAGGGCGGAACGGTCATTGCCTTTGAACTCAAAGGTGGGCAGGAGGCTGCATTCGCCTTCCTGAACGCGTTGGAAATCGTGCTCATTTCGAACAACCTTGGTGACTCCAAGTCGATCGTGACCCATCCGGCAACGACGACGCACCAGCGGCTTCCGGCGGATCAGAAAGAGCTGCTGGGGATCACTCCCGGTCTGATCCGGTTCTCGGTCGGGATCGAGGATACGGACGACCTGCTGGCCGATATCCGGCAGGCGCTTGCCGCCGCCTCGGCGGGCTAAGTCTTTCCCGGGGCGGCCATTCGCGCAAAAGTTTGGCCGTCTCGTGATACTTATCTGGTACAATGGGTGAAGTTTTTTGCGCCCGGCGCTGATCCGGGGATGGTTGCGAAGCGTACTGATTATATATTGGTAATCTGCATCTGCCGTACTTAGATCTGGCTCGACTGCAAAGGGGACGCTGATGAACATCCATATGCCGACGACGATCGAGGAAACCCCCGATCACGAAGACGCTGCCGCGGCCCTGGACGTCCTGCGGGCCTGGGCATCCAAGGCGACCTATGCGGAACTGGTCAATCTCGATCCTGCGGTCGCGCGTGCGCTGGGCCGCCAGTCGAATATCGAATACCCGGTTCTGTCGCGCCAATACCCCGAGGAATTCACCGTCGATGCCGCCTACAAGGCGTCGCTGCCGGATTTGCAGAACGGCCCGTCAAGCCTGATCCGGGGCGCGCGTCAGCAGATTCAGCATGTCGGTATTTCCAACTTCCGGCTGCCGATCCGGTTTCATACCCGTGACAACGGCGATCTGACGCTTGAAACCTCGGTCACCGGCACCGTCAGCCTCGAGGCTGACAAGAAGGGCATCAACATGAGCCGCATCATGCGCAGCTTTTATGCTCATGCCGACCGGACCTTCAGCTTTGGCGTGATCGAGGCGGCGCTGGACGATTACAAATCCGATCTCGAAAGCTTTGATGCGCGCATCCAGATGCGGTTTTCCTTCCCGATGAAGGTGGACAGCCTGCGCTCGGGCCTGTCGGGCTACCAGTATTACGACATTGCGCTGGAACTCGTTGAAACCAATGGCGTGCGTCAGAAGATCATGCATCTCGACTATGTCTATTCCTCCACCTGCCCGTGCTCGCTGGAATTGTCGGAACATGCACGCGCGACGCGCGGCCAGCTGGCGACGCCGCATTCCCAGCGCTCGGTTGCCCGGATTTCCGTGGCGCTTGAACCCGATGCGCAATGCCTCTGGTTCGAGGACCTGATCGACGCCTGCCGTCGCGCGGTGCCGACCGAAACGCAGGTGATGGTCAAGCGCGAGGATGAACAGGCCTTTGCCGAGATGAACGCGGCCAACCCGATCTTTGTCGAAGACGCGGCGCGGCTGTTCTGCGAGCAATTGCTGGCCGATGCCCGGATCGGAGATTTCCGTATCGTGGCGAGCCATCAGGAAAGCCTGCACAGCCATGACGCGGTGTCGGTCCTGATCGAAGGCGACACGTTCGATGCACGCAACTTTGATCCCAAGCTGTTCTCGACCCTTATACATGTAGGGTGACAACCGCCAGAGAGGGGCCATGTCCGAGCAGATCATCGATGGCCATTGCCTTTGCGGCAAAAGCCGGTTCGAGCTGACCGGGCCGCATCTCTGGGTTGCCCATTGTCATTGCGAAAGCTGTCGCCGGGCGACGGCCTCACCCTTTACCACGTGGATCGGCCACAAGAACGGCAAGTGGCGCTGGACCGGCGATGAGCCGGTCACCTACGAAAGCAGTCCGGGGGCCGAGCGTGGATTCTGCGGCACCTGCGGGACGCCGCTGTTCTTTCGGGCAGACCGCTACCCGGGCGAAACCCATTTCTACGCCGCGCTGCTGCAGGCCGGAGCGGATGTGCAACCGGCGCTTCATTATCACTCACAGGAACAGGTGCCGTGGATCGAACTTTCCGACCGGCTGCCACGGCACTAGACGGAACGCCCGCTTGCCGCGTCGATTAGGTGACACGAAGCAGGCGCGCGATGCGGTCGCGCTTGACAGGGCGCATGCGCCAAGCCAAGCCTTCGCTCATGTTTGACCTGCGCCCTGTCGGCTATGTAATCGGCCTCTTAGTCGCCATTCTGGGCATGACGATGTTCTTGCCAATGCTGATCGATCTGGCGCGCGGCGATGAACACTGGCTTGTCTTTCTCGAAGCCGGTCTGGTCACGATCTTGATCGGCGGCTTGGTCGCCCTGTGCTGCGCCAACGGCGTGCAGGAAGGGCTGACGATCCAGCAGACCTTTCTGCTGACCACCGGGGTCTGGGTGGCGCTGCCGATATTCGGGGCGCTGCCCCTGATGATCGGCGCGACCGAGCTCAGTTTCACCGACGCCTATTTCGAGGCGATGTCGGGTATGACAACGACCGGATCGACCGTTATCACCGGCCTCGATTTCCTGCCGCATGGCCTGCTGCTCTGGCGCGGCATTTTGCAATGGCTGGGCGGTATCGGCATCATCGTGGTCGCCATGGTGTTCCTGCCCGAACTGCGGGTCGGCGGCATGCAGATTTTCCGCACCGAAGCCTTTGAAACCATGGGCAAGATCCTGCCTCGCGCGACCGAGATCGCAAAGCAGATCTCGGTCATCTACATCGCGCTGACGATGGCCTGTATGCTGTGCTACGCGGCGCTTGGCATGTCCGCTTTCGACGCGACCGTGCACGCGCTGACGACGATTTCAACCGGCGGTTTTTCGAACTATGATGCGTCCTTCGGTACCTTCTCGGGCCATATGGAATATGTCGCGTCAATTTTCATGATCCTGTCAGCCCTGCCTTTCGTGCGCTACGTGCAGCTTATCAACGGCAATCCGATGAGTGTCTGGGAGGACGTGCAGGTGCGCGGGTTTCTCTGGACGATTTTCGTGCTGGTCGCGGTCTCTACTTTGGTGCTGACAACGATCTTTCCGCATCACTGGGAGCAGTCCATGCGCGAGGCGCTGTTCAACATCACTTCGATCATCTCGGGCACCGGTTACGCAAGCGTCGATTACATGGGCTGGGGCCCTTTCATGATCTCGCTGTTCTTCTTTATCGGGCTGATCGGGGGCTGCGCGGGGTCAACCGCCTGTTCCGTCAAGATCTTCCGCTACCAGTTGCTCTTCGCCTCGATCAAGGTGCAGCTTCAGCGGATCAGGACGCCGCATGGGGTCTTTGTGCCGCGCTATGCCGGGCGGCCCATCGATCAGGAAACACTGAACTCGGTGATCTCGTTCTTTGTTTTCTTCGTGGTAACGCTTGGTCTTGTATCATGGGGGCTGGCGCTGACCGGCCTTGACATGATCACCGCTGTATCGGGCGCGGCGACTGCCATTGCAAACATCGGGCCGGGCTTGGGCGACAGGATCGGTCCGGCGGGCAATTTTGCGGGATTGAATGATACCGCCAAGTGGATCCTTGCCATCGCCATGCTGGTCGGACGGCTTGAAATCATGGCGGTATACGTCATCTTCACCGTGCCATTCTGGCGCGCGTGAAGGACTTTCAGTAGGCGTCTTTATAGACCGACTGCACCAGGTGCGATTTGCACTTGGAATGGGCGGTGTTGATGATCAGGTACCATACGGTTTCGCCCGGACGGCCCGCGCGCGAATATTCGCAATTGTCGGGCGAGGTCCACCACTGGCCCTTGTAATCGGCGGGCGGTAGTAGGTGCGAAGAGGCGACCTTCATCTTTTTCGACGAGGCACGGCCGAACTTTTGGGATAGGTCGGCAGAAGCGGGCAGAGCGGTCATTGCGACGATCGAAGCGGCAGCAGCGAAAATCTTTAACATGCAATTTCTCCCGGTACGCGGCCCAACCCCCATTGGTCCACGCAATCGTTTGAGTGGTGACAGAAACCGGAAAGCCCGCTCAGAACAGGCATTTCCATGGTTATGAACATGCCGACAAATTCGGGCATAATTGTGCTAAAAGCGGGGCCATGTCTTGGGAAAGCCAAGGCGCACGTGGAGGGAAGGTTAATGCAGCGGTTGATAGACACACCTCTGGGCCGTATCGCCGTCGTGAGCGAGGCGGGCGCGATCACCGCGCTGAACTGGGTCGATGCCGAGAAAACCTTTCAGGAACAAGGTGATGCGCCGGAACTGATCGCGGCGGAAGAGCAGATAAAATCCTACTTCAACGGGGATCTGCGTGCCTTTGACCTGCCGGTTCTTGTTGAGGGGTCAGATTTCCAAAAAGCGGTCTGCGCCGAGATCGCGGCCATCCCCTTTGGCGAGACGCGGCAATATGGCGATATCGCCAAGACACTTGGCATGCCGGCGCAGGCGGTTGGGCAGGCCTGCGGTGGCAATCCGGTGCCGATTATCATCCCCTGCCACCGGGTGCTTTCGGCCCGGGGCTTGGGCGGTTTTTCGGCCCGTGGCGGTATCGAAACCAAGGTCAGTCTGCTGCGTCACGAAGGGGCAGCTGGATTGCTGATCTGACACATATGCCGCTTTACGGATGTCTGTTCATAACCTGTTAACCTTGTCCCCGTAGGCAACCTGAAGGCAGATAAAAAAGGGGCTGTTATGGGGACAGTTAATACCCGCCTGGGTGTCAAGATGGCACTTCGAAAGCGTTTGATCGATGAGATCAGCAAGGATCTCATCATTTCGATTTCCTTTTACGGCAACTATTTGAACGACGTGTTCCTTGGGGCGCGGCCGGATGGCAGGGCGAAACTGCATCCTCGCTTTTTGGAGGGTCCGGTTCAGTTTCACCAGAAACGCTTTGACGCGATGCGAAGGCTGGATTTTTCGATGACCGACCGGGTCAGACCCGGCGCGGTGTGTCGGATCGGCAAACGCTATTGCGTCGTTGCGGTGACGGTGCCCCTGTTCAATTTCGACGGCACCCGATACGCCGGGATTTCCGAGCATAGCCGGATGTACCAGTGCATGAAATCGCTGCGGGCCGGGGATAGTTTCGAACACGCGGGAAAGCGGCACACGATTGGCGAGGTCTTCTGATCGGATCAGGCCGCGTCGCGTTCGGGGATGATCATCTGTGCGATGCCTGCGAAGAGCAGGTAGACGCTGGTCACGATCAGACCCCAGTGCGCCCAGCTTTCCGGGTGAAAGTCGACCCAAGCCGCCCATCCGGCAAAAAAGGTCCATGCCAGTGCCATCGGCAGGCTGATCGCCCGCCAGCGCTGGGTGCGGACGGGGTGGATGAATTTCAGCGGCAGGAACATGGTGACGGCCAGTATCGTCACCAGCGCGAGAATGATCCAGAAATTCGGCTGAAGCGCAAAGACGGTCAGGACCATCATGTTCCAGCAACCGGGAAAGCCTGAGAAAGAGTTATCCTTTGTTTTCATGCGCGTATCCGCGAAATACATGGCGCTTGCAAAGGTGATGACGATGATCGCGAACCAGCCCGTCCAGCCATCCATCAGCCCGGACTTGAACAGCGCAAAGGCGGGGATGAAGACATAGGTCAGGTAGTCGATGATCAGGTCAAGCAAAACACCATCGAATTCGGGCGCGTTCTTTTTGACGTGGTATTTGCGGGCCAGTGGACCGTCGATTCCGTCGACAAAAAAGGCAACGACCAGCCAAAGGAACATCAGGTCCCATTTCAGATCGACCGCGGCCAGCATGGCCAGCATGGCGAAAACGGCGCCTGTGGCCGTAAAGAGATGGACGAGAGTTGCTTTAACTTTATCAGACATGACGCGACTTTTGCAGGAAGCGAAACGGGGATGCAAAGAGAAATCCGGCGGAGCGGGGCACAGGCCGCCGATTGTTTCCGGCGGCTGGTTTACGCGGCACAGTATAGCCGTGCCGCATCTCGCGTTTCATGCGCGCGGGTGGGATTTGTCATAGACTTCCATCAGCCTCGCGGTATCGACGCTGGTATAGGCCTGTGTCGTTGAAAGCGAGGCGTGGCCGAGCAATTCCTGTATCGCGCGCAGATCGCCCCCGGCGGTCAGCAGATGTGTCGCAAAGGAATGGCGCAGCGCATGAGGCGTCGCGGTGGCAGGCAGGCCAAGCTGCATGCGTGCCCGCGCCATGACACCCTGTATCATCCTTGGGGACAGGGCCTTGCCCCGCACGCCGCGAAACAGCGGGGCCTCTGCGCTCAGGTCAAAGGGGCAGAGTTCGCGGTAATGCTCGACCGCCGCGCGGGCGGCGGGGATCACCGGGACCAGCCGTTCCTTGCCGCCCTTGCCGATGATGCGCAGGGTCGGCGGCAGCGGTGCATCCGCGCCGGTCAGCCCCAAAGCCTCGGAAATACGCAGACCGCAGCCATAAAGAATGGTGACCACGGCCGTGTCGCGTGCGCCGACCCACGGGGTCTGCGATTGGATCTCGACCGTATCAAGCATGGCGCGCGCCGCGTCTTCGGCCAAGGGACGGGGAAGTTTCTTTTGAAACTTGGGGGCGCGGGTCGACAGGACGGCGGTTGGCTCGAACCCTTCGCGCTCGGCCAGCCAGCGATAAAAGCTTTTGACAGCCGAGAGTTTGCGCGCCAGCGACCGGGCGCCGATCCCGCCGGCGCGGGTCTGTGCCATCCATGCCCGCATGTCCGATGTGGTGATCCCGGCCAGCGCCCCAAGCCCCTGAGGCTCTCCGCGATGGGACGTCATGAAGGCGAGGAATTCGCCAAGATCGCCCTGATAGGCGGTGATCGTGTTCTGAGACGCCCCGGCCAGCGCACGCTGGTTCTCGATCCAGCGGGACAGGGCGTCCCGGCAGGCTGGTGAGATCAGGCTCACAACAGCCAGTGACGCATGGAGCGTTCAAAGACTCCCGCAAAGAATGACAGCAAGTCCGATCCCTGTTGCGGCGAGAACTGGTGCGGATCCTCGGCGCCAAAGACCAGCAGGCCGGGCAGGCGTTCGGGCCCGAAATCGAGCTTCATGCAGGCCTCGGAGCCGATCCAGTCGGCGGCCGAGCCGAAAATACGGTCCGAGCCATGCTGGATCTGGCGCAGGGTCACACGCCGCGCCGTGCCGCGTCGCCCTTGCAGCAGGTATTCGTCGATGAAGCCGGGCTCGGCCACAGTAAGAACCGAGTGCAGCCGTTGCACAACGGGATCGTCGTCGCCTTCAGCCGTTTCCAGAACCAGCGTGACCTTGTCGACCTGCAGGATCTCGGCAACTTCGCCGCCCAGATCGCGCAGGAAGACTTCGAAATCGGACGGGTCGAGCAGCCGCAGGATGGCCCGATGGATCTGGTTCATCCCGGCGAGGTTTTCATAGGCGGCGGCAATCACCGAGCGATGCGTGTCTTCGAGGCGGTCGAGACGATCTTCAAGCCGCTCCATCGCGATGCCGCGCAGATCGACGATATTTTCGCCCATCGCCTTTTCATTGGCCGCGATCAGCGCCTGCATGACCGCACGGTCGTCGAGGATGGTTTCGGGGTCCGCGATAATCTTGTCGCGCAGGGAATCGTCTATTGCCGGGCTGCTGCTCATGGGGCCTCTGCTTTGTTCTTGTACGGAAGTCGCGCGCCTGCAGCGCATTCTGTTTTGTTTGTTTCCGTTTTCGGATCAGTATCCGTCAAATTGCACGCGGGTCAACTTTTGATCCGGGGCAGGCCGTAATCTGCCGCCCGCGCTGTTGCATTAATTCCAACGGGTGCGATCAAATGGCGTCTGGAGCAGCGCGGCGAATTGCTGTTTCACGGTGTCGGCAAAGTCCGAAACCTGCAAGGTAATCCGATGATTAACTGGATCATCCCCCTGACGAGCCTCGCCACGGCGGCCATTCTGGCCGTGCCGCGCTTGTCGCGCGCCGAGACATGGCGAGCCATGACCACGCCGCTGGCCTCGATCATCGGCAGTGGTTTTCTGGTGTTGGGACCGGTCTTGAACGCGATCTACGGCGCTTGGGCGCCCGCGATCATGGCGCTCTTGTGCCTGGTCGCCTACCTGATCGGCGCGGCTGTGCGCTATAATATCGCCGACCGGCAGGATGGGCGCGGCCGGGCCGAGATCGCAGTCGATCACCTGTCGTCCTGGGCGCTGGCCTTCGCCTATTTCATCGCGGTTGCCTATTACCTGAACCTGTTCGGTGCCTTCGCGGTGGACCTGACGCCCTGGCATGACGAATTTCACGCGCGACTTGTCACGAGCGCGATCTTCATCGTCATTCTTGTCGTGGGTCTGACGCGCGGTTTTTCGGCGCTGGAACGGATGGAGCAGGTGTCGGTCGGGATCAAGCTCTCGATCATTGCGGGGATGCTGGTCGGGCTTGGCATCTACTTTGGCGAGCAGAGCGCGGCCGGGGCACTGGTGCTGAACCCGGTGACGGTTGGTCCGTGGCAGGCGATTACGCTGGGATTTGGCCTTATCGTGACCGTGCAGGGATTTGAAACGTCACGATATCTCGGGCGCAGCTACTCTCCTGAAGTGCGGATCAGGTCGATGCGCTGGGCGCAGCTTGCCTCGAGCGCCATCTACCTCGTCTATATCGGGCTGGCGAGTTATGTCTTCGGGCATCAGGATATCGACCTGGACGAGGCGGCCATCATTTCCATGATGGCCGTGGTGGCGCCGGTCCTGCCGATCATGCTGGTCGGTGCGGCGCTGAGTGCCCAGTTCAGCGCGGCGATCGCCGATACCGGCGGGGCGGGCGGTCTGGTGGCGGAACTGACCGGCGACCGGCTCAAACCCGGGCATGCCTATGCGCTTTTGGTTGCGACCGGTCTGGCGCTGACCTGGAGCTTTGATGTTTTTGAGATCATCAGCCATGCGTCGCGGGCTTTTGCGCTCTATTACGCATTGCAGGCCGCGGTTGCCGCGATCGCGGCGTCGCGCGCGGGTGAGCGCGGACATCAACTGGGCTTTGGTCTGCTGTCGGCTTTCGCGCTGGCGATGGCCGTGCTGGGCACGCCGGTCGAGTAAAACCGGCGTGCCGCCTTTTTGGGTCCGGGCAGGGGCGCTGCCCCGTCGCGCGCTGCGCGACTCCCCGGGATATTTTAAGACCCAAAGAAGGGTTAGAGGATTTTCTGGCCGGTCTTTTCCCAGTCTTTCAGGAAAGCATCGAGCCCCTTGTCGGTGAGAACGTGGTTGGCCATGGCCTTGATCACCGCGGGCGGTGCGGTGGCCACGTCGGCGCCGATCTTGGCGCAGTCGCTCATGTGGTTGGCGGTGCGGATCGAAGCCGCGAGGATGTTGGTTTCGAACCCGTAATTGTCGTAGATCGTACGGATGTCGGCGATCAGGTCGAGTCCGTCGATGTTGATGTCGTCGAGGCGTCCGATGAAGGGCGAGATGAAGGTCGCGCCCGCCTTGGCAGCCAGCAGCGCCTGGTTGGCGGAGAAGCAGAGGGTCACGTTGACCATGCGGCCTTCGTCGGAGAGGGTCTTGCAGGCCTTGAGCCCGGCCCATGTCAGCGGCACCTTGATCGCGATATTGTCGGCGATCTTGGCCAGTTCGCGGCCCTCGTTAATCATGCCCTCGGCATCGAGCGCGACGGTTTCGGCGGAAACCGGACCATCGACGAGGTCGCAGATTTCCTTGGTGACTTCCTTGATGTCGCGACCGGATTTCATGATCAGCGAGGGGTTGGTGGTGACCCCGTCGACCATGCCGAGGTCGTGCAATTCCTTGATGGCGTCGATTTCGGCGGTGTCTACGAAGAATCTCATGACTTGCGTCCTTTGATGGGTTGGCCTTGGCTTGGCTAGGGTTTACCTCATGAGATGCGTGCCGGGAACCCCTGACGCCAGAGAAATGTTAGCGCAAAACCGGCAGGTGGAGGCAGGAGCGGAACGGGTGGCCGAACAGGCGTTTTTCGACAAGGGCGAGTTGATCGGGGTTCTGACCACGCAGCCGCTGGACCGGGTGCTGGACTATCGCGCGCCTGAAGGGGGCTGCTTTCTCGGCGCCTTTGTCGAAGTGCCGCTGGGGCCGCGCAAGGTGCTGGGCGTGGTCTGGGGGCCGGGGCGCGGGGATTATGACCTGTCGAAGATCCGCTGGGCCTTTCGGGTGCTGGATGCGGCGCCGATGCGCGAGGAAATGCGCGTGTTTCTGCGCCGGGCCGCTGATTACACGCTGACACCGATGCCGGCGATGTTGCGGCTGGCGACGCGGGCGCCGGGGCTGGGCGATCCGCCGTCGATGCGCAAGGTCTATCGGCTGGGCAGCGGAGAGCCGGACCGGATGACCGATGCCCGTACCCGGGTGATCGAGGTATTGCGCGACTATGGCGGTCTGGCCTTTACGCTCAAGGAACTGGCGGAGATGGCGGGGGTGACCACCTCGGTCGTCAAAGGGCTGGTCAAGTCCGGCGCGGTGTTCGAAGAGGACAGCCCGCGCGATCTGCCCTTTCCGCGGCTCGACCCCGAACAGCCGGGCAAGGAGCTGACCGGTGATCAGCTTGCGGCGGCGGCGTTTTTGCGCACGGCGATCCGGTCGGGGCGCTACGGGACGACGCTGCTCAAGGGGGTGACCGGGTCGGGCAAGACAGAAGTGTACCTTGAGGCGGTGGCAGAGGCCTTGCAGCAGGGGCGACAGGCGCTGGTACTTTTGCCAGAGATCGCGCTGACGGCGGAATTTCTGACGCGGGTCGAGGCGCGGTTTGGCGCGCGCCCGGCGGAGTGGCATTCCGGCGTCACCATGACCGAGCGGCGTCGCATCTGGAAGATGGTCGGGCAGGGGGATGCGCAGCTTGTGGTGGGGGCACGGTCCTCGCTGTTTCTGCCGTTCCAGAACCTCGGGCTTATCATCGTCGATGAGGAACACGACAGTTCCTACAAGCAGGAAGACGGGGTGTTGTACAACGCCCGTGACATGGCAGTGCTGCGGGCGTCTATTCTTGGGGCGCAAGTGGTGTTGGCAAGCGCAACGCCCAGCCTTGAGACATGGGCCAATGCCGAGGCTGGAAAATACGCGCGCGTCGATCTGACCGCGCGGTTCGGCGATGCGGTGATGCCGGATATGCATGCCATCGACATGCGCGCCGAGACCCTGGAACGGGGACGCTGGATTTCGCCCACCCTGCGGCGCGAGATCGTCAAGCGGCGCGAGGCCGGGGAACAGTCGCTTTTGTTCATCAACCGGCGGGGATATGCGCCGATCACGCTTTGCCGGGCCTGCGGGCAGCAGGTGTCCTGCGCGCATTGCGATGCAAAGATGGTTGAGCACCGGTTCCTTCAGCGGCTCATGTGTCACCAATGCGGTGAGACGACGCCCATCCCCACGGTCTGCCCGCATTGCCAGGCTGAGGACAAGCTGACGCCGGTGGGGCCGGGGGTTGAACGGCTCGCCGAAGAGGCGGTGGCGCTGTTCCCCGAGGCGCGGGTGGCAACGCTGAGTTCGGACATGTTCGGCTCAACCCGGGCGCTGAAGGCCGAGATCGAGAGTATCGCGGCGGGCGACGCGGACATCATCATCGGCACGCAACTTGTTGCGAAGGGGCATAATTTTCCGCTTTTGACGCTGGTCGGGGTGATCGACGCTGATCTGGGGTTACAGGGGTCCGACCTGCGCGCCGCCGAGCGTACCTTTCAGCTTATGCGGCAGGTGGCCGGGCGGGCCGGGCGGTCGACCCGCAAGGGCGAGGCGCTGCTTCAGACCTATCAGCCCGAACATCCGGTGATCCGGTCGATCCTTGCCGGGGATGAGGCGGGGTTCTGGAAGGCCGAGGCGCGTGAGCGTGAGGCGGCGGGGGTGCCGCCCTTTGGCCGCATGGCCGGGATCATCCTGTCGGGCAGCGAGGTGGCGCAGGTGTTTGATCTCGGAAACGCGCTGGCGCGCAATGACGGGCCGTTGCGGCAGGTCGGGGCGCTGGTTTTCGGACCGGCGCCCGCGCCGATTGCGCGGGTACGGGGGCGGCATCGGGTACGGCTTTTGGTCAAGGCGGCCAAGGGCGTGGCCCTGCAAGAGGCCATCGCCCGCTGGATCGCTCCTTACAAGCTCAAGGGCGATCTGCGTCTTGCGGTGGATATCGATCCGCAGAGCTTTTACTGAACCCGCACAAAGAGGCGTTTGCCGGCGCAGGTTGTATTCTTGAGGGCGTGGTTAATTATTCTCGCCAAGGCCGGGGAACGGGCGTATGTCAGTTTTCATGACTCGTTTCGTTCGCCTTGCCGATGCGGATCAGTTGCCGGTCTGGCGCCGACCTGTATCCCTTCTCTTTCTTACCGCCCTGTCGATGCCGGTTGCGTTCTACGCGTGGTATGCGCTGCTCAACAATTTCGTCATTGAAGCGGCGCATTTCGACGGGGCAGACATCGGCCTGCTGCATACGGTGCGGGAAATTCCCGGCTTTCTTGCCATTGGCGTCATCGCGATCATCATTTTCGTGCGCGAACAGGTACTGGGGCTGATTTCCCTTTGTATGCTGGGCGTTGCAACCGCCTTTACCGCGTGGTTCCCCAGCCTTGGCGGGTTGCTTTTCCTGACGCTTCTCAGCTCGATCGGCTTTCACTATTACGAAACGGTGAACCAGTCGCTGCAACTGCAATGGCTGCCCAAGGAGCGCGCGCCGCAGGTGCTGGGCTGGCTGATGGGCGCGGCCTCGGCGACGACGCTGGTCGTGTTCATTCTCATCGTCATCATGTGGGAGCCACTGAACCTCAGTTATAACGTGGTCTTCATGACGGCGGGTGGCGTGACGGCGGCGGCGGCGCTCTTTGCGCTTTTCGCTTACCCGCAGTTCGAGGCCCCGCATCCGCAGCTCAAGACGATGGTGCTGCGCCGTCGCTACTGGCTTTACTATGCGCTGCAGTTCATGTCGGGCGCGCGGCGGCAGATCTTCATGGTATTCGCCGGTTTCATGATGGTCGAACGCTTTGGTTTCGAGGTGCATGAACTGACCTCGCTCTACCTTATCAATCTCGTTATCAACATGGTCGTCGCGCCGTTTCTGGGCCGCGCCGTGGGGTACTTTGGCGAAAGGCGCGTGCTGATCGTCGAGTATGTCGGTCTGGCGTTGGTATTCACGCTGTACGGGGGCGTGTACTGGTTTGGCTGGGGCGTGGTGCTGGCAGCGACACTTTATGTGATCGACCATATCCTTTTCGGCCTTGCGCTCGCGCTCAAGACCTATTTCCAAAAGATTGCCGATCCCGGTGATATCGCGCCCACTGCGGCGGTGGCCTTTACCATCAACCATATCGCGGCGGTGTTCCTGCCGGTGCTGCTGGGCCTGCTTTGGGTGATTTCGCCCTCGGCGGTGTTTGCTCTTGCGGCGGGCATGGCGCTGGTCTCGCTGGGGCTGGCGCTGATGATCCCGCGCCATCCCGAACCGGGGCATGAAACGATCTTCAGCCGCATGCTGACGGCGGAACCCGCGGAATAGCCGGATGAGACCCCGATCCGATCAGCAGAACGTCGTTACCAAGGGGCGTTTCCTGACCGGGTCGACAATGGGTCACGTGGCGCGGATGACGCTGACCGGTGCCTTTGGCATTACCTTTGTTTTTATCGTGGACGCGGCCAACCTGTTCTGGATTTCCCAGCTTGGCGACCCGCGTCTGGTCGCTGCCATCGGGTTTGCTTTTGCGATCCAGTTCTTTTCCGTGTCGGTTGGCATCGGGCTGATGATTGCCGCCATCGCCCTGATTTCGCGTGCCATTGGCGAAGATGACATGGATCGCGCGCGCCGCACGACGACAAGCGCGGCCTTTCTTGCCTGTCTTGTGCAAAGCCTGACCGCTGCACTGATCATTCTGTTCCGGCACGAGCTTCTCGCCTATTCCGGCGCGACCGGGGAAACCGCCGATCTGGCTGCACGCTACCTGCTGATCTCGGTGCCCTCGCTGTCGGTGATGGCGATTTCGATGGTCGCCAACGGGGCGTTGCGGGCGCATGGCGACGGGGCGCGCTCGATGTATGTGACCCTGACCTCGGGCGCGATTGCGATGGTCGTTGACCCGATCCTGATCTACGGGCTTGGCCTTGGGCTCGACGGGGCGGCCATCGGGATTTCCCTGTTTCGCTGTGTGATGCTGGTCATGGCGCTGCGCTTTGCAATCAGCGTGCATGACCTGATGGCGAAACCGTCTTTCGACGATATACGTGATCTTCTGCGCCCGTTCTTCCTCACCGCGATCCCGGCGATCCTGACCCAGATGGCTACCCCGGCAGGGAACTACCTGATCACGACCGTCGTGGCCCGTTTTGGCGACGATGCGGTGGCGGGCTGGGCTGTTGTCGGGCGCCTCAGCGTCGTAGCTTTTGGCGGGATCATGTCGCTGTCAGGTTCTGTCGGCGGCATCTTTGGCCAGAATTTCGGCGCGCGCCGCTATGACCGGCTCGAGACAACCTTCCGCGATGCCATGCGGTTTGGCATCGGCTATTCCCTTGTTGCCTGGGCGCTTCTGTCGCTCAGCGCACCGCTGGTCATCAAGGGCTTTGATCTTGAACCGCTGGGGGCCGAGGTGGTGCGGGCTTTCACCAATGTCGGCGCGGGCGGGTTCGTTTTTGCCGCCGCGCTTTTCGTGTCGAACGCGGCGTTCAATTCATTGGGCCGCCCGACCCGGTCCACCGTCATCAACTGGCTGCGTGACGGGGCGATGACCCTGCCGCTGGCCCTGCTGATGACCGGGTTGTTCGGGGCGGCCGGGGTGATTTATGCGCAGGCGGGGGCAAATCTCATCGTCGGATCGCTTGCGGCCTGGTGGGCGTGGCTGTACATCCGGTCCCTGCATCGGCTAGCCCTGCCACCGGTAGAGGTGGAACCGCCGCGCCCCTATGCCAATGCCGATCGTTTCCGGAGACGCTGATGACGACTTTTACCGCCCTGACCACCCTGAACGGCAAACGCCCCGCCGAAGCGCTTGGCGAAGCGATGGAACGGCTTGAGCCCGAACCCACTGGCATCGGTGTTTTCGAGGTCGAGGACGACTCTGGCCTCTGGGAAGTCGGCGGCTATTTCACCGAGGCCCCGGACGAGGCCGCGCTGGCACTGCTGGCGGCAGCGTTTGAGGCAAAACCCTTTGTCATCTCGGAACTGCCCGAAACCGACTGGGTCGCCCATGTGCGCCGCGAACTGGCGCCGGTGCGGGCCGGGCGGTTCTTTGTCTATGGCAGCCATGATGCCGACAAGGTGCCCGAGGGCGTTCTACCCTTGCTGATCGAGGCTGCGATGGCCTTTGGCACGGGCCACCATGGCACCACGCTGGGCTGTCTGCGCGCGCTGGAAACCCTTCTTGGCAAGGGGTTCGAAGCCGAACGCGTTGCGGATATCGGTTGTGGCACGGCGGTGCTCGCGATGGCGGCGGCGCGGGTCTGGCCGGGACGTTCGATCCTTGCCAGCGACATCGATGACGTGGCGGTGGACGTGGCCATGGCCAACCTGCGCGCCAATGACATGGAAGGCGAGGTCACCTGCCTTCAGGCCGCAGGATTCGACAATGACGCGCTGAAAGGCTCGGCGCCCTACGATCTGATTTTTGCCAATATCCTGAAGGGGCCGCTGATAGCGCTCGCAGGCGATCTTTCGACCAATCTGCGCCCCGGTGGTTATGCGATTCTTTCCGGGATCCTTCAGGATCAAAGCGCCGATGTCGAAGCGGCCTATGCCGAAGCCGGGGTCAATCTTGTCGAAAAAGAGCAGATTGGCGACTGGATGACGCTGCTTTTGCAAAAGTAGGCGACGCGTCGGCCATTTTCCGCCAATCCCGTCCGGATTGCCCAAGTTTGGCCTTATTCCCTGAGAAACATGTGTCCGGGACGGCTGGGGGCCATCTCATGGGGACGGTGAAATGTCTGGACATGCAGAGTTTCGGGAAAGGATCAGGCGGCTGCTAAAAAAGCACCGCGAGATGGCGCATGGCTATGCCGCAGTGATGGGACCGGACGGTCTTGTCGAATTCAGGCCACGGCGTGCGAGCAGCAATTCCGCCTCGCCGCGATATTTCGCGATTTTCCTTGGCGCTTTCGTGCTGTTCAAGGGGACGCTGCTGGCTGAACTTGGGCCGGAAACCTATGACCAGCGTGTCGATGTACTGAACACAGGAAACGTCATCGCTCAGGCCGGGGCACTGGCCATGCGGGTCGATCCCCTGTCAGAAATCGTTTCGGGTCAGATCCGGCGTGTATTTCACTGAAATCCGGGGGTGATAGCTGTACAGCATCTGTACACCCCCTGTACATCACGACGGCAGTTTTGCGTGCTTTCGACCGTATGATGTGCCGCTGACCGGCGACATCGTTAACAAACCCTGAAAATTGAAAAAGCGCCTCGTGAGGTCATCACGCTGCGCTTTTAACAATAGCCGTGAGTGGCTGTGCCTGTGGTTCAGAACAGGCGGTGGCTTTGGGCGACCTGATCGATATCGCCACGAACCAGACCGATGTCTTCGAGTTCGCGGTCGGTCAGGGCAGACAGAGCGTTGCGGGTAACGCGGGCGTCGTTCCAGTCAACGACGGACGTGTAGACGTTCGCCAGAACGGTGCCGATACGGCCAGCAAAAGTTTGAAGGCCATCGTGCGAGCGGGTGATGTAATATGCAGCCATATCCTTGTCCTCTTTTCAGGGGTTGCAGTTTGTCTTGTTGTCCCGGGCAATTAGGGGGGAAATTTTGCCCCGGCAAGTCTGCAAAATGCATAATGACCATGCGCTTTTTGCATGGCTTGCACATAAGATGATCATTTTTGAAAAAATTATGACTGAGCGGTGTCTGATTTGCAGATTTTAGTTGATTTTTGGTGACGTTTTTGGGCTGTGCTGTCGCTCTGTGGCTGGCGGGTGTCGGTTTCAGACTTTGCGTGAAAGGACTGGTCCGTGTTCACGTTTCGTGCTATTTCTGAAAAAAACTGGTAACATCCGTGAGATATCGCGGCGGGACAGGGCAGGACATGCGGATTCTGGGTATCGATCCGGGGTTGAGAAACTCTGGCTGGGGCATAATCGATTCGGTTGGCTCGCGTCTGAGCCATGTCGCAAACGGTGTCTGTGTCTCTCAGGGCGAGACTCTCGGAGAGCGGTTGCTGTCCCTCTATGATCAATTGAGCGATGTGATTGCGCGCTATGGTCCGGATGCTGCCGCGGTCGAGCAGACATTCGTCAACAAGGACGGGGCCGGGACGCTGAAGCTGGGGCAGGCGCGGGGCATTGCCATGCTGGTGCCCGCCAAGGCAGGGCTTGTCGTCGGGGAATATGCGCCGAATACGGTCAAGAAGACGGTCGTGGGTGTTGGCCATGCGGACAAGCAGCAGGTGCTGCACATGGTCTGCCTGCAATTGCCGGGATGCGACCCGGCGGGGCCGGATGCGGCCGATGCGCTGGCTATCGCAATTTGTCATTCGCGCCATGCCGGTCACGTGCTGCGCGAGGTGGCGTCTTGATCGGGCGGCTGCGCGGGCGGCTCGATTACCGGGCCTCGGATCACGTGCTGATCGACGTGGGCGGGGTGGGCTACCTTGTCTATTGTTCCGAGCGCACGCTGGCATCGCTGCCGGGGATCGGTGAGGCGGTGTCGATCCATACGGATCTGCTGGTGCGCGAAGACCTGTTGCAGCTTTTCGGGTTCGCGACTCTGGTCGAGAAAGAGTGGCACCGGTTACTGACCAGCGTGCAGGGGGTCGGGGCCAAGGTGTCGCTGGCGATCCTCGGGGCGCTGGGGCCGGACGGGGTGAGCCGCGCCATCGCGCTGGGCGACTGGAACGCGGTGAAGGCGGCCAAGGGCGTCGGGCCGAAGACGGCGCAGCGCATCGTGCTCGATCTCAAGGACAAGGCCCCGGCGGTGATGGCAATGGGCGGAGAGCCGGGCGGCGCGTTCCCGGCGGCGGGTGATGTGATCGACGCGGGCGATGCGGCAGATACGAGCGGCGCGGCCGCCCGGGCGCCTGCGGCGCCTGTTGCGCGGGGATCGGGGGCGGCGCAGGCGGATGCGCTGTCGGCGCTGGCCAATCTTGGCTACGGGCCAAGCGAGGCGGCGGCGGCGGTGGCCGAAGCGGCAGCAAATGACCCCGACGCGGGCGAGGCGTTGTTGATCCGCGCGGCGCTGAAGCTTTTGGCGCCGAAGTCGTGAGGCAGGAATGATGGAGAGCGATCCGACCCTGCGGCCCGAGCCGCTGCCGGAAGATCATGACCGCGCCCTGCGGCCCCAGGTGCTTGATGAATTCATCGGGCAGGCGGAGGCGCGGGCGAACCTAAAGATTTTCATCCAGTCGGCGCGTCAGCGCGGCGAGGCGATGGATCACACGCTGTTTCATGGTCCTCCCGGTCTGGGCAAGACGACCTTGGCGCAGATCATGGCGCGCGAGCTGGGGGTTGGTTTTCGCATGACCTCGGGGCCGGTGCTGGCGAAAGCGGGTGACCTGGCGGCGATCCTCACCAACCTCGAAGCGCGTGACGTGTTGTTCATTGACGAGATCCATCGGCTGAACCCGGCGGTGGAGGAGGTACTCTATCCCGCGCTGGAGGATTTCGAGCTGGACCTCGTGATCGGCGAGGGGCCGGCGGCGCGCACCGTGCGGATCGAATTGCAGCCCTTTACGCTGGTCGGGGCGACAACGCGGATGGGGCTTTTGACGACTCCGTTGCGGGACCGGTTCGGGATTCCGACCCGGCTGCAATTCTATACGGTCGAGGAGTTGCATGAGATCGTAACGCGCAATGCCCGCAAGATGGGTGCGCCAGCGGATGATGCCGGGGCGCGGGAGATCGCGCGCCGGGCGCGGGGCACCCCGCGGATCGCCGGGCGGCTGCTGCGCCGGGTGGTGGATTTCGCGGTGGTCGAAGGCGATGGCCGGATCAGCCGGGAGCTGGCTGATAATGCGCTGACGCGGCTGGGGGTGGATCACCTTGGGCTTGACGGGGCGGACCGGCGCTATCTGCGGCTGATCGCGGAGAATTACGCGGGCGGGCCGGTCGGAATCGAGACCATGTCGGCGGCTCTGTCGGAAAGTCGGGATGCGCTGGAGGAGGTGATCGAGCCCTATTTGTTGCAGCAGGGGCTGATCCAGCGCACGCCGCGCGGGCGGATGCTGGCGCAGAAGGGGTGGGATCACCTTGGGTTGCCGGCGCCCAAGGGGCAGAGCGATCTGTTCGGTTGATCTGTCGCGTTTGAGATTTTATGCCTCCGGCGGGGATATTTTGAAACCCAAAGAAGAGGCGGCCATGTCACCGGAAGAGATCGAAACCCTGTTTACCCGCGACGACGGGTCTTACCGGTTCGCCCGCTGGGGGCGGCCGCTGGCACCCGTGGTCTTTGGGGTCGAGGAAGAGACGCTGTCGGTGCTCAAGGGGGCGTTCGAGGCGGTGGTCGTGTTAGCGGATTACAAGATGGCCGAGACCGATCCGGAATTCGGCAGCAATTGCATGATCTTTTTCATGCGGGACTGGGCGGAGCTGTTGGATGTGCCGGATCTGGGCAAGCTGATCCCGGAGTTGGACGAGATGGTATCGCGCCTTCGGGAGGCGGGGGCGAACCAGTACCGGGTGTTCCGCTTTGATGAGGAGGGCGCGATCAAGGCGGCCTTCGTGTTTATCTGCATGGATGCGGAGATGGCGGCGCAGCCTGCCGGGGATCTGGCGCTGAACCAGGTGGTGCAGGTGATGCTGCTTTGGTCGGAGGGGGCGTTCCGGGAACGCTCGCCGCTGGCGCTGGCCGGGGAATCGACGATTTTGCGCCCCGAGATCGCGGGGGTGATCCGGGCGGCCTATGATCCGGTGATTCCGGGGGCGGCGGCGGACAGCGCCCATGCGCTGCGGCTGTTCGCGCGGATGGAGGCGGGAGGATGAGCCATCGTTTCCCGGTGCAGGTCTACTATGAGGACACCGATATGGGTGGGGTGGTCTACCACGCCAATTACCTCAAGTTCATCGAACGGGCGCGCAGCGATTACGTGCGTCAGCTGGGCAATGACCAGAACGCGATGCGCGAGGCGGGGATCGTCTGGGTGGTGCGGCGGATTACGGCGGAATACATTTCAACGGCGCGTTTCGAGGATCAGCTGATGATCGAAACCGAAGTGACGAGCGTGTCGGGCGCGCGCCTTAGCATGGGGCAGCGGGTGCTGCGCGGCGAGCAGGTGATATTCACCGCCGAGGTCGAGGCGGTCTGCATGAACGCGAAGGGAAGGCCGGTGCGGCTTCCGGCAGAGATTCGCGCACTGCTGTAACAAAAACGCGTGCCGCTGCGGTATTGTTGGCATTTGCATCGGATCTGCGCTAGATCGTTTGGCAATGAAGGGCCGAACCAATACGGCCCGCTGAAACGAGCAGGCTTATGGAAACAGAAACTCTGGCGCTGGCGCAGGAGATCGATTTCTCCATGTGGGCGCTTTTTGCGCGCGCAACCTTTACCGTGAAACTGGTGATGCTGCTGTTGCTGGCAGCCTCTGTCTGGTCATGGGCGATCATCATCCAGAAACATATCCTGTACCGCTGGGCGCGGCGCGAGGCCTCGGTGTTCGATCAGGCGTTCTGGTCGGGTGAGCCGCTGGACACGCTGTTCGACCAGATCGGCGCGGATCCGGAGGGCAATGCGCAGAAGGTCTTTGCCGCCGGGATGACCGAATGGCGCCGGTCACATCGTGATAACGGGGCGCTGATACCGGGCGCGCAGGCGCGGATCGACCGGTCGATGGATGTGGCGATCAACAAGGAAGCCGAGGATTTGCAGCGCGGATTGCCGGTGCTGGCGACTGTCGGCTCTACCGCGCCTTTCATCGGGCTGTTCGGCACGGTCTGGGGTATCATGCATGCCTTTGTGCAGATCGCAGAGCAGCAGAACACCAACCTTGCCGTCGTCGCGCCCGGTATCGCCGAGGCGCTGCTGGCGACGGGTCTGGGGCTGATCGCGGCCATTCCGGCGGTGATCTTTTACAATAAGCTTTCGGCGGACAGCGACCGGATCGTGGCGGGGTATGAATCCTTTGCCGATGAATTCGCGACCATCCTGTCGCGGCAGCTGGATTCCTGAGCGATGGGCGCGGCGGTACAGCAACCGGGCGGTGGCGGGGGCAAGCGCAGGCGGTCCCGGCGCAGCAACCGGCCGATGTCGGAGATCAACGTCACGCCTTTCGTGGACGTGATGCTGGTGCTGCTTATCATTTTCATGGTGGCGGCGCCGCTGATGACGGTGGGCGTGCCGGTGCAGCTGCCCAAGACCGCCGCCAGCGCCCTTCCGGGCGATGAGGAAGAGCCGCTGACGGTGACGATCACCGCCGAGGGGCAGGTTCAGATCCAGACGACGGATACGGCGCGGGACGAGCTGGTGCCCAAGCTGCGCGCGATTGCGGCCGAACGCAGCAGCGACCGGATTTTCCTGCGCGCCGACGGGGCGATCCCCTATGAGACGGTGATGCAGGTGATGGGCGCGCTGAACGCGGGCGGATTTTCCAACGTGGGTCTGGTGACCGATACGGGCGGGCCGACATTCGACGGGACGCCGGGCGGCGCGGACAGGTAGGGTGGCACCGTGCAGACGGGCACAAAAATCTCAGGCGCGGGTCATGTCGCCGTCATCCTTTTCGCCCTTTTTGCCGGCAGCTTTGACAGCGAGCCGTTGCCGTTTGACGTGGCCAATGTCTCGGTCGTGACGGAAGAGGAATATGCCGCGCTGACCGCGCCGCAACAGGCCGAGCAGCAGGGGGCAGAGCCCCAGCCTGCGGAGCCTGTGGAACCGGTCGTTGAGCCGGAACCGGAACCCGAACCGCAGCCTGAACCGGAGCCCGTGGCCGAGCCGGAACCGGCGCCGGAGGTTTCTCCGGAGCCGCCGGTCGTGCCCGATCCGCCTGCGCCCGAGGTGGCGGAGGAATCTCAGCCGGAACCGGAACAGCCCGAAGTGATCGCCGAGCCGGAGCCGACCCCCGAAGTCGTGGCACCGCCGCCGATCGAGCGTGTCGCGCCCGAGGTGGTCGAAGCGCCGCCCGAGGATACGCGGCCCGACGAGGTGGAGCAGAACGAAGTGGTGCAGGACGACGGGGCGGAGACCGCGCAGGAGGTGCAGGAAGCAACCGCGCCCGAGGCCGCGACCGACCGGATCGAGCCGGAAACCGCACCGCAGGCCAATCTTGCGCCCAGCCAGTCGCGCCGCCCGCCGACGCAGCGCCCTGCGCCGCGTCCCGAGCAGCCGGTCGAAACCGCCGAAACCCGGCCCGAGCCGGAGCCCGCGCCGGTTGAAACGCCGCCCGCCGACCCCACGCCTGCGCCCATCGATACCACCGATGCGGTGAACGATGCGCTGGCGCAGGCCCTTGGCGGAGCGAGTGAAACCGCGCCCGCGCCTTCGGGACCGCCGCTGTCAGCGGGGGAAAAAGAGGCATTGCGTGTCGCGGTGTCCCGGTGCTGGAACGTTGGGTCCTTGTCATCGGCGGCATTGGCGACAACAGTGGTCGTGACCGTATCCATGGCACAGGACGGAACGCCGGATGTCGGAACCATCCGCATGGCGTCGAGTTCGGGTGGGGATAACAACTCTGCCCGGCAGGCTTTCGAGGCCGCGCGCCGGGCGATCATCCGCTGCGGCGCTTCCGGCTTTGACCTGCCGGTCGATAAATATGCGCAATGGCGCGAGATCGAAATGACATTCAATCCTGAAAGGATGCGCATAAGATGAAGCGATTTCTGCTGAGCCTTTTCGTTGGTCTCTCCTGTGTTACGACTCCGGTGCTTGCGCAGAACGGGCCGCTCAGGATCGAGATTACCGACGGGGTGATCGAACCGATGCCTTTCGCGGTGCCAAACCTTGTTCCCGCGACGCCGGGGGATGTGCAGATCGGGGCCGATCTGGCGCGGGTGATTTCGGCGGATCTGTCGGGAACGGGTCTGTTCCGCGAAGTGCCGTCGAGCGCCTATATCAGCGGCATCAATGACTTTAACGCGCCGGTTCAATATGCGGACTGGAAGGCGGTCAACGCGCAGGCGCTGGTGACCGGGTCGGTCAGTACCTCGGGCGACACGCTGACGGTGCAATTCCGCCTTTATGACGTGTTCTCTAACGCGGAGCTGGGCAACGGGCTGCAATTCACCGGTTCGGTTCAGGGCTGGCGGCGCATGGCGCACAAGGTGGCCGACGCGGTCTATTCGCGGATTACCGGCGAGGGCGGCTATTTCGACAGCCGCGTGACCTTTGTGTCCGAAAGCGGGCCAAAGGATCAGCGGGCCAAGCGGCTGGCGATCATGGATTACGATGGCGCGAACGTTCAGTACCTGACGGACAGTTCCTCGATCGTGCTCGCGCCGCGGTTCTCGCCCAATGGCGACCGGGTTCTGTACACCAGCTACGAGACGGGCGCGCCCCGGATTTACGTGCTGGACGTGGGGCAGGTGCAGCGCCGGGTGCTGGAACAGAAGGAAGGCACCATGAGCTTTGCGCCGCGTTTTGCCCCCAACGGGCATACGGTGGTGTTCTCGCTGACCGAGGGCGGCAATACGGATATCTACACGATGGAGATCGCCTCGGGCGAGATCGTGCGGCGCACTACGGCGCCATCCATCGAAACTGCGCCGAGCTATTCGCCGGACGGTAGCCAGATCGTCTTTGAAAGCGACCGTTCGGGTACACAGCAGCTTTACGTGATGCCGGCAGCGGGGGGCGAGGCCACGCGGATCAGTTTCGGGCAGGGCCGCTATGGCACGCCGGTCTGGTCGCCGCGCGGTGACATGATCGCGTTCACCAAGCAGAGCAAGGGCCGGTTTCACATCGGAGTGATGCGCACGGATGGCAGCGAGGAACGCCTGCTGACCGCGTCTTTCCTTGACGAGGGCCCGACATGGGCGCCGAATGGCCGGGTCATCATGTTCGCCCGTGAAACACAGGGCGCACAGGGGCGGTCGGGGCTTTATTCCGTCGATATCTCGGGGCGCAACCTCAAGCCGATCCCGACGCCTGATGGTGCGTCGGACCCGGCGTGGTCACCCTTGCAGGATTGATCGCGGCCATGCAGGCCGACGTTCACAAGGCGTTTTGCCTGTGCTAGACAGAACGCAACAATAAACCCGATCGAGGCATCGAGATGAGCATTCTGAAGAAGACTTTGATGATTGGCGCGATGGTCGCCATCAGCGCCTGTACCAATGCGGGCCGTTTTGGCGATGACGCCTATGGCAGCGGCAGCGCGGGCAGCGGCGCAATCGTACCCGGCTCGGCCAATGACCCGACCTCGACCGCCTATTTCAACCAAACCGTCGGCGACCGCGTGCTGTTCCTTGTGGACCAGTCGAACCTGTCGCCCGAGGCGCAGCTGGTGCTGGACGGTCAGGCGAAATGGCTGATGACCAACGCGGATTATGTCGCCGTGATCGAAGGTCATGCGGATGAGCAGGGCACGCGCGAATACAACCTTGCGCTGGGTGCCCGCCGGGCCAATGCGGCGCGGGAATACCTGATTTCGCGGGGCGTCGCGCCGAACCGGCTCAAAACGATCAGCTACGGCAAGGAACGCCCGATCGAGATTTGCAGCGAAGAGGCCTGCTATGCCAAGAACCGCCGCGCGGTTACGGTGCTGTCGGCCGGTCTGACGGGGTAAGCCATGAAGGTCCGAGGTCTTCTTGTCGCCGCGCTGGTTCTGGTCGCTCCGGTTCCCGCAATCGCGCAGGACCGCGAACAGACGCTTGCCGATATCCGGCAGGAGTTGAACGTGCTTTACGTCGAGATGCAGAAGCTCAAGCGCGAGATGTCGACAACCGGCGCGCCTAGCGCGACGGTCACCGGATCGTCCGTGCTTGACCGGGTGGCGTCGATGGAGGCCGAGCTTCAGCGGCTGACGTCGCATACCGAGGAACTGACCAACCGGGTGAACCGGATCGTGGCGGACGGGACCAACCGGATCGGCGATCTGGAATTCCGTCTGGTCGAGCTTGAAGGCGGCGACCTGTCGCAGCTGGGCGAGACCACGACGCTGGGCGGCCCGACCGAAACCGTGCAGCCGTCGGCGGTGACGCCGCCGCCTGCCTCGGACGGGGTTCTGACGACCGAACTGGCCGTGAGCGAGCGCACCGATTTCGAAAACGCGAGCAAGGCGCTGGACGAAGGCGATTTCCAGAAGGCGGCGCAGTTGTTCGCCGGGTTCAACCAGACCTATCCGGGCAGCCCTTTGGCCGCGCAGGCCGAATTGAAACGCGGCAAGGCGCTGGATGGGGTTGGCGATACGCGCGAAGCGGCGCGGGCCTATCTGGCCAGCTTTAGCGCGGATTCCGCCGGGCCGGTGGCGCCAAGCGCGCTGTTTGAACTGGGCGCGGCGCTGGGCCGGTTGCAGCAGATCGAACAGGCCTGCATCACGCTGGGAGAGGTCGGCACGCGGTTTCCAAATGACCCGGCGGTTGGCTCGGCGCAGTCGGAAATGGCCAAGCTGGGCTGTTCTTGACCGAAACCGAGGCGGGGATCCTGCGGGCGCTGGAAACGGCTCTCGCGGATCAATCTCTTGAAAAACTGGGTGTCGCCGTGTCCGGCGGCAGCGATTCAACCGCGCTTTTGCATGGGCTGAAGGCGGTTCTGGGCGACCGGGTGCAGCTTTTCGTTGCGACGGTGGACCACGGGTTAAGGCCCGAGGCGGCAGCGGAGGCGGAGGCCGTAGCGGCCACTGCCGATGAACTCTCACTTGCACATGACACGCTGAAATGGACCGGCTGGGACGGCGCGGGGAACCTGCAGGATCAGGCGCGGCGCGCGCGGTACGGTTTGCTTGCGCAATGGGCCGGGGCGCGCGGGCTGGACGCGGTGGCGCTGGGCCACACGGCGGACGATCAGGCGGAAACCCTGCTGATGCGGCTGGGCCGGTCCTCGGGGATCGATGGTTTGTCGGGCATGGCCCCGGTGCGGGAGGTCGACGGCGTCCGATTTCTGCGGCCCCTGCTTGGGGTGACGCGGGCAGAGTTGCGCGCCTATCTCACCGGGCGCGGGATCGGCTGGATCGACGATCCGAGTAATGAAAACGAAAACTTTACCCGAATCCGGGCGCGTCGGGCGCTGGGAGAACTGGGCGATCTTGGAATTTCCACACGGGGATTGGCTGACGTTACGGCAAATCTGGCGGAAGCCCGCGAGGCGCTGGCCTATTTCGCGCATGATGCCGCCTGTGCGCTGGTGCGGATCGACGGGGGCGATGTGCTTGTCGACATCGCAGGCTTCGTCGCACTGCCCGCCGAAACACAACGGCGTCTGCTGGTGCATGCCTTTGGCTGGATCAATCAGCGCGCCTATCCGCCGCGCCGTGCGCCGGTTGGCGACGCGCTTGCCGCCATTGCCGAAATGCGGCCCGTCACGCTGGCGGGATGCCGGGTGCTGCACGGGGGCGAATCCTTTCGGATTTGCCGCGAGTTCAACGCGGTACGCGACGAAGTTTGCCCGGCCGACGGGCTGTGGGACGGGCGCTGGCGGATCACCGGCGACACGCTTGCGGGGGCCGAGATTCGACCCCTTGGCGAGGCGGGGCTGGCGCAAAGCCCTGCATGGCGTGAAACGGGGCGTCCCCACGCCGCGCTGATCGCGACTCCGGCGCTTTGGCAGGGCGGTGAACTGGTCGCGGCCCCGCTTGCCGGGACAGGCGGTTCGTGGCGCGCTGATCTGTCGTCTGGCGAAGACTCGTTTTTTACGACACTATTATCGCATTGAATCTGGCCCGTTCATCTCTATTTTAAGTCGGAAGCCAAAGCCCGGCGGAAGTTGCCGGGCAAAACGAGGAGAGTTCCCTTTGGGCAATGCACGCAACATCGCGTTCTGGGTCGTTCTGTTTCTTCTGATTCTTGCCCTGTTCAACCTGTTCAACGGGCCGGGCGGCACGTTGCAGAGCCGTGAGATCACCTATTCCGACTTTGTTACGGCGGTGGAATCCGGTGAGGTCAGCCAGGCGACGCTGGATGGAGAGCAGATCCGTTTCCGCGGTGCGGGTAACGAAGATTACGTAACCATCAAGCCGGAAGATGCTGAAATCACGCAGCTTCTGATCGAAAACGACATTCCGATCCGGGCCGAGAAACAGCAACAGTCGCTGTTCCAGTCCTTCCTGATCACCCTTTTGCCATTCCTGTTGCTGATCGGTGTCTGGGTTTATTTCATGAACCGGATGCAAGGCGGCGGCAAAGGCGGGGCCATGGGCTTTGGCAAGTCCAAGGCCAAGATGCTGACCGAGAAACATGGCCGTGTCACCTTTGACGACGTGGCCGGTATCGACGAGGCCAAGGAAGAGCTGGAAGAGATCGTCGAATTCCTGCGGAACCCGCAGAAATTCAGCCGACTCGGTGGCAAGATTCCGAAAGGCGCGCTGCTCGAGGGCCCTCCGGGTACCGGTAAGACGCTGCTGGCGCGTGCGATTGCAGGCGAGGCGGGCGTGCCGTTCTTCACCATCTCGGGTTCTGACTTTGTCGAAATGTTCGTCGGTGTCGGTGCAAGCCGTGTCCGCGACATGTTCGAACAGGCCAAGAAAAACGCGCCCTGTATCGTCTTTATCGACGAAATCGACGCCGTGGGCCGTCATCGTGGCGCCGGTTATGGCGGCGGCAATGACGAGCGTGAACAGACGCTCAACCAGTTGCTGGTCGAGATGGACGGTTTCGAAGCCAACGAAGGCGTGATCATCATCGCGGCCACCAACCGTAAGGACGTTCTGGACCCGGCGCTGCTGCGTCCCGGCCGTTTCGACCGTCAGGTGACTGTCGGCAATCCCGACATCAAGGGCCGCGAAAAGATCCTTGGGGTGCATGCGCGCAAGACGCCGCTGGGTCCGGATGTGGATCTGCGGGTGATTGCCCGCGGGACGCCCGGTTTCTCGGGGGCCGATCTGGCGAACCTTGTGAACGAGGCGGCCCTGACCGCCGCGCGTCTGGGACGTCGTTTCGTGGCGATGGTCGATTTCGAAAGCGCCAAGGACAAGATCATGATGGGTGCCGAGCGCCGGTCGATGGTTCTGACGCAGGACCAGAAGGAAAAGACCGCCTATCACGAAGCCGGTCACGCCATCGTCGGTATGAAGCTGCCCAAGTGCGATCCGGTCTACAAGGCCACGATCATTCCGCGCGGCGGTGCGCTTGGCATGGTGATGAGCCTGCCCGAGATGGACAAGCTGCAGATGTTCAAGGACGAATGCGAACAGCGCATCGCCATGACCATGGCGGGCAAGGCGGCCGAGATCTTCAAGTATGGCGCTTCCGAAGTGTCCTCGGGCCCGGTGGGTGACATCATGCAGGCGAGCCAGCTCGCCAGGGCGATGGTCATGCGCTATGGCATGTCGGACAAGGTCGGTAACATCGACTACCAGGAAGCCGCAGCAGGCTATTCGCCCAATGGCGGCGCCGGGGGCTTTTCGGTGTCGGCGGCGACCAAGGAGCTGATCGAATCCGAGGTCAAACGGATCATCGACGAAGGCTATGAGCGCGCCTACAGCCTGATCGAAGAAAACCAGCAGGAGTTCGAATATCTTGCGCAGGGTCTGCTTGAGTACGAAACCCTGACCGGCGAGGAAATCCGCCGCGTGATCCGGGGCGAGCCGCCCACCACGGATGACGAGGATGACAACTCGGATGCGGGCAATGCGCCTAGCGTCACGGCCATTCCGAAAACCAAGCCCAAGAAATCGCCCCCCGAGGGCGGGCTGGAGCCGGAACCAAGCGCCTGACAGGCACTGAAATGAAATACGGCCGGGCATCACGCCCGGCCGTTTTCGTTTGCACCGTCTTTCAAGGCCTACCAAGTTCACCTGCTACTGGCAGCGCAAGGGTACTCTTGCAGCGGTTGAACCGCGGGGTTTGGCAGGTGCCAGTTGCAGGCCACGACGCCGAGGTATCGCCATGGCGCGGCTCTGGCCGGAGCAGCGTATGACTTCTGCTCCAATCCCCCCGCCTGGGATCTTCGGATCAGGGATTAAGCGTCAGGTTGCATTCTTTGGCTGCTTCGACAGCTGCTTCGCCGCCTGACAGGTCAAAGACGACCGACATCTGTTCATCGTCTTCGAAAATGACGACTTCCTTGGCGACGGTCGCGCCCTCGGCAAAGCTGAGATCTGCCGCCTTGATATAGGTGCCGGTATATTCGACCCCTTCACGCGTGTTGCGGCGCGGCACGTTGGTGACCTGTTGCTCACCATTGACCTCGAGGATGATCTTTTCCTTCTTGTTCATGTGCTCTTCGGGCAAGGGCATGAAAAGACCGAGATAGGCATGGTCGTGATCTTTGGTCAGACCGACCTGAACCGCGTTGCGGTTGGCGTCGAACTTTTCGATCAGGCAGGTCTGGCGTTCGTTATCGACGAAGATGATCCAGTCGCCGGATTTGCCCCATTCGGTGAAGCCGTCGCTTCCCGGCGGTACCGCGTCCTGGGCGCTTGCGATCGGTGCGGCGAGCAGGCCCGACAACAGGGTAAGTATCTTGGCGGTTCTCATGAAAGTCCTCCTTCAGATCAAATAGAAGCGTGGCAGCACTTCGGCCCCTTACAATCATAGGCTGTATAAAATTTTAAATGCAACAGCTTAGGTTGATATTTGCCAAGGTTATTCGCCTTAAGCGAGTGATTGCTTACATCCGGGCCGGGAATGGCAGGGATGAGCCTGTCCGGCGCTGCATCGGTTTGATGTTTTGGGGTGGCTCCGGCGCGCATGTCGCGGCATACAAGGGGGTGGTTGACCTGTACCCGAGACCGACAAGGGAGCCACATGGCAGATACAGACTGGAACCCCGAGAGCTATGGCCGTTTCGCCAGCCTGCGGCTTCGCCCGGCGCTGGACCTTCTGATGCGGGTCGGAGACCTGCCCGAGGGGGACATCTGTGATCTGGGCTGTGGCGCGGGGGCGATGGGGCTGATCCTGATGTCGCGCTATGACGGGCGACGGATCATCGGCGTCGATTCTTCCAAGGCGATGCTGGAAAAAGCGCGCGGGACCGGCGGTTATGATGAACTGGTCGAGGCCGATATCGCGCAGTGGGGGCCGGAAAACCCGCCCGCGCTGATCTTTTCAAATGCCGCGCTGCACTGGTTGCCGGAGCATGGGCAGCTCTTGCCGCGTCTGGCCGGTCTGCTTGCGCCGGGCGGAACGCTGGCGGTGCAGGTGCCGCATCAGAACCGCGCGCCGTCGCACCGGCTGTGGCACGATCTGGCGGAACAGCTGTTCCCGGGTCGTTTCGATCCCGGATCTGGCCCCGGCGTGCTGGAACCGGTGGATTACCATCGCATCCTTTCCCCGCTTGGTGATGTCGCGCTGTGGGAGACCGAGTTCTACCAGCAACTGCCCGCTGCGGGAGATGGCCATCCGGTGCGCCATTTCACATCCTCGACCTATGCGCGGCCCGTCCTGCAGGTGCTGGACGAGGCAGAGACCGCGCGGCTTGTCGAACGCTATGACACGGCAATGGAAACGGCCTATCCGCTGGCCGCCGATGGCAGCGTCCTGTTCCCGTTCCGCCGTCTGTTCTTTACCCTGACCGTTAGATGAGACGCCCGTGGCGTCGCCTGTGAAAGCCCTGACATGCCTGTACTGATCGAATCCGAATATCGCGCCGAAGTGGTCTGGCTGGGTCATGTGCCCGGAGACCGGGAGAGCCTGCGCGCCGAGGCGGTGGACCGGCTCGACCTCAGCTTTGCCGGGGATGCGGGCGCGCGTCATGAGGGCGTCAATCGTGCGTCCTGCACCCGGGTCAAGAACCTATACCCGGTCGGCACCGAGATCAGGAACGTACGCCAGCTGACGATATTGTCCGAGGAAGAACTGGCGGTAATCGCCGAGAAGATGAAGCTCGACGCGCTTGATCCGGGGCTGGTGGGGGCATCGATGATCCTGCGCGGTATTCCCGATTTTACCTATGTGCCGCCATCCTCGCGGCTGCAGGCGGACTCGGGGCTGACGCTGACCATCGACATGGAAAACCGTCCCTGCGTGTTGCCGGGGCGCGAGATCGAAGCGGTCGAGCCCGGGCATGGCACGGCTTTCAAGCGCGCGGCGACGAACCGGCGGGGCGTGACCGCCTGGGTCGAGCGGCCGGGCAATATCCGGGTGGGCGACAGTCTGACGCTGTTCCTCCCCGATCAGCGCGCCTGGGCGCCAAAGGGCTGAGCCTGGCTGCCGCCGGGCCATCGCGTTCCGATCGGGTGCGCGGTGTTTCGGATAGGGAACGGACAGAACGGGACGGGGGAGAAAGCGCCGGAATTTCTGCTGAGCCGGCGCTAATCAACTTGTAAGAAAATCAGCGGACGATCACACCGATAATATCCTGGGGAATTCGCAATGACATACAAGACCGACATCGAAATCGCGCGGGACGCACAAAAGCGTCCGATCCAGGACATCGGGGAGAAACTGGGCATCCCGGCGGAGGCATTGCTGCCCTATGGACATGACAAGGCGAAGGTCAGCCAGGATTTCATCCAGACGCTGGACGGGCGCGAGAACGGCAAGCTGATCCTTGTCACCGCCGTCAACCCGACCCCGGCGGGCGAGGGCAAGACGACGACGACGGTGGGGCTTGGCGATGGGCTGAACCGGATCGGCAAGAAGGCGGCGGTTTGCATCCGCGAAGCCTCGCTTGGGCCGAATTTCGGGATGAAGGGCGGGGCCGCCGGGGGTGGTTATGCGCAGGTCGTGCCGATGGAAGAGATGAACCTGCATTTCACCGGCGATTTTCACGCGATCACCTCGGCGCATAACCTGCTGGCGGCGATGATCGACAATCATATCTACTGGGGCAATGCGCTGGATATCGACACCCGCCGGGTGGTCTGGCGGCGCGTGGTCGACATGAATGACCGGGCGCTGCGGCAGGTGAATGTCTCGCTTGGCGGCGTGTCGAACGGGTTCCCGCGTGAGGATGGCTATGACATCACCGTGGCCTCCGAGGTCATGGCGATCCTGTGTCTGGCGCGGGATCTGGCCGATCTGCAGGAGCGGTTGGGGCGGATGATCGTCGCCTATCGCCGCGACAAGACCCCGGTCTATTGCCGAGACATCAAGGCCGATGGCGCGATGACGGTGCTGCTCAAGGATGCAATGCAGCCGAACCTTGTTCAGACGCTCGAGAATAACCCGGCTTTCGTGCATGGCGGGCCGTTCGCGAATATCGCCCATGGCTGCAATTCGGTGATCGCGACGACGACCGCGCTTCGGCTCGCGGATTACGTGGTGACCGAAGCCGGGTTCGGGGCCGATCTGGGGGCGGAGAAGTTCCTGAACATCAAGTGCCGCAAGGCCGGGCTGGCGCCGTCCTGCGTGGTGCTGGTGGCGACGGTGCGGGCGATGAAGATGAACGGCGGCGTTGCCAAGGACGACCTTGGCGCGGAAAACGTGGCCGCGGTTCTCGCCGGGTGCAGCAACCTTGGCCGCCATATCGAGAACCTTGGCCAGTTCGGTGTGCCGGTGGTCGTGGCGATCAATCATTTCGTCACCGATACCGAGGCCGAGGTCGATGCGGTGAAAGGATTTGTCTCTTCGCTGGGGGCCGAGGCGGTGCTGTCCCGGCACTGGGAACTGGGCTCGGAAGGGTCCGCCGATCTGGCCGCGAAAGTGGTCGAGGTGATCGACCGGGGCGAGGCCGATTTCGCGCCGCTTTATCCGGACGAGATGTCTCTGGCGGACAAGATCACCTCTGTTGCCACTCGTATCTATCGCGCCGACGACGTGGTCATGTCACTGGCGGTGAAACGTCAGCTGGAAGCCTGGGAGGCACAAGGATATGGCGATCTGCCGGTTTGCATGGCCAAGACGCAATACAGTTTCACGACCGATCCGACGCAGCGCGGTGCGCCGAGCGGGTTCAGCGTGCCGGTGCGCGAAGTGCGCCTGAGCGCGGGGGCCGGGTTTGTCGTGGCGATCTGCGGCGAGATCATGACGATGCCGGGTCTGCCGCGCCAGCCGGCGGCGGAAACGATCCGGCTGAACCCCAAAGGGCAGATCGAGGGATTGTTCTGACGCGGGCGTCGCGCAGGGCGTGAGTTCGGGACCGCCTCCGGCGGCCGTATTTGAAACGAGAAGAAGAAGGTGAGCGCATGGTCGCGAAAATCATAGACGGCAAGGAATTCGCGGCGCGGGTGCGTGGCGAGGTTGCGGCGCAGGTCTCGGCCCTGGCCGGGCACGGTCAGCCCGGGCTGGCGGTGGTGCTGGTGGGCGAGGACCCGGCGAGCCAGGTCTATGTGCGCTCAAAGGGCAAGATGACCGTCGAGGTGGGGATGAAATCGGTCGAGCATAAGCTGCCGGCCGAGACCTCGGAGGCGGAGCTGCTGACGGTGATCGCGGATCTGAACGCGGATGAGAGCATTCACGGGATTCTGGTGCAATTGCCGCTGCCGGGTCACATGAACGAGGATCTGGTGATCAATGCCATCGATCCGGCCAAGGATGTGGACGGGTTTCATATCTCGAACGTCGGGTTGCTGGGGACCGGGCAGAAGAGCATGGTGCCCTGTACGCCGCTGGGCTGCCTTATGATGCTGCGCGATCATCACGGGTCGCTTTCGGGGATGGATGCGGTGGTGATCGGACGGTCGAATATCGTGGGCAAGCCGATGGCGCAATTGCTGCTGGGCGACAGCTGCACGGTGACGATCGCGCATTCGCGCACGAAAGATCTGCCCGAGGTGGTGCGCCGTGCCGATATCGTGGTGGCGGCGGTGGGCCGGCCCGAGATGGTTCAGGGAGACTGGATCAAGGAGGGCGCAACGGTGATCGACGTGGGCATCAACCGGATCGATGCGCCGGAAAAGGGCGAGGGCAAGACCCGGCTGGTCGGTGACGTGCATTTCGAGAGCGCTTCGGTGCGGGCCGGGGCGATCACGCCGGTGCCGGGCGGGGTGGGGCCGATGACCATCGCCTGTCTGCTGGCGAATACGCTGACCGCATTCTGCCGGTCGAAAGGGTTGCCGGAGCCGGAGGGGCTAACCGTCTAGTCCGGTCCGTTATTCCGGCGCGAAGGGGATCATCGTGCCCTGCATCACGGCGATGAGGGTTTCGCTGCCCTGGTCGTCGATGGCGTGGATGTCGCTGCTGACCACGACAAGGCGGCGGCCGGGTTTGATGACGCGGCCGGTGGCGCGGAGTTCGGCGCCGCGGGCGGGGGCGAGCAGGTTGATCTTGATCTCGGCAGTGAGGACGTTCCAGCCGGGTTGAAGCGCGCTGATCGCCGCGTAGCCGGCGGCGGTGTCGCCGAGGGCGAAGGTCAGCGCCGCGTGGCCATAGCCGTTCTGTTGCTTGGTGCCCGGCAGGATCGGGGCTGCGATTTCCACATGCCCTTTTTTGATGGTGGCGATACGCGCGCCAATGGTTTCCATCATGGTCTGGGAGGCAAAGCTGTCCCGCATCAGGGATTGGTGGCTTTCATCCAGTTCAGCGGTCATCCTGCGTTTCCTTTGTCTCAGCGCGGCATCGGTACGGCATATGGCCGGGGGCCGGTGAGAATGGCAAGCGCATCGGGACGCATCAGGGCGGTGAGCGTGGCATCATGGCTGCGTAATCCGCCGGTATAGGTGCCATAGGCGGGCATGATGATGCGGTCGCGGTCCGACAGGAAGGCGGCACGGGTGATGCGGCGGGCGCGGGTCGTGAGGCTGGCCTTGGGATGGTAATGACCCGAGATCTCGCCGCTGGCGCCGGTCTGTGCGATATGGCGGAAGATCAGCGGCCCAAGCGCCAGTTCGGCCAGATGCGTGCCGCCAAGGTCGACCGGCCCGGAGTCGTGATTGCCTTCGATCCAGATCCAGCGGCGGCCCGCCTGCATTCGGGTAAGCGCGGCCTGGTCCTCTGCCGCGAGGGCGCGGGCGGCGTCGAGATCGTCGAAACTGTCGCCAAGGCAGATGACGGTGGCAGGGTTCATGCGGTCGAGATCGTCGGCGAGGCGCAGCAGGGTATCGCGGGTTTCATAAGGCGGCAGGAAGGTGCCGCCGCGCCTTGCGATACGTTCGGATTTCCCGAGATGCAGGTCCGAGACGCAGAGCAGCCTTTGCGCAGGCCACCAGAGCGCGCCGGAGCCCAGCGCGACGAGCTTGGCACCGGCAAGGGAAAGGGAACAGTTGTTCATGCTCCGTTCCTTGCTTAGGGCGGACGGTTTTGCAAGCGGTTTCAGGCGGTGCCGGTCAGATCGGCAATCCCGGCGGTTTCCAGCAGGCGCTCGGCTTCTTCGGCGAGCAGGCGTTCCTCGGCAGCGCCTTCGACCGGGACGCGGCCCATCTCGAGCAGCAGCGGCGCGGCGAGCGGGGTGACGCGGGACAGGCGCTTGTGGTCTATGCGGCCTTGTATGCGGGCGACCATTTCTTCGATACGGCCGAAATCGACAAGGCCGGTGTGGGCCTCTTCGCGGGTGATCTTGAGCATCAGGTGGGTTGGGTCGTATTTTTGCAGCGTGTCATAGAGGATATCGGAGGAAAACGTCGCCTGCCGCCCCGATTTGCGGGCCGAGGGGGTGTTGCGTTCGATCAGCCCCGCGATGGTGGCCGAGGCGCGAAAGGTGCGTTTCATCACCGCGTTGCCGGCAAGCCAGCTATCGAGACCGTCTTGCAAAGCAGTGAGATCGAAGAGCGGCGCGGGGTCGTCAAGTCGGTCGAGGCCCCAGATCAGCGTCGCGTAATCGGTGGCGACAAAGCCAAGCGGGTGAAGCCCGATTTCCTCCATCCGCTTGGTCAGCAAGAGGCCAAGGGTCTGCTGCGCGTTGCGCCCGGCGAAACCGTAGACGCAGGTATGTTTGCGCCCGTCATGGGGAAAGCTTTCGATCAGCAACCGGCCGCGTTCGGGCAGGCGCGAGACATCGCGCTGCAGCGCCAGCCATTCGGCGGTATGGGGCGGAAGCTCGGGCCAGCTGTCTTGCTGGAACATGCGCAGGATGCGGTCGGAAAGCTGGGTGGAGGTGGCGAACTTGGTCCCGGCAAAGGTGGCGATCTTGGGCTTCTTGTCGGCGCGGCGGGTGACCTCGACGGTCATTTCGCGCAGACCCTCATAGCGTACGATCTGGCCGCCGATCAGGAAAGTATCCCCGGGGGTGAGCGAGGCGGCAAAGCCTTCCTCGATCTCGCCAAGCGGCTTGCCGCCCCGGTTGCGGCGCAGGCGCACCTTGAGCGTGTCGGTATCCTGAATCGTGCCGAGGTTCATGCGGATGCGCTGGGCAGCGCGGGGGTCGCGCAACTGCCAGAGCCCGTCCGGGCGTTGTTTCAAGCGCTGCCAGCGGTCATAAGCGGCCAGCGCATAGCCGCCGGTGGCGCAGAAATCGAGACATTCGTCGAATTCGGCACGGGGCAGGGTGGCATAGGCCCCGGCGGTTGTGACCTCGTCATAGAGCGCGTCGGCATCGAAAGGGCCGGCACAGGCGGCGATCAGGATATGCTGGCAGAGCACGTCGCGCGGGCCGGGGCGGCGCGGCTCGCCGTCCAGATCGCCTTCGCGGACGGCTTCGAGCGCGGCGACACATTCCACCACTTCGAACCGGTTGGCGGGAACCAGCAGCGCCTTGGAGGGGGCGTTATAGCGGTGATTGGCACGACCGATCCGCTGCACCAGCCTTTTGACGTTCTTCGGGGCGCCGATCTGGATCACCAGATCCACATCGCCCCAGTCGATGCCAAGATCGAGCGAGCCGGTGCAGACGATGGCGCGCAGCTCGCCCCTCACCATCGCCGCTTCGACCCGCTGGCGCTGGGTCTTGTCGAGGCTGCCGTGGTGGATGCCGATGGGCAGGCTGTCGTCATTGGCGAGCCAGAGGTTGTGAAAGAATATCTCGGCCTGCGCGCGGGTATTGTGAAAGATCAGCGTGGTCTTGTGGGCCTTGACCTGTTCCAGAACCGCCGGGATCGCATGGGCGGCGCCACCCCCGGCCCAGGGCGGGCGTTCCTCGGTCGTCAGCATCTGGATATCTGGGGCGGGGCCGGGATCGGCCAGCAGGATGTCGCAGGGGTCCGGGTGGCGGGCGAGCAGGGTGGCGATGGCGGCGGGGTCGCCCACTGTCGCCGACAGCCCGACGCGACGTAGATCCGGGCAGAGCACCTGCAAGCGCGAGAGGGCGAGGAACAGCTGATCGCCGCGCTTGCTTTCCGACAGGGCGTGGATTTCGTCGATGACGATGCGCTTCAGCCCGGCAAAGATACGCGGGGCGTCCTCGTATGAGACCAGCAGCGCAAGGCTTTCGGGCGTTGTGAGCAGGATCTGCGGTGGATCGACCCGCTGGCGTTTCTTTTGCGTGGCGGTGGTGTCGCCGGTGCGGTCCTCGATGCGGATGTCGAGCCCCATCTCGGCTACCGGTCCGGTCAGGTTGCGCTTGATATCGGCGGCCAGCGCCTTGAGCGGGCTGACATAGAGCGTGTGCATGCCCGCGCGCGGGGTCTTTGCAAGATCGACGAGGGTGGGCAGGAAACCCGCCATCGTCTTGCCGCCTCCCGTGGGGGCGATCAGCAGGGTGGCGGGGTTGTCGGCGCGCTCCAGCATGGAGCGCTGATGTGGATGGATCTCCCATCCGCGTTTGTCGAACCAGCCGGTGATGATCGGGGGAACTGCACTCATGCAGGGGATGTAGGGCGCGACCCCGGCATTGGGAATGTCACCCCGAGGCGGTTTCGCGCATATGCGCCACGATTTCAGCCACTTCCTGCGTGAAACGGTCGGGGCCGACCTGCGCGGCCTCGTCTGTCCATGCGCTGAAGCGTTCCATCAGCGGGATGAAGGTGGCGATTTCCTCTTCGCTCCAGCCCGACAGGAATTCGCCCATCACGAGGAATTTGAACCGCCGCACGGCGTCGACCACCGATTCTCCCTTGGCGGTGAGTTCCACGATGGTACGGCGGGCATCCTGCTGGCTGACCGCGCGGCGGGCATAGCCCCGTTCGATCAGCTCGCTCACAAGGCGCGAGGCGCGGGACGGGTCGATCCGCAGGCGTTCGGCAATGGTCGAGACCATCGTTTCCTGTTGCTGGTCGGCACCGAATTCGTTCAAAGGCGCGCGGATCGCGACAAGGACGTCAAGCTGCGCCAGATCGAGTTCGTTCTTGAGTTCCAGCGCCTTGAGCGCGCTATGGCCCAGTTCCTGCTTGGAGACGCGGCGGCGCCAGCGTTGCAGCACGGCATCGAGCGTCAGGGCTGCTTCGGCCACTTGTCCGTCGATTCCGGCCTTGGCCAGAAAACTCTTTAGATGGGTGTCGCGCGTCGGTATCGATCCGTCCTCCGGTTGGTTGAGCCGCATATTCCACAAAAGCATGCCATGCCGCAATACGTGCTGTTGACATGTAATTGTTCGTAACACATATATGATCGTAACACAGGGCTTTCCATACTCCCCCCTGAGCCCGGGACGGCCGTTCAAGCCCATGACATGCGCCGTCTCGGCTCTTTTTTGTTCGCTAGGTTTGAAAATTGTCTGACGTACACCCGCAACCCGATTCTTCTGCCGATGACGCGCTCGACTGGACCCGCATTCGCGTGGTTCTCTCGGCCGTGGCGGTCACGCTTTTCCTTGCCTCGTTGGGGCAGACGGTGGTCACCACCGCTTTGCCCACGATTGTCGGAGAACTGGGGGGATTGGACCAGATCACATGGGTGATCACCGCCTATCTGCTGGCCGCCACGGTGGCCGCGCCGATTTTCGGCAAGCTGGGGGATCTTTTCGGGCGCAAGGCGATCCTGCAATCGGGGATCATCGTATTCCTGACCGGGTCGATCATCTGTTCGCTGGCACCGAATATCTGGCTTCTGGTACTGGGTCGCGCAGTGCAGGGGCTTGGTGGCGGCGGGCTGATCGTGGTGTCGATGGCGACGATTGCCGACGTGCTGCCACCGCGCCAGCGGGGCCGGTTTCAGGGGCTGATGGGCGCGGTCTTCGGCATGTCGACGGTGATCGGGCCGCTCGCGGGCGGGTTCATCGTGCAGCATATCAACTGGCACTGGATCTTCCTGATGAACCTGCCGCTGGGCGTGCTGGTCTTTGTCGTGCTGGCCTTTGCGCTGGAAACGCCGGAGCCGGGCAAACGCCCCAAGATCGACTATATCGGTGCCTCCTGCCTTGCGTTGCTGCTGTCGGTTCTGGTGATCGTGGCCAGCCTTGGCGGGCAGACATTCGCATGGGACAGCGCGACCATGTTGGCGCTTTATGCGGGCGCGGTGACGGCCCTGATCGGTTTCCTCGTGGCCGAGACCCGCGCGCCGGAACCGCTCTTGCCGCTGAGCCTGTTCAAAATCAACAACTTCATCGTGTCGAATTCGGTTGGTTTCATCACCGGGATCTGCATGTTCACGACGATCACCTTCGTTCCCTTCTTCATGCAGGTGGTGAAAGGCGTGTCGCCCTCGGCCTCGGGGATGTTCACCTTTCCGATGATGGTCGGGCTGATCACCGCCTCGACGCTGGCCGGGCAGTTCATGTCGCGGACGGGTCGGTACAAGTACCTGCCGGTATTCTCGACCCTGCTGCTGGCGGTAGCGATGACGCTGATGGCGACACTGACGCCGCATACGCCGAACCCGCTGATCGTGCTTTTCATGCTGATGACGGGCTTGGGGATCGGGCCGGTGATGGGCGTCGGTGTGACCGCGATCCAGAACTGCGTGCCGCCGCGTATGGTGGGGGTCGGGACGGCCAGCGCCAATATGTTCCGCATGATTGGCGGCTCGCTTGGTACGGCGGCCTTTGGCGCGTTGTTTGCCGCTGGGCTTAGCCGTCATCTGGGCGATGTGCTGCCGGGCACCAACCCGCGCGGGTTGAGCGCGCAGACCATCGCGGCGATGGATGACGGCATGCGCGAAGCGGTGGTGCAGGGGATCGCCCACGCGCTGCACCCGGTGTTCTGGACGGCGGCCGTTCTGGCCTGCGTTGCCAGCGGTATCGCGATGCTGATGATCGAACGCCCGCTGTCCGATACGCTGCCCGGCGCGCAGGTCTCGCGGACCCCGGCGCAGACAGCACAGGCGGCGGGACAGACCCCGGCAGAGTAATCCTAACGATTACGAGGTTTGGCGCGCAGGGTCGGATCGGCCTGCGTCGGGTCCTCGGGCCAGGGGTGCTTGGGGTAGCTCGCGCGCATATCCTTGCGCACATCCGCATAAGACCCGGCCCAGAAACCCGGCAGATCGCGGGTAATCTGGATCGGGCGCTGGGCGGGCGACAGCAGCGTGATCTTAAGCGGCACACCGCCGCTGGTCGGGTGCCGGGTGACGCCAAAGACTTCCTGCAGACGGAGCGAAATCTCGGGGCCGTCCTCGCCGTAATCGATGGGCACCTCGCGGCCCAGCGGGGTGGTGAACCGGGCCGGGGCCTCGCGATCGACAAGCTGCTGCTGGTCCCAGTTCAGCATCGCGCGCAGGGCGGGGAGGACATCGAACCCTTTCCAGTCCTGCGCGGAACGCACGCCCGAGAGCATCGGCAGAAGCCAGTCCTCAAGGCTCTCCATCAGTGCGGCTTCGGTCATGGCGGGCAGGTCCGCGCCCTCGGCCCGGACCAGTTCGACCCGCGCGGCAAAGCGCCATGCCGCGCCTTTCAGCCGCAAGCCCAGTATGCGGATACCATCCAGCATGGCTCGGGCGATGGCCTCGTCCGGCGCGTCTTTCCAGATACGGTCTGAAAGGGTGATCGCGCCGAGCCTTTCCTGCTGCCGCGCCACCACGCGATTGTCGCGCCGGGACCATTCGCAGACGTCGTGCCAGCCGATCTGATCCGCAAATAGGTCTCGAATTTCGGATTCGGTGATCTGGGTGGCCAGCCGGATGCGCGCCTCGCGCGGGTTGCCGTCGGTGTCGATTGCCACGAGATAAGGCGCATTGGCCAGCGGATCGGAATCCGTCATCACCGCGCCTTTTCCACCCGAGAGCACATAGCGCGCGGCATCGCCCTTGCGACGCTGGCCGATCCTGTCGGGATAGGCGAGCGCGGCCATGGTGGCGGGGCTGTGCGATGTGGTCGCGCCCTGCTGACGGGCCAGACGTTTGCTTTCCGTTCGGATGCGTTCGACCACGCCCCGGTTCAGCTCATACCGGTGCTGGCGGGCAAAACCACCGGGATCGCGCAGGGCTTTCAGACGCAGCGCCAGATCGACGGGCGCGCCGCGCAGGGGGTCGCGTTCGGCCATCAGCGCGGCAAGGGGGGCGGCGTCACTTCCGGCGACAACCAGCATATGGGCCAGACGCGGGTGCAGGGGCAGGGCAGAGAGGGCGCGCCCATGCTCGGTGATGCGGCCCGCATCGTCCAATGCGCCAAGCATATGCAGCAGGGTCTGCGCCTCGGCCATCGCGCCCTCGGGCGGGGCGGTCAGAAAGGGCAGATCGCCCGGCTGCGCGCCCCAGAGTGCCAGTTCCAGCGCCAGACCGGTGAGGTCGGCCGCCTCGATCTCGGCCGGGGGAAAAGCGGCAAGCGCGCCTTCCTCGCCACGGGTCCAAAGCCGGTAACAGGTGCCTTCCGCCACACGTCCGGCGCGGCCCCGGCGTTGCTCCGCCTCGGCGCGGGTGACACGTTCGGTCACTAGCCGCGACATGCCCGAGCCGGGATCGAACCGCGCGCGGCGCGACTGGCCCGCATCCACCACGACGCGGATGTCTTCGATGGTAAGTGACGTTTCGGCGATGGAGGTCGCAAGGACGACTTTCCGGCCCTTGGCAAGCGGTGCAATGGCGGCGCGCTGGGCGTCGAATTTCATCGCGCCGAAAAGCGGGCGGATCTGGCATTCCTGCGGCAGACGGGCGCTTAGCATGGTTTCAACACGGCGGATTTCGCCCTCGCCGGGGAGGAAGACCAGAATGCCGCCGCCGGTGGGGCGGGTTTCCTTTTCGGCCTGCACCACAAGGTCCGCCAGCGCGTCAACCCGCCGCGCCTGCGGGCCAAGAGGCCGGTCGAGCCAGCGGGTTTCTACCGGGTAACTGCGCCCCTCCGAGGTGACGAGCGGGGCATCCATCAGCGCGCCCACCGGCCCGGCATCCAGCGTGGCCGACATGGCCAGCAGGATGAGGTCGTCGCGCAGGGCGCCCGCGACCTCGAGGCAAAGCGCGAGGCCAAGATCGGCATTCAGTGAGCGTTCGTGGAATTCGTCGAAGATCACCGCGCCGACGCCGGGCAGGTCCGGGTCGGATTGCAGCATCCGGGTCAGGATGCCTTCGGTGACAACCTCGATCCGCGTGGCCTTTGAGGTCTTGGATTCGCCGCGAATGCGATAGCCAACGGTCTGCCCGACCGGTTCGCCAAGGCTGTCGGCCATGCGTTCAGCTGCGGCGCGGGCGGCAAGGCGGCGGGGTTCGAGCATGACGATGCGCCCCTTGGTCAAATGGGCGTCGAGCATCGCCAGCGGCACGCGGGTTGTCTTGCCCGCACCGGGGGGCGCTTGCAGCACGGCGCGGCCCTGTGCGCGCAGGGCGTCGATCAGGTCGGGCAGGGCCGCGTCGATGGGCAGGGTGGTCTTTGACATGGCTCGCTTATCGCCAAAGCGGTGGCCAAGGTCCAGCCGGGCGGCTCTGGACATTGCGGGGCCCGATGCGTCATGTATCCGAGGCGAAAAGACGGGACGCAGGCATGGATATCAAAGAGCTGGGCGCAAAGATCCTTAGGGGCGACCGGCGCGCGCTGGCGCGGGCGATCACGCTGGTGGAAAGCCGCCGCGACGATCATCGCGCCGCCGCCGGAGAACTGCTGGACGAACTGGCAGGGTCAGGGCGCGAGGCGCTGCGGATCGGTCTTTCCGGCACGCCGGGGGTGGGCAAATCCACCTTTATCGAGAGTTTCGGCATGATGCTGACCGGGCAGGGGCTGCGCGTTGCGGTGCTGGCCGTGGATCCGTCGAGCGCGCGCTCGGGCGGGTCGATCCTTGGCGACAAGACCCGGATGGACCGGCTGTCGCGCGATCCCAATGCCTTTATCCGGCCTTCGCCCAGCCAGACGCATCTGGGCGGGGTGGCGCGCCGCTCCCGCGAGGCGGTGGCCCTGTGCGAGGCGGCGGGCTTTGACGTGGTGCTGATTGAAACCGTGGGGGTTGGTCAGTCGGAAACTGTGGTTGCGGAAATGTCCGACCTGTTCGTGCTCTTGCTCGCCCCGGCGGGCGGCGACGAATTGCAGGGGGTCAAGCGCGGCATCATGGAAATGGCCGACCTGATCCTTGTGAACAAAGCCGATGGCGATCTGAAACCCACCGCGATGCGCACCTGTAGCGATTACGCGGGCGCGCTGCGGCTCTTGCGAAAACGCCCGCAGGATCCCGAGGGTTTTCCCAAGGCGCTGATGGTCTCGGCGGTCGAGGAAAGCGGTCTGGACAAGGCATGGGAAGAAATGCGCGCGCTCACCGACTGGCGGCGCGAGAACGGTCACTGGCAGGGACGGCGGGCGGCGCAGGCGCGGTACTGGTTCCGGCAGGAAGTGCAGCAGGCGTTGATGTCGCAGCTTGAAACCCCGGCCATGCGCGCGCTAATGGAAGAGCTTGGCGACAAGGTGGCCGACGGCGATATGGCCCCGGTCATGGCCGCCCGCGAAATCCTTGGCAGGCTGGGCGAAACCCCTGCCGATCCGGACTAAGGCGGGTTTGAGCGGATTTGCCGGGAAAGCCGGTCTTCGCCCTTGACGCTCGTCGCGATTCCCCCTAAACGCAGCAAACGAATTCAGGGCGCGGCAATTTGCGGCGTCCTTATGTTTTGACCGGGCCACCTGACGCGCCCGATGACGAACCAGAGGATGATCTCATGTCGCGCGTTTGCGAATTGACCGGAAAAGGCCCGATGTCTGGCAACAATGTCAGCCACGCCAACAACAAAACCCGTCGGCGTTTCCTGCCGAACCTGAACGACGTTACCCTGCAGTCCGAAGCGCTCGGCCGCGGCATCAAGATGCGCATCTCCGCATCTGCCCTGCGCAGCGTTGACCACCGCGGTGGGCTCGACAAGTTCCTGGCGAAAGCCAAGGACACCGAACTGTCGTCGCGCGTTCTGAAGATCAAGAAAGAGATCGCCAAAGCTTCTGCTTCGGCCTGATCCGTTTCTGACGATCACGAATTGCAAAGCTCCGCTTCGGCGGGGCTTTTTGCGCTTGTCGCGCCTGTTTGAATAGAACGTAACGAGGAGAAGACCATGTCGGTAAAAATGATCCTGCTGGCGGGCGTCATGGCGGTGCTGGCGTCCGTGGCGATGGCCGAAGGTAGCATCGAGGTCCGCGACGGTTACCTGATTACCTCGCGCCCGAACGCGCCCACGGCAGCGGCTTTCATGGAACTTGCGAACAGCGGCGATCAGGATGACCGGCTGGTTTCGGCGGCCAGCGAGGCAGCATCGATGGTGGCGCTTCATACGCATGAGGTCGATGACAACGGCGTTGCCCGGATGGGAGAGATCGAGGGCGGTCTGCCGCTTGGCGCCGGGACCAGCCATGCGCTTGAACGTGGTGGCGACCATATTATGCTGATGGGGCTGACCCGCCCGTTGAATGATGGCGACACGGTGCCGGTCACGCTGACTTTTGAGCGGGCAGGCGAGATCAACATCGACCTGCCGGTCAATCCGACGCGTTAAGACCCCAGCAACTCGCTGACCCATTTGGGGACGGTCTGTCCCGCCGGGCCGGGGCGGGTTTCTGCGAAATCGGACACGACGGCGGACGGGTCGAGATTCAGCTCGATCGTGTGAGCGCCCGAAGCGGCGGCCTCTTGAACAAAGGCGGCGGCGGGATAGACCTGACCCGAGGTGCCGATGGCGGCGAAGATGTCCGCCTCGGCGAGATGGGTGAAAATCTCTTCCATGTGATAGGGCATTTCGCCGAACCAGACGACATCGGGCCGTGCGGTCGGGTTGGCGCATTGCGGGCAGGGCTCTCCGACGGCCATGCTCTCGGGCGCGGTCCACCGGTGGCCGCAGGCGGCGCAGAGCGCCCCGGCCAGTTCGCCATGCATGTGGATGACCGATTCAGACCCGCCTGCCTCGTGCAGCGCATCGACATTCTGCGTCACGATCACCACCTCGCCCGGCCATTCCCGCTGCAACCGGGCCAGCGCCAGATGGGCGGGGTTGGGCGCGGCTTTTGCGGCCGCCTGACGGCGCTGGTTGTAAAAATCCTGAACCAGCGAGGGGTTGCGGGCAAAGCCTTCGGGCGTGGCGACATCCTCGATCCGGTGCTGCGACCACAGCCCGCCCTCGTCGCGGAACGTGCCCATCCCGCTTTCTGCGGATATGCCCGCCCCGGTCAGGATGACGATCTTTTCGGGCCTTCTCTGGCTGGTCATGGCAGGCGCTTTCCCTTTAGTCTCTTGCCCGGACCCTAACCAAGAGCGATGCCCGATGCCCAGAAGAATTCTCTTTGTCTGCCTTGGCAATATCTGCCGTTCTCCCGCCGCCGAAGGGGTGATGCGCGTGCGCCTGCCCGGGTACGACTACGACAGCGCGGGCACCTCGGGCTGGCATGTCGGAGAGCCGCCCTATCCGCCGATGCGCCGGGCCGCCGCTGCACGCGGCTATCCCGTCGACGATCTGAGAGCGCGGCAGTTTTCGCCCGGCGATTTCGACGCGTTCGACCTGATCGTGACGATGGATGACGACAATCTTGCAACGGTCGAGGCGATGCGTCCGCAAGGGTCCGACACGCGGGTTCTGCGCTGCGTCGATTTCCTGAAGGACACGGTGACCGATCACGTGCCCGATCCCTATTACACCGGCGATTTCGAAACCGTTCTGGACATGCTGGAAGAGGCCGCAGCCGGTCTGGAACTGGCGATGAAGCAGGCAGAAACGGGCTGAGTATTAAGCAAAACCAAATCTGGGCGGTCCTGATTCGGAATCTCACATCTTGGCCATTGTCTTGCCGTGATCGCGTGCGTTGATGGATGAAACACAGCCTTTGACGTGGTTACATGCGATCAGCGATATGCATATCCAGACCGACAGCGCGGCGGGTTTCATCCCGCTCGCAAGGGTCAGGAATCGATGACGCTGAAACGTCCCGACAGCCACGGAAGCTGCATCAGCGCCGGATCGATCACGTGGTTCTGCACGAGGTGCCGCATCGTGCGGGAGACGTCGCGGGGCACCTGATCGACCCAGTCGGTCCCGGCAAAAAGCGAGATGTTGCGCGAGAAGGCTCCGAAAGGCAGCGGGAAAACATCGATATCCGGGTGCGAACGCGCCGCGCGCATGTAGCCCAGCGGGGTGGTGATCGCCCAGCCGATGCGCCGCGCCACCATCGCCATCAGCGCCGGGTTCGAGCCGATTTCGAACCGGGTCTCAAAGTCGAGTTTCTGGCGCGCCAGATGGGCTTCGATCTGGCGGGCGATAAGCTGGTCGCGGCTGTAGCGCAGCAGCGGAAGCTCGGCCAGATCGCCCATGATATCGTTCTTGTTGCGCACGATCCCATGCGGCGCGACAAGGATGAACGGGTCGCGCACGATCGGGTATTCGGTGATGCCCGGGGCCACGTCGCCAGTGCTCGCGGCCACCGCCATGTGCAGTTCGCGCGCCTTCATCGCCTCCTGGATCTGCGTGCTCGACGCGGTGATCAGCTTGAAGCGGCACTTGGTCAGGCTCTCGGCCAGAACCGTGGCAAGACGCGGCGTGAGATCGCTGTCGAAATCGTCGATCAGCCCGACCGAGAGCGTGCTGAGATGGCTGAGATCCATCACCGTCAACTCGCTCTGGGCAAGGCGCAACTCGTTCAGCACAGCCTCGGTGCGCGTGAGAAAGCTGCGGCCTGCGGGGGTGATGCGCATGGGGCGGCGACTGTGGTCCACCAGTTCGGTGCCCAGCGCGGTTTCGAGATTGCGCAACTGCTGGCTGACGGCGGGCTGGCTGAGGCCGGTCATATCGGCCGCCTGAGCCACCGATCCCGTCGAGGCCAGTGCCTCGAAAACTTCGAGCCCGCGCAGGGTGACACCTTTGATAAGCAGCTTTTTGACCTCCGGGGTTTCACTATTTGTGAAACTCCCGCTGGTAAGGGTCAAGGGCCAAATCCGAAAGGATCCGCATGATGGCGACGCAATATCTCAAGCAATCCACGATCCCCGATCATGGGTCAGACGAAAAGACGGTTGCGATCGTGCAGTCGATGCTCGCCCGGATCGCCACAGAGGGCGAGACTGCGGTTCGGGATTATGCCGAGACGTTGGATGGCTGGACCGGACCGATTGTCGTGACCGAAGCACAGATCGATGCCGCCGCCGGACAACTGCCCGAGGACCTCAAGGCCGACATCCGCTACGCGCATGAAAACATTCGTGCCTTTGCCCTTGCCCAGCGGGCCAGCGCGCATGACATGGAAATCGAGCTACGCCCCGGCCTCTTTGCCGGGCAGCGCCATATCCCGCTGACCACTGCCGGTTGTTATGTACCGGGCGGGCGCTATGCGCATATCGCCTCGGCCCTGATGTCGATCACCACGGCGCGGGCGGCGGGTGTGAGCAATGTGATCGCCTGCACCCCCGCGCGCGGAGCCGAAGGACCGGCCCCGGCCGTGCTTTACGCAATGCAGCTTGCCGGGGCGGACCGTATCCTGACCCTGGGTGGTGTACAGGGGATCGCGGCGCTGGCGCAGGGTCTTTTCGGTGGGTCGCCCGCCGATATCCTCGTTGGGCCGGGTAACCAGTTCGTGGCCGAGGCCAAGCGCCAGATGTTTGGCCCTGTCGGTATCGACATGTTTGCGGGTCCGACGGATTCCCTGATCGTGGCCGATGACACGGCGGATGCGCTGACCGTGGCATGGGACCTTGTGGGGCAGGCGGAACACGGGGCCAATTCGCCGGTCACGCTGATCACCGATGACGCAAGCCTTGCGCGCGACGTGATGCGGCTGGTGCCGCGCTGTATCGCCGAATTGCCCGAGTCCAACGCGCAGGCCGCTCGTGCCGCTTGGGAAGCAATGGGCGAGGTGATCCTGTGCGAAAACCGCGAGGAAATGGCAGTTCAGGCCGATCTTGCCGGGCCCGAGCATCTGCATGTGCAGGCACGCGATCTTGACTGGTGGAAAGACCGACTACGCTCCTACGGCTCGCTGTTCCTTGGCGAAAACACGACCGTCGCTTTCGGCGACAAGGCCGCGGGGCCGAACCACGTTCTGCCCACGGCAGGGGCTGCGCGCTATACCGGCGGGCTGAGCGTGCATAAATTCCTCAAGACCGTCACATGGCAGCGGGTCGAGGATCAGGCGCTGCCCGATCTGGCACAGGCCACCGCAAACATCTCGCGTCACGAGGGGATGGAGGGCCACGCCCGCACCGCCGATATCCGGCTGGACCGGTTCAGCCCGCCGCCGATGGTGGCCAATAGCGGCAGCTAATCCTCAGGTGCAGATCTTGGCGGCCTGATCGCCGAAATCGCGCCAGCGTTTCCAGAATTCGGAATGCGAGCTGCTGTCGGACTGACGGATTTCCTGCGCTGCGTGGGGATCGCCGAAAAAGCTGGCGCCAAGACGTTGATCGCTGCCCGAGAGCGTCTGGTTGGCAACGCTCTGGACGCAGCTGCACCGCTGGATCGTCGCCCCTTTGCGGCCCTGTTCGAGACAGGCGGAATTGATCGGCCCGCCAACAACCCGTGTCAGACCGCCATGCCCGCGCTGTCCGCCGCCACAGGCGGCGAGCGCCGTGACCGCCAGTGCCAGAACCAACATACCCTTCATGCAAACTGCCCTTGTTCCGCCTGCGTTTTACCCCTGCCGGTGTACCCCCGGTTGCGGCGCAATATGAAGCATTCCGCGCGGTGGTTCAATCTGGTTGACGGGTCAAGGACTTCACGTTGCAAAGAGGAAATGGCTTTCGTGCAGGTTCGGATGCAGGTTGTGGATAAGGAAATCGACAATCAACCTGTCACCGCCCTCGCGCCCGCCGAACAGGTCGTTGACGCCCTGACCACAGAGTTTGTCCAACCCGGCGATATCGCCGCTGGCGACCCCGCCGCGCGGCGCGCCATTGATGGTGGTGAAATCGATGGCGAAGGGCATGATATAGCTGTTGCCGTAGGGATGCGTACAGGGAAAATCAGGCTTGTCTCGAAGCCTTCCGGTCCGGACAATCGACATAGGAAAATGGTCCTGAATGCTGTAATTGCCCGCTGACGCTCCGTAGAGCTTTGAACCCTGTTAAACTTATTGGATGTGCCCTCACGTGGCGCTTGACCGATGCCGCGTTCCCATACATATCACCGCCATGACAGACCTCGCACATATCCGCAATTTCTCCATCGTCGCGCATATCGACCATGGGAAATCCACGCTTGCCGACCGGTTGATCCAGTCGACAAACACCGTCACTGCACGTGAGATGAAAGAGCAGTTGCTCGACGCGATGGATATCGAACGCGAACGCGGCATCACGATCAAGGCGAACACCGTTCGGATCGAGTATATCGCGGATAACGGGGAGCTTTACGTTCTCAACCTGATCGACACGCCCGGCCACGTCGACTTTGCCTACGAGGTCTCTCGGTCGATGCGCGCGGTCGAAGGGTCGCTGCTGGTCGTGGACTCGACCCAAGGAGTTGAGGCGCAGACGCTGGCGAACGTCTATCAGGCCATCGATGCGGATCACGAGATCGTGCCGGTGCTGAACAAGATCGACCTGCCGGCTTCAGAGCCGGACCGGGTGCGTGAACAGATCGAGGATGTGATCGGCATCGATGCCTCCGAGGCAATGCTGGTTTCGGCCAAGTCCGGCATCGGCATTCACGAAACCCTAGAGGCCATCGTACACCGTCTGCCCGCGCCGACAGGGGACCGGGATGCGCCGCTCAAGGCGATGCTGGTCGACAGCTGGTACGATCCCTATCTCGGCGTTGTCGTGCTTGTCCGGATCATGGACGGCGTGATGAAAAAGAACGAGCGCGTGCGGTTCATGCAGAACGGTACCGTGCACCAGATCGACCGGATCGGCGTGTTCCGCCCGGCGATGCAGAACGTGGATGAGCTTGGCCCCGGTGAAATCGGGTTCATCACCGCCTCGATCAAGCAGGTGCGCGATACCAAGGTCGGCGACACGATCACCCATGAGAAGAAGGGCGCGGAGAAACCGCTCCCCGGCTTCAAACCGTCGATCCCGGTGGTCTTCTGTGGGCTTTTCCCGGTGGATTCCGCCGAGTTCGAGGACCTGCGCGATGCCATCGAGAAACTGGCGCTGAACGATGCGTCTTTCTCTTACGAAATGGAAACCTCGGCCGCGCTTGGCTTTGGGTTCCGCTGTGGTTTCCTTGGCTTGCTGCATCTCGAGGTGGTCCGCGACCGGCTTGAGCGTGAGTACGATATCGAGCTGATCACCACGGCACCCTCGGTGGTTTACCACGTCTTCATGAAAGACGGGACGATGCAGGAGCTGCACAACCCCGCCGACATGCCCGACCTGACCTATGTCGATCACGTGGAAGAACCGCGGATCAAGGCCACGATCATGGTGCCTGACGATTACCTTGGCGACGTGTTGAAGCTGTGCCAGGACCGTCGCGGTATCCAGCAGGAGCTGACCTATGCCGGTTCGCGCCCGCTGGTGGTCTATGACCTGCCGCTGAACGAAGTCGTGTTCGATTTCTACGACCGTCTGAAGTCGGTCACCAAGGGCTATGCCTCTTTCGACTACCAGATGATCGGCTATCGCCAGGACAACCTGGTCAAGATGCAGATCCTCGTGAATGACGAACCGGTCGATGCTCTGTCGATGATGGTTCACCGTGATCGCGCCGAGGCGCGCGGGCGGGCCATGTGTGAAAAGCTCAAGGAGCTGATTCCGCGCCACATGTTCAAGATCCCGATTCAGGCGGCGATCGGGGGCAAGGTTATCGCGCGGGAGACGTTGTCGGCCATGCGCAAGGACGTGACCGCGAAATGTTACGGCGGTGACGCGACCCGTAAGAAAAAGCTGCTGGAAAAGCAGAAGGCGGGCAAGAAGAAGATGCGCCAGTTCGGCAAGGTGGACATCCCTCAGGAAGCGTTCATTTCCGCCCTCAAGATGGACGGCTGATATCTCCGGCTGCGTGGTTTTTCGCGGCCGGAATACTTTCCAATCGAAAACCTGTCGTGCAATTCATGGAATTGCTGCAAGCGCGAACTCTCTTTGCGAATGCAGCAATTGTATCTGCTTTACCTTGGGTCAATAAAGCGCCGAACGTCGGTTTAATACCGATCTGAATGATACGTCAGAATTCTGAATTAAGTCTGAACCAATGCTTTCAGCCAATAGAAAACCGGTCGATACGACAGGCGTATCGACGACATGCGCATGCCGGAAATGCGGTCGGTTTTAAGTTGATTGAAAGCGGGCCGAGGCCGCGGATTATTCCGCTTCGTCCTGGATATTGCGGCCGAGGGATTCAACGTCCTTGCCGAAACCCTTGGCGGTTTCGCAGGCGGCGAGAGGCAGGAGGACGAGGGCGATGGCAAGGATGCGCAGCATGGCAAAGCTCTTGATTCAGACGAGGTGAAACGCAGTATTCGGGCTCAATCTCGATATCTGCACGGCATATACAACCACATCTAGTGGTTGGTGCGCAAGCGGGCAATGGCCTGAGACGGCGATTGCCCGGCTAGATTAGCGTACGGCCCAAAACGCGTTCTCGCGCATGTTATTGCTGATCAGAACTGCCGCGACCATGAGCGCAAGCCCGGCCCAGCCGCCGATCAGATACCATCCGAGTACGTGTATCAGGTCGTTTCCATAAGCGAGAAGCCCCAAGGCACCGCCGAAAATGCCCGTCATAGAAGACGAGAGTATGTATCCAGTCATTCTGTCCGCCCTTACCCATCCAAGTCCCCTTATAGAGAATCAGGTGATTCCTGCCCAGACGGCATTCTTCAATTTTGAAGAATTAGTGACATTTGTGACCCGACGTTACTAATTCGGCCTATTAACCAACGTTAATAAATGCGCTGCCAATCGGACAAATAATTGAATTGGCTATTCAATCGAGGAAGACGCGCAGGGTTGCTTCGAATTCACGGGGCTTGTCTGCGTGGAGCCAATGGCCCGCTCCGGGCAGTTTCGCAAAGCGGGCCGAGGGGAAAAGGCTGCGGATCTTGGCGCGATTGTCCGTTGCCACGTAATCGGATTCGGCACCGCTGAGGAACAGGGCAGGGCCGTCCCACTGCGTCTCGACATCCGGAAAGGTCATGATTTCGGGCATATTCGCTTCGAGCGCGTCGAGGTTCAGTTTCCACTTTTGATTGGCGACGTCGAGCGACTGAGTGAAAAAGCTTTGCAAGGCGGGTTCGACGCCCAGATCGGCCAGTTGCTGGGCGGCCTCGGAGCGGCGCGTGACGCGAGCAAGGTCCACCGCGCGCATTTTCTCGATGAAATGGAGCTGTGTGTGGGTGTAGGCCACAGGGGCGATGTCCGCGATCACCAGACGGTTCAGATGCTCGGGGTGGGTCAGGGCCAGCATCATCGCGGCCTTGCCGCCCATGGAGTGCCCAACCAGATCCACCGGGCCGGGCAGGGTGGCCATGACCTCGGCCAGATCATCGGCCATATCGGCGTAGGTATGGCTGTCATACCAAGGGCTTTCGCCGTGATTGCGCAGATCGACGGCGATGACCTCGCGGCTGTCAGAGAGCCGTTTGGCGATCACGCCCCAGTTGCGGGCAGAGCCGAACAGGCCATGCACGATGAGAAGGGGCGGAAGGTCCGAGGCGGAGCCGTGGCGAATAGTGTTCAACATGCCATCTTGTCTAGCGACTGCCCGGCATGGCTGCCAGCCCCATTGAGCACGCGGCACCGGCGCGCTATGTCTGGGGATGTGAGGGTGGGTGATGAGCCAGGTTCAGGAACAGACTTTAGAGCTGAAGAAATTAATGCGCGACAAACTGGGCGTGCGTGCGGGCAGCTTTTCTGTCGCGCTGCGCAAGGCTGGGCGTCGCCTGCCGCGTTCCATGCGCCGTTACGGGCGTGAACTGGCGATTGCCGAGGGCCTGTCCGAACATCCCAAGCTGCGGAATACATTGGATAAACCGCGTCTTGATCTGGCGGCAAGCCGCATTCGCGAACACCTCACGGGCATTGATGTTTCGGATCGCCGCAAGGGCTATTTCCTTGGCGTGCTGGGTGCGATTGCGTTCAATATTCTGGTGATTGCCGCGATCCTGATGGCCATCCTGATGTGGCGCGGCTTTATCTGAAAGCTTGTCGGACCTGCGCGGTTTGGGTGGAATACCCCCCGAAATGAGGGGGTGATTCCCGTACACTACCTGTACACCCCCTGTACATCGGGCGTGCATCGGCGCCGGGGCTTTCGCCCCGGGCCTGTTTGATCAGAGGTTGGGATAGATCGGGAAGCGGGCGCAGAGTTCGGCCACTTCGGCTTTGACCTTTTCCTCGACCGCGCTGTTGCCGTCTTCGCCATTGGCGGCCAGACCGTCGACCACTTCGATGATCCAGTCCGCGATCTGGCGGAACTCGGCCTCGCCAAAGCCGCGCGTGGTGCCTGCGGGCGAGCCGAGGCGGATGCCGCTGGTCACGGTCGGTTTTTCCGGGTCGAAAGGAACGCCGTTCTTGTTGCAGGTGATATGCGCGCGGCCCAGTGCCTTTTCAGTGGCGTTGCCCTTGACGTTCTTGGGGCGCAGATCGACGAGAACCACATGCGTGTCGGTGCCGTGGGTCACGGTATCGAGCCCGCCCTTGATCAGCTGGTCCGAGAGCGCCTGAGCGTTGGTGACGACCTGCTTGATATAGTCCTTGAACTCGGGGCGCAGCGCCTCGCCGAAGGCGACGGCCTTGCCTGCGATCACGTGCATCAGCGGCCCGCCCTGGATACCGGGGAAGATGGCCGAGTTGAACTTTTTCGCCAGCGTCTCGTCATTGGTGAGGATCATGCCGCCGCGCGGACCACGCAGGGTCTTGTGGGTGGTGGTGGTCGCCACATGCGCGTGGGGGAACGGGGAGGGATGCTCGCCCGCCGCGACGAGACCGGCGAAATGCGCCATGTCGACGTGCAGGTAGGCACCGACACTGTCGGCAATCTCGCGCATGCGGGCAAAGTCGATCTGGCGCGGGATTGCCGAGCCGCCAGCGATGATCAGCTTGGGCTTGTGCTCTTTCGCGAGTTCTTCGACCTGATCGTAGTCGAGCAGGTTGTCCTGCTTGCGCACGCCGTACTGGATCGCGTTGAACCACTTGCCCGACTGGTTGGGCGCGGCGCCGTGGGTGAGGTGGCCGCCGGCGTCGAGGCTCATACCGAGGATGGTGTCGCCGGGCTGAAGCAGCGCGGTGAAGACGCCCTGGTTGGCCTGCGAACCGGAGTTCGGCTGCACGTTGGCGAATTCGCAGTCAAACAGCTTGCAGGCACGTTCGATGGCGAGGTTCTCGGCGATGTCGACGAACTGGCAGCCGCCATAGTAGCGACGGCCCGGATAGCCTTCGGCATACTTGTTGGTCATCACCGATCCCTGCGCTTCCATCACGGCGGCGGAGACGATGTTTTCCGAGGCGATCAGCTCGATCTCGTCGCGCTGGCGGCCCAGTTCGGAGGTGATGGAGCCGTAAAGCTCGGGGTCGCGGCTGGAGAGGGATTCGGTAAAGAAACCGTTGTCACGAGTGGGCGCGTTCATTGGATGCTCCGGGTAATGAAAGGGGCGTGATTGCTGGGTTTCGTATCGGAAACCGGGCGGGGTTGGAAGGCTGTAAAGCGACGAATCGCAGCGCTCTCGCGCCAAGGCTGGTCACGCCCGGAAAGGTATGATTGTTTCGGAACAAGTTGCGTAATACCGGAAACCTTTGGAATGACCCTGAAAATCGCGTTCATGGCCGGCAAGAGCGAAGTGGCGCAGTCGGCCCATGATGTGCTGACCGCGAGATATGGCGATGTGCCACCAACCGAGGCGGACGTGATCGTGGCGCTGGGCGGGGATGGTTTCATGCTGCGGACATTGCATGCGACACAGGATCTTCCGGCGCCGGTTTACGGCATGAATTGCGGCACCATCGGCTTTTTGATGAATGAATACAACGAGGAAGGCTTGATGGAGCGCCTCGAGGAAGCGGTTCAGGAAGACATCAACCCGCTGTCGATGGAAGCGATGGACCAGACCGGGCGGGTGCATCGGGCTCTGGCGATCAACGAGGTTTCGCTTTTGCGGGCGGGGCCGCAGGCGGCCAAGCTGAAGATCACGGTCGATGGCAAGGTGCGGCTGGACGAGCTGGTCTGCGACGGGGCGCTGCTGTCCACCCCGGCAGGATCGACCGCGTATAACTATTCGGCCCACGGGCCGATTCTGCCGATTGGCGCGGATGTGCTGGCGCTGACGGCGATTGCCGCATTCCGGCCCCGGCGCTGGCGCGGGGCGTTGCTGCCGAAACGGGTCACGGTGCGTTTCGACGTGCTGGAATCGGCTAAACGTCCGGTGATGGCGGATGCGGATTCGATTTCTATCGACAATATCGACTGGGTCGAGATCAAATCCGATCCGACGATAAAGCACCGGATTCTCTTTGATCCCGGCCACGGGCTGGAAGAGCGGCTCATTTCCGAACAATTCAACTGATTTCCTCGCCACCGGCTTTTGGAAATTTCTGAAATCTTCATTCCTATTTGTGAAGAAGATCACGGAAGTTCCAAGCGGGCTTCGTCATACAAGGATCATCGGATCGGGCGCCACCGGTTAGGCGCTCTCCGAGTAAGAGTGAGCGAGTTTGTAAAGAGTATGCGTGTTTCGCGAAGTCGCGGGCGTGGGGCCCCAAACTCCACGTCCGCACTTTGCCGGTACGAGTGATTTTGTTTCCCCCGTGTTTCATACCGGTGTGACAGATGTCGATTACTGCGTCGTCATACCAAAGGCATAGACCCCTTGGCTGAATTGACAGTGATCCGTTTTCGGGTCGGGAAAAGCGTAAAAGGTAAGCGGTTTCAAATCAGGAATGGCGGGTGCAGGGGAAACCCTGTGCCCGCAATTACTTTGGGATCGGCGCATTTTGTGATGTCTTGCCGGGCGTTCCTGCCCGAAAATTCAAAAGCAGGATGTTTTTTGCAATTAGACTAATGATTGTACTTTTATTTTTACACAACCGTGGCATGAAACAAGCAGGCTGAATTTTTCAGCATCCCGGCCGCTTTCCCTCGGCCACAGTAATTTTCCGAGTTTCGCGGGCCCGGCGTGAAAACACCGGGTCCGCTATTTTATTCAGGGGCTGACTCAGGCGATCTGCCGGTCCTGTCCTTCCCAGTAGGGTTTGCGCAATTCCGTCTTGAGCACCTTGTTGGCACCCGACAGCGGGAAGGCCTCGGTGCGGAATTCCACGCTGCGCGGGCATTTATACCCGGCGATCAGCTCGTGGCAGTGATCCTTGATTTCCTGCTCGGTGGCTTCGGCCCCGGGTTTCAGGATGACCAGCGCATGAACCGCTTCGCCCCATTGCTCGCTCGGGATACCGATGACCGCGCTGGTGGCGACGGCGGGGTGCTGGCCAATGGCATTCTCGACCTCTGCGGAATAGACGTTTTCGCCGCCCGAAACGATCATGTCCTTGAGACGGTCCATCAGGAAGATGAAGCCTTCGTCATCCATGTATCCCGCATCGCCCGTGTGGACCCAGCCGTTGCGGATGGTCTTGGCGGTGACATCGGGTTTCTGCCAATACCCGAGCATGGTGATCGGACCCTTGACGGTGATCTCGCCAACCTCGCCGCGCGGAAGCTCGTTGCCGTCGTCATCGACGACCCGGATTTCGACGCAGCGGGTTGCCCGACCGGCGGAGCGCAGCTTGCCCGCCTTGGGGCCTTCGACCACGTGGTAATCGGTGGCAAGCACCGTCGCGACGGGGGAAAGCTCTGTCTGGCCAAAGGCTTGCAGGAATTTTGCCTTGGGGAAACATTTGAACCCGTTTTCCAGCGCCGCCTGCGTGATCGGTGAGGCGCCATAGGCGATAAGCTCAAGCGAGGAGACATCGGTTTCGGCCAGTTTCGGGCTGGCCATGACCATCTGCAGCATCACCGGGACCAGCAGGATATGGCTGGGACGGTGGGTTTCGATGGCCTCGAGCGTCGCGTCCGGCGTGAAGGACGGGATCGACACATGGGTGCCGGAGACGAAGGTCACGGCCATGAACCAAAGCAGGTCGGCGATGTGGAACATCGGCGCGGCGTGGAGATAGACGGTGCCGTCGCGCACGCCCAGTTCCTGCGCGTTTGACAGGCCGCCGACGTAGAAATTCGTATGGCTGAGCATCACGCCCTTGGGGAAACCGGTGGTTCCGCCGGTATAGAAGATTCCAGCGAGATCGTCGCCCGACCGGCCCGCATCCTCGACCGGATCGGCAGCGGCGATGATCTCTTCGTAGTTCAGCATCCCCTCGGGCGTGTCACCGTCACCGCAGAAGATGAGCGTTTTCAGACCTTTGGCCTTTTCCTGGATCGGGGCGGCAGCCTTGGCAAAGGCATCATCGACGATCAGGATCTCGGCTCCGGCATCGTTTATCGCATAGGCGCATTCGGCGGGCGACCAGCGGATGTTCATCGGCATCATCGCCCCGCCGCCCCAGACTGTCGCAAAGAAATATTCGATGAAACGGTCCGAGTTCAGCGACAAAAGCGCGACCCGGTCGTTCGGCTTCATACCCAGTTTCTGCAGCGCTCCGGCCAGTTTCTCCACCCTGTTCAACAGGGCCTCCCATGTCTGGCTGCGGTCTGCGTGAACGGTGGCGGTGGTCGTCGGATTGACCTGCGCCGCACGGCGCAGGGCTGACGATATCTGCATTTAAGTCTCCTCCCAGGACGTTATGCAAAGGCGCAAGCGCCTGTTATGTAGAGGTAATTTACCCCATTCTCTCCCAAAGTACATCACACATGCGCCCGACCCGCGATTCAATCGCGATCATGGCGTCCACGATGAGATCCTCGCGCCAGCGCTGTCCGATTACCTGCACATTGATGGGTTGGGGACCTTTGGGCAAGTCCGCAAGCCGCGCGGGCACGGAACCGGCGGGCAGCCCCACGAAATTCATCGAATAGGAGTAGAGCGCCGCGCCCAGAACCTCGCGCACGCCTTCGGCACCCTCAAGGTCGCGGTCGGGGCCAAAGAAGGGCGTCGGCAGGAACGGTGTGAGCACCAGCGGATATTCGGCGAGGAACAGCGAAAGTTCGCGCGCGTAATGGGTGCGCTTGGCCATCATCGCGAGCAGTTCGGCCCCTTCAAACGGTTGGAACTGATCGAAATATTCGTTGAAGAGCGCGTTGATGTCGTTCGAGCCGAGCACCTTGATATCGTCGCGCATCATGCCTGCCATCTCGCCCATGAGGGTCCGATAGCCATCCATGCCGCATTCGCGGATTAGCGGCGGGTCGACTTCCTCGATCTGGTAGCCCGCGTCTTCGAGTGCTTCGCGGGCGGTATCCAGCGCCTTTTCGACCTCGGGGTGGAGGTCGAATTCAAAGGTGTTCTTCGTAAAAGCCACTTTGATGGGTGCGTCTAGCGGGGCGCCCTGCCACGGGAGCGGGATATGAAAGGGATCGCGCGGATCGGGGGCGATCATGCTGGGCATGGACATGTGCAGATCCTGCGCGGTGCGGGTGATCAGGCCCTGCACGGACATGGATTGCGACAGCATTCCGCGTTCGGATTTCTGGCTTGGGTTATAGGCGGGGATGCGGCCAAGGCCCGGCTTGACGGTGACCGCGCCATTGGCGGCGGCGGGAAAGCGCAGCGAGCCGCCGATGTCGTTGCCATGGGCGAGCGTGCCGATCCCGGCCATGATCGACGCGCCTGCGCCGCCCGAAGAGCCGCCGGGCGAGATATGCGCGCCCCATGGGTTGTGGGTGCGGCCATAGAGCGGGTTGTCCGTATCGGCGCGGAAAGAAAATTCGGGCGTGTTGGTGCGTCCGATCACGATGGCGCCTGCCTTTTGCAGGTTTTCCACGACCGGGGCGTCATGCTTTGCGATGACGTCACGCAGGGCGAGTACCCCGTTCGTCGTTGCATGACCGGCCTGATCGACGTTGACCTTGATGGTGACGGGCAGCCCGTGCAGCGGGCCGGGGGTGGCGCCGCCGGCGCGGGCCTTGTCGAGCGCAACCGCGCGTTCCATCGCTTCGTCGCCGAGGTCTTCGACAACGGCATTCAGGTCGGGGTTCACCGCGTGCATCCGTGCGATGGCGGCGCTGACGGCGGCTTCGGCGCTCAGCTCTCCACTGCGGGTTTTCTCGGCGGTTTCGGTCGCGCTGAGGCGCCAGATCGTATCATTGGTCATGTGTATTCTCCTGCGCGGGCACGTTAGGCGCGCGGCGCGGGAAAAGCCAAGAGGGGACGGGCAGAAACATCGCTCTGGACGGGGCGTCAGGGCAATAAATGGGCTGTTGAAGTAGATAGGCCAAAGCCCGCCAAAGCGCGCTTTGAGTGCGATCTCACCGGAACCTTTGGCCTGCTGTCACGTTTTGTCCCCGAGGCAACGCAGGGTGCGGGGCCTTGGGGTGGAAACCCCGCAAAGAATAGGAGTTATGTTATGAACTGGGATCAAATCCAAGGTAACTGGAAACAGATCAAAGGCTCGATTCAGCGCGAATGGGGTGAACTCACCGATGATGACCTCGACAAGGTCGAAGGTGATCGCACCAAGCTGATTGGTGTTGTTCAGGAACGCTATGGCCTTGCCAAGGACGAAGCTGAACGCAAGGTTGACGAATTCGCGGCCCGGGACCATTCCGCCGTCTGAATTCAGCGCATCTAAACGGTACAAGGGCGGCTGTTTCAGCCGCCCTTGCGCGTGTTTGGGTATGGGATTGGAATTTTATCCGCCGTAGCCGATCGATTTCAGCGCATCGCGGATTTCGTCGAGAATGGCCGGATCGTCGATCGTGGCAGGCATCTTGAATTCCTGATTGTCGGCAATTTTGACCATAGTCGCCCGCAGGATCTTGCCCGAACGGGTCTTGGGCAGGCGATCCACGACAACGGCCAGCTTGAAGGCCGCAACGGGGCCGATCTGGTCACGCACTAGTTTCACGCATTCCGATGTAATTTCCGCCTCGGGCCGGTTCACGCCCTTGGTCAGGATTACGAACCCGACGGGCATCTGGCCCTTGAGATCGTCGCTGACACCGATCACCGCGCATTCGGCGACGTCCGGGTGGCTTGCCAGCACTTCCTCCATCGCGCCGGTCGACAGACGGTGACCGGCCACGTTGATCACGTCATCGGTGCGGGCCATGATGTAGACATAGCCGTTTTCGTCGATCATCCCCGCATCGCCAGTTTCGTAATAGCCGGGGAAATGTTCGAGGTAGGATTTTTTGAACCGTGCTTCGGCGTTCCAGAGCGTCGGCAGCGTTCCGGGAGGCAGGGGCAGCTTGATCGCGATGGCACCGAGTTCGCCCGGTTTCATCTGATGCCCGGCCTCGTCGAGGATCTGGATGTCATAGCCGGGCATGGCAACAGTGGGCGAGCCGATCTTGACCGGAAGCGCCTCGAGCCCCGCCGGGTTGCCTGCGATGGTCCAGCCGGTTTCCGTTTGCCACCAGTGGTCATAGACGGGCTTGTCGAGAACGCGTTGGGCCCATTCGATGGTGTCCGGATCGGCGCGCTCGCCCGCAAGATAGAGGGCGCGCAGGCAGGAGAGATCGTATTTCTTGAGATACTCGCCCTTGGGGTCTTCGCGTTTTACGGCTCGGATCGCCGTTGGCGCGGTAAAGAAAGACCGCACGTTGTGTTCCGAGATCACCCGCCAGAAGGTGCCGGGGTCGGGGGTGCCGACGGGTTTGCCCTCGAACACGATGGTGGTGTTGCCGTGGATAAGCGGGCCATAGGCGATGTAGGAGTGGCCCACGACCCAGCCCACGTCCGAGGCCGCCCAGAAGGCATCGCCGGGATCGACGTTGTAGATGTTTTTCATCGACCAGTTGAGCGCGACAAGGTGGCCGCCGGTGTGGCGCACGACGCCCTTGGGCGCACCGGTGGTGCCGGAGGTATAGAGGATATAGGCGGGGTGGGTGCCTTCGACGGGGAGGCAATCGGCAGGCTCGACACCGTATTGAAAGCCGTACCAGTTGAAATCGCGGCCTTCTTCGAGGTGGGCAACCTCTTGTTCGCGCTGGAAGATCACGCAGAAATCGGGCTTGTGCGTGGCCTGTTCGATGGCCCCGTCGAGCAGCGGTTTGTAATGGACGACGCGGCCCGGTTCGATCCCGCAGGAGGCGGCGATGATCGCCTTGGGCTTGCAGTCGTCGATCCGCACGGCCAGCTCATGCGCGGCGAACCCGCCGAAGACGACCGAGTGGATGGCCCCGATCCGGGCGCAGGCAAGCATGGCCTCGATCGCCTGTGGCACCATCGGCATGTAGATGATGACCCGGTCGCCTTTTTCGATGCCCTTGGCGCGCAGGGCACCGGCAAGCATGGCGACGCGGTTGCGCAGCTCGTCATAAGTGATCTTCTGGATCGTGCCGGTGACGGGGCTGTCGTGGATCAGCGCGATCTGCGCGCCGCGCCCGGCTTCGCAATGGCGGTCGACGGCGTTCCAGCAGGTGTTGACCATGCCATCGCCGTACCATGTGTAGAGCGGGGCGTTTTCGTCGTTCAGCGCCCTTGTCGGGAAGCGGTCCCAGTCGATGGCCCGGGCCTGTTCGAGCCAGAACCCGTTCGGGTCGGCCATGCTGGCCTCGTAGACTTCCTTGTAAGACATGAGATCCTCCTCCGCATCCGTTAGGGTTTGTTAAGGAGCGGAGGCAGGTCCGGCAAGCCGCGAGACCGGTGGCGCGACAGTCTGGCGCAAATTTTTGCGACCGTTAGCGCAACAGTTTGCAAACCGGATAGGGTGGCCTGTGTCGCAAGGGCCGGGTTTGCAAAGTTTCCATATGATCCGGCGGGTTCGGCAGCAAATTGCCGCAGGGGAAAACAAGGTGAAAATGCGACCTCGAGGTCGAAAATCTGCAAGCTGGAATCAGGGTCGGAGTGGTAAATCTGGTGTCAGGAGAGACATGGTGCCTTTCCCTTGTAGTTGAGGATTGCCCCGATGGGCGACAAGAAGTCCAAGCCGTCTAAACCCGGCGAGAAAACCGTCAAGAAATAAGTAATCCACCCATTTTTCCCGAGAGTGTCCGCCATGTGGCTTGCCGCATGGCGGAATTGCGTTCTGGCACGAGCAGTTTTCCACTGCATTGAATTTTAGCCAGAATGCCGCGCCGTCGCCGCGCATGATTTTCCGAATATAAAGAAAATTGACCAATGGTCCCGGGACACCTTTCGGGTGTTTTCGTTGTTTGCGTCGGGTGGGTTGATGGCTCTGACAAGTATCATGGTTGCGCCATATTGGGGGTCTTTATTGACGACCCAGCTTTTGTCCGGGCAGCAGACTCTGTTTTTCAGTGCCTTTGGCCCGCTTGAGGTCGGGGTTCTCGACGATGACGATGGAATCCTGTCGGATCGCGATGACGGGTTTACGACCTATAACGGCATGCCGATTGATTTCCTTGGCGCGGGTACGGCGACGCCGGGTGTCGATATTCTGGGGACTGTCATCCCAATGGGAGAAACGGTGCCGATCATGCTGTTCGAGGCAGGGGGCACGATATATTTCGACGCGCCGGCGGGGATACCGGATTTTACCGGGTCAATCGCGGTGGTGATCGATCTGACGAACGATCCTTTCACGCTGATGGCACCGGTCTGTTTTGCCGCGGGAACGCGGATCAGGACGCCTGCGGGAGAGCGAGTGGTCGAGGACATCATGCCGGGTGAGACGGTTCTTGACTGGTTCGGAGAGGAGCAGCGCATCATCTGGGCCGGAGAGCGGCGGTTTCGGCTGGCAGAACGGGCGTGGTTCGACAAATGGCACCCGGTGCGGATCGCGAGGGATGCAATGGGGCCGGGGCGACCATGCCGTGATACATGGGTGTCGCAACAGCACCGGATCTATCTGGATCAGCCGATCGTGCCTCTGGTCACCGGGGTGCGGGCCGGTCTGGCCCCGGCGCGTACCTTGCTGAACGCAGTTGATATCCAGATTGACCGGAGCCTTGAGGAAATCCGCTATTGTCACCTGCTTTGCGAGGAGCATGCGGTGCTGGTGGCTAACGGCATGCCTGCGGAGAGTCTTTTGCTGACGTCGAAATCTGCCGAAGTCATGGCGGAGATCGCCAAGGGGGAAACCGCGCATGTGAAACGTGGGGCCGGTCCGGGCTTGCAGGAACTGCTGGACCGGCGCGGGCAGGACATGTACCTAGCCGCGCCGGAATTCCATCATTTCGAGGCGCGGCTTGTGTCGGCGGGGATGCGCGCCCCGGTTACGGGGCGAGGGCAGGTGGCCGCTTAGCCGTATTGCGCAACCGGGGTGCCCGCGATGGCGGCCATGTTCAGCAACCCGCGCGTGGTGATCGAGGGGCTGACGATATGGGCGCGGTTGCCCATGCCCATCAGGATCGGCCCGACTTCGAGCCCGCCCGCGCGCATCTTGAGGATATTACGCACACCGCTGGCCGCATCCGCATGGGCAAAGACCAGCACGTTCGCGATGCCCTCCATGCGCGAGTTCGGGAAAACCCGGGCGCGGAGTTCACCGTCAAGCGCGGCTTCGACGTTCATTTCGCCTTCGAATTCAAAGGTGCAGCCCTTGCGGTTCAGAATGTCCATCGCGGCGCGCATGCGCTGGCCGGAACTGTCGTTCTGGCTGCCGAACTGCGATTGCGAACACATGGCGACCTTGGGTGTAAGGCCAAAGCGACGCACGTGACGCGCCGCACCGATGGCGATATCCGCGAGTTCCTCGGCGCTGGGTTCGGTGTGAACCTGCGTGTCGGCGATGAAAAGCGGCCCCTCTTCGAGGATCATCAGGCTGAGCGCGCCAGCGGGGTGCAGCTCGTCCGATCCGAGCACTTGGTTGATGTAGTTCAGGTGCCAGCGGTATTCGCCGAAAGTGCCGCAGATCAGGCAGTCGGCCTCGCCCCGCTGCACCATGATCGCGCCGATGGCCGTGGTATTGGTGCGCAGGATCGCCTTGGCGAGGTCCGGTGTGACGCCGCGCCGTTCCATGATCTCGTGGTACGAAGTCCAGTAATCGTAGTAGCGCGGGTCGTTCTCCGGGTTCACGAGTTGCACGTCGCGGCCCGGGCGGATGTCGAGCCCGAACCGTTCGCAGCGCTGCTCGATGACCTCGGGGCGGCCGATCAGGATCGGGGTTTCGGTGGTTTCCTCGAGAACGGCCTGCGCGGCACGGAGAACACGTTCGTCCTCGCCCTCGGCAAAGACGATCCGGCGCGAGGCGGAGGCGGCGGCCTCGAAAACCGGGCGCATCAGCAGGGCGGAGCGGAAGACCGACTGGTTCAGCTTGTGCTTATAGGCGTCGAGATCCTCAATCGGTCGCGCGGCAACGCCGCTTTCCATCGCGGCGCGGGCCACGGAGGACGAAACCACAGCGATCAGGCGCGGATCGAATGGCTTGGGGATCAGGTAATCGGTGCCAAAGGTAAGCTGTTCGCCGGTGTAGGCGGCGGCGGCCTCGGCGCTGGTGGTGGCGCGGGCGAGTTCCGCGATCCCGTCGATACAGGCAAGTTGCATCTCGTCGTTGATCTCGGTCGCGCCAACATCCAGCGCCCCGCGGAAGATAAAGGGGAAGCAGAGTACGTTGTTGACCTGATTGGGAAAATCGCTGCGCCCCGTGGCGATGATCGCATCCGGGGCGACTTCGCGCACGAGGTCGGGCATGATCTCGGGCGTGGGATTGGCGAGGGCAAAGATGATCGGACGGGTCGCCATGCGTGCCACCATTTCCGGCTTTAGCACGCCGGGACCGGAGAGGCCGAGGAAGAGATCGGCACCATCGATGACCTCATCCAGCGTGCGCAGATCGGATTTCTGCGCGTATTCGGCCTTTTGCGGGTTCATGTCCTCGGTCCGGCCTTCGTAGACGAGACCATGGATGTCGCAGAGCCAGACGTTTTCGCGTTTCACACCCAGTTTCAGCAGCATGTTGAGGCAGGCGATGCCCGCCGCGCCACCGCCTGTTGAGACGATCTTGATGTCCTCGAAAGATTTCTGTGCCACGTAGATCGCGTTCTTGGCGGCCGCGCCGACAACGATGGCGGTGCCGTGCTGATCGTCATGGAACACCGGGATGTTCATGCGTTCGCGGCAGATCCGTTCGACGATGAAACAGTCGGGGGCCTTGATGTCTTCGAGGTTGATTGCACCAAAGGTCGGTTCCATCGCGCAGACGAGTTCGGCCAGCTTTTCCGGGTCGGGTTCGTTCAGCTCGATGTCGAAACAGTCGATATTGGCGAATTTCTTGAAGAGCACGGCCTTGCCCTCCATCACCGGTTTCGAGGCCAGCGCGCCGATGTTGCCAAGCCCCAGAACCGCCGAACCGTTGGAGACGACGCCGACCAGATTGCCCCGCGTGGTGTAACGCGCGGCGTTTGCCTCGTCTTCCTTGATCTCGAGACAGGCCTCCGCCACGCCGGGGGAATAGGCGCGGGCCAGATCGCGCCCGTTCGCCATTGGCTTGGTGGCGCGGATTTCGAGTTTTCCGGGCTTTGGATATTCGTGGTAGTGCAGCGCGGCCTGGCGCAGGCTCTGGTTCTCGGACACGTGGACGGACCTCTTTCTGGGTTTAGTTTAGTGTTAAACCATTTTTTCTTGGCGTTAAACGGTTCTTTTGGCGACGCGCATCGTGCCGCTTGCTTGCAAGTTTGGCGGCGGCTCGTCAAAGTCGCGTAAAACACGGCGAAAGAGAGCAAAGATGACCGAGATCCGGGGGGAAATCCGACTTCCCACGCAAGAGCTGCGTGACGATATTCCGTTTTTTACCAAGGTTTTGGGGATGCGACTGGATATGATCTATCCGGCGGACGACCCCCAGGTGGCGGTATTTTCCGGGCATGGGCTACGACTGCGGGTCGAGAATGGTGCGCCGGAATCGCCGGGAACTTTGCGCATTCTCACTGACGCGCCGGATGAATTCGCTGAGGGCAAGCGGGAGCTTATCGCGCCGAACGGCACAAAGATCGAAATCGATGAGTTGAACCCGCCGATGCAGATGCCGATGACGGTGCATTCCTTCGTGGTGCGGCGGCTTGCGGATCAAGCGCCGTGGATCATCGGGCGGGCGGGCATGCATTACCGCGACCTGATTCCCGACCGGCTGGGCGGGTCGATCATTGCGAGCCATATCCGGATTCCCGACGGCGGACCGGTGCCCGACATGGTGCATTTCCACAAGGTCGGCTTTCAGCTCATATTCTGCATAAATGGTTGGGTTGACGTGGTTTACGAGGATCAGGGGCCGAAAATGCGCCTGACGGCGGGCGATTGTTTCATCCAGCCGCCGGAAATCCGCCATCGCGTACTGGAAGCGAGCGACAATGTTCAGGTGATCGAGATCGGCGTGCCTGCCGAGCATGTCACGGAAATCGACCACGAGATGGAATTGCCTACCGCGCATCTTCGGCCCGAACGCGAATGGCAGGGGCAGCGTTTCGTTTACAATCAGGCAAAGGATGCGACTTGGGCGCCGTTCCGAATTCCGGGATTCGAGGCGCGGGACACGACGATTGCCGAGAATACCAAGGGTGTCGCCGGCGTTCAGGTGGTGCGCAAGGGGCAGGGTACGCCGGACTGGGCGCGCCATGACACGGATATCCTATTCACCTTCGTGATGTCGGGTCAGGTGACGCTCGACGGGGAGGGGCGTGATCCTTATCCGCTGACCGAGGGCGACGCTTTCGTCATCCCGCCGGGCATGAAGACGCGGCTTAGGGATGCCAGCGAAGACATTGAATTGCTTGAGGTATCCCTGCCGGGCGTATTCGAGACAAAGCTCGGCTGAGGCCGGTTAGGAGTCGCGCTGCCGCTTGAGTTCAGCAATCCGGCGACGCGCTTCGCGTTCGGTCAGCTCGCCAAGTTCTGGGTGGCCTTCTTGCTCGGAAAGCCGCAGAAGTTCGGCCTCGGTGCGCGACGTCGCCGGTTTCTTGCGCTCTTCGTGCTGTGGGGTGCCTCCGTTCTTCTTCATGGCGACACGGGGGCGAGAGTAGAGTGAACCTGTCATGTACCTGTACCGGTTGCTGCGGTGTCAAAACGCGCCGCGGCATTGAATGTTCCTTGCATCCAATGGTTACAGCCGGGAACATGACATGGCTATGAAAAAGAAGGGCCTTGAGATGACAGATCTGAGAGCGGCGGCGAGCGCAGTGAGAGAGAATGCCCATGCGCCCTATTCGGCGTTCAAGGTGGGGGCCGCGATCCGGTCGGCCTCGGGCGCGGTGTACATCGGGTGCAACGTGGAAAACGTCGCCTATCCCGAGGGGACCTGCGCCGAGGCGGGGGCGATTGCCGCGATGGTCGCGGCGGGTGAAACAACGCTTGCCGAAGTCTATGTCATCGCCGGGTCGCCAAGCCCGGTGCCGCCCTGCGGCGGATGCCGTCAGAAGCTTGCTGAATTTGGTGGCGGCGATGTGCCGGTGACCCTTGCGACAGTGACGGGAGAAGAGTTCCGGACCACCATCGGAGATTTGCTGCCGGGCGCTTTTGGCGCGGCGCATATGAGCGGGGATTAAGTCGTGGACGCGCGTTCGATCATCGCGCGCTTGCGGCGGCGCGAGGTGCCCGATGTGGCTGAGCTGTGCTGGTTCGCGCAGGGGCTGGCCGATGGCACGGTCAGCGATGCGCAGGCGGGGGCCTTTGCGATGGCGGTCTGCCTTGGCGATCTCGGCACCGAGGGGCGTGCGGCGCTGACGCTTGCCATGCGCGACAGCGGCGAGGTTCTGTCTTGGGATCTTGACGGGCCGGTGATCGACAAGCATTCGACCGGGGGGGTGGGCGATTGCGTGTCGCTGATCCTTGCCCCAGCGCTGGCGGTCTGTGGTGGCTATGTGCCGATGATCTCTGGGCGCGGGCTTGGGCATACGGGCGGGACGCTGGACAAGCTGGAATCGATCCCCGGATTCACGACAGCGATTGCGCGGGACCAGTTCCAGCAGATTGTCGGCAAACATGGCTGCGCCATTGTGGGTGCGACCGAGGGGATCGCTCCGGCGGACCGGCGGCTTTACGCGATCCGTGACGTGACCGGGACGGTGGAAAGCCTTGACCTGATCACGGCGTCGATCCTGTCGAAAAAGCTGGCGGCGGCACCGGGTGCGCTGGTGCTGGATGTCAAGCTGGGCAGCGGCGCTTTCATGAAATCCCTGCCCGAGGCGCAGGCACTGGCGCGGGCCCTGCGGGACACGGCACAGGCGGCCGGCTGCCCGACAAGCGCGGTGATCAGCGATATGAATCAACCGCTTGCGCCCAGCCTTGGCAATGCGCTGGAAGTGGCCGAGGTGATGCAGGCGTTGAGTGGGGAGGACAGTGGGCCGCTGGTCGAGATCACCGGCGCGCTGGGCGGTGTGCTGCTGGCCGATGCCGGACTGGCCGATGATGCGGCGGCGGGAGAAGCACTGATCCGCGAGGTTATCGCCGACGGGCGCGCGGGCGAGAAGTTCGGACAGATGGTGGCGGCGCAGGGCGGACCGGTGCAATTCCTCGATAACTGGCGGCGGCTGCTGCCAGAGGCGAATATCATGCGCGAGGTTGTGGCATCCGAGGCTGGTTATGTCGCCTCGATAGACGGCGAGGCGCTGGGACTTGCAGTAATCGGTCTGGGCGGCGGGCGTCAGGTGGAAAGCGACCGTATTGACCCTTCGGTCGGGCTGTCAAAGATTGCGCGGCTGGGCACGCGGGTCGAAAAAGGGACACCGCTGGCGATGGTGCATGCGGCGCGCGAGGAGGCGGCGGAGTCGGCAGCGGCGGCCGTACAAAAGGCGATTGTGATCTCGTCTGAAAAGCCCGCGATACCGCAACTTGTTCACGAAAGGATCGTCAGATGAGCCGTGCCTTTCTGATCGTCATGGATTCCGTCGGGATTGGCGGGGCGCCGGATGCGGACCGGTTCTTTAACGGCGATCTGCCGGATACGGGCGCGAACACGCTGGCGCATATTGCGATGGCCTGTGCCGAGGGGCGTGCCGAAGAGGGGCGGAGCGGTCCGCTGAAAATGCCCAATCTCGGTCGGCTTGGGCTTGGGGCGGCTGTCCGGTTGGCCTCGGGCGAGGACGTACCGGGGCTTGGAGCGGAACCCGAGGGCATGTGGGGCGCGGCGAGCGAGATTTCACCGGGCAAGGACACGCCATCGGGCCATTGGGAGCTGGCGGGGGTGCCGGTGCCATGGGACTGGCATTACTTCCCCGAGGAACGCCCAGCCTTTCCCGAAGACCTGAGCCGCGCCGTGGCCGAGGCGGCGGGGACCGGGGGTATTCTTGGCAATTGCCATGCCTCGGGTACGGCGATCATCGAAGAACTTGGGGCCGAGCATATGAAAAGCGGCTGGCCGATCTGCTATACCTCGGCGGACAGTGTGTTCCAGATCGCGGCGCATGAAAAGACATTCGGGTTGGATCGTCTGCTTGAGCTTTGCAAGGCGGTCGCGCCACGGTTGCATGCCATGAAGGTGGGGCGGGTCATCGCGCGGCCCTTTGTCGGCTCACCCGAAGAAGGGTTTCAACGCACCACGAACCGGCGCGACTATGCGATTGAACCGCCTGCGCCGGTGCTGGGCGAATGGGTGCAGCAGGCCGGCGGGCGGGTTTATGGTGTGGGCAAGATCGGGGACATATTCTCCATGCGCGGGATCGATGACCTGCGCAAGGGATCGGATGCCAAGCTTATGGATCATATGGAAGATCTCATGCGCGAGGCAGAGCCAGGAAGCCTGACATTCGCCAATTTCGTGGAATTCGACAGCCTTTATGGCCACCGGCGAGACATTTCCGGTTATGCCCGCGCGCTGGAATGGTTCGACGCTAAGGTTGGCGCGCTGGTCGCGGCGATGCAACCGGGCGACATGATGCTGTTCACGGCGGATCATGGCAACGACCCAAGCTGGAGCGGGACAGACCATACGCGTGAGAGGGTTCCCGTTCTGGTTGCTGGAAAAGGGGCAGGCGCGCTGGGGCAGGTTGCGTTCACGGATGTGGCAGCCAGTGTCGCGGCGCATCTTGGGGTGGCATCACGGGGCCCCGGGCGCAGCTTTTTCTGAGCGATGGCTTGCCTGCATCGTCTCGCTGTCACAATAAGGGGTAAATCTCATAGCCGGAGCGTGCCATATGACTGAGCATCTGACCGAAGTGAAACACCCGCTTGTGCAGCACAAGCTGACCCTGATGCGGGACAAGGCGACCTCGACCGCGGTGTTCCGCCAGCTTCTGCGTGAAATCACGCAATTGCTTGTCTATGAAGTGACGCGCGAAATGCCGCTTGAGGACAAGACCATCCAGACTCCGATGGAGACGATGGATGCGCCTTCGCTGGCGGGCAAGAAACTGGCGCTGGTGTCGATTCTCCGCGCCGGGAACGGGATGCTGGACGGTGCGCTTGAACTGATCCCCTCGGCGCGGGTGGGTTTTGTCGGTCTCTATCGCGACGAGGAAACGCTGCAACCGGTGCAGTATTACTTCAAGGTGCCGGAATCGCTCGATAACCGGCTGGTGATCGCTGTCGATCCGATGCTGGCGACGGGCAATTCCTCGGCGGCGGCGGTCGATCTGCTGAAAAAGGCCGGGGCCACGGATATCAGGTTCCTCTGCCTGCTGGCCGCGCCCGAGGGCGTCGCACGGATGAAAGAAGCGCATCCCGATGTGCCGATCGTGACGGCGGCGGTGGATCGCGGGCTGAACAGCAAGGGCTATATCATGCCCGGTCTGGGTGATGCGGGCGACCGGATGTTCGGTACCAAGTAACAGAAAGGCTGCTTTACTCAGCGTCCGATTCGCGGCATGTTTGACCGCAATATATCGTGGGTGCTGCTGTGAAGATAACAAGGACTATTGCTATCTCTCTGCTGCTGTCGGGCGTGGCCCCGGCGGTGGCTCAGCCGCTTCGCGATGCCCGGCCCCCGGCCGAATTCCCGCCAAGTTCCTATACCGCAAGGCAATATGTCGACAGCCGGGGCTGTATCTATATCCGTGCCGGTATTGACGGGACCGTCACATGGGTGCCGCGCGTGGATCGCGCGCGGCGGCAGGTCTGCGGTTATCAGCCATCGCTGAGCGAGGCGCAGCGGGCAGAGCTTGCGCGTGGATCGGGCGGACGCGCCTCGACGACGGGGCCGGTCGAGATCATCGAGCTTGACCCGTCGGATCGCGCCACCGCGCCTGCCGGTTCAGCGACCCGGCCACAGGTGACAACCGCCACGCGTGAACCATCGCCGGGACCGGCGCCGACCGTGTTTACGAACGAACCATCCGCACCCGCGCCGCGTGTCACCACCGCGCCGGAGAGCGCGCCAACGGCCCCTGTTCGCAAGCCGTCCCCCGGACCGGAGCCGACGGTGTTTACCAACGCGCCCGCTGCGGAAGCTGCACCCCAGCCCGCTGCGCCGCCGCGCACTGCCCGGCAAACCGCGCCCGCGCGCCAGCCCTCGGCCGGGCCTTCGCCGACGGTTTTCACCAGCACGGCACCGGCGAAACGGACGGCGACGGTCAAGGTCACGAATTCTTCAGAGGCCACGCAGGCGGGATTGTCGCCGGATACTCGTGCCGTTCGTCGCCATATCTACGAGAACCGCAAGAACGCAGGCACTTTCACCGTGCCAAAAGGTTATCGCCCAGTCTGGACTGATGACCGGCTGAACCCGAAACGGGCGGAAATGACCTTGCGGCCCAGCGTTGTCACTCGTGGCCCGGCCGTGCCCAAAGGCTATCGCCCGGCCTGGGATGATGACCGGCTGAACACGAGGCGCGCCTTGGTGTCGGAAACCGGTGAAGCTCAGACCGACCGGATCTGGAGCAAGGACCTGCCGCGCCGACTTTTGCCACAGGATGCGACCGTGCGCGCGGTCACCGTGGATGAACCGGCGGTGCGGGGTAATTCGCCATTCTGGACCCCGCCCGTGGCGCAGACGGCGCCGGTTGCGCGGGTGTCTACCCGTTCGGCCCCGGCAAACAAGGCGGGCAATCGGGGCGGCAGCCGCTAGGTTTCAACCGCCGCAGATACCCTGAAGCAGAACCCAGTCGCGATCTTTCATCAGGGAAGTCTGGGCCTTACCGGCGAGGGGATCGGCCTCGATCAGGCCAATCGTCGTTTCCCCGGTTACATCGACGGCATAGGCGTAGGGCTTGGTCGAAAGCTTGGCCTCGGCAAAATTCTCAAGCAGCGCGTCCTGGGGCAGGGGCGTCTTGGGCGCGACCACGATGCGCTCGCCGTAGCCGTCGAGGATTTCCTGCGTGAGTTCGCCGGTGGTCAGCAGGTGGAAGGAGGCGACGACGCCGCTTTCCTCTAGCAGTGCTTGCAGCGGGTCGAGATGCTCGGCACGGGTTTTTTCGGCCAATACGTACCCGGCGGCGACGGCGGGGTCCTCGTAGTCCTCGACCAGCGCTTTGTTCAGCACGACAATATCGCCGGGCAGGTGGAGGCTGTCGCGGACACCGGCGGGCAGGATCACGATGCGGCGTACCCCAAGTTCGCGCGCGAGCCTTTTCAGAACGGGCTGGGTTTCGGCAGAGCGGCAGGCCCGGCCGGACACGCGTTCGAGACGACCAAGCATCGCCTCGCCAATGTCCTGACGCCGGATGTCGGGCACCACGTTCAGCGTATGGCGCATCATCGCGCCGGGTAGCCAGAGCGTGGCGGCGGCGATCATGCAGATGACCGTGGCGGCAACACCAAGCCCGCGCAGCCGTCCGGGACGGGGCCGGGCCCGATCAACGGCGCGGCGCAGCCGTTCGATGGCCTCGATCATTTCCGCTTCGTTTTCCGAGAGTTCCAGCGTTTCATCCGGGTCGCCATCGGGGTGATAGATGGCGGGCATGCTGTTCGGATCGGCCCGTTCAATCGCGGCGAGAGACCAGTGAGTCAGCGCCTGATTGTGAAAATTCGAGATGGTGAGAGTGGCCTTGCCAATGGAAACATAGACCTCTCGCCGCTGCTCCTGCGGGTTCGGTCGCCAGAGGCCGGTGGCCTCCAGCCGTTCATACTGGGTCAGGGCTGTCATCTGCGCCGGTTTTGCCTGTGCCTCGGTGTTTTTCTTTTCATAACATGGGCAATGTCAGCACATCAAACCTCTGGCAAGCTCTAGATGGTCTTGGCGCGGTTGCGCAGCTCGAATTTCTGGATTTTGCCAGTGGATGTCTTGGGCAGCTCCTCGAAAACGACGGTTTTCGGTGCCTTGAAGTGGGCGAGGTGGTCGCGCGCATAGGCGATCAGCCCGGCGGCGTCAGTGCTTGCGCCGGGTTTCAGTTCGACAAAGGCGCAGGGGCTTTCGCCCCATTTCTCGTCCGGCTTGGCGACGACGGCGGCAAGGTTCACGTCCGGATGTCCCATCAGCACGTTTTCAACCTCGACCGAGGAGATGTTTTCGCCGCCCGAAATGATCACGTCCTTGGCCCGGTCGGTGATCTGCATGAACCCGTCGGGATGCTGGATCGCGATGTCACCTGAGTGAAAGTAACCGCCCTTGAAGGCCTCGGCGGTCGCTTCGGGGTTCTTGTAATAGCCCTTCATCACGCCATTGCCGCGCATCACGATTTCCCCGTGATCGACGCCGTCCATGGTGATCTGGTCCATGTTTTCGTCGACGACGGTGATATGTTCAAAAATCGGCATTGCGACGCCCTGTCGCGCCTTAACCGCGGCGCGGTCGTTGCCCTGCAGCCCCTCCCACTGTTCGCCCCAGGTACATTCGGTGGCGGGGCCATAGGTTTCGGTCAGGCCGTAGACCTGCGTGATGTTGAAGCCCATCGGTTCGATCTTGGCGAGCGTGGCGGGGGCAGGAGGAGCCCCGGCGGTAAAGACTTCGACCACGTGGTCGAAGGCGCGACGCTCGCTTTCGGGCGCGTTGACCAGCGCGTTCAGTACGATGGGCGCGCCGCCGAAATGGGTCGCGCCCTCATCCGCGATGGCGTTGAAAATGGCAGGCGCAGTGATGTCGCGGCAGCAGATGAGGCGGCCGCCGACCATCGGCATCATCCATGTGTGGCACCAGCCGTTGCAGTGGAACAACGGCACGATGGTCAGGTAGCGCGGGCGCAGCACCATGCGCCAGCTGAGGATCTGGCTCATCGCGTTCAGATAGGCGCCGCGATGGTGATAGATGACGCCCTTGGGCCGTCCGGTCGTGCCCGAGGTATAGTTGAGCGCAATGCTTTCCCATTCGTCCTCTGGCATGATCCAGTTGAATTCAGGATCGGCGCTGGCCAGCATTTCTTCGTAGGCTTCGAATTCTTCGCTCGCGGGGTGGTTCGCGTGGTCGTCGGGCACCTCGATGACTTCGGGTTTTGTATCGCCCATGCGGGACAGCGCATCTTTCACAAGCGGGATGAACTGGCTGTCGACCAGTACGATTTTCGCCACGCCATGGTCGAGGATATAGGCGACGGTATCGGCATCGAGCCTTGTGTTGATCGTGTTCAGCACCGCGCCACAGGCGGGCACGCCGAAATGCGCCTCGGCCTGCGCGGGAAGGTTCGGGATCAGGGTCGCGACAACATCGCCGGGGGCTACACCCTTGGCCGCCAGTGCAGAGGCGAGCCGCGTGACGCGGTCGGTGTATTCGCGGTAGGTCTTGCGGTGCGGGCCATAGACCACGGCCAGTTCGTCGGGATAAATCAGCGCGGCCCGTTTCAGCGTGGAAAGCGGCGTGAGAGGCACGTAATTGGCCGCGTTACGCTCCAGCCCGGTTTCATCCTGCATCCAGCCCATGATCTGTCCCCTCCCTGACGGTATGTTGTCGCGTAATATTGCGCCGCGCCGAGGGTATTGAAAAGAGGCAGAAGCGCAATATTCGCAGCTTGTTATTGCGGGGCGAAGGAAATCGGATAGCCTTGGCGCATGATCCTAAGTCCCGGACGCCGTTACGTTTTCATCCATATCCCCAAGACCGGGGGTACCTCGCTGGCGCTGGCGCTTGAAGGGCGAGCGATGAAGGATGACATCATGCTGGGCGACACGCCCAAGGCGCTGAAGCGGCGGCATCGGGTCAGCCGCAAGAACACGCGCGGCCGGTTATGGAAGCATTCCACCCTTGCCGATATCGAGGGGCTGGTGCCGGACGCGGTGATGGACGGGCTTTTCGCCTTTACGCTGGTGCGCAACCCGTGGGACCGGGCGGTGAGCTATTACCACTGGCTGCGCGCGCAGGAGTTCGGTCATCCGGCGGTGGCGCTGGCCAGTGCCCTGGATTTCACGGATTTCCTGTGCCATCCGAAAACCTCTGCGGCCTTCGCGGCTTCGCCGGCGGCAAGCTACATGCGGCATAGCGACGGGCGGGAGCACTGCGGCGCTTATATCAGGATTGAAGATTTCGAGCGGGATTCCAGTGTCTTGTGGGAACATCTTGGGTTCACGCTGGACCTGCCGCATGTGAACCGGTCGGACAGGGCGCCGGATTACCGCAGCTATTACGACGATCGCGCCGCAGAAGCGGTGGCCGACGCCTGCGCGGAGGATATCGCGCGGTTCGGATATCGGTTCGATGGGACCCAGACGGGTAGTTCTGACGATTTCGGCTGATATGGCGGGGACGGGGCCGGGTGCCCATTCTCAGCGCGTTACCAATTGACGACAACGCGAGGGTCGGTTTCAATCGCGCGTTTCACATTGAAACGCGCGCTGCGTTGTCAATGCCAGTATAAAAATTCGGAGCGCGTGAACTCTAAAGCGGGTCCGTGGCCAAGCGTTGCCGACCGCGAAACGCGGTAAAGCCTATCAGACCGGAGAGCAGCAGAAGGCCACCCGCCGGAAGGGGGATCACCGGTGTGGGGACCGATTCCGCCACGAAGCTTATGGATTCCCCCTGTACTGTGCCGTTGAAGGAAAATCGGGCAATTGCATCGGGGTCCAGCAAGAGCGCCTCGACATCGGCAAAGAGCGTCGGCGCGGGTGCGCCCGGCTTCAGGATCGAAAATGAGCCTGCAAGCGTACAGCTCAACGCAATACAATCCGCACCGGAAAGCGAAACGATGATGTTGCTGAAGCTTCCGTTGCTGAAACGGGCGCCCCCCGGGAAGCCGAAAATGCTCACATCGGACAGATCGGAGGTCAGGCCGCCAATCGTCGCCTCGGCGTCGGCGAGAGACTGGGAAAGAGGGGCATCGATGTTGATGCCTGTCAAAGGATCTCCATCAGAATCCAGCGTGGCGGCATCCAGAAGGAAGCTTACGGTCCCGACCGTCCCGACATCCGGCAAATCGAATGTAGGCGACGGCACGACATCAATGCTTTCAACGACTTCGACGTTAAAAGTGAAGGTCGCGGCCATGGCTGGCAGTGCCATCGTTGAAAGCGCTGTGGCCGTTAAGGCCCCGAAAATGTCGCGGAATTTCATGTATTAAGCTCCTCTTTAAAGTGGATCTTTCAACAGGTCATTCGGGGCCCGAAGCAGGCCGTTGAGTAAATTAACAAATGTCTTACTGATGATTAAAACATACGCGAACGGCCTTTAGGTTGAAAGACGCGTATATGGACACCGTAGGGTGAACGGCGGGTTATTGCTGTTCGACAAAGTCAGGAGTTTATCCGGGGCGCGGTGCCAGCGGTTGGCCAGCTTAGCCTCGCGCGGAGAATGCTTGTCGACGGGTGTAACACCCCCCAAGATCGTCCGCCAGGTAGGTCGGTTATAGGTGGGTCGCTGCCAAGCTTGATCAGACCGGATCGCCCGCGTCCAGACGGCTTAGGAAGTCTTCCGCGCCGGTCAGGACCTCATCCTGACGATCAGAGTCCATCTTGTCCCAAGTTCGATACATCATGGCCATGCGTGGATTGTCCGAGAACCGGCTGCGATGGCGGGACAGGAAGTGCCAATAGAGCAGGTTGAACGGGCATGCGTCTTTTCCGGTTTTTTCCTTTACGGAATAAGAACATTCGGAACAGTAGTCCGACATCCGGTCGATATAGCTGCCCGATGAGACATAGGGTTTGGACGCGACCAATCCGCCGTCGGCGAACTGGCTCATGCCGACGGTGTTCGGGGCCTCGACCCATTCGAAGGCATCGAAGTAGACGGAGAGATACCATTCATGCACCTGGGCAGGGTCGATACCGGCCAGAAGGGCAAAATTCCCGGTGACCATCAAACGCTGGATATGATGGGCGTAGGCTTCCTCATTGGTTTGTTCGACGGTCTTTGAAAGACAGGTCATGCCCGTTTCCTGCCCCCAGTAGAGACCCGGAAGCGCCCGGTCATGCTTGAGCCAGTTCCTGTTGGCGTAGTCGGGACCTTCATGAAAATAGATCCCGCGCACGAATTCGCGCCAGCCGATGATCTGGCGGATGAAACCCTCTGCGGCATTGAGCGGGGCGTGCCCTTTCTGCCATGCCTTTTCCACGCGGCGGCAGACCTCCAGCGGGTCGAGCAAGCCGATGTTGAGATAGGCAGAGATCAGGGCGTGGTAGAGAAACCGGTGCTCGGAGAGCATGGCATCCTGATAGTCGCCGAACTGGGGCAGGGCGGTTTCGATGAAATTATCGAGCACGGCCTCGGCCTGGGTCGCGTCGGTGGCAAAACCAAAGGGGCGCAATTCGCCGAAGTTGTCGGGAAAGGTCGCTTCGACGAGGTCGAGAACCTCTTTCACGGTCTCGTCTGGCTCGAAACTTTGCGGGCTGGGCATGAAGAGATCGGGTTTGGCTGGCTTGCGGTTGTCGTGGTCGAAGTTCCACTTGCCCCCGGCTGGCTCATCATCTTCCATCAAGAGACCCGTCTTGCGACGCATCTCGCGATAGAAATACTCCATGCGCAACTGTTTGCGCCCTTTCGCCCAATCGTTGAAATCGGCGTGGCTGGCGACAAAACGGTCATCTTCTAGGATGTCGAGATCAAGCGGCGTGTCCTCCAGCGCCTCGATCAGCCGCCATTCGCCGGGGCGCGTGGCGATCACGCTGGATGCGCCGCTCTCAGACGCGCGGCGAAGCAGTTCGCCCGGGATTGACCCGGCGTTGTCCGGATCGTCGAGCCGGGTGTAATCCACCGTCCAGCCGTCGTCCCGAAGCTGTTGCGCGAATTTGCGCATACAGGCGAAGACCAGCGCGATCTTTTTCGGGTGGTGCGGGACGTAGGAGGCCTCGGAGGTTACCTCGGCCATGACGACGCGGTCATTTGCCTTGTCCGCCGAGCGGAGCGAGGCAAGCGTCGGGGTCAGCTGATCGCCGAGAACGAGGACCAGTTTCACCACGGGACGTCTTTTCCGGCCCAGTCGAAGAATCGACCGTTATCGTCCCGGTCGAGCCCGTCGATCACGCGCAGAAGGTTTTCGGCGGCCTCTCGCGGCGCGACCTTTTTGTGACCGGGATAGTCTTGGGTGAAACTGGTGGCGACCGTCCCGGGATGAAGCGCGACCACGACCGCGGATTTATTCTTGCGCCCGATTTCGATGGCCGCTGTGTGGACGATCTGGTTGGCGGCCGCTTTGGAGGCGCGATAGCTGTACCAGCCGCCGAGGGCATTGTCGCCGATCGAACCCACGCGCGCCGTGAGAACCGCCACGACAGGTCGACCTTCTTGCGCCAGCAACCGGGGGGCATGGCGCAGAACCAGCGCCGGGCCAATCGTGTTAACTGTTATCACCTCTGCCATAGCTGCCGCGTCGATCTGGTCGAGCGATTTCTCGGGTTGTCCGCCCTGCGGCGCGAGGATGCCTGTTGTCACGAGGATCAGGTCGAAGGGTCCGGTTTGCTCGCCAAGCACGCGGTTGACCGAGTCCGCATCGGTGACGTCCAGTTGGTCGCGGCTGCGCGACAAACGGGTCACCTCGATCTCGCTCTGCTCGAGCCTTGTGGCGATGGCTTCGCCAATTCCGCCGGACGCTCCGATGATCAGGGCCTTTTTCACGCGCTTCTCCCTTGTGGTAGCGCTTGGATCTAGCTCTGATCGGTCGGATGAAAACCCCGGCGTGGGGGCAGCGGGCGTGGTTGGAAGCGGGATTTTTGGGTCGCGTACGGCCTAGAGGGCAACCCCGTGCGTTCAACTGGATGAAAAGGGCGCCACGCGGGCGCCCTTTTGCTATTGTCGATCAGGCCGCTTTGGCCTCGGGCGAGAAGCGCCCGTAGAAGGTCTGGTTCTTGGCCGCCATCTCGCGCAGGAGATCGGGGCATTTGAACCGCTCGCCGAATTTCGCTTCGAGCTGGTCGCAGCGTTCGGCGGCGTAGGGTGTACCGATGATGTCGAGCCAGCTGAACGGGCCACCGGACCAGGGCGCAAAGCCCCAGGCGAGGACCGCGCCGACATCGCCTTCGCGGATGTCTTCCAGCACGCCTTCTTCCAGCGCGCGGACAGCTTCGAGCACCTGAGCGAACATCAGACGTTCCTGAACCTCGATCAGGTCGGGCTGTTCGTCGGCCAGCGGGTACTTGTCGTGGATGCCTTTCCAGTAGCCCAGACGTTTGCCTTTTTCGTCATAGTCGAAGTAACCGGCCTTGGCCTTGCGGCCCAGACGGCCCTCTTCTTCCATCCAGAACACCAGATCGTCGGCCTCGGACGCGGGGTATTCGTTGCCCATTGCTTCCTTGGTGGCGCGGGTGATCTTGGCGGCGAGGTCGATGCTGGTTTCATCGCCCAGCTGGATCGGACCGACGGGGAAGCCAAGCTGGCGCGCGGCATTGTCGATCAGCACCGGTGCGACGCCTTCGGTGACCATGCGGGTCGCCTCGTTGCCGTAGGGGATGATGCAGCGGTTGCAGTAGAAGAAACGTGCATCGTTGACGACGATCGGGGTCTTGCGGATCTGGCGCACATAGTCGAGCGCCTTGGCCACGGCCCGGTCGCCGGTTTCCTTGCCCTTGATGATCTCGACCAGCAGCATTTTCTCGACGGGCGAGAAGAAGTGGATGCCGATGAACTGGTCGGGGCGCTTGGACGCCTTGGCCAGCCCGGTGATCGGCAGGGTCGAGGTGTTGGAGGCAAAGATGCAATCCTCGGGGATGATCGCCTCGACCTTCTGGGTCATCTCGGCCTTGACCTTGGGATCCTCGAAAACGGCTTCGATGATCAGGTCACAGTCTTTCAGCGCGTCCAGATCCGGGGTCGCGTTGATCAGGCCAAGCATCGCCTCTTTCTTTTCGGGCGTGACCTTTTTGCGGGAAATGCCCTTGTCGAGATAGGCCTCGGTGTAGGCTTTGCCCTTGTCGGCGGCGGCCTGATCCCGGTCGATCAGCACGACATCCATCCCGGCCTGTGCGGAGACAAGCGCAATGCCCGCGCCCATCATGCCCGCGCCAAGAACGCCCAGCTTTTTCACGCGCTGATCCGGTATGCCTTCGGGACGGACCGCGCCTTTTTCCAGTGCTTCCTTGTTGACGAAGAGCGAGCGGATCATCGCCCCCGAAGAGGGGTTCATAAGCACATGGGTGAACCAGCGGGCCTCGATCTTGAGCGCCGTGTCAAAGGGAACAAGCGCACCCTCGTAGACCGCGCTCAACAGCGCTTTGGCCGCCGGGAAGGCGCCCTGCGTTTTGCCGTTGACCATGGCGTTCGCACCCACGAAGGTCATGAAACCGGCAGGGTGGTAAGGCGCGCCGCCGGGCATCTTGTAGCCCTTGGCATCCCAAGGCTTCAGGATGTCGGCATCCGTGGCGTTCAGCACCCATTCGCGAGCGGCGGCAACCGGATCGGCAACGACCTCATCGATCACGCCCGCGCCCTTGGCTTTGGCCGGTTCCAGCATCTTGCCTTCGAGCAGCAGCGGAGAGGCTGCCATCGCGCCGAGCTTGCGCACCAGTCGCGTGGTGCCGCCCGCGCCGGGGAAGATCCCGACCATGATTTCGGGCAGGCCGATCCGTGCCTTGGGATTGTCGGCGACAAAGATGCGGTGGGTGGCCAGCGGCAGTTCCAGACCGATACCGGCAGCAGTGCCGGGCAGGGCGGCGGCAATCGGTTTGCCGCCCTTGTTGGTCTTGGCATCCATGCCGGCGCGCTCGATCTTGCGCAGCAGGGCGTGCATTTCCATCGTGCCCTCGAAGAGCCCTTTGGCCGGATCGTCGCCCGCGCTTTCCTTGAGCGTGGCGAGCAGGTTCAGGTCCATCCCACCGGCAAAGGAGCCTTCCTTGCCCGAGGTGATGACCACGCCTTTGACTGCATCATCCGCAAGCGCGTCATCGATGCAGGATTCCAGTTCCTTCAACCCGTCGATCGACATGACGTTCATCGTCTTGCCGGGGCAGTCCCAGGTGATCAGAGCGACGCCGTCGGCGCCTTTTTCCATCGTGAAATCAGTCATTTGATGTCTCCTCTTTCCCGGCTTACACGCGTTCGATGATGGTGGCCGCGCCCATGCCCGAGGCGATGCACAGCGTCGCCAGGCCGGTTTCTTTGTCGGCGCGTTCCATTTCGTCCAGCAGGGTGCCGATGATCATCGCCCCGGTCGCGCCAAGCGGGTGGCCCATTGCGATGGAGCCGCCGTTCACGTTGACCTTGTCGCTGTCCACATCGAAAGCCTGCATGAAACGCAGCACGACGGCGGCGAAGGCCTCGTTCACCTCAAACAGGTCGATGTCCTTGATGTCCATACCGTTATCGGCAAGGATCTTCTGCGTCACCGGGACAGGGCCGGTCAGCATGATGGTCGGATCGGTGCCGATCTTGGCGGTCGCCTTGATGCGGGCACGGGGTTTCAACCCGTATTTCTCACCGAATTCCTTGTTGCCGATCAGCACGGCGGCGGAACCGTCCACGATGCCCGAGGAATTGCCCGCGTGGTGGATGTGGTTGATCTTTTCCAGATGCGGGTATTTCAGCATCGCCACCTTGTCGAAACCGGGCATGACCTCGCCCATCGCCTGAAACGAAGCGTTCAGCGCACCAAGGCTTTGCATGTCGGTCTGGGGGCGCATGTATTCGTCATGATCGAGGATCGGCAGACCGTTCTGGTCGCGCACGGTGATCACCGATTTGTCGAAACGACCGTCGTCCCAGGCCGCCTTGGCGCGACGCTGGGATTCCACGGCCAGCGCATCGGCCTGATCCCGCGTAAACCCGTATTCGGTGGCGATGATGTCGGCGGAAATGCCCTGCGGCACGAAGTACTTCTCCATCGCCATTGTCGGGTCGACGGCAATGGCCGCCCCGTCGCTGCCCATGGCAACGCGGCCCATCATCTCGACGCCGCCCGCGATATAGGCATCGCCCGCGCCGCCCTTGACCTGGTTGGCGGCCAGGTTGACCGCCTCCATGCCCGAGGCGCAAAAGCGGTTGATCGCGAGACCGGGGATCGATTCATCGAGATCCGAAGCCAGTACCGCCGAGCGCGCAAGGCAGCCGCCCTGTTCCATCACCTGGGTGACGTTACCCCAGATCACGTCCTCGACCGCATGGCCGTCGAGATTGTTGCGCTCTTTCAGCGCGTTCAGCGTCAGTGCGGAGAGGCGCAGCGAGGTCACCTCGTGCAGGGCGCCGTCCTTGCGGCCCTTGCCCCGCGGTGTGCGCAGCGCGTCATAGATGTAAGCGTCGGTCATATGGTCCTCCTTAGGCCCGGTCGGCAGGCGATCCGGGCATCAAGTCATAGGGGTGTTTCCAGCCCGGCTGTTCGCTGAGGCGGGTGAGCCAGGTATCGATATGGGGCCAGTCCTTGCGGTCGAAACCGAAAGGTTCCGGGTAGTACAGATAACCGCAACAGGAGAGGTCCGCATTGGTGACGTCGCTGCCCACGATCCAGTCCCTGTCCGCAAGGTGGTCGTTCAGCGTCGCATAGGCCGCTTTCAGGCGGCCGAGGTTGAACGCAATCACTTCCGCCGGTCTTTTGTCCTCGGGCAGGAAGTTCATGAGAAAACGCGTCATGCCAGCCATGGAGCTGAGCTTGTGGTTGTCCCAGAGCACCCAGCGCAATACGTCGTATTTCTCGGCCTGATCCTTGCCCGCAAATTTGCCGGACTTGTCGGATACGTATTGCTGGATAACGCCGGATTGGCTCAGGCGGATGTCGCCATCGATCATCACGGGCGCTTCGCCCATATTGTTGACGGCGCTCCGGTAATCCGCGCTCCGTGTCGCGCCGTTGAAGAAGTCGACGTAAACCGGTTCCCAGTCGAGACCCGAGAGTTGCAGTGCGATCGCGGCCTTGTAGGAATTGCCGCTTTCACCGAAACAGTGCAGCTGGATCGTCATCGTTCATGCCCCTCCCAAGGCGTGTGCTGAAACGTCGGATTTTCCGTATTTGAAACGAGAAGAAGCACAGGATGCGTTTCTTTCGTAACGTTGTCTTAAAGTTTTATTGGTCAAGTGTGAGGTGCGGTACAGGCTGCCGAGCCGATGACCGCACGAGGAGAAGCCCCGCGGCCCCGCTCGAGTGGCGGAGAGTCGGATCGGCGCCGGGTCGCGGGGTGAACACATACAGTTCTTCTTCTCGTTCCAAATACGGCCGCCGGAGGCGGGAGCAAGGGGGCAAGGTGCGGGACGCTGTTGGGTCAAAGCGCCCTCGCAATCAATTCTTTCATGATCTCGTTGGTCCCGCCGTAGATGCGCTGGACGCGGGCATCGGCCCACATGGCGCCGACCGCATATTCCATCATGAAGCCATAGCCGCCGTGCAACTGCACGCATTCGTCAAGCACCTCGCATTGGGTGTCCGAGGACCAGTATTTGATCATTGCGGCTTTTTCGACACTCAACTTGCCTTCCAGGTGTTCCAGCATGCATTCGTTGAGGAAGGCGCGGGACACCATTGTTCGAGTTTTGCATTCCGCTAGCTTGAAGCGGGTGTTCTGGAACTGGGTGAGGGGGCCGTTGAAGGCCTGTCGTTCCTTGCAGTAATCGATCGTGCGCTCGACTGCGCCCTCCATCGCGCCCTGCGCGGTGCAGGCGATGGTCAGACGCTCTTGCGGCAACTGGCTCATCATTTGATAGAAACCCTGGCCCTCTTCGCCGCCGAGGATGTTTTCGGGCGGGATTTCAACGTTGTCGAAGAAGAGTTCCGAGGTGTCCGCGGCGTGCATGCCGACTTTTTCGAGGTTTCGGCCTCGCTGGAAACCTGCTGCCCCATCCGTTTCGAGGACCACCAGCGACACGCCTTTGGCCCCGAGACTTGGGTCGGTTTTGGCAGCCACTACGATCAGGTTCGCGTGCTGGCCGTTCGAGATGAATGTTTTCTGACCGGAGAGCTTGTAGGAATTCCCTTCGCGGATCGCCCTGGTCTTGATGTTCTGGACGTCGGACCCAGTCGAAGGTTCGGTCATCGCAAGGGCGCCGACCAGTTCGCCGGAGACCATTTTCGGCAGCCAGCGTTGTTTCTGTTCTTCGCTGCCATAGGCCAAGATGTAATGCGAGACGATGGGGCCGTGGATTGCCGCGCCCCAGCTGGCGAGGTTGGCGCGGGCGGCTTCGATGAGGATCGCGGCTTCGTGGCCGAAATCACCACCAGCGCCGCCGTATGCCTCGGGGATGGAGGGACAGAGTAGGCCAAGCGCACCGGCTTCCTGCCAGATCTCGCGATCCATCTGACCCTGATGGCGCCACTTCTCGAATTTCGGGGCCCATTCGCGATTGATGAACTGGGCCGTCATATCGGCGAGCATGTGATGCTCATCGCTCATCCACGCGCTTGTTGCCGAGAACGTATCTTTCATTGTGCCTTTCCTCCCGTGGCATTCGACCGGCTGTCCCGCGCTGGGCGGGGCGCCATTCTTTCCTGCAATGAACACGAAACCGGTCTGGTGGCATCTGCAGGCGGGATCCGATGAACGGAAAACCTCCGGCAGCGCCATCGAACCGGAACAGTGCGCAGTTTCGCATTAACAGGTCGCGTCTGTCTTGCGTTCTCCTCTTGCCGGGAAGCCGGGCGGCGTACCGCCCGGTTCGCAGGAACGGGTTCAGAAATTCGCCGCTTCCAGAGCCATGACCGTATCGGCACCGCTCTGGATGCGCGAGAGGTGCAGGGCCGTCGCCGGGAGCTGGCGCGCCATGTAGTAACGGCCGGTGGCCAGCTTGGTTTCGTAGAAAACCTTGTCCGAGGCCCCGTCGGCGAGCGCGGTCATCGCGGCCTTGCCCATCTGCGCCCAGACCAGCCCGAGGCAGACATGCCCGAACATGTGCATGAAGTCATAGGACCCGGCCAGCGCGTTGTTCGGGTTCTTCATCCCCTCGGCCATGAAATACATGCCTGCGGCCTGAAGGTCTTTCGAGGCCTTCTTGAGTGGCTCGAGGAAGTCCTTGTCGAAGGCTTCGTCCTGGCCCGAGTTCTCTTTGATGTAGTTCTTGACCAGATCGAAGAAGGCCATCACGTGCTTGCCACCGTCGGCGGCCAGTTTGCGTCCGACAAGGTCGAGCGCCTGAACGCCGTTGGCGCCTTCGTAGATCATCGCGATCCGGGCGTCGCGGGTGAACTGCGACATGCCCTGTTCTTCAATATAGCCGTGGCCGCCATAGATCTGCTGGGCCTTGACGGTCATGTCATAGCCCTGATCGGTGAGGAAGCCCTTGATGACCGGGGTCAGCAGCGAGACCAGACCATCGGCATCTTTGTCGCCGGCGCGGTGGGCGCGGTCGATCATACTGGCACCCCAGAGGATGAAGGCGCGGGCGCCTTCGGCAAAGCTTTTCTGGTCCATCAGCGAACGGCGGATGTCGGGGTGCACGATCAGCGGATCGGCCGGGCCATCCGGGTTCTTGACGCCGGTCACGTCGCGGCCCTGAAGGCGGTCTTTGGCATATTCAAGCGCGTTCTGGAAAGCGACCTCGGCCTGCGACAGACCCTGCATGCCAACGCCGATGCGGGCTTCGTTCATCATGGTGAACATCGCGCGCATGCCCTTGTGCTCTTCGCCAAGCAGGTAACCGGTGGCCTCGTCATAGTTCATCACGCAGGTCGAGTTGCCGTGGATGCCCATTTTCTCTTCGATCTTGCCGCAGGCGACGCCGTTGCGCGCACCAAGGCTGCCGTCCTCGTTGACGAGGAATTTTGGCACGATGAAGAGGGAGACACCCTTGATGCCTTCCGGCGCGCCGGTGATCTTGGCCAGAACGAGGTGGATGATGTTGTCGGCCATCTCGTGCTCGCCGGCCGAGATAAAGATTTTCTGGCCGGAAATCTTGTAGCTGCCATCACCCTGCGGTTCGGCCTTGGTGCGCATCAGGCCAAGATCGGTGCCGCAATGCGGTTCGGTCAGATTCATGGTGCCGGTCCATTCGCAGGACACCATGTTGGGAAGATAGGTATTTTTCTGCTCGTCCGACCCGTGGGCAAGGATGGCCGAAGCCGCGCCGTGGGTCAGGCCCTGGTACATGGTAAAGGCCTGGTTGGCGGAAGAGAACATTTCGCCCACGGCGGTATTCAGCACGTAGGGCATGTTCTGGCCGCCATATTCCTCGGGCATATCGAGCCCGGGCCAGCCGCCTTCCTTTACCTTGTCAAAGGCTTCCTTGAAGCCCGTGGGTGTACGCACGACGCCGTTTTCCAGCTTGCAGCCTTCGGTGTCGCCCACAGCGTTCAGCGGCTGGAGCACCTCGGAGCTGATCTTGCCGGCCTCTTCGAGGATGGCATTGGTAAACTCGGGCTCAAGCTCTTCGTAACCCGGAACATCGGCCTGCGTGACTTTCAGCACCTCGTGCAGAATGAATTGCATATCCTTTGTAGGGGCGGTGTAACTTGGCATCTGGGCGCTCCGTCTTAACTGGTTTGCGTCGTTGTAGGGGGAGGAAGGACCGCCTTATTCGGCGGCCTGCTTCGGATTTTCATCGGCCTGCATGATCTTTTCGGCCCAGCTCATCTGCTCCTGGAGGTCCGAAATGGCCGCGTCGAGTTCATCGCGCTGGCGCTGCATGTCGGCCAGTCTTTCGCAGGCGACCTCGTAGGTCTTGCGGATCTGTGTCTGCTGCTGGTCATCAATGTGATAAAGGTCCAGCAACTGGCGCACCTGCTCCAGCGAAAAGCCAAATCTCTTGGCCCGCAGGATCAGCTTGAGCCGCGCGCGGTCACGCTTGGTGAATAGCCGCTTCTGTCCCTGGCGGACCGGAAACAGAAGTTCTTTGGATTCATAAAACCGCAAGGTACGTGCGGTGACGTCGAAGACGTCGCACATTTCGCGGATGGTCAGGAATTTTTCTGTCATCATGTCTGATTGCTCGTGTGGGTTGTGTTCTCGCGAAATGATGATCTGGGCGCCTCATTACAACGAAAGTTGACGTTCACGTAAGTTGAACGTCACGTCATTTCACAAACGGCGCAAGAGAATTTCTTCAGCCTTGGCTGTCAGGAAATATTTTACCTTAGGGAATGTGGAATTCGCGCGGGAAACGGCAAGTGTGAGGGTCGGAATCGACTCAGTCGATCTCTGATTCAGCCTCGCTTCGCAGCTTGCGAAGCTCGCTCATCGCTTCTTCGATCTGCTGTTTCTGCTCCGCAAGGTCCACGAGTTGGCGGTCGGCCATTTCGACAAATGCCTGCATCTGCGGTTTTGTGCCGTCTTTTTCGTAAATAAGCAGCCACTGACGAATATCTTCGAGCTGAAAGCCGAATCTGCGCCCGCGCAGGATTAGCTTCATCCGGGCAATTTCACGTGGTCCGTAATGGCGCGTGCGCCCCTCGCGGTGGGGGTGGATGAGTTCAATATATTCGTAATAGCGCAGGGTTCTTGGCGTAACGTCGAACCGCGCGCACATTTCTTTGAAACTCAGGTTAACGTCGGCCATCGGATATCTCTGCTTGCTTAGTTCAAAGGTTAAGCCCGCAGGCGCGCAGACGCAACCAGCGGGCTTGCCCTTTGGGGAAGGGTTTGATCATAAGGTGATGACAGCAGGAAAACAGGAACGCGGCATGTCTGAAAAAACCGAACTGGCCCAACAGTTCATCCACGCCCTGCCGCATGCGCGTGAGCTAGGTCTCAAGATAACCCGACTTGGGGCCGGGTATGCCGAAATGACCATGCCCTATGATGAACGTCTTGTCGGCGATCCGCAGACCGGTGTCCTGCACGGCGGCGCGGTTTCCACGGTGATCGATACCTGCTGTGGCACGGCGGTCATGAGCCATCCGGACGCGCGCGGCATCACGGCGACGATTGATCTGCGCATTGAATACATGCGTGCGGCGACGCCGGGACAGTCGATTGTCGCCCGCGCCACCTGCCATCACATCACGCGCAACGTCGCCTTTGTCGAAGCGACTGCCGTGGACGACGATACCGAGGTTCCGGTGGCCCGCGCCTCGGGGTCGTTCACCGTGGGAGAAGCTTGATGGCCCGCGCCCGTCCCGAACCCGTACAGGTCGTCAAGCAGCGCCGTGACGCGGCCCTGTCCGCTCTGGTCGAGGGGGTGCCCTACGTGCGCTTTCTGGGCATCGATTTCGACCGGCGCGGCGACGAGCTGACAGGCGTTCTGCATTTTTCCGAGAAACTGATCGGCAATCCGATGCTGCCTGCCATCCACGGTGGTGTCACGGCGGCCTTTCTCGAGGTTACTTCGATCATATCGCTCAGCTGGGTCTATCTTTGGCCCGATATCGAAAGTGGCGCGCTGGATCTGTCCGAGGTCACGCCGTTAACCATGCCACGGCTGCCTAAGACAATCGGATTCACCGTAGATTACCTGCGCACCGGTTTGCCGCGCGATGCCTATGCCCGCGCGACAGTGACACGGCAGGGACGGCGCTATGCCTCGGTCCGTGCCGAGGCCTGGCAGGACAATCGCGACAAGCTCTTTGCGCAAGGGTCCGGACACTTCCTCATGCCGCCCGCCGTATCGGTGGCCGATGACTGAAACGGTCGCGACGACGCCGCCAAAGCCGATCACCCATCGCCGCGTTCTGAACATCGCGGCGCCTATCGTTCTGTCCAACGTGACGGTGCCGATCCTTGGGATCGTTGATACAGGCGTTGTCGGGCAGATCGGTGAGGCCGCTCCGATTGGCGCGGTGGGAATTGGCGCGATCATCATCACGACGCTCTACTGGTTTTTCGGCTTCCTGCGGATGGGCACGACCGGGCTGACCGGGCAGGCCGAAGGAGCAGGCAATAGCCGAGAAGTGACCGCCATCCTGATGCGGGCGCTGCTGATCGGCGTTTCTGCCGGCGTCTTGCTGATTCTGTTGCGACTGCCGCTGTTCTGGGGCGCATTCACGCTTTCGCCTGCTTCGGAAGAGGTCGAAACACTCGCGCGGTCCTACATGTCGATCCGGATCTGGTCCGCCCCTGCCGCCATCGCGATATTTGGCATCACCGGCTGGCTGATCGCGTTGGAGCGGACCCGCGCCGTTCTGGCAATACAGCTTTGGATGAACGGGCTGAACGTCCTGCTGGACCTGTGGTTTGTTCTGGGGCTTGGCTGGGGCGTGTCCGGTGTCGCCATCGCGACCTTTCTGGCCGAGTGGTCCGGGCTGGTGCTGGCGCTCTGGTTCTGCCTCGGTGCTTTCCGCGGCCCGGACTGGCGCGACCGGTCGTCGATCTTCGATCCGGTGGCCTTGCGCCGGATGATGGTGGTGAACAGCGACATCCTTGTCCGGTCGCTGCTGTTGATGTCGGTGATGGTATCCTTCCTGTTCCTCGGCGCCGATTTCGGAGACGTGACGCTGGCCGCTAACCAGATCCTGTTGCAGTTCATCGAGATAACAGCCTGCTTCCTAGATGGTTTTGCCTTTACGGCCGAGGCGTTGGTTGCGCAGGCGATTGGCCGAAAAAGCATCCCGCGACTGCGCCGTTCCATCATGATGGCATCGGTCTGGGCCGTCGTCGGGGCGTTCCTGCTTGGCGCTGTATTCGCATTGTCTGGCGGGATGATCGTGGACACGATGGCAAAGGTGCCCGAGGTACAGGCAGAGGCACGGGTATACCTCGCCTATATGGTCGCCGTGCCTGTTCTGGGCGTGGCAAGCTGGATGCTGGATGGTGTTTTCATTGGCGCGACTCGAACGGGTGATATGCGCAACATGGCTTTTATCTCCACCGGGGCCTATGCCGTCGCTGTGGTGGTGCTTGTGCCGATTTGGGGCAATCACGGTTTGTGGATGGCTTTCCTGCTGTCCTATGTCGCGCGGGGCCTGACGCTCGCGGCGCGATACCCGGCGCTGGAACGCGGTGTTGTCACTGACTGAGGGCTGATTTCTCAAAGGATATCACGCTGTTATCTCCGGGGTGATACGCGGCTGGTTTCCGACCGCTGCAATTCGTGCAAATTTTAGTAGAAAATGCGCAATCGGTTCAGAGCTGACGAGACGACGCGGCAGAATTTTGTCGACAGTAAATCCGCGTCGGTTCCCTGAAGCTGTTTGTTTTCAAATTGTTGGCCGTTTGGGTGGCGCTGTTGCGCGGATCCGAGCGACACCGATTCCTACATCGAAAACCCCGAAACCTCTGCAAGTTGCACCCTTGATCTGAGCGACGGCGGGGCATTTCCGACTTCACCGAAATTTAAGCCTTTGCCGCCAATTTCATGGGCATCAGCGTAATGCCCAGTTATCGAATGGACAATTCAATGAAAAAGACACTTCTTTCGACCGCTCTTGTTTTCGCGGCACCCCTTGTCAATGCGGCAGAGCCGGACGCGGGGATGGTCGATTTTGTAAATGCCACTGCCCGCGCATGGTTCCAGACCGATGAAGCGCAGGCCGCGATCAAGGCCAGCAACGCAGAGCATGCCTCGGTATCGCAAGAGAAGCTGGTGCAACTCGACCGGGAATGGCGTGATCAGGTTGGACAATCCGACCAACCGCTTATCGCATCCGTTATGGAATCGTCGTTTTCCGAGACGCTGCGTGCCCATGCCGAGGCAAGCCAGGGCGTCATCAGTGAAATCATCGTAATGGACAATCGGGGCATGAATGTCGCCCTAAGTTCCGTGACTTCTGATTTCTGGCAAGGCGACGAGGCGAAATATCTCGAGACCTATCCACGCGGTGCCGATGCGATGCATGCCAGCGATATCGAACTGGATGAATCAAGCCAGACCTATCAGGTCCAGGTTTCTTTCACGGTTACAGACGCGGCCACGGGCAATTCAATCGGCTGCGTCACCATTGGCCTGAACGCCGAAGCATTCTGAAAATGAAAACAAGTGAAGCCAGAGGCCATCGGAGAAAGTGATGTCGGGCAAAGTAAAATTAAAAGGTTTGCGGTCCATTTTCGCAAAGATGGCGATTGTTATTACCATTTCCATGGCGGTCGTCATCGCCACCATATCATTGGTTGAAGATCATTTCGCGAAACGTCTGACTTCAGACATAATTTCTGAGATGGCGGTGTCGGAAACAGTGCTTGTCGGCGAAAACGTCGCTGGCGCCGTCAAGTTCGGCAAGGGTGACATTGCGACCGCGGCCCTCGAACAGATGCAAGAAAACTCGGACGGTCAGGTTCTGGGGTTCGTCGCTCTCAATCAGGCGGGAGAAGTTCTTGCAAACGGATCGAGCGATGGCTTGGACAATGCCGAGTTGATGCAACTTGCACGCCGGGCGTTGGAGCTGAAAGAGGAAGCCCGTTCGGAAAATGGATACCTGATCGCGACACCTGTTCGTTTTGGGGCCAATGGCGATGTGGTCGGAGCTGTCGCGACAGGCTGGACGCCTGATGTCATCCTCGCAAAACAATCGGAAGCAGCCCAGACTGCGCTGCTGGCTGCAGGGGCGGTGTTCCTTCTATCGGTCGTATGTTCGATGCTGATCTTCGGACGCTCGATCATCACGCCAATCAAGAAATGCACGCGCGCCATCAAATCGATGGCCGATACGAACTACGACATTGAAATTCCGGGTCTGAAGCGCGGCGATGAGATCGGCGAAATCGCGAATTCCCTCGAAACGCTGAGAAAAGAGCTTGCGACGGCGCAAGCCGCTCAGGTCGATACAGCCTTTAAAAGATGCCGTAATGGGGCTGTCGGCGAATCGAGCACGTTTCGCTTGCT
>NZ_AQQP01000001.1 GCF_002210165.1 Phaeobacter sp. 22II1-1F12B | reverse complement strand
CGTCCGTACCGCCCGTCTGGCGCCCCGTTAGCGCCTCAGCGCCGCCGGTGAGGGGGTATTTACGGATGACCCCGGATATCCGCAAGGGCTTTTTTGAGAAAGACGTCATCTTTTTTTCAAGAAAGAGGGATCTACAATAATATCAGTCACTTGAGTGTGAAATTTTTTATCAAAAAGCTTTAGGTAATGAATCTTGGGGGCGGTTTGAAATCCGAATCCGTGCGCGATTCCGACTTATCCACCCGCTTATCCCCAGAGAAGGCGGGACTCGTCGTGAATCTGCCCCTGCGTCACCCGATTCACCGCCGCGAGTCACCCGATTCACCTGTCCGAAATGAAAAACGCCCGCACGGGATGTGCGGGCGAAAGATAAAACAGGAAGGGGTTCGGTTTCAGGCAGCGGATCTACGGCGAACCAGCCCCAGCAGTCCAAGGGCACCGAGCAAGAGCGACAGGCCCGCAGGCAGAGGCACCACCTCCACATCAGCCTTGGTGAACTCGAGCCCAAAGATAAAGCTCTGGGTCGTTGCACTGGGATTGGTGATAGAGAAGGTATAGCTCTCACCTGCGGACAGGTTGAGTGGACCACCGACGAACGACTCCGAGACCGGCGTATCGATTGACAGGCTTCCCACGGTTGAGAAGCCATTGCCGAGAGAGCTCACCCCGGCCCCCGTGACATCGAAGACTGCATTTACAAGGTAACGCGCGTCAAAGCCCGTAAAGGCGTCCAGCGTCACATCCTGATCGACGGACATGGTAAAGGACGTGGTGCTTAGGCCGCCGCCACCGATTGCCAGTACGGGGTTGGCCGGGTCAATAATACCGGTGTTCCAGGTTCCGATGCTGCGGAACTGCCCCGAAGTGGCAAAGGTGAAAGTCACGCCATCTGACAGTTCGGCGAAACCGTTGATCGGATTGACGGTACTATAGGTGACAGACCCGGGAACGAAATTTCCATCGGACAAGTCGACGGTTGATGCCGAAACAGAAGTGGCTGCGGCCATAACAAATGCAGCCGCGTTGATGAACTTGAACATATCATACTCCAATAAAGTTCTTCATCCGCCGCCGGAAATTGCCCCCAAACGGGCGGATCCGCTTAGCTATAGAGAGGAAAGAACCTGGAGGAATGACCCAATTGGTTCAAATCTCAGGTAAATTTCCGCTGCACATATTGTGCAGCCTCGCGGGGGATCAACCGCAGGGCGAGCAAGACCATGATAATTGCTAGATAGATCAGCGGTTCGATCTGGAAGCCCTTGGCCAACATCACGAAATGTACGGCCCCAAGGATAGCTGCCGGATAGACAAGCTTGTGCAGCTTCCGCCACGTGGGACCCAGTTTACGAACAGAGAGATTGTTCGACGTCGCCGCCAGAGGAATCAGCAACACGAAGGCGGCCATTCCGACAGTAATATATGGACGCTTTACAATGTCCGCCCAGATCCGCGCCGGGTCCTGCACATCGAGCACCAGCCAGACCAGCAGGTGACAGGCAACATAGTAGAAGGTCATAACCCCGATAGCGCGGCGAAACTTCATCAGGTTCAGCCCGAGGAAACGTCGAAGTGGCGTGACCGCCAACCCTATGATCAGGAAGATCAGGGCCAGTTCACCCAGTTCATGCTCGAGCGCCTTGATAGGTTCGACCCCGAGCCCCCCGGTCAGGCCGAGATAAAGATACCAGAACGGGGGCAGCGCAAGCACGAGGTAAACGACCCATACGGGCAGTTTGCGCAACAGGGTGTTGAGATGGTTCATTTGCGTCTCAGTAATTCTTGGCGAGGTCCATACCTTCATAAAGGCTGGCAACTTCGTCATAGCCATTGAACATCAGGGTATCCTGACGGCTGGCGAACAAACCCCCACCGATCCGCCGTTCTGTCGCTTGGCTCCAGCGCGGGTGATCCACGTTCGGGTTCACATTACTATAGAAACCGTATTCCCCCGCATTTGCCTTGTTCCAGCTTGTCGGAGGCTCCTGATCCGTCGCGGTGATCCGCACGATCGACTTGATCGACTTGAACCCGTATTTCCATGGCACGACCAAACGCAGAGGCGCGCCGTTCTGGTTTGGGATCGGCTGGTCATAAATGCCGGTGGCCATGATCGTCAGCGGATGCCGCGCCTCGTCCAGCCGCAAACCCTCGACGTAAGGCCAGTCCAGAACCGCATATCTGACGCCCGGCATTTCTTCGGGACGCAGAGCTGTCTGGAATGCAAGGTACTTTGCACCCTGCTGAACTCCGACCATGTCCAACAGATCGGCGAGTTCGAAACCCTGCCAAGGGATGACCATTGACCAGGCCTCGACACAGCGGAAACGATAGATCCGCTCCTCGACCGTCATGTTCGACATGATTTCTTGGAAACCGTAGGTCCCGGGCTTATCGACAAGCCCATCGATTTCCACACTCCACGGCGAGGTTGTCAGCATATGCGCGTTCTCTGCCGGATCGCCCTTGCCGGTGCCGAATTCGTAAAAATTGTTATAGCTGGTAATTTCTTCGTAGCTGTTCGGCTCAAGCCCTTCGGCCGCCGCCCTGCCCCCGATTGATGCAAGACCAAGCCCGGACAATCCGGCCATGATCTGGCGACGGTTCATGTACAGGTTCTTTGGCGTGACATCTTTAGCGGTCAGGTCGTTCTTCCAGCGATAAGCCATACAGCTCCCTCCTCAGCAGCATCCAAGCATATGTAGGACAGAGCCTTTCGCAGACCAAACCAATTCATCTCACGATGGAGAGACCGGTTTGTAACCTTTTGGCTTTTGTGAACGCTGCCATTTTCCGCGCGTATCTGTTAATAAAGCGACAGTTTGAAATGTGGGGGTTCCAACATGCTGCGCCTTATCCTTGCTGCTCTGATGGTAACCATCCCGATCTCGACAACCGCTCAGGACATCGTGTCGTATGAAACCGACCAAAGTTTCGACGATGTCGTGTTCGGATTGGAAAGCGCCATTCTCGATCGCGGGCTCGTTATCGACGGTCAGAACCATGTTGGCGAAATGCTGGCGCGGACCCGCGAAGATGTCGGCTCAGACAAGGTTATCTATGAACACGCCGAGGTCTACAGTTTCTGCTCTGCCGTGCTTTCCCGCAAGATGATGGAGGCAAACCCGCTGAACATCGGTTTCTGCCCCTACGACATCTTTGTCGCGCAACCTGTTGGGGAAAAGGTCATCGTAGGTTTTCGAAACTTTCCCGAGGGTCCGATGAAGGAAGTTCAATCTCTGCTTGATTCGATTGCACGCTCCGCCACAGGCGCTGACGATTGAAAACAGATGGCGTCGAGAACCCGGAAACCGCGTCTCAGTAAACAATTCAGCACATGTTTGCGCAATCACGCCCTCCAGATGCCTCATTTTCGACCGCATGGGACGCGTTTCGTAAACAATCACTTGGATTAACTTTGATTAAATCCTTGCTTTGTGTAGGTTGATTGCGGGGACCGACAGTCCAATAACCAGTGAGTCGGATTTCCTAGTTCAGGAGAAAAGTAATGTTCCGAAAGCCTATAGTACTCGCCCTTGCGGCGATCTTCTCTCTCTACGCCACGATATCGTCGGCGGCGGTCACCACAGGCGGAATTTTCAATACACCCGTATTGCTCTCTGCTGGTGATAGCGCCAAGGGGTTCGCTGATGCGGAATCATTCGACCTCTATGCCGGCACATCGGCAACTGCCACGGCAATGGACGATCTGGAACTGTTGCTGACAGCTACGGTTAACCCGTTTCTGATCGGCGGCAACTCCATTGAACTCACCTACTCGTTCAATGGTCTTCCTTCCGTTGCCCTGCCCATCACCCCGACAAACGGCACAGGTTCGGCAAGCCTCAACCTGTCCATGAGCGCACTCGATACGCTTGAAGTCTTTGTCGATGGTGAAGCAGGAAGTGCAGGAAATCTTGTCACCGTCGTTCTGTTGACCGAAGCTCCGGCAGCAGTACCGCTTCCGGCGGCAGGCGGAATGCTATTGACTGCGCTTGGCGGCATCTACATCGCACGTCGCCGCGCAAGAAAAGCATCGTAGAGTAAAGATACGGACCCACGCCAAGCCAATTGGCGTGGGTCACCCAAATCTTGCGAAGCCGAACCTGTTCAGTAAAGGATGTGATCCTCGGTAAGGTCGGCCGCAGCTATCCCCGAAAAAAGAACGGTCGTCGCGCCATAAGACATGACAGCGCCATCTTCGGTGTCATCGATCGTGAAAGATACCTTTTTCCGGCTCAGATAGACCAGATCGACCTCGAGTTCGAAATCGCGAATCTTGTCCGAACCGTGTTTCGCCCCAAAGATGAAGCGATCTGCGCCTTCGCCGCCGACCAGCCGGTCGTTTCCGCCGCCGCCCTCAAGCCTATCATCACCTGCACCACCCTTGAGTAAATCTCTGTGCGCACCACCTTTTAGTGTGTCGTTTCCTTACTGACCGACAAGCTTGTCGTTGCCCCTCTGGCCAACGAGCAGATCGGAGCCACTCCCGCCATACAAGACATCGCGCGCAATGACGCCAAAGAACTCGTCCCGGCCGGCGCCGAGGAAGACCTTCAGACCCCCGTGGAAATAGTCGCCCGCACGGGAGAAAAAGCCGCCGCCCCCAATGTCCTTCTTGTTGCCCGCGTAAACATCCCAGTGCATCGAGCTGAAGTAATCCAACAGGCTTCCCGGACCATCGACGACCGCAACCATGTCAGCCCAGTCCAGATCGAGCTCCTCCATCGAAAAGGATTCACTGTACTGGTTGTGGCGCTCGACGTCGATTTCGTGGATGGTGCCGCCGCTGACATCGAACCCGTTATCCGTTTCTTCGAAAACGAAACCCCCGCCGGACAGGGTCATCTCTCCAGTGTCAGTTTGAACAGTGACCGCCGTCTCGGTCGCTGAAATAATCGATCCAAACCGCGTATCTAGTGTTTCGATAAATCCCTGTACCACGCCAGGTGCGCCCAGGATATCCAGCCTGTCATCAGGCCCGTCACGTAAAATTGGCAAATTTTCTCCTCCGCCGACTTCCAAAATAGGCTCCATGAATACCGTAGCACTCTAAATACTTGATTTTTAAATGATCAATAAAAAAGGGGGCCGAAGCCCCCTTTCCGTCAGTGGACGACAGCGTCATCCGGTTTGGGTCGGTTCGACGCACCGACCCTGTCGCCGATAAGCAACCCATCCGCGCCTGCACTGACCGGCACGACCGATCCGTCAAGCACATCCCCGGCCAGAAGCATTTCCGCCAGCGGGTTCTGCAGCGCGTTCTGGATCACCCGCTTGAGCGGGCGCGCCCCGAACACCGGATCATAGCCTTCATCCGCCAGCCATGTCCGCGCAGCATCGTCGAGTTCAAGCGTGATCTTGCGACCCGCCAGACGCTTGCCAAGGCGACGCAGCTGGATATCGACAATCGCATCCATATCCTTGCGTGCCAGACGGTCGAAGATGATCGTCTCGTCCAGACGGTTCAGGAACTCCGGCCGGAAATGCGCCCGAACCGCGTCCATCACATCGCGCCGCGCCTGGGACGCATCCGCTCCGTCGGGAAGCTGGCTCAGCGCCTGCGCGCCAAGGTTCGAAGTCAGCACGATCAACGTCTGCTTGAAGTCGACGTGGTGACCCTGACCGTCGGTCAGCATCCCGTCATCCAGAACCTGCAACAGCACGTTGAACACGTCCGGGTGCGCCTTTTCGACCTCGTCGAACAGTACGACCTGATAGGGACGCCGACGTACGGCTTCGGTCAGAACACCACCCTCATCATAGCCTACGTAACCCGGGGGCGCACCGATCAGGCGCGCAACGGAGTGCTTCTCCATGAATTCGCTCATGTCGATACGCACCATCGCCTGATCGTCGTCGAACAGGAACTCGGCCACGGCCTTGGTCAGCTCGGTTTTACCGACACCGGTCGGCCCGAGGAACAGGAACGAACCCAGCGGACGGTTTTCATCGTTCAGCCCGGCACGGGCACGACGGACCGCGTTGGCCACCGCATGAACGGCCGCGTTCTGCCCGACGACACGGCGATGCAGGTCATCCTCCATGCGCAGCAACTTCTCACGCTCGCCTTCGAGCATCTTGGACATCGGAATCCCTGTCCAGCGCTCGACAACGCTCGCGATCTGTTCGGGGCGCACGGCCTCTTCGACCATCAGCCCGCTGTCTTCGCGCTGCTCCGCTTCCGCCAGCTGCTTTTCGAGCTCCGGGATCACGCCGTAGGAAAGTTCACCGGCCTTCGCCAGATTGCTTTCACGCTTGGCAATCTCCAGCTCCGCCCGTGCCTTGTCGAGCTGCTCCTTGAGATCACGCGCACCGGCCAGCTTGTCACGTTCAGCCTGCCATGCGGCGGTCAGCTCAGCACTTTTCTCCTGCAGTTCGGACAAGTCCTTTTGCAGGGTCTCAAGCCGATCCCGCGAAGCCGCATCCTCTTCCAGCTTCAAGGCCTCTTCCTCGATCTGCAACTGCAGGATCTGGCGATCAAGCTGGTCCAGTTCCTCGGGCTTGGAGTCGACCTCCATCCGCAACCGGCTGGCCGCCTCGTCCACAAGGTCAATCGCCTTGTCGGGCAGGAACCGATCAGTGATGTAGCGGTTCGACAGAGTAGCCGCCGCCACCAACGCCGCGTCCGCAATACGGACCCCGTGGTGCAGCTCGTACTTCTCCTTGATACCCCGCAGGATCGAGATCGTATCCTCGACCGTTGGCTCACTTACCATCACCGGTTGGAAACGCCGCGCCAAGGCCGCGTCCTTTTCCACGTACTTGCGGTATTCGTCGAGAGTCGTCGCACCGATGCAGTGCAGCTCGCCTCGCGCCAGTGCAGGTTTGATCAGGTTCGCGGCGTCCATGGCGCCGTCAGCCTTGCCCGCACCAACCAGCGTATGCATTTCGTCGATAAACAGGATGATTTCGCCAGCGGCATCGGTGACCTCGGTCAGGATGGCCTTGAGGCGTTCCTCGAATTCACCGCGATACTTAGCACCAGCAATCAGCGCGCCCATGTCCAGAGCAAGAAGCTTCTTGTTGCGCAGGGATTCAGGCACGTCGCCATTGATGATGCGCAGCGCAAGCCCTTCGGCGATGGCCGTCTTACCCACGCCGGGTTCACCGATCAGAACCGGGTTATTCTTGGTCCGGCGGCTCAGAACCTGCATTGCACGACGAATTTCCTCGTCCCGACCGATGATCGGGTCGATCTTGCCCTGCTCGGCCGCCTCGGTCAGATCGCGCGCATACTTTTTCAGGGCGTCATAGCCTTCTTCAGCGGTTGCCGAATCCGCCGTACGTCCTTTGCGGATGTCGTTGATCGCCTCGTTCAGCGCTTGTGCAGAAACCTTGCCTGCGTCCAGCGCATCCTTGGCTTTCGATTTGACCATGCACAGCGCCATGAGCACCCGCTCCACCGGCACGAAACTGTCCCCGGCCTTTGACGCTAGCTTTTCGGCCTCGGCCAGAACCCGGCCGGTCGTACTATCCATATAGACCTGACCGGCGTCGCCGCTGACCTTAGGCAATTTTGCCATCGAAAGATCAAGCGCTTCGACAACGCGAGCAGGCTGCCCACCCGCGCGTGAAATCAGGTTGCTTGCCAGCCCCTGATCATCATCCATCAAAGCTTTGAGAAGATGCTCCGGCACCAGACCCTGGTGACCTTCGCGCATCGCGATTGTCTGAGCGGCCTGCACGAAACCACGTGCCCGCTCCGTGAACTTGTTCAAGTCCATCGTTTTCTCCTTTATAAAGCGCCCGTCTCGTCGGCGCCCGCTTTGCGGCACGCCTTTTTATGGGCCTCGATAAAGAGATGGGCAATTCATTCGCCCGTTCAAGATATCCCGGACAACTTTTGGCAAGGTTTCGGAGTGGCTTGGGCAATTTCAAAAGAATAAAGGCGGAACGGGGGTCCTACCGTTCCGCCATTTCTTGGCGTCGCCTTTGGCAAGGTCGCTACCCGCCCGATTGCATCGTTTCATTTGCCTGTCGCAAAGCTTCGACAGCCGCTGCGGCCGCATTTGCCGCCTCTTGAGCCGCGCTTGCCGCCGCCTTTGACGCTTCGAGAGCCGAAGTCGCGGCCTGTTCAAGCGCTTCAATCTGGGCCGTTGTCATCGCTGACGATTGATTCTGAGGTTCCGCACTGCTGGCTTGCGATTGCTCTGCATCACCGCTTGCGGCTTCCTCCTCCATCGCCATTTCTTCCTCGGAACCGGCGGTCTCCGATGAAGCTGCCTGATCCGACGCCGGAGTTTCTTCCTGATCGGATGCCGTCACGTTGGCTGTCTCATCGTTGTTCGCGGCTTCCGAACTGGCCGTCTCTTCTGAAGATGTTCCATCATTTGCTGCCAGGGATTGCTGTTCCGTGTTGCTTTCGTCGTTGGCGGTCGTCTCGACAGCTTGGCTAGTCTCGTTTGGCGAGGCATCTTCCGCACTGTCCGCTGCAACCATCGTCTCAGTTGTCGCTTCGCCGGTATCGGCACCTTCACCACTGGTCGATTCCGCAGACGTTGTGGTCTCGCTTCCATCTGCAGATTGCTGATCCGAGCCGTTTTCCGCATTTGCAGTCATTTCGCCAGTTTCATCTGACGAATTAGTGTCGGAAGCGTTAGCCGAGGCCGCTTGGGCTTCGTTCTCATCACCTGAACTTTCTGCTGCGGATTCAGTCTCCGCTTCCTCAGCTTCTGCGGCATCATCCCCTGCCGAAGCGGTGTCTTCCTCAGTCACGTCTCCCGAAGCCGCCGTATCACTGCTCTCACTATCAGCACTTGCAGTCTCGGTCGTATCAGAGGAATCACTTTCGACCGCTGCGGCCTCCGAACCAGCCTCTTCCGCCGCAACCGGCGCAGCTTCGGCGGAAGCGGAACTCGATGCACCTTCGCCTGCAGCTTCCTGCTCTGCCATCGCCGTGCTTTCATCACCCTGAGCCTCGTTGCCGGAGCTCGCGTCGGCCTGCTCAACTGCGTCTTCAGACGTACTTTCGGCATCGGCCTGCGCTTGTTCCTCGGAAGGCTCCGCAGAGTTCTCGGCACCATCAACGGAAGCCGTCTCGGCCTCGCCCTCGGCCGCCTCGGACTCAACTGCAGCCTCTTGCGTATCTTCAGCGTCATTCACCGAAGCAGCATCCTCAGAAACGGGTTCTGCCGCGCTTGTCTCTTCGGCACTTGTAGCCTGCGCCGTTTCGGTCGAACTGCCCGAGAAATTCATCACGAGACCGATGACAACAGCGACCGCAACGCCCAGACCCACGATCATTGGAAATACGCCAAGCGACTTTGACTTCGTTCGACCGGCTAAATGACCCGTCCTGGCCCCGACATTTCCAGACGTTCCGGCCGCATTTTGCGACTTCGACGCCGAGCTGTCACCCGATGATTTTCCGGTATCTTCCGCTTCTGCCATGAAAGTGCTCCATCCCAAATGTTTCGACCAGACATGGGGCGAACGTCGAAACACTGGTATCGGTTCCCGAACTCGATTATGTGGCCCTCATCAACGCCAAAGCCCAGACGGAGATCCCGCATGACCGATGAACGGCTGATTGTCGCGCTCGATGTACCAGACGCGGTGCAGGGGCTGGCCCTGACCGAGCAGCTTGGCGACAGCGTCGGCTTTTACAAGATCGGCCTCGGTATGCTGACAACAGGCGGTCTCGCTCTCGCCAACGAATTGATCCAGGAACACGGCAAACGCATTTTCCTCGACATGAAGCTCTTCGATATCTCCAATACTATCGAAAATGCCGTACGGGGCCTTTCGCGCTTTGATCTCGACTTTCTGACGGTCCACGGTGACCCGCATGTCATCCGTGCAGCCAAGCAGGGGGCGGCAGGCAGCAAGCTCAAGATCCTTGGCGTGACGATCCTGACATCGCTCGACCGCGCCGATCTGGACGCAGGTCTCATGAAAGAAGGTGACGTTGCCGATCTGGTCCTGAACCGCGCCGGAAACGCATTTGACGCCGGGGCGGACGGGGTCATCGCGTCCCCGCAGGAAGCCGCCGCGATCCGCGCTCTTCCCGAAGCGCATGACCGGCTGATCGTGACACCCGGCGTTCGCCCCGCCGGCAGCGCGAAAGGCGACCAGAAACGCACCGCCACTCCCGGAGAAGCCATCGCGAACGGGGCAGATCACGTGGTCGTCGGCCGCCCGATCTATGGAGCACCCGCGCCCCGCGCCGCTGTCGCCGCCATTCTCGACGAGATGAAAACGGTCAGCAATTAAGCAACCATTTGCATTTTGACCGCGATTTTCCGCCGTTTTGTTCCCGTCAGGGCACAATCTCGATTCACTTACCCTAGGTAAGGCAATCCCTACTTTCGGGAAATGCACCTATAGGCGACACTGAAAGCGAGACACTCCCCCGACGAACCTTGTCTTCCTGTGGTTCGTCACCTCCCCCCGCGAAAGCGCGGGGGGCCTTTCGTTAGGGGCCGGCGGACTTGAACATCAGCCCGCACCGGCCCCATCCAATCCCAGATAAGTTGACAGATGCTCGGCAAAATTCGGAATCGCCATCGCATCGCGGCAATAATCTTCGGGGCGCATGACGGCCCATCCCTGACCTTCATTTCCAAAACGAATGTCCCGCGTTCGGCCGACCGGCAGATGCGCCACAAAGAACCAGCTCACTCCCTCCGGACGCTGCGAAATCGCCGACCAGACAAGTTCTTCTTCCTGCAGTACAAGACCGACTTCCTCGTAAGTCTCACGCAGCGCGCATTCCTGCGGCGTTTCCCCGTTTTCCCGCCCGCCACCCGGCAGATCCCAATACCCCGGAAACGGGATGTCAGGCTTCATGTCCCTGCGGATGACGAGCAATTGCGAGCCGAGAAATACCGCTACTTTCGCACCCGAAAACTCCATTTCCGAACTCCTGACCGACAGATCGGCACCATCACGCTCTGGCGACGGTGCCGAAGAATGCCTATCATCTAGACCAGTCTCTGAGAAACGACACGATCCCATGGCTTCTCTCTGCCGCGAATGCGCCCGGGCACTGGAATTGCCCTCCCAGACGAAAGCGGCACGCTGCCCGCACTGCGGCAGCATGCGCATCACCACGCACGAAGAACTGTTCGAACTGAAGATCGCGCATATGGACTGTGATGCCTTTTATGCGAGCGTCGAAAAGCGCGAAAACCCGGAGCTCGCCGACAAACCCGTAATAATCGGCGGCGGTCGGCGAGGAGTCGTTTCGACCGCGTGCTACATCGCCCGGATACGAGGCGTCAGATCGGCCATGCCGATGTTTCAAGCGCTGAAACTCTGCCCCGACGCGGTAATCGTGAAACCGCGCATGTCGCTTTATGTCGAAGTTTCCCGCGAAATCCGAAAGATGATGGAGAGCCTGACACCGGCGGTCCAGCCTTTGTCCCTCGACGAAGCGTTTCTCGACCTTTCAGGCACCGAGCGTCTGCACGGGGCGCCCCCTGCCATCATGCTGGCAAGGCTTGTCAAACGCATGAAAGAAGAACTGGGCGTCACCGGCTCGATCGGTCTCTCCTACAACAAATTTCTTGCGAAAGTGGCGTCCGACCTCGACAAGCCACGTGGCTTCTCACTGATAGGCAAGAAAGAGACCGCGGATTTTCTGCGGGACAAACCCGTGCGGCTGATATGGGGCATCGGTCCTTCGGCACAGCAATCTCTCGAAAAGGTTGGAATCCGCAGTTTCTCGGATCTACTCCGCTGGGATCGGGAGGAACTTGTCACGCGTTTCGGCAGCACAGGCGAAAGGTTGTGGCATCTCGCGCAGGGCGAAGATCACCGACCGGTCTCTGCCAACGAGCCCGTGAAATCCATATCGAAAGAAACGACGTTCAATGAAGATACGGCTGATCCGGAGGTTTTGGATGGCCATCTTTGGCGCCTCTCGGTGCAGGTCGCAGATCGGGCAAAGGCGCGGGACCTCTCAGGCCATGTCGTTGCCCTTAAATTGAAACGTGCCGACCACAGTTCGATCACGCGCAGGCATAAGCTGCGCAGTCCGACACACATGGCCGACACCATATATAGAGAAGCGCGAGCACTTCTTGATCATGCCATCGAATTGGCGCCTTTCAGGCTGATCGGCTGCGGCCTTTCCGACTTATGCGAAGAGTCTGGCACAGAAGCACAGTCAGACCTTCTCGCCCCCAATCATTCCCGGCGCATCAACTCGGAGCACGCGACAGATTCAATACGCGCAAGGTTTGGACCAGATGCCATCCTGAAAGGCCGCGCGCTCCGGTGAGGTATCAAGGTTGGCCGACCATGCGATTGGGGCTCTGCCCCAAACCCCGGGATATTTAAGACCCAAAGAAATTCAGGACTCTTCTGCTTCTTTGGGTATCAAAATATCCCCGCCGGAGGCATCGTGCCGCCACAGGCGGCGCGAACTGGTTCGCGATAAGAAGATCGCTGATTATTCTGCCGCCACCGGGACGCATTCACGACCGATTTCAACGATCTGCCCGACCACTCCGCGCAAAAGCCCTGCGACCTCTTCGAAATGCGGTGCCGGCTCAATCGTGCGTTCATTCATGTAAAGCGAACGGTCGATTTCAATCTGGATGGCATGTTGGCGCCGGGACGGGCGGCCATAGGCCTGAGTTACATAGGCACCTGCGAAGGGCGCATTTCGCGTCACCTTTAGACCGGCGGCGGAAAAACAAGCCTCGATCCGGTCGACCACATCCCTGCCAGCGGCGGCACCAAAGCGATCGCCGAGAACGACTTCCGGCATGCCCCCACGGTTCCGCGAACTGCCCTCCATCGCCTCGTGCGGCATCGAGTGGCAGTCAATCAGGATTGCTTCGCCGAACACCGCATGTGCCTGATTCAGAACATCCTGAAGCACCGCGTGGTAGGGTTTCCAGTAATCTCGGATCCGTGTCGCTGCTTCTGCACGGGGAATCTTGCCCCGGTAAATGGCCCTGCCGTTTGCCACGACGCGAGGGATCACGCCCAATCCACTGGCAATTCTCGGATTGTGGCCCTGCCGCCTGACACCTTCGATCAAAGCAGGATCAAGTTCATCGGCGCTGCGATTCATGTCGAGATAGGCACGCGGGACACCAGCAAGCAGCAACGGCGCACCGAATTCAGGGGCGCATGAGAACAACCGATCCACGAAAGCATCTTCCGAAGAACGAATCGCGTGCTCATCCAGTTGGCTCTGCTTCAGAAATTCTTCGGGGTAGTCGCTGCAGGAATGTGGCGACGCGAAAACGACGCTGGAAAGTTTCCGCAGCGGTTCTACCAAGTGAAATGCAGGCTGGGGCATCTCTTCTCCCTATCGACGCTCCGGATCATAGCCCGGAAACATTCCGTATCAAAAGCCCTTGATCACCCCAACGACTCCTTTTATAGACCCGCTACCGGCGCGGACATAACCGCGCTCCACGCATGTGGAGCGAAGGCGCAAACCGGGATTCATGGGCGATTAGCTCAGTGGTAGAGCACTTCGTTGACATCGAAGGGGTCACAAGTTCGAACCTTGTATCGCCCACCATGAATCCCACGCTGGTTCAACGCCCAATTCGCCACGAACCGGTCACTGCCGACATCAATATCACCTGCACCGCAAGCAACTGCACAAGTTTGCGTGAAACGCTGCTTTTGAGAATTGGTGACCCCGGCAGGATTCGAACCTGCAACCTGCCCCTTAGGAGGGGGCTGCTCTATCCAGTTGAGCCACGGGGCCACGCGTCTCTCTTATCGCGACGGCTCTCCTTTGTCATGACCTTTGCGCCCAGTATCAACAGGTTGTTGAATAATCGTTTCGGTTTAAGTTAACGTCTGAGTATTATTCACTGTATGGCCTTACGGGGCCGCATTTCTGGAAGGTCACGCCATTGTCCCTGGAAGCCAAACGACCGCTGACCCTTCGCGATGTCTCCGAAGCCTCGGGTGTATCCGAAATGACGGTCAGCCGCGTATTGCGGAACCGTGGTGACGTAAGCCAGGCAACCCGGGAAAAGGTTCTCGCCGCAGCCAAGCAGCTAGGCTACGTGCCTAACAAGATCGCCGGGGCGCTGGCGTCGAACCGGGTGAACCTTGTTGCGGTCATCATTCCCTCGCTCTCGAACATGGTATTTCCCGAGGTGCTGACCGGCATCAACCAGGTGCTCGAGGATACGGTTCTGCAACCGGTTGTGGGCGTCACCGACTACCTGCCGGAAAAGGAAGAACGCGTTCTTTACGAAATGCTGTCCTGGCGACCTTCGGGTGTCATCATTGCCGGTTTGGAACATTCAGAGGCTTCGCAGACGATGCTGGAGGCCGCCGGTATCCCCGTGGTCGAGATCATGGACACGGACGGCAAACCGGTCGATGCGATGGTTGGCATCTCGCACCGCCGCGCCGGGCGTGAAATGGCGCAGGCCATTCTCAAAGCCGGGTTTTCCCGCATTGGCTTTATGGGCACCAAGATGCCGCTCGATCACCGCGCCCGTAAACGCTTTGAAGGCTTTACCGAGGTGCTTGCCAAGAACGGCGTCGAGATCGAAGACCGTGCGTTCTACCAAGGTGGCTCGGCGCTCGCCAAGGGTCGCGAGATGACGCAGGCGATGCTGGAACGCTCGCCTGACCTTGATTTTCTTTATTACTCCAATGACATGATCGGCGCGGGCGGGCTTCTCTACCTGTTGGAACAAGGCGTCGACGTGCCCGGTCAGATCGGGCTTGCCGGGTTCAACGGGGTTGAGCTGCTGCAGGGCCTGCCCCGCAAGCTCGCAACGATGGATGCCTGCCGGTTGGAGATCGGGCGCAAGGCCGCCGAAATTATTTCGGCCCGGATGAGCGACCCACCGCAACCGGTTGAAAACATCGTCACGCTCACGCCAAAAATCACCTATGGCGACACGCTGAAACGGTGGTAATCCCGCTCGAACTGGACAACCGGACAGCGCGGCGGATCTTCATGCAACGCCACGACTTGTCGGATGCGCCAAGCGGCCCGGGCAAGGGTTCGGATCTGGACGCCCTGATTCAGCGGCTTGGCTTTGTGCAGTTGGACAGCATCAACACCGTTGCGCGGGCGCATGACCTGATCCTGTTTGCACGGCGCCCCGCCTATCGGTCCAAACACCTCAAGCGTTTGCACGATGTCGACAGGGCCTTGTTCGAACACTGGACCCATGACGCCGCGGTCATACCGATGCCATTCTATCGTCATTGGCACCTTCGCTTTCGGCGCGATGCGGATGCCCTGCGCGCCCGCTGGAAACGCTGGCAGGGGCATGACTTTGACGAACAATTCGAACCTGTACTGCGTCATATCCGCGACCACGGCCCGGTCGGAACTTCGGATGTGGGCAAGGACGAAAAGAAGTCGAGCGGCGGCTGGTGGGAATGGCACCCGTCCAAGACAGCGCTTGAGTACCTTTGGCGCAGCGGAGCCTTGACTGTCACGCGACGCGATGGTTTCCGCAAGCAATACGACCTGACGGAACGGGTGATCGAGGAAAACCTCTGCGTTACCAATGGCTCTCCCGATCCCGGCGAAAGCATCGACTGGCTATGCAATGCCGCGCTCGACCGGCTTGGCTTTGCGACCTCGGGCGAAATCGCAGCGTTCTGGGCGACGGTAACCCCACAGGAGGCCAAGGCCTGGGTCGAGGATCAGGTTCGGACCGGGGCGCTTATCCCGGTTCGCATCACGTGTGATGGCGGCGCTCAGAGAGCGGTTTTCGCCCGGCCGGACATTGCGGATGCACCCGTCGAATCCCCGACCGGTCGCTTGCGTGTTCTAAGCCCGTTCGACCCTGCCTTGCGCGACAGGAACAGAGCCGAACGCCTCTTCGGCTTCGATTATCGTATCGAAATCTTCGTGCCCGAAGCGCAGCGCAAATACGGCTACTATGTCTTTCCGCTTTTGGAAGGCGACCGCATCGTCGGGCGGATCGACATGAAAGCGCACCGGGATCAGGACGTTCTCAGGATAACCGCTCTCTGGCCGGAGCGCGGTGTAAAATGGTCAGGCGGCAGGCTTGCAAAGCTCGAAGCGGAACTGAACCGCATCACGAGACTGGCAGGCGTGTCTCAGATCGAATTTCTGCCGGGCTGGTTGCGCGACCCGCTCTGACCCGACCATTGGATCCAGCCGGGTGGCAGACCAAGACCGTGAATGGCGACGGTCTCAAGCAGATCCGAAGATGCGCCCGTTTCCCTTCCCGCCTCGATCAGGGCACGGCGAAGGAATGCCACGATTTCTGCATCCCTGAAACTGCGCTGCTCCACGCGCGCGAAATGGGCCTCTTCCCGGATCAGGTCTTCCACCAGCGGATCGATCACCGCACCGCCACCGCCGGGATAACGATACCAGCCCACGCCGACTTTCTTGCCCAGCCGGCCCTCTTCGACCATCCGGTCGGCAATCAGTTGCGAATTATCGCCCCGCCGACGCCGATCCGCATAGGCAACCTCCGTTCCGACAAGATCCTGCGCCTCATGGGGTCCCATCGCGAACCCCTCGGCGACAAGGGCCTCATCGATTTCATGCGGGATGGCCCCGCGCATCTGAAGTTCTTCCAAGGCCGCGTACCACGCACGCCCCAGTTCCGAGCTGAGCAGGCTGCTGTCGCGAGGACAAATGACCACCTCTCGTCCAAGTTCTTTGGCTAGAACGACAGCTTCCTCGCAGTTGCCCTGCCGGTCCGGCGTGATTTCGGCAAGGCGCCGCAGATGAACTGGCGCCGCCAGATGAAAGCCGACGCAGTTGCCCAAAGGCGACGCCCCTGTAACCTCTCGTTCCACGCAACAGATCAAAGCATTCGCCGGAATCTCTGCCGCGATGTCACGATGCAGGTCCAATCGCGCGGCCTGCGGCAAATCCGTAGCTTCCACAACGATCTCCGCCAATTTCAGGGCTCCGATCGCCGCTGTGACCTGCACCGCCTCGCCGCCGACCTGTTTCAGAAATACCGCAAACCTCTCTGCGCTCGCGGTATCCTCTTCGACCACGACGACATCGAAACCGCTCTTCGCACCAAGGGAGGTAACAGCGATGGCTTCGGCGCCGCTGCCGACAATCACCATGCGGCGCTTTGCTTTAGCCAAGGAAACCGCGCGCACGGACCAGTTCGACCAGTTGTGACAAAGCTGTCTCAACCGCGACGCCCGATGTGTTGAGCTGTGCCTCGGCGCGGGCGTAAAGCGGCTCGCGGCTGGTCAGGATCGATTTCAGCTGTTCCATCGCTTCGGGATTACCAGCCATCGGGCGCTCGTCTCCCTGCGCGCGCACCCGCATCATGTGTTCGTCCGGCGAGGTACGCAGCCACACTGTGTGGAACCGGCTCAGCAGCGTATTGTAGGTTTCTGGCTCAACAACGATGCCCCCCGCCACCGCCAGAACAACGGTGTCATAGGTCGCGATAACCCGGTCGATGGCCTGCGCTTCGAGGCTGCGATAGCCTTCCTGACCATAAAGCGCGAGAACCTCGTCCACGGGCATCCCGCTGTGCTCTTCTATCTCACGGTTCAGCTCGACAAATGGAACGCCCATTGCCTTGCCAAGCATCGCGCCCAACGTCGATTTACCCGCCCCGCGCAGACCGATCAGGCACAGCCGGCTGGCGCGACGGGTATCCTGATTTTCCGCGTTGAGCACGTCGAGCACATCCTGCTGGATCGATTTACTGGCGAGACGATAAAGGTCGGCAACCCGCGTCACCTCGGACGTCCATGGATCCTCCTCGCTGATCAGCCACTCGATGCGATGGTCCAGCGCGATGGCAACACGCAGCAACAACCCGATCGAGATATTGCCTTCACCCGCTTCCAGCTGGGCAAGATAGCGCGGAGACACGCCGGAAATCTCTGACAGCACGCGGCGCGGAATACCCTTGCGTTCTCGCGCTTTACGAACGCGTTCACCGACACGGCGAATAAGCGATGCAACCGCGTCATCGACCGGTGTCTGCGTTCCGCCGGGCTTGGTTTCGCCCCGAAAGTTAGTGATTTCGCTCATATCTTGCCGCTGTGTGTACTATATTGCAACACCTACGACGTGCGCAGATTTCTGGCAATCTGTTTTGGCTCAATTACCCGACTCATACAGTAAGGTAATACCAAAAGATGTTAGCCCCGGATCAGCGGCTCAACGATAGCCCGGATATCGTCGGGTGCCGGAATGGTGCTGACTGTCGCCGCTTTTGTGAAGACACATGTAAAGCCGCCCTCAAAGCATAGCACGCCGTTCTGTCGACCCATCACCTTGAAAGATATGGACTTGGTCCCAAGCTTGGTCGGGAAGACTTCGCAAAGCAGACGATGGCGCGGCGTTACAGGAGAGCGGAAGTCGCACTCGAGGTGCACAAAAGGCGTACCGAAACCACGGTCCATCTCGAGCTGATACCACCCGTCGCCTCCCAGCGTGTCCTCCCACCAGGCGTCGATCGCTTCAAGCGCGAATACCGGCAGCCGACCCGTATAGGCGATCTTGGCCGGGTCGCAATCGCCCCAGCCAACGCGGATTTCATGCACAAAGCTTTTCTGCCCGGCGTCCTTCATCAGTAGGTCTCGACGTGATAGCGGCCATCTTCGCGCATCGCGTCGCGGACCTCGGTCCAGACCAGACCCTGCTTGCGCGCGATATCGGAAAGCGCCTCTTCCACGCCTTGCTCCATCGCCTTGAGCCCGCAGATATAGATGTGGCCCTTGGGATCGCTGAGCAGCTTTGCAACCTGTTCGGATTCCTCGCGCAGCTTGTCCTGCACGTAATGCTTGCCGCCCTCGGCCTCACGCGAAAAGGCAAAGACCTTTTTCATGAACGTGTCAGGCACTTTCTTGAGCGGCCCGAAATAGGGCAACTCGCCCTGACGGCGTGCCCCGAAAATCAGCGTCAGGGAATCCTTGACCGACGGCGTCTCCCGCTGGCGGCGCATGGTAAATCCGCGGAATGGCGCCGAACCGGTACCGGTGCAGATCATCATCAGATGCGCCTCGGGGTCGGACGGCAGCAGGAAGGTCGCACCGAAAGGACCGGTGACCTTGACCGTATCGCCCTTGCCCAGATCGCAGACGTAGTTCGAGCACAGGCCCAAATCTTCGCGCTTCACCGTCAGTGAGACGTTGTTATAGCCCGGACGCTCACCGTCGCGGGGCGAGGAAACCGAATAAAGGCGCGGCAGATGCGGCTTGCCCTCGTCGTCGGTTCCCGGCGGGATGATCCCGATGGACTGCCCTTCCAGCACGGGAAACGGCTGCCCCCCGAAATCAAGGATGATATGGCGCACATCGCTGTCGCTGTTCGCGTCGGTCAGTCGATAATTGCCCTGAACCTTGGCCTCGGCAGGCTTGCCCAGGTTGTACATGTTGACGGTCGGCTTAGACGCCGTTGCCGGGGCTTTCGCCTTGCCGCCCGCACCCTTGTGCGCCTCGGCAAGCAATGCCGCCATCGCGCCATCCAGCGCTTCGGTATCCGCATCGCCCTCGGGGCCGACTTCGATCTCTTCCTGCTCCGGAAGCTCCATCCATTCGTACTGTTCTTCCAGCGAATAGGGCTCGTTCACCACGCGCCATTCATCGATGGAACCCGTCGGACAGACAGGAATGCAATCCATGCAGAAATTGCACTTCGACGCGTCGACGACCACGTTGTTATCGTCATGCTCGATCGCCTGCACCGGGCAGGTCATCTCGCATGTGTAGCAACGGATGCAGATTTCCGGGTCGATCAGATGCTGCTTGAGTGGCTTGTTCATTGAGACTCGCGTTTCTTGGAAAGAACGATATCCGGTACGGTCAGGACATCAATCAATTCCGCGCATCGGCCAGAACAGTTTTCGCAGCCAACGCAATTTCCCTGAACGTCGGGAAAGGCCTGTACCACCGTGGTGGTGCGGGAAGAACCGGGCTTGGAACGCGAAATGATCATGGCTGTAACTCCGATATGCACAAGGGTGTTGCAGGCAGGTTAGCGAAAGATGCCGGCTCCGATCCATCCGGGAGGGCGGTTTACGCTACGGCTGGCTCATGACCCGGGGAAATTTCAGGCATTTCCCCTGGTCTCTGCTTGCAGAAGGGCCATCACGGCCCCTCTCCCGTTGTTATCAGGCGCGGGGTGAAGGCCGAGCCGTAAGGCTCAGGCCATGTGAAGTTTGACGTATTCGAAATCGCCCGGCTTGTTGTCGATGCCAACTTTAGGCGGCGCGATCCAGCTGGCAAACTTGCCCGGCTCGTGAACCGGCTTCATCAGCGACTGGATGAAATCACCGTCCGCCTTGGTCGGCAGCCATTCGTCCTTGCGCTTGTTCCACTCGTCGGACGAGATGATGTTGCCATCCGGATCCACGGCGACCGCGCTGAAGACACCGATCTGACGGTGGAAACCTTCGTGCGGCAGCTTAAGCTGGAAATCGACTCCGGCCTTTTCGATGATCTTGTTCCAGCGGTTCACACCGCCAGCCGCATCGCGGACATAGTCGTCACGCAGGCGCATGTTGATCGCCGTCAGCGCCGGAGCATCCTCGGTGATGATCTTGCCATCCTTGATGGTGCTCACCTTGTAGGTCGCGTCCTTGAGCTGGTGATCATCGTCGATCCGGCTCTCCATGTAGCGGCCCTTGATACCCGAGTTGAAAGCATTTGCCGCGTTGGTCGAGACTTCCTGACCAAACAGGTCAAGGCTGAGCGTATAGTGCAGGTTCAGCTTTTTCTGGATCGTCGGCAGGTCGATGACACCCAGATCGCGGATCTTGTTGATATCATAGGGGTCGGTGATCCCGGCCTTGTTCATCGCCTCGATGGTGGCCTGAATGGTGCGGCCCACCCCGGTTTCGCCCACGAACATATGGTGCGCTTCTTCGGTCAGCATGAAGCGGCAGGTGCGCGACAGCGGGTCAAACCCGGACTGCGCCAGCGATTCCAGCTGCATCTTGCCGTCACGGTCAGTGAAATAGGTGAACATGAAGAAGGACAGCCAATCCGGCGTTTCTTCGTTGAAGGCACCCAGCATACGCGGCGCTTCCTCGGACCCCGAGGACCGGACCAGCAGATCATCGGCTTCTTCGCGGCCGTCGCGGCCGAAATACTTCTGCAGCAGGTAGACCATCGCCCAGAGGTGACGACCTTCTTCCACGTTGACCTGGAACAGGTTGCGCATGTCGTAGAGCGACGGTGCCGTCAGGCCAAGGAAACGCTGTTGTTCAACCGATCCCGGCTCGGTATCGCCCTGAATCACGATCAGGCGCTTAAGCATATTGCGGTATTCGCCTGGCACTTCCTGCCATGCAGGTTCACCAAAATGTTCGCCCATCGGGATCTTGCGATCCTCGACCTGCGGCGCAAGCAAAACACCCCAACGATATTCGGGCATCTTCACATAGTCGAACTTAGCCCAGCCCTTGGGGTCAACCGAAACGGCGGTCCGCAGGTAAACCATCGATTCCTGAAAGTTCTGCGGGATCAGGTCGTTCCACCAGTTGATGTAGCCGGGGTGCCACTTTTCCAGCGCCTTCAGCACTTTCTTGTCGCTCGACAGCCCCACGTTGTTGGGGATCTGGGTGTCATAGCTGACGTTGATCAAATCAAGCATTTGTCTCTCCCTTGGCGTGGCGGGATCCTACCCACCCAAACAATTAGAGGTGGGACGGGCATCAGGCCCGTCCCCCTGTCGTCACACACGTTCCATGTTGTATTCGCCGCGCTGGCCGGTGCCGTAACGCTGCAAGGCACCTTCGGCCCCCACCGCGTTCGGGCGCTGGAAAATCCAGTTCTGCCACGCGGTCAGGCGACCAAAGATCCGGGTCTCCATCGTTTCCGGCCCGGCAAAGCGCAGGTTGGCTTCCATCCCGGTCATCGCATCCGGGCTAAAGCTGGCGCGCTCTTCCATGAATATCCGCACTTCGTCTTCCCAGTCGATGTCGTCGAGGATGTAGGTCACCAGACCCAGTTCATCCGCATCGTCCGCTTCCAGCGGCTCACCGATCTTGGCTTTCAGCGCATCGACCTGTTTGGGCTCACCCAGGAAGCGGGTCTCGAGCCGGGTCAAGTCGTTGCCCATCGGGTAGGCGCCGAAATTGCTCTCGGACAGGGTAATCGCGGCGGTCGGACGGTTATCGCCTTCGAACTCGTCAAGCATCATGTAAGATCGGTCAACGGCCCAGAGCAGCTCGGCCAGGACGCCGGTATAGCAGGAACCATGCTCGACCAGCGCCACAAGGCTGCGCGAGGTCATGTCGACACGCTTGAGCACGCGCTTCCAGTACTTCAGCGTTTCATTCGCCAGCCAGTGATCGGCATTGTCATGCAGCAGCTTTTCATGGGCTGCGAGCAGCTCCGGGTCGCCCTGCGTGGTGAACACGATCAGGCCAAGTTCACGTTCGTTCAAACGCAGGTGCAGTATCGCGTCGTCCAGCTCGCGGGCCAGACGCAGGATATAGGCGTCAGATCCCTGCGCCTGCATCGCATCCATGTCCGCTGGCGCATCGGCGTCGGGGCCTTTCAGCAGGATGGTCGCCTTGCCGTTGTCGCGATCGATATCGACTTCGACCAGCGAATAGGTAACCGAACCGTCGTCGGCGAACTTGCGATCAAGCGGCTTCAACTCGATACCCTTGAGGCCCGACGCTTTTTTCGAAGACGAAGCGAACTCGGCCGCCCGCTCTTTCACCGTGTCATCGAACTTCGAGTTCGCGACAACTTCATCGACCAGACGCCATTCCTTGGCGCGTTCGCCCCGGATACCTTCCTCGATTGAGCAGAAGACGTCGGCGCGGTCACGACGGACCTTGCGCTTGTCGGTAACGCGGGTCAGACCACCGGTGCCCGGCAGAACCGCCAGCAGCGGCACCTCGGGCAAAGCAACCGATGAGGTCGAGTCATTGGTCAGCATGATATAGTTACAGGCCAGCGCCAGCTCATAGCCGCCACCAGCACAGGCACCCTTTACCGCGGCAATATACTTCTGACCGGAATCCTCCTCGGCCGCCTCGAAGGTGTTGCGCGTCTCGTTGGTGAATTTACAGAAGTTCACCTTGTGCGCGTGGCTCGCGCCGCCCAGCATACGAATGTTTGCACCCGCGCAGAACACCTTGTCCTTGCCCGATTGCATCACGACGACCTTCACCTCGGGATGTTCGAACCGCATGCGCTGGACGACATCCGCCAGCTCGATATCGACACCAAGGTCGTAGGAATTCAGCTTCAGTTCATAGCCGTCAAAAAGCCCACCGGTTTCATCGACATCCATGAACAGGTTTGCGACCTCGCCGTCATATTCAACCCGCCAATGGCGGTACTTGGACGGATCGGTTTGAAAGTCGATGACCTTGGACATTTCACGCTCCCTTTAAGGATCTGGTTGTTATGCAACTTAATGCGTTCAAGAGTTCAGGTAAACCCCATATGTGCAAAATAGTGCAGGTTAAGTTTTGTTTATTTACAGACGCTTATAATTTCGTCCACAAATCTCGCAGAATGAACTTATGCGTTATAGTGCATAATACCCGCCTATGAGATTCGCTTCCCCGCGCGTCTCTTCGACAAACCGCCGCACCTCGGAAAGCGGCAGAGCCATGATCGCATCCACCTCACCGCAGGCATCCAGATGTCCGTCCGCTATGTCGCAAAGCCGCCTGACAGCATTCGGACGGTTCATCTTAAGCTTCAGCGCCGCATTCGCCGCCTGGATCACGCCCTGAACGAACTGCCGTTTCGGCCCGTCTTCAAGCGTCATCCAGACGGGCTCGAGAACTTCGTGCGCTTCCCAGAAATACCCATGCTGGACGAATACCCATCCGGCGCGCCAGGCAAGGGTTTCCTCCAGCTCAGCAAAGCTCATCCAGGGCTGAACTGACGCATGAAACGCCTCGAACAGCGATTCTTCGTGGCGCGCATTCCGCCCCGGCACATAGGCATGGGGCGGAAGCGGAATATTCTCAGGCCGTTTCAACCTCGGCCGCCTCGATCCGCTCAAGCCGCGTCGCGAATTCGCTCACTGCCGCCAGAACCGCTTCGGTCTGCTCCAGATGCGGCGCATGCTGGCAATCCTCCAGAATGACCGTATCGACAGGCGAATAAGCGCGGTTTTCGATCTCTTCGATCTGGGCAAGCGTTCCGTACTGATCGTCGCGCCCCTGAATCGCCAGCGTCGGGATACGAAGATAATCGATCACCTCGGCCACGTTCCAACTTTCGAATTTCGGATCGAGCCAGACGTCGTTCCACCCTTTGAAGGCGATCTCGGGGTTCTTGTGATACTTGGCCATCTTTTGGGCCATATCGGTCGTCTCGAACGTTTTCTTCGTCTCGCGGATCGACTCGAGCCCCGCCGGTTCGGTAAAGAAATGCGGCGCCATAAGGACCAGACCGCGCACCCGCAGGTCCGCAACGCTACCCGCATAGATGGCGGCAATGGTCGCCCCATCGCTATGGCCCATCAGGATGCCGCGCTCGAACCCCATCTGGCCAAGCACCTGCGGCAGCACATCAACTGCCTCGTTCGTCATGAAATCCAGCGGCTTGGGCAGCTCCGCCGCGTCCGACTGGCCGTAGCCAAGCCGCGAATAGACGAACACACCCATGCCCGTTGCCTCGGCCAGTTTCGCCGGAAAATCGCGCCACAAGGCGGCACAGCCCAGACCTTCGTGCAACAGAACGATGGTTGGTGCCTTGTCCGGCGACGGACCCAGCGCGAAATACTCAAGCTGCTTGCCGTCAACGGTCAGCGGCGTCTTGGGGTTTTCGGACCATTCGAGTGTCATCACGCGGGCTCCCTCAATTTGAAACGTTGGATCTTACCGGTCGCCGTCTTGGGAAGTTCGTCAACGATATCGACCCAGCGCGGATACTTCCACATGCCGATCTTTTCCTTCACGAACTCTTTCAGATCACCCAGTTCCGCGCTGCTGTCCTTTAGAACAACATAGGCTTTCGGTTTTTCCAGACCCTTCTCGTCAGACCAAGGCACAACGGCGGCTTCCAGCACAGCGGGGTGTTCCACCAGCGCCTGCTCGACCTCGAATGGGGACACCCAGATGCCGGACACCTTGAACATGTCATCCGTCCGACCGCAGTAGACATAGCGCCCGCCCTCGGTCATTTCGTACTTGTCACCGGTCCGGGTCCAATGGCCTTCGAACGTAGAGCGCGACTTGTGACGGCGGTTCCAGTACCCGTCGGCCGAGGACGGCCCGCGCACCAGCAACTCACCTACTTCGCCCACGCCGACATCTTCGTCATGTTCATCGACAAGACGAACTTCATAGCCCGGTACGGCCCGACCCGAAGTGCCATAAACGATGTCACCGGGCGCGTTTGACAGGAAGATGTGTAGCATCTCGGTTGACCCGACCCCATCGACAATCGGTGCCGACCACAGCTTTTCCCAACGCTCGCCAATCTCACGTGGCAACGCCTCACCGGCCGAGATGCAAAGACGAACGCAATGGTCCGGCTGCCCACCCGCCTTTTCCTGCGCAGCGACGAGGGCGGCGTAAAGCGTTGGCACGCCGCAGAAAATCGTCGGCCGCTCTTTTGCCATCACGTCGAAGACGGCTTCGGGCGTCGGGCGCCCTCCAAAGATTACCGTGGTCGCGCCTACCGACATCGGGAAGGAAATCGCGTTGCCCAGACCATAGGCAAAGAACATCTTGGCGACGGAGAACACCGTGTCCTGCTCGGTAATGCCCAGAACCTGCGCGCCGAACGTGTCGACCGTGGCTTTCAGCGAGGAATGGACATGGCGCACCCCTTTGGGCGATCCTGTCGACCCCGAAGAATACAGCCAGAAAGCCAGCTCGTCCTCGTTGGCCTCCACCGCTTCGACAGGCTCGGCATCCTTCATGAATGCATCAAAGCTGATCGTTCCCTCGGGCGCATCGCCGATCACGACCACCGCACGCAGAAACTTGTTGTCTGCGACAGCTGGCGCGACCACATCCCAAAGCTGCTCCGACACCACAAGCACGGTGGCACGGCTGTCGTTCAGGATCTCTTCGTAGATGCCGCTCGACAACAGCGTGTTCAGCGGCACCGGGATGGCCCCCGCCTTGATCGATCCCCAGAAAACTACGGGGAATTCGATCTGGTCCCGCACGATCATAGCAACGCGCTCTTCCCGCCGCACACCGTGCTTACCCAGCGCCCCGGCAAAAAGCGAGGTTTCCCGCGCGAGGTCGCCGTAGGTCAGGCTGCGCTTTGCCCCGTCCGCTTCGCGAAAGGCGACCTTTTCGGCGCGGCCTTCGTCCAGATGACGATCCACGAAATAGACCGCCGCATTGCCCGATGGTGACATAGGAACCTCCCCGCTCTGCGCACCGCATCCTCGCCGCGCGCCCTGCGCGACTCGGATATGCGGCACAATATCTCCTCTCAGGGCTTATGCAACATAATGCCTATCTTTGGCAATATACTGCACAAACTTTCTTGAAGCCTATCGGCGGTTCACCGGACCAATCTGCGCCTATACCCGGATGACCGCCTGATCCTCGTCATCATAAAGCCGGTCCAGCAATGCCTTGCGGCGCATCATGATCTTCCGAAAGTTGAGATTCCCCTTTGCCGTGATCTCTCCGTCGGCAATCGAGGGCGGCTCGGACAGGACCACGGCCCGGCTGATGCGGTTGGACTGACCCGCTGCGGTCTTGGCTAGCTCGGCAAGTCTCTCTCCGATCTGAGTCTGCAATATATCGCCGGTGAAAACGCCATTATCGTCACGCAGCGCGCCAGACGCGGCCAATTCCGCCCCCGGCACGATCATGATGCCCACCTGCCCACGGCCTTCGCCGGTAATCACCAGATCCGCGGCCAGCGGCGTTAGCGCCGCCAGCGCGTCCATCCGCAATTGCGCCGCCCGCACCCATGTGCCGGTCAACAGCTTGAAGTCCTCGGAAATCCGCCCATCAAAGCGCATTCCCTTGCTCATATCTTGGGGGTCGACAAAACCCATCGCGTCGCCGGTCCGGAAAAAGCCTTCTTCGTCAAAGGCTTCCTGCGTCTTGTCTTGGGCGTTATGATAGCCCGCCATCACGTTCGGCCCCTTGACGCGCACCTCGTAACGGTTTTCCTCGTTCGGCAGCAGCTTGATCGTCACGCCGGTCAGCGGCACGCCAACGATGCCGGAACGATCCGTCGGTTCATGCTGGATAAGCGAGGCAGGCCCCGTTTCGGTCAGCCCCCACGAGGTATTCATCAGCGGCACCTGGCCACGCACTTCGCGCGCCATATCCTCAAGATCGCGCCAGACATCCTGTGGCAGCGAGGCGCCCGCGTAAAAGATCATGTCCAGCTCGCGGAAATAGGTCTCGCGCAGCGCCTTGTCCTTTTTCATCGCGTCGCGCAGCATTGCGAACCCGACCGGCACGTTGAACGCCAGCGTGCTGCTCATCAGGCCAAGGTTCTCGATTGTCTTGTCGATCAGCCCCTTTGCCGGCTTGCCCTCGTCGATGTAGAGGCTGCCGCCATTGGCCAGCATCATGTTGAAATTATGAGACCCGCCAAAAACATGGTTCCACGGCAGCCAGTCCACGATCCGGGGCGGACGTTCCCGCAGGAAAGGCAGCGCGTCGGCAAGCTGTGTCTGGTTGGAGCACATCATCCGATGGGTCGTCATGACCCCCTTGGGGCTTGAAGTCGAACCAGACGTCATCAGGATCTTGACCACGCTGTCCGGACCCACCTCGGCACGGGCTGCGTCAACGTTTGCGCTGTCGCCCCGAAGCAATTCCTCCAGCAGGGTCTGACCCGCCCCCGCATTACGGCTAACGACAACAGACCGGCCCGCCATTTCATCCATGCCAAGCGAACCGGCAAATTTCTGACCATCCACGGCATAGATCATTGCCGGGTCGATCACCTCGAGAATATGCAAAAGCTGCGCCTGCGCGCCTGGGATGAGCGAATACTGCTCGGCCACCGGAACCGCCGGGATACCCACGTATTGCGCCGCAAGCGCCAGCAACCCGTGATCGACACCGTTGCCCGAAAGGATCAGGATCGGCGTGTCCTTGTTCAGCCCCCGCGCGATCAGAGCCGCACCAAGGGCGCGCACCTGCTCCAAAGCCGACTGATAGGAGACCTCGCGCCAGCCGGGGCCGCTTCTTTCCGCGAGGAACACGTGATCCGGGCATTTCTCTGCCCAATGGTGCAGCCAGTCGCCGGTCGTCTCGACCACGGGCGACATCTCATAGCCAGAGGTCAGCAGGATGCTGCCGTCGGGCTGGTCCGTGCGAATTACATTGTGGTGCCGGTATTCAGGACCGTTCTCCATTGTCGTCTTCCTCCCACTGAACAGCTTCGATCAGGCCAAGGGCCGAGACCAGAAGCTGCCGTTTCTCCTCATCCAAATTCTTTGTCATGCGATCATCATGCGCCCGCACCGCCGCCGTCGCCCGCTGGTAGAGCGCACAGCCTTCCTCTGTCGGGCGCAACGCATAAGCCCGCCTGTCTCCTTCGGCGGGGGCCCGGCTGATCAGCCCGGCCGCAACCAACTGATCCACGATCAGCACCATGTTGGGACGTTCGATCACAAGGGCATCGGCAAGCTCGGCCTGCCGCAAACCCGGATTGTCGACGATCACGACAAGCGCCGAAAACGTCAGCATCCGCAGGCCGAAAGGCTCAAGCACGTCCTTGAGGTCCGCCTGAATCGCGTGAAAGGCGCGTTTCATCGAATAACCCGTGAAACTGCGCAGGGTTGCGTCCCGAGAGGGCTCGTGACCAGAGCCCGCCTTGACCGCAGGATCCGCCCTGTTCGCCATGATCCTAGCGGAAACTCGGCTGGCGTTTTTCCAGGAAGGCCGCAAGCCCCTCGACCGCGTCCGGACTGGTCTGGGCGATGGCCGCGCACAGGCTTTCGGCAAAGAACCCGTCCGCCTTGGCCATGTCCTCGATCCGGGAAATGCCCTGTACCATGATGTAATTCGACAGCGAGGCATTCTCGGCGATCTTGTTGGCAAGCTCATAGGCCAGCGGCAGGGATTCACCCTCGCCCACCGAATAATGCGCCAGACCCAGCGCCTTGCCTTCGTCGGCACCGTATTTGCGCCCGGTCAGCATCATCTCGATCATCCGGTCGGCGCCAAGGATGCGGCCGACACGAACCGTCGCGCCGCCGCCCACGAAAATGCCGCGACGCCCTTCGGGAAGCTGAAAAATGCACGAAGGCTCGGCAATGCGCACATGGGTCGCCGTTGCCAGTTCAAGCCCGCCGCCGATCACCGCACCCGTCATCGCCGAGACGATGGGCAGACCGCCGAACTGGATACGGTCCATCACCTGATGCCAGTTGCGCGAATGGCGCATGGTCTGCTCGGCGTCGCGCGCCACATGTTCGCTCAGATCGAGACCCGAGCAATAATGCCCGCCGCTGCCGGTCAGCACCACGCAGCGCACACCCTCGGGCGGATTGCTGAAAAATGCGTCCAGCTCGGCCAGCAGCCCGTCGGACATCGCGTTGCGCTTGGCCGGGCGGTCCATCGTCAGGGTCGCGATGCCCCCGTCCACTTCGACCTTCAGGAATGGTTGTGTCATTGCGGCCTCCCCAACTGCAAATCCGTTATAAGGCATAACTGTTATATCTAGTAACAGTTATGCCGGAAACATTTATTTCTACGGGATCAGGAACAATGTGATCGCCGGAAATGCGACCAGCAGCACCACCCGAACAAGATCCGACCCGACAAAGAAGATCACGGCCTTGTAGGTCTCGAGGATCGGAGTCTTCGGATCCATCGAGTTGATGATGAACAAGTTCATCCCCACCGGCGGCGTTATCAGCCCCACCTCGACAACGATCAGCACCAGAATGCCGAACCAGATCGCCACGTGTTCAGCCGACATGCCGAAATCCAGCACCGAGATCACCGGGAAAAAGATCGGCACCGTCAGCAGGATCATCGACAGGCTGTCCATCAGGCACCCGAAGACAAGGTAAAAGACAAGGATCAGCGACAGGACCGTCAGCGGGCTGAACCCCTGGCTGACCACATAATTCGAGAGTTCCTGCGGCACCTGTGTCAGGGCAAGGAAGCCATTATAGAACCCGGCACCCAGCACGATGAAAAAGATCATCGCTGTGGATTTACCGGTGACAAAGAAGCTCTCGATCAGGGTCTTCCACGTCAGCCCGCCATTCAGAAGGGCGATCACGCCGGTCCCGGCAGCCCCCACGGCAGCGCCTTCTGTCGGGGTGAACCAGCCAAGGTAGATACCGCCGACCACAAGCCCAAAGACAAGCAGAACCGGCCAAACATCGACCAGTCCGCGGAAGCGTTCGGCCATTGGCACCGGCGGACGTGTACCGGCAGCTCCCGGGTTCAGGCGAACGTAGATCGAAATCGCGATGACATAGCCAATCGCCGCAAGGATGCCCGGGATAAAGGCCGCGAGGAAAAGCTTGGCGATGTTCTGCTCGGTCAGGATGGCGTAGATCACCAGCACCACCGAAGGCGGGATCAGGATGCCCAGCGTCCCGCCAGCGGCCAATGTAGCGGTCGAAAACCCGCCCTCATAGCCGTATTTCTTCAACTCGGGCAGAGCGACCCTGCCCATCGTCGCCGCCGTGGCAAGCGAGGACCCGCAGATCGCGCCAAAGCCCGCGCAGGCACCGATCGCCGCCATCGCGACGCCGCCACGACGATGGCCAAGGAACCCTTCGGCCGCTTTGAACAGGGCCGTGCTCATCCCGCCCAAGGTCGCAAAATGTCCCATCAAAAGGAACATCGGCACGATGGTCAGCGAATAGCTTGAAAACGTGGTGTAAGTTTCGTTCTTGAGGCGCGAGAACGCCATGTTGGTGCCGTCGGTCACGATGGTCAGGCCAACAAGCCCGACCAGGAACATGGCAAGCCCGATCGGCACGCGCAGAAAGATCAGGACCATCAGCGCCGGAAAGGAATAGATTCCGATTTCAAGTGTGCTCATCAGCAACCTCCACACCTTCCCGGATGACGATGTTGCCGGTCAGTAATTCATAGATACGCACGAAGGCGACATAGATGCCGACGATGGCCGAAACGACCGCGCCGAACAGGCTTGCCGCATAGGCCCACCAGACCTTGAACTGCAAAAGAAAGCTGGTTTCGCCATAACTCATCTTGGACAGCATGCCTTCGTACAACCGCCACGCGATCAACACGAGCGTCGCGGCAAAAACTACCTCGATGACCGCCCGCAGGAACCGGTTGACCTTAGGTCCCATCATATTGGCGAAGATATCGACCGAGGCATGGCTCGCGGTGATCTGGCACAGCGGGATAAAGGCAAAGATCGCAAAAGCCACCCCGGCCTCGACCAGTTCGAAATCCCCGGTGATCGGGCCGACCCCGGCGCCAATGGCCCAGTCGGCAAAACCCGGTGCCACCGATTGCATGAAGTTACCGTGGAAGAACCCGTTCAGCAGGCGCCCGGCAATCGATACGCATGTAAGAATGATCAGCAAACTCAGGACGATGCCGCCCAGAATCGCCATGAAGCGGGAAAGCCCCGTCATCAAGGTCTTCATGTCCCATCCCCGTCCCAATGACAGAAAGGGCGCGGCGCATGTCGCCGCGCCCCCTCAGAGGTAGTTAGTCGGTGTATTTTTCGATCAGCATCCGGGCTTTCTCGAGCAGAGCCTGCCCATCCTTGCCCTTGCTTTCCATGTCGGACAGCCATGCATCGTAAACCGGCTGGGCTGCTTCTTGCCAAGCGGACGCATCGTCTTCGGATACGGTGATGATGTTGTTGCCGAGATCGACGGCGATCTGGCGTGCGGGCCCATCGGCATCCGCCTGCGTGCCACCGGCAAAGATCGAGAATTCAACACCGGAATTTTCGTCGATGACGGTCTTCAGATCGTCGGGCAGGCTTTCGTACTTCTGTTTGTTCATCGCCAGAACAAAGGTCAGCACATACAGTGCCTTGCCGTCGAATTCGGTGTGGTTATGCACCAGTTCCGAAACCTTCAGCGCCGGGGTCACTTCCCACGGAATGGTGGTGCCATCGATCACACCCTTGGAGAGACCTTCGGATACAGCCGGAACAGGCATCCCGACCGGCGTTGCGCCCAGTTCGGTCAGCAGCATGTTGACCGAGCGCGAACCACCGCGGATCTTCATGCCCTGCAGGTCCGCAGGCGACGTCACCGGATCCTTGGTGTGGATCATGCCAGGGCCGTGGACCCATGTGCCAAGGATATGAACGTCCTTGAACTCGGTGTCCTTCAGGTCTTCCTCGAAGATTTCCCAATAGGCCTGGCTCATCGCCCGCGCGTTGGTCATCATGAAGGGCAGCTCGAAAACCTCGGTGCTGGGGAAACGGCCCGGCGTATAGCCGACCACGGTCCAGACCACGTCGGCCACGCCGTCGATCACCTGATCCATCAGCTCTGGCGGCTTGCCGCCCAGCTGCATGGACGGGTAGATGTCAACCTTGATCCGGCCGTCCGAACCTTCTTCGACATTCTTCGCCCAAACTTCCAGAACGTCCTTCGGGACGTTTGCCTGCTGCGGCAGGAAGTGGTGCATTTTCAGGGTAACTTCTTGGGCCAGCGCCGCCGTGCCCATGAAACCGGTCGCCAGAGCTGCAAGTGCAACGCCGCCCATTGCGCCCAAAAGCGTTCTACGTTTTGTCATAAATTTCCTCCCTTTAGACCTGTACTTATGCACTATACTGCCGTAATGGAGATATATTGCAAGCAGGTCTTCCCAACGGCTTCGCACAAAAACCGCTGATTCGGCAAGTTTGTTATGTCGTATATCTATCTTTGAGACCGGGTTTCTGCGGAAATGGCACCTTCAAGCCCCGTACTGCCATACAGCCAGTCGATCTGATCGTACCATTCATCGGGCGAACGCGCGTTCATGACCGCATTGCGCAGCTCGGCATGAGCGCCCGCCGGATGGTAGACATGCTGCCCGATCTCCCGCGACTGTAGCTGCACCCGCGCGGTGCGCAAGCGACGTTTGTCCTGATAAGCCGCCAGAGTGGCTTCGATACTGCCGTCACCCTCGCTCATCAGGTGCGACAAGCAGACGGCATCCTCCATCGCCATGCAGGCCCCTTGCGCAAAATACTGCAACATCGGATGGGCCGCGTCCCCAAGCAGCGCCACGCGTCCATCGACCCAGTTCATCACCGGATCGCGGTCGCAAAGCACCCACAGTTTCCAGTCATTGCCCTTGTCGATGATCTGCTTGGCAATCGGCGCCACGTGCTCGAACCCACGCCGCACCTCGTCATGGCTCACCGGTTTGCCCGCGACAGGTTCGGGCGCGTCGTTGTGATAAGTCACGACAAGGTTGAACATTTTCCAACCCTTGAGCGGGTAATGCACGATGTGACATTTCGGACCGGCCCAGAGCGTTGCCGCGTTCCAGCGCAGATCCTCTGGCATCTGCTCGGTCGGAATGACCGAGCGATATGTCGTGTGACCAGACACACGCGGCGCGCCGTCATTCAGCATCTGCTTGCGGATGTTCGACCAAAGCCCGTCGGCCCCGATCAGCATGCGTCCGGTCACCCGGCTCCCGTCCGTAAGGATCGCCGTCACCTGATTGCCGTCCTGGTCATAAGACTCTACGCCGCTGTTCGTACGCAGCTCGACCTTGGGATGATTTTCACAGGCCCGCAGGAACACCCCGTGCAGGTCGCCCCGATGCACGACTGCATAAGGGTTGCCCATCCGCGTGCGAAACGCCTCATCCAGCGGAATGCGGGTAATCTCCTCGCCGCTCAGCGCGTCCATAAGGCGAAGATTGTCGATATAAACCGCCATCTCGCGGGCGGTTTCACCGACACCAAGATAGTCGAAAGCGTGAAAGGCGTTCGGCCCAAGCTGGATTCCTGCGCCAATCTCGCCAAGCTGCGCGGCCTTTTCCAGCACCAGCACGGAAAAACCTTTCTGAGCGAGACCAATCGCCGTCGCCAAACCGCCAATGCCACCACCGGCCACAAGGATCTGTTCGTTAGACATGACTTCCTCCCTCGCCGCCCTACACAGACGGTCGCTTTCCCGATGCCTGGGCATCGGGATCAGTAACTCAGGTTAAAATGACCCGCCCGGCGGCGGGCCGCTGTTATTCCGCGTCGCTCAGCGTCAGACTGATCGGGTCCAGACCGTCGATGCCGCCGGTGATCTTGTCGCCCGCCACAACCGGACCAACACCCGCAGGCGTGCCGGTCATGATCACGTCGCCGGGGCGCAGGTGATAGAACTTGGAAAGATCCATGATGATCTCGTCCAGCTTCCAGATCAGCTCCGCAAGCGTCGCGTCCTGCTTGACCTCGCCGTTCACCTCGAGGTGGATGCGCTTGCCATCCATTTCGGACAGATCACCGGCCTTGGTCAGCGGCGAGAACACCGCACTGTCTTCGACATCCTTGCCCAGATCCCACGGCCGCTGTTTTTCGCGCGATGCGATCTGAAGATCGCGCCGTGTCATGTCGAGCCCGCAGCCAAAGGCATAGATCGCCGCCTCGGCCTCTTCCTTGCTGGCCCGGAACACCGGCGCACCGATAGCCATCACCAGTTCCATTTCATAGTGAAAGTTCTTGGTGCCCGGCGGATAGGGCATGGTCGCCCCGGTCAGCACCGCGTTGGCCGGCGACTTGGTGAAATAGAACGGCGCCTCGCGGTCGACCTCGAACCCCATTTCCGCGGCATGGGCGGCATAGTTGCGCCCGACGCAGAAAATACGGCCAATCGGGTATTCCGCCGTTTCACCATTGACCGGAATAGTCACGGGTTTCGGCAGGTCGAACAAAAGCTCACTCATTTGGCGCGCTCCTCATAATATCCAAGTTTCTCCTGCAGCGGACGATCATGGATGCGAACCAGAAACGCCTCGCTGTCGGCATGATGGGTGATGTCCGCAAAGACCGGCGCCGTAAAGGTATCCTTGGGGCTCCAGCTGATTTCTTCGCCGTTTACCACCGATTTCCCCGACCCCTTGATCACGTGAAAGGCAGCCGAGGTGGACCGCAGAGGCGGCGCATCGCTTTGCCCGGCTTCAAGCATCATCGCGGTAAAGCCCATCGTCGGCAAAACGTCCTGCCCGGTTTCGGGATTGATGTAATCGACCTCGGCAATGCCGTCGTCACCCCAACGCGCCATTTCGCGAAGCGCCGCTTCGGTCCGCGCCCAAGGGTAACGCATCATCGGATACCGCCTTACAGTACTATCCAGCCGCCGAGACGGGGCGAGGCCCGCGGCGCGATATTCGACCTCGCTGGCATCGGGCCGGTTGCGCTGCGCCTGCAAAGGAGCTTCTTCGGCGTAAGACCCTTCGAGATATACAAAAAGCGGCAGGTCCAGCGCATCCAGCCAGACCACCGGTTCGCTGCCCTCATGGCCGTGATCGTGCCAGTCACCGCCCGGCGTTAGCACCAGATCGCCGTTTTCCATGGGAAGCTTTTCGCCGTCTACGACAGTAAACCCGCCTTCGCCCTCAACGATGATCCGGGCGGCAGAGGGTGTGTGGCGATGCGCCGGGGCGGTCTCTCCGGGCAGCAATAGCTGCATGCCAAGGTAGATAGAAGACGTCGCCTGCATCGCGCCCGTCCCGCGACCGGGATCCGACAGGACCAGTACGCGGCGCTCGGCCTTTTCGACCGGGGTCAGTTCGCCAGCGCGCAGCAACAAGGGTCTCAGCGCGTCATAGGTCCAGTGACCCGGGCGCGTCACCGGTTTCGGCGCGCCATGCGGCAGCACATTGCGCATCATCGGCCACAGCGGCGCGACGCCCGCGCTCGCCATATCGTTGCGATAATCCTCCGGAAGCTCTTCGAGCGTTCCCAATTGTTCGGACATGATCCCCTCCTCGAATCTTAATTAAGGTGCATACTTACTATATGCATGCAGGTCAATCCACACGAAGCGAATCAGCCATTTTCCGCCAAACCAAATACTAAAAATTTATCGTTAACGCCTCGGTAACGAACTTGGGGCTCACTTGTCCAACGCGAAACGGACCGTGTTGAAATCGGCATCGCGTCGGGAGACGTTCGAGTGGTTTTAGGTATGATCATAGCCGCCATGGCGACCGCATTTCTGTCAGCAGGCTGGGCCCTGTTCTGCGGATACGGGCTGATCACGGCTCTCCTCTTCTACATCGGAGCGGGCTCAGGCACATTGATGGTCCTCGCCCTGGCCATTCACGTGCGGACCCACCTTGCACGAATCTACCATGCTTGGCGGGGACCTGCCGCAAAACCCGTCAGCGCAGGCCGCCACTCCTGAAAATTTGTATCGCGCATTTTCCACGGCTTGCATTTTGGCCGCAGGCCGCGTTGTTATCGCAACGAATTCAAGACCAAAGGACGACTCCCGCCTTGCCGCTCAAGACCATTGCCAGAACGGGTGTATCCAGCCTTGTCGAACCTGCGGCCATGGCCCTGACATTGATCCTCGCGCTGGGGATTGCCTATGGCACCCTCAGCCCCGCGCCCGAGATCCCGAACCTGCCCGGCAACGACAAGGCCAACCACTTTCAGGCCTTCCTCTTTCTGACCCTGCCGACAGCGATTCTTGCGCCCCGTCGGCTGGTGTGGATTGCCCCGGCGATCATCGCCTTTGGCGCGGCAATTGAATTGATCCAGCCCTTCGTCGGACGGGATCGCGAATTCGGCGACTTCGCAATTGATTGCCTTGGTTGTTTTACAGGCATTGCGATCGGATGGATTATCCGGCGCCTCGCCTCATTTTATAACTAGCTGAAAAACATAGATTTTGAGGCGCACCAGATTCCCGGGTCAATTCGCGTTAAATCTCTGGCACATCGAATCTATCGCGAATCAAAGCCGTGGAAGTGATTCGCCACTTTTAACTGAATTGCTTCTTTAAAAGCCCAATCGCGCGCCACATTCGCGCCTCAATGTTTTGTAGAAATAAAGCAACGGCCTGTATTCAGGAAAGAGAATCGCGGGTGACAAACGGGCAGAAGCTACTGTCCAGAAATCAGAATTTGCTTTCAAAGCAAGGGAACGAGGCTAACAATGCGTGTACTGGCAGTAGATGACGATCCGATCATCCTCGAACTGCTCGCTGAGCTTCTCGCTACGTTTGGCGATCACGACATAACGACTGCGGACTCCGCCCTGGCGGCGCTCGAAATCGTCGACGACCCCGCTTGCGAGCCTTTCGACTGCTTCCTGCTCGACATCCAGATGCCCGAGATGGACGGTATCCAGCTGTGTTCGCGGCTTCGGATGATGGATTGCTACGTTGCAACGCCGATCCTCATGATCACCGCCATGTCGGACAAGGCCTATATCGACAATGCCTTCACCGCCGGCGCAACGGACTATGTCACCAAGCCTTTCGACATCACGGAACTGAAATTCCGCATCAAGAGCGCCGAAGACAGGCTGACCACAACCGACGGCGCGGCAAAGAAAATCTTTGCCGTCAGCCGCAACGACATTCCGCAGGAACCGGTCAAGGTTTCGCTGAATGAACCCGTCACGATCATGGATGTGGACGGGGTCATCGACTATTTCGCGTTTGAAAACTACATCACGCAGCTCTCGCGCGGCTCGCTCTTCGGCTCGACCGTCTTTGCCTTCTCGATCCGCCGGATCGAGCAGCTTTATCGCGAAAGCACGCCATTCGGTTTCGAATGCCTGATCACCGACACGTCCGAGGCGATCTCAGATTGCCTCAAACCGCAGCAATTCCTGATCGCTTACGCCGGTAATGGCACCTTTGTCTGCGTTGTCGAAAACGGCTACCGACCGGACCTGAACAACCTGACCGATGCGATCAACCTACAAATCCACCAGATGGATCTGCACTTCTGCGACGGTCGCAAGCTCGATTTCCGGGTCTGCCCGGGTGAGGCGCACCGCCTGATCTGGCGTGCCGGTCGCAATGCGATCGACGCGGTTATCGATGCACATGCCAGCGCCGAGGAAGAAGCGCTACGCCGCGAAAAAGCACAGGAAAACTACTGGCTGGCTGAACGGGCAGGCTGAAATGATGAATGAACAGATGATCCCCGGAATCGGCCGCATCCGCGCACGTTTCCTAGAAATGCTCCCCGACCGCCTCAACGAGCTTGAGGATTTCTTTGCCGAGATGCAGGAAGACTCGCTCGACATGGAAGCGCTCGACCAGAGCCAGGGCATTCTGCACAAGATCGCAGGCACGGCCGGAACGCTTGGACTTCAGGAACTGGGCGACATGGCCCGCACATGCGAAAACAACATCGTTGGCCTGATGAAAAATGGCACGCCCGATCTTGAGCAGGTGTTCATCGATCTGGGCCGCTTTTTCGCAATCGCCGAAGAAGCATTGGAAGATTGGCCGGTGGCACAGGCGAAATACGCCTGATCCCGCCCACAAGAAACGAAAAAGGCGCGCCAGTTAAACGGCGCGCCTTTTTCGTTGAACTTTAATCCCTGTCAGCCGCGAAGCGCCGCCATGATTTGATCGCCAAGGGTGATCGGGTCAAAGGGTTTCACCACAACCGTCAAAGCCGATTGTGCCTTCAGCTCCTCGATCTCTGAGGGTTGCGCCCGCGCGGTCATGAAGATTGCCGGCGTATCCTGCAAACCGTCGATCTTGCGCAGATGCTGCAAGGTCGTCGGACCGCTCATGCCGGGCATCATCACGTCCAAAAGCAGCACTTCGGGTTTGAACTCGGGGGCCCGCTCAATGGCTTCCTCGCCCGAGGGGCATTGAATGATCTCGAACTGTCCCGAAAATTCCAGCGCCATCTTGGCCACTTCCCGGATATCTTCGTCATCTTCGACATGCATTAATCTAAGCATCGTTAAGCGCCTTCTACCTGCTTGTCCCCGTCCCGTTCATCGGTGTCGTAGATCGAGCCGACTTTGACCAGAGGGAATTCAACAAAAAACGTCGAGCCTTCGCCCAGACGGCTGACGAAATCGATCGACCCGTTCTGCTCGTCCATGATCGCACGGGCAATGTTAAGCCCAAGCCCCGTGCTTGCGACCCCGCGGCGTGACCCAGAGGCCGCCTGCGTGAACCGCTCAAAAATGCTGGCCTGCGCGGCCTCGTCGATCCCTTCGCCAAAATCGCGCACGCTGATCCGCATCCGGTCCTTGACCCGCTTCATCACGACTTCGACACGGCCGCCCGGCGGCGAGAACTTGGCCGCGTTGGACAAGAGGTTCGTCAGAACCTGCAGCGTCCGCCCGAAATCAAAGCTGGCCGCCGCATCGCGGTCCGCTTCCACCAAGGAAACCGATACATCGAAACGGTTGGCAAATTGTTCATTCGCCGCGATCGCTTCCTCGACAACCACGACCAGCGGCATGACCTGCATGTCGAAATCCATCTGGCCAGCGGCGATCTTCTCGATATCAAGGATATCGTTGATGATCATCACCAGCCGGTCCGCATTACGATAGGCGATGCTCAGCATGCCGCGCGCTTTTTCCGGCAGTTCACCAGCCGCGTTCGACAGCAACAACCCCATCGCGCCTTTGATCGACGTCATCGGCGTACGCAGCTCATGACTAATCGTGGCGAGCAGTTCCGCGCGCACGCGCTCAATCTCGGCCTGTTCGGTCTTGTCGCGAAGAATGGCGACGATGATGCGTTTCCCGGCGGGCGCCTTGTATAGCTGAAGCCGCAGTTCGTAGGGAACGTTGAACAGAACAGCATCGTAATGAACCTGGTCCGTCTTGCCGTCGAGCAGCGGCGCAATGCGCTGCACGAAACCGTCGAACTCCTGATCGCTGAACAGCTTGCGCAGGTTCCAGTTGTCATAGCCAGACTCGTTCGTCTTGGCCCGCCGCATTGCCGCTTCGTTCATGTAGGTGAATGAAAACGTATCTGAATCGATCATATAGACCTCATCAGACAGCTTGTGCAGCGTGGTCGTCAGATCGTTGTGATGATCCGCGAACTTGCTTTCCGAAATATCGCTTCGGATCGAAATCGCGCCAACCAGCGCGCCCTCGGAGTCGCGGCGCGGCACGATGGTCGCCTGCGTCCACATAACCGACCCGTCCTTGCGCATCAGACGCATCTCGCCCGTCCAGGCCAGACCGGCAAGAATCTTGTCGCGGATCTCAAAGGCCATCGGCCTGTCACGGTCATGGTAAAGAGAGCTTGCCGATTGGCCGATCAGTTCTGAATTCGAAAACCCGGTAGCCGATAGAAGGCAGTCATTTACTTCGATGATCCTGGCTTGCAAATCGGTGATCTGGATCATCGCATGCTGGTCCAAGGCCGCAATATCCATCAACATTTTTGATGTGTACGATGAGATTTCGTGATTCGCATGCATGCGTTTCATATGCTCACTAAAAGGATAGGCGTAAACACGCTACCCGTTTCTTTGCTCCAAAAACTTGCCCCCGGTGCAAATGGGCCGCTGCCGATAAGGACAAACAGGGCAGCAGCCAGAATGGCGGCACCTTGTCCGGGGACGAACTTGTAAAAGTTCATGCGATTCCTGCCCCTGTCCTCTGCGGCGGTCGGTGATTTCTTCACCGTCACATTTTTATGCTTGGAGACCAACAAACCTAAAATAACCGATCAATTGCCTTTGAGCCGGACTAACCGACCAAGAGCGCAATTTGGGGTCCAGATAATGTCAAAAATTGGAAAAGTTCAAAACAATCCAATAAACTCTGACGGCTGGATATTACAAAAGTTGCGCTCCCTTACGTGGATATTTCCTAACCATTCGCTGCCGTAGAGACAAGCGCACTGTTATCATTTTGAGAATCTCTCAGATACCGTGGCATCGTGAACCAAAACACCGTCTCTTCGCCCAGCTCACTTTCATAGCCGATCTCGCCGCCCATGTGGTTGATCATCCGCTTGCAGATGCTCAGCCCAAGCCCCGTACCCCCCTTTTCGCGCGTGTCTGTGCTGTCGACCTGCGAAAACGGCTGGAAGATCTTGGTACGGAAGGAATCCGGCACGCCACGACCCCGGTTGCGCACCGAGAACAGCACGTCTTCGCCCCGAACCTCGGCCTTGACGTGAACCGTGCCCTTGCTCTCCGAGAACTTGCACGCGTTTGAAACGAGGTTGTCGAAAACCTGCGCAATCCGCGCGGTATCGGTATAGATGGTGCAGTCCTCTTCCGGCGGATCGAATTGCAGGGTGACGCCCAGATTGTCCGCATAGCACAGCATCTGGCTTTCGGCGTCCTTCATGACCTCCGACACCATTTCTTCGGAGAAATTGAAATTCATTCGACCGGATTCGATCTGTTCCATGTCAAGGATATCGCTGACCAGCCCGATCAGCCGTTCCGCGTTGGACTGCGCCATGCCCAAAAGCCGCTTGGCCGCCGGCGTGATGTATTCCGCCGTCGATGCCTCAAGCAACCCCAGCGCCCCGCGGATCGCCGTCAGCGGCGTGCGAAGCTCGTGGCTCACCGTCGCGACGAACTCGCTCTTGATCTTCTCCACATGCTTCTTCTCGGTGATGTCACCGATCTGCATGATATAGATGTCCTCGTCGATCTGGTCGTCATGAGTCCAGCCGACATCGACCATACCCCAGAATTTCGACCCGTCCTTGCGGACGATCTGGCATTCCGTTTCAAAGGAATGCGCGCCGCTGGCCTTCAGCCGCGCAACCTCCGGAATAATCCGCTCACAATCCTCGCGCGAAATCAGGTGCACGAAATTGCGCCCACCTTCCATCTCGTCCTTCTTGTAGCCAACCATGTGGCAGAGCGCTTCGTTCACCATGGTGAAATGGCCATTCACATCGACGACCGCATTGCCGATGGGCGCGCTGGAAAAGATCAGCCGGAACCGTTCCTCGCTGTTGCGTAGCGACGCCTGCGCCAAAAGCTCTTCGGTTACATCGGTCTGCGCCCCGACAAGCCGCATCGCCCGTCCGTTCACGTTGCGATCAACCACAACCGCGTCCGACCGCATCCAGCGCCAATTGCCTTCCGGGGTTTTCAGACGGTAAAGCGACAGCGACCGGTCGGTCTCTCCCTTGATACAGGCCCGGTCGGCGGCCAGCACCGCAGGCAGATCATCCGGATGCACCCGGGCCATGAACTGCTCCTGCATGGTATCGCTGTCCATGGCTTCGTCGATCTGCATCAGCCGTCGCCAGCTAGCGGAGACCACGGACTTACCGGTTTCGAGATTAATGTCGAAAACACCAATTTCGGCTCCGCGCAACGCCAAGTCCCAGCGCCGTTCGGTTTCCGCGACCTGCTCATGCGCGCGTTCCAGAGCGGTGATGTCACGCAGGATGAATGTGGTGCGATCCGCGCCCTCGGCGGTTTTCCAGTGCCGCTTGCCAACGCCCAATATCCGCGCGCCATCCTCGACCGTGACATTCTGGATCTCATCCGCTTCCGGCACGGCTTCCAACTCGGGCACCACATCCGCGATTCTCGCACCAGACACGTCGGCCCGGGATTTCCCCATGATCTTGTAAGCGATCTCGTTGCAGCGGATCACGCGGTGGTCGCCGTCGATCGTGACAAAACCGACGACGGCATTTTCGATGATCGCCCGGTTTTCCTCTTCGCGGGTTTTCAGCGCATGGGTCTTCTCGATGACCTGCTGCGTGATCACCTGTTCCCGCCGCGAGATCGTCCAAAGGAGGAAACCGATAAGCGACGTAAGCACCAGACCCGACAAGAGAATAATCAGATCGAAATAGTCATTCTGCGCCGCCTCATAGTGCTGACTGCTGGACCATTCGATCGTCCATGTCCGGCCAAAAGCTGCGATCCGCTCGACCTGCTGGAACCTCGCCGCCTCCCGGTCGAACCCTTCGGGAGCCGAGTCATAGATCAGATGCTCGGGCGCCACGACGGAACTCTCGAACACGCGGAACTCGAACTCGTGATGTTCAAGGCTCGTCAGACCGGAAAGAAAGCTCTCCCCGATGAAAGGCATATAGACCCAGCCACGAAACGCGGCGCGCCGCTGATCCAGCGTGTTTGTCTCCATGTCTGGCCAGTACAGCGGCATCAACAATAGGAAGCCCGGTTGGCCGATCCCATCCTGCACAAGTTTCAGGCTTGGCGTCATCAGGGGCGTCCCTGAATCGCGGGCGGTAACTGCCGTTCTGCGGCGGGTTTCCTCGAAATTCAGATCAAGCCCGATGGCATCCGCATTCTCATCCTGCGGTTCGATATACTTAACGATGAAAAGCGGATCGGCGCCCGTGTCCGGATGGACCTGCAGGTTCGGCTGCCCATGCGCCGCCGCCTCGGCGATAAAGGCATCCAGATCTTCGCGCGCCACCTGCTCGATATAGCCAAGGCCCAGAATGCCCGGCAGGTAATCCCGGATCGACATTTCGGACATGAATCGTCGCAGGTCGGCCCGTTCGACCGTTTGTGAACCTGAAAACAACCCGGCAACCCCGGCAAGCGCCGAACGGCAGGAATTCATCCGGTTCTGCAATGCGTCCCGATGATAGGCCGTGATCGCGGCAAAATCTTCCGTGGCCCCATAGGTCCGTTGATCCGACACAAAGCGGTAAACCCCAAGCGTCGTCAGAACACAGACGATCAGGATGCCGACATTCGCCGTTCGTGTATCGAATCTCAAACTGAACAACCTCGAAATCCGCGAGAATGAAGCCGGGAAAAGGGCTTAGTCTTCGTTATATAAACACCGCCCCTAGGGTGAAGGCGCAAAATCCTTTCCCGCATCAGTGTGGCATTCACATCGCACGCTAATGGCGTTTTAAAGGCGCTCCAGCCCGCACCAGTTCGCGATGAACAGCGCCGTGGCCTGCGTCACACGCCGCATACTTTCCAACTCGACCCGTTCGTTGAACCCGTGGATCGCCTCGGAAACCGGCCCGTAGACCAGCGCAGGCGTATCCGCGTAAAGGCCAAAGAACCGGGCATCGGTTGTTGCAGTCAGCGACACCTGTTTCAATCCCGTGCCATTCACCCCGTCATGCGCCGCCTCAAGCGCGCTGATCGCGCGTTTTGCCCTGTCGCTGCCGTCTTCGCCCAGCGCATAGCCCTCGGCATGGAATCCGTGATAGATCACATCCGGCAAGCTGTTGCGAAGAAATGCGTTTTTCTGTGCGGCCTCATGAATGACCGTCTCGATCTCGGCTTTGCAACTTTCAATATCCTGACCCGGAAATATCCCCATCCGCAGGTCGAGCACGCACCACGCGGGCACCGAACTCGCCCAGTCTCCACCTTCGATCTTACCGATGTTCAGGTTTAGCGGATGGTGGACATGCTCATAGGCGCTATGCCGGTGCTCGGCCCCGTTCCAGCGTTCCTCCATCTCGCGCAGGGCGGCGATGATCGGGATCGCCGCCTCAATGGCATTGGCCCCCTCACCCGCATAGGCGACGTGGGTTGGCATGCCCCGCAGATGCACCTGAAACCAGATCACCCCAAGCTGCGCACTGGCCAGCATTTCATCGAACGGTTCAGGGATAAGCGCCGCGTCCGCCCGATAGCCCCGTTGCAGGCAGGCCAGCGCCCCGTTTCCGGTGCATTCCTCTTCGACCACCGACTGAAAAAACACGTCCCCCGCCGGTGCCAGCCCGCAATCACGCAGCGCATCCAGCGCAAACAGGTTCGACGCGATCCCCGCCTTCATGTCCCCCGCGCCGCGCCCATACATCCAGCCATCGTCGATGCGCGGCTCGAAAGGCGGCGTATCCCACATGTCGAGAGGCCCCTCGGGCACCACATCCACATGCCCGTTCAGGATCAGCGAGGCACCACCCGAACTGGCCCGCCGGGTCCCCACCACGTTCACCGCGTCCTCGTAATTGCCGATCACCGGCGAAAAGCCCGGCATGTCGCGGATATCCTCGACCTTCACCTGCCAACGGTCGACCTCGTAGCCGCGCGCATACAACTCGCCCGCGATGAAATCCTGTGCGCTCTGCTCATTGCCCCGCGTCGACGGGTGCGAGGTCAGCTCCGCCAGAAACGCGACCTCCTCGTCAAAAAGCGCATCCACCGCTTTCATGATCCGGGTCTTGTCGCTCGCTTCCATCTTTGCCTCACACGCGTTGCCTTACCCCGACAAGTGACCGCGTCCCGCGCCCCGACACAAGCCCCAAGGCAGGGCCCCGGCCCGCCTGTGGCGCGAACACCCCCGGCAAGCCGTCGCAATGCGCAAGATCAGCGATTGCCCCTCGCGCGCCGATACGGGATAACTCGGCCAATAACCGACCAAAGGGGGCCAACGTGACCAAGACGCAATTCGGCAAGGGATGTCATCTGCACCTGATCGACGGGTCCGCCTTTATCTTCCGCGCCTATCATGCACTGCCGCCGCTGACCCGCAAATCCGACGGCCTGCCCATCGGCGCGGTCTCGGGCTTTTGCAACATGCTGCAACGCTATGTCGAAGAGAGCACCGGCCCCGATGCGCCGACCCATGTGGCGGTGATCTTCGACAAGGGCAGCCATACCTTCCGCAATGACATGTACGACCAGTACAAGGCCAACCGCGAAGCCATGCCCGAGGACCTGCGCCCGCAGATCCCCCTCACCCGCGAGGCCACCATCGCCTTCAACATCGCCTGCGAGGAAATGGAAGGTTACGAGGCCGACGACATCATCGCCACCCTTTCCTGCCAGGCCCGCGACCTTGGCGGCCGGGTGACGATCATCAGTTCCGACAAGGACCTGATGCAGCTTGTCGGCGACGGCGTCGAAATGCTCGACGCGATGAAGAACAAGCGCATCGACCGCGACGGCGTCTTTGAGAAATTCGGTGTCTTCCCCGACCGCGTGGTGGATGTGCAGGCGCTCGCCGGGGATTCGGTCGATAACGTGCCCGGCGCGCCCGGGATCGGCATCAAGACCGCCGCGCTCCTGATCAACGAATTCGGCGATCTCGAATCCCTTCTCGACCGCGCCGAAGAAATCAAGCAGCCCAAGCGCCGCCAGACCCTTATCGACATGCGCGAACAGATCGAACTGTCGAAAAAGCTCGTCCAGCTCGATTGCGAGACGCCGCTTACCTTCACCCTCGACGATCTCGAAGTCCGCGACCCGGACGCGGAAAAGCTGATGGAGTTCCTGACGCGCATGGAATTCCGCACGCTGACCAAACGCATCGCCGACAAGCTCGATGTCGAGGCCCCGACCATCCCAGAACCGCCCGCCGAACAACCCGGTGAGGACGCACCGGAAATGCCCGCCTTCGACAAGGCCCGGCATGACTGCGTCACCGACACCGCCGCGCTGGAAACCTGGATCGAACGCATCCGCGAACGCGGCTATGTCGCCGTCGATACGGAAACCACCGGTCTCAATGAAATGACCGCCGATCTGGTGGGCATCTCGCTCTGCGTCGACCCCGGCCATGCCTGCTACATTCCGCTGACCCACAAGGATGGCAAGGCCGACGATCTTTTCGGCTCCGACGGCCTGCTCGACGGCCAGATCCCCCTGCAAGAGGCGCTCGACCTGCTGAAACCGGTGCTCGAGGATCCCGCGATCCTCAAGATCGGCCAGAACATGAAATACGACGCCAAGATCTTTGCCCGCAACGGCATCGACATCGCGCCGATCGACGACACCATGCTGATGTCCTACGCGCTCCATGCGGGCGAACATAACCACGGCATGGATGTCCTCTCCGAACGCTATCTCAACCACACGCCGATCCCGATCAAACCGCTGCTCGGCACCGGAAAATCCGCGATCACCTTCGACAAGGTCCCGATCGAGGATGCCACCCCCTACGCGGCCGAGGATGCGGATATCACCCTGCGCCTCTGGCTGACCTTCAAACCCCAGCTGCACCGCGCCCGCGTCACCACCGTCTACGAGACCATGGAACGCCCGATGGTCCCGGTCCTCGCGCAGATGGAGATGCACGGCATCAAGGTCGACCGCGACACGCTCTCGCGCATGTCCAACGCCTTTTCGCAGAAAATGGCCGGGCTCGAGGCCGAGCTTTACGAACTCGCCGGTCACGAATTCAACGTGCAATCCCCCGGACAGGTCGGCGCGATCCTGTTCGAAGAGATGAGCCTCGAGGGCGGCAAGAAAACCAAGACCGGCCAGTGGTCCACCCCCGCCGATGTGCTCGAAGACCTGGCCACCCTGCATGACTTCCCCGCCCGCGTGCTCGACTACCGCCAGCTACAAAAGCTGAAATCGACCTACACGGACGCGCTGCAGAACCACATCAACGCCGACACCGGCCGCGTACACACCTCCTATTCCATCACCGGCGCCAACACCGGCCGCCTCTCCTCCAACGATCCCAACCTGCAAAACATCCCGGTCCGCTCCGATGAAGGCCGCCGCATCCGCGAAGCCTTCATCGCCGAGCCGGGCAACACCCTGCTCTCGCTCGACTATTCCCAGATCGAGCTGCGCATCCTCGCCCATATCGCCGACATCCCGGAACTCAAACAGGCCTTTGCCGACGGCATCGACATCCACGCGCTCACCGCGTCGGAAATGTTCGACGTGCCGCTCGATGAAATGACCCCAGACATCCGCCGTCAGGCCAAGGCGATCAACTTCGGCGTGATCTACGGCATCTCCGGCTTCGGACTCGCCCGCAACCTGCGCATCCCGCGGGCCGAGGCGCAGGGCTTCATCGACCGTTACTTCGAACGCTTCCCCGGAATCCGCGCCTATATGGATGACACCATCCAGTTCGCCAAGGACAGCGGCTACGTCCAAACCCTCTTCGGCCGAAAGATCCACACGCCCGAAATCAATGCCAAGGGCCCGCATGCCGGGTTCGCCCGCCGCGCCGCGATAAACGCCCCGATCCAGGGCACCGCCGCCGACGTGATCCGGCGCGCCATGACCCGGATGCCCGCCGCGCTGAAAGATCTGCCCGCCCGCATGTTGCTGCAGGTCCATGACGAACTGCTCTTCGAAGTCCCCGACGACCATGTCGACCAGACCATCGAAAAAGCCCGCGAGGTCATGGAATCCGCCGCCCTCCCGGCGGTCGATCTCGCCGTACCGCTGACCGTCGATGCGGGTCGCGGACAGAACTGGGCCGAAGCGCACTGATCCCTTCTTTGGGTCTGAAAATATCCCGGGGAGTCCGCGCCAGCGGACGGGGCAGAGCCCCCGCTACCGCATCCAGCCAAGGCTGTCCTTGGTCAGTTTCGTCCTCGGGTGATATTCGGCGCTGACCCAGCCCGCATAGCCGGTCGCGTCCAGCATCTCGAAAAACCCACGGAAATCGAAATGGCCGCCGCCGGGCTCGACCCGGCCCGGCACATCGCCGATCTGCACATGGCGCACCAGTGGCGCAACCCGGTCCCAGACCGCCAGCGCATCGCCATGGATGACCTGCGCGTGATAGGTATCGAACTGCAGCCCGACATTGTCGCGCCCCACCCGTGCGAGAACCTCCGCCGCAAGGTCGAAATCGCTCAACACATAGCCCGGCTGGTCGGTGCGGTTCAGCGGTTCGATGGTGAATTGCTGCATCGGCGCCATATCCGCCGCCCATTGCAGGTTCTGCACCAATACATCCACCGCCGCCGGGTCCTCGCTGTACCCCGACATCAGGTGGATCACGCCGGGGTGGAACTCCCCGGCAAACCGCATGACCCGGCGCATATCGTACTGGAACCGCGCCTCGCCTCCCGGCACACCCGCAAACCCCTGCTCCCCGCCGGTGTAATTCGGCGGCGGCGCATTGATCAGAACCAGTTCGAGATCGTTCGAGATCAGCGCGCGCCGGGTTTCCCCAGCCGGGAACTCATAGGGAAACAGGATTTCCACGGCCCGGAATCCCGCCCGGGCCGCCGCTTCGAATCTTTCCAGATAGGGAAACTCGGTAAACAGCAACGACAGGTTCGCGGCAAATCTCGGCATGAAGACTCCAACACTCGTTCCCCAAGTCGTAACCTGTGATTGCTGCCAAATCACGCGCAGATTGCGCGGCCACGATCAAAGCGTACTGGCTTCTTTCGCAAGCGTCTCGATCCGCGCCCAGTCCCCGGCTTCGACCGCATCCCCCGGCGCCACCCAGCTGCCCCCGGCGCAGACGACGTTGGACAGGCCAAGATAACTCGGCGCGTTCGACAGGCTGACGCCGCCGGTCGGGCAAAAGGAAATCTGAGGCAGCGGCGCGCCGATGGCTTTCAGTGCCGGTGCCCCGCCCGAGGCTTCGGCGGGAAAGAACTTCATCATGTCATAGCCCCGCGCCAGCAACCTCATCGCTTCCGTCGCGGTCGCCGCCCCCGGCAGCAGCGGCAGTCCCTCGGCCTCGCAGGCCGCGAGCAATTCGTCCGTTGCGCCCGGCGATACGCCGAAGGTCGCGCCCGCTTCCTTGGCCGCGCGCACATCCTCTGCCGTCACCAGCGTTCCGGCACCGACAATGCCGCCCTTCACCCGGGCCATCTCGCGGATCACGTCCAACGCCGCGGGCGTGCGCAGAGTTACTTCCAGCACCGGCAGCCCCCCGGCCACCAGCGCCTCGGCCAAAGGCCGCGCTTTCGCGGCGTCCTTGACCACCAGCACCGGCACAATAGGGGCGGTCTGGCAAATTTCACGCGTGCGGCGGCTCGCTTCGTTTCCGGTCATCGACATGTTCAAACTCCAAATACGGTTGCGCCGGTGTCGGCCGCGCCGACAGTGCGCCGAAAGACCGAGAACAGCTCGCGCCCGGTCCCGAATTCATTGGCCGACAGGTCCGGCACGACCGGATCACGGTCCATCACGCCTTCCGTCAGGATTTCCAGCGCGCCGGCATTCGCATCGACCCGCAGCACATCCCCGTCGCGAAGCCGCGCAATCGGCCCGCCGTCCAACGCTTCGGGGCAGACATGGATCGCCGAGGGCACCTTGCCCGAGGCCCCCGACATCCGCCCATCCGTCACCAGCGCCACTTTCAGCCCACGCCCCTGCAAGACCCCCAGCACCGGCGTCAGCGAATGCAGCTCGGGCATCCCGTTCGCCTTGGGCCCCTGAAAGCGCACGACGACAATTGTGTCCTCGGTGAAATCCCCGGCGCGGAACGCCTCTTTCACCGCGTCCTGATCGTGGAAGACGCGCACTTTCGCCTCGACAGCGCGATGCTCCGGCGCCACGGCAGAAATCTTCATCACCGCCGTCCCGAGCGAGCCCGCCAGCCGTTTCAAGCCGCCCGTCGGCTGGAACGGATCGCTTGCGGGCCGCAGGATCTTGTCGTTCAGGCTCTCGCCTGAACCGGCTTCCCAGACCAGCGTTTCGCCCTTCAGCTTGGGTTCCGCCGTGTAATGCTCCAGCCCCTGCCCCGCGACCGTTTTGGTATCGGGATGCAGCATCCCCTCTTTCAGCAAATCGCCGATCATATAGCCAAGCCCGCCTGCCGCATGGAAATGGTTCACATCGGCCAGCCCGTTCGGATAGACCCGCGCCATCAGCGGCGTCACATCGGACAGTTCCGAGAAATCCTCCCAGTCGAGCACGATCCCCCCGGCCCGCGCCATCGCCACCAGATGGATCAGCAGGTTGGTCGACCCACCCGTCGCGTTCAGCCCGACGATCCCGTTCACAAAGGCCCGTTCATCCAGAATATCGCAGGTCGGGGTATAGTCATTGCCCAGCGCGCTCAGCGACAGCGCCCGCCGTGCGCCTTCCTGAGTCAGCGCATCGCGCAAGCCGGTATTCGGCGTGACAAAGCTGGACCCCGGCAGGTGCAACCCCATGAACTCCATCAGCATCTGGTTGGTGTTGGCCGTGCCGTAAAAGGTACAGGTCCCCGGCCCGTGATAGGCCGCCATCTCCGCCGCCATCAATTCTTCCCGCCCGACTTCCCCGGCGGCGAACTGCTGGCGCACCTTGGCTTTTTCGTCGTTGCTGATGCCGCTGGTCATCGGACCTGCGGGCAGGAACACGATGGGCAGATGGCCAAAGGCCTGCGCCGCGATCACCAGCCCCGGCACGATCTTGTCGCACACTCCAAGGAAAACCGCCGCGTCGAAAACGTTATGCGACAGCGCAACGCCGGTCGCCATCGCGATGGCATCACGGGAAAACAGGCTCAACTCCATCCCGGCCTCGCCCTGCGTGACCCCGTCACACATGGCAGGAACCCCGCCCGCCACCTGCGCCGTGCCGCCAACCGAGCGCGCCGCTTCACGCAGCAGGTCGGGAAAACGCTCGAACGGCTGATGCGCCGACAGCATGTCATTATAGGCCGTCACGATCCCGAGATTACCGGCAGAACCGGTTGCCAGCTCTGCCTGGTCCTCGCCCGCCGCCGCATAGGCATGCGCCTGTCCGCTACAGGAAAGATGCGCCCGCGCCGGGCCTTGCTCTCCGGCGGCCCGCATCCGTTCAAGATAGGGCTGCCGGGTCGGCGCGCTGCGTTCGATGATCCGCTCGGTCACGCGAGCGACAGTAGAATTCAGGGCCATGATAGCTTCCTCACCTTCGGTTCTGGCTGCACGGCGATGATCGTCCTGTTTTCAGGCATCACGATGTTAGCGATAACAAACCTTAATCCGTTGAGAAAATCAACCCGTCCTCCCCGAATTAGCCGGATAGATCAGGCAGGCAGGTCCTTCGACGGGATCATCGGAAAGAACTGACCGCCCGACCAGATGCCAAACCAGTCCTCATGATGTTCGCCCACCTCGACCAACCGGTAAAAGCTCTTGCGGTCGATCAGCGCCTCGAGATTGGCGCGGATCAGCACATAGGGCGACGGTTCGCCGGTCTCCGGGTCCCGCTCGACACGAATCGGATGGTCCGGTCCGGCCTCGGCACTGTCTCCGACATTGGTGGTGAAGGTCAGAAATTGATCACGCCCTTCACCTTTGGTTTCAAAATCCACCGCCACAAAAGGCGCGTCCTCGACCGTGATGCCGACCTTTTCGACCGGCGTCACAAGGAAATACTTGTCGTCTTCCTTCTTGAGAATCGTCGAGAACAACCGCACCAGTTCGGGCCGCCCGATGGGCGTACCAAGGTAGAACCACGTGCCATCGCGGGCGATCTTCATGTCCAGATCGCCGCAAAACTCGGGATCCCAAAGATGAACCGGCGGCAATCCGCGCGTCTTTGCGGCTCGGATAGAGGCAGCGATGCCTTCGGCTGACGGGGTAACGGCATTTTGTCCGCTCATAGCTTTTGCCATTTCCTTTCTGCACGATACACTGAGTAACAGTCATACAGGTCATATACGTCGCCCGAAAGGAAAGTCATGTCCGATACCTCAGATCTGGTTGCCGAGATCGAGGCGCTGGAAAGCAAACTGGCCGAAGCCAAGCAATCCATCACGCGCCGTTTCATCGGTCAGGAACGGGTCGTCGACCTGACGCTCGCCGCCCTGCTCTGCGGCGGTCACGCGCTGCTGATCGGCCTTCCCGGGCTTGGGAAAACCCGCCTTGTCGAAACGCTTTCGACGGTGATGGGCCTTGATGGCAACCGTATCCAGTTCACCCCCGACCTGATGCCCGCCGATATTCTCGGCTCCGAAGTTCTGGATACCTCCGCCGATGGCACGCGGAATTTCCGTTTCGTTCCGGGGCCGATCTTTTGCGAATTGCTGATGGCGGACGAAATCAACCGCGCCAGCCCCCGTACCCAGTCGGCGCTGCTGCAGGCCATGCAGGAACGGGTAGTGACCGTTGCCGGGGCCGACCGTGACCTTGGCCGCGCCTTTCACGTTCTGGCCACCCAGAACCCCATCGAACAAGAGGGCACCTACCCTCTGCCCGAGGCCCAGCTCGACCGTTTCCTCGTCCAGATCGACGTGAATTACCCCGACCGCGATACCGAACGCGACATTCTCCTCGCCACCACCGGCGTGAGCGAAGACAAGGCGACAGCGGTCTTTACCCGCGACGAATTGCTGGCCGCCCAGACCCTGTTGCGGCGTATGCCGGTCGGCGAATCGGTGGTGGAAATGATCCTCGATCTGGTCCGCGCCTTCCGTCCGGACGAACCGGATGCCTCTGAACGGGTGCGCGATACCGTCGCATGGGGCCCCGGCCCGCGTGCCGCGCAGGCCCTGATGATGACCGTCCGCGCCAGCGCCATGCTGCAGGGACGCCTCGCGCCCAGCGCCGAGGATGTGATCGACATGGCCCGCCCGGTTCTCAGCCACCGTATGGCCCTGAACTTTGCCGCGCGCGCCCGTGGAGACAGCCTTGCCGAACTCATCGAAACCACCGCGACAAGCCTGACGCGGACCGAGGCTGCTGCGTGACACAATCAAACGCCCTTCGCCATCGTGCCGAAGCCGAGGCGAGCCGACTACCCCCGCTGCTTGCGCGCGCCGACCATCTGGCCGGCACCGTGCTGCTGGGCGATCACGGCCGCCGTCGCGCGGGCATGGGCGATGATTTCTGGCAATACCGTCCTGCCCAGATCGGCGACAGCCGCCGTATGATCGACCACCGCCGCTCGGCGCGCGGCGATCACCAGTTCGTGCGGGAACGTGAATGGCAGATCGCACAATCGGTCATGCTCTGGGTCGATCAGGGCGCATCGATGCGCTTTTCCTCCGACACCCATCTGGAAACCAAGGCTGACCGCGCCCGCCTCCTTGGACTTGGCATCGCCATCCTGTTGGTGCGCGGCGGCGAACGCGTCGGCCTGACCGGCACCGCGCTGCCACCCCGGCGCGGCAAGGCGCAGATCATGCGGCTCGCCGAAAGTTTCAGCGTCGATTCAGACGAGGATTACGCACCCCCCGAGCACCGCGCCATGATCCCCCATGCCCGCGCGCTGTTTATCTCCGATTTCATGGGCGACATGTCCGAGGTCCGACTGGCACTGACCAAGGCCGCTGACCGGGGCGTGCGCGGCGTGCTGATGCAGGTGCTGGACCCGTCCGAGGAACAGTTCCCGTTTCGCGGACGCACCATCTTTGAAAGCGTCGGCGGCTCGCTGCGTCATGAAACGCTCAAGGCCAACGACCTCCGCGACCGCTATCTCGACCGCCTGCACGAAAGGCGCGAAGAGCTGAGCCAGCTCTGCCGCCTGACCGGCTGGCACTATGGCATGCATCACACCGGCGACTCGGCGCAATCGGCGCTGCTCTGGCTTTATCGCGCGCTGGACAGGGGCACATCATGACCGTTCTCGCCGGTATCGGCTTTTCCGCACCCTGGCTTCTGCTGGGGCTGCTCGTCCTGCCTATTCTCTGGCTGATCCTGCGCGCCGTGCCGCCCGCGCCGATACGGCGACGGTTTCCCGGCGTCGCACTTCTGCTTGGCCTCAAGGATGACGAATCCGTTTCCGACCGCACGCCGTGGTGGCTTTTGCTACTGCGGATGCTGGCCGTTGCCGCGATCATCATCGGCCTTGCCGGTCCCGTGCTGAACCCGAACCGCACCGAAACAGGTTCCGGCCCGCTGCTCATCGCGCTCGACGCAAGCTGGGCGGGCGCGACCCTATGGTCGGACAAGATCGACCTGATCGACGCCCAGCTGACCGAGGCCGCCCGCGCGGGCCGTCCCGTCGCCATCCTGCGCCTGACGAACCCGGAAGAGGTCAATTTCCAGTCCGCCGATACCTGGCGCAACCGGCTCGCCGGGCTGAACCCGGCCCCGTGGAGCCCGAGCGAAGCGCAGATCACCTCCGTCATCGCCAGCCTGCCGGACCCGGCTCAAGGGTTCGACACCCACTGGCTCAGCGACTCTCTCGACTACCCCGGTCGCGCCCGTCTGACCGAGGCATTCAGCGAACGCGGCGCACTGCGCGTCTACCAGACCGGCAATTCGGTCATGGGCCTCGCCCCGGTAACATTTGAGGACAGCGCCATTCAGCTGACCGCCCGCCGCTCGCAGCCCGGACCGGAGCGTGAGATCACCATTCTGGCCGAGGGCCGCGACCCTGCAGGCACCGCCCGCACCCTGTCGCAGGCCACCGCCACATTTGCCGATGGCGACACCACGGCCACCGCCGAGCTGATCCTGCCGTCGGAACTGCGCGCCCGCATCACACGGTTCGAAATCCGTGGCCAGCGCGCCGCCGGGGCCGTCACCCTCACCGATGACGGTCTGCGCCGCCGCGAAGTCGCACTGATCGCGGGCCGTGACGACCGCGAAGGTCTGCAACTGCTCTCGCCGCTGCACTATCTGGAACAGGCGCTGATCCCCACCGCCGATCTGCTCGACGGCGCGCTGATGGACGTTCTGCCCGCCAACCCGGACGTGATCGTTCTGGCCGATGTGGCCACGCTTGCCCCCGGTGAACAGACCGCCCTGACCGAATGGGTCGAAGAAGGCGGGCTGCTGCTTCGCTTTGCGGGCACCCGTCTTGCCGCCAGCGACATTTCCCGGAATGAGGAAGACACGCTGATGCCGGTCCGCCTGCGTGCCGGTGGCCGCAGCGTCGGCGGCGCGATGAGCTGGGGAGAGCCGAAATCGCTCGATGCCTTCCCTCCGGAATCTCCGTTCTACGGGCTGCATGTGCCCGAAGATGTCACCGTCTCCGCGCAGGTCATGGCCCAGCCCGACCCCACACTGGCCGACCGGGTCATCGCCCGTCTGACCGATGGCACGCCGCTGGTCACCCGCAAGATGATCGGTCAGGGGCAAGTCGTGCTGTTCCATGTGACGGCCAATGCGGAATGGTCCTCGCTGCCCCTGTCAGGTCTCTTCGTCGAGATGCTGGAACGGCTCGCCGTGTCCTCTACCGCCAAGACGCCCGAGGCCGCCGATCTCGAAGGCACGGTCTGGACGCCGCTTCAGATCATGGACGGGTTCGGCGCGCTTTCCGATGCCTCGACCATGCCCGGCGTCGACGGACCGGCCCTCGTGGCAAGCCCCACCGGCCCCGATCTGCGCCCCGGTCTCTACCGCAACGGCGACCGGCGTCTGGCGCGTAACGTGCTCACCGGCGATAGCGAACTGACCCCGGCCACATGGCCCGCCGACGTGCCTGTCGAAGGTCTCGCCGTGCAAGAGGAACAGCCGCTCGGCGGGGCGCTCCTGAGCCTTGCGATCCTGCTTCTCGCCGCCGATATCGTCGCCTCGCTGGCGCTGTCGGGCCGCCTCGCCCTGTCCCGCGCCGGAGCCGCCGCACTGGCGGGCCTGCTGCTGTTCCAGCCCGGCGACCTACACGCCCAAACCACCGAAGACCCCGACACTTTCGCCATCGAGGCGACCTCGGAACTGGTGCTTGCCCATGTGCTGACCGGCAACGAACAGCTGGATGAGGTGGCCCAGGCCGGGTTGCGCGGGCTGGCCGACACGCTCTACTTCCGCACCTCGGTCGAACCCTCGGTGCCGATGGGCATCGACCTCGAAACCGATGAGCTCGCGTTTTTCCCGCTGCTTTACTGGCCGATCACCCCCGATCAGCCAATCCCCTCGCAAGAGGCCTATGCCAAGCTGAATACCTACCTGCGCTCCGGCGGCATGATCCTGTTCGACACCCGCGATGCGGACACCGCCCGTTTCGGCACGTCGAGCCCGAACGGACGCAAGTTGCAGGAACTTGCCGCGCCGCTCGATATCCCGCCGCTCGAACCGCTGCCCGCCGATCACGTTCTGACGCGCACCTTTTACCTGCTGCAGGACTTCCCCGGTCGCCATACCAGCCGCGATGTCTGGGTCGAAGCCGCGCCGCCGGATGCCGAACAGATCGAAGGCATGCCCTTCCGCAATCTCAATGACGGGGTGACCCCGGTAGTCATCGGCGGCAATGACTGGGCCGCTGCATGGGCCGTCGACTCTCAGGGACGTGCGCTGCTGCCCGTGGGCCGTGGCTTTTCCGGCGAACGCCAGCGCGAGCTGGCCTATCGCTTTGGCGTAAACCTCGTAATGCATGTGCTGACCGGTAACTATAAATCCGATCAGGTCCATGTTCCCGCCCTCCTCGACAGGCTTGGACAATGACCGGAACACTTCTATTCGACCCGCTGATCCCTTGGCCCCTGCTGGCCGGGCTTGCCGTGCTGGCCTTTGCCGGCATCGTGCTCGCGCTCTGGCGCGGCCTGTCCGGCTGGGCGCTGCGTGGCCTTTCCGCGCTGGTGATCCTCGGGGCGCTCGCCGGTCCGGTCTATCAGGAGGAAGACCGCGCGCCGCTTTCTGACATCGTGATCCTGCTCGAAGACGAAAGCGCCAGCCAGCGCCTGTCCGACCGTCCCGAACAACTCGCCAGCGCCGTCGAAGAGCTGACCGGTGAACTCGCCGCCCGTGGCAATACCGAAATCCGCCGAGTCCAGATCCCCGACGGCGAAGGCGATACCGGCACCCGCATGATGAGCGCCCTGACCGAGGCGCTGGCCGAGGAACCCCGCGCGCGCATCGCCGGGATTGTCGCGCTCAGCGACGGGCGGGCCCATGATCTCGACATGACGCCTGACCTCCCGGCACCAATGCACCTGCTGCTTACCGGGCGTGAAACGGACTGGGATCGCCGCCTGATCGTCCGCAACGCCCCGGCCTTCGCCATCATTGGCGAACCCGTCACCCTGACCCTGCGTGTCGAAGACAGCGGCGCGGCTCCGGCAACAGGCGCCACCGCACCGCTTGAAATATCGGTCGATGGCGGTGAGCCGCAGAGCTTTGACGTGCCCATCGGTCAGGACATCGACCTGCCGCTCACCCTGCCCCACGGCGGGCGCAACGTCATCCAGTTCACCGTTCCCGAAGCCGACGGCGAGCTGACCGACCGCAACAACACCGCCCTGATCCAGATGAACGGTGTGCGCGACCGCCTGCGGGTGCTGCTCGTCTCGGGCGAACCCCACCCCGGTGGCCGCACATGGCGCAACCTGCTGAAATCGGACAGTTCTGTCGATCTCGTCCATTTCACCATCCTGCGCCCGCCCGAGAAACAGGATGGCGTGCCAGTCGGAGAGCTGTCCCTCATTGCCTTCCCCACCCGCGAGCTGTTCCTTGAAAAGATCGATGATTTCGACCTGATCATCTTTGACCGCTACAAGCGCCGTGGCATCCTGCCCGCGCTCTACCTCGACAACGTCTCGGAATACGTGAACAAGGGCGGTGCCGTCCTTGTCGCGGCGGGTCCGGATTTTGCCAGCGCCGACAGTATCTTCCGCTCCCCGCTTGAACGAGTTCTGCCCGCCGAACCCACCGCCCGCGTGATCGAACAACGCTTCCGCCCCGAGATCACCGATCTCGGCCAGCGCCACCCGGTCACCAGCGATTTTCAGGGCGCCGACACCTGGGGACCGTGGCTGCGCCAGATCGAACTCGAACCGCGTTCGGGCAATGTCGTCATGTCCGGTATCGACGACCGGCCACTGCTGATCCTCGACCGCGTTGGCGAAGGGCGTGTCGCCCTGATGGCCTCGGACCACGCATGGCTCTGGAATCGCGGCTACGAGGGCGGCGGCCCGCAGCTTGAACTGCTGCGCCGCCTCGCCCACTGGATGATGAAAGAACCCGAGCTCGAGGAAGAGGCGCTCTGGGCCGAGGTCACCTCGGGCCAGACCATGAAGATCATCCGCCGCACGCTCGAAGAGGAAATCGGCGAGGTCACCATCACCAGACCCGATGGCACGACCGAGACCATCACGCTGGAAGAGGTCAGCCCGGGCCGTTTCGAGAGCACCTACGAGGGCGCGGATATCGGTCTCTACCGGCTGGCCGAGGGCGAACGTGAGGCAGTGATCGGCCTTGGCCCCGCAGCGCCGCGTGAATTCGAACAGACCATCGCCACCGATACAGTGCTCGCGCCCGTGATCGAACCGATGCGCGGCGGTGTCTTCCGCATCGAAGACCAGATTCCCTCGCTGCGCGACATCCGGCCCGGCCGTCCTGCCTCGGGTCGGGGCTGGATCGGGCTTACGCCGCGTGACGCCTATGAAACCCGCGACGTTACCCAGATGGCCCTGTTGCCGCCCTGGCTGGTGCTGCTGATCGCCTCTGTCCTGATCGTCGGCGGCTGGCTGCGCGAAGGCCGCCGCTGAACCGGGCTCCACGACAACTGACGATGCGCCACCCGGCCAAGCCGTTGCCGTATCGGTAGATTTCCGCGCCGGGACGCATTCTCCGGGTTGTCCGACCCCGCATATGTGCAATGATGCGGACAGGATCGGAACGAAATCTGGAAGGAGACCGGCGCATGAAATGGATGCTGCCCCTCGTGTTGCTCTTGGCGGCCTGCAGCCCCAACCAAGTGACCACGACAACCACCTCGACCACCTCGACCACCACACCCGAGCAGTCGGCGGTGGCCTCGGCCTGTCTCAACGAAGAGCAGAAGGCGGTTGTCGGTCAGCCCTTTGCGCAATCCCGCCCGGTCCTGCCTGCCGATGTGCGGATCATCCCGCCGAACTCCCTCTACACGCAGGAATACCAGCCCCAGCGCGTGAACGTGAACGTCACCGAGGATTACACGATCACCCGCATCTGGTGTGGCTGATCTCTCCTGACCCCGCCGCTCACGGCGGGGCGCGGAACTGCTTGTGACAATCAAGACAAGCCTGCAACATGTCGGGCAATGTCGCGCGCAACGTCTCGGGAGAGCGCGGATTGATCCCGCGCGCCGCGGCAAGCGCAATGCGCGCCCGCACCCGGAACATCTTCCGGTTTTCCCACACCCCCGGCTTTGCCCGGCTGTGCAGATCCATCCGCTCTTTACGAAACAGGCGCGGCAGTGATTTCGAGAACTTTATCAACGCTTTGCGATCCAGCCGCGCGCGATCCCGGTGAAAAATCGCATTCGTCCCCGCCATGTCATGCAACCGCCCCATCACAACGCGGGCGTCGTTCATCGCAGCCACACGACGCAGCACGTGACCGTCCCATGCCGTATCCTGCGATACCGCCATCGTCGCCAGCCCCAGCGCGGCCAGAACGGCAAGAACAATTCCACGCTGTGACAGCCGGCCACCCCGGGCATCTCGACTCCGAAAAGGATTCGAGTCATATAGAACAAAACATGAACAAATGAGTCGCCAGAATCGCCTGATCATGCCCAACCGTCGTATCCTTTCCCTTTGGTTTCCGCGCCTTGGCGCCGAACGCGTCCTCCGGTTCGAGCATCATATGCAAGATGCACCGCTTGCCATCGTGGCTGAACAATCCAACATGCAGGTTATCACCTCGTTAAACGGCCCCGCTTTGCGGCTTGGCCTGCACGTGGGGCAGTCGCTGCGCGATGCACAGGCAAGCTGCGCGGGCCTGCATACCCGCATGCGCAACCGCGCCGCCGAGATCAGTTTCCTGAATGCCCTGCGCCGCTGGTCCGGGAAATACAGCCCCTGGGTGGCCGAGACCCCGCCCGATGCGCTGGTGATCGACCTGACCGGCTGCGCGCATCTCTTCGGCGGCGAAACCGGCGTGATCGCCCGGATCGAAGAGGAATGCCGCGACATGGGGCTGACCGTTCAATGCGGCATCGCCGATACGCTGGGCGCCGCATGGGCACTGGCCCGGTTTTCAGGCGAATCCGGAGGCAGCCTGCGCAATGGCGATGCCATCGATCAGGAAGCCCGGGCCACCCGGTCCCGCGCAGGCAAGCGCAAACACTGGAGTAAGGGCGGCGCCGCGCCGCAGGCCCCCCGCAGCATGACTCCCCTCACCGGCCGCATCGCCGCGCCCGGACAAAACCACTCCGCGCTCGCCCCGCTTCCGGTTACCGCCCTGCGGCTGGACCCCGGAACCACGGAACAGCTCAACCGCCTCGGGCTGCGCCATGTCCGCGACATCATCGGTCAGCCCCGCGCTGCCCTCGCCCGCCGCTTTGGCAAGACCCTCCTGCTGCGCCTTGACCAGGCCCTGGGCAGCGTGCCCGAGCCGGTCTCGCCCGCCGAGGCCGAGGAACATTTTGCCGTGAGAATGACGATGCCCGACCCGATCGGGCTAAAAGAAGACGTGATGGCCGCGCTTGACCGGATGCTACCCTCCCTCTGCAAAAAGATCCAGGACAAGGGGCGCGGGTTGCGCAGCTTGCGCCTCGAAGCTCACCGTCCCGACGGTCAGGCCGATATCCGCCTCATCCAGCTTGCCCGGGCGACCTGTTCCCCCGACCGGATCCGCCCGCTGCTGGAAATGAAGATCGAAGATCTCGACGCGGAATTCGGTATCGACATGCTGCGGCTCGTGGGCATTTCGACCGAGGAACGGACCCGCAAAAAGCCTGTCGGTCACCTGCAGGCCAACAGGACCGCCGGAGAGAAACGCACCGATCCGGCCCTCCTGCACGATCTGGTCAGCAAGATCGGGGCCCGTATCGGGCTGGAAACCGTCACCCGCCGCCATCCCGGCACCAGCCACCTTCCCGATAAATCCGCGCTGACACTGGCCGCAGCCTGGTCCGTTCCCGCGAGCGACTGGCCGCCCCCCGCCGCCCCCCGGCCGCTGCTGATCTGGCCGCCCGAACCTGTCCACCATCCTGCCTCGGAAGCACCAAAAGCGTCTTTCCGCTGGCGAGGTCGCCAATGGTCGCTTGTCGCCCTGCAGGGACCCGAACGAATACTACCCGAGTGGTGGTTCGATCTGGCGGACTGGCGTACCGGCATCCGCGATTACTGGAAGGCTTTCCACGAGTTCGGAAAACCTCTCTGGATTTACTTCGGGCGGGGCGCGATCCTGCTTCCCAACTGGTTCTGCCACGGAAGTTTTCCCTAGCGGCAACGGCAGAAAGGGGGGCCAGCCCCCTCTTGCCCTGCGGGCAATTCACCCCCGGGATTATTAAGACCCAAAGAAGCACAAACCCTTTCTTTGGGTCTTAAAAAATCCTCGCCGGAGGCACATCCGAGGAAGACGCCAAAGGCGGATGACGAGTAGAAGGAAAGGGCACCGAAGGTGCCTCAATCCGGGAGGCCGGACAGGCCCGCGTCGACGAATTTGGCGACCAGTTCGGCATAGTCTTCCCTGGTCAGGCCCTTGTCGGGCCTGTGCCACATGTAGAACCAGTTCAGGATACCGAAGACCGACATTGTGAGCGCGCGGAGCCTGTCTGCCTGAAGGTCAGGGCGCTCTGCGCGGATCGCGTCGGAAAAGATCACCACGAGACGGCGCTGCAGCGCGATCAGGGGGGATTGCATATCGGGCGGCAGGGTTTCCAGCGCGTCGATCTGCAATTTATGCTCCGCGTCGGCATCGGCATAGGCCATCAGGATCGCACGGATCAGACCCGGCAGGCCATCGTCTTTCGCCTCTTCCACCATCTCAACCAGCTCGGTCAGGTGGGACTCGAGAATGTCGAAGAGCAGCGCCTCCTTGCGGTCGTAATAGTGATAGATCAGAGCCTTGGAGACACCGCATTCGCGGGCGGCGCCGGTCATTGAGGCGCGATCATAGCCCTGACGCGCGAAATAGCGCGCCGCCCCCTTGCGCAGGGCGGCTCGTTTTTCATCGTGGTCGCGTGCAACGCCCCGGGGCATCAGCTCTTGGGGCGGTTATCGATGATCCGCACCGCTTTGCCCTGGCTGCGCTCTACCCCGCCGGGATCGGCGATCAGCACTCTCACGCTGATCCCGACCGTCGCCTTGATCTTGTGAGCGAGATCCCCGGCCGCCGCCTTGCGCGCATCATCTCCGGCGCAGTCCTGCGCGGCTTCGCAAAGAACGGTCAGCTGATCCATCCGGTCGGGCTTGCTCAGCTCGATCTGGAAATGCGGCGCCAGACCTTTCACGGTCATCAGCTGTTCCTCGATCTGGGTCGGGAAGACGTTAACGCCGCGCAGGATGATCATGTCGTCGCTGCGCCCAGTGATCTTTTCCATCCGCCGCATGGAGCGCGCGGTGCCCGGCAACAGGCGAGTCAGATCCCGGGTCCGGTAGCGGATGATCGGAAAGGCTTCTTTCGTCAGCGAGGTGAAGACCAGTTCCCCCTGCTCGCCGTCCGCCACCACTTCGCCGGTCGTCGGGTTGATGATCTCGGGATAGAAATGATCCTCCCAAATGTGCAGCCCGTCCTTGGTCTCCACGCATTCATTGGCCACGCCCGGCCCCATCACCTCGGACAGACCGTAGATATCGACCGCGTGCATGTCGAAGGCGGCTTCGATTTCCAGCCGCATCGCGTTGGTCCATGGTTCGGCGCCGAAGATACCGACCTCCAGCGAACTGTCGCGCGGGTCGAGCCCCTGCACCGCGTATTCGTCAAGGATCGACAGCGCGTAGGACGGCGTCACCGTGATCCCCTTGGGTTTGAAATCCTCGATCAGCCGCACCTGCCGCTGGGTCATCCCGCCCGAGACCGGCACCGTGGTCAGCCCCAGCGAATCCGCGCCGAGGTGAATGCCGAGGCCGCCGGTAAAAAGCCCGTAGCCATAGGCGTTATGCAAGATGTCACCGGGGCAGAGACCGGAGGCGCGCAAAGACCGGCCCACGACCTCGCCCCAGTTCTTCAGATCGTTTTCAGAGTAGCCCACAACCGTGGGCTGCCCTGTTGTTCCCGACGAGGCGTGGATCCGTTTGACCTGTTCGCGCGGGATGGCGAACATGCCGAAAGGGTAATTGTCGCGCAGATCCTGTTTGACCGTGAACGGAAACTTCGCCAGATCGGCGAGGCTCTGAAGGTCATCGGGATGCACGCCCGCCTTGTCGAATGACGCCTTGTAAAAGGGCACGTTTTCATAGGCATGTGCCAGCGACCATTTCATCCGTTCAAGCTGGAGCGCGGCGATCTCGTCGCGGCTGGCAATCTCGATGGGGTTCAGGTCTTCTTTACGAGGCGTCAGGTCTTTCATCACACTTTCTCCAGCATCACCGCGATACCCTGACCCACGCCGATACACATGGTGCAGATCGCACGGTTGAGCCCTTCGTTGATCATCTGCTGCGAGGCGGTCAGCGCCAGACGGGTGCCGGACATACCAAGCGGGTGACCCAGCGCGATGGCACCGCCATTGGGGTTCACATGATCGGCATCATCGGCCAGACCCAGCTGGCGCATCACCGCAAGCCCCTGTGCCGCAAAGGCTTCGTTCAGTTCGATCAGGTCGATATCGCCAATCGACAACCCGTGCATTGCCATCAGCTTTTCCGTCGCCGGGGCCGGGCCCATGCCCATGATCCGGGGCGGCACGCCCGCCGTTGCCATACCCGCGACGCGGGCACGTGGGGTGAGGCCGTATTTCTCGACCGCCGCTTCCGAGGCGATGATCACCGCCGCCGCGCCGTCGTTCACGCCGGATGCATTGCCCGCCGTCACGGTGCCGTTCTCGCGGAACGGGGTCGGCAGTTTGCCCAGCTTTTCCAGCGTCGTGGCGCGGGGATGTTCATCGGTATCCACGATGATCGGATCGCCCTTGCGCTGGCGGATCGACACCGGGGTGATCTCCTGCGCCATGCGACCCGAGGCAATCGCCTTGGCGGCGTTCTCCTGCGATCTCAGGGCGAACTTGTCCTGATCCTCGCGGCTGATCTGGAAGTCGGCCGCGACGTTTTCACCGGTTTCCGGCATGGAATCGGTGCCGAAATGCTTGTGCATTTCCTTGTTCACGAAACGCCAGCCGATGGTGGTGTCATAGATCTCGGCCTTGCGCGAAAAGGCGCTATCGGCCTTGGGCATGACCAGCGGCGCGCGGCTCATGCTTTCGACGCCACAGGCGATGACCACCTCGGCCTCGCCCGTGCGCACGGCGCGCGCGGCGGACCCGACAGCATCAAGGCCCGAGCCGCAGAGACGGTTGATCGTCGCACCCGGCACGGTGTCGGGCAGGCCCGCCAGCAGCACCGCCATACGGGCGACGTTGCGGTTGTCTTCGCCCGCCTGGTTGGCACACCCGGCAAGCACTTCGTCGACGTCGAGCCCGGGATTGCGCGCCATGACTTCCTTGATCACATGGGCCAGCATATCATCGGGGCGTACCGACGAAAGCGCGCCGCCGTATCGCCCGATAGGGGTGCGCAACCCGTCGCAAATATAAGCTACAGTCATGATGTCTCCTCGAAATTCTGACCTTTGATGGTACGTGAGAGGCCCCGGAACAGGGCCACCTTGCGCCCATCTTCGCCTGTCACGGTGATATCGTAAACGCCCGATCTGCCGGATTTCGCCGACTCGACGGCCCGCGCCGTCAACCGCTCTCCCGGCTGACCCGGGGTGATGAAGGTGATCGAATTTTCCTGCGCCACGGTCACCTGATTGTAACTGTTGCAGGCAAAGGCGAATGTGCTGTCGGCAAGGGTAAAGATATATCCGCCGTGGCAGATACGATGGCCGTTCAGGTGATGCTCCTGCACGGTGAATGACATGGTCGCCGTCCCCGGCCCGATGGCATCCAGCGACAGACCCAGCCATTTCGAAGCCGAATCCGTGGCCCACATCGCCTCGGCGCTGCGTTCTGCCCTCTCCTGCGGCGTCATCGCTGTCTCCCCCTTGCTCCTCGGGCTGCACCCTGCACAAAACCGACCATGCGGTCAATAGTGTTGATTTCGTCCCGCGCCTCGGTCATGGTGCCCCCAACCACAAGGGGAGAGAGACCATGCTGAAACCCGAAAGTTTTGCGGCGGGCAAATGGATCGCGCCGGATGACAAGGCGCGCGCCGTCCACGGTCCCGTCGATGGCAAGCTGATCGCGCAGGCAGGCGGTGCGGGCCTTGATGTGCAGGCCATGCTCGACTGGGCGCGGCTGACCGGCGGCCCGGCCCTGCGCGCGATGACGTTCCATGAACGCGCCAAGATGATCAAGGCGGTCGGCCAGTACATCGCCGAGCGCAAGGAAGAACTCTACGCCCTGAACCCGCTGACCGGCGCGACCCGCCGCGACGGCGGTGTCGATATCGAAGGCGGCATCGGCACGATGATGGTGATCGCGGGCAAAGGCCGCCGCGAAATGCCCGACGGCCACGTCTATGTCGATGGCGCGCCCGAGGGCCTGTCGCGCGACGGCTCTTTCCTCGGGCAGCATATCTGCGTGCCGATGCAAGGGGTTGCGGTTCATATCAACGCTTTCAACTTCCCGGTCTGGGGGATGTTGGAAAAGCTCGCCCCGACCCTGCTGGCCGGGATGCCCGCCATCGTCAAACCCGCCACCCAGACCTGCTACCTGACCGAGGCCTGTTTCCGCATGATCATCGAATCGGGCCTCGTGCCCGAAGGCGCGGTCCAGCTCGTAATCGGTGGTACCGGCGACATGCTCGACCGGCTGACGCCGCAGGATGTGGTCGGATTTACAGGTTCCGCCGATACCGCCCTGCACCTGCGCGCCAACCCCTCGCTGATGCGCAATTCGGTGCGGTTCCATTCCGAACAGGACAGCCTGAACGCGACGATCCTTGGCCCCGATGCCATCGCCGGCACCCCGGAATTCGACGCCTTCATCAAGGAGGCCGCGAACGAGATCACCACCAAGGCGGGTCAGAAATGCACCGCCATCCGCCGTATCATCGTCCCCTCTTCCGCGATGAAAGACGTCAGCGAAGCGCTGATGGAGCGGTTGTCGAAAACCACCATCGGCGACCCGGCAGACGACTCGGTCCGCATGGGGGCGCTCGCCTCTGCTGCCCAGAAAGAGGATGTGCTCGGCAAGCTGCGCGCCCTTTCGGGTGAAACGATTCGCCTGACCGGCGACCCGGAAACGCTCGATCTGGTCGGCGCCGGACCCGATGGCGCTTTCCTCGCGCCAACCCTGCTGCAATGCGATGACCCGGACAAGGCCCAAGCGGTTCACGAACTCGAAGCCTTTGGCCCGGTTTCGACCCTCATGCCCTATCGCGATCTCGCCCACGCGGCGCAGCTTGCCAATCGGGGCGGCGGCTCGCTCGTGGCCTCGCTGGTGACCGGCGATCCCGAGGTCGCGCGGCAGGTCGTGCTCGACAGCGCCGCATGGCACGGGCGTCTCTACATCACGGGCCGCAATAGCACCAAGGCCGCGACCGGCCACGGCGCGCCCATGCCGCACATGGTCCATGGCGGCCCCGGTCGCGCAGGCGGGGGCGAGGAACTCGGCGGCATCCGAGGCGTCATGCATTACATGCAGCGCACCGCGATTCAGGGTGGCCCCGATGTCATCTCGGCCATCACCGGCCAGTGGATTACCGGCGCACCCGAAATCGAAGGGCCCGACCACCCTTTCCAGCGCACCTTCCGCGAAATCCGGATCGGCGAGACGCTGCACACCAAATCGCGCACCGTCACGCTCGACGATATTGAGCATTTTGCCCATTTCACCGGCGATACTTTCTATGCCCACATGGACGAAGATGCCGCCAAGGCGAACCCCTTCTTCCCGGGCCGCGTCGCGCATGGCTACCTGCTCTTATCCTTTGCCGCAGGGCTTTTCGTGCAGCCCGATCCCGGCCCGGTTCTGGCCAATACCGGATTGAACAGCCTGTCCTTCCAGAAACCGGTCAGTCCCGGCGACAGCATCAAGGTGCGCCTGACCTGCAAGCGCAAGACGCAACGAACCGACAGCTATGGCGAAGTCGCGTGGAATGCGACGCTGACCAATCAGGACGGCGATCAGGTCGCGGAATACGAACTGCTGACGATGGTCAGCTATGAACGTCCCGAATAGGCAATGTTCGGCGGGCAACGCCAAGCGCTTTGCCCGCCGCCTCACCCTTGTGCGAAACTCGGCCTAACCCTATGACAGTCGCCTATGAGCGACCCTATTTCCCCTTTGATCAATGCCTTGCACAATCAGGGCCGGCTGCGAGTATGGTCGCTCGTGATCACCGCTTTCGGCGATCTTGTGCAGGACCGGGGCGGCGAGATCTCGACCGCACGGCTTGGCGCGCTGCTGGGCCGGGTCGGGATCGAACAGGGCACCTTGCGCACCGCCCTGTCGCGTCTGAACCGCGACGGCTGGGTCACAAGCACCCGTTCCGGACGGCTTAGCCTCTATCGCCTAAGCGAACAGGGGCTTGATCGTTTCGCCCCCGCGACAACCCAGATCTATGCCGCGCCGCAGACGAAGCCTGTGTCCCGATGGGCAATGACGCTGAACATCTCGCCGGATGGCGCGCAGCAGATAGAACTCACCCCGGCGGATGCCTCCAGCCCGCCCGCTGATCTGCGGCTGACCGGGGCGATCGACACGATCAGCGAAAGCTACCGCGCCACGCTCCTCGGTGAGGGGCAACGCCTTGCGCTGGACGGGTTGCGCGACGACCTCGACGCCCTGCAATCCGCACGGCTGGAAACCGATCTCGACGCTGCCGCTTCGCGTCTGTTGCTGATCCACCGCTGGCGCCGGATCACCCTGCGCTATGGCGATATTGCCCCGGAACTGATGCCTGCCGACGCGCCGCTGAAGAACCCGCGCCTTGCCGTCGCCGAAGCTTATCGCAGGCTTGCCCCCGCCGCCGAGGCCTGGCTCGACAGCGGTGATGGCGACCTTGCACCGATGCCGCCTGCCGATGCGCGGCTGGCGCGACGATTTGGCGGGCTGCAAGAGGCTTGATTTGTCAGCCGTTTGGCGCAAATCTCGATACATGACAATTCATCCTCCAAGCCCGTTCACCGGCATCCCTGGACAGGTGTCCTTTGACCGGCGCGAGTTGCAGACCATTCTTTCAGTGTACGGACGTATGGTAGCCGCGGGCGAATGGCGGGATTACGGCATTTCATCGCTGCGCGACTTTGCCGTTTTTTCGGTGTTCCGACGCACTGCAGAAAATCCGCTCTACCGGATCGAAAAACATCCCAAGCTGCGCAACCGACAGGGCATGTACGCGGTCGTGGGGATGGACGGCCAGATCCTCAAGCGCGGGCCCGATCTGAAATCCGTGCTGCGCGTGCTGGAAAAGAAACTGATCCGCGCCGTCAAATAGTGCCAATCCGATGTACGGGGGGTGTACAGGGGGTGTACGGCTTGTGCATCGCGTTTTTGCCCTATCCCAGCGGCCGGATATGCCCGATGACCGGCCCGTCGCCCTGATCGACGATCCGGGTGATTGCCTCTTTCAGCGGCTCGTACGCCACCGCCATGTGATAGGCATTCGCATGCAGCAACATGTCCGGACCCGAGGCCCAGGCGACATGGCCTTTCCAGAACATGAGATCACCCCGGCGGGGCTCCGTCCCTTCCGGCAATAGCGGCCCAAGCTGCGCCAGCTGCTGGTCGCTGTCCCCGGGGCAGGCGCGATCACAGGCCTGCATACCCACTTGCACGAGACCCGAACAATCAAGCCCCGCGTGACTGTTGCCGCCCCACAGATAGGGCGTGCCGAGCAACCGCTCGGCCACGGCAACCGGATCGCTTTCGGGCGTTTCCAGCAGCGCCAGATGTGCCTTGGGAATGAACATCCCCTCGCCGCATTCCAGAAACCGGCCTGTTTCCCCGGTCACGCGCAAACGACTTCCGATGCTAAGGCCGACCGGATGGGGTTCCTTGAAATCGGGACGGGAAAAACCAAGCGTTTGCCGTACCTTGACGCGATGCGTAGGTGTGTCCGCTTCGCCCAGCGCTTGCTCGGGGAGATAACCCACATGCCCGTTCAGACCGCAGCGCCCAAAGGCCAGAGCCTCGTGGATTTCCAGCACGTGGAACGGCTCGCCCCAGATCACCTGCCGGTCCGGCCCTGTACTGTCCGGCGCGGCAAGCAGATCGGCAACCGGTTGGATCACGCGCATCCACGTGCCATCGGTAAACCGCTCGGCCTCGACCTTCCCGCGCAGGCTGCTATGGGCGACGCGCGTATTGGCAAAGTGGCTGCGACGGTCGCTCACAGCTTTAGCAGCTCCGGCAGGGCTTCGAGAAGCGCGCGAATACCCTGACCCGTGCCGCCCTTGGACCGACCGGGCCGATCCGTCGGCGACCAGCCGTAGATGTCGAAATGCATGTAACGCGCCCCCCCCACAAAGCGCCGCAGGAAAAGCGCGGCCGTCGTCGCCCCGGCAAAACCGCCCGATGGCGCGTTGTCGAGATCGGCATAAGCAGGTTCGATCATCTCCTCATAGGGTTCGTGGAAGGGCAATTGCCAGACCGGATCATCCACCCGACCGGCAGCCCGCGACAGGGCCATCGCCGCATCGCTGTCATCGGTGAAAAACGGCGCAATATCAGGGCCCACGGCCACCCGCGCGGCCCCTGTCAGCGTCGCCATCGAGATCACCAGATCGGGCGCGCCCTCTTCCGCAAGCGCGAGCGCATCGGCCAGAACAAGGCGACCTTCTGCATCGGTATTGTTTACTTCGACCGTCAGCCCCTTACGCGACATAAGAATATCGCTGGGCCGGAAGGCATTACCCGCAATCGAGTTTTCCACGGCCGGGATCAGCACCCGCAACTGCACCGGCAGCTTCAGCGCCATGATCATATGAGCAAGGCCCAGAACATTGGCCGCGCCACCCATGTCCTTTTTCATCAGCAGCATGTTCGACGGCGGCTTGATATCAAGCCCGCCCGTGTCGAAACAGACGCCCTTGCCGACGAGGGTCAATTTGGGCCCCGTGCTGCCCCAGTTGAATTCGACCAGCCTCGGCGGTGTTTCGGACGCTCGGCCAACGGCGTGAATCATCGGGAAATTCTGCTCGATCAGGTCATCACCGACAATCGAGGAGAACTGTGCACCGTGCATCGAAGCAAGCGCCGAGGCCGCCTCTTCAAGCTTGTCGGGGCCCATGTCCGACGTCGGCGTATTGATCAGGTCACGCAACAGAACTTCGCCTGCCGCGATGGTTTCGACCCGCTTTGCGTCGATCCCTTCGGGCGCGATAAGCCGGGCGGGTTTCGACGGTTTTTTGCGATAACGATCAAAACGATAGGCGCTGAGCAACCAGCCAAGACATTCGGTCTCAAGTCCGGTTTCCGGGGCACCCGAAGCGATGCGATACACGCCCTCGGGCAATTTCGCGGCGGCGGATGCAAGGACGTACCTGCCCCGTTTGCGTTTGGCGGCAGTGCCATAACCGACCAGCGCGGAAACCGGCCGGTCCGGCCCCGATGGCACGATGAGAACCTGACCGATGCCGCCTTCGAATCCGTTGAGACGCACCCATTCCGCAAAATCGGCCGGTTTGTCGGATAGCCACGCATCGATGGTATTTCCTTCGACGATGTGAAGCGGGATGGCGGATTCTACCGGCTCGGCGAAACTCAGAGGCATTCTATACATATTCCTTGGACAGTTCTTGCGCGCAGCCTAATCGCCCCAGCCCGCGCTGCAAGTCCTGTCAGAGGGAAAGATCCTGAAGATCCCAGACTGCGACAAGCGACCGCTCGCCAATCCGGAGAAGCCGATAAAGCGTCGCGCCGATTGCCGCGAGATCATATTGATCAATAGATCTGGTGACGTCGCCCGCCACACGCGCCAGCATGGTCATGCCGATTTGCTCTGATATCGCGACAAGCGAGCGCGCGCTTTTTCGCAACCCCTCGATATCGCGCTTGTGCCACAACCTTTCGCAATGGCTCAGCCGGACGGCCAGTTCCTCGATCGCGCGGCACACAACCTCTTCTGCGCCGGATTCCCCCATCTGATGATAGAGCGTCTTCAATCGATCCGGATCCAGCCGCACGTTTTCAAATTGAATTAATTCACAAACATCACTCACCAATATCACCCCAGGTACCTGTTTCGTCCCAACCGCCGGGCAGTCTTGGACCATCGGAGTTTGCATAAGGTTGAATATTCGCCACTTAGTCTCTTAAATTTTATGCCAATGCCCTGTATCTGGGGGGTAAACCTGTAGGAAAATGGGATTCTTCCGTGAAACATGCCAAGCCCCTGCCCGCCTATCTCGTCCAGCGCTACCATGGCTGGAAAGCAACCACATATGCCGAGAACAAGGGCTGGTATCGTCGTCTCGCAACCGAAGGCCAGCGGCCACGCGCGATGGTCATTTCATGCTGCGACAGCCGGGTGCATGTGACCTCGATCTTTGGCGCGGATCAGGGTGAGTTCTTTATCCACCGCAATATCGCGAACCTTGTGCCGCCCTATGAACCCGACGGGTTCCAGCACGGTACCTCGGCGACGATCGAATATGCGGTGACCGTGCTCAAGGTGTCCCACCTTGTCGTGCTTGGCCATTCGCAATGCGGTGGTGTGCAGGGCTGTATCGACATGTGCAACGGTCAGGCTCCCGAACTGGAAAGCAAGGAAAGCTTTGTCGGGCGCTGGATGGATCTGCTGCGACCGAAGTACAATCTTGTCGAAAAGACCGAAGACCCCAAGGAACAGGCACGGCAGCTGGAACAACATGCCGTCGTCACCTCACTGGAAAACCTGATGACCTTTCCCTTTGTCCAGTCAGCGGTCGAAGAAGGCAGTTTGAGCCTTCACGGGCTATGGACGGAAATCGGCGAAGGCGGATTGTCGAATTACGATGCTGCGACCGGGAATTTCGTACCCGTCTGATAGAGAAGACCTGCCCGGCGAGGGTTATTTCTTGCCGGGAATAAGGCCCTGTCTGACCGCCCATTCATCCATGCCGGTCACTTCCTTCAGGTCATAGATGAAACTGGCGTCTGATCTTGCGATCTCTTCATACATGAAGGAGCGCAGGACCGAGCCCGGTGTCTCTTTGCGTTCAGAGCATAAAAGCCAGAACCGTTGAGACAGGTAAGCGGGACAGTTGAAATGCAGTTCTTCCATAAATGCTCCCATGCGCGACGTGAAATATCGCGCATGGTATGAGTATCGACCGTTAAGAACAGGCTAACGGCTTAGCCCTTTTTCAGCACCCGGGTGCCAAGGGTCTCGGCAATCTGCACCGCGTTGAGCGCTGCGCCCTTGCGGAGGTTGTCGGATACGCACCACAGGTTCAGGCCGTTGTCGATGGTCGAATCCTGACGGATACGGCTGATGAAGGTCGCAAAATCGCCGACGCATTCGACCGGCGTGACGTAACCACCGTCTTCGCGCTTGTCGATCACCATGATGCCGGGCGCTTCGCGCAGGATGTCGCGGGCTTCGTCTTCGTCCAGATGGTCCTCGAACTCGATGTTGATCGACTCCGCGTGGCCGACAAAGACCGGCACCCGCACACAGGTTGCGGAAACCTTGATCGACGGATCGACGATCTTTTTGGTCTCGGCGACCATCTTCCATTCTTCCTTGGTCGAACCGTCTTCCATGAAGACGTCGATATGCGGAATGACGTTGAAAGCGATCTGCTTGGTGAACTTGCTGGCCGGCTTGTCATCGACAGGGTTGTAGATCGACTTGGTCTGATCCCAGAGCTCATCGATGCCCGCCTTGCCCGCGCCGGAAACCGACTGGTAGGTCGAGACGACAACACGCTTGATCCGCGCACGGTCATGCAGCGGCTTGAGCGCAACGACCATCTGCGCGGTCGAGCAGTTCGGGTTGGCGATGATGTTCTTCTTGGAATAGCCCATGATGTCGTCCGGGTTCACTTCGGGGACGATCAGCGGCACTTCCGAATCGTAGCGGTAGAGCGACGAGTTGTCGATGACAACACAGCCAGCCTTGGCCGCCTTGGGCGCATAGGTCTTGGTCGCATCCGAGCCAATGGCAAACAGAGCGATGTCCCAGCCGGTGAAATCGAATGTATCCAGATCCTGGGTCTTGAGTGTCTTGTCGCCAAAGCTCACCTCTGTTCCCAAGGACTTACGGCTCGCCAGAACGGCGATTTCATCCACTGGAAACTGGCGCTCGGCCAAGATGTTAAGCATTTCGCGGCCCACATTGCCTGTGGCGCCCGCAACGACGACGCGATAACCCATATTGTTCTCCAATCTCTGCCGGGGTTTTACCGGCAGCGGTCTCATATAGGGTCTGTCGCGCGGGGTAAAGCTTAGTCCACGTTGTCCCGCGCAAAGAGGAAAATCAGCGACCCGGCCAGCAGGGCGAGGCCAAAGAATGCAAAGATCGTCGTGTAGGGCGCGGTGACCGTTGCTGTTCCCTGCATCGATTCATGTATTCGGCCCGAAACGAACTGCATCAAGCCCACACCGCCGATCCCGGCCAGATTGACGAGAGTCACGCCTCGACCCACCAGATGCGGCGGGCAAAAGGCGCGGCCATGGGCGATCATCACCGCGTAGGTACCGCCCAGGAAACCCGCCGTCGCCATGATGGCAATACTTAGGGTCGCATTGGTGCCGATGAAGAACGCCAGCGCAAGCATGGTCAGAGCGCTGCCAAAATTACCCGCGAAGATGACCCATTTGCGAGTTCCGAATATCCGGTCGAGCGGCCCGAAGGCGAGCGTACCGACGATCATCGATATACCCATGATGAGCGAGGCCGTGCCAATCTGCGACGGCGCAAGGCCAAAGACATCGCTGAGGTAGGGACCGATCCAAAGACCCCGCACCGCACCGGTCGGGGCGTACATCACGAACATCAGCGCAAGGATGGCCCACATAACCGGCATCTTCAGCAGGTCGAGCACCGTGCCTTTCTCTTCGCTGTCGCTTGGGGCCGGGTCGCGGACCTTGAAGAAAATGCCCAGCGCCACGAGCACTGAAAGCGCCGAAACGCTCCAGAGGCTCGCGCGCCAGCCGATGGTTTCTGCCGCAAGCGCCACGGGATAGGAGGCGATGAGATTACCAAGCGAGCCGACACCCAGCATCAGCGAACCGAGCGTCGCGAATTTAGCGGGCGGGTATTCGCGGGCGAAAATATAATATGAGGCCATCAGGCATGGGGCGCAGCCTATGCCGATCAGGAACATGGCCACGCTGACATGGGCGGGCGTGGTTGCCAGAGCGAACAATGCCGCCCCGCCGCCACCGCCCAAAAGCAGCAGTGCCGAGGCCGTACGGCGAGGCCCGCTTCGGTCCAGCAGCCAACCGAGCGGCAATTGCATCAATGCGAACGACAGGAACCAAAGCCCTGATGCAAAAGCCAAATCATCAGCCCCCGCCCCGAGGTCGCGTTCCAGAAAGGTCGCGAGAACCGCAAGAAACGCCCGAAAGAACTGGCTGAGCAGGTAGGCAAGGCACAGCATGATCAGGCCGGTCTGCATTCGTATCACTCCCCTTTGACCGGGCGACGTTACACGGGGCAAATTCGGGCGCAAGAACACATTCGCTTCATCTGACAGGCAAGTGTTTCCCCATTTCAGATACTCGGTGCTACAAGGCGGCATGAAAGATACCAGCGCCTTTTACGACACCCTGCCCCGGCTCGCCTCTTTCGAGGCGCTGACGGACCCCGCCAGCTATGTCCGCCTGCCGGACGACTGGGTTCTGGGTACGGCGGATATCGTCGGGTCCACCAAGGCCATCGCCGAGGGAAAGTACAAGTCCGTGAACATGGTTGGCGCGGCGGTGATCTCGGCGCAGATCAACACCAGCGACGGGCAGGCCTTTCCCTATATTTTCGGCGGCGATGGCGCGGCCTTTGCCGTTCCGCCTGAACGCGCGGAAACCGCCGCAAGGGCGCTGGCCTCCGTGCAGCTTTGGGCGCGTGATGCTTTTGACTTCGATCTCCGGGCCGCGATGGTTCCGGTCGCCACGATCCGCGCCGCCGGTTTCGATGTATCGGTTGCGCGGCATCAGGTCTCGGAAGAAGTGGATTATGCCATGTTCTCGGGCGGGGGAGTCTCATGGGCAGAAGCGCGCATGAAAGCGGGCGAGTTTGCCATTACCGCTGTCGAGGCGGGCAACGAACCGGATCTGACCGGGCTAAGCTGTCGATGGGCGCCGATGCGGGCGCGCAACGGCAGGATCGTCTCGGTCGTCGTCCAGCCGGTCGAGGGCGCGGGGTCTTCCGAATTCACCCGGGTTGCGGATGCGATCATCGCCATCGCGCACACGCTGGAGCGCGACGGCCACCCGATACCGATTGCCGGTGCCGGTGTAAGCTGGCCCCCCGCCGGGCTGGAGACCGAGGTGCAGGCGTTTCGCGGCAAGGCGTCCTACGCGGGGCACAAGGCCAAACTGCTGATGGAAACGTTCATCGCATGGGCCGTGCTGAAATCCGGCATCAAACTCGGAGACTTCAAACCGGCGGAGTATCGGCAGAGCGTCGGGCGCAACGCGGATTTCCGCAAGTTCGATGACGGGCTCAAGATGACGCTGGATTGTGACAGCGCAACGCTCGCCCGGCTTGAGGAAGTGCTGGTGGACGCCCAAAACCGCAATGTCATCGACTTTGGGCTGTTCGAGCAGGACGAGGCGATGATGACCTGTATCGTGCCCTCTGCGATGAAGGGCGACCATGTCCATTTCGTCGATGGCGCCGCGGGCGGTTACACGCAGGCCGCGGCGCGCATGAAGTCACGGCTTTAGGATTTCCATTTCGCCGAAAGGCCCCGCGCCGCCGTGGCCAGCAGCATGATATCGGCCCCCACCGCAAGGAAACGCGCCCCTTCGTCGAGATATCTGCGCGCAACCTCATCCTTCATGGCAAGGATGCCGGGCGCCTTGCCTGCGGCGGCGATCTTTGCCAGCCCTTCACGAATGACCTCGCGCACTTCGGGCGCATCGGCATTGCCTGCGAACCCCATATCCGTAGCAAGGTCCGCCGGGCCGATAAACACCCCATCGACACCATCGACGCTGGCGATCTCTCCGATCTGCTTCATCCCCGCGACGCTTTCGACCTGCACCAGCAGGCATATCTGGTCATTCGCCGTCCCGACGTAATCGGGAATCGCATTGAACCCACTGGCCCGGGCAAGGGCCGCTCCCACACCGCGCCTGCCGCCGGGGGCATAGCGGCAATCGCGCACCAGTTCCGCCGCCTGCTCAGCGGTTTCGACCATCGGCACCAGAACCGTCTGCGCCCCGATATCAAGCACCTGCTTGATGATGCGCGTATCCCCGATCGGGACCCGCAGGACGGGATGCGAGTCGCTCGCGGCAAGCGCGGTCAGCTGCGCGCGCAGCGACCGGATGTCATTGGGCGCATGCTCGCCATCGACTACGAGCCAGTCGAACCCCGCCGTGCCCATAACCTCGGCCACGTAGTCGTCGCCCGTGGCCAGCCAGCATCCAATCTGGATCTCACCGGCAAGCAGGCGTTTTTTGAATTTGTTCTCGGGCGCGGGCATCTGTTTTCCTCTGTCAATCGAATGAAACCGAAACCGATCCGAAGGACCCGAAATCGGCGGTGATATGTGAACCGGGCGATGCTTCTATCGGCCGGATGAAGGAGCCGGACAAGACGATATCCCCCGCGTCAATCTGTTGCCCGTAGCCGGCCATCCGACGTGCGAGCCATAGAACCGAGGTAATGGGATCGTTCAGCACACCAGCCCCCAGACCGGTTTCCTCGACCACGCCGTCCCGGCTGACGATCGCGCCGACCCAGCGCAGATCGTGGGCATCTACGCCATGCCGCGCGGACCCCAGGACAAGCCCAGCATTGGCGGCATTGTCGGAAATCGTATCCGTTACAACCCGCGCCTTGCCGGTCTCAGGATCCGCACGCAAGATCCGCGTATCAAGGATTTCCAGCGACGGCGCGACATAGTCGGTCGCTGCGATCACCTCTTCCCGCGTGGCGCTATCCCCGGCCAGCGGCGCTTTCATCACAAAGGCGATCTCGGCCTCGATCCTCGGCTGGATGAACCGCCCGCCAGGCACCGTGGCGCCATCTTCGAACAGCATATCGTCCAGCAATACACCGCTGTCCGGTGTATCGATGCCCAGCGCATCCTGCATGGCGCGGCTGGTCAGACCGATCTTCCACCCGATCCGCCTGCGCCCGGTTTCGACCTTCTTCGCTACGAAACGCGCCTGCACCGCATAGGCATCATCCATCGTCATCCCCGGAAACCGGTGCGAGAGCAGTCCGGTCTGGCTGTTCAGATGCTCGGCGGCAAAAAGCGTATCGGCGGCGTCTTCGATTTCATCCGGTGTCATTCAAGCGTCTCCGCCAGTTCCACGATCACATCATAGGCCATTTTCACATCCTCCTCGGTGGTCTCGAACTGCCCGGCCTGAAACCGGATGACAAGATCACCATCGACCCGCGTCTGGGTCAGATAGATCCGGCCATCGTCATTGATCGCGTTGATCAGCCGCTGGTTCAACTCGTCCGGGTCCACCCCGTCGCGCAAGTACCGGAAGGTAAAAAGCGACCACATCGGCGGCGTCACGATCTCGAACCCCGCCGTGGCGGCAATCCGGTCATTAAGCGCGACGCTCCAGTTGATGTGATTGCGCAGCCGTTCCCGCAGACCCTCGAGCCCGTAGGCCCGCAGCACGAACCAGATCTTGAGTGCCCGGAACCTGCGGCCAAGGGGCACCGACCACTCGGAGTAATTGATGATGCCATCCGCCCCGTGGGTCTTGAGATATTCGGGCTGAATCGCAAGCGTTCGCACAAGATCATCCGGGGATTTCAGGAAATGCGCCGAACAGTCGAACTGCACCCCAAGCCATTTATGAGGGTTGAATACGATACTGTCGGCCCGCTCCACACCCTCCCAGTAATGGCGATATTCGGGGCAGATCATTGCCGATCCCGACCATGCGGCATCCACATGAACGAACAGCCCGTATTTCTTGGCAACCGCGATACAGGCGTCGATCGGGTCGGTTGCCCCGGTTCCGGTTCCGCCCACACAAAGGATGACGCCGGCCGGGACGTGACCGCCGGCCAAGTCCGCCTCGATCAACGCTTCCAGCTTTTCCGGGTCCATCCCTCGCCATGCCCCTGATATCGGCACACGGACAAGGTTTTCCGATCCTATTCCCGAGACCCAGATCGCACGGTCGACGGATGTATGCACTTCGGAAGAAGAATAGACCCTAAGCTGGGGATTGCGCGCCAGACCGGCCGTATTGCCTGTCCACTTCAGCGCCTTCTCGCGCATGGTCAGCACCGCCGCCAGTGTCGCCGACGATGCGCTGTCCTGTATCACCCCCGAAAACCCGTCCGGCAGGCCCAGCGCCTCGCGCAGCCAGCCCATCATGCAGGTTTCCATCTCCGTCGCCGCCGGAGAGGTCTGCCAGAGCATGCATTGCGGGGACAAGGCTGCCGTCAGGAATTCTGCCAGAACAGATGCTGGCGCGGCGTTCGAATTGAAATAGGCGAAGAACCTCGGATGCTGCCAATGAGTGATGCCGGGCATCACGATGGTTTCAAAATCCTCAAAGATCTTCTCCATGTCTTCGGATTGCTCGGGCGGCACCGCAGGCAATGCCGCCAGAACTTCCCCCGGTTTGACACGAGACCGGACCGGTCGATCTCCGACGTTAAGGTGATAATCCTCTGCCCACTCTGATATCCGCCCGCCCCAATCGCCAAAATCTTTCCATTCCACCAGAAACGCACTCCTTTTTCTCGCCGCACCATTTCAGATTAGTGACGATCCGTCACAACTTCTTTGGGTCCAAAATATCCTGGGGTGAATTGGCCGCGAGGCCAAGAGGGGCAAAGCCCCTGTGCGCAGAACCAGCGTCTTCATTTTGTAAGCCGGATCACGCCCCGGTTTCCAAGTTCTGGACTACCAAATGCCTAGGCCAGAATTCTTTTTATCAATCATTTTGGAATATTGCGAAATTCCGGACAATCGGCGACAGTAACATATGTCGCAGCGTAGCCTTTCCACTTCGCGTTCCCTGCCTATCGCGCTTTTGAGGGCGCGGGAAAAGGTGATGGCTCCGATCCGCACGATGCTGGCGGATGTCGGGCTGACAGAGCAGCAGTGGCGGGTCCTGCGGGTTCTCGACGAAAAAGGCGCGCTTGAACCGACGCATATCGCCGAGCAGGCCTGCCTGCTTCTGCCAAGCCTGACGCGCATCCTTCAGAAGCTCGAGGAAAAACACTTCATCCTGCGCAAGCCCGACGAAAACGACCGGCGTCGACAGATCGTCAAGATATCGGCCAAGGGTACCCGGTTGATCGAAGCGCATCTCGACACCAGCCAGAAGCTGATGGAAGAAATCCGGCAGAACATGGGGCCCGAACGGTACGATGCTCTGCTGGACCTCTTGAACGAACTCAGCCTCGACAAAGACCCCAAGGGCTGACTTCGGCTCAGCGGTTCTGCCTCTCCTTGCTCCAGCGCCACAATCCACTAGAGTTGAGCTGCAAGAGCGGAACATACCGCCGAGAAGCAGAGGTAGCATGGTTTTTACACGCAGGTTCATGATCGCCGGGCTGGCAGGCGCGGCCCTTGCAGGGTGCAGCACCGGACGCACCGGCAGCAGCAGTGCCCCTACCGGAGGGCGAACGTATCAGACCGTAGGCAATGCAGGTTACGACACGTGGATAGCTTCCTTCCGGCAACGAGCGGCAGCGCAGGGCATTTCAGGCGCCACGCTTGACGCTGCGTTCCGCTCAGCCGGGTACATGCCGATGGTCATTGAACGGGACCGGAACCAGACCGAATTCACCCGAACGCTGGAAGATTACCTTGCCATCGCCGCCTCGGACGAGCGTGTCTCAAAGGGCAGGGCGGCGCTTTCACGGCATCGGAGCACGCTGAATGCCATCGAGGCACGTTATGGCGTTCCCGCGAACGTCGTCACGGCGGTCTGGGGACTTGAGAGTTTTTACGGTGAAAGACGCGGTGACGTACCGGTGATCTCGGCTATTTCGACACTCGCCTATGACGGGCGGCGCGGTTCGTTCTTTGAAAGCCAGTTGATCGCCGCGCTGAAAATCCTGCAGAATGGCGACATCCCCGCCTCTCGCATGACGGGGAGCTGGGCCGGGGCGATGGGCCATACGCAGTTCATCCCGACGTCTTACCTTGCCTACGCCGTCGATTTTACCGGCGATGGCCGCCGTGACATCTGGTCGGACGATCCGACGGATGCGCTGGCTTCTACCGCAGCCTATCTCAGCCGGTCCGGCTGGGTCCGGTCTCAACCGTGGGGTGGTGAGGTCGGTTCCGCCGCTGCCAACAGCGGTACACCCCTGCGGGTGCTGCAGCCGCAGCCCGGCGGGCCGCGCTTTGCCGTGTTCCGCAATTTCGATGTCATCAAGCGTTATAACAACTCGGACAGCTACGCGATCGGGGTTGGCCATCTGGCGGACCGTATCGCGGGCGGCGGACCGCTGCAGGGCTCTTTCGGGCCGGATGCGCGCGGCATGACGATCGACGATCGCAAGGCACTTCAACAGAGGCTGACCGCACGCGGCTTCGACACCGGCGGTGCCGATGGCGTCATCGGTCCGAATACCGAGTCGGCTATTCGCGACTACCAGCGCAGCCGGGGTCTCCCGGAAACCGGAGAGCCTTCGCTCGAGTTGCTGCGACAGCTTGGCTGAAATTGACACCTGGTGCGCAATCAAAACGATTGCGCGCTCTTGTCACTCCTGTTTGATGTGAAGGTGGTTGAAGGCAAACACCTGATAAATAAAGATAGTGCCAGCCATCTGCAGGAGACCACATGAGATACCTGATATTCATCGGCTCGGCCGTGATTGCCATTCTGTGCGTCGCGGCCATCGGGAGCAGCGCTTGGTTCTGGCTGCCCGCCGTTGTTTTTGGTCTGACGGCTCTGCTGGGGGTCTATGACTATTTCCAGAAGCGTCACGCGGTTCTCGCCAACTACCCGGTGATCGGGCATCTGCGCTATCTCTTTGAAGAGATCCGGCCCGAAATCCGGCAATATCTTATCGAGAGCGATCAGGACGAAGAACCATTCTCGCGTGATCAACGCTCGCTGGTCTATCAGCGCTCGAAAGGCGTGGAGGACAAACGACCGTTCGGCACGCGACAGCGGGTATATGATTCCGGGTATGAATGGATCACCCATTCGGTGGTTCCCAAGCACCTCGAAGGTCATGACTTTCGCGTCAAAATCGGCGGGGAACAGTGCAAAAAGCCTTATGAGGCGTCGATCTACAACATTTCGGCGATGAGCTTTGGCGCCTTGTCGGCCAATGCGATCCAGGCACTGAACACCGGTGCCGCGAAAGGCGGTTTCGCCCATGACACCGGGGAAGGCGGCATCAGCAAGTATCACAGGGCAGGCGGTGGCGACCTGATCTACGAAATCGGGTCGGGCTATTTCGGGTGCCGCACGCCGGAAGGCCGGTTCGACGTGGAAAAATACGCCGAGCAGGCGCGCAACCCGCAAGTCAAGATGATCGAGCTGAAGCTGAGCCAGGGTGCGAAACCCGGACATGGCGGCGTCTTGCCAGCATCAAAGATTTCGCCGGAAATCGCAGAAGCCCGTGGCATTCCGATGGATCAGGACTGCGTATCGCCCTCGGCCCATCCCGAGTTCTCGACCCCCATCGAACTGATGCAGTTCATCGGCAAACTACGCGAACACGGCGACGGAAAACCGGTGGGGTTCAAGCTGTGCATCGGGCATCGGCGGGAATTCATGTGCATCGTCAAGGCCATGCTGGAAACCGACATCGTACCGGATTTCATCGTGGTCGATGGCAAGGAAGGCGGTACCGGGGCCGCGCCAGTCGAATTCGCGAACCACATGGGTATGCCGCTGATCGAAGGGCTCACATTCGCCCACAACACGCTGCGGGGCGCCGGGCTACGTCATCGGCTCAAGATCGGGGCCTCTGGCAAGCTGATTAGCGCCTTTGAGATCGCCAAGGCGCTGGCGCTTGGTGCGGACTGGGCCAATTCAGCGCGTGGCTTCATGTTCTCGGTCGGCTGTATACAGGCGCAGTCCTGCCATACCAACCGTTGTCCGGTTGGCGTAGCGACGCAGGATGAGCGGCGTCAGCGGGCGCTGCACGTGCCCACCAAGGCCGAGCGGGTTTATCGTTTTCACAAGAACACCCTGCGCGCGCTTGGCGAACTGACTGCCGCCGCCGGGCTGGACCATCCCGGGGGCTTTCAGCCCTATCACCTGATGATGCGTGAAAAAGATCGGGACATGGTGACGGGTCACCAGATCTATCCCTATCTGCCCGAAGGTTTCCTGCTTCGCGGTGAAAGTCTTGGCAACGGGTACATGACCCGCTGGCAGCGGGCCGATGCGTCCAGCTTTGCCCCGCTGGACACTGAACAGGTCGGCAGCGACGGGAAACCATTGATCCCCATCGCCTGACCGGTCGATTACTTGAGACCCAGCAGACGCGCTGCGTTGTCTTTAAGGATACCGGGGCGAACCTCGTCCCGGAATTCGGCCTTATCGAAGGCATCGAGCCATTTCTCGGGCGCGATCATCGGCCAGTCGGACCCGAAGAGCATCTTTTTCTTCAGAAGTGTATTGGCATAGCGGATCAGGATCGGCGGGAAGTATTTCGGCGACCAGCCCGAGAGATCGATGTAGACGTTAGGCTTGTGCTGGGCGACGGCCAGCGCCTCTTCCTGCCACGGGAAGGAGGGGTGGGCGAGAATGATCGGCATGTCCGGGAAATCCACGGCCACATCATCGATATACATCGGGTTGGAATACTTGAGACGCATCCCGTTGCCACCCGGCATGCCGGACCCCACACCTGTCTGTCCGGTGTGGAACAGCGCGGGCTTTCCGGTCTCGGCAATCGCTTCGTAAAGCGTATAGGCCATGCGGTCATTCGGGTAGAAACCCTGCATGGTCGGGTGCAGCTTGAACCCCTGCACGCCGTAGTTCTCGACAAGGTTACGGGCCTCACGTGCGCCGAGCTTGCCCTTGTGCGGGTCGATCGAAGCAAAGGGGATCAGAATGTCGGAATGCTGGGCCGCCAGTTCAGCGACCTCTTCGTTCTTGTAACGGCGATAGCCGGTTTCGCGCTCGGCATCGACCGGGAAGATCACCGCGGCGATGTTCTTTTCGCGGTAATGAGCGGCGGTTTCCTCGATGGTGGGCGGATGCTCCCACGGGGCGCCGAAGTACTTGGCCATTGCGCTTTGCAGGTCATCGTACCCATCATCCGCATGGCAGCCGCATGGCTCCTCGGCGTGGGTGTGGATGTCGATGGCGCGAACCTTTTCCAGATCGATCACGAGGCACTTCCTTTACAATTTCGCAGCGATTTCGACCCAATCATGGTGAAATGTCAAACAGGCTTTTCGCTTCCGCCATGCGCGAAACTTTGCGAATTCGCCCGATTGGTCGCTTTGCGAAAAAGCGATTTGCGGCTAGACTCGGAGGTGAGCAGAAAGCAGGACAAAGAAAATGCGCATTTTATCAAGTGCAGTATGCCTTGCGACTTTTTGGGGAACGACAGCCATCAGCGGGGCGCCCGACGCCTCAATAAGGCCCAGCATCCGCCCCTTTACGCAGGACAATCTGATCCATCTCGCAGCGGCGGCGATAGACGAATCTCCGCGACCGGAGGATCGCCCCAAGGTGGAAGCGGCAAAGGGCGAAACACAGGTGGTTCAAAAGGACGGAAGCGATTTCGGCTCATGGCTTGGTGAATTCCGGCAGCGCGCCGAGGCGCGGGGCATTGACCGCGACACCCTGAACCGGGCTTTTGCCGGTGTCACCTTTAACCCGGACGCCATCCGTCGCGATCGCAACCAGGCCGAGTTCACTAAACCGATCTGGGAGTATCTCGATACCGCCGTATCTAGCGCGCGCGTTTCCAACGGGCAGGCCGCGTTGAACAAACATCGTGCCGTGCTCGACCGGATCGAAGCGCATTATGGCGTCGACAAGCAGGTCGTCGTCGCGATCTGGGGTCTAGAGAGCGCCTATGGCAGCTATCGGGGCAACGACAGCACGATCCGCAGCCTAGCGACGCTTGCCTACGATGCGCGACGCAAGGAGTTTTTTGAAGAACAACTGATGCAGGCCCTGCACATCCTTCAGGACGGTCATGTAACACCGGACCGGATGAAGGGAAGCTGGGCGGGCGCGATGGGACATACGCAGTTCATGCCCACGTCGTTTCAGGAACACGCGGTGGATTTCACCGGCGATGGCAAACGGGATATCTGGTCGGACGATCCAAGCGACGCGCTGGCTTCGACCGCGAATTACCTGAAACATTTCGGCTGGACCAAGGGCCAACCCTGGGGCGTCGAAGTTCGGCTCCCGTCGAGCTTTGATTTCATGCTCGCGAACCGCAATGTCATGAAATCGCCCGACGAATGGGCCGCGCTGGGTATCACGGACATGGATGGGCGTGCGGTGCCCAATCATGGCGAGGCGTCTATCCTTCTCCCTGCAGGGGGCAGGGGAACGGCGTTCATGATCTTTAGCAACTTTGACGTCATTGAGCGCTACAATACGGCGGACGCCTATGTAATCGGCGTCGGGCATCTGAGTGACCGGATCGTCGGCAAGCCCGCGATCAAGGGAGACTGGCCGCGCGGCGATCGTGCGTTGACCTTCACCGAACGCAAGGAGCTGCAGCAGCGTCTGACCTCCAAGGGCTATGACACCCAGAAGATCGACGGGCGTATCGGGCCACTGACCATCAACGCGGTACGCGCCTATCAGGTCGCGGAAGGAATCCAACCAGATGGCTATGCTTCGCTAAGGCTTCTTGAACGGCTGCGGTAATAGCTGCAACACAATCTAAAAAGGCGCGTCTCGGTTCGAGGCGCGCCTTTTTGATTTCTGAGGGGACGGGTTTCTTAGCCCGGTGACATGCCGCGAAGCCGCTCGGAACGGCGACGCAGCAATTCGACCACCGTCAGCAAGGCGATGGAAATCGCCACCAGAACCGTTGCCGCAGCAAGGATCGTCGGAGAGATCTGTTCCCGCAGACCGGTGAACATCTGCCACGGCAGGGTCTGCAATTCGGCCGAGCCCACGAAGAGGACCACGACGACCTCGTCGAAGGACGTGATAAAGGCGAACAAGCCGCCCGAAATCACCCCCGGCAGGATCAGTGGCATCTGCACCCGGAAGAAGGTCGTCACCGGATCGGCGCCCATGTTGGCCGCCGCGCGTGTGAGGGATTTGTCAAAGCCGACGAGCGTAGCCGTTACCGTGATGATCACGAAGGGAATACCAAGCACGGCATGGGCAAGCACGATACCCCAATACGTGCCGACAAGCCCGATCTTCGAGTAGAAGAAGTACATGCCGGTCGCCGAAATGATCAGAGGTACGATCATCGGCGAAATCATGATTGCCATGATGGCGCGCTTGGCTGGCACATGGGACTGGCTGAGGCCGATGGCCGCCAGCGTGCCGAGACTGACGGAAATCAGTGTCGCGACCGGCGCGATCATCAGCGAGTTCTTTACCGCGTTGGTCCATTCCGTGTTAGTCAGGAAGTCGCGGTAATGGCGCAGCGAATACCCTTCGGGATCGAAACGCAGCATTTCCGGCGTGAAGGTAAAGAAGTTCTCGGCGTTGAAGGAAAGCGGCATCACGACGAGGATCGGCGTGATCAGGAAGACAAAGATCGCTCCGCATATCACCCGGAAGGCATAGTGCCAGAATACCTGCCCCGGTGTCAGGTAGGGCACCAGATGCGCGCGGTAGCGGTTGAAGCCAAGCCAGTAGACGAACCAGCCAAAGAACCAGCCAAACAGCGCGCCGATCACGCCGCCCGGCGTTCCGCCGAACAGAAAGCCGACCACGGCAAAGAGGATCACAAGTCCCCAACGCAGCGGTTTTTCCTGTTCGCGTCCCAGAACCTCGACCGCCACGTAGGCGACGATTGCCATGAGGATCGCGCCGCAAATCAGCCCCAACAGAGTCGACCCCTGCGCTGCCCCGACGAAGATACCTGCGAATGCCCCGGCTGCTGCCGCGACAGACGCGTAGAATGACACCGGCTTTTTCTCGGTCGCGGTGATGACGATATCGCTCGAAGTCATTGGCTTATCCCAGCTTCACGTTGTCGATGCCCACGATCTTGTCATAGGCCCAGTAGAGGATGAGCACGACGGCGAGCAGAATCGTGCCCAGCGCCGCAGCCAGTCCCCAGTTGAGAGACGAAGAAATGTGGTAGGCGATCCGATTGGAAATGAAGGTACCCGTCGTACCACCGACGATTTCCGGCGTGATGTAGTAGCCGATCGATAGGATGAACACGAGGATCGACCCCGCGCCGATGCCAGGAACGGATTGCGGGAAGTACACGCGCCAGAAGGCCGTCCAGTTGGTTGCGCCAAGGCTTTTCGCGGCCCGTAGGTAAGAGGGCGGGATTGTCTGCATGACCGAATACATCGGCAGGATCATGAACGGCAGCAGGATATGCGTCATCGCGACGATGGTACCGAACTGGTTGTTGATCATCACCAATCGGGCATCATCCGCGACGAGTCCTAACCAGACGAGCGTATCGTTGATCACCCCCTGTTGTTGGAGCATCACCTTCCATGCCGATGTTCGCACCAGAAGCGAAGTCCAGAACGGCAGGAGGACCAAGATCATCAGCAGGTTTGCCGAACGGGTCGGCAGGTTGGCAAGGATCCAGGCGACCGGGTAGCCGAGAATAATACAGCTTAGCGTGATCGTCAGTGACATGAAGATCGTGCGCTTGAACAGGATGCCATAGATACGTTCGTTTTCCGGCCGGGCGCTGACACCATCGGCGGTCAGTTGCGCGTCTACGGCGTTCAGGAAATAACCCGAGGTGTATCGTGGCGAATAGGTCTGGATCGTCTGCATGATCGCAGGGTCCAGCCAGTCTTCGTCAGCATCCTCGAATTGCTCAACCAAGCTGACAGTTTCAAATTCGGGAACTGCGGCAGCGGCCTGTTGAAGGCGGTCCGACAGGCCGGATACATCCACGCCCTCACGGGTCAGGTCCTTGTAGAGCGCGGTAAAGAGGAAGTCCTCGACGTCTTCTTCGGCGGGGACATCGCCTTCGGATTCGAGATAGTCGGCCCAACGTTCCCAAGTCCGCGCCGTAAGGGGCAGAGCATCGGCCACGTCGGATTCCGAGAACATGTTGACCCAGGTGGCCGCGTTTTCCCAGCTCTCGTCCAGTTCGGTGAACTGGTCCGTGTAGACGTCCGTATCAAAGCGACCGACGGCGCGGCCGGTCTTGCGGAACAGGGAGGACGCACCGGTCAATTCATAATTCAGACGGCTACCCAAACGGGTGTGGAGTTTCTGTTCTTCGGCCAGCACCAGATCGATGTAGAGCGCCGTCCAGGTATCTTCATCCGGCAGTTCCTGCTGGGTGGAATCCCAAGACGCCAGTTGCTCGACCGTTTCCGGGAGCGTGTTGCTGACGATATCGTTGCGCACGGAGCGCAGTAGCATGTCGCCGATCGGCGCGATGAAGGTGATCAGAACGAAAAGCAAAAGAGGCGCGATGAGCATCAGGGCCCGCATCTTTTCGCGGCGCAGGGCCTTGGCAAGGCTGCGCTTTAGCGGTGTACCGTCCGCGGCGAGCATTGGGCCCGATTGTTCAGCCGCGCGCAGGCCGTCGTCGGGCGTCGGACCTTCCAGTGGCACATTGGTGTCTGTCGTGCTGGTCATTTCATGTCCCCTCGACGATGACGATATCGCTGTCGGAATGCGCCATCCTGATCTTTGCGGCCTTTTGATAGCCGTCTGAATGATAGCAGTTCTGAGCGGCGGCGAGATCAGGGAACTCTACCACCACGTGGCGGTCTTTCTGGGGTGTTTCAGGCGTTTCACTTTGCCCGCCCCGGACAAGAAACTTGCCGCCGTATTCTTCGACAACCGGCGTATCCAGCCGGACGTATTCCGCATATTCCTCGGGGTTGGTGACGGTAACGTGGACGATCCAGTAACCCTTTGGCATGCTTTGAAATTCCTTTGTTGAGTAACGGGGCCCTGATGTGGGCCCCGCCATGTCAAATCGACAGTATTATTGCGTCAGCCACGCCTGGAACTTGGCGTCGATGTCGTCGCGGTAGTCAGCCCAGAAGTCGTAGTTATAGACAAACGTGTTGGCCGCGTTGTCGGGATCGGTCGGCATGTGCGGACCCATATCGATGCCCAGTTCGGCGTGCTGACCAACCAGCGGAGCCGAGGACTTACGTGCCGGGCCGTAGGAGATGTAGGCAGCCTGATCAGCCAGACGCTGGGTGTCGGTCGCGAACTTAACAAAGTCCTTAACGCGCTCCAGACGATCTTCGGGCAGGCCGGCGGGGATGATCCAGCCGTCAAGGTCGAACACCTGAGCGTCCCACATCATGCCAACCGGCTGATCCTGCTCTTCGATGACCGAGAACAGACGACCGTTGTAGGTGGAGCCCATGAAGACTTCGCCATCGGCCAGCAGCTGCGGCGTGTCGGCACCGGCGGACCACCAGATCACGCTGTCCTTGATGGTGTCGAGCTTGGCCAGAGCCTGCTCTTGACCTTCGTCGGTTTCCAGCACGTCGTAGACGTCTTCCTTGGCAACACCGTCACAGAGCAGCGCCCATTCCATGTTGTTGATCGGGCGCTTTTCGAGGCTGCGCTTGCCCGGATATGTTTCCAGGTCGAACACGTCGCAGATGTCGTTCGGTGCTTCGACACCTTCCGGCACCATGTCGGTGCGGTAGCCGAAGGTGGTGGAGTAAACGATCTGCGGGATGAAGCAGTCGCTGACGATCAGGTCGCCAAAGTCATCCTCGGCGGAGGAACCGTCTTCGCCCTCGGCGAGCAGTTCTTCCGGATCATATTCCATCGCCAGACCTTCGTCGCAGAGACGGATGGCGTCGGCTGCGACAACGTCAACGAGATCCCAGGTGATGTTGCCCGCTTCGTTCATGGCGCGCAGCTTTGCAACCGCTTCGGCAGAGCTTTCGTCCCATGTCGCGCTGACTTCCGGGTGAGCTTCGAGGTAGGGCTCGACATAAGCCTTCTGTTGGCTGTTCTGATAGGCACCGCCCCAGGAAACAAGGGTCATGTCGTTGGCCATTTCAGCGACAGCCGCACCGGCGATCACGGTAAGTGCCGACGTTGCGAGAATGGTTTTGCGTAGTGTCATAGAATAATTACTCCCAGACTTTTTAGCCCGATTGGTTTGCTGCGGAACGGTGGAACGGGCGTTATCCTCGCTCCGCATTGGATATCGCGCGGGCCAGAGCCCGTCGCGATACGTTTCAACCGCTATGCATCAAGCGCGCGGCAATCCTCTGGCAACCAACCGATTTCGATCTGGCTGCCCGGTTTAAGACGTTCCACATCCGGCGCGTTCCGCGTCTTGATGACAAAGTCATCATTTCCGGCCACACGGAGCCGGGTCCGGAAGATGTCTCCCATGTAAATGAACTCGAGAACTTCGGCCTTGAGCGTATGCGCACCTTCCTGAAGCCGGTCCTTGTTGTATTCGACACGCTCCGGTCGGATGGAAACGCGGGTGCGTTCGCCCGGCTTGCTCACATTGATCGGCTTGCAGGCGATAACCTCGCCCCCGTCGAGTTCGACAAGGCAGGAATCGCCTCTCATCTCTTTGACGACACCTTCGAGCGTGTTGTTTTCACCGATGAACTGCGCGACGAAGCTGTTTTCCGGCGCCTCATAGAGCTGATCCGGCGGCGCGAGCTGCTGAATGCGACCGTCATCGAAAACCGCGACGCGGTCCGACATGGTCAGAGCCTCGGTCTGGTCGTGCGTCACGTAGACCACCGTAATGCCCAGATCATGGGCGAGCCGCGTGATTTCAAACTGAAGCGTTTCGCGAAGCTGCTTGTCGAGCGCGCCGAGCGGTTCGTCCATCAGAACCAGTTCGGGTTCGAAGACCAGTGCACGGGCCAGAGCGATCCGCTGCTGCTGACCACCGGAAAGCTGCGCAGGGCGACGGCCGCCAAACGCGCCCATCTGCACCATGTCGAGCGCACGCTTGACCTTGGCCTCGCGGTCGGACTTGCCGATCTTGCGAACCTCAAGCGGAAAAGCGAGGTTCTCGGCAACAGTCATGTGCGGGAACAAAGCATAGTTCTGAAAGACCATGCCAATACCGCGTTTGTGCGGCGGAATATTGTTAATGCTTGTGCCGTCGAGACGGATGTCGCCGTGCGTCGCGGTTTCGAAACCGGCCAGCATCATGAGACAAGTCGTCTTACCCGAACCGGACGGCCCCAGCATGGTGAGAAATTCACCCTTGGGCATGAAAAGGTTCAAATCTTTGACGACCAAGTTCTCGCCGTCATAGCTTTTTTGTACGCGTTCGAACTCGACGAACGCGTCTGTGTTTTGCGTATCAGCCAAAAGCGGCTCCCCTTGGACTTCGCAGTTTTTCCTGCGTTTTCATGAGGAGATGTAATCACAGAGAACCGCCAGAGTGCAACCAACTTGACGAGAATGATTATTTGGAAGGCAGCAACTTGGGGTAAAAGACCGAAAAACAAACAGTTTTATCGATTTCTGGCGCAGGTTGACGTTCACGCCCGAGAATTTCAGATATGGCTGGCGCCAGAACCACGTAACAGAAGGATCAAAAGTACATGACAGCGTCGGCCCTGCCCTTTTCGATCGAAGAATACGCGACGCGCCTGAACAAGACCCGACAAGCCATGTCGGAACACGGTCTGGACGCGCTATTCGTCACCGATCCTTCCAATCAGGCGTGGCTGACCGGATATGACGGCTGGTCCTTTTACGTGCATCAAGGTGTTGTGGTCCTTCCCGATGCTGACCCCATCTGGTGGGGGAGGCTGATGGATACGCAGGGTGCCCTGAGGACCGTCTGGATGGGGTTTGACCGTGTCATCGGGTACGAAGACAGTTTCGTTCAATCCACCGAATTGCACCCCATGCAGGACCTTTCGGTTCTGCTCGACAGCCTCGGTCTTTCGGCGGGCCGGATCGGCGTGGAAATGGAAAATTATTATTTCTCCGCCAAGGCGATGCATGTGCTGGAAGCCTCGCTGCCCAATGCTACTTTCGAGGACGCGACCGGGGTCGTGAATCACCTGAGAGCGGTGAAATCGCAGGCGGAAATCGCTTTCATGCGCAAGGCGGCCGCCATCTCTGAAAAAATGATCGACGGGTTGCTGGAACGAGTCGAACCCGGCGTCGCGAAGAACGAAGTTGTCGCCGAGCTTTACCGCGATGCGATTCGCGGCGTGGGTGACGCCTGGGGTGATTATCCGGCCATAGTCCCGATGTTGCCGTCGGGCGATGACGCTGCAGCACCTCACCTGACATGGGACGGGAGACCTTTCAAATCGGGCGAAGCGACATTCTTTGAAATCGCAGGATGCTACCGCCGGTATCATACACCCTTCTGCCGTACGCTTTTCCTTGGCAAGCCGCCCGAGGATATTCTTGCCGCCGAAGCCGCGATTGTCGAAGGTCTGGAAGCCGGGCTGGAGGCGGGCCGCGCAGGCAACCGCGCCTGCGATATTGCGAATGCCTTGTCGGATGCGCTGAACCGTCACGGTATCGACCGGGTCGGGCGTTGCGGATATTCCATCGGTCTCAGCTATCCGCCGGACTGGGGCGAGCGTACGATCTCTTTGCGTTCGACTGATGAGACCGTACTTGAACCGGGCATGACGTTCCATTTCATGCCGGGATTGTGGCGCGATACATGGGGGCTGGAAATCACCGAGAGCATCCTAATCCGTGAAACCGGGGCGGCAGAAACCTTTTGCAACCGCCCCCGTCAGCTGTTCGTGAAACCGTGACGGACCGGCTGGAGGATACGCTGGACCTGCTGCAGTCGCTGGTCGGTTATCCGACTGTTTCGGCGGACAGCAATCTCGAAATGGTCGCGGACCTTGCGTCCCGGCTTGGAGATTGCGGGGCCCGCGTTGATCTGTTCTCGGATGAGAGCGGCACCAAAGCGAACCTTTTCGCCACGCTTGGTCCCGAGGGCGATGGCGGGCTGGTCCTGTCGGGGCACACGGATGTCGTGCCTGTCGAGGATCAGGATTGGTCCAGCGACCCCTTTGTTCTGCTTGAGCACGAAGAACTGCTATACGGACGCGGCACCTGCGACATGAAAGGGTTCATCGCAGCGGCAACGGTGATGGCGCGCGAATACAGCCAGTTGGACCTGAAACGACCGCTTCATTTCGCGTTCACGTATGATGAAGAAGTTGGGTGCCTTGGCGCACGGTCACTCGTCCCCGAACTGCGCAAACGCGGCATCAAACCAGCAATGGCCGTCATTGGCGAACCCACATCGATGCGAGTGATAGAGGGGCACAAGGGATGCTGCGAGTACACCGTCCGGTTCAACGGTCTTGAGGGGCACGGTTCTTCTCCGGATCTGGGCGTGAATGCCGCTGAATACGCCGCGCGATATGTCATGCACCTTTTGAGTCTGCGAAACGATCTTGTTCAGCGCGCGCCGGTCCAGAGCCCGTTCACCCCGCCCTGGACGACGATCAACGTTGGATCGATCCACGGGGGCGTCGCGCATAACGTGATCGCCGGCAAAGCAGAGGTCGAATGGGAAATGCGACCGGTTCAGAACAGCGATGGCGAGTTTGTAAAACGGTCAATTCACCATTTCGTCGAACGAGAGCTGCTACCCGCCATGCAGAACGTTCACCCCGATGCCGATATCGTGACAGAGGTCATTGGCGAAGTCGCCGGGCTTGAAGTTATGGATGACAACGCTGCGAGGGATCTCGTCTCGCGGCTTGTTGGTGCGAATGGTGCACATGTCGTGCCATTCGGCACCGAAGCCGGGCTTTTCCAGGAACTTGGCATGTCGGTGGTGGTCTGTGGGCCGGGATCCATCGAGCAGGCGCACAAACCGGATGAGTTCGTCAGCGTCGAGCAGATGAGAAGCTGCCTGACCATGCTGGAACGTCTGGGCGATCAGCTGACAGTTTGATCGCCGGATGCGCCCTCCCTTGCGGGAGAGCGCGGACCCCTTTTTAGCTAGCGGAGACGAGCAGACCGTCTTCCTTGAGCTTTGCATAGCATTCGTCGAGCGAAAGGCGGGCGCGCTCGATCAGGATGTCGATCTCTTCCGGCTTCATGACCAGCGGCGGCGAAATAATCATCCGATCACCCACGTGACGCATGACCAGTGCATTCGCAAAGCATCGCTCGCGGCAGATATAACCGATGGTTCCCGGATCAGAAGCGAATTTCGCGCGGGTTGCCTTGTTGGGAGTCAGGGCAATCGAGCCCATCATGCCTTCGATCTTGGCTTCGCCGACCAGCGGGTGATCCGCAAGGCTTTCCCATTTTTCCTTGAGATAAGGTCCGGCCACGTTGCGCACATGATCGACGACGTTTTCTTCTTCGAGGATACGCAAGTTTTCAAGAGCGACTGCGGCTGCAACCGGGTGTCCGGAGTAAGTGTAGCCGTGATTGAACTCGCCGCTGTCGATCACGCTGGCGATCTCGTCACTGACGATTGACCCGCCGATCGGCACATAACCCGAAGACAGACCTTTGGCGACAGTCATGATGTCCGGGCGGATGCCGACGGTTTCGCTGCCGAACCAGTTGCCGGTACGCCCGAAACCGCAAATCACCTCATCAGCTATCAGAAGGATGTCGTACTTGTCGCAAATGCGCTGAATTTCCGGCCAGTAGGTCGACGGCGGTATGATCACCCCGCCCGCGCCCTGGATCGGCTCGGCGATAAAGGCCGCGACGCGCTCTTCGCCAAGTTCGAGAATAGCCGTTTCGAGTTCCTGCGCCCGCGCGAGACCGAACTCCTCGGGCGTGGATTGACCGCCTTCGCTGTACCAGTCGGGCTGGTTGATGTGATGGATATTTGCGATCGGCAGGCCGCCCTGTGCGTGAATGCCGCTCATCCCACCGAGAGAACCGCTGCCCATAGAAGAGCCGTGATAAGCGTTCTTGCGCGAGATCAGGATGTTTTTTTCCGGCTTGCCCTTCATCTGCCAGTAGGTGCGTACCATGCGGATATTGGTGTCATTCGCCTCGGAGCCGGAACCGGCAAAGAAAACATGGTTCAGATCGCCCGGTGCCAGTTCGGCCAGCTTTTGAGCCAGTGCGATCACCGGCACATGAGTCGTCTGGAAGAACGTGTTGTAGTAGGGCAGTTCACGCATCTGGCGCGCGGCAACCTCGGCCAGTTCGTCGCGGCCATAGCCAATGTTGACACACCACAGACCGGCCATCGCGTCGAGGATTTCGACACCGTCGCTATCGGTCAGATAAACGCCCTTGGCGCGCGTGATGACTCGGGCCCCTTTTGCTGCAAGTTCGCTTCCCGTGGTAAAAGGATGCATGTGATGCGCCGAATCCAGCTTTTGTAACTCGGCTGTCGGCATGTGGTTCGTTATCGCGGACACGGCCTGAATCCTTTCAATGTCAAAGTTGCGGGCAGAATATGATCAAATTTTTCACTGTCAATCGAATCACTCTTTGATTTCGAGGACAGCGGCAATCTGCTCCATGCCCTGGGTCACATCCTGGGTCACGGCGATGGCGGCGCCTTCTTCGTCACCTGCTGCAAGAGCACTAAGCAGATCCTTGTGCCGGTCCGGCAGATTTTGCGTGCCGAAGCGGCCGCAAACGACCCTTAGCGAGGGGCCGAATCGGAGCCACAGACGGTCGGCCTGCTCGGCCATGATCGGGGCTTGGGCCTGCGCATAAAGCGCCATGTGAAACTGGTAGTTCAAGCGCAGGTAACCCGGAACGTCCCCTTGGGAAATGGCCGCATCCAGCGCCGCATCGATCTCACTCAGCCTGTCCACGAAATCTTGGCCGACATGTCGGGCTGCTCTACGCGCAAGCTCGGATTCTATTGATTTTCTTATGAATACAAGCTGTTCCAAGGCGGCGATATCCAAGGTTGGAACGATGACGCGACGGTTGCCCTGAAACAGAAGGGCGCCGTCTGAGATCAGCCTGCGGATTGCTTCGCGCACGGGAGTCATGCCCGCCCCCAACGCCTCGGCGAGACCTTGAATGGTGACCGCCTGACCCGGCGCGGTTTCTCCGAATAGGATACGAGACCGAAGATCCTGATAAACCTGCTCATGTACCGGCAGTGATCGGATATGTGCGCCTGCCTGATCTGCCGTATTTTTCACCAACTTCATTCCTGCCCTGCTCCGATCAAATATCGATCAAACAACGTCCCTTGCGCTGTCTCTGCCCCCGTGAAAACATATCGGACATTGCCAGGAAGGGCAAAACTTGATCAAATCCAAGCCACCGGGAACAACCCGGGGCGCCTAGGGAGATACTCATGAGACTTCACACTTTGACAATGGCTTCGATGCTTGCTTTGACCAGCGCGATGGCGTCGGCCGACGAGGTTCGCGTTTATAACTGGTCTGACTATATCGACGAGTCCCTCCTTGAGAAATTCGAGCAGGAAACCGGCATTGATCTGATTTATGACGTTTTCGACAGCAACGAAGTTCTTGAAACCAAGATGCTGGCAGGCGGATCGGGGTATGATGTCGTCGTTCCTTCCGGTACCTTCCTGCAGCGCCAGATCAGCGCCGGAGCATTTCAGAAGCTTGACATGTCCAAGCTGCCCAACATCGAAAACATGTGGGACGTGGTTGCCAAGCGTACCGAGCAATACGACCCGGGCAACGAATATTCCATCAACTACATGTGGGGCACCACGGGGATTGGCGTCAATGTAGGCAAAGTAACCGAGATTCTCGGCGAGGACGCCCCGATGGGCTCGCTCGAATTGATCTTCGATCCCGCGAACATGGAAAAACTGGCCGAGTGCGGTGTCCATTTCCTGGACGCGCCGACCGAGATGATCCCGGCCGCGCTGAAATACATCGGCGAAGACCCGGACAGCCATGACCCGGACACCATCGCGAAAACGGAAGAGGTCTTTGCCGCGGTTCGCCCCTATGTTCAGAAATTCCACAACTCGGAATACATCAACGCGCTTGCCAATGGTGACATCTGCGTCGCCTTCGGCTGGTCCGGTGACATCCTTCAGGCGCGCGACCGTGCGGCGGAAGCCGAAAACGGTGTCGAAGTTGCCTATAACGCGCCGAGCGAAGGTGCCCTGATGTGGTTCGACCAGATGGCGATTCCGGTTGATGCGCCCAACCCCGAAGCTGCGCATACCTTCCTGAACTTTATCATGGATGCGCAGAACATGGCTGATGCCTCCAACTACGTTTACTACGCCAACGGCAACATGGCATCGCAGGAGTTCCTCGAAGAGGATGTGATCGGCGATCCGGCGATCTATCCGGACGCGGCAACGCTCGAAAACCTTTATACCACAACGCCTTACCCGGCCAAAGTGCAGCGTGTCGTGACACGCCTGTGGACCAAGGTAAAATCCGGCACCTGATACCGGGCTTCGGGGCAGGTTCACAGTGGCCTGCCCCGACAATCAAAAACGAGGGACGGCTTTTGAATTCGACCGTATTCGCCCCATGGGAAGACCCGGAACAGAAACCACTAATCCGGTTTCAGAACGTTACCAAGAAATTCGGTAGCTTTACCGCCATCGACAATCTGTCGCTCGATATTTACGAGCGGGAATTCTTTGCTTTGCTCGGCCCATCGGGCTGCGGCAAGACGACGATGATGCGCATGCTTGCCGGGTTCGAAAACCCGACTTCCGGCCAGATCGAGCTCTCTGGGCGAAACATCGTACCCGTGCCCCCGAACAAGCGTGCCGTGAACATGATGTTCCAGTCCTATGCGCTGTTTCCGCATCTAACCATCTGGGAAAACATCGCATTTGGTCTGAAGCGCGAAGGCAAGGACAAGGAAACCATCGCGACCCGTGTGCATGAAATGCTACGCCTGACGCGACTTGAGCGGTTTGCAAAAAGGAAACCGCACCAGATTTCCGGTGGTCAGCGGCAACGTGTTGCGCTTGCCCGATCGCTGGCTAAAGCGCCGACACTTCTGTTGCTTGATGAACCGCTTGGCGCCTTGGACGCAAAATTGCGTCAGGATACCCAGTTCGAACTGATGGACATTCAGGAAAAGACCGGCACCACATTTGTCATCGTGACGCACGATCAGGAAGAAGCGATGACCGTCGCCAGCCGGGTTGCGGTTATGGACGAAGGCAAGTTGATGCAGGTCGCAACCCCTGACCGCATCTACGAAACACCCAATTCCGTCTATGTCGCCGACTTCATCGGTGATGTGAACATCATCGAAGGCCGTGCCCGTTTTCTTGAAGAAGGGCAGTACGAAATCGACTGGGCCGAAGGTCAGCAAGCGCTGCACGCTGCGACCTCTGCAAAGTTCGATAATGGTCAGACCTGCTATATGGCGATCCGCCCGGAAAAAATTACGATCACGGCGGACAAGCCAGAGGCTGCGGACAACTGCGTGCAGGGGAAAATCCACGACATTGCCTATCTCGGCAACCTGTCGACCTATCACGTCGAATTGCCGAACGGCACAATCATCAAGGCTCAGACGGCCAACACGCGCCGCATCGCACGCCGTTCCTTTACCTGGGAAGATCAGGTCTGGCTGTCTTGGACTGCGACGGCTGGCGTGATGCTGGCACGATGACACGAGGAGCATCCTGATGCGCCGGTTTGCCCTGATCGCCCTGCCCTATGCCTGGCTGCTTGCGCTGTTCCTGGTACCATTCCTCATCGTCGTAAAGATCTCGCTGTCGGACGTTGCCCTGTCCATTCCGCCGTATTTCCCCCAATTCAGCTGGGAGGAAGGCATCGGCGCTTTTCTGGCAGAGTTGGATTTCGAAAATTTCGTCTTTCTGACTCAGGACAGCCTGTACTGGAAAGCGTATCTCTCAAGCCTTTTCATCGCGCTGGTTTCAACCGCCCTGACATTGATGATCGGATATCCGGTCGCCTACGGGATGGCCCGAGCACCGGAAGAATGGCGCCCGACGCTGATGATGCTGATCATCCTGCCATTCTGGACGTCTTTCCTTATCCGCGTTTACGCATGGATGGGCATCCTCAGCCAAGAAGGTTTCCTGAACCAGTTCCTCCTGTGGACCGGCATCATTTCAACGCCACTGACAATCCTGAACACCAACACGGCGGTCTATATCGGGATTGTCTATACCTATCTGCCGTTCATGGTCCTGCCGATCTATGCCGCGCTTGACCGGCTTGATGGATCATTGATCGAGGCTGCCGAAGATCTTGGTTGTTCCCGGCTAAGTGCCTTTTGGCTTGTGACGGTGCCAATGTCGCGCAACGGGATCATTGCTGGCTGCTTCCTTGTATTCATTCCGGCTTTGGGTGAATTCGTAATCCCCTCGCTGCTTGGTGGTTCAGGGACATTGATGATCGGTAAGGTTCTTTGGGAAGAGTTCTTCTCGAACCGCGACTGGCCCGTGGCCTCTGCCGTCGCAGTGGTTTTGCTGTTGATCCTCATCATCCCGATCGTGCTGTTCCAGCGTAACCAGCAACGTGCATCGGAGGCTGATCAATGAGCAGGTTCAGCTGGTTCAACGCGGTTTCGCTCACCCTCGGGTTCGCGTTTCTATATATCCCGATGATCATTCTGGTCATCTTCAGCTTCAACGAATCCAAGCTTGTCACTGTATGGGCCGGCTTCTCGACCAAGTGGTACGGGGAGTTGCTTGCCAACGAGGCCTTTCTAGATGCCGCGTGGGTGACGCTGCGCGTGGCCGTCTTTTCATCCACCCTTGCCACGATCCTTGGCACAGCGGCAGCCTATGTCCTGATCCGCTCCGGGAGGTTTTTCGGTCGTACGCTGTTTTCGGGAATGATTTATGCGCCGCTGGTCATGCCCGAAGTCATTACCGGTCTTTCACTGCTCCTGCTGTTTATCGGGATCGGGTTGGAGAGGGGCGTTCTGACCATCGTTCTCGCTCATACGACGTTCTCGATGTGCTATGTCTCGGTCGTCGTTTCGTCTCGGCTTGCGACGTTCGACAAGTCGCTTGAGGAAGCCGCGCTTGACCTTGGATGTTCGTCTGCCCAAGCGTTCCGGCTTGTAACACTGCCAATCATCGCTCCGGCGGTCATTTCGGGCTGGTTGCTGGCTTTCACCCTTTCCCTTGACGATCTGGTTATTGCTTCGTTCGCAACCGGCCCTTCGGCAACGACGCTTCCGATCAAGATTTTCTCTGCCGTACGGCTTGGGGTCAGCCCCGAAATAAACGCCCTGTCGACCATCATGATTTCTATCGTGACCGTTGGGGTAATCACGGCCTCTCTCGTGTCCAAGCGCAAGATGGTGCGAGAGCGTGAGGAAGAACTCATGGCTGTCCGAAGCTGATGAAACGCATCTATTCAGACTACGCCTATGGAAGCGGCCCGCGCTCGGGGTGCTGGTGGGACGAGACCATTGAAGCGCCTGAATGGACCCGGCTTGAGGGCGACGTAAAGACCGACGTTGCCATCATCGGCGGTGGCTTCACCGGTGTTTCCGCAGCGCTGCACCTTGCCGAGGCGGGAATTTCAGTTGCTCTTCTGGAAGCCCAGTATCCAGGATGGGGCGCGTCGGGTCGCAATGGCGGTTTCTGTTGTCTGGGCGGATCGATGATTACGGAGGAGGCGCTTGCCCGCCGGATTGGCGCCAGTGCCGCAGCCGAATACTGGCAGGCCGAGCAAGATGCAGTCAGCTTCGCCGAAGACCTGATCAACCGCTTCGATATGGACGTGGACCGCCATTCCAACGGTGAAACCAAACTTGCTCACCGCCCAAAGGACATGGAGGATTTGCGGAAATCGGCCGAGGCAATTTCCGCTTCCGGTGTCGAGCCTATCTTGATCGAAAAGAAAGACCTTGCCGCGCATGGACTTGGCGGGCCTTTCCACGGAGCCCTGACTCTGCCGATCGGCTTTGGGCTTAATCCAAGGAAGTACCTGTTCGGTATCGCGGAAGCCGCGCAAAGTAACGGAGCGAAACTGTTCAGCAATGCACCGGTTTCTAACATCAAGCGTTTGTCCGACACCTTTGAGCTTGCCACCCCATCCGGCAAAGTGCGTGCACAAAGGGTAATCCTCGCCACGAACGGATACTCGAGCGAGGATATTCCTGAGTGGCTGCGCGGGCGCTATATGCCCGCGCAATCAAATGTGCTGGTGACGCGTCCGCTCACGCAAGAAGAACTGAACGCGCAGGGATGGACCAGTGAACAGGCGAGCTACGATACGCGGAACCTTCTGCACTATTTCCGGCTGATGCCCGACCGCCGTTTTCTGTTCGGTATGAGAGGCGGCCTGCAATCGTCTCCCCGGGCAGAGCAACGTGCCCGCGCCAATAACCGCCGCGATTTCGAACGGATGTTCCCGGCTTGGCGCAACGTGGAATCGCCACACAGCTGGTCAGGTATGGTCTGCATCGCCAGAAACAGGCTTCCCTTTGTCGGCCAGGTTCCCGGGCATCCTGGCCTATACGCCGGCATGGCCTACCACGGTAACGGCGTGGCTATGGGTAGTTATTCCGGCATGCTGCTTGCAGAACTGATCCAAGGGAGAGATCGTTACCCCGGTGCGATGAAGCAACCTCTCGCAACCTTCCCGCTTGCATCGATCCGCCGAATCTTCATGCCGCCGCTATACCTTGCTCGCGCATTTGCCGATCGATAGGCAAAAATCTTTCCAGCTTCCAACGCATGCGATTGGCGATTCTGAAATAGCTATTTCAGAATTTTCTGCGCAATGATCAGCCGATTGAGCTACCCGTGGAACCGGATTTTTCGATGGCCCAAAGCAACCACCTATACGTCGCCGACAGAGTACACTCAACCTTCAGAATCTGCATCAATTACTCTTGTCCGAGCCGAGAACCCCTGCTAAACGGCCTGCACCTGAAACTGTGCTGCAATGTAGGGACAGTGGAGAAGGCGTGTGACGCTTTGTCGATACAATCGACGTCACAGGAGCCCCTATAGCTCAGCTGGTAGAGCAACTGATTTGTAATCAGTAGGTCCGCGGTTCGAGTCCGTGTGGGGGCACCATTTATCGCAAGGATCCTCATAAATTGTTAATTTTTCTAGATTGTAGATCATAATTGGTACCAGCCTTTGCTGATCAGCCCCGCCTGAGTGGTCCAATTTGATTGTTAGTGCATGATCGGTCTTCGGTCCATCGGGATGATGGTTTCAGGGGCTGAAGGAGCCGCGCAAGCAAGCAAAGAAGAGCCGGCTTTGGCTGAACGACGGATCATGCATCCGCCTGAGGCCCGAACGCCGCAACCACGTCTGGAGCTACGACTTTGTCCATTGCCGTACTGACGACGGCAAGGCATTCCGCACTTTGAACATCCTCGATGAGTTCATCCGGGAATGCCTGTCGATCAGGGTGAAGCGGAAGCTGAACTCGACCGACGTGATCGACGCTCTCACCGATCTCTTCATTCTGAGAGGGCCGCCGGCATTTGTGCGCAGCAACAATGGCCCCGAGTTCGTTACCAGGGCGGTTCGTGATTGGATCACAGCAGTCGGTACGAAGACCGCCTTTATCGAACCGGGCAGCCCTTGGGAGAACGGCTATGTGGAGAGCTTCAACGCCAGGTTCCCGGACGAGCTGCTGAACCATGAACTGTTCTACTCTGTGAGAGAGGCTCAGATCATCGTCGAAGCCTGGAGAAAACACTACAACACCAAGCGGCCGCACAGTGCACTCGGCTATCGGCCACCAGCCCCTGAAACCATCATCCAGATGGACCAGAGGCCAGTCATGCACTAACAATCATATCGGACCAGTCAGATCAGGCTACCCACTCTCGCAGCACATTCGCCCCAAAATCGCGTCCAAATGTTTGTCAAAAAAAATGACCATGATCCTCATCATCAATTCCAAGTTTACCTTTACCCCATACGAGAATTAAGGACTCTCTCCTCCCGAGGCAATAACGTTCTAAGAACCTTTAAAAACTTATAGTACTCTCCGTGAAGTAAAGCTTTTGTTGCATTAGTCAATAAACTTCGACTATCGGAATCAGTAAATACTTGACTCAACTCCTCTATAGACTTGAGCAATCCGGGCTTAGCTTGCGCTGGATCACAGTCACCGGTTAAAATTAGCTGAGCAGAATAACAAACTCTTTTTACGGGAGTTGTCGCATCTCTCGGGTGAATAGCGTCTTTTAACCGAAGGATGTTCGCGCCTGAGGTAACTATAGTGAGTCGCCCGCGCCGGTCTCCATTTTCAATGACTGCACCATTGATTAGTATCCGTTCCTTCGGTGCAAGCTTTATTACAAGTCCAGTCATTCTATTTCCCTAATTTCTCAACCCACGCAAAATCGACATATTCACCGAAATCAAATCGCTACAACTGCCCTTTCCTTGCAAAATCAAACTAGTCTGCCACCACGTAAATTCCGCCAAGTACAAAATTCTTGCTCGAACGTCGTCAGGAAGCATATTTTTTTGATTAGCAACATCCACGGCAAATGCACTCCACAACCTTCTGTTCTCATGAAGCGCATTAGCCAGGACTGGAAACTTGATATCTGGGTTCTCAGAAGCCACTTTCAGTTTGCGAGTGATACGCGCTAATACCTTGTACTCCAGATCACGAGAAGTCCGTGTCGGTAAGACTGAGTTTGAATAAGCTTCGAATGCTCTGCTCGAATTTGTCACGAAACAACCTTTTAAAATCGCCTAGAAAGAGGACGACTGGGGCGGTAACCGCCCCAGTCGTTAGTTTACCTAAAGAGCGACAGGATTGTCTGAGGAGCCTGGTTCGCAATCGAAAGAGCTTGCACGCCCAACTGCTGTTGCGTTTGAAGCGCTTGAAGCCGAGCAGAGGCGGCTTCCATATCAGCGTCAACCAAAGAACCAATACCAGACTTCATTGCATCCATAATCTTACCGACAAAAATGGATTGCTCGGAGATTCGTTTTGACGAAGCACCAAGAGCGGCTGCACCATCTACTGCAGTTTGGATATGAGCTTCTATCGCTGTAATGGAGCCTTCTGCGGTGGTTGAGTCCGAAACATCGATATCCGACAGGTCGAGATTGGAAGTAAAGTCAACGGCCGTAACAGTGATATTCGACGCGGTAACTGTGCCACTACTATCCCGATCGATAGAGGACAGAACCGTAAGATTCACGCCATCGTCGTTCAGCAGATTCATGCCATTAAATTGTGACGCGCCAATTATTGACGTCACTTGGTTCGTCAACTCGGTAACGTCGGCACCAAGCTTGGTAAAATCAACGTTTTCACCGGTCGCGGCGACGACTTTTTCCTTAATCTGATTCAGTATATTCGTTATTTGCTCAGCACCAGCCAAAGCGACGGCTACCGTTGATTCGCCAAGAGCCAAGGAGTCTGATACGGCTTGAAATCCAACTACGTCGGATTCCATTACCTTTGATATGGCCCAAATAGCAGAATTATCTTTTGCTCCGGATATTGATTTCCCAGTGGATATCTCATTTTGGGTCTTATCCAAGCTCATGTTAACTGATTTGAGCGTTTGCAGCGCAACCATAGCGCCATTGTTAGTCAGAATGCTAGACATATTTCGTCCTATCTCATAAGGGCATATTCACCCTATTATTCAACCAAAAAAGGTCAAGAACAGGCATTCTTTCCCGTACGATAGCCGAATCTGGCTTCGTGCCACATTGATCTCAAGCGCACACAAATATTCAAATAAACTCCTTAACATCTAGTGAACTAATGCTTCTGGAGTGAATACGATTTTCTAAAATTTACGCTCGAAAGAATCCAACCGCATTATGGTTACTTTCTTCGACTTACCATCTCTCGTGTATGTCGAAAATTTCTGTTGAGCCTTCGAAAGGTCGTTCAGCCGGCTCTTGGCAGACTCAATCCCTTTAATAGCGCTGTCATAAAGCCTTTCGTTTCTTTCAAGTTTTCGACGTATCGTTTCAACGCTGAAAGCTTTCAGGTCCTCGATTCCAATTTGCAAAAAATTTTCGATTGGTTTCTGCAAGCATATTTGGTTTAAGTCTTGAATTTCTCCACGCATGAGAGCATCTTTTTGCTCCTCCAAAACACAGTCTAACCTCATAAGGTCCTTCACATTCGCATTGTCAGGTTTCATCTTGACTTGCTCCGGAAGTATCTACGATAGAGGCCGACGTTCCAGCTAGGCTTAGCGCCGCCATTCTAGCCCATTCTTGATACAAAAATGACTTCATCTGCATTGCGCCATTACCGCCAGAGAACTCTTTCGAACTCGTAGAGTTTTCGCCTAGCTTGAGAATTTCATAAAAAAACAGGGCATCTAGCTCACGATGGGAGTTCTTCTCTACCGAGGCAAGACGATGGTGGGCATGCAAGCTTTGATATTCAACCTTCATTATTACCCTCTCTCTGAACGTAGTGAACTTAGTAAATTAGCAAAGTTAAAATATTGGCAACCTGTTTCCATTAGTTGGCCAATTTGAAAACTTTGAAAGAGTGGCCATGTCCGATCCCGTAACCCACCCCCTCTTGAAACATTCGCTGCATGCCAACGAAGGGGCTACTACTGCGCCAAACCAACGTTCCCGTCAACATAACGACACTGTTAAGAGTAATCGTAACCGGGCGAACGGGAAAAGTTTCGATCAACTCATCAAGGACAAATTCTCTTGTTGTCGCAGCCCTTCAAGGCCCAAGACAATAAAACACTTGTCTGACAACGAACAGCTTTGGGGTGATGTATACTACGCTCTGGACACCAAGACTCTAGATAGGGAAAGCCTCAATCCACTTGGTGCCCATCCTACGACAAGTGCCTGCGAACTGGGCACGCCCGACCACGAACCGAAAAATGGCACTGAGGACGAAGTAAAGAACCTTGCCCAGAACAGCGCGGACGCTTCTTTCTATCAGATTCCAAGTCGATCAGACTTGGTCGCGGGTGACGGCTCTAACAGCGCAAGCGAATCTGGTGCACTTTCTGAAAACTTTCAAATCATTTCGAGCTGTGAAAACGACCTGAGTAGAAATGGGTTGACAGCCACAAGGCTCGACCAAGAAAAAAGTGGAAGCGTGCCTGAACCATTAACGGCTCCCGAACTTCTGGTACGAACTTTATCAAATCAAGTAGGCTCAATTCGTAACCACCTCGAACACGGTACTTCGCTATTTGGGCCTGGCGTAGGACAAGGTCATTTGGATATTGACCTACTTGAGAGAAAGGGGCTGACCTCCTCTCAATTTGTTCAGCAAGTAAAGCCGGAAGCGGAACTCACCGGATTGCGAGAGCAAGTATCCTTTTCATTCTCAGGCCAAAGCGACCTAAAATGGGCGCCGCCCGGCATACGGGCAGCAAATTTTTCTATAGTGATTCCTGAACGTGTCACGGAACCGCAAGGTTCGGCGCTGGCTCACCATGATGCACCTGAACTTTTCGCCAGCTCGACAAACGACGTCAGCAGAAGAACACAGACCTTGGAGCCTATCATGAATAATACCCATGGGTTCTTACATACTGGGCCACTGTCTGCAGTCACGCAGACTCACGCTCAAGGATTTTTTCAACAATCCACTTTTGATAGTTTGGAGGCTGATAAATTTGAAGCCAGAAGTTTGTCTATTGATGATATTGTCAGGTCAGAAAAATCGTCGCCCGATCTGTCTCATGCGACAAACGGAAGTAGCTATAATCGCAGCGAATATTCAGGTAGAATTTCGAACAATTTTGTCTACTTTCGGTCGCCTCAGATTCCTACTGAAAATATCACGCTCGAGCAGATTTCCGATTATTTTGCTGACCGGAAAAACAAGGTCCTAGAGCTTCAGCTTAATCCGGTTGAGCTTGGGAGAGTTCACATACGGTTAGTAGCATCCAATTTGGGAACAGTTTTATCCTTTGAAGCGGATCGGGCGGAAACACTAGAAATGATGCGGGAAAACTCCAGCCACTTACGCGAAGAGTTTGAGAGAAGCGGCTATCCGGAAATCACTTTTGATTTTGATAATAAAAGTAGAGATATGGATCAGATCGAAGCGCCGATAGAGACACAAGCAGAAGCACCTAGCTTACACAGAAATACTAGCGCTGAATCAGACGTTTTTAACGGCCTGGACATAAGGATTTAGACTATGTTTATTGAACCACCCATTTCAAGTCAAAATACCTCTAGCGTTTCGTCAAGCTCAACCAAATCGAGTAATTTGACCTCTGATTTCGAGACTTTTTTGAAGATGCTTACAGTTCAAGCGCGCTATCAAAATCCCTTGGAGCCAATGGATTCTGGTGAGTACGCTGCCCAACTGGCTCAATTTTCCGCTGTAGAGCAGCAGGTCAAAACGAACGAAATTCTATCTGCATTTGCAAAAGATCGCTCTATTGAAGGGCTATCTGCAATGAGTGAGTGGGTTGGCTTGGAGGTGAGAGCACCTGCTCCCGTGGTCTACGATGGATCGCCGGTTATGATCTTTCATAATCAACTGAAGCCCAATACAAATGCTACCTTGGTTGTAACAGACGAGTATGGAAGCGAAGTTGATCGGATCTTGCTTCCTTCGTCTACCGGCCCTACAGCGTGGAATGGCAATGATCTCCCGATTGGCTCCATATATAACTTCGAAATTGAGCACTACGAACAGGGAGAGTTTGTTTCAACTGAACCAGCTGATTTGTACTCCCATGTTGAAGAAGTTAGAACAGACAACGGCGAAACCATTTTTGTCCTATCTGGCGGACTTACAATTCCAGCAACGTCAGTTTCTGCAGTTCGCCACCCAAAGTAGTAAGAAAGACTATTCCCCCCAAAAAAACCTTGATCCGATTGCGGTCTTGTTATGAAAAATTGGAGAATGCCAATTTGATTATTAGAAAATACTTCAAGGCAACAAGACTGTGACCAACTCCGGAGTTTCGGCGGGAAGCGGTCCGGCGGTAATCCCCCCGTTTTTGCGGGGGCTTGGTCGTAGAATTTATGCGGCCATCTCCAGTTTCTGGGCGGGGGTTATGCCGCCGTTGCCCATGTTGGGGCGCTCGTTGTTGTAAGACCTGAGCCACTCAGTGGCAATCTGCTGCACTTGACTGCCACCCATTCTATCCCGTCGACCGTCTTGGTCGCCATCGGCATTTCCAAGCATCGACTCGAGTTCCTGATCGGTATGCCGCGCGCGCGTTTCGGATTCCTCGTGATGCCGGTGACTCCAGAAGCCGAGCGCGCACTGCTTGCTGCGGCGCACCATGCCAGGCAGTTGGGCCGAACGCACTTGTTGAGATGGATTAAGGAATCCTATGGACCCTTTCACTCGGCCGCTTGCTGGCGAACATTGGATGACCTCTACCAAGGCGGACTTGACCTCTGCCCTGAGCTATTAGGCGACCGCGCATGGCTACTATACCAACTTGCCTCTGTTCGGCAGGCGATGGGTCGCTATGCCGAGGCGGAGGCACTCTACGAGCAGGCATTCAAGATCAACAAGGTTGCACTCGGCGAGGCGCATCCCTCCACTGCCGCGACGCTGTATGAACTGGCATCTGTTCGGCAGGCGATAGGCCGCAGCGCCGAGGCGGAGGCGCTATACGAGCAGACGCTTGGGATCTTTACGGCCACGCTCGGCGAGGCGCATCCGCATACCATTCTTTGTCTGTCGAGCCTTGCGGGTTGCAAAGCGAGCTTGGGAAAGCTGGTCGAAGCGCGCCCGATGATGGCCGCAGCTATGGATGCGGCGAGCTCACTGACCGAGAGTTCTGGTCTGTGGACAGGGCGTGTTTATCTGAAATGGGCGCATGGCCTGTCCGGGGCGGGCCTGGTTTCTGAGGCCGAAGATGCGGCTCGGACCGCGCGCAACTTGCTTGCGGCCGCGCTTGGGCCGGACGCAAGCTTCACCGTCGAAGCGGAAAAGCTGCTGAAGGATCTCGAAGAAAGGTAGCGCACCAAGTTTGTGGCGCGCGGCGCGCTTGCTTTGTTTTGTGGATAGTTGGGAAATTCTGCTTCCGCATCCCCTAAGATCGGGGGGATTACCCTCTGGTCTTGCTGCAGGAGGCGCAGCCGACGTCCCTGAAGGTTTACCAATTATATTTAAGGAGGGACTTTTTCACGCGGCGAGGGGACGATGCCAACATTTCGGTTTCCTGACCTTCGAGAGAGACGGTAACGCATTGGGATATTGTCCGCCCGCGCCGGAAAGCATCGTGTCGATGGACCGGAGGCTAAAAAAGTACTAATAATCAAACCGGACAACCCGATGGCGGAGAGCCATTTTGGATCCTGGATTTCTAGTATATTTTCCAAAGAAACACTCTTCACATCTCCATTTTACTCAGTTATAGCGCGCCTACCAAGCTGGGGCGTGCGGTCGTGGCGGAATTGGTAGACGCGCAGCGTTGAGGTCGCTGTGGGGTAACACCCGTGGAAGTTCGAGTCTTCTCGACCGCACCAGACTGGCCCTTGAGGCCTGTGTTTTTCAAGCATATCAAGCACTTCGCACCCCTCCCGGACACATTTTGGGACAAATCGGGTACACAAGGCGATGGTGATGAGCATGGAAATCAAGTACGTCGACGAGCGCTCTGGAGGCCGAAAATGGACCTGTCGCGCTTTTGTGCCCCCCAAGTGCTCGCCTAAGCCACCTTTCGCTCGAAGGCGACCGGGCTTTTCCAGCCCGATGCTGAGTGCCGCCGCCGCAGATTGTAGAAGCCATTGATGTATTCGAAGATTGCCATCTCAGTTTGCCGCCTGGTTGCCGATGACCGCCGCCAGATCAGCTCGGCCTTGATGGTTTTGAAGAACGTCTCGACGGCTGCATTATCATAACAATTACCTTTGCCGCTCATGGAGGCTTTTAAGCCATGCTGGCGCAGGATCTTCTGGTAGTCATGCGAACAGTATTGGCTGCCGCGATCGCTGTGTAAGGTGCATCCCTTGGGAGGCGCCCGGAAGGCGATGGCCATTTTCAAGACCCGGATCGCCAGGTCACGCTTCATGCGATTGCTGACAGTCCAACCAATGATACGCCGGAAATGCAGATCAAGGATCACTGCCAGATACAGCCCACCCCCGCGAGTCCAGATGTAGCTGATGTCGCCCGCCCATTTCTGATTCGGCTGATCTGCTTTGAAGTCGCGATCCAGCAGGTTTGGGGCAATGTTGAGTGTGTGATCGGTGTCCGTGGTCGCCTTGAACTTGCGCGTTCTTTCAACGGTGATCCTGTTCTCGCGCATCAGGCGACTGACGCGCCGGTGTCCGACATTGACGCCAACCTCTTTCAGTTCTTCGGTCATTCGAGGCCTGCCATAGCTGCACAGACTCAGACGCGACCGTTACTTGATATGCGCCAGAACAACCAGATCCGTCCGCTGCCTGCGGCTGGCCGGGCACCTGAAGAAAGACCGAAATCCGCGCGCGCTAACGTTCATAACCTGACACAACCGGTCGACTTGGAAGGCCCCACGATGTTCTTCGACGAACCGAAACCTCATGGTTTTTGACTCGCAAAGAACATCGTGGCCTTTTTTTAGGATGTCCCTCTCCTCCTTGAGGATGCGGTCCTCACGCCGAAGTCGCTCGCTCTCCCGCGCAAGCTCGCGATCCTCAAGCGATACCACATCCGTGTCGCGGTGAGCCGTCACCCATTTGTTCAGGGTTGAAAGCCCAACACCAAGATCGTCGGCAACCTGACGCCGTGCCAGCCCGCTGGTCAGTGCAATTCGCACCGCGTCTTTACGAAATTCATCCGTTCTTCCTGTGCCCATAGTTCGTCTCCTTTTGCACATTATGCTATCGAAGGAGCGGCACCAAACCGCGACAGGTCCAAAAAGGTTCCGACGACGCTACCCGAAAGCGGTCGCTGCGGTGCTTGGTACAGTGTTCTTTCAAGTGCCCATGAAGGCCGGTGAAGGTGCAGCTCTGGGAGCTGAACAAGAAGCACTTCTTGCTGAGTATGAGAAGATTGTCGCTAATGCCCGCAAGAAGGCTGCTGGGTCTGGCAAGCTGTCGCCGTTGGAAACTTGGCGCGAAGCCGTCAAAGAAGCTGAAGAGCTAGTCTCTGCCGTCAACCGGGATCGACCAGGGCGTGCTCGACCTCGTCGCACCTAAGCCGAAGCAGGAGGCCAAGAAGTTGGCCGCGCTGCTGCGGGCCCGCAAAATCTTCGACAAGGGCATCCTGGGGATGCTGCGCGAGCTCGTCGGCGCCCTCGATGCCGAGATTGCCGAGTGCACCTACGTCGAGACCCGCTACAACCACAGCCTGGAGAACGTCTCCGACTACAAGACCTGGGGCCCGGAACGCCTCACCCCGGAGGCTGAGCGCCTGTCGAACGCCTTGGCGGTGCTGATCGAGCTCTACGCCACTCTCTCGGCGGTGCACGACATCCTGCGCGCCGAGAAGGCCCCGGAGGGGCTGCGCTCCTCAGCCTGATGAAACACGCGGGCCGGAACACCCGCGTCAGGTCGCGCCAACGATCCTTTAGCTCCTACAGTTATCGGCTCGCCTGCTTCCCTTTCTGCTTCATATTGGCGGAACGAATCCCGGAAATATGTAGCAACGACCAGCACGCCTTAAGGGTAAGAGAGCATTAAATGTTTGATGTTATTTGGCATTTCCGGCCTTGAAGACAGCAATAATGGTGGAGACGAAGGGCGCAAAACATCCGAACCATATATCTGATTTCTAACATCAAAATGCAGGGCGCTCAACCTCAACCCCACAATTCTACCACAAAATTAGACCAGAAAACAGCGAGCCCTTTTCGCTGCCGAACATAGTGTTCTTGCCTTGGACAGACAGACGGACACCCGCCCCCTTTAAGGGGGCGGTATCGGTGTCCGTCTGTCTGTCCAAAAAATTGAAAAAAGTTCAATAAATTTCTTTGAAAAAAAATATCCGGACCAATCTTTGAATTACCGGACGGCGCAGTGCCGCCCGGACAAAAAGGAAATTAAAAATGAACAATCCATTTATATCTGAATTTGAAATCTTTGGATGCAAAGCGCAACACACTCCGAGTTTCAAGCCCGACCTAAACCCACCTTACGCGGTCAAAGACTTCCTTCAAATCGGCGAGAATTCCGTTCTCTACGGTGCGCCTGGACTTGGCAAAACTGCTATAGTCGCCGCAATTGCAGCTCACGCATCTATTGGACGCGACTTTGGAGACTGCTTAACGCAGAAATCAGTTGTGATTGTCTTCGCAGCGGAAGATAGGAATGGCGTGCATAAGCGTGCTTATCCTTACCTAAATCTTCCTGAATTTTCCACTGCGCCGTTCTATGTGGTTCCAAAAGGATTTGATATGCTCGACCACACGAAAGTGGAGGAAGTCAAAAAATTCATTCGAGCGGTGCAAAAAGCCCACGGAATCCTTCAAGCCGTTGTGATTTTCGATACGCTGAATAGAATGCTTGGTCAGCACGATGAAAACTCATCGACTGTCATTGGGTCCTATTTCTCAAATGCAGAAGACATTGCGCAGTCAACAAACTCTGCTTGCCTTACTATTCATCACTCGGGGAAAGGCACTTCCGCAGGTGCGCGAGGTTCATCGGCAATTGTTGGGAATGCTGATAACATTTATAGGCTGACCAATTCAAAACAGGACAAGTCTCTTGTTCACATTGTGCCCGAGAAGACAAAAGATATAGACTCAGCAAAATCCTTGTCATTCCGAATCGAGCCACACAATGTTGGAGTTGACCGCGATGGCGCTGTGAAGACTTTTCCCAAGGCAATACCACAAGGCTCTACTGGAATTGACGCGAACATTCCAGCAAATGAAAACAAGCCACCCAAACGGGCGGGCGGCGAACGGATTGAAGATGTCGGGCGCATCTTGATTGATGAAACTAAATTTGGGAATGGGCACTGGCTTTCTCCGCCACAAATCGCAGAACGAACGGGAGAGGCATTCCGTGATGTGCGAAGCAATCGAGACAGCCACCTCAAAGCCGTAAAGCGGTCGTTGAAAGCGCTCAAAGAAAATGGAAGCATTCGAGAGGGCGATGGAAAGTTTAAGATTGCGGACGAGTGTTTGGAATCTGGGCAGGTCTGATGCTGTTCGTGCGCCCGTCTCCCCTTGTGGATTGGGGAGGCGGCGTCTTATTTTTTTCCGCATTGAGAATTCGTCTCTCAACTTCATTTTCGAAGTGGTCAAGGCATAGGTTCGCCAAGTCGATTATTTCAGTTTCGTCCAGCAAACCCAAATCGAAGTTTGACAGCCGATTGGCGCGGCAATGGCGGTTGGTGTTTGCCACCCAGTTCAGCAACTTTCTATCATTTCTGTTTTTCAATTTTCTTTCCTATATGAATTTTAAGGCGCACAACGGACAAAATAGTGATTTTGTCCTGCAAACCAAAGAAGTTCGATGGCACTATTTTCGTTTAGGCATTCTGTAAAAACATTCTCTGATAAGCGCACCTGCACTGTGCGAGCAGCCAAATTTGGCCAAACCCTTTCCCATCTCCGCTATATCACAAGACCCAAAGCAGCAAGAACTGTGATTCAGGGCAGGCTTGATGGCGCGTCACACAAGGAGATTGCAGAGGCCACAGAACTCCGCGCTGAAAAAGGCAAGGGGCGCGTTTGCGAAAGATTCACAATAGCGCTGCCTGTTGAAGCAAATGAGGTGGAGCGTGCGGCGTTGGTTTCCGCATATGCGGAACACTTGACTGGCGGTGTTGCGTCATATGTAGCGGCAATCCACGACATACAAGGAAATGATGTTAGAAACCCGCATTTCCATTTGGTTTGCTTTGACAAGTATCAACGCAAGGGAGGTAGGGGCAGGCCGCGCAGCGTAATGGGGATGGCGCGAAAGAACGCAATTCAATCCGCAGCAAAAGATTGGGCAACCATTCACAACAGAATGATGCTCCAATGGGGTTATGGGAAAGATTCTCAAATTGACCACCGTTCATACGAGGAGCGAGGTATAGATAAAATCCCTACAATCCACGAGGGAGCGGGTGCGAGAGCGATTGGAAAACGCTCAATCAAGGCAGAGAAGAAACCAGATTGGCAAAAAATTGATAGCGGATTCTCGAGAGCCGAAGCAAACAGATGCATTCGAGAAATCAATTCATTGAAGGAGAGCTTAAATGACCACGGAAATAATCGACTGGGAGGCGGCGATAAAGGAAACACAGTTGGCAGCAAGGGCGGCGTCCCGTGGCAGCGAGAGAGTTGCCGCAGCGATAGCGGAAATGAACCGCGAGCAGATGTCGGAGGCGCAATCCCGGTCAAAGTTTCAAGCAGAAACCAAAGCAGAACTTCACCGTTTGACTTCCATAGAGACCGCACTGCGCCAACTCAACGGTCAAGCCCAAAACACAATGAACCGCCTTTCATCAATCGAAAGAAGAACCGACCCCAAGGTCAATCCAATCTCATACGCAGCGTTCCTTTTCGCGGGCATCGTGTTAGGCGTGTTTTCCACGAACTTGTTTTGACGCGCGACACCCTCAAAACCAGACTTTTGCGTATTGGGGCGCAAAGTCCGGTATTGAGGGTTGCGGAGGACTTGATGAACGCGAGTGAAATGCAGGCCACATCGAGGCGAACAAGAGAAGACCCTTTCAAATAATGATGGAGGAAAGCAACTATCGTGATTGCCTTTTCCAGACAGCAAAGAGTAGTCTGGCACCCAAAACACGAGGTTGAGCAGTGCCCGATTTTGATGACCTCATCTCACGCTTCGGCATCGAAGCGCAGCGCCGCCTTGGGTCGGTCGTCTCTGGCCGTCCAGAGGAGCAGTTGCGCGGCCCCCTTGAAATCCTGTTCCCCGGTCTGGCCGAGCAGTGTGGCCTTGGCCCTTCCGACATCTTCCTTGTCCCCGAGACACCGATGCCGGATTTGGCCATCCGTCCCGACTACGCGATTATGCGTCGGCGGGGGTCGGCGTCCGACCTCATCGGCTTCGTGGAAATCAAGGCCCCCGGCAAGGGCGCAGACCCACGCCGCTTCACCGATGCACACGACAAGAAGCAGTGGGAGAAACTGAAAGCCCTCCCCAACCTCATCTACACCGATGGCAATGAATTCTCGGTCTGGCACGACGGAGAACTCCAAGAAGCACCGAGCGGCTCCGGTGTGGTGCGCCTCACAGGCGATATAAGGACCGCTGGGGGCGCTTTGGCCGCTTCCACGGACCTTGTATCCATCTTCAACAACTTCCTCACCTGGACGCCCACCAGCCCACGCAACGCCCGTGAACTGGCCCGCATCTCCGCCCGCCTGTGCCGCTTGCTCCGAGATGAGACAATCGAGAGGCTGGAAGCCGACGACTCCGAGGTTGCCGCCCTGCGCTCCGACTGGCGGCAAATCCTGTTCCCAGAGGCGGACGATAAGCAGTTTGCCGATGGCTACGCCCAAGCGGTTGTTTTTGGCCTCCTGATGGCCCGTGCGCGGGGTGTGTCGCTGGCCGATGGCATTGATCACGCCGCCCGCGATCTGCGATCCACGGATTCATTGATCGGTACCGCGCTCGGTTTTCTCACCTCCAACCCTGACACGCTGGCGACCTCTCTCAAATCGCTGACACGGGTGCTGGACGCGGTGGATTGGCCCACCGTATCGCGCGGCGATGATGACGCTTGGCTCTATTTCTACGAGTTCTTCCTCGAAACCTACGACAACAAACTGCGCAAGCAGACTGGCTCTTACTACACCCCGCCCGAAGTGGTCCGGGCGATGGTGCGCCTCACAGACGATATCCTGCGCCACCCGGCGCGTTTTGCGCTGTCTGGTGGCTTCCGTGCCGACGAGGTGACGGTCGTTGACCCAGCCGTGGGAACGGGCACCTACCTCTTGGGCATTCTGCGCCACATCGCCGAGCAGGTAGAGGCCGACCTTGGCGCAGGGGCAGTCCCCGGCGTGATGGAATCCATCGCCCAAAGGCTTATCGGATTCGAGTTGCAGTTTGGGCCTTTCGTGGTGGCACAACTCCGCCTGTTAAGCGAGTTGGTGGAACTGACCGAAAGCACCCACATTCACCCACGCCTGTTCGTCACTGACACCCTGTCGGACCCCGAGGAATCACGCGCCCGCTTGCCCTCTCTCTTTGCGCCCCTGACCGCCAGTTATGAGGAGGCAAACCGCATCAAGGGCGAGGAGCCGATTACCGTCGTAATTGGCAACCCGCCCTACAAGGAAAAGGCCAAAGGCCGGGGGGCTTGGATTGAGAATGGGCGGGACGGAGAAGCCGCCCCATTGGACGAATGGAAGACCCCAGCGGAATGGGGCGCAGGCGCACACCTGAAACACCTCAAAAATCTTTATGTCTATTTCTGGCGATGGGCCACTTGGAAAGTTTTTGGCGACCCGCCCGCCGAGGGAGAAATGCCAAGGCCAGACAGAAAAGGCGTGGTATGCTTTATTACTGCGGCCGGGTTCCTCAATGGCCCCGGGTTTCAAAAGATGCGCGCAGACTTACGCCGCGATGCAGATGAAATCTGGGTAATCGACGCGACACCCGAGGGGCTTCAACCGCCAGTAAACAGCCGAATTTTCCAAGGCGCCCAGCGCCCTGTATGCATTGTTATTGCCGCCCGTAATAGCGAGGAAGGGACAGAAGAAGCTGCGGTTGTTCGTTTTCAAAGGTTGCCAGCAGTGCGCCGGGAAGAAAAGTTTGCCTCGCTTTCCGCAATTGGCATCGATGATGCAGCTTGGGAGATTTGCCCAAACCAGTTCCGCGCGCCTTTCTTGCCTGGTGCGCAAGGAATATGGGGTGCATCGGCACCTTTGGAAGACATGTTTCTTTATGACGGGTCTGGGGTTATGCCCGGCAGAACTTGGGTGATTGCGCCGGATAGAGAAAGCCTAGATGAAAGGTGGGCTACCTTAAAAGCAATTCGGGACCAAGCACTCCAAGCCGAGGCTTTTTACCCACATCAAGGAGGCGATAAAACAATTGACAAGGAATCGCGGTCCGGCCTGTCTGGATTTCCGCATCGTGTTCAAAGCGTTCGCGCCGACTCAGGCACGGCGATAGCACCAACAAGGTATTCGGTTAGAAGTTTCGACAGGCAGTGGATTATTCCAGATAACAGACTGCTCAACCGGGCCAATCCGAATATCTGGGATTGCTTCGGGCCACAGCAGGTCCATTTGACCGCTGTAAATAGAACAAGCCCACAGAATGGACCGGCGCTTACGCTCACCGACCTAGTTCCTGACCTTGATAACTACAACGGACGAGGGGGGCGAGTTTTTCTTCTCTGGTTGGATGAGGCGGCAACCCAACCTAATATCCGGCCCGCTTTATTGGCAAGGCTCACACGAAGTCTTTCCAATCCCGTGTCGGCCCCCGATTTTCTGGCCTACATTGCCGCCGTGGCTGCAAATCCGGCATATACTGAACGCTTTCAATCCGACCTCGTTCAACCGGGCCTGCGTATTCCTTTGACGGCTCGCCACGACCTCTACCGAGAGGCTGTGGAAATTGGCAAACGTATCGTCTGGCTTCACACATACGGCGAGCGATTCACTGACCCCGCAAATAACCGTCCCGCAGGCTCGCCAAGGGCGGCGGGAGGCCCGACCATTCCAAGAGGCGGAGCAATCCCCGCAGACCCCGCGAAATTCCCCAATGAATTACGCTATGAAGAAGCAGAGCGCCGCCTTTATGTGGGGGAAGGCTTCATTGACAATATCGCGCCCGAAGTCCGCGACTATGAAGTATCAGGCAAGAATGTCATCGACCAATGGTTCAGTTATCGCCGCCTTGACCGCAGTCGCCCGACGATTGGCGATAAACGACCACCCTCGCCACTCCAAAACATTCAGCCTGAACGGTGGCCCGCGTCATATACAGAAGACCTGATAAATCTGCTTCACGTTTTGACACTACTGACAGAATTGGAATCCGACCAAGCCGACCTTTTGGAGCGCATATGTTCAGGACCACTTATCGACGCGGAATTGCTCCGCGCCGATGGCGTGTTTGACGATGACAGCGCGGCAACCACTCGGGCAGGCGATGACCGTCAGGACGAATTTGCCTTCTGATTTTCAAAGGCTTCAATCTCGGTCATCCATTCTTCATATTGGGCATCACCCATTTTGAGGCGATAGACCGCCTCACGGCGGTCTGCATCTGACGCATCATTGGCAAATAATTCAAAGCGACCTTCCACCCAAAGGCCCCAATCATCCATCAAGATTTGTCGATGGTAGAACCTTTCGGTGCGATTGTATGCTCGCACTGTTTCGCTGCCCACCAAATGCGCCAAAGCGGTTTCCGCTACATCGTCGCGGGCATCCACAACTTCCGCTGCCCAAGTCCGAAATGCGGCCCGCATTCCGTGGACGGTTTGGCCCGGATAATGTGATTGAAGCAACTTCCGCATCGTGTTCTCAGAAATCGGTTTGTTCGGCTTGCTTGGTGAAGGGAAAACCAAATCGACAGCTTTTGAACGCTTCCCGCGCAATTCTCGCAAAATGTCGGTGGCTTGTTCCGACAGTGGAACTCTAAATTCTTCACGGCCTTTCATATTATCTTCTGGGACTGTCCAAATTTCTAAGGCATCGTCGAACTGGTCCCAAGTAGCAAATCTCACCGGCCCAGACCGGGAGGCCGTCAAAATCGTAAATTTTAACGCCATTGCTCCTATTGCACTATTGTCTTTGAGTGTCGTCCAAAGGTCCGGAATTTCATCGTGGTGAAGCGCCTTGAAGTTTTGAGGCTTATCTCTTTGGTCTCGCATCAATCCCGCAAGCCCTTTTGCTGGATTGACCGTTGTCCGATATCCCGCAGCGCAGGCGTGGTCCAAGACGGTTGTAATTCGTTGTAGAACACGCCGCGCGGTTTCGGGTTTCTTGGTCCAAATGGGGTTAAGTAAATGCTCAATGTCATCTTGATGAATTTCATCAACCGACATTTTCCCAATTGTGGGGAATGCATATGTGGCCAGCGTGTTAATCCATTGGGCGATGTGCTTTCCGTTGTTCATCCGGTCCTGAAACTTCCGTTCGTGAACCCGTTTGGCCATCGTTTCGAATGTCATATCTTTGCCGCCGCTGGCCCGCGTGTGCGCCTTTGGATTGCCGCCCAGAGCAACGACGCGCCGCAGTTCAAACGCCTTGGTCCGGGCATCCTGCAAGGACACGACATTGGCAGACCCAAGACCGAAGTCCCGCCGCCGCTTCTTGACGGTGATACGCAAGATCCACCGTCGAGCGCCTGATGGGTCTACTTCCAGATACAGCCCCCCGCCGTCGGTGTGTCGTCCGGGTGGCGCGGTCTTGACGAATGCCGCCGTGAGTCGGCGTTCGAGATGTGGCCCCGGCTTCTTGCCGCCGGGCGTGTGTTCAAAGTGCGAGCCGTCCATCGAATCTACCCCACAAATTACCCCATAAATTTATCGTGGTGGATTGAGGCTAGATGTTGAGCGTCCTATGGAAAAACCGTGGAAACCTTGTGGTTTAGGCTTCCGAACCCCCTGAAAAGGCGGGATTCTGGCGGAGACGAAGGGATTCGAACCCTCGATACCGTTCCCGGTATACTCCCTTAGCAGGGGAGCGCCTTCGACCACTCGGCCACGTCTCCGCGGACGCGTATAGCGAAGGATACGTAGGGCTTACAAGGCGAAACTGCAGTCGCTAGAAAAAACCTTCTGCTGCATGAACTTTCTCAACGCGCGAACTGAAGCAGTGGACAGAAAAAAAAACTTCGAAAAGGTTGGTGCAACTCCTACTTAGCAAAAGCGCTCCCCACCCCCTGATTTGCCAATCCATAGGCGCATCTGGCCGCATATTGACCAAGAAAGTAGGATTACCACTTCGATTTTTGAAAGCGAGTGGAAATTTCAAACGAACGTGGTGTATTTACCGAAGGAAGTGACGCATCCTTTGCTGCGCCTCGACACCATAGTTAAATGCCAAGCACCCACATTAGCATGTTGGACACTGTTCCTGCGGAATAAGAGAATTGACGCCTCGCCATAGAACTTTTTGAAAATTCCCCGGAAACCACCAAATTAAAATTGACACACAAATTTTTAGTTTCCTGCAACAGTTTGACTTCATCTCGATCAAGCTGAATATCGCAACTCTAACTTTCACTTGGATCCGCCTGCGCAAGCCTTGATGTGCGCCTTTCGTGCAATCGATTATTTCAGGAACTCATCGAGACTAGAAATCTTACGCTTAAAGAAATTAGTCGCTTAATTGCACGCGCCCAAGCAGTTCCGAAATACTAGACCTAACATTACCACTTTCCATTAATAATTCCCTAGCGCGCTGTAGTGGTTGCACCTCAGGAACGCTTGAATCAACGATCTCTAATTCCCTCGTCACTCTCGAAATTTGACCATACTCACCACCTTCTTCGTCAGCGACTTTTTCAGGCTGATCCGCCAACCAGAAACTACGTGATGCAACTTCCAATTCATCCAAATCGGTGAACAGTTCTGCCGCTTCCGAATATCTTTTGATTTGAAGCATCGCCTCCGCGCGCAGTTTGATCGCCTCCGGTTGAGACATTCCAGAAATAGCATCCAATGCTTCATAAGGCAGGTTTTCCAGGAGAGCGGCGCGGGCTCGCAGTACTCTACTTCTATTTGATTCACCTGGGGTCTTAAAAAGCGTTAGTAATCCGTTAGCTGGCCTGGACAACCCAAGGTTCAACAGTCGCACCGCCATTTCTTCCCTTACCATCGCATCCATTTCATTTTCAAACCCACCTGCCATTAGCAACCCGTATTCAATAAATTCTGCATCACTCGCTCTCTCCGTCAAAATCATTAGCAGGTCATTCCTTGTCTCTTTGAGTGATAAACCCTCATTGGAAGTAGAGATCTTACCAAAATCCTTTACCGCTTCTCTGAAATCCCCCAGAATGGCACTCCCCAATATTTTGGCTCTTGCCAACTCAAAGCCAACATCAGTTCCTTTAAACTCCCGTTCATATGATGAAATTAGACCCATAATTTTAGGGTCCAACGTCCCGCGCTCATCTACCGCTTTCGAGACCAAATGAACGAGCGCTTTCGGAGAGTGCATTGTGTTGCTGCTCACAACACGTTCTCGTTTTGTTCCAGCAATCTCATTATCTCCCTTGAGTTCTGCGCTGCTAGCCTCTGCTAGAAGTGCAGAAAAATTCTCATGGTCCGGACCTCTATTCAAGATTCGCAGTATCGAATCTGATACATCCGGTTCATTTTCCGTCAAAAATATTCGACTTACAGCAGCTCCCAAATGTTCTTTTAATCCTTTTGGCAAATTTTCGACCGAACGAATAACCGCCTCATGATTCGAGGACGCGGCGGTATCCGGTCGAGTCAGCACTGCCCACAAAGCCGAATTTTGGTCACATACATGCTGGCCTTTGAACATGGGGGAAACGTACACCCCTGGCTCTTCGATGATTCTTGCTAATTCAACCAAGATCTCGCGCTCTGAATTTTTAGCGCCGGAGAGCATTAGCGTTTCCAAAGCTTCTGCACCGAACCCAAAGTGAAGTTGTATCTTGGCAAGGTTAATTGCCGCGACATCATTCACTCGATCAAATTCCCCATAAAGCCTAGCCCTCCAAAATGATAATTTTTTCGTATAGGAATCATCCCTCCCCACCCAAGAAGAGATTTCTATATCTCCTTCACCCTTGCATTCTTTTTCAATCTTACCTTCTCCCAACGGCTTTATTTCACGCACTAAATTTTCATCAAGAGCATTTCGATAATCAAAGTTTAACCCGGGACCACCAGCGGAAGAACTTTCTCCATCTTTTAAGTCCCGACCATCAACCTCGTTATTCTCATCATATCTTGAATTCAGGCCACTAGATAAGCTTTCTGAGTATAATGATTCGCCAACACGAGCATGCTCTATTTCTTCGATTAGCCTCCGCTCAACAATATTTCTAATATTATCGAACTCCGAGATCGGAACTTTTCCAATGGGCAAAATGCTAGCGTAATTTCGATTGACTGCAAGTTGGGGCAACTGCAACTGAGAATCCGATCTCACTACGGTACCCATAGAAGTAGTTTCAAAGTCTTGTGTGATTAGGTCCAGCTGGGAGAAGCCACTAGCAAACCTATAATAATTGGCGCCACGAATAGGCTTGTACTTTGCAACCGCGGTTAGGTTGGAGGCTTTGGTATTCGAGACATCTATCACTATCAAGTCGTTTCCAAATAACGATGGCTTGACTGAACAATAGCAATTAAGCTTGAACTTCAGGGGGTCGCCGATGCCTTTCTGATCAACATCCAGCACGCGATTCCGCGGAATTCTAGAAAATATTCCACTCAAATCATACTCGACATTTTCTACATCAACTATCAGTTCAAACTCTTGATCTATTTCATTTATTTTCCAAACTGAACCCGGAGGTATGTTAACCGTAAACCTTGTAAATTCTCCGTGCTCGCCTGACCGGACTCGCAAGGTTTCTGCGAAGACAATATTGCTTGCGATCAGGAAGAAAACCGTTAAAAAAGGTAAATTATTCATGCTGAATCCTGTTTGACAGCCTTTAAGGCTTCCTCCAATTCCGAATAGCCTGGTCGCACGTGGGACGGCGTATTTTGTCGTCCAACTTCTATGCAAATTGCCGCCACGTGATTGTGCAAGTTAGCGACTAATACCTCTCTGATTAGTTGATGGAAATGGCTGTCTTCTTCAACAACTGTTTTTACCTTGGTAGCGAAAGGTCCAACCAAACCATAAGCGAGGAAGACCCCCAAGAATGTCCCCACCAAAGCTCCACCGATTAGCCCTCCAAGAACTTCAGGCGGTTGATCAATCGAAGCCATAGTTTTTATCACACCCAAAACTGCCGCGACAATGCCAAGAGCTGGTAACGCGTCTGCAACTGTTTGCAATGCATGGCTCGAATGCATAGCGTGGTGCAAATTGGCTTCCATTCTTTTTTCTAGAACTTCTTCTACTTGGTGAGGGTCATCATAATTCATTGAAGCGGACCTTATTGTGTCGCAAATTAAACTTATTGCTTCAGTGTCCTTCTGAATTTTTGGATATTTTTGAAATATCGCCGATTCGTCTGGTTGCTCTATGTGTTGCTCGATAGCAACTGGGTTTTGTCGCGCCATTCGAATTAATGCGAATAGTAGGCACAAAAGGTCTTTGTAATCCTCTTGGCTCCATTTTGGTCCTCGAAATACCTTTCCAACGTCTTTTATCGTATGCTTTACGCCCGCAAAATCGTTGCTTATCAGGAAAGCGCCAGTAGCAGCTCCCCCAATCATCATTAGTTCGAACGGAAGTGCTTTTATAATGATTGCCATTTTTCCACCGGCGGCAAGATAGCCGCCAAAAACCATTATAAATATTACTGCAATGCCTATAATGCCTATCATTTACAAGACCGATCGTACGTTTAGACGAGTATCAATTTTCGCCGGTTTAAAAGGATATTTATTCTTTTGGAACCTCAGCATTTCTTCCTGCTAACAATGCGCTTATAGTATAAGCAGCTTTCGGGCTTAGTTTAGCCATTATGCCTGCGGCTGAATTGGCGTTCATACGCGCCAAAAAGCCAGATGCAAAGGCGGGGTCCATCTCTTCGAACAGTGCTGCGGCATCTTTGTGTTTCATTTTTTCGTACACGTCTACAAGCCTGGAAATGTCAGCCTCGGCGGCCCCGTCCGCTAGTGCAAGAGTCTCGCTTAGCGATTTTTCTACCTCGATCAATTCAGCTAGTTTGCGTTCTAAAGCTGCGTCGGCAATTTCTATAGCTTTCAATCTGCTTTCTATTTCCTTTTCTCTTTCATTTAAAACGGCTTCTTTTGCCTGTAGTTCCTTCAGCATACGCCCAAGCCCTTCGGGGTTTATAGGGGCTTGGGCGGTGTCCGAAATTGGTTGTGCTGATGTTGTTTCTTGCGCAGCGATCAGGTTACTAGCAATTGCTGGCCCTACATTGATGCTCAATCGTAGGATAGCGGACGCCAACAATAACATTCCAATACAAAATAGGACTCCGAGTCTATGCCTAAAAGGCTTTCCAAAATTATCCGTTACAGTCACAAAGAATCCTCTGGTCTCTTTTCAGTGCACCTTTTGAATATGATGTTGGATTGGTCGCCTCTCGAATCCTCCGTGTCTTTGACCGTTTGTAAGGGGCCAGCATCGTCGGAAAAATCGGGAAGGTCATGCATGGAAGCCATCATCAAGTCTAATTTGGAACGCGCTGCTTCGGCTCTAATAGTCAGGTCTTCAAGCTTTTTTGCGGATTCATCAGCAGCGCCGCGTGCAGAAATCAAAGCGTTCGAAAGTTCATCAACTTGCGCAGACAATACTGCGACAGCGCCTCCGACTCCTTTCTCCAAGTTGTTGAAACGGTTCAGCCGCCTGGAGAGTATGAAGCAGTACAAGACCGCACCCAAAGCCCCTGCAATCAATAACGAGTCTGCGATCAAATTCAAAATAATCCCCTAGTTTAATGTAAAATCCATTACCAACACGTCCCTTATTCTGCCCTGCCCTGCCACTGCTTGGAACCTTCGTAATAACTGCGCGCGGATCTTGGTGAGCGCGTATCCATTCTTGAAATCGTTGATTTCCAACGCACGCAGGTAACTATTTAAAACGTCAATAATTCTGGGAGTGATCTTTTCCACATCTTTTTTGTACATGGCATTCACCTCGAGTTGCGCTCGGAAGCGCAAATTGAACACTTGTTCGGTGTGAATCATTGTCACAACGACAGGTTCCAGTTCTACATAGTCAATATCTGGAAGTGGCTCGACCGCTTCTACCATGTCTGTTGCGTCTTGCTGTCTCGACCCATCTTCACTTTGTGCTGTCGCTACTTCGCGCGATATAGGGATGAGACCTGATGACGTTGCGAAGTAGCCTCCGACTCCACCGACAACCATCAATACCACACTGATAATTATGGGTTTCTTCCCCAACTTCTTGCCTTCTTGCGGGTCATTTGTCGTCGCATCCGTCATCTTGGGCCTCAACTCCTTCGCTACATCTTCATAAACCCGCAGCAACTAACCGATTGTTAAGGGCAATCGAGGAATTATGAGGCACGTCGTACAGAACGTCGGCGTGACGGAGGTACAGTTGCAAAAGATTATTGATGTTTGGGTTGGCTTGGACGCGCGCAGGCGTTTCATTCTTGTACTGGCTTGTCTAGCAACGTCTCTTTTGATTTTTGCCATGTCGAGAATGGCAACGTCGCCCAATATGACGTTGCTGTATGCAGGCCTAGAAAGCAGCGCAGCCGGGGATGTGGTTCGTGCGATTGAACAGCGCGGCACCCCATACGAAGTTCGGGGTGGATCGATTTACGTGCCTTCGAACCAACGTGATGAAATCAGACTGACCCTTGCCAGCGAGGGGTTGCCGATGACGGGAGGCCGGGGATATGAACTCCTCGACACCTTAAACGGGTTCGGAACAACGTCTCAAATGTTTGATGCCGCTTATTGGCGCGCAAAGGAAGGAGAGTTAGCCCGGACGATCGTTGCTAGTGCGTTTGTTAGTCAAGCGCGCGTTCATATTGCAAATAATGGTTCAAATCCGTTCCAAAGAAATGTTGCTCCGACCGCTTCTGTTTCGGTGGTACCGTCTGGGGTCCCGATAACATCGGCTCAAGCTAACGCACTTCGCTATTTGGTGGCATCTGCCGTAAGTAACCTAGCCGTCGAGGATGTTTCGGTCATAGATGCTAATGGCGTACTTATCGGACCAAATGATTCGTCTGCTGGACCTTCAAATGCAGAAGAGAAGGCAAAGCAACTTCGTGAGCGGGTTCTCAACCTCGTGGAGGCTCGCGTGGGAACGGGTAACGCTGTTGTGGAAGTCAGCGTAGATACCATTACAGAGACCGAGTCTATCAGGGAACGTCGTTTTGACCCCGAAGGAAGAGTTGCAATAAGTACCGAAACGGAAGAACGTTCGGATTCGTCTCAGAATCAGGGCAGCGGCGACGTTACTGTTGCCTCTAATCTTCCCGACGGCGAAGGGTCCGCTGGGGAGGGGTCCAGCGCTCAAGCCAATGAAACTCGCGAGAGAGTGAACTACGAAGTTTCGGAAACTGAGCACGAAATTCTTAGATCACCGGGAGCAATCAAACGTCTGACCGTTGCCGTTCTTGTCAATGGCCTGTCCGAAAGCAACGAATCCGGTGAGCTGGTATTCCAGGAAAGGTCCGACGGAGAGCTGAGTGCGTTGCGTGAACTGGTCGCTTCCGCGGTCGGGTTTCAAGAAGAGCGAGGAGACGTTATAACTATCAAATCGATGGAGCTCGCAATAGTCGAACCTCTTGGGACTAGTGCTGGAACTAGTCTGCTTCAAGAACTCAATATCGATCTTTTTTCAATTATCCAGATGGCCATCCTTGGATTGGTTGCCACTGTCCTAGGGATTTTTGTAATCCGGCCTTTGTTATCCAACCCTTCGACTGGATCCAATGAAACGGTTCCAGCGCTCCCGGTTTTTGAAGAAGGTTCCAATGAAGACGGTATTGCCGCATTGGATGGTGACATTGACAACGGCGATGCAAATGCATTCCCCAGTTTTAGTATGGATTCCAATAGCAGCGCAGAAGACTTAGGTCTCCCAGACTTCAGCTTGCCCTCGGGTTCGCAAGATCCCGTAGATCGGCTTCGCTCTTTAATCGGTGAACGCCAAGAAGAAACTGTCGAAATTTTGCGGAGCTGGCTAGAGGAAAGTGGAGAGAAAACCTGATGTCTATCGCAGATCTTTTTGAAAACTTCGACGCCAATTCAAACGCGAATACAAACGTGCCGACGATGAGCGACGATGACTTGGAGGACATTCGGCTCGCTGCGTTTGAGAAGGGGTATGCTGCCGGATGGGAGGATGCTTTAAAAAATCAAGCAACGGAAAATTCCAGAGCTTCAAACGGAATGGCTCATCACCTCGAGGATATTTCATTTACATTTTATGAAGCGCGAGAGCAGTTCGCAAAGTGTTCTGGTGAAATATTGCGCCTGATTTCTGAAAAGTTTTTGCCTGAAATTTTGCATGGCACTCTTGGGCAGCATATACTTCAAGAAATCGAGTCCATTTTAAACTCAAGCGCCCCCGATGCGTTAACCATTTTCGTTCCAAAGGGTAAAGAAGAAAACTTCCAAAACCTCCTTAAACTGGAACTCCCAATGTCGCTATATATTGAAGAAGACATCTCGTTAAACGATGACCAAATAGCTTTGCGGGTCAGTGATATCGAGCGCGAAATTAACGTCAATCGCACTATAAACTCCATGCTCGACGCAATAGACACTTTCACATTTGAGAATGAAATGAGCGATAAATATGGATAAAGCACCCGAAGATAAAGAACTCGGCCCTAAAACCAACCCTTTTTCTGCTATTCCTATCGAAATCATAGTTTCGGTGGGTCGTGCCAGGCCTTTAATCAAAGAATTAGTTACGATGTCGGAAAACTCTGTATTGGTACTAGACAAACGCATCGAAGATCCTGTGGAGTTGTATATTGGAGATCGCCTAATAGCTAAGGGAAAACTAGAGGAGATTTTGGATGAAAATTCAAAACAGCTCGCTGTTCGCTTAACAGAAATTTCAGACCTAAAAGACGAACTGTAGAAATTACAGTACTCCGATGAGCCTTTTTTCTAAAATTCTACTTATCCTGGCTGTAATGCCAAGCGTTTCTCTCGCGCAAGGATTGAACTTTCCGATGGGAGACGGCGCCTCCTTTAATGGTCGTGCAATTCAGCTAATCGGATTAATAACGGTTTTGAGCTTGGCACCGGGTATAATTATGATGGTGACTAGTTTCCCGCTTCTGATAACCGTATTTGCTATTCTACGCCAAGCGATTGGATTGCAGCAATCCCCCCCAAACATGCTTATCGTAAGTTTGGCACTTTTCCTTACCTATTTTATTATGGAACCCGAGTTCGAAGATGCATGGAAGCTAGGGTTGAGACCCATGATCGAAGAAACTATAGATGCTGAAACAGGTCTACTCCGCGCAGTAGAGCCATTCCAAAATTTTATGGTTGTTCGGACAAAGCAAAACACGATTAGAACTTTGGCAGATTTGCGCAAGAATACAATTCAAACGAACAGCTCAACTGACGCCGCAAGTCCCTCAACTCCATTATCTGTTTTGATACCAAGCTTTATGTTGTCCGAAATATCGCGTGCTTTCCAGATAGGATTTATCATTTTTTTACCGTTCCTTATTATCGATTTGTTGGTTGCGGCTATACTAATGTCGATGGGTATGATGATGGTCCCACCGGCGATTGTGTCACTACCCTTCAAGCTTGGTTTTTTTGTTATTGTTGATGGATGGAGCTTGATTGCCAGCAGTTTGGTGCGAAGCTATTCATTGTGACTGACCTGCCCCCTGCTGGTCCCTCATTCATAACGAGAGTCTACAGGTTGGAACTGGGTATTCGTCTTCTCCGTCTGGCGCAATCGTGCCGGGCGCGGAATCCTCAAATTGCTCAAGCGCTCGGCGCGCTTGCTGCGGTGTCTGGTTGCCCAAGGAAGAGTGCGGCCGGACCGTGTTGTAGTCGTAGCGCCAGAGGGCCAGCTTTCGCCGCGCATCTTCCAGACTGTCGAATATCTCCTCGTTCAGCAGCTCGTCCCTGAGGCTGCCGTTGAAGCTTTCCACGAACGCATTCTGCTGCGGTTTTCCTGGATCGATGTAATGCTACGGCACGGTGTTCTCGTCTGCCCATCTCAGGATCGCCCGACTGGTGAATTCGGTCCCATTGTCACTGACAATACAACCGGGCTTGCCATAAATCCGGATCAGGGCGCTGAGCTCACGGGCAACCCGTTCGCCAGAGAGGCTGGTATCCACAACTAAGCACAGGCATTCCCGGGTGCAGTCGTCGATCACCGCCAGAACCCGGAACTTTCGCGACGCGCCGAAGCTGTCGGACACGAAGACCAGCGACCAGCGCGCATTAGGATGCGCGGCAACAGGCATCGGTGTTCTTGTCCCGCGCGCCCGTTTCCGGCCCCGTCGTCGCTTCACGGAAAAACCCTCTTCCCAGTAGATCCGGTAAAGCTTCTTGTGGTTCATGCTCATGCCTTTGCGTTCCAGCAGCACCCTAATCCGCCGGTAGCCGAAACGACGTCGCTTGACGGCGATCTCCTGCATCGACCGGCTAAACTAGATTGAGAAAGAGAACCAGCGGCTGCCTCGCGCGGTATCCGATTTGACGTTGGACAAGCTCATTCTGACGGAAGCGGCGAAGGGACAATTGTAAGCCCTTAACATCGTCGGAGGTGCATTGAACACGTGCGGCAGGAGTTTCGCCTTGCGGAGCGTCGGGCCTGCCACATACTTGGCCAACACCGGTTCACGCAGCACAAGGTGCCGCAAGGCCGAGCTGATTAGCACCGTCTGATAACGGATATCATTGAGCTGGTAGACAATTATGGTCGCTACGGATATCGGCAGATCACCAGAATGCGGTTTCAGGCTGAATGGTGCTTGAATCACAAGCGACTCTTTCGGCAGATTTCCGATGCAAATCGCTTATCAGGCAAAGGCGGAACCAATATGGCGGCGTGAAGGCCTCAAGGTTCCGCCAAAATAGAAGAAACGTGGCCGGCTTTGGCAGGCCCTTTCGGAGCTTTTTCTGGGGAAATGGATGGCTAATGTTTGCGCTTGCGCCCCGAAACGATGGAAGCACGTCTGGTGTAAGGTGCGGTTGTTCGTGGGACATCCCGTTTGTTGATTACAACTTCTCTCTGAGCGCTTCGTTAGGCGTCTTTCCGTTGTGTGCGCCGTGCGGCCTGTGGAAGTTATAGAAGCGCTCCCATTCGTCCAATTTTACTTCAAAATCGACATCGCCTTTATAGCTCAATAGCTCGTAGAACCCCTGCCCATCGGACCTATACGACCGTTCCATCTTACCGTTCAGCTGCGGCGTCCCGCGCTTGATGTAAGCATGGCGGATGCCCAGATCCTCGACATGCCAATGGAATTTGGCCTAGAACTCATGGCCATAGCACTTCGGGAAGAGGGACTGCTGACAGGTTAAGCGAACGACCGCCCGAAAAGCACTGATGCATGACAAATTGCATCGCGCGGACGTTCGATGCGACATCATAAACGTCCGCGCTGACGATTAGCCTCCGTAGTCTTCGTCCGACACCTTTTCCATCCATGTGACAGGTGTGCCGTCGATGCTTTCCTGGATCGCTATATGGCTCATCGCTGTCTCAGGCGAGGCACCGTGCCAGTGCTTTTCGCCTGCCGGAAACCAGACTACATCGCCTTGGCTGATCTCTTCGATCGGACCGCCCTCACGCTGGACCCGGCCTCGGCCGAATGTGACGATCAGGGTTTGTCCGGCTGGATGTGTATGCCATGCGGTACGGGCGCCGGGCTCGAATGTCACTTGGGCGCCACTTGTGCGTCCGGGTTCCTCGGCCTGAAACAGCGGGTCGATCCGTACGGTTCCCGTAAAGTAATCCTCCGGTCCGGGGTTCGAGGGCATTGTTCCAGAGCGTACGATTTTCATGATGTGCCTTTCCCTGCGTTCAGCGCAGTTTGTCAAAATTGTAAATCAGAGCCGGTCCACCGGGCTGTATGTACGCCAGTTCGACAGTCGCCATGGCGAAAGGCTCGATAAAGCGACCATTCCGCAGGCCGCCCGCCTCAAGCGGTTCAAAACCGATGTCGCGTATCAACTTGGCAGCAAGCTCTTTTGCCTCGACATCGTTGCCATAGGTCAGAACCTGGGGCGCGGGGTCTTGACCTTTACGGGCATAAACCGGTGCAAAACTTTCCGATGGTATGGTGTTAAAGCATGACACCCAGCGGGCATCGGGCCGCAATTCTGCTAATTCTTCAGCCCCCGACGTGGTCATGCCCACGACGAGATCACGGTTGGCTTCGTCAAGCGGGACGCAGCAGTTTAGTACGACCTTGCCGTTAAGAGAGCCCGCCTGATCAAGGACATCGTTTATCCTCGACCAGTGAACTGCCAGAAGGAGCACATCAGCGTCTTCGACAGCTTTGGCGACAGTGCCGCTGGAACCGCCGGTTTCGTTTGCGAGGCGCTCAAGCTTGGAGGCACTGCGGGAATAGGCAAAAGTCACCTCGTGGCCGCAAGCCGCCCAGAGACGTCCTAGCTTGCTACCCATCAAACCGCTGCCAAGAATTCCGATTTTCATCATATTTCTCCGGGGTGGTTACCGGCGGACCGCTTGGACCCGCCGGTAACACATTTATTCCGAACGGGATTCGAAAACTTGCTTTGCAACCGGCATTGCCGAAAAGACTTTGGGCCAGCCCGCGTAGAATGCGAGGTGGGAAAGCATCGCGCCCGCTTCCTCCTGCGTCAGCCCGTTATCCATGGCACGGTTAAGGTGGAAAGTCATCTGCTCAGGCTGGCCTGCCGCGATCAAGGCAGCGACGGTAACAAGGCTGCGGTCGCGCGGTTCAAGTGCCGGACGCAGCCACAGGTCAAGGAAAAGAAGCTCTCGTGTGTTATCGACAACTCCAATGCTCACATCGGCATAGTTGCTTTGCACGGTATCTTCACGCGCTGCTTCTGCTTCTTCATTCAGGGGTAGTAATTCAGGGTCAACAGCGGGAAGATCGTCTGCCGTAACACCGCGCGCCTCGTAAATCGGTGCCATCGCTTCGGCGGCAGCAATCGCGTTGCCCCAACCGGTATAGAAGGCTAGATGTGTGATGGTTTCAGACAATTCTGCCGGTGTGACGCCCGCATCAAGCGCCAGTTCGACGAAGCTTCCGAGGTTCTCGGTTTCGTGGCGAGTTGTCAGCGCGGCAAAAGTCACCAGCGCGCGGTCGCGAACGGAAAGTTCCTCGCCCGACCAGACCGAACCGGCAAGCGCTTCTGAAGAATAGGATTGAAGTGCAGGTGCGACCGCTCCGATAGCATTAGGCACGGTGGTCGAAACGTCTTGGGCCTGAGCGGCGGCAGCGAAAAATGCAATGGCCGAGGCGGCGATAGGGGTCTTCATTATGATCTCCTTGTTGAAGCGTTGCAGCTACAGAAAGAGATGGTCCGAACTCGTCCGATCTTAATGGCTCCGTTCCTCAAGCCATTCATGATCATGTCTCATCAATAGTCAGGCGCGTTCTCGCAAGGCATCGAGAACAACCTGAAATGCCGAAGACGGACGTTGGCGGCTTGGATAATAGAGATGGAAACCCGGGAAAGACGGGCAGTAATCAGCAAGGCATGTGCGTAGTTCACCACTATCGAGGAGAGGTTGCGCAAGCCGTTCCGGTATGAGGGCCAGCCCGTGCCCGTCCTTTGCGGCTTGCATGACCGGGTTAACGGTATTGAAGTATGCCTGCCCCCGGACCTTGACCCGAATTTCATGCCCGTCCTTGTCTTCGAATTCCCACGCATAAAGCGCACCGTGGGTCGAAAGCCTGAGGTTGATACAACGGTGGTCCGTGAGATCCTGAGGAATGGCAGGTGTACCGGCATCATCAAAATACTCGGGCGAACCGACACAGATCATCCTTTCATCCGGCCCAATCCGCATTGATATCATGCCATCGCTGACCTGCTCACCATAACGAACTCCGGCATCGCACTGGCTCTCGGCGAGGTCCGTGTAGCCATAATCCATGACCAGTTCGACGTTCACCGAGGGGTGTTCCTTGAGCACAGGCGACAGCTTTGGCCAGAGCACGGACTCGATGGCATATTCGACGGCAACGATACGAACTGTACCTGTCGGCTGGTCCTGTGCGTCATTCAGTGCCTGCAACCGCGCCTCGATTTTCTCGAAACAGGGATTGAGCGTGGCCAGCAAATCCTCTCCTTCGAGAGTGGGCGCAACCGAGCGGGTGGTGCGGGTCAAAAGCCGCAACCCGAGCCGTTTTTCCAACCCTTTGATCGTATGGCTTAAAGCGGATTGCGATACGTTCAGCCGGGCGGCTGCGCGGGTAAAGCTTCGCTCCTCGGCGACGGCTGCCAAGGCAATTAGGTCGTTGATATTCTCGCGCAGCATGAGGGAGGCCTTGAGCTGGTTATCCAGGAACATTTCGGTGACCTCACGATATATGCCGCCAGCTCATGTTGTCCATGAAGCGTGCAATTGTTCAAAATGATGTCATTGCCGGATAATGATCAGCCGGTCCTCGGATGGGCCGTCACGACGCGGCGAACGGTTTGTCGTGATCGCGTAAAGTCCGTCATCCGTGGTTATCACATCCCGGATTCGATCTCCGATCCGCACGGCATCGGTAACTTCACCTGTCTCGGCTTCGACGGCCAGTAACCCCCTCGACCTCAAGCTGGCAACCAACAAGCGGTCGCCGTCCCAGGCAAGACCCGACGGCGCCCAAGTGGTGTCACCCGAATGAGCCAATGAGGTGCGCATGCCAGCCGAGGTTTCGTCCCCTTCCATAAGTGGCCAGCCGTAATTTGCACCGCGTTCGATTCTATTGACCTCATCATGACCCGACTGTCCGTGTTCGGCCGCGAATAGGCTGCCATCATCGGACCAGGCCAGACCCTGAGGGTTTCGGTGCCCCAGCGACCAGACAGGCGATCCCTGAAAAGGGTTATCATCCGGAATGCCACCATCCGGTGTCACGCGAAGGATCTTCCCGGCAAGGCTGTTCAGATCCTGTGGTAGATCCCGGTTCTCGGTCCATCCAGTCGTTATGTAGAGCATCCCATCGGGCCCAAAGGCCACGCGCCCACCATTGTAGAGAGGGTGGCCCGGAATGTTGTCGATCAGCACACGGGTTTCACGCCAGACGTCGCCGTCAAGCGTAACTTCGATTACGCGATTGCGACGATCCTGAGTCGTGCCCGTATGGTGATAGAGAACAATCCGGCCTGTTTCCCTGAAATCCGGATGCAAGGCCATCCCAAGCAATCCGCCGCCCCGATTGTTGAAAATCGGCTCACTGGTAACAACGGGAAAGCGCGAAAAGACCTCGTTGGAAAACACTCCCAAAGTTCCAGCCTTTTCGGTCACGTAGAGAGTGCCCTCATTCATCTCTATATCCCAAGGGTAATCGAGGTCTTGCAGCACTGTGTCCACGCTTTGCGCTGACGCCGAGGCAAATTGCATGAGCGACAGAATTGCAGCGATTGCCAGTTGGCGCAGGGGCATCTTGGGCTCCAGTAGCGGATGAGGCGGCCCAAGAGTTAATGGGCCGCCATCTTGAATTCAGTCGTTGTACTCGGAGTCCGTCACCAGTTCACCCCAGACCACAGCGGAACCGTCGACGGCCTGCTGGACTGCGTAATGCGTGACAGATGTCTCATCGGTTGCACCATGCCAGTGCTCGACTTCTGGCGGGCACCAGACAACGTCGCCAGCCTGCATCATCTGTTTTTCCTGACCGCGTTCCTGAACCCAACCCGTGCCGTGCGTCACAACAAGCATTTGGCCCGCAGGGTGCGTGTGCCATGCAGAGCGAGCGCCCGGCAGAAATGTCACTTCGCCTGCGCTTACATCACCCATTTCCGGTGGAAAGACTGGGGACACATAGGCCGTACCGGTGAACGTTTCACTGCTCCCAATCTGGCCGGGGCGATCTTCGTGGGAAGTTACAGTCATCGACTGGGCGAAAGCCGCAGGGGCGGTAAGGGCAAGTGCGAACGCGGAGGCAAGTATGCGTTTCATAATAGGTCGTCTCCATTAGTGAGAGGCGGCCAAGGGGCCGGCGGTCGGAAGAACCCCGACCACGTCATTAAAGGTTAGCCCAGCGTGTCGCTGCAACAATGCAGGTTAGACGGGACGCGCCCATGAGCGCACCTCATCAATCGAAAGCGACATGCTGGACTGCGGACATTTGGCATACCGGTCCCATTAATGAGTGAACATCATGGGTGTCTTTGCCCTGTCGCTGCTTATCACGAGAGGGATTTAGGTTTAACTCTACAACCTACGAGATGGGCGTGGCACCACGGCGCAGCAACATCTGCATGAAGCCGACTATGGCGGCAACACCCTTCCCAAAGAGTCACCGTTCGATCAAACTAAACTGAGGACGCAACATGACAAAGATACGCTTTATCATCGGTGACGAAGTTCTCACCGCGACGTTGGATGAAAATGCTGCCGCCAATGATTTCGCTCGGATGCTACCCCTCGAACTGTCGCTAAGCGATTACCACGGAATCGAGAAAGTAGCAGATTTGGGACACAAACTCGACGATACAGGTATGCCACGCGCCTACGAGCCCAAATCGGGCGACATTACCCAGTACCAGCCTTGGGGCAATCTTGCGATCTTTTACCATGCGTTCCAGTCCTCCGCCGGTCTCCTGAGATTGGGAGAGTTTGATGGCGCGATCGAACCATTGCTGGGCAATGCGGAAATTACTGTACGGATTGAAGTGGCCGACTAAACGCACCTGACCCGACAGAAACGCAAGTGCATCATGGCGAAGAAGCAAATTCGAACCACTCATGAATTCACGTCATAAGTGCCATCAACAATCTGCCGGTTATTGCACGAAATTTGGCGCCTACCTCTGATCCAGACGGTGATGCACCGCCCAGAATAACTGCTCGCAAGAGTACACGAAGAAAGGAACACCGATGATTTTGAATGAAACTTACACCCTGCAAAACGGCGTTGAGATCCCCAAGCTCGGTCTCGGAACCTGGATGATCGAAGACGACGTCGTGGCCGATGCGGTCAAAAAGGCTGTAGAAATTGGCTATCGCCACGTCGACACCGCACAAGCCTATCAAAATGAAAGAGGCGTCGGTGAAGGTATCCGTGAAAGCGGCGTCGCTCGCGACGAACTTTTCGTTACCACAAAGCTCGACGCGGGTATCAAATCCTATGAGGACGCCAAGGCTGCGATTGAAGGTTCTCTTGAGACCATGGGGCTCGATTACATCGATCTGATGATTATTCACAGCCCTCAACCGTGGCAGAACTTTGCGGGCGATGACCGGTTTTTCGAAGGCAACTTGGCAGCCTGGAAAGCTCTGGAAGAGGCCTACGACGCCGGCAAACTGCGTGCAATCGGCGTATCGAACTTCCAGAAAGAAGATCTCGAAAACCTGATTAGCAACGCGTCGGTCAAGCCGATGCTGAACCAGATCCTCACCCACGTGAGTAACACGCCGTTCGAGTTGATTGATTTCATTAAATCGAACGATATGCTTGTCGAAGCCTACTCACCGGTCGGACATGGCAAGATCTTCGATAATGAAGAGATCAAATCAATGGCCGAGAAGTACAATGTCAGCATAGCGCAACTTTGTATCCGTTACGTGCTTCAGTTGGGCCTTTTGCCACTACCGAAAACCGCGAACCCAGATCACATGAAGAACAATGCAGATGTCGATTTCGAAATTTCAGCAGAAGACATGGAAACGCTGAAGAATGCGGAGCCGATCAAAGACTACGGCGATGCAAGTGCCTTCCCGGTCTTCGGTGGCAAGATGTAAAGGCGGTTGTTCGCCAAACACCTATGCTTCGATCAAACGGTGCGGGAGGCAACTCCCGCGCCGCACTTAATGTACCTCTAGATTCTGAATAGCCCCGTATATCGTGGACGCCTTCTTCGCTAATTTTGAGGAAAGGAGGCCATGATGAGCTGCAGCAAGTTCAGTGACGATTTCAAACGAGATGTCGTCGCGCAAATCACGGAGAGCGGCTACCCGGTCAGAGATGTGGCTGAGCGTCTGGTCGATACAGAGCCGACAGACGACGGATGTGGTGCTGCAAACGCTGCTCACCGCGACTTGGCGGAGAAAGCCCAAGGGAAAGGTTCTGATCCATTCGGACCAAGGCAGCCAATTCACCAGTATGAACTGGGCGGCGTTCCTTAGGTCCCACAATCTGGAGCATTCGATGAGCCGCCAAGGAAACTGCCATGACAACGCGGTCGCTGAGAGCTTCTTCAACCTGCTGAAGCGTGAGCGGATCAGGCGACGGACCTACCGAACATGCGGAGAAGCCAGGCGGGATGTGTTCGACTACATCGAGATATTCTACAACTCGAAGCGCAGGCACGCGCGTAATGGAATGCTGTCGCCCGTCGACTTCGAGCGGCAGCAGAAACTGAAACAGGAAGCCGTATAAGAAACGCGGGGCTATTTAACAAGCCTCGGCGGACCACCCGTTAATCGTCGCATCTCTTTAGGAAGAATGACAAAACTGAGCAGCAACACTAATACTGCTGAACCTAAAGCGTTTTGCATTGGCTGAGGCAAAAAAGATTCTCAAACATTCGAAATTCTCGGTCGTCATCCTTATCCGGTCATTCTCATGTTCTCTTGGTTTGCACCTGCATTGCCGGTCTGGGAGAAGAATTTCACGGCGTTCAGTACATCGCCGACACCATTTGCAAGCGACTGCGTTGCCGCGCTTGTCTCTTCAGCCATTGCAGCGTTGTTTTGCGTTGCCTGATCAAGTTCGCCGATGGAAGCATTCATTTCAGAAACGCCAGCAGCCTGTTCGTTTGCCGAGTTGGCGATCTGCGACACGCCCTCGCTGATTTCCTGAACCATATCATCAATCGTCTTTATGGAAGTTCCAGCCCGACCGACCAGATCCACACCCTTTTGTACCTGTCCCGTCGAAGCGGAAATCAATTCAGCGATTTCCCGAGCGGCCTCTGATGACTTCTGTGCCAATTCTCGAACCTCGGACGCGACAACTGCAAAGCCGCGTCCTGCATCTCCAGCACGAGCGGCCTCGACGCCGGCGTTCAACGCCAACAGATTAGTTTGGAAGGCAATCGCATCAATCACGCCTGTGATCGAGGATATCTTGTTTGAAGATTCGGCGATTTCGTTCATCGCATTGACAGCATTGCCAACGACCTGCCCGGAATCCCGCGTCTGGCTCTTCGCTTCATCCGCTTTGTTTCGGGCCTCGGTCGCTGCCTTGGCTGTATTTCTTACAGACGTTGCAAAGAGATCAAGTGCAGCAGAAGTCTCTTCAAGCGTCGCAGCCTGTTTCTCTGTGCGCCTTGCCAAATCGTCGGTCGCGCTCGTGATACCGCCCGTCTCGTCAAAAACATCAGTCGTTCGCTGGACGACCACGTCGATGACATCATGTATCTTTTCGATGGCCGAGTTGAACTTTTGGCGGATCATATCCATATCCCCGAGATTTCGCTCAAGCCGTACTGACAGGTCACCTTCCTCCAGACGATCCAACCCGTGACGCATCGTGTCCACGGTCACCTGCAAAAGCGTCGTGTCCACTGCGTATTTGACAACTTTCGAGACCTTGCCGGCCGCGTTCCGGATCGGGTTGTAGCTTGCACGAATGTGAACCGTCTTTCCGCCTTTACCAATGCGCGTAAAGTTTCCGGCAATCTCATGCCCGTCACGCAGATTGTCCCAGAATTTTGCGTAGTCATCGCCAGCTACCTGCTCCTTGGGCATGAACATGCTGTGATGCCGCCCAACGATTTCGGAACTCTCGTATCCCATCGCCTTGCAAAAATTGTCATTGGCCTTGAGGATTTTGCCCTGCGTATCAAACTCAATGACAGCCTGGACCTTGTGAATTGCATCGATCTGGCTTTTCGCATCGGCTGCCAGATTCTTTGCCTCGGAAATGTCAAAGGCATATTTGACGACCTTGAATGGAACCCCCTCTGGGTCGATCAGGGTTTCGTAGGTAGCATTCAGCCAGATTTCCCGCCCGCCTTTGGCGACGCGCATGACGTCGCCACTCTCTGAAGCACCAGATTTCAGTCGATCCCAGAAAGCGGTATATTCAGGTTTGGACGCTTCATTCCCGGGCATAAAAATGCGATGATGCTTTCCCTTTATTTCCTCCAAGGAATATCCCGTGGCATCCAGAAACAGTTCATTCGCATCGAGGATATTGCCGTTAAGGTCAAATTCGATCACGGCCATGGATCGCTTGATCGCGTCGGTTTGACTGCGATTGTCCCGGCGCCGCATGTGGACGGCGGAGATTTCTCGTCCGACACCAAGTATGTGATCATAATTTCCGTCGTCATCTGCCACCGGAGTGTATGTTGTATCGAACCACGTTTCCTGACCCGCTTTGTTCACGCGTGGTTCGGTTCTGTTTACAACTTTACCGGCGGCGACCTTGCGCCAGATTTCGGCCATTTCAGGCGTGCCGCGATCTTTCTGGCGCAGCGTTGCAGTGTATGATTTTCCGACAACATCCTCGTGCGTATAGCCTGTGATTTCGCAATACAGGTCGTTGACCTCAAGCACTGTACCGTCCATTCCAAATCGAACGATTGCGTGTGAACGGTCTATGGCGGCGTGCTCCAGACCAAGTAACTTATGCTTTTCTTTGGAATTGTTACCAAGAAAATTGAACATACGGGATCTCCAGAAATCATCGGAGACAATTCACCAAACAGACTTTGATAATGGGTTAAGAAAACCGCTGTTTCGCTCTCAACCAGCGCGAGGCCTGTTTTTTGCGCGACTTAGCAGACGTTTCGCGCCTCGCCCTGCGGGCCCTGACCTCATCCAGCCCCTCAACATGAGAACAAAAGGGGAATATGATAGGGAATCATGTACTGTGAACTGTCTGCCCTATCCAACTTTACCTTTCTCACCGGAGCGTCCCATCCGGAGGAGTACATGGAGCGTGCCTGCGAACTGGGTCTTGGGGCTATTGCCATAGCTGACGACAACTCTGTTGCCGGTATCGTAAGAGCGCATACCCAAGCCAAGTCGATCGCACGGCAGGTCAAGGAACGAATGGACTGGAACGATCAACACGGGTTGATCGGCCCCCCGCGACCAGCAAACTGCCAGCCGCCGGATTCCTTTCCGGTCGCCCATATACCGCGGCTTATTCCGGCCGCTCGCTTGGTTTTCAAGGATGCTCCGCCTATCACGGTCCTTCCGGAAAACCGGTCGGGGTGGCGCAACCTGTGCCGAATTCTTTCTGCCGGTCGATTGAGAGCCGAAAAAGGGCACTGCGATCTATGGCTCAAAGACCTGACCGACTGGCCGGAGGGCCTTCAGCTCATCCTCTGGCCACCCGAGCGACATCGAAAAGGTGGAGCATGGGAATGGTCTTTGCACATGCCGGAGCTGACCCGTCAGTTTGCCGGGCGAATGCATATGATGATGCATCCACTCTATAACGGCTATGACAGCGAACGCTTTGCAGTACTGACACAGGCTGCACAGGAACTGGGTATCCCGACACTCGCCAGCGCCGCACCCCGAATGCATCACGGCGCACGCTGGCGGCTTGCCGATGTCCTTAGCGCAATTCGTTTGGGATGCCGCGTAGAACAGCTGGGTCGCGCGGCTTTGCCAAATGCAGAATGCCGTATCCGGTCCAAAGCTGAAATGCAGCGGCTCTTCCGGGGCTATCAGGATGCGATCACGCGTGCGGAAAAGCTTGCGGACAGGCTGGCTTTCTCCCTCGACGAACTGCGCTACGAGTATCCCAATGAAGGCACCCCCGAGGTAACGCCCTCGCAGCGTCTTGAGCAGCTTGCTTGGAAAGGGCTGAAATGGCGTTACCCCTACGGTGCGCCGGATCACGTGCGCAACATGCTGCAGCATGAGCTCGACCTGATCGCAAAGCTGAAATACGAACCCTATTTTCTGACCGTCAACGATATTGTCGCATTCGCCCGCTCCCGCAACATTCTCTGCCAAGGGCGCGGATCGGCAGCCAATTCGGTTGTCTGTTATTGTCTTGGCATCACCTCGGTCAGTCCCGAGATCGGAACAATGGTCTTTGAACGGTTTGTGAGTGAGGCCCGGGACGAACCGCCAGACATCGACGTGGATTTCGAACACGAACGCCGCGAAGAAGTCATTCAGCACATCTACGAAACCTATGGCCGCCACAGGGCCGGGCTATGCGCGACGGTGATCCATTACCGCGGGAAACGCGCAATCCGTGAGGTAGGGCGCGCGATGGGACTGTCTGAGGATACGATATCGGGTCTGTCTTCACAGCTTTGGGGATTTTTCTCGGCAGACGGGATGGAAGATCGCCGGATGCGTGAAATCGGCCTCAACCCTGATGATCGTCGGCTACGGCTTACAATGGAACTGGTGCAGGAAATCGTCGGGTTTCCACGGCATCTTTCCCAGCATGTTGGAGGTTTTGTCATCACGCAGGACCGGCTAGACGAACTGGTCCCCATCGAAAATGCAACGATGGATAATCGCACCGTGATCTGCTGGGACAAGGATGACATCGATTCACTGGGTATTCTCAAGATCGACGTGCTCAGCCTTGGCATGCTGACATGTATCCGCAAGGCATTCGACCTTTTGACGATCCATCACGGAGCCCGACATACGCTTGCGAATTTGCCGCAAGAGGATGAAAAAGTTTACGACATGCTCTGCCGGGCCGACAGTATCGGCGTCTTTCAGGTCGAAAGCCGGGCGCAGATGAATTTTCTGCCCCGCATGCGACCACGCAATTTCTACGATCTGGTAATCGAGGTCGCCATCATTCGTCCCGGTCCGATCCAAGGCGATATGGTGCACCCCTATATTCGTCGGCGAAACGGCGAAGAGCAGATAGAATTTCCTTCTGACGCACTCGGAAAAGTGCTGGGAAAGACGCTGGGTGTACCCTTGTTTCAAGAGCAGGCGATGCAAATTGCCATTGTCGGCGCGGGCTTCACACCCGAGCAGGCCGACCGTTTGCGTCGTTCTCTCGCGACCTTCAAGAAACATGGCAATGTCAGCGAATTTCGCAGCCTCTTTCTGCGCGGCATGAAGCGTAACGGATATGACGACATGTTCGCCGAACGCTGCTTCTCGCAGATCGAAGGCTTTGGCTCATATGGCTTTCCCGAAAGCCACGCGGCCAGCTTTGCCCTCTTGGTTTACGCCAGTGCATGGATCAAGTGCCACCATCCCGGGATCTTCGCCTGCGCCCTTCTGAACTCGCAGCCGATGGGCTTTTATGCGCCAGCACAAATTGTGCGGGATGCGCGGGAACATGGCGTCATTGTCCGGCCCGTGGATGTGAATGCAAGCTTCTGGGATAACGTTATGGAACCCGACGGTCGTGGCAGCCTCGCCCTTCGCTTAGGTTTCCGCCAGATCAAGGGCCTGACCGAAGAAGACGCAACCTGGCTTACAGCGGTTCGGGGCAATGGATACAACCGGGTGGACGATCTCTGGCGGCGGGCAGGAGTGCGCCCCGCGGTTCTTGAACGACTGGCTGAAGCTGATGTCTTTGCCTCTCTCGGTCTCAGCCGCCGCGAAGCGCTCTGGCAGGCCAAGGCAATCGCTACCCCTGCGCCTCTTCCCCTGTTTGCTCAGGATATTGGCGGCGAACTGATTGACGAACCCGCTGCCCATCTGCCGGAAATGACGCTTGGAGAAGAGGTGGTCGAAGATTTCGTTGCCACCCGCCTCAGTCTCAAGGCTCACCCGGTCGCAATGCTGCGCCATATCCTCACACCGGGCGCGGGCGATCCATCGCTTATGAAAAAGCCACTGTCATAGCCCGTGCCGATGTCAGATACCTCTCGGACCCCGGATCAGTCGTAGGGCCAGAGGTCCTGTCCCAGCGCCTCGACCGCAAGAACGATACGCTCGAAACTTTCACCGGCACGCGCCGACATAAGTCGGGCCCGCAGATAACCGTGCACAAGACCTTCCTCTTCGACAAGGTGAACCGGCACACCTGCCGCTTTCAACTTGTTACGATATTGCGGACCATCGCTGGCGATCGGGTCGCACTCGGCGGTAAAAATAACCGTCCGTGGAAGTTTTGAAAAATCGGAGTCATGCAGGGGGGCATAGGTGGCATCGCCAACAGGGGCCTCGCCATTCAGGCGGACATTCTCGTAAAACTCCAGATCTGCCTGTGTCAGCATCGGCGCATTGGCATGCTCTGAATACGAAGGCGCACTCCGGTCTCCGCCCAGGCCCGGATAAATCAGTACCTGGCCAAGAATACCTTTCAGCTTACCGCGCGCGTAGTGGGCAACAGCCGCTGCCAGATTTCCCCCGGCACTGTCACCGACCAGAACGATTCCGTCCTTGTACCGGTTCGCGGCCCATTCAGTCGCAGTCCATGCATCATCAAAAGCAGCCGGGTGCTTGTGTTCCGGGGCAAGCCGATAATCAACTGCAACCACGCGATAGCCAGTGTTGGCACAAATCTCGGCGCAAACGTCGTCATGGCTCTCAAGACCGCCAACGACAAAACCACCGCCGTGAAAAAACATCACTGTGCGCCCGGGATCACCTGCGGTGTAGATGCGAACCGGCACACCATCCGCAAGTTTATCGACAGCTGACACGCCTTCGGGATATTCCTGATGGAACTCTCTGCACATCGCATCATAAACACGACGCTGACCCTCGATATCCAGATCGACGGCGTCATCCGGATAGGATTCAGCCGTCTTCCGGATGAATGCCCATGTCTGGGCATCGATAAGGGTGTCGTAGTCAGCCATCAGGTTCTCCTCAGGCGGCCCATTCCCATGGCCGCGTGTATTGGCCAAGGACATGCGCAACATCGTCCTCTTTGGCCCCATTCGCCGTGACTTGCGCCACGAGACCGCGCTTCTTGTCATCTATGACAAAGGTAACCCGCGCCGGTACCTGAGCCTCTTCCAACGAGCCGTTGTAGATACGCATGATCGCCTGCTTGCGAAGCTCGGGTTTAAACACTTTACCCACCGCAGTTTTCGGCAATTCCGACATGATCGTCAAATGCTTTGGCTGAGCCGCCCGCTCATGCACGTGGGTTTTGCAATGCTCCATCAATTCGGCTTCCGTCACCGAAGCTCCACCAACCAACTCTACGTAGGCGCAGGGAATTTCCCCTGCTTTAGCATCCGGTTGACCGATCGCACCGGCAAAAGCAACGGCGGGATGACGCAACAGTGCCTCCTCGATCTCTGCCGGATCAATGTTGTGGCCACCCCTGATAATAAGGTCCTTGGCTCTCCCAGTAATCCAGAGATATCCATCCGCGTCGAGCCTCCCCAGATCTCCCGTTCTGAGGTACTTGTCGAAATGGTAAAGGTCCTTGTTTTTCGGCTCTTCCGTGTAGGTATGGCCAGCAAACACACCCGGGTTCGAAATGCAAATCTCGCCAACTTCGTCCATACCGCATTCAACGGGTTCCCCGTCGGCGACCTTGACGATTTTGATGTCTGTATAGGGGAAAGGCACCCCAACACTGCCAACCTTCTTTTCACCATCGACCGGGTTGCAGGATACCAGACAGGTCGCCTCGGTTAACCCGTAGCCTTCAACAATGTTGATGCCCGTCGCGTTCGTGAACCGGGTAAATAGCTCCAGAGGCATCGGAGCCGAGCCCGAAAATGCATTCTTTACCGTAGAGATATCGGCATCAACCTTACGCTGCATAAGCGCGGAAACCGCGGTCGGCACCGTGATCACAAAGGTGGTCTTCCAGCGTTCGCACAGTTTCCAGAAGTTATCGAAGACCCCGTCACCCCTGTAACCGGCCGGGGTTGGGAAAACCACATGCGCACCCGACTTGATGACAGCCATCAGGATGACATGGCAGGCGAACACATGGAAAAGAGGCAGCGGACACATGACACTGTCTTCTTCGGTATAAAGCAGTTCGTGACCGATCCAGCCTTGATAGACGATGCCAGAATACTTGTGCTGCGCGACCTTTGGCATGCCGGTCGTACCACCCGTATGAAAGTAGGCCGCGACGCGGTCTTCCTTCTCATCGGTGAAATCAAGAGACTTGGGCTGACCCGCACAGGCCTTATTGAAATCAAGGATGTCGGCATGGTGCTTCCCGGAAATCTTCCCGCGAACAAAGGGAACAATCCAACTTTTGGGCGGTGTCAGATATCGGTTCAGGTCCACTTCAAGAATGGTATGAACATCCGGTGCGTGCCGCACGGCCTCATGCGCCTTTTGCGCGATGTCCGTCTTGGGAAATGCCTTGAGTGTCACAACTACTTTGGCACCGGTTTCGCGCAGGATTGCAGCAATCTGCTCAGGCTCAAGCAATGGGTTAATGGGGTTTACGATCCCGGCAACTGTCCCGGCAATTGTCGCGACGACAGTCTCCGTCGTATTCGGCAGGACCAGCGCGACCACATCGTCCTTGCCAATACGCAGTGACCGGAAAAGATTAGCTGCCTGAGACACCTTCGCATGCAGCTCACTCCAGGTGAGAGTCTCTGCCTTGTCATCCGGCCCCGATAACAACTGGTAAGAAACAGCCGGACGGTCCGGGAACTTTTCAGATGTGATACTCAGCATCTCGTAAACCGTGGCAGGCACCTCCCGCGCTTCCCACGGCATTTCGTTCTGTAATCTTTTGCTGTCTTCGAGACTCGCAAAACTCATCTGATTTCCTCCCTCAAGATGCTCGGCGGCACCTTTTCTCTCGAAAGGAAAGATGAAAGCATTTTCATTTATGTGCAAGGCGACATCAATGTGACGCCACGCAAGGTTATTCCGCAGCAAGCCCGTCGGTGAACTGCAACCTTGCGAGCCGCGCGTAAAGCCCGTTTTCCGCAACGAGTTGCTCGTGCGTACCGGAGGAAACGATCTTGCCGTCTTCCATGACGATAATCCGGTCGGCTTTTTTCACCGTCGCCAGACGGTGAGCGACGATCAATGTCGTGCGGTCTTTTGAAAGCTCGTCCACCGCACGTTGTACCGCCCGCTCACTTTCCGCGTCCAAAGCGCTCGTGGCTTCGTCGAGCAAAAGCACGGGGGCGTCGCGCAAAATCGCCCGGGCAATAGCGATACGTTGCTTCTGCCCACCCGAAAGCATCACCCCGCGCTCGCCAAGGTAGGCGTCGTACCCATCCGGCAAGGCAGCGATGAAATCATGCGCCGCTGCCGCTTTTGCGGCCGCTTCCACCTCCGCATCTGACGCATCGGGCCGCCCGAACCTGATGTTTTCGCGCGCAGACGCGGCAAAGATCACCGAGTCCTGCGGAACCATCGCTATGAACCGGCGGAAATCGGACCGATCCACATCGCGAAGGTCGGTTCCGTCAAGCCGAATGCGGCCGGACTGGGGATCATAGTACCTGAGGATCATCTGGATCACGGTTGTTTTGCCAGCACCGGATGGCCCGACGAATGCCACGGTTTCTCCTGGCTTTATTTCAAGCGAAACACCATCCAAGGCACTGATATCGCTTCGCGACGGATAAGAGAAACGAACGTTCTCAAATTCAATCGCGCCCCTTACCGGCTGCGACAGGCCTTTGGGTTCTGCCGGATCGACCACAGTGTCTTGGCTATTAAGCAGCTCGATCAATCTTTCGGTCGCGCCCGCCGCACGTTGCAATTCTCCCCAGATCTCACTGAGAGCCGCAACGGAGCCAGCAACCATAACCGAATAAATGACAAACTGAATCAATGTACCTTCGGTCATCGTACCGGCACGCACGTCATTCGCACCGATCCAAAGCACACCGACAACGCCGGTGAAAATCAGGAAGATCACGATGACGGTCATGACAGCCCGCGTCCTGATCCGGCGCAGGGACACGAGGTAAGAAGTTTCAGTCATTTCCGAGAACTGAGACTTGCTGGCAGCCTCATGCGTAAAAGCCTGGACCGTCTGAACGGCCCCAAGCGTTTCAGAGGCATTGCCCGAAGACGCCGCGATCCAGTCCTGGTTTTCACGGCTTATCTTGCGTAGCCGCCGACCGAGCGTCATGATCGGAACGATAACTGCGGGGACAAGCAACAAGACCAATCCCGACAGCTTGGGTGAGGTCAGAAGCATAAGCACAAGACCACCGGCGAAAATCAACATATTGCGAAGCGCGATCGAAGCGGAAGATCCCAGCACGGACTGGATCAGGGTCGTATCCGTCGTGATGCGGCTAAGCACTTCGCCAGTCATGATTTTTTCGAAGAAGGCGGGACTCATGCCAATAACACGGTCAAAAACTGCCTTGCGGATATCTGCCACAACGCGCTCACCGAGACGGGTCACCAAGGCATAGCGAAGCCCGGTCCCCACGGCCAGCAACGCCGCGATGGCAAGAGCCGCCAGAAAATACTGATCGAGCAGTTCACCGTTCTGGACACGGAAGTTGTCAATGACGCGACGAACCGCCAAGGGCAGTGTCAGCGATATTACTGCCGTGAATACCAGTGCAAAACCAGCAGCCGCCACAAGGCCAGAGTAGGGCCGCACAAACGGCCACAACGCCTCGAGTCCCGCAACGTTCTTCGATTTTGCACGCTCCTCGGCGCCGGTGGCATTTGGAATCGCGTTCGCTGGTGCTTGCGTCTTGGCCATAGTGTTCCTGTCGTGCTGTCCGGCACTCAATGAGCAGCCTTCGTACCATGGCTGTCATGAAGCCCGATCACCGCGCGGTCAAGGCGACAGTCTGTCAACGTGGCGAGCAACTCGGCCGGAACTACGCCTCTGCAGGCGGACTTTGCCGGTTGCTCATAAGATTGGACCGGCGACCCATTCTCATATAGCCTCGGCAAGTAAGGCCTTATTGAACTGACCTGTTCCAAGACGTTGACAAGTCTCTTTTGACCAATCTCATTTCTTGATCTCAGGACACACCGATGCTCATTGACGGTCCGACGTATAACAATGCCCGTGGGGAAGCGAGTTCGCTCCAGATGGCCCCACCCTTTGCTTTCAGCGATGTCACGATGACGGTTTTCCCGCTGCAGGCGAACCTCGCCAGATTGAACCAGTTCGTCGACAACTACCTCAACCAAGCTACCGAGATCGTAAAGTTCCAACCGGTTCTACCTTTCGTATACCTGATCATTCTGGACTACGGGAAAATGTCGGCAGCCGCGGCCCGGACAGGCTGGGTTTCCCAGCGCGAAGTGGCGTTTGGTGTGCCGCTCGCCTGGATGAGACCGGAATCAGGGGGGAAAGAATTCACCTTCCACGATTGGGCTTTCACCACGCCCTTCATTTTCGTCGACAATGAATTGTCGCTTAGTACCGGTCGCGAAGTCTATGGCTGGCCGAAACTCCTCGCGAGGCTCGATCCCTCGGTCGACAGATGGTTGACCGATCCTCATGGCGCGAGGCAGGTCTTTGAAATACGATCCCAATCTGCCGCTGACCGAATGGGCGACGACTTGAAAGCGCCATTCCTGAGCGTGACGCATACACCGATGTCAGGACTGACCGACATTCCCACAAACCTGTCCTCTGTCACCGACGCCCTCTTGAACTGGCCCAATAACTTGGCCGGAATAACAAGAATGGCGCGTGACTCTCTGACAGCCTTCGCTGAAATGCGCGCTTCGCGTCGTACTGCGCGGGAGGCGACATCGTCTGGGGACGGTCGTTCCAACACCGGTTTAGACAGCCTGATAAAAACCGGTTCGTCCATGTTGAACGATCCCCTCGCTGCCTTTCAATCGCTCAGGGAGGCGTTTCCAAAGCTTTATTCCAATACGATCAATCTCAAGCAATTCCGGGACGCGGAAGATGCAGAGATGACCTGCTATCAAGCCATTACCGCTGCCAAAATGCCCATTCACCGCATAGGGAGCGGAGGCGTTCTTGGAAGCGGAAACCTTTTCGCCGGTCAGCTGAGCGGCGGCTACCAGATCCACATGGTCAACACCGCAACTGTTCCGGTCCTGCAAACACTTGGCCTCCAGGCGATTTCTACACGCGACGTCCAAAGCGGAACGATTTCTACGCTTAGCCCAGTCATGCCATTCTGGATCAAGATCGACATGCTTTACGGCAAGGGCGAAACCCTAGCCTGGCGTTCCCGACACGGGGATTGGAAAACGACAAGGGGCGTTCAGGGCGTCGCCAAGGAAGCAAGTTTTCAACCGACACGCTTGGTGACACCGCCAGCAAAAGGTCAAACTGCAGAGCCCCTCCTCTCCAAAACACCCGAGATGCGCCAGATCGGCAAAACTAACCCCTTCAACACAACGCGCGGAGCAAGCGAAGCGATAGGTGGCACTCTGCGTATGCCGGGCGCCAAGATCCGTGTGCTGCCCATTCTCGCGAATGAAAAGGTACTGCAGAAATTCGTAGAGGATTACATGGATGTGCCAGATCAAATGCGCGTGGAGGTCTGGGGACGGTATGTCTATCTGATCGTAGCGAATTACCAACAAATCTCGGCCGATTTGAATCCTTCAGCGACGACATCCGGCAACGAAGTCACTTTCTCGATCCCCGTCAAATACTACGACGCCACGCCCAGAAAAGACGAGGCACTGGAAGAAGAGATGCCGACTTTCCTGCTGGCTTCCAAGATGGGGCCTCAGCATTTCACACAGGAGGAACGACAGGAAAAGTGGCGCAAGGGCGCCAATCGACTGATAGGGACTGGTTTGATTTCACCTTTCAGTTACGTCGACGATATTCGGCTGGCCGTCGCGGAAAGCGAAGTCTTCGGTGTACCGACGCTTCGTTCAAGTATTTCAACGCCGCCGTCCGGTTGGGCCGCCAAAGGTCCGGACCGCGGCATCTTGGCCGAGGTCAAGGCGATCATGGTACCCTCGCTGGGCACCGATGCACAGGGGCTGCAACATTCGCTTGTTCAAGTGCGTGACAGCCCCCTGTTGCCTGAATGGGACGTTGACGGCTGGCGCAACATTGCAGGCAATTGGGGACCGCTTGTCAAAGATGATCTGGCACGGAAGTTTGACGAAACGGGTGTCAGTCCCCGTGCAGAGGGCGCTGATCCGACTGCAGGTGATCACCTGCCCTTCGAGGGCGCACGAAGCCTCGCATTAAACATACTCGGCGGCGAACACGGCATAAATACCCTGTCGCTTAAGCAATTTCGGGACGCAGGCTATCCCGACAAGGCATGCTATCAAGGCATCATTCGTGAAACGACGCGTATCGATCGGCTTTACGACCTCAGCGAAATCGAACGCAGCCTGTCAGTATCCATTGCACGTTTCCCGACCCAGCCGGTAAGCGAAATCCTGGGACTGATACCTAAGCGCACGGTCGCGACCGACCACGGTTTGGTCGACGAGTTTGAACCGCTTCGACCCTTCGAGATCAATGCCGATCTGGTCCGCGAAGGCGGCTGCACTCTGTTCGAGCGCGTAGGAGACGAACCGTGGACGTCAGTATCCGTCCCGGAAGGACTTTTTGGGTGGAGATCAGAAAACCCGGCCGAACTTGATCGCCTCGCCAAATCAATACCGGAGACTGCATTTTCCTATGTCTGTGCCACTCGGAACAGTGACACGCGAATCGTCCACGCGCCCAGGCGCCTGACAAAGGAAAGCATCGCAGCCTTCCAATCTGACACCGAAAAGACCGGTCTTATCGCACTCAAGACCCTGAACCGCGCGAGGCCCATTGATACGCTTTGTATCGCGGATGTTCTCGACGGGATGGATAACGGCCAAATTCCTGACATTGCTACATTGGTGAGGACGCTGAAATCACAAAGTGGGGAAATGTCAGGCAGCTTGCCACTACTCAAGCTGGCTGGCGCATTGGAACTGGTAAGCCCGGCGACGATAATCGATTCACTTCTAAACCGGCATTGGGGTAAAGCCGAAAGACCCCATCCCGAAATCTGGATTCCGCGTTCAGATTTCCGGATACGTGCCGAGTCCTTCGGGGCAACAATTTCCGAGCAACTCTTCCCCGTGCTGGAAACACAGGATGGCTATTGGCCCCCTTCTGACGCACATGAGCTGCAAACAATTCGCCTCCGCGTGGGTCACATGATGCTGCTCAGGTTCGAGTTCTGGTCAGTCATAAATCTGTTCTGCAATTCAGATGATGAAGGCTGCAACTCTTCTGAGAGTTTCGGGCGTTATGGCGATTATTTGAAGGAATCCGCTGAAGCCAAAATGCCCGAATGGTTTAAACCAGTCACGGACGGCGTCGTGCGTGAACTCGTTCCGATGAAAGGACATCTTGGCGAGTATTGGGATCTCAACATGCTGATCGACTTAAAGGACAGTCTCCTCTCCTTTTTCGAAGAACTGGAAAAACAGGACATGTTCGATGACGACTTTCGCGTATGGAAAACCGCGTGGCTCCGCACGGTAGAGCGCCTGAAGCATGACTATAATCCACACCTCGGCCACAACGAGTGGCCAACCGGCCTGACGGCGGTACACCTTTTGGGAGAACGGCTCACAGGTCTCTCGCTGGATACCGAGGATCACATCTCAGGTTAGATCGCGGCTGCGATACCAGCCGATCTCATCTCTTATCGTGGTTTCCAACGGCCGCAGGTCGACACCCAAGGCCCGCTGGCAGCTACTTTGATCGACCGCACGGCTCGCCAGTGTCAAAAGAACGGGTAGGCTCGGGAAGCGGGAGCCACGGCCCAGTACCGACATCCCGTTTTCCAAAGCGTATAAAACTGCTGCTCCCATTGCCAGACCTCGCCATCGTGGAGGACATTCAACCCGCCCCAGTTTGGCAATCATTTCGGTCAGATCATGTACCGAAATGTTGTGACCACTCAACCAAATCGGCATCCCAAAGATGCCAGCGTCAAGCGTGCGCAATGTCGCCTCGGCAGCGTCGCGCACATCCATTACGTTTATGATATCCGGAAAGCTCGCAGGCATTTTCCCGTGCAACACAGAGGCGACAAAACAATGCTCGACGATCCGCAAGTTACCCGGCCCCAACAGCGAGGTCGGGTTGACGATTATGATCGGATCGCCTCGCTTGGCAGCCTTCTTTGCCAACCTCTCAAGTTCCAGTTTCATTCTAAAGTAGGGATGGCTGGCGGAGATAATCCTAAGCCGGCGGTCGTACTCTTCGGACATCAAGTATCGCGTCAGAAACGATCCGATGTAGACGAGAACGGAGCCATTGGCGCGGGCTGCAAAAATCAAACTCGCCATACGATCTTTGGCAGCCGCCAGCCTTTGCGAATGGCTCTGCCTCCCGTCATGCAGGTCCAGCGCATAAGGCGCGGCGGCATCTATTATCAATTCATGCCCCCGAACAAGGTGCCGCATCGCGCCAGTCGCGCCATCGTCGCAAATCACCCGCTTGACTGAGAGTTTCTGCAACCCGGCACGCCTGCCACCGGTCCGTGTAACAGCAGTCACGTTCCAGCCGCGCTCCAGCAAACCTGCACATAGTGCCGCTCCGAAATGACCGCCCCCGCCCAGAACAACTGCGCGCCGCATCCGTGATCAGGCCGAGCTTGGATAAGACGATAGTATCTCGTCCGCCTCGTTGAGAACCGCAAAAGGCTGCGGTGCGTGTATCTTGGCGCGGGCTTCTTTCAGCCTGATCACAGCCTCTTCCTCGCCCGGCCCTCCTGCTTGAATCCGACAAACGCTGACGGCACTGCGCAATTCAAAGAATGCCATCGATTTTGAGCGGGCAAGTGCGTGCGCTTCGTTCAGCAGATCGACAGCCTTTTGATTATCATCACCCAGCAAAGTTTCCGCCTTAAGACGCAGCAACTCCGGCAGGTAGAGTGTATCCAACTCTGACTCGCAGGTTTGGATAGCCTCGTTCAACATTGAAAAGGCCTGCGCTCTAGCTCCAGCCGCAATCAGGGCTTCGGCATGGTAGGTCCGTATAAGGGACATTGGCGTGCGCTGCCCGATGGCGTCAAAGAACGCGAGGGCTCCATCGAACTTGGCAAGTCCTTCCTCTGATCGTCCCGTATGACATAGCACCCAGCTCTTGCCGACTTCACCAACCGCCTGCCAATAAGGATAACATTGCTCGACCGCCTTTGCGATCACCTGATCCGCCAAGGCCTCGGTCGCTTCCAATTCGCCAAGCATCTGGAAACCGCTCATTGCAAAGCCCAGCGTCCTTATTTCCACCTGTCGATCACCAAGTATCTTGGTGAGCTCCTCACTGCGCTGACTGTATTCGAGAGATTTCTCAAAATCTCCGCGAAGGGCATGAATCCACAGCAGGTAGATCAGCGCGTAAGAACCCAGATCATCACCATAGACTTGCAGAGAATGACCATGCAGCTCTGGCGAATAATAGCCCAGCGCACGCTCAAGGGCTGCTTCGGCCTCATCCAGTGATCCTTCAAAGATATGCCGCAAGCCATTCGTAAAATGACTCCCCATCGCAAACAACGGAACGTCACTTTCGCCGAACAAGCGAATAGATTCCTCTGCCAGCTCGCGCGTTTTCTCTCTCTCCCCGCGAGATGCGGCCACGACCGAAACGCCATATAGAGACGAAACAAGCAACGGAAGCTCGCCGATTTCAGCACTGAGATGACGAGCGCGATCAAACGCTTCTCCGACCTCCGGCGCGGCAAAACCGACAGTGGCCAGCAAGGACTGACCAAGCAAGGCATTCACCGTCGCCTCGAGCCGCGTCGTTACCTCACCGACAGGTGCCCTTTTCAGTAAGTCCAATGCCGAGCGGAAATGATTGTTGGCTTCGATCTGGGCCGCGCGCGACGTCGCATTCTGACCCGCTTCAATCAGCTTTCCCACAGCTTCCAAATGCATTTCAGCGCCGGCCAGATGACGCGCCAAAGTTTCCGGTTCAATGATTGCTTCGTGCTGGTTTTCTTCCGCCAGAATATCCGCAATCCGGGCGTGCAATTTCTTCCTCTCGCTACGCAAAAGTGAGCCATATGCGGCGTCTTGTATTAACGCATGGCGAAATATATATGAATCTGGATCATTCTTGACGGGTTCAAGAATCCGGTCGTGTGTGAGTTGCTGGATTAACTGGGCAAGTGTGTCCGGATCCTTCTTGGCAACAGCCGCAAGTGTTGAAACGCGGAACTTCCGACCGATCGTCGCAGCGATCTGCGCGACTGACTTTGCCGCAGCATTCCGATCGAGCCGCGCCATCAGCGACGCTTCAAGCGTTTCCGGCACCCGGATGGCACCACCGATATTATTGCCCTCCAGAACGGCCACCGTCTGGGTCAGTTCTTCAACAAAAAGCGGCACGCCGTCGGCCTTCGCAATAATGTCGCGCAACCTTGCCTCGGGTATGGAATGGGTGCCATCCGCCAAGCGCGCAATCTCGATGCTTTCGCCAAGCGACAAGCGGTTCAGCCCGACATGTGTAAGCCAAGGCAAGGCCGGCCAATTCAACTCGAAGTCAGGTCTATGCGTGGTGACCAGCATGACAGGGAGTTTCGGAGGATCGGTCACCAGACGTGAAAGAAATTCTAACGTCGTCGGGTCCGCCCAGTGGATATCTTCAAGTTCGATCAACACGGGCCCGGCAGCGGCGCGCTTCTTCAGCATTTCGTTCAGCAAGGCAAACATCGCGAGCTTTTGCTGCGCCGCATTCAGTGCCAGCCGCGTTTCGTTATCCTGCACACCAAACTGCGCCGCCAGCAATGTAGAAGCATTGCTGATCTCGATATCTTTCAGGCCGGGCCAATCCTCGATCCGCTTACGCGTCTGAGCAGCACTTTCAGACCCCACTATGCCGATGGACCTGGCAATCTCCGCCAAGAATGGATGCAACGCGCTGTTTGTCTTGAAGCTTACACAGAAATAGCGAAACCGGCGCATCTCTTCATTGGCAACCATGACGCGCTGGGCAAAGGCAGAAAGCAGCCAGGATTTCCCCAAGCCCGCTTCACCAGAAACGGTCACGATCTGCATTGAACCGGTAAGCGCCTTTTCCCATTGCATCTGCAACAGTTCCAGTTCGACCCGGCGACCCACAAAATGATGATCGCTGCCAAGTCCGGTGACGCGATCCGACTCGTCCTTCGCAGCCGTTACGGTCCAGGCCTCTACTGGTTGGTCATACCCTTTCAATTTATGGGCGCCACGACTGTCGAGATTGAAAGCCGATTTAACGAGGTTCATCGTGGATTCAGCGATAACCACTGTCCCCGGCTTGGCGATGTCCTGAAGTCGCGCCGCGAGGTTCGGCGTTTCGCCTGCCACTGCGTTGGGGTCTGAACCTCCTGTTACGTCGCCTATGACGACCCGGCCAGTGGCAATGGCGATCCGGCAGTTCAGCGAAATGCCCGGCGCAAGCTCTGCACCCGGTACTGCGGTGGCCAGTTCAAGCCCAGCGCGCACCGCACGTTCGGCATCGTTTTCATGAACATTCGGATGGCCGAACACCAACATGCAACCATCACCATATTGAGCAAGCATTCTGCCGCCCCAGCGGTTAGCGATCTGCGAACAAAGCCCGTGATAAGCCTGCTGCATGGACGCCAGATCTTCGGCATCCATCTTCTGGCTGATCACTGTGGAATCTACCAAGTCGCAGAAAAGAAAACTCAACTGTCGCCGTTCAGCGCGTGACGTCCCCGAGCCGGACTGACCGCCCGAGCGCAACGCTTCAATCCCCTTTTGTAGCCGTTTCCGCTGCCCCAGAGACAAGCCAAGCTCACGCAGGTCTTCCTCGGTCAGGTCAACCAGCAGCTCCATGTCGATATCCGCGTTCTGAAGAATGTCGAAACATTCGGCGGCATTTATCGATTGCAGCCAGTCGTATAGTTTCCCCGCAAAGGTAGTGCTCATTGCGACTCCCGTTCTTGCATGCCGAAGGTTCTCGCCTTCAAGACTCAGACAACCATCCCCAACTCGCTATCAAGATACATTGCCCGGATTCCCCCGATCCGGCAAACTTACAGATACGATCAATGCGATCTCGACAAAGACCAACAGGCGAGGCCCGATAGGAAAGCCTTATCCCGCGATTGGGGAAAATGACCGAACGTCAGATCAAATTCATGCTGCGCGGCCCCGGCCATTCCGCGCGCTGCTGACCGCGCCCTGTTCAGACAACCGAGGTCGATGATTTTCTCACGCACCCAACCTGTTTCATCCTCCGCCAACTCAGATCTCTTTCTGGAAAGAAAAGCCACGAGCCGATGCAGATCGTCGCCTCGCAACAGGTTGAGAAGGTCGATCAACATGAGGGTTCGTTTCCCCTCCAACAGGTCACCACAGGCCTCCTTGCCATAGATCGCTTCGGCTTCGATGTTCAGCGTATCGTCACTGATCTGAAAAGCTGCGCCAACGAAAAAGCCAAAGCGCATGAAAGCATCCTCGGAAATTGACGATCTCGACCCCAGCAACGCCCCGGCCCTGCAGGGAAAGATTGTCGCCAGCCAGCATGTCTTCTTGAGCACCATGACAAGGTAATCCTCGGGGGCCAATCTGAGCGTATTGTCGTGCCGCCACGCCAGTTCCATTGCCTGCCCTTCGGCGGTTTCACGCGCCATGCGTTCCATATCTTCAATAAGCTTCAAACCCATCCACGGTCCGATCCGGGGAAATACGTGGATCAATGGCCGGAGACTGGAAAGCGCGAGAGCATCACCCACGTTCAACGCAATCGGTATACCATGCTTCATGTGTAGCGTCGGCTGACCTCGTCGGGTTTCGCTCTCGTCTTCGATATCATCGTGGATCAGTAAGGCGTTGTGCAGCAATTCGATACTGACGGCGACCTTGAGTGCGTCTTCAAGAGAGGCGCCGAACAAGCGGGCCGTTGCAATGCAGATGCTCGGCCGCATCATCTTGCCGCCCCTCAGCGGATAATCCGCAGCAGGACCATACAGGTAGTGATCAGCTTCAGGCGTCGGCAAGTAATGCGCCATGAGATCACGGGTCATGGCGCCGTATTCTTCCAGTGTCTCCTGGATGGCCGGCTCGCTCATTTTAATCCCCACCAACCGTAAGGGTCAGCGACCCGGCTGGTTCGTCTGCCCCCTGCTCTAGCAATATGCCATAGTATGTTCCGTGTTTAGCATCACTCGGGACATCGACATGAACGCAATATCCCGGTTCGACGCTCACACTGTGAATTTCGCCCGCATCCGGACCAGCGCCACGCAGCGGCAACGCGGTCAGCGTCCCTGCGACCGGACGGTACAACCGGGCGCGAGCCGTCACTGGACAAGATGCTCTTACCTGCACGCCAACACCAACGTCGTCGCGAGAGCCAGACTTTCCTTCCGGCGCTTTGGCTGCTTTTGGCTGATCCCGCTCGGTCGCCGCGACCAACAATTCTACCCAGACCGACCCAATATCCGAATATGTTCGGATCAAGCGCTCAAGGATTTCAGGCATGCGCTGCGATTGACCGCCTCTGTCCGGGCTGGCAAAGCGCGCAGCAGTTGCCTTACCTTCCTCGATCTGGCGATTTATCACATCATAACCGGCCCTGACGCTCTCGGAAACGCCATCCCAGAGCGGACCCGGTGCCCATGATGACCCGTTCGACGGCTCAGCTTCTTCGGCATTACCACTCTGGAAGCTCCGCCAAACTTTTTCGTCTCCAAATACTTCCGGTTTCCGGCCATCGCTTTGCCGAAAAGCATTGAAAATATTCCTGTGCGGATCGGTTCGATCAAGGGTCGGACGACGGATAAACTCGTCCGAATGACCGCTAAGGGAATCCGTCATGCCGTTTTTGTCAGGGGTGGTCATATCCGACGATCTCCTCAAGCGGCGGGTACAAAGACATGGCATGCGCGGCGAGCCGTCCAGACATCACGGCTGCCTCGACGCACCCGGCCTGATGCCCGCAACGGGTCCAGTCCCCGGCAACAGTCACGTTATCAAAATGTTGATCCAAAGGCGAAATTCTGTATTTCAGACTGCCCGGCAGCGACAGGATATACCGGTCGGTCGGGTTGATATTTGCCGTCCAGAATTGTGACGAGAAACGGTCCTGCCCATCGGACGACGCGTCGGCCCCGGACAAAAGCGACCAGTCAAATCCGTCTTCACGCACAGCACCCGGCCAGAAATGCGCGACATCCTGGTTCAGAAAGCGAATGGCATTTTCTTTCACTCTTTCCCGCGCGGAAGACAGAGTATTATTCGACGTCGGAATCTCACTGTCCGGCAGGACTGAACAAAAATACGCAATCGCTTTCGGATCGACGCCCCAATCTTCAATCGCGATCAATTGAGGCATATCGGCCCAAGTATCGAATGGTTCGACATAACCCGAAATATTTGGTGACGGCTTTGACCAGCCCAGCTCGCTCACCGGCTTGTCCATCCAGATCTGAAATGCCTGTGTGGCGACGGTTTTGACCTCTTCGACCATACGACGCCATGGTGGCGACGCCTCGATCAAGGCCGCGGCGACGTTAGGTACCTCACCCAGACCCACGGCAAGCACGAGGAAATCGAAATCCTTCCCTATCTTTAGCTTCCGTGTCCCAGCCGAATGCTCATCCCAACGGGATTCAGCATCCCAGCCAGTTTTCTTCAGTTTATCGCCACCAGTGAGCTGAGTATAATCCGGTTCAGCAGGCCAGCTTGGCAATCCCTTCACGTTGACGAGCGGCTCGTAATTCAATCCGCGTTTGATCTTTGCCTGCACATTGAAAACGGCCTGCTCTACCAGCTTGCCCGAACCATCAAGCTTCAGGTCTTCCAGACGATGAAAAAATTCAAACTTCACACCGCGTCGCTTGAGCACCTCGTAAAACGGCGCAAATACGATATCCCCCATACCGGCCTGCATCTTCCAGAACAGGGCGCCGCGATAGGTAAAGAACATGCGTAACGCGCCGCGCAAAGCCTGCCCTGCCGCAAGTCGCGGCCTGTTAATGTCCCCATCCTCATAGGCAAATAGCAGGTCATAAGATGCTCTGACAAAAGCGCTGTTAACGGAAAGCTCCGACGCGCCGTGCAATCGCAACCATTCTCGCCAGTCCAGATCGTCGATGGCATCGAACCCGCGCGGGTTAAAGATAAGCCCGTCGCGTAGAATCCCGCGTATGATCGCAAGCACCACGTCTGCGATTTCCCAAACGCGACGCAACTCCGGATCTCCGGCTGTCAGTTGCTCGATCTGGCTATGGATCACGACCGACAGTTTTGTCAGCAATGACTGAGCCGCATGCAAATCGTCGTCGGGTCTCCATGCCTGAGGTCGACGATCGAATATGCGCCTCAAGATATCCAGCGCTTCGGCAATCACCACCCCGATGGCAAGCTGCCCATAGGAAGCAAGCCGCTCAGCGGATTTCAATGGTTCAGCCAAGACCCCGCGTGCCGTGCTGCGGGCAAGAGCCGTCACGGCGCCGACGAGATCGCTGCCACCTTTCACTTCTGCCTGCGGCACGCGGTCCTGAACCGAGGTGATCAGCGTTCTCAACAACAACACGCAACGTGTGAGATACGCAGGAATGGAAAAAGGATCAGCCGTTTTCAGCGGATCACCCGGATTGCCCGACGCAGGCGGAAAAAGAGCCATCCAGTTGGCCCAACCGTCGCCCAGATCCTCTGTCACGCCAACGTAATTGTCCGGCTTGAAGGCCTGATCCCACGTGGCAAGCGGGCAAGTCTCAGGATTCCGGCCAAGTTCTTCGTAACAGGCCCGCATCATACCAAAGGCGTTTTCGTAAAAGCCCATCCATAGATGCAGCCCGTGTTCCTCGATCCGCTGCGACGGTAATGCCCGTCCAGACGCGCCTTTGCCACCCAAACGCCAGCCCTGCTGATAGATGGTAACTTCGAACTCCCCGTTGCGTTCTGGTTGGGTCAGTTCGAAAGCCGTTGCGACAGCCGCACAGCCTCCCCCCACTATACAGACTTTCTTAGTGCTCATTTCCGGTCACCCAAAGCCAGTCGCTCTAAGGTTGACCGTTAAATTGCTTTCACGCAACGAATCTCTTGGCTAAACATGCTAAAGACCACTGTTCTCGCAGCAGAAAAGCGCAAATCAGGCAACGTTTCCTACGTGTTTTCCAACGCATCCAGATAAGTGCGAACAGCCTGTTGAACATGCCGAAACCGGTCGCCGCCCAGATGTTTACCCCCATACCAGCGCGTCACTACGACGACATGATCGTGCAAACCGGCGGTTTCCAGCTGCCGCAGAATCACGAGTCCAGCGCCGCTTTCGCCATCATCATTCTTAAGTTGCACACCGTCACTGGTAAGCAATCCCCATGAATTATGGGTCGCCTTCGCGAATTTCTTGCGGCGAGTCAGTTCTCGAATAAAGGCGCGTGCTGCGTCTGCATTGTTTGCGGGACCGCCCGACACGGCATACCTGGAACCCCGGTCGGACAGAATGTTTTCAAGGACAAGCATACCCGGCGGATTAAAAGCTTCAGGGCAAATAATCAACAAGCCGGGCCAAGCTGGCGAGAGCCCTAGTACTGCAGCAACCGCGACAATCCGGGCCTTGCAGCGTTGGCTTTACTGACACATAAAAGAGCCAAGAAATCCAGCTCAGAAGGATACCAGAGACCATGACCATCGAAGCGCCTGAAACCAAGGTGGTGGACAGCTATCGCATTGCATGTGACGGCGGCGAAGGTGCCCTCGGTCATCCCCGTGTCTGGCTGAGCATTCCGCAGGATACAGGCTGGGTCGAATGCCCCTACTGCGATTGCAAGTTCATCCATTCGGACCATCAATCCAAAGCAGGCTGAACCTGTTCCGCTAGAGTTATTCCAGTCGTTTCAGACTGCTACTTACAAAAAAGGCGCCCGAACCGGGCGCCTTTTCTTTCAAGCGATATGCTCAATCAGTTCTTGGCCTTGTCGACCATCTTACCTGCGGAAATCCACGGCATCATGGCCCGCAGCTTTTCACCGATCTGCTCGATCTGGTGCTCGTCGTTCAGACGACGCGTTGCCTTGAACATCGGCTGACCAACAGCGTTTTCCTGCATGAAATCACGGACGAACTTGCCGTTCTGAATGTCGGTCAGAACCGCTTTCATGCGAGCCTTGGTTTCGTCATAGGGAAGAATACGCGGACCCGAGACATATTCGCCGTATTCGGCAGTGTTCGAGATCGAGTAGTTCATGTTGGCGATGCCGCCTTCGTAGATCAGGTCCACGATCAGCTTCACTTCGTGCAGACACTCGAAATAGGCCATTTCGGGCTCGTACCCGGCTTCGACCAGAGTTTCGAAACCCATGCGGATCAGCTCGACCAGACCACCGCAGAGAACGGCCTGTTCGCCGAACAGGTCGGTTTCACATTCCTGGCGGAAATTGGTTTCGATGATACCCGAACGACCACCACCAATCGCGGAACAATAGGAAAGACCCAGTTCCAGCGCCTTGCCCGATGCGTCGTTGTGCACGGCCACGAGGCAGGGAACACCGCCGCCTTTGGTGTATTCGCCGCGCACGGTATGACCCGGGCCCTTCGGCGCCATCATGATGACGTCGACACCGGGCTTGGGCTCAATGAGACCGAAGTGCACGTTCAGACCGTGTGCAAATGCAATTGCCGAACCTTCCTTGAGGTTGTCATGCACGTATTTCTTGTAGGTTTCGGCCTGCAATTCATCGGGCATGGTGAACATGATCAGGTCGCACCATGCGGCCGCCTCGGCGATCCCCATGACCGTAAGACCTTCGCCCTCTGCTTTCTTTGCCGAAGGCGAACCTTCACGGAGAGCGACGACAAGATTCTTGGCACCCGAGTCGCGCAGGTTCAGCGCATGGGCGTGGCCCTGCGAGCCATAACCGAGAATGGCAACTTTCTTGTCCTTGATCAGGTTAATATCGCAATCGCGATCGTAATATACACGCATCGGTAGCTCCTTTTCCGCAGCGTCTCAGATGTCGCTCTGTCTACGCCGCTCACATCGTTGTTGCGATATCAGTTTCCTTGAGTATTTAAGAGCAAGAGGAAGTATCATTCGTAGATTGTTCGATTTTCGGTAAATTCATGCTTGATGACATCGACCGCCGTATTCTTCGCCAGTTCCAGGCTGAACCGAGTCTCTCTGTTTCCGAACTGGCAGACAGGGCGCGAGTGACGCCTGCAATGTGTTGGCGACGGCTCGAAAAAATGGAGAGTAATGGGGTCATTCTTGGTCAGGAAGCAATCATCGATTGGGCTGCCCTTGGCTACGCGGTCGAGGTGAGCCTTCGTTTCACACTGGAAAAAGCGGAACCTCGCGCGTTTGACGAATTCCTCGCAGAAGCACGGAAAGTTCCGGAAGTTCTCGAGATCCAGACATTTCTGGGCCGGGTCGACGTCAGGCTTTCCGTGATTGCAAAGGATCTGGCTCACTATCAATCATTGTATCGTGACCGCATTCTCACCCTGCCCCATGTCGCCGACATCGAAGCCCTGATGCATATTGCGCGGATCAAATCAGACAAGGTCCTGCCGGTATGACAGAAATTGATGATATCGACCGTAAATTGCTGACTGCGCTGGTTCAGGACGCCACGCAAAGCGCAAGCGCGCTGGGTCGGAAATTCGGCCTTTCGCAACCAGCGACTTGGCGGCGCATTCGTCGGCTGGAAGAAGCTGGGATCCTCAAAGGGCGTCAGCTTCGCCTCAACGCCGAGGCGCTTGGGTTTGGCGTCACCGTTTTCGTCGGCATCAAACTCGCCCGTAAAGCACAGCCCAGTCTTGCCGATTTTGAAAGAGCGGTCAGCGCGATTCCCGAAGTGCAGACAGTCGAACATGTTCTCGGTCTCTACGATTTTCGGCTGCGCGTCGTCGCTCGGGATCTTTCGGATTTCGAGCGCATCCTGCGGCGCAGGATCATGACACTCCCCGGTGCCGGCGATCTTGAGGCTAACGTTCTATTGAGCGAAGAAAGGCTGCCGGGACCTCTTGGATGATCATAGAGTTTTTGCCAATCGTCGCGCTGATCGCTATCAGAATAGGCAAGTTCAGAAAGGACATCCCATGCCAGCTTTGCTCGAGACCGTAGATCCTGACGGATTGGAAGAGTTCTCGGTCGTGTTCACGGACCGATCCCTGAACCATATGTCCATGAAGTTCCAGAAAGTCATGCGGGATCTTTCCGATGGGCTGAAGCAAGTCTATCAGGCTGACGGTGTCGCGATTGTTCCCGGCGGCGGTACATATGCGATGGAAGCCGTAGCGCGTCAGTTCGCCCGGGGGCAGGATGTACTGGTGGTGCGCAATGGATGGTTTTCCTATCGCTGGAGCCAGATCATTGAAACAGGCGGCCTGACGTCTTCGGCCACCGTCATGAAGGCGCGCCCGGTTGGCAACAGTTCTCCCTCGCCTTTCGCGCCAGCCCCGATCGATGAGGTTGGTGAGACGATACGCCGAGAAAAGCCATCAGTTGTCTTCGCGCCTCATGTAGAAACTTCGGCAGGTGTCATTCTGCCCGACGACTATGTCGCGTCGCTTGCAGAGGCGGCGCATGACGTCGGTGCATTGATGGTGCTGGATTGCATCGCTTCCGGCTGTGCTTGGGTAGACATGAAATCCACGGGCGTCGATGTTTTGATCAGCGCACCGCAAAAAGGGTGGAGTTCGTCTCCTTCGGCGGGTCTCGTGATGATGTCGGCAGAAGCGCTGGCCCGTTTGGAAGAGACACAATCCGACAGCTTTGCCATAGATCTCAAAAAGTGGCGGCAGATCATGGCTGCATATGAAAACGGCGGTCACGCCTATCACGCCACGATGCCGACCGACGCGCTCTGCGACTTCCGGGACACGATGGTAGAATCGCGTGACTATGGTTTCGACCGCCTGCGCGAAGCTCAGTGGAAACTGGGCGAGGGCGTACGTGCCATGCTCGCTGACAAAGGCATTGTCTCAGTGGCCGCTGACGGTTTTGGCGCACCGGGTGTCGTCGTCAGCTACACCGACTCGCCCGATATACAATCCGGACGCGCCTTCGCGGCAAAGGGAATGCAGATCGCCGCCGGCGTGCCGCTTCAATGTGACGAACCGGCAGACTTCCAGACCTTCAGACTTGGCCTCTTTGGCCTCGACAAGCTGTACGATGTCGAAGCTACTCTGGCCCGGCTCAGCAAGGTTCTCGATCAGGTGATCTAGGCGACGCCAAGCCCCATACGCATCAGCATGTGCCGGATCTGGGGGAGTGCATAAAGGGCGCTCAACCCGGCGGCCCTTACATCCCGCAGGGCTTGGACATCCGCCATCGATGCCCGGTTCAACAGATCGATCCCCTGAACACGCAAGCGGATGTCGCCCATGCGCGCCTTATCGTATGCCGCCAGCATGTCGGCACATCCAAGATCGTCTGGGTATTTCGCGGCCAGTTCCGTCAGGCAGCGCAGATCGGCAAGTGACATGTTAAGTCCCTGCGCGCCGATGGGCGGAACAACATGAGCGGCCTCGGCCATAAGGGCGACACGTTCCGCCTGCATGGTTTCTGCATGTTGGCTCGTTATTGGCCAAAGCGCCCGACCCGTGGCCAGATGAAGTTCGCCCAGCAGACCGCAGGCTCTTTCATTCACGACCAATTCAAAGGCATCGTCGGAAAGCTCGTAAAGTTCCTGCGCTTTTGGTCCGGTCTCCATCCAGACGACGGCAGAGGATGGTTTTCCTTTGTAGTTTGGCAGCGGGACCAGCGTAAAAGGTCCGCCGCTTCGATGGATTTCGGTCGAGACGCTTTCGTGTGGCAAAGTGTGGTTTACCGCAAAGGCCAGCGCCTTCTGGCCGTAGTGCTTTTTGGTGACACCAATTCCAGCCGCCTCACGGATAAAGGAGTTCCGTCCGTCGGCAGCAATGACAAGACGCGTGGAAACCTTTGAACCGTCGCTTAACCCGACACGTGCTTCGCCGGTTCGGGTGAAAAGCGAACTCGTACTGACTCCGGGTCGAAAGCTGACGGAAGGTAGATCCGTAAGCTGGGACAGGAATTCTCGGCGCAGCAACCAGTTCGGCAGGTTCCATCCAAATGGCTGATTGGAAATCTCGTCAGCGCGAAATTCCCGGACCACTCTGGGCTCCGAAGCCTCACCGCCAGCATCGACAATCCGCATGACTCGCAGCGGCATGGCGTGCGGCGCCAATCGCTGCCACAGACCGAATTTTTCGAGCAAAGCCTTGGCAGGTTGCAGGATGGCCGTTGTGCGCAAATCAGAACCCAAAGCATCCCGAGACGTAACCGGGGGTGCCGGATCAACGCATATCACGTCGTAGCCCATCGCCCCGAAAACGGCTGCCGCCGTCAGCCCCGCGATACCTCCACCCGAAACGAGAACGTCACTTTGTTCCGGCATGGCTAACCTCTTTCCATGTTACCAAGACGGCTTTCACCGTTGCTCTGTCACATTAGATAAGTCTGGCAACGAATGATGCCAGATCATCAGTATGGTGGTGTATGTGATCCGCCTCCAGACGATCAGGTGCAACGTGAACCGTCTGCATGCCCATCGCATGTGGCGCCACAAGATTGCGGGCATCGTCTTCGAACATCGCCGCCCGCTCCGGGTCCAACCCGTCGAGAGCAAACACCATTTCAAAAGCCTCGCGTTCGGGTTTTGGCAGAAACTGCGCGTGTTCCACGCCGTAGATGCCATCGAAGACTTCACTCAGACCGCGGGCCTTAAGCACGTTTTCGGCGTACGGCCGTGTACCGTTTGTGTACACGATGCATCTTCCCGGCAATGCGGCAATTGCAGCTGCCAAGGCTTGGTCTTCTTCCAGATGATCGAACGAAATTTCATGCACCTTCGTGAGGTATGGACCGGGATCCACCCCATGAACCCTCATGAGCCCTGCGAGAGTGGTTCCGTAGGTGCGCCAATATTCCGAACGCAACTTGTCAGCTTCTTCGGCGTCCACGGAAAGCGCATCCATGACATATTTGGTCATGTGGACTTCGATCTGATCAAAGAGGCGCGCAGAGGGCGGATAAAGAGTGTTGTCGAGGTCAAAGACCCAAGTCTCGACATGACTGAATGATGTTTTGGTCATTGGGAGGCTCTAGCTCAGCACCAACGAGTTTTCAACGGCAGGCTTGATCCGGTCACGGCGCCGCGAGTAGACACTAGGGATGAAATCTTCCGGTGGCCATATGAAAGAAAACAAACCGGCGCAGACGGATGCGTACAGCCTGATCCTCGAAGCGATTGACATGGGTGACTACAAGCCCGGCGACCGATTGGTTGAAAGCGACCTAGCAGAACGACTGGGTGTGTCTCGCACACCCGTCCGTGAAGCCTTGCAGCGGCTGGAAACACAATCGCTTCTGGCCCGCGACGGCCGTTCACTCATCGTGGCTTCCCTGGATCACAACCAGATGGCCGAACTTTATGTCGTGCGCCGCGAATTGGAGGGGTTAGCCGCCCGGCTTGCAGCCCGCCATGCGAATGAAGAGGAAATTACCGTGCTGCGCGAGATGGTAGAGGCGGATGACGCCCTGATCCACGACCCACCAGCGCTTGCACGGTCAAACCGGCGCTTTCACAAGCAGATACAACTTGCCTCGCATAACAGATACCTGGTGCAACAATTGGATCTGGTGCACCGGACAATGGCCCTTATGGCGACAACTTCCCTTGCAGCCGAGGGCCGGGGTGAAATCGCCCAAGCTGAACATCGCAAGATTGTCGCGGCCATAGAAAAACGCGATGAGGATTCCGCCGAACGTGCCTTACAGGATCATATCTCGGTCGCTTTCAAGACGAGACTGAAACAGGATGCCGACAGGCGCGGTTAAAGATCAGACACATTCGTCAGCCAATACAATGCCATGCTGGGTCTTGTCCCAGTAATATGGGGCCACCATCAGCTCTACCAATGCCTTGATCGCGGCGACTGTGCCTAAAGGGAAATACAATAGCATCGCTGGCACCCATATCATCAGGAAGCGCCTGTCGGATTTCGATACCGCGACCATGGCGATGATGAACCCCATCAACTCTATGCAAAAAAAGAAAAGCATCACGCCCAGCAGATATTCATAGGGTGCAAATCCCTCCAGAGGATGCGGAACGCCAAACAGGAAAAGCCAGAACGTCCAGATGAAAGGGGCCAACAGGAACTGGCTTAGAGTGCCGAGGAAGAACGCCTGAAAGCTCAGAAATTTCAGAGGACCAATGTCGCGGTAGAGCTTCAAGGGACGCCGCATATGGACGATATAGGTGACCATGAAACCCTTTAGCCACCGCGATCTTTGCTTGATCCATGGCCAGACCCGGCAATTCGCTTCCTCATAGGTCACGGTATCGATCATTTCGGTGCGGTATCCCCACCGGGAAAGTCTTACACCCAGATCGGCATCTTCGGTCACGTTGTGAGCGTCCCACCCGCCAAGCTCTTCCAGCTTGTCCCTGCGAAAAAAAAGCGTTGTGCCACCAAGTGGAACGATCAAGCCAAGGCGCGCGAGGCCCGGCAGGATCACACGAAACCAGGCGGCGTATTCAATAGTAAAACATCGAGAAATCCAGTTGGTACGCGGATTGTAGTAATCCAATACACCCTGAAGACAGACAACGTCCTCAGGCGCCGATGCAAATCTTTCGACGACGCGTTCGATCTGGTCAAAAGCCGGTGCATCCTCGGCATCCCAGACACCGACGATCTCACCCCCGCAGAAGTCGAGCGCATAGTTCATGGCGCGTGGTTTCGTTTTGACGCCGCCTGTTGCGGGAACCTCCACGACACGCATCCATCTGGGTAAGGTAGTTTCGGCCAGTGTACGGCGCGTGACATCGTCCCGTTCTTCCAACACCAGTAGCACCTCGAGCACCGCCTTTGGGTACGTCAGGCGACTTAGCCGGGCCACCAGCGTGTTCACGATTTCTTTTTCCCGGTAAAGCGGAACAAGGACTGACACCTTTGGCTTTCGCCACTTCTCCTCCTTCACTACGGTCCGGCCACGCGGAACGGCAAGAAGGTCGTTGTCCGTCATATGAGCGATGAACGCCGTGAACCTGAGACAAGCGAACAGAACAAGCGCTGAAAGCGCGACAAGAGTGGCGAAGAAGAACCCGAGTGTCGGGAAGTGATAGAACCCCGTTCCGATAGCCACCAGGAAAAGAGGTAAGATCAGGCGCGCGCTCCAGTGCCAGTTCCGGCAACTGAATTCAGCATCGACGCGTTCATTGGCTGCCACTGCCAACTGACGTCCGAACAACATGCTGATGGATCTGATGATATCGTCGGATTCGCCAAGAACCGGTGCGAGAGATCCGAAATTCGCTTCAAGCCTGCTGCGCATGTCTTCGAAGCGATCAGGGCGTTCCGTGGCAATCAACACACGGCTACCGTCATTCTTCCAAGGCAACAGCCGGTTTTTCACCCAGAACCGCGGCGGACGAAATTTGCACAGTTCCGTATTTACAGGCTCTTTATCAAAATCCGCTTTGGGGAGAGGGAATTGTTGCGCTAGGCCTCTCTCGACATCCTGCTTCTTCGCAATCCCTTCGGCGACAAGGATTTCGCCCAAGGGAGCATCGATTGTCGCCTGAAGCTGAAGCGCGGCTATCAGTTGCGAAGAGGTAATCGATCCATTTTCAACCAAGTGGCGGCCAATTGGCATACGCTCGGCCGTATTGGCGCCACCATCGTGAACCAAGGTACCTCTTTCCATGGGTAGCTGCCTTCCGAACCGGATAGGTCAGAGTTGGCTGGTTACCCTTAAAGAGAGGTAAATTTTCCTTTTTGGCGCGCCGGTGCCACTCTCAGGCAGACGCGCGCTCTTTCATTGCCTCTGCGAACCTTTCGAAGAGGTAGAAGCTGTCCTGCGGCCCCGGGCTTGCCTCGGGGTGATATTGAACCGACCAGACCGGGCGATCAGTCATACGAATACCGCAGTTGGAACCGTCAAACAGGGAACGGTGGGTCTCCCGAACGCCATTTGGTAGCGTCTGGGCATCCACGGCAAAACCGTGGTTCATGGACGTGATTTCCACCTTACCGGTTTCCAGGTCTTTCACTGGGTGATTGGCACCATGGTGCCCGTGGTTCATTTTGACCGTCTTGGCGCCGAGAGCGAGCGCCAACATCTGGTGTCCAAGGCAAATGCCAAATACCGGAAGCTCCGTTTTCCCAATCACTTCCTGAATCATGGGAACCGCGTATTCACCTGTCGCTGCAGGATCCCCGGGCCCATTGGACAGGAACAATCCATCGGGATTGTGCGCAAGGACGTCTTCCGCCGTCGCCGATGCCGGAAGAACCGTTACATCACAGCCGACGCTGGCAAGGCAGCGCAGGATGTTGCGCTTTGCGCCGTAGTCGACGGCAACGACTTTGTATTTCGGATCCGCTTGCGCGGTATAACCTTCAGGCCATGCCCAACGCATTTCATTCCAACGGTAGGACTGCGCGCAGGTCACATCCTTTGCCAGATCCACGCCCTCGAGCCCCCGGAATGCACGCGCGGCAGCGACAAGCGCCTCGATATCGAAATTACCGTCGGGATCGTGTGCCAGTGCGACGTGGGGGGCACCTTGCTGGCGGATCGCACGGGTCAGACGCCGGGTATCTACACCACCCATCGCGATCCGTCCGCGTCTTTCCAGCCATACTTTCAGTTCGTCGGCACTTCTCCAGTTGCTGGCGACAGTCGGGTCCCATTTGACAATCATGCCAGCGGCAACCGGATCACCTGTTTCGTCGTCATCCGGGTTTACACCAACATTTCCGATATGCGGGAAAGTAAAGGTTACGATCTGACCCGCATAGGAAGGATCAGTCATGATCTCCTGATAGCCGGTCATCGCCGTGTTAAAGCAAAGCTCGGCCACTGTCTGACCGACAGCTCCGAAACCGACACCGTAAAAGATTGTCCCATCGGCAAGAGCGAGACATGCAGTAGGCTTCGCGGGGGCTGTGGCGACCATGATACGACTCCGATTTCGGCAAATTCATGGAGTACTATGAGGCGGCGCAGCCGTGGTCAACCCGCTGTCGCAGTGCCGGGTTCAAGTTAAGGAAAAAGTTACGTCGCGAAAGCGATATTGTCAGAACTACACGCTTTTAGTAAAGTGAGAGACTTCATGATCCATGGGGATGGGACAAAAGATGGACTTGCGGTCTAGGGTGAATGACGCCCTGAAACAGGCAATGCGGGACAAAGCAGCGACCCGGCTTTCTACGCTCAGGCTCATTAACGCGGCAATCAAAGATCAGGACATTGCCGCGCGGAGCGATGACAGTGAAGCCAATGGTGTCGGCGACGCGCAGGTGCTTTCCATCCTCGGAAAGATGATGAAACAGCGTCATGAAAGCGCGATAGCCTACGAAGAAGGCGGACGCCTCGATCTGTCCGACCGCGAACTGGCAGAGATGAAGGTCATCGAAGAATTCCTGCCACCGCAGCTTGACGAACGTCAGATGACTCAGGCCGTGGACAAGGCCATCGATACCACCGGAGCCGAAAGCATCCGGGACATGGGTAAGGTCATGGCGGAACTGAAATCACGCTACACGGGCCAGATGGATTTCGGGAAAGTAGGCCCGCTCGTAAAAGACCGGCTCTGCTCGGGGTAAGAAACCTCCTCCAAGCGCTGTGCATCTAGGCCCTACTCGGCAGGATCCGGCACAGGTCATCAAAAAGTGCCCGGCGTTCGTCTTCCGACAGAAACGCACCAATTTCGACTTCTCGGCCCGCTCCCTTTAGCGTCACGTAATAGGGGACTGGACCATCCTTGTCGTGTATTTGCGGGCGTGCCCAGTACCGGTTGCATTCCCATTCTTTCACGTCTTTTTTGGGCGTGTGTCTTTCGAGACGTACCACTTCGTCCGTAAGCGTCAGGATTTCGAGAATCCGCGCGTTCTTTCTGCTTTTCCCGATCGCGAACCATACGCCGAATACGGCCGTCGCCAAGAATGGAAGCAATAGCCACAGCAGCACGCTTCCCAACAATGGAAGAAGCGGCAAAAGAAGCATCGCGCAGGTCGCACCGATAAAAATGACGAACCCCCGCGGCTGAAGGCTTTGATGCGGCCAAAGCTTGAGGGTCCGGACCGGTTCTTCCTGACTTTCCCATTGATACGGCATCGAAAGCGCCTTGTTTGAACGGATCGGACCATTTGAGTTCAACTGGCTGAGAACACCGCGAACCTTCCAATGCCGAATATGAAAAGAGCCCCGGCATCTGCCGGGGCTCCTGATTTTCTGTGCGACCCCAGCGCTTAGTGCGCGTGGTGCTTGTCCCAGTCTTCCTGCTTGGGAAGAATCTCGAACGTATGCTCGGGCGGCGGGCTCGGCAGAGTCCATTCCAGCGTATCCGCATATTCGTTCCACGGGTTGGCTTCGGTCACCTTGGCACCTGCGCGCAGGCTATAGATGATGACGCCGAAGAAGAAGAGGAACGATGCGAAGGACAGGAAGGCACCCCAGCTCGACCAAGCGTTCCAGTAGGCAAACGCTTCGGGATAGTCGATGTAGCGGCGCGGCATGCCCTGACGGCCCAGGAAGTGCTGCGGGAAGAAGGTCAGGTTTGCGCCAATGAACATCGTCCAGAAGTGCACCTTACCTGCCCATTCCGGGTACATGCGACCGGTCATCTTGGGGAAGTAAAAGTAGATACCCGCAAAGATCGCGAACACGGCACCAAGGCTCATGACGTAGTGGAAGTGCGCCACGACATAGTAGGTGTCATGATAGTAACGGTCGACAGCAGCCTGGCTGAGAACGATCCCGGTCACACCGCCAACGGTGAAGAGGAACAGGAAGCCAAACGCCCAGAGCATCGGAGTTTTGAACTCGATGGAACCGCCCCACATGGTGGCAATCCAGCTGAACACCTTGACCCCTGTTGGCACGGCGATGACCATCGTCGCCAGCATAAAATAGGCCTGCTGGTGAAGCGACATACCGACTGTGTACATGTGGTGCGCCCAAACGACGAAGCCCAGCGCGCCAATCGCGATCAGAGCCCAGACCATCGGCAGGTAGCCGAACACCGGCTTGCGGCTGAATGTTGCGATCACGTGGCTGATGATACCAAAGCCGGGAAGGATGATGATGTACACTTCGGGGTGGCCGAAGAACCAGAGAATGTGCTGGTACAGGATCGGGTCACCGCCACCGGCCGGATCGAAGAAGGTGAAGCCAAAGTTACGATCCATCAGGAGCATGGTGATCGCGCCCGCCAGAACCGGCAGGGAGAGAAGGATCAGCCAAGCCGTGACAAAGATCGACCAGGCGAACAACGGCACCTTGAACAGGGTCATGCCGGGGGCGCGCATGTTCAGGAAGGTGGTGATGATGTTGATTGCGCCAAGGATCGAAGACGCACCGGAAAGGTGAACCGCGAAGATCGCGAAGTCCATCGCCATCCCGCCTTCACGGACCGACAGCGGAGGATAAAGCACCCAGCCCACGCCAGCACCAAGCTGATCGTTGCCGCCGGGCGACAGAACCGAACAAACTGCAAGGCTCGTACCGGCGACATACATCCAGAAGGAAAGGTTGTTCATCCGCGGGAACGCCATGTCCGGCGCACCGATCTGCAGCGGCATGAAGTAGTTGCCGAATCCGCCGAAGAGCGCAGGAATCACCACGAAGAACATCATCAGGATGCCGTGGCCCGTGATCAGGACGTTCCAAAGGTGACCATTCGGCGTACATTCGCGCGCCGCGTCACTGAACAGACGTGCGCCCTCGAGACACATGTGCTGAACGCCGGGCTCCAAAAGCTCGAGCCGCATGAAAACGGTAAAGCCTACTGAAATGAAACCAACAATTGCGGCCACTATGAGGTAGAGCACCCCAATGTCCTTGTGGTTTGTGGACATGAACCAGCGCGTGAAAAACCCGCGTGTGTCCTCGTGTTCGTGGCCGTGAATGGCTGCGTCTGCCATCGGGCACCTCCTGGTTAGCTATGGGCGCGCAGCACTGTTCCGGCCGCTTGCGTATTCATGCAGGTTTTAGAATGACCTGACTGGTGCTTCAATGGCGTAAATCGTCCCAGAGTAAGATATATTGACGCGCCCCCTTGATCGGTTTTGTCGCTTGACCTGATGAGTACGACCAATAGAAACAGGTTGAGATGCATGATTTCTTGCAGGAAAAACGAAATGGCCGAGTATCAGGACGACAATATCTTTGCAAAAATCCTGCGGGATGAGCTACCCGCGACACGCGTTTTCGAAGATGATGACACGCTTGTCTTCATGGATATCATGCCAAGGGCCGATGGACATTGTCTTGTCATACCAAAGACCCCCTGCCGTAATGTTCTGGACGCCAGCCCGGAACAGCTTGCCAGCGTCATGACCACGGTTCAGAAAATCAGCAAGGCCGTGATGAAGGGGTTGGACGCCGAAGGTGTGACAATTCAGCAATTCAACGAGGCTCCCGGCGGACAGGAAGTATTTCATCTCCACTTTCATATCCTGCCCCGCCGTCAGGGCGACGTCCTGCGTCCTCCGGGTCAGATGGGAGATCTGGACCAAATTGCCGCGGTCGCCGACAAGATCCGGAAGGCCTTGGACTAACCCGTCTGTACAGGCAGGTTTCCACTGAACACAGAGGATTTGTGCGCGTGTTCGCACGCACCATGATCCGAAAACCCGTTCATGACGGCACATTCCCCCGCATCCTCGGCTTCATCATGAGGATGCCTGCACGCATTCGAAATCCGCTCGAGTTCCGCCTCCAGCTTTTGCAACTCTTCAATACGCTCGCGCAAAAGGTTTCGCTGGCGCAGCGCGATTTCATGTGCCTTGGAAAGCGCCGGTCCACTCTTTTCCTGCAATGAAATCAGTTCCGACACGTCTTCCAGCGGCAAACCCAACTGACGGGTATGCTTTATGAATTCCAGCAGCTTCAGCGTTTGATCACCATAGCGGCGTTGATTGCCAGATGAACGTTCAGGCTGCGGGAGAAGACCCCGATCTTCGTAATATCTGATCGTCGGAACCTTGACCCCCGTCCGACGGGAAAGCTGGCCTATGGAAAACATTCAGATCACCTCTTGAACCTCTAGTTACTAGAGCAATTACCTTGGGCTTGTACAAGTAGCAGGACCCGAAATGCCACACGATCATTCTCATCATCACCACCATCACATCGATCCCGATGCGGGTGACGCCAAGGTCGCCTGGGCCATCGCCGTGAACATGATACTGACTCTCGCTCAGGTTATCGGCGGCATTCTTTCCGGCTCCCTCGCACTGATTGCCGACGCCCTACATAATTTCTCGGATGCGATCTCGCTCATCATCGCATTTGTGGCCCGCAAGATTGCGCGCCGTCCGGCAGATTCCGATATGAGCTTTGGCTACGGACGCGCCGAAGTCGTGGCTGCTCTCATCAATTATACAACGCTCGTCGTTATCGCACTCTACCTCGGGTACGAAGGTGTCATGCGTGCCTTGGATCCGCAGCCCATCGCAGGCTGGATGGTCGTGTCGATTGCAACCATCGCACTGGTAATCGATCTGGTGACGGCTGCACTGACCTATAGGTTGTCAAAGGAAAGCATGAACATCAGGGCGGCGTTCCTGCATAACCTCGCGGACGCTCTCGGTTCGGTTGCAGTCATCATCGCCGGTTTTGCCGTCATCGTTCTGGGCTGGGACTGGGTTGATCCCGTCGTAACGTTGATGATTGCGGGATACATCCTTTGGCATGTTTATGCAGAAATCGGTGGTGTCATCAGGGTGCTGATGCTGGGAAGTCCGCCCGGCATGCAGACGGAAGAGGTCATCGAAGCAATTTTGAAGACGTCCGGAGTCGAGGATATCCATCACCTGCATCTCTGGCAGATGGAAGAGTCGGAAACCGCGCTTCAAGCCCATGTGCTTATCGCGGAGTCCGATCTTCTGAAGCAAACCCGGATCAAGCAGGACATCAAACAAACCTTACTTGACAGATTTGGTATTAGTCACACGACGCTCGAATTCGAATACGGTGACCTGATATGCGATAATCCGAAACTTATCGGTCACTGACACACGTCAAAAGTTGACATCTCGAGACTTTGATACATGTTCCCGAGAACATAGAAAGCTAAAAAACCGCCCCGGTGAACCGGAGCGGTAGAAAGTATGGAAATGGGTACGGGCGGAAAAAATAGCCCTGAAATGGTCACTGAAATGATCGCCACTCACGAAAGGAACGATAACCAATTGTTAACCTGACGGCATATTTTTGCCATGACCCAAATGGATCAAAAGCCATGTACAAAAGTTGTTTCGATCAAAATTAAGTCGCACCCAGCAACCCAAAGGGATATTGCACCATTCGTGACTCACCCAAAAGTTACCAACCAGAGGCTACGACGCGGGAACGCGTTGTCGCTGCAATCTATGAGTCTGTCATTAGACCCGACTTTTATGATTCGTTCATGGATGCTTGGGGTGACCACATTCAGGCGGTGCTTGAGGATCAGGAAGCACGCGCGGACGGCAGCGAACCACCTGGCACGATCGACCTTGACGTCGATCCCGAACTGGAAGCGCACTTTGCTCGCGCCTACAATATTCTCGAACAGCTTGGTCGGGTCGCGCCTCCCAAAGCCACTGTCAGCGATCAAGTTGCCGCCTCTCCGGTGTTCTCCCTCCTGTTCGATTCAGAGGGCAAGTTGGTGGCTGCCAGTCGCATTGCAAAGCAGCTTTTGGGCGGAACGGCCGAATTAGGTGATATGCTCGCCGAGCTGACACCGGTTTCCGTCGATCTCGTTCAACAACTTTTCGCATCGGCGCGGCTAAAGCGTGCTGCAGTTCCCCCCGTTGTTCTGTCGAGCGCATTGACACCGCGGCACCTGATGGCACGTCTCGTGCCAGTTCCGACGGAGCACGGCGCACCCACCTTGCTTGTTGCAATCGAAGGCCTCGAATTTCAGTGGAGCGACTCTGCGGGCGATATGCTGGTCAGTTCCTTTGGTCTGTCTCGAGCGGAAGTGGAACTTGTCAGAAATCTCTTAGGCGGCAACAACCTAAAGCAGATTGCAGAACAAACCGGCAGGTCCGAACACACCGTTCGCAACCAAGCCAAATCGGTCCTTTCAAAGACTGGGGCTCCCAGTCAGGTCGATCTCATTCGCCTTGTCGTTTTCCTGATCAATACGAACGACGCTCAAGGCAAGAACCGAAGCAGCAACATCGACCTGCCCTACGAACTCCTTGAGATGGAATCCACCGGGATGACGATGCAACTCTTCCGGATCGGAAGTAGCACCGCTCGTCCGGTGGTCTTCTTTCACGGCATGATCGACGGACCAGCGCCGCTCAAGAGGCATGCGGCGGAATTCATGGACCGGAACTTTCAGGTTCTCATGCCGGTGCGCGCGGGTTTTGGGAAATCGACCCCCGTTGATCGTGTCGACCAGGCTGTCGACATTGCCTACCTCCATACCAAGGAACTCATCGAACGGTTCGAACTCGACCGGCCCGTCCTGATGAGCCACCTGGGCGGCAGCCTATATGCAAATACTGTTGCAAGCAGGGTGGGAGACCTCATTACCGGTACGCTAAGCGTATCCGGCAATGCCCCCATCACCCGTCTGGGACAGTTCCGCAGCATGCCGCCAAGGCAGCGCGTCGTCGCTTACACCGCCCGTTTCGCACCGGCGCTACTTCCGACGGTATTGCGCGCGGGTATCGCGCAGATCGACGGGAAAGAAGTGACCGAGTTCATGAACTCTCTTTTCGCCCCCGGCACATGGGACAACGGTATTATTCAAAAGCACCAGCTCGCCAACCTGCTGCAATCCGGCTTTCGGTTCACGGTTGAACAGGGGCAGGCCGGTTTTGAAACCGACAGCTACTTTGTTGTTCGGGACTGGGGCGGGCAGCTTGGTAAACACAAGACCCGCAGCATCTTCCTGAACGGCGAGATCGATCCGGTGGTATCGGCGCAAAGCGTGGTTGACGGCATGAAGGGGCGGGAAAACGTCGAGGTTCGTGTTATTCCCGGGGTTGGGCAGTTAATGTTCTACGACCAGCCCAATCTTGTGCTCGACGTACTTGATGAGCTCTTCGACGGTCGCTGACCGTTCAGCCTGGCATCAAACCTCGGCCTTCTGAGTTTCAAAAACTTCCTTGAAACTCCGCATAAGTGCAACATCGAGATCTTCGATCGTCACCGGCATACCCAGATCAACAAGGCTGGTAACACCATGCTCTGCGATCCCACAGGGCACGATCCCCGAGAAATGCGAAAGATCAGGGTCTACATTGATGGAAATGCCGTGGAAGCTGACCCATTTCCTCAATCTTATCCCGATGGCCGCAATCTTGTCTTCCTGCACCGCACCGTCCAAACCTTTGGGCTTGTCGGGCCTTTCGACCCACACGCCAACACGTCCTTTGCGGATATGTCCCGTGATATTGAACTCCTGAAGAGCCAGAATAACCCAGTCCTCCAGCTGCTGAACAAAGTGCCGAACATCGCGACCGCGACGCCCGACATCAAGCATCACGTAAATCACGCGCTGCCCGGGTCCGTGATAGGTGTATTGCCCACCGCGTCGCGTCGGAATCACCGGGAACCGGTCCGGCTCTTTCAAATCCTTCGGAATCGCACTTGTTCCTGCTGTGTAGAGCGGCGGATGCTCAAGCAGCCAGATGCATTCCCCGGCTGTACCCGAGGCAATGGCACTCGCCCGCGCCTCCATAAAGTCCAGCGCGTCCTGATAAGGGACAAGCTCTTCTGAGATGATCCATTCCATCGCTAGAATGTATACCGAGGGAAAGCCCACGAAAAGAGCGGTTCACTTTTCGGAACGATCGCAAACGGCGGAACAAATCTGGGCCACGAAGTGAATCCCGGGCTGCGCAGACTCACCAGATCAGTTTCTATTAGCGAACAAATTGATCCACGTAGTCTACGCCCAGCCCAACCTTCTCATAGTGCTCTCGACACATGTCAATCTTGGTAAAGACGTCTTCATACCCAACCGTCTTTCCGAACGGATCAACGTAAAGCATCACGCCATTGACCTGAAACATCGTGATCATCTCTTCCACATCGTCAGGGACGACAAGAGTATGCGTTTCGCCGGGCGCTTCAAAAACATAGCCGCCCTCTTCCGCGACCCAGTCATGTTCGAGGTAATGCCATCTCCCCTTGAGAACGAGACCATGAACCGCCTGTGGATGTCGATGCCGTGAAAGCACTCCGGATTTGCGGACCCGAAGCAGGTTCATCCAATAGCCTTGGCTTCTGTTCAGGCACAGCGGCCGAAAAGAAACATTCTCTGCCTGCGGCACCCAGATACGTTCGTCATCAGGGATCGCTTTCGCAATGACGATCTCTTCAAGGGCATCTGCCGGAATTGGCAACTGATAGGGTGTGCGGGCGTCAGAGTCCTGTGCTTCACTGGGCATGTCTTCTCCTTCGGGGTTACATCGCGGCATAGCCGCCATCGACCGGGTAAACGCTACCGGTGACGAACGAGGCATTGGGCGATAACAGCCATGCCGCCAGCGCGCCGACTTCCGATGGTTTGCCCCAGCGGTTAAGTGGCGTACGCGCAAGAATGGGGCCGTTGCGATCGGAATCCGCACGCAAGGCTTCGGTCATCTCGGTAGCAATCCAACCGGGTGCCATTGCATTGACGCGGATTCCGTCATCCGCCCACTTGCCCGATAGCGCTTTGGTCAACTGGGCAACACCGCCTTTGGAGGCTGAGTAAGCTGGTACCAATGGCCCGCCAAAGAAACTCAGCATGGAAGCGGTGTTGACGATAGCGCCGCCCTGTTTTGCCAAGAGTGGATACGCGGCAAGGCAGCATCGCATTGTCCCGTTGAGGTTGATATCAATGACTTTCTCAAAGGTATCGATGTCATATTCGCCGCCACGAACAAGAACTCCAGCGCAGTTTACCAGCCCGTCCAGACGATTAAGACCATCGAAAAATGCTTTGACCTGATTGTTGTCGGTCACATCAAGCACCGCAGTCTCGACCCCGGGCGTAGAGGTGGCAAACGCTTCGACTTCTTCCGGCGTTACACCGGTCGCGGTTACAAACCATCCCTCTTGGATCAGGGTCGCTGCAACTCCGGCGCCGATGCCCCGAGTGCCGCCGATTATAGCTGCCTGCTTCATTCAGTTCTCCGATAGAAATTCAAGCACGGCCTCTCGCCGCGGCATGGGCGCGACAGCGCCGTATCCCTGTGTCGACAAGGCTGCGGCGGCATTGGCATAGTTTGCTGCTTTGAAAGGGTCGTCACCTGCAAGAATGCGGGCAAGGAAAGCGCCGTCAAACGTATCGCCCGCCGCCGTAGCATCGACAGCCTCTACCCTACGACCAACGATGCGGCGCCGTTCTTGCGCGGTCGCAACAAGTGTACCTTCCTCGCCAAGGGTCAGCGCAACGGTTTCCGCACCAAGATCAAGATAAAAATCGGCAATTGCGTCCGGGTCGTCTAACCCGGTCAATTGCCGCGCATCGTCGAGACCAGGGAGGGCAATATCACATATCGCCATCGCCGCATGGGTAACCGCCCGCGCGCGGCTGATCGGCCAGAGTTTGAGCCGCAGATTGGTATCGTACGACACCTTTCCCCCGGTCGATCTCACGATATCGATCGCTTCGAAAACCGCGTCCGCCGCCGTCTGCGAAATCGCCTGACTGATACCCGAAACATGCAGGATCCTTGCGGATTGAAGAGCAGGAACAGGCAGGTCCGCCGGTCCCATACGGGAACTGGCAGAGCCCTCGCGAAAATAGCTGAACTGGTGCCCGTCTGGACCATGAGTCACAAAATAGACCCCAGTATGTGCATCTTTGACCTGCCTAACCGTCGTCGTATCGACACCTTCTTCGGCCCATAGATTCATGAAACTGTCGCCAAAGGTATCCGCACCGACATGCGTCACGTAACCGGCGCTTGCGCCTTGCCGGGCAGCGGCGATGGCACAGTTGGACGTGTCACCGCCATGTCCGGGCAGATAGGTGCCATCCTGCCGTTGGTTGAACTCCAGCAGCGGTTCTCCGAGACATAGTAAATCTGGTGCCATATCGTTTTCCCTGCGGTTGGCCACGCCTGACCGGCGAGGCCTTGGGTTGATTCTATCGGTGGTTTAGGGCCGGTCTGCGACCGGAGGCTCAGAATGCTGAAGCTGCGATTGCCAATGCAACCAGCAGCTCTCAACTACCGGATTAGATACGCCCGTATTTCTCCAGTCCCTTCTTCAAGGATCCTGTTTCGATGATCAGCCGGGCCTGCTCCGCCTCGCGTTCGTCGATTTCGCGCGCCATTTCTAGAACGGCTTCGGCATGCGCGATTGGCACGACGACACAGCCATCGATATCGCCCACGATCAGATCACCGGGGTGCACGATGACACCGCCCATGTCGACTTCGACATTGGCGGCGAGCGTCTTTGCACGACCCAGTGTCGTACCGGGGCAGACCGTGCGGGAAAACACGGGGAAATCGTAGTCCCGGCGGATTTCGACGATATCGCGCACACCGCCATCAAGAACGGCCGCTTCGTGTTTGTTTGCAACTGCACCGGCAGTCATCAGACCGCCCCAAACGGCGACATCGACGCTGCCATTGGTTGAAATGACGATGACCGATCCGGCGTCGGAGGCATCAATGATATCAAGAGCGTGCTGAGGGGGCAGAAATTCGTCTGTTGGCCCTTCCAGCACAGTGACAGCGGGCCCAACGATCTTGTTCTCGTTTATCCGTGGCCGGATATCATGGTTCAGAAGACCGGATTTCCCGGCGATCTTGTCAACGGCATCGGCCACTGATGCTGTCGCCGTGCCGCGAAATCCTTCGATCAGTTCTTCAAGTTTCATCTTTCTCATCCTTCTTTTGTCAGCATGTTTCTCGGCGGCGGATTACCAGCGGTTTACCCAGTTCTTTGGGGGGTCTCCGCGCAGAACCCGCGAGATCTCTTCTGCGGCGTTGCGCTGAAGAACGGCAACGGATCGTTCGGAATACCAGGCGGTATGATCGGTCAGAACGGTGTTGGGGGCCAATGCCAGCGGATTCTCTGACCGCAGCGGCTCTTCTTCGAAGACATCTATTCCTGCCCCGAAAATACGACCCTGTTCCAAAGCTTCGGCAAGCGCATCTTCATCAACAAGCCCGCCACGCGATACGTTCACGACAATGCTCGTCGGCTTCATTTTTGAAAGAGCGTCGCCATCCAAGATATGCTGCGTCTCAGGCGTCAAAGGCGCGTGCAGGCTCACCACGTCAGCCATAGAAAACAGTTCCGATAACGCCACCTTCTCGACACCCGCCTCAAGCACAGCCTCGTCACTCAGGAACGGGTCGTGCGCAATGACGCGGTTAAATCCGATAGCTCGGAACTTGGCTGCAGTTGCAATCCCTATTCGGCCGCAGCCGATCAGACCGAGTACCGCATTCTCGCGACTGGGTATCAGCGCGCGTTGCCCAATACCCCATTCACCGGCTCTCACGTCGGCATCTCTTGTTACAATCCGACGTTGCACCGCGAGATAGAGCGCCAGAGCATGCTCGCTTACCTCGGTCTCGGCGCCATAATCCGGCACGTTGGCAACGTAAATTCCGCGTTTGGACGTTTCCGCCAGATCGATATTGTCGATGCCCACGCCATAGCGGACGACGATCTTGAGGTTCGGGCAGGCGTCAAGTTCTGCCTGCCCGAGCCGATACTCCCTAACCAGCACAGCAACTGGATCAAGCGATTTCAGAGCAGGGATCGCGTTCTCGCCTTCGCCGATTGGAACGATCTTTGCACCAAACTCCGAGAGGATAGCCCGCTCGGTGCCGTAATCGGCATAACCCGGTTCAAGAACGGCAATCGTATACATGGCGTCAACGCGCTCCCGCATGGTTCAGAACTGGTCCCGGTATTCCTGAACGGCAGCGTCCAGTTTGTTGGGCCAATCCTCGCCGATCTCGCTCACGATGTAGTCGCGCACTGCGGGCTGAGCCTTTTCCCGGAACATGTCCTTCTGTTCCGGCGATACAGGCACCACTTCCATTCCCTTTTCACTAAGAATGGTCGTCGCATTGGCATCCTGCGCCGCTGTCATGCCGCGATGAATGGTGATCGCGATATCCACGCATTGCGTGACAGCAGTCCTTTCGCCATCGCTCAGACTTTGGAAAAAGTCGTCGCTCATCATGTAGGCGTGCCAGCTGAATACATGCCCGTCGAGCGAGACATATTTCTGGTTCTGGTACAGCGACGCGTCGACGATGTTCGTCACACCGTTTTCCTGACCGTCAACGACACCCTGTTGCAACGCGCCCGGCAATTCCGGCCATGGAACGGGCGTTGCCGAAGCACCAAGGCTTTCGACGAGAGTCACCCAGACCGGCGCCGTCATCACCCGCATCTTGAGACCTTCCATATCGGCAGGCTCGGCCACGGGGCGAATGTTATTGGTAAAATTCCGCACGCCGTTATCGGCCACACCGAACATGCGGATACCGGTATCGGCCAGCATTCCATCCGCCAGTTCCGAACCAAAGTCGCCATCCATGACGGACCAGGCCATCGCCTGATCGTCAAAGAGATACGGCAGCGCCAAAACCGAAAACGGTTTGTACATGGCCGAAATCGGACCATCGTGAACGACGGCCATCTGGACGGTGCCAAGTTGCAGGCCTTCCATGATCTCAGGCCCACCGCCAAGCTGCGACGCCGGGTAGATCTGAACATCAATCGACCCGCCGGTCTTGCCTTCGACACAGCTTTCGAAAGCGAGGGCTGCCGCGTGTTTCGGAGAACTGAGGTCGGCGGATTGGAAATGAGCGTATTTCAACTCTTTAGCTGCAGCTGCCTGAGCCGATACGACCAGGGCAGCCGAGGCCGTCGCAATCATAAGTTTTGACATGGTTTTCATTAGGTTCCTCCCTTTCATGTCAGTTTGCAAACCCGAAAAATGTCGGGACGAAAGTGCTGACGGCCGGGCACAGAATGACCAGAAGCAGCACGATGAACTCCGCCAGCAAAAGCGGCAAAACGGCGCGGGACAGCCCCTCGAGCCGCAACTGGCCAACGGTGGCGATGACAAAGAGCACCGGACCGACCGGGGGCGTGATCATGCCGATGGTCAGGTTCAGCACCAGCATCATCCCGAATTGCAGCGGATCGATCCCGGCGCTGTAGGCGATTGGCCCAAGCACCGGGGTCAGAATGATCAGGGCCGGCAGCGTGTCGATGAAAAATCCGCAGACCAGTGCAAAGACCGCAAGGATTAACAGGATGCCAAGACGGCTGTCGGTCACCGCCGAAATCTGCGCCGCCAGTGATTGAGGAATCTGAAGATAAGTTAGAAGCCACGCGAAAATGGACGCCATCGCGATGATCAGAAAGACCGACGACGTGACCACCGCAGCCCGTGCGAAAGCACCGAAAAGCCTGTCGATGGTAAAAGCTCGCATAATCAGGCCAAGTAGCAAGGCATATGCCGAAGCGACGGCGCCTGCCTCGGTCGGTGTGAAGACGCCAAAGACAATACCGCCAAGGATGATCCCGGGCATAACGACAGCAGGCAAGGCAGCAAGGGTCGCCTTTCCAAGTTCTGACATGTCGGCCCGGCTTTCCCGGCCCCGGTAGTTGTTGCGCACCGAAACGAAATGGTTTGCCACCGCCAGTGACAGGCCAAGCAATACCCCGGGAACGATACCCGCCAGAAATAAGCCCGCGACGGTGACGCCTTTGGTCGAAATCGCAAAAATCACGGCAAGGATTGAAGGCGGAATAATAGGACCGATGGTCGCCGTCGCGGCCGATAGCGCTCCGGCATAGTTCTTTTCGTACCCTGCCTCGCGCATCATCCGCATGACGATGGCCGATGGTCCCGCCGCGTCAGCGAGCGCCGAACCGCTGATACCAGCAAACAGCATCGAAACCAGTACGTTCACATGACCAAGTCCACCGCGCAGATGCCCGACCAGAGCATTCGCGAAACGCAACAGGGCATTGGTAAGTCCGCAAGCCGTCATCAGTTCCGAGGCAAGAATGAAGAACGGCACCGCCATGAGGGGAAAGCTGTCGATGCCCGCAAACATGCGCTGTGTGGCGACCAGCGGATTTAGGCCGCCATGCAGGAAGATCGCCGAAATACCAGCGACGCCCATGGTGAAAGCTACCGGTATCCCAAGCAGCATGGTCGCGAAAAACAGGATAATGAGTGTCTTGGCCATTATCGGACTTCCGGGCCGCCTTCGCCGCCTGCGAAGTATTCGAAGTCTTCCGCAACGAAGCGGCGGGCGTAAATCACGAGATGCACAAGGAACAGTCCACAACCGATTGGAATGGCAAGGTATGGCACCCCGCGCGGCATGTTCGTGGACATCGTTTCCTTGCTCCAGCCGAACTGAACGAATTCGATCCCAAGCCACATCATCGCCGCCATGAAAACGAACATGACAACGACAGTCAGAAAGCGAAGGGCACGCGCAAATCTCGCGGGCAGGGCGCTCTGCAGGGCTGTGATCGCCACAAGACGTCCCTCGCGAAGTGCCAGCCCTGCCCCCGCAAAGGCGCCAAGGATCATCAGGTGGCGCGCAGCTTCTTCAACCCAAGCGAACGAATATCCGAACCCGTAGCGACCGACGACATTCATGAAGACGATGGCAAATACAATCGCCAGGACCAAGCCGACGAACCAGCGATTAACCGTAACAAAGGCTTCTTCAAACCGATCCAAGCGCCCCTCCCCGATACGCTTCATTCCACTTTACGGACATCTGACATACTGTATGCCAGTTTGTCAATGACAGTACATTGTATGCCAGTCAGCCGTGGTCTAAAGTCTGAAGAAGGAGACCCGTATGAGAACCATTCCGCGACCTAAGTCTTTGACAGAACTCGTCTCCGAAGCCTTGCGGGACTGGATCATCTCGGGTGACCTGGATCTCGGAAGCCAACTGTCCGAAGCACGAATCGCCTCGGAACTTCAAGTCAGCCGCACGCCGGTACGCGAAGCAATCAACCGCCTCGAGATGGAGGGTCTGCTTGTTGTCGAACCGCAGCGCGGCAGCTTTGTCTTTTCACTCGAGCCCAAGGAACTTGCCAAACTTTGCGACGCGCGGCTTTGCCTCGAATCCGCCGCCCTTTCGTCAGCTATTGCAAGCAACGCAGAAAAACTGGCGGAACGGCTAAAGCACTGCGTCGAGGAAATGGCCGCCGCGCGCGAAAAAGGCGACGTTCCTGGCTACCTCAAGCTCGATTCTGAATTCCACCAAATCCTTCTCGATGAATCCGACAACAGGTTTCTGAACGATGCCTACCAAGCCATCGCGCAGAAAATGTCCGCCCTTCGAAACCGGCTTGGCCGCCACCCGGACCACATGGCCAAATCCTTCCGCGAACATATCGAGATCTGCAAAGCCGTTGCCGACAAGGACGTTGAAAAAGCCCTCGCAATCCTGACCGCGCATATCGGTCAAAACGAAGGTTCTTACTGGAAGGTGGCTACCAGCGAGCCGACGTGACCAGCCCGCAACGGTTCGCCGGCTCTGCTGTCAGAACAAGTTCCGACTGATCGTTCTGATATGTCGTCGCATCTCACTTGCGGCGCGTGCAGGATCACGGGATTCGATTGCGGCGTAGATGGCAGCGTGTTCATCGCAATAGATGATGCGCTGCTCGGGATCAAAGGTACGGCGTTTGATCTCGACCCAGTTCTCCCGCATCCGGATCGCGTTCAGAATATCGTGCAATGTCGTCAGGAAGTCATTCCGCGTGCTTTCGAAAATGCGTTTATGAAACTCTCCGTCCCATGCCTCGAAGGTCCCGGATTCCATCGACGCCACAGCCAGATCATGCGCGTTGCGTATCGCCACAAGATCGGCGGGCCGGGCGTTGGCTGCCGACACAGCGGCGGCCTTTGGCTCAACAATCATACGCACTTCCATGATGTCCCGCGGGCTTGTCCCGGCAATCCGCCGAAGGACGGTCATCAATTCCTGATCGTCATCATGTTCCGGAACGACCGCGATTTCCGGCCCGTTCATAGAACCTGTCCAATCGGCATATGGTCAGGCGTATCGCCGCCAAAGATGTTCCGGCTGCGCACGGCCAGATGCAATTTCATGGCTTCCGCCGCCGCTTCGGGGTTTCTCGCCTTGAGCGCATCAAGGATCGACCGATGCTGCGCGATGCTCTCGATTCTCCGGGCCTCGCTGAACCCGTTCTTGCGAATTGCAGCTACAGTCGCCCGACGCCGAACGATGACCGAAATCTCGTTCAGGTTCCGCAGCAACTCGTTCCGTGTAGCTGCAAAAATGGCTTCGTGAAACGCCATGTCCAATGTCTCGAATTTCTCTCGATCTTCCATCTCGATCGACTGCTGATGTATCTCTTCCATCGCTTCGAGTTCGCTGTCGGAACCCATTGTCGCCGCACTGGCCGCAGCCTGGGGTTCGATTATGAGACGCATGTTCATAATATCAAACGGACTGATTTCATTAAGACTGCGGATGATATCGGACAGGTCGTTGCTGCCGAGTACGGCCGTCTCGTTGATAACAGTGCTCCGGCCTACATGCCGCGTCAGTATGCCTTGTTCGGAAAGCTCGGAGATCGCCCGGCGCACCGTGTTCCGTGCAACGCCATATTCCTGAGCCAGCTCTCTCTCGTTCGGCAATTTCTGATCTGCGCCCCATTCCGCCTCTGCGATACGCGCCCGCAGCGACTGGGTAATATCTTTGGACTTCACACGCGACATTCAGGTCCTCTTCTAGGTTCTGAACCAATTGCGTGTTCGGCTCAGATTCTGGAACTTTCCAAGGCTGATAACACTCTGGCCGACAACAGGAACAGGTACTGTCCTGACCGAAAAAGCGAAAATCGTTGCAGTCGAGTTCAAAAGCTTCTTGATCCAATACTAACTAAATTTCACCAAGGCAACAGAATAGGGTTTACAGAACAAATTTATTGAACCAATAAATGGATCGGTTCACTTTGGGAGGAGTGCCGGATGAAACTCGCCACATTTGAAATTCAATCCGAACGGCGAGTTGGGCTGGTCGATCCAGATGGCACTACAGTGCGCCCGTTTGACCTCACCCTTGCGGAATCCGCGCAAGGCGTGACGGTTCTCATCGGCAGGAGTGAGATGCCTCGGCAGATGGAGCCGATTCCATTAAGCCAGATAAAACTCTGCGCTCCCATTCCGCTTCCTTCACGCAACATCTTCTGCGTAGGAAAAAATTACCACGCCCATGCAAAAGAGTTCGCCAGCAGCGGGTTCGATTCAAGCGCTGCAAGCTCTGTTGTTCCCAAGGACCCGATCATCTTTTCCAAGGTGCCTGAAACGGTCGTCGGGCCGGGTGCCGAGGTTCGAATTGACCCGGATGTATCGACCTCCATCGACTACGAGGCCGAACTTGGCGTGATCATCGGCAAAGGCGGTCGTGGCATCTCCGCAAAAGACGCAATGGATCACGTTTGGGGCTACACAATCATCAACGATGTCACCGCACGCGATCTTCAGGGCAAATACAGCCAATGGCTGATCGGCAAGTCGCAGGACACGTTCTGCCCGATGGGACCGTGGGTCGTGACGGCAGATGAGGTTGATCTCGGCTCCATGCGGGTGCGCTGCGCGATCAACGGAGAAATGCGACAGGACGCTTCCGTCCGGGATCTCATTTTCGACGTCCCGACGCTCATTGAAACCATCTCGGCCGGCGTAAGCCTGAAAGCGGGCGACATCATCGCGACGGGAACGCCCGAAGGCGTGGGCATCGGCTTCAAACCACCGAGATATCTCGTGGACGGAGACCTCATGCGGGTCGAAATCGACCAGATCGGCTATCTCGAAAACCCGGTACGGGCCTTATGAACAACCGCTTCACCCTTGTTTCGGACGATACCGGCGACGGCGATCCCGTGGTGATGATTCACGGGCTGGGCGGATCGTCGAACACATTCGAAGCCCTGATGCCGGAGCTGGCAGCATACCGCTGCGTCAGACCGGACATGCCCGGCGCCGCGCGAACCGGTCTTCCGCACGCCCGGTTGACGCTTGACGTGATTGTCGATCTCGTCGCCGATTGGATGCAAGCCACCGGCTTGGAACGCTGCCACCTTCTCGGGCATTCCATGGGCACGCTCGTCTGTCAGAAACTGGCCGAAACCCGTCCTGAACTGGTTACCTCAATGGTGCTCTTCGGCGCGTTGACGGAACCGCCAGACGCGGCCCGAAAGGGGCTGCTCGACCGGGCCGCTGGCGTTCGTAAGAACGGGATGGACGGGGTCGCCGATCAGATTTCCAAAGCGACACTGGCGCCTGAAACGCATCGCGAAAATCCGGTCGGCGCAGCATTCGTGCGTGAATCCCTGATGCGGCAACCGCCAGAGGGATATGCTCAGAACTGCGAAGCCCTCTCCGGCGCAAAGGCAGCGCACTGGCGCAAGATCAAAGCGCCGGTTCTGCTGGTTACTGGAGAACATGATCCGGTCGCGCCGGTTAGTATGGCCCGGTTGCTTAATGAAAATATCGAGGGGTCCGAAATTCGCATCATTCCGGGATGCGGTCACTGGACCCCGATTGAACGGCCAAGGGATTGTGCGAACGCGGCGCGGGAATTTCTGCAACGTCACAGGATCTGACGCGCGCGACGCAAGGGAGGCGGCCAGTTTTGGGAGGAACACATGGCTGAAACGGATTGGAACGGAAACAGCGAGACTGTTTTCACGAATGTGCGCGTGCTCGATGCAACGGGCGAAAATCCTTATACCGGCGAAGTCGTCGTCAAAGGTAACCGCATTTCGCGCATTTCCCGGGGCGGTGCCCGGTTTGGCGGTTCTTCCTACGGGGGTGCCAAGGTAATCGACGGGATGGGCGCGACGCTGATGCCGGGCATGATCGACGCGCACCTTCATCTAAGCTGGAACAACGCGCCGGGCATCGACCCGATCCAGATGATGGAACTGGAAGAACACATGCTGGTCACCATGGAGATGGCCAAGCTCGTGCTCGATGCGGGTTTCACAGCAGGCAGGGGTGCCGCCGCTGCAAAACCGCGTCTCGATGTTGTCGCCAAACGCTTTATCAACGAAGGCCGTTTTCCCGGGCCACGCTACCTGTCGGCGGGCCCCGAGATCACGACGGTCGGTGGTCTGGGCGATGCCGCGCCAAGTCACATTCCGCATGAAGGATTGAACCTCGGACTGGTCGTCTCAGGTCCCGAGGAAGTTCGCCGTACCGTCCGGACGCTGATCAAATATGGTGTCGACAGCATCAAGCTGAACCTCAGCGGTGAAGCGATCACCGGAATGGGTGCCGAAGAAACGCCCATGTCCGAGGAAGAAGTCGCCATGGCCGTGCAGGAAGCCCGCTGCCGCAACAAGACGCTATCGGCCCATGCCCGTTCCTCGGGATCGGTCAAGCAGTGCATCCGTCACGGGATCACGAACATCTACCATGCCTCCTTTGCTGACGAGGAAAGCCTCGACATGCTCGAAGCGGCCAAGGACAAGCACTTTGTCGCGCCGGGCATCGCTTGGCTGATCAACACTGCACGATATGCCGAAGAATGGGGGATTAAACCCGGATCGCCGATCGCGATGGAATACGAACGCGAATTGGAGATGTGCATCGATACGATGAAAAAGATGCACCGCCGCGGCATCCGCATCTGTATCGGCGGCGACTATGGTTTTGCATGGACCCCCCAGGGCACCAACGCAAAGGACATCGAAACCTTCGTCGACATGTTGGGCTTCAGCCCGATGGAAGCGATCCAGGCCGGCACCAAGTATGGCGGCCAGATCATGCAGATGGGCGATGAGCTTGGCTTGATCAAGGAAGGTTACCTTGCCGACCTCATCCTTGTCGACGGAGACCCGATTTCCGATGTGCGAATCCTTCAGGATCAGAAACGCATTCTGGCGATCATGAAGGACGGCAAGTTTCACAAGGCGCCTCAGGCACAGGAACAAAGGCGTCGACTGATCGCATGAGCGAAACCGGCAATCTCCGCGACGACCTGTCCAACCCGCCCAAGGGGCCAACCCGGAACCAGATCTGGGTCGGTTTCGGCGTTCTTGTCGGACTGGTGCTCATATGGATGATCGTCGCTCAATGGCCGGATTGGCTTGACGCGATACTTATCTCTAAAAAGGCCTTTCTCAGCGCAATCCTCAACGGTTTGACGCTGGCGGGTCTCTACTTTCTCGTCGCGAGCGGCTTTACCCTGATCTTCGGGCTAATGCGCAACGTGAACCTCGCGCATGGCTCTCTCTACCTTCTTGGCGCCTATGTCGGGTATGAAATCGCGACGCGGACGGGCAACTGGTTCATTGGGGTCGGCGGCGCCTTTATCGCCATCGCCCTCGTGGGTTTGATCATGCAGATATTGGTGTTCCGCCGCCTCGAAGGCGATGACCTGCGTCAGACACTGGTCAGCATTGGCATCTCCATCGTGGCAGCCGATCTCATGCTGGCGGTCTGGTCCGGCGGCACCTACCAGATTCTGACGCCGGAATGGATCAGCGGCGCGATCAAACTACCGGTTGTCACGGCAGAGCGCTCGAACGGCACGCTCGTCTTTCTCAAATACCCTCTCTACCGGCTGATCGTCCTCGGCGTGGCCGTAGCCATAGGCGTGGCTCTCTGGTTGACCCTCAACAAGACACGCATCGGTATGATGATCCGCGCCGGCGTAGATGACCGCGAAATGCTCTCGGCCTCGGGCGTGAACGTCCACTATGTATTTGCAGGCGTCTTCGCACTTGGCGCCGGACTGGCCGGGCTTGCGGGCGTTATCGGTGGCTCTGCTCTGTCTGTCGCTCCGGGAGAAGACATCCGTTACCTGCTAGCGAGCCTTGTGGTCGTCATCGTGGGTGGTATGGGATCCATCACTGGCGCTGCCATCGGCGCACTTCTCATCGGCCTCGCGGAACAGATCGGGCTCGTTTATTTCCCGACATACGGTGTCGTCCTGACCTTCGTGATCATGGTGGTGACACTGGCCATCCGCCCCGAAGGCATCATGGGGAAACGGCTGTGAGTTCGATCGACGCCCTTCGCGATCCAAACCCGTCCGGGCCAGCCTTTATCCGGCATATCGGCGCCGGCAATGTCATCCTCGCCGTACTTCTGATCCTATACCCGGCTGTTGCCTCTGACTTTTTCCTGACGCAGATCGGCGGGTACACTCTTATTTTCGGGATGATCGCGCTCTCGCTGATGCTGCTGGCGGGTTATGGCGGCATGGTCAGTCTCGCGCAGATCACGGTTGTCGGGGTCGCCGGGTACAGCGTCGCGATCTTCGGAGAAAACAGTTCTGACGTGATGGGTTTTGGCTGGCCTTGGTGGATTTATGTTCCGGTCGCGGTGCTTTTCGCGGCCATCGCATCTGCCCTGATCGGGCTAATCGCCGTGAGAACCGAGGGCATCTATACCATCATGATCACCCTCGCCGTCGCCACGGCAGCTTTCTACTTTGCTCAGCAAAACTATACTCTGTTCAACGGTTTTCCGGGCTATGCGGGTCTGCGCGCACCCGAAGTGTTCGGCGTCAACTGGCGCGATCCATTGCCTTTCTACTACCTCTGCCTTGGCACCGCATCGATATGCTACGCGGCTGTCCTATACGGCGCTCAATCGACCTTTGGCCTCACCCTTCAGGCGACTCGAGACAACCAGCGCAGGATGCGCGCCATCGGCTACAACACGACAGCGCACAAGGTCTTTGCGTGGTTCCTCTCCGGCGCGATTGCCGGGTTGGCCGGAGTGCTTCTCGTCTGGTTCCAGGGGCGTATCAGCCCCGGCACCATCGGGGTCGGCGCGGCGGTCAACATTCTCATCATCGCCGTCATCGGCGGTTTGCGGCACCCCATCGGGCCATTCCTCGGCTCGATCCTTGTGGTGATGATGCAGACCTTTGCCATCGATATCGTCGGGGCAGAACGCTTCAACACCCTGATCGGCCTCGTTTTTCTGGGCGTGGTCTTTGTATCGCCTGACGGCATGCTCGGCCTCTGGGAGAAGGCCAAACCCTATTTGAAACAGAACTCATTACGACCGGACCCCTGAGGAGAGGGTTCCTAAAAGACGATCCAATTCAAACTTCCAGGGAGGAAAAAGACATGAGGATCACAAAACGCAACCTGCTCGCGCTGACGCTGTCCACGGCGCTCACGCTTCCGAGCATCGCGCTCGCACAGGATGGCGCGATCAAGATCGGCCTGCTGGCTACCTTCGAAGGCGCGTTCACCGTGCTTGGCGAAGACGGCGAGCGCGGCGCAATGACCGCCGTCAACGAATTCGGCGGCGAAGTTGCCGGACATGAGATCGAGATCATCCGCGGCTCTTCCGATGCCTCTCCCGACAGTGCGGTCCGTGCCGCACGTAAGTTGGTCGAACAGGATGGGGTCAAGGTGCTCGTCGGCCCTCTTTCCGGGGACGAAGGCATCGCCGTCAAGGACTACGCCAAGACGCAACCCGATGTGACCTTTATCAACGGGTCGTCTGCCGCGCAGGACACCACGTTCCGCGATCCGGCCGACAACTTCTTCCGCTTCTCGACAGACGGCGCGCAGTGGATGGCCGGCTTGGGCACCTACGTCTACAACGAAAAGGGTTACCAGTCCGTCGCGACCGTGGCCGAGGATTATTCCTTTCCCTACACGCAAGTCTTTGGCTTTATGGCTGAATTCTGCAACGCTGGCGGCACCGTGCCGTCCAAGTCATGGGTTCCTATCGGGAACAAGGACTACTCGTCGGTCATCGCGGCTATTCCTGATGATGTAGATGCGATCTATGTCGCTCTGGGCGGCGCCGATGCGGTGAACTTCCTCAGCCAATACCAGCAGGCCGGAGGCGAGGCTCCGCTTATCGGTGGGTCTATTACGGTCGACCAGACCGTGCTGACTTCCGAAGGACGCCTGCGCGACATCCTGATCGGAACGCCGGCCGCCGGTCCGACAGCCGATACCAATGACAGCGAAGCTTGGCTTTCCTTTGTCGATGAGTACAAGAACACAGACGGTGCGTTCCCGTCGCCTTCGCTCTTTGCGCATGGGTACTACATCGGGATGAAAGCGGCCCTGCTCGCACTCGAGGAAACCGGCGGTGATCTCTCGGACCCGGCAGCCTACCGCGAAGCCCTTGCCAATCTCGAGTTCGAAACCCCGACGGGCAAGGTATCGCTTGACGAAAACCGCAACGCGATTGCCGACATCTACCTGACTGAAGTGGTCGAAGGACCGGATGGCAACCTCGTGAACAAGCTCATCCAGACGACGTCGCAGGTCAATCAGACCCTCGGCATCGACAAGGAAGAGTTCAGGGCGCTGGGCGCGGTCAGCCGCGAGAACCCAAGCTGCCCCTGATGTTCCGGACTGGCGCCTGACATGGCATTGCTAAGTGAAAATACCCGTCTGTCCAGCACCGGCTCGTACGCGCTGGAGATGGATGGCGTGGCACGTCATTTCGGTGCGCTCGTGGCGCTGTCCGACATCAATATGAAGATCGCCGCCGGTGAACGCCGCGCGGTTCTGGGATCGAATGGAGCCGGAAAAACGACTCTGTTCAACGCGGTTACAGGGGATTTCGATTGTACCTACGGTCGAATCCGCTTTTTCGGCGAAGACATCACAACGATCCCCGCACATGACAGGATCCGGCGCGGTTTGCGCCGGACCTACCAGATTTCACAGCTCTTCGACGGGCTGACCATTCTCCAAAGCGTTTATCTTGCCTGTCGCGGCGTATCGCGCCGCCGGTTCTCGCTGCTCCGGCCCCGCGATAGGGATGCCAATATGGAACAGGCCCGGTCAATCCTCATGGCCGTCCATCTTTACGACGACGCCGACCTTCAGGTCGCGACGCTGTCGCATGGTCGCAAGCGGCAGCTTGAAATCGCCTTTGCTCTTGCAGGCGCGCCCCGTTTCATCCTCTTCGATGAGCCGGCGGCCGGTCTTTCGCCAACGGAAAGGCGCGATCTCGTTGCCATTCTCGGCGCCCTGCCATCGCATATCGGCTATGTCATCATCGAACACGATCTCGACGTCGCGCTGCGCGTCTCGGAATATGTTTCGATGATGCACAACGGGCGCGTCTTCAAGGAAGGCACGCCGGAAGAAATTGAAAACGACGCCGAAGTTCAGGCCATCTACTTAGGAGACGGCCATGGCTGAACGACGCGGCAAAGCCGTTCTTCAGGTAGAAGATCTGCAGGTCTATTACGGCGAAAGCCATGCGCTGCAAGGTGTCGGCTTTACTCTGGAATCCGGCGTTCTCTCTATCGTCGGGCGCAACGGCATGGGCAAAACGACCCTGTGCAACACCATCACAGGGCTTAAAAAGGCCGAAAGCGGATCGATCCGCGCGATGGGCCGCGAGATTTCCCACCTCGAACCGCATGAAATTCACCGGCTTGGCATAGGATATGTCCCGCAAGGACGCCGGGTATGGCCAAGCCTGACGGTCGACGAACATCTGCGCCTCGCGGCCAAGACAACGCGCGACGCCAGTTGGAGTCCGGAGCGGATTTATCAAACCTTTCCCCGTCTGGCCGAACGGCGCAACAATGGCGGTGCCCAGCTTTCTGGCGGGGAACAGCAGATGCTTGCGATCTCCCGCGCTTTGCTGTCCGACCCGAAACTGATGATCATGGATGAACCGACCGAAGGTCTGGCTCCGGTGATCGTCGATCAGGTGCGTGACATGCTGGTCCGGCTTGCCGCCGAAGATGAAATGGCGATCCTCGTCATTGAACAGAACATCGGTGTCGCCACCTCCGTCTCGGACCGCGTTGGGATCATGGTCAACGGGCGGATCAACCGCATCATGGACGCCAAGGCACTGGCTGCGGATCGCGACCTGCAACAACGCCTGCTTGGTGTTGGCAGACACAGCGAAGATGAAATGCCCGAGCCTTCCCCCGGCGAGCAGGCCGTTGTTGCCGAGCAGATGGCCGAGGTCTACAGGGTTAATCGCAGCGGAGATCAGAAGGTCTCAGACTTTCACCCAGTTACACAAATGCCGAACCGCTGGAATGTGCCCGGCGCGATAGTGGTGGAAAGCAAACCTGCGCCCGAGCCAGCCCCCGAGAACGTGTTTCATATCCCCTATGCGGAACGGGTCGGCCGGACAGTACTCGTTGTGGGTACATTCGACACTAAAGCGCGCGAATTGAACTATATGGCAGATCGGATTAAGGCGCTGGGGCTGCCGGTCAAGACAGTCGATCTGTCGACCTCCGGCAAGCCGTCCCGCGCCGATGTCACCCCTGCGCAGATCGCCAGCATGGCACGTGGCGGCACCCAATCCGTGATGACCGGCGATCGTGGGCAGTCGGTCAGCGCGATGGCCAAGGCATTCGAAAACTGGATCGCCCGGGAACGCGGCATTGGCGGCATCCTTTCGGCGGGCGGTTCCGGCGGCACAAGCCTCGCCACCGCCGGCATGAGGGCGCTTCCTTTTGGGATCCCCAAAGTCATGGTTTCCACGGTCGCAGCCGGCGACGTCGCGCAATATGTCGGGTCCTCCGACATCATGATGATGCATTCCGTCGCAGACGTTCAGGGGCTGAACCGCATAACGCTAAAGGTCTTGGGCAACGCGGCGCGCGCGATGGCAGGAATGGCAGCCGATCTGCCGTCGTCCCGCGCCGACAAATCTCTCGGCGCAGAGACAAAGCCAACCGTCGGCCTGACCATGTTCGGCGTCACAACCCCGCTGATACAGAGGCTAACGCGCCAATTAGAGCCTGATTTTGACTGCCTGACTTTTCATGCGACCGGCATCGGCGGGCGCTCCATGGAATCCCTTGTCGACAATGGCGACATCGAAACCGTACTCGACCTGACCACGACCGAGGTGGCGGATATGCTGGTCGGCGGCGTGTTCCGAGCCACCGAGGATCGGTTCGGCGCGAACATCCGCACCGGTGTTCCCTATGTCGGGTCCGTCGGCGCGCTGGACATGGTGAATTTCGGGCCGCGCAACTCGGTGCCGGACAGGTTCTCCTCGCGGAAATTCGTGATCCACAATGATAGCGTCACCCTGATGCGCACGACCGCCGAAGAATGCAGGCAAATCGGGGAATGGATCGCGCAGCGCCTGAACCAGATGCAGGGACCAATGACATTCCTGCTGCCCGAAGGCGGCGTTTCCGCGCTCGACGCGCCGGATCAGCCGTTCCACGACCCCGAGGCCCGCGAAACCCTGTTCACCACCATCGAGAGTAACGTGAATCAGGGAGGTAACCGCCGAGTGACTCGCATCAACGCTCACATCAACTCTGAAGAATTCGCAAATGCGGTTCTGGACGCCATGCCCGTTCTTCACTCTTCCAGGAAAAGGAATGCCTGATGTCGCATCATGACCGCGCGGCGCTTGTCGCCAAATTTCAGGAAATGCGAAACGCAGGTATCCCCATCGTCGGCGGCGGCGCGGGTACCGGGCTCTCGGCAAAATGCGAAGAAGAAGGCGGCATCGACCTCATCGTCATTTACAACTCCGGACGGTATCGCATGGCCGGACGCGGTTCGCTGGCCGGCATGATGGCCTATGGCAACGCGAATGACATCGTCATGGAAATGGCGAGCGAGGTTCTGCCCGTGGTCAAGCACACGCCGGTGCTCGCAGGTGTGAACGGGACCGATCCGTTCTGTCTCTTCTCAAGCTTTCTCGATGATCTCAAGCGCGTCGGATTTGCAGGGGTTCAGAACTTTCCGACTGTCGGATTGATCGACGGGATGTTCCGGGCAAACCTTGAGGAAACCGGTATGTCCTACCAGCTCGAAGTCGACATGATCGCAGCGGCTCATGAAAAGGGTCTTTTCACCACGCCCTACGTGTTTTCCGAAGAAGACGCCCGCGCGATGACCCGCGCCGGCGCGGACATCATCGTCTGCCATCTGGGCCTGACCACGGGCGGCAGCATCGGCGCGGAAACCGCGACGACGCTCGATCAGGTGCCTGAAATCGTCGATCGCTGGGCAAAGGCCGCGATGGAAATCCGCGAAGACGTGCTTGTTCTGGTGCACGGCGGCCCGGTCGCCGAACCCGACGACGCCGCCTACGTGCTGCGTCACGCCGAACACTGCCACGGCTTCTACGGCGCGTCTTCGATGGAGAGGCTCCCGACAGAACGCGCGCTGACCGACCAGACCCGCAAATTCAAATCAATCAGGTTCTCGTAACTCGACCGCATAGGAGAAATCGAAATGTCCTCGGATCTAATTGGCGCACTCCTGCTGTGGATCATCGTCGCCGCGATCGTGATAACGGTTGCTGTCTACATCCTCCGATGGCTCTATCGGCGGTCGACCAAGGATACGGCCTTTGTTCGCACGGGTTTCATGGGCGAAAAGGTCGTGGTGAACGGTGGCGCCTTCGTCATACCGGTCCTTCATGAAATTACACCCGTGAACATGGGTGTCCTGCGCATCAGCGTGGTTCGCGAAAACGATCACGCCCTGATCACCAAGAACCGGATGCGTGTCGATCTGAATGCTGAATTCTTTGTGCGTGTCGGTGCCTCGAAAGATCAGGTCGCCGCCGCCGCCCAGACGCTTGGTCGCAGAACGCTGGACCGTGCGGGTCTCACCGAGCTTCTCGAAGGCAAGTTCTCCGCCGCCATGCGTTCCGTTGCGGCACAGCGCTCACTCGAGGAACTGCATGAAAACCGCCATGACTATGCCGAAGCCGTCCGAGCCCTTGCCGAAGGCACAGTTTCCGCCAACGGGCTTGAACTTGAAAACGTGTCTATCGTCGATCTCGACCAGACCGGGCTGGAATACTTCGATCCTTCCAACAGCTTTGACGCCGAGGGTCTCACCCAGCTGACCGAGACCATCGAAACCCGCCGCAAGCTGCGGAACGAGATCGAACAACGCACCCTTGTCGAAATCCGGAACCAGAATCTCGACACCCAGCGCAAGGTTCTCGAAATCGACCGCGAGACTGAATACGCCCAGCTTGCGCAAGAGCAGGAAATTGAAACCCGCCGCGCCGCCCAGAAAACCGAACTGGTGCGCGAACGGGCCGTGCGCGATCAGGAAGCGGAACAGGCAAGGCTGCAATCCAGCGAAGCGGTCGAAATCGCCCGCGTTATGCAGGAACGCCGACTGACACAGGAACGGATCGAGAAAGAGGAAGAAGCCCAGAAGCTAGATCTGAAGCGCCGCCGCGCGCTGGACGAAGCCGATCTCAAGATGCGCGAACTCACGGAAAAAGAGGCCATCGCGCTGGAACTCTCCCTCGAAGAGGCACGCATCGCCCGGGCAGAAACGCAGGAACGGCTCAATATCGCACGGCAAAGTGCGCTTGAACTCGCCGAACAGGACCGCAAGATCGCCCTGACGATCAAGGCGCAGGAACTGGCCAAGGCGGAAAGCGCTCGCCGTCGCGCGGAAATCGTCGCCAATCAGGGCGCCGAGGCCGAAAAGCTGGCGCAGGATCGCGCGCTCGACGAATTGCGCATCGCCCGGGAACGGCATCTTGAATCTCTTCAGGTCGCCAAGCGTCAGGCCGTACAAGAGGCAGAGATTGCCTCGGACGAGGAAATCGAACGCGCCCGCCTGACCGCAGAACGCGGGGTGAAAGAGGCCCAGCTTCTTACCGATCAGGAGTTGCGCCAGATCGCGGTTGAACTCGATCTCAAGGTCGATCTCGCCCGTGAGGACCGGGCCATCGCACTGGCCAAGAAAAGCGAGGAACGCAGCATCGCCGTCGCCGCCGCCGAGACCCAGCGCGGCAAGGCTATTCAGGCCGAGGAACAGGCCTTTACCATGCGCGAACGCGAGATTGCCGAACGTCGCAAGATGACCGACATGATCGCCGCCCATCGCGAAGCTGAACGCGAGGCGCTGGCCCTTACCGCCAAGGCGCAGGCCGAGATGGAAGCCGCCAAGTCGACAGCCGAAGCGCGCCGCATCGCCGCTGCCGCGACTGCCGAAGCCGAAAAGATCCTCGCCGCTGCTGCCGCCGAGAAATTCGGCGTGGATGCCGAAGGCGCGCGTCAGCTTAACGAGGCCGAAAACGTCCTGTCCGAAGACGCCCGCGCCGGTCGTCTCCGCGCCGCCTTGCTGGATCGTCTCGAAGGCATCGTCCGGGAAAGCGTCCGCCCGATGGAAAAGATTGACGGCATCAAGATCCTTCACGTTGACGGGATGAATGGCGGCGGCGCATCAGGCGGCAAGAACGTCACCGACGAGGTGATCGACAGCGCCCTGCGGTACCGCGTGCAGGCTCCGATGATAGACAACCTGATGAAGGAAATCGGTATCGAAGGCAGCTCCATGGGCCGGATGACGGACGTCCTTCGCAACGCCAAGGACATCGCCAGCCTTTCCAAGGGCGACAAGGCGTCGGTCCAGACCGTTGAGAAAGAGGATCGCGACGATGACTAGAGTCTATATCTCGACCGTCGTGCCAGCACCGGTAACCTCGGTCTGGCGGGTTGTGCGCAACTTCAACGGCTTGCCGGATTGGACACCTTTCGTCACAGCAAGCCGCATCGAAGGCGGCATGCATCCTGATCAGATCGGCTGCATCCGGAACTTTCAGCTTGAGAACGGCGACACGATACGCGAGCAGCTTTTGGCCCTGTCCGATTACGACATGAGCTGCACCTATTCCATTCTCGAAAGCGGCATGGGCGTTCGCGACTATATCGCGACGCTTGCCCTTATTCCCATAACTGACGGCAACCGGACCTTTGCCTCGTGGGAGGCGAATTTCGATTGCGACCCACAGGCCGAGTCCGGCCTGATTGATCAGATCGGGCAGGGCGTTTTCCAGACCGCGTTCGACGCGCTCAAGAAACGTTTCGGTTGAAACGGAAACCGCAAACCTGATGGATACGGTCCGCGAAAGCACGGTCATCGACGCACCGGTCGGCGCAGTCTGGGCCTTATTGCGCGATTTCAACAGCCACGACCGCTGGCATCCGGCAATCGCCAGCAGCCGGATCGAAGATGGCCTGACATCGCAAACCGTCGGTGGCGTCCGTTACTTCTCCCTGACCGATGGAAGTATCCTGCGCGAACAACTGATTGCCTGTTCCGACCGCGACATGTCGCTGCGCTACTGCCTGCTGGACTCGCCCTTGCCGCTTATGGGTTATGTCGCGGAAATGCGCCTGCGGCCCGTTACCGACCGCTTCAGGACGCTGCTCGAATGGTCAAGCACCTTCCAGCCCCCCGCGCCTGAGAGGAACCGCCTGATCGCCTTGGTCAGGGACGACATCTATCGGGCCGGATTCTCTGCTCTGCACGACTGGTTCTCAGGGGCCCCGCAGCCTGCCAAGCCAGTGGTCGCGCCAAAACCGGCCCCGCCGAAGAACAGCGGCCAAACAACAATGGGCATCGTGATCCAACGGCATGGCGGACCCGAAGTTCTGAGCTTTCAACCAATCGAACTTCCGCCCGTCGGCCCTAAAGAGGTCCGACTGCATCAAACCTATGTTGGCGTCAATTTCATCGACATCCATTGTCGAACTGGCCATTTCGACATGATTGACCCGCCCGGTATTCCCGGCATGGAAGCAGTTGGCACCATTACGAGCGTCGGGTCAGAGGTCTCTGGTTTGCGTCTTGGCGACCGTGTCGGGTACGCCTGCGCGCCGGTGGGCGCCTATTGCACCGACAGGGTCATGCCGGAATCGATGCTTGTGAAACTTCCTGACAGCTTAAGTGACGATCAGGCAGCCGGAACGCTCCTCAAAGGCATGACCGCGAGTTTTCTTTTGCATGATGTGCAGCCCGTCGGCCCTGACGACATCGTCCTTATCCACGCTGCGTCAGGTGGCGTCGGACAGCTACTGGTGCAATGGGCAAAAGCGCTGGGCGCGCGGGTGATCGCAACGGCCTCTTCTGCGGAAAAGCTCGTAATGGCACTCTCCAACGGGGCGGACCGCGTCATCAATTACCGGCAGGAGGATTTCGTCTCAGCCACGCTTGACCTGACCGACGGCATGGGCGCCAGCGTCATCTTTGACGGTGTCGGGCAAAACACGCTTGAAGGCTCACTAGAGGCTGCGGCGATCCGGGGTCACGTGGTCAGCTTCGGTGAAGCCTCGGGGCCACCGGGCCTCCATGACCTTGGGCGCTTGTCTTCCAAATCGCTTCGCTTTTCCAGACCCAATTACGGGCATTACGTGGGAAGCGCGGCGCAGGTGGAAAGATACTCCCGGCTTCTCTTCGACGCGATCTCAAGCGGAAAACTTCGCATTCCGTCACCCGAAATCTATCCCCTGTCCAAAGCAGCCGAGGCGCAAAGCGCGCTCGAATCGCGCAGGCTCACTTGGTCTGCCGTTCTGGAAACGAGCGGCTAGCCCGTTTCAGCCAAGTCAGATCATACTCTAGGAAAGTTCAAGCTAGCCAGAACAGCACCAATTTTGCGCGACGATTATATTATATGAGCGCTCAAATAAATTAATTCTTGTCGCGCGCCCGACCAAGGGTCTACGCTCTCCGCGAACCGTCCTCCCGATCTGCCGTGATCGGGCCTGCGGAACAAATTGCCCGAGCCAACGGAAACCCGCCAATGACCATCCAGTCGCCAACCCCATCACCCCTGCTTGACCACTGCCCCGAGACGCTGCCCAAAGCGGCCTATATGGATATCGACTGGTACAATAAGGAACTATCGACGATCTGGTCGAACAACTGGGTCGTGGTAGGCCGCAAAGCGGATTTCCCGGCGGGCCGCGTCACCCGTCGTTCCCTTGGCGGCGCTGATGTGCTCGTAGTCTCGGATGCCAATGGCAAGCTGAGCGCTTTCCACAACGCCTGTCGTCATCGCGGCGCGGCGCTTTGTACGTCCCAGCAAGAGTCATTCGGCGGCAAGCTGATCAAATGCCCCTATCATGCGTGGTCCTACGCCACAGACGGCCGCCTGATCTCGACCGGCTTTGGCCGACCCACCGCCGATTTTGATAAATCGGACCACGGCTTGTTCCCCGTCTCCCTCATGGAATGGAACGGTTTTGTCTTCCTGTCCCTATCGAAAGACCCGGGCCCTCTCTCTCCGGACATGGGTCTGAACGCGCTCGACAACTGGCCAATGGCAGACCTCGTCCGCGGGCACGTCTTTGAAAAGGAACTGGACTGCAACTGGAAGATCTTCTGGGAAAACTACAACGAATGCCTCCACTGTCCGGGCATCCACCCCGAGCTAAGCGATCTTGTCCCCGTCTACCGCGAAGGTGTGATGTCCGAAGCCGAGCGCAAGAACAAACCCGGCGGCGTTGAATTATCGCCGCTCAAGGAAGGCGCGCAGACCTGGACGGCAAACGGCCAGCCTTGCGGTCCTGAATTCCCCAACCTCACGAAAACCGAACGCAGAACGGCGCATAACTTCGTGACGCTCTATCCCTCGGCCTTTATCGTCGCGCATGTGGATTATGTGCGCTCGGTAACCCTCATCCCGATGGGCCCGGAGAAGACAAAGCTTCGCGCCGAATGGCTGTTCCTGCCAGAAACCCTGACCGCGCCCGGTTTTGATCTGGAAAACGTCACCGGATTTGCAACGCTGGTCATGGAACAAGACGGGGCAGCCTGTGAATTGAACCAGAAAGGCATCGCCTCCCCCGCTTATGAAAGAGGGCGGCTCATGCCCGAGGAGTTCGACATTCACAATTTCCACAAATGGGTGCTTGCGGAAATGGCAGACTGAGGCCTCAGACAGTCGCGATTTCCTGCGCATATTCGGGCAGCAGGGCTTTCAGACATTCCAGCGAAGCGGCCAGCGACTTTTCATTGTCGGTATTGGCCGGAAACAGGTGGAGGTTCTGCCAATACCCGTCTGTAAGCGTATCGATCCAGTCGGCGACATTTGCTGCGCGGACCGGGTCATCCGGCAGCAGATCCATGCATGCCTGCCGGATCGCCCCGCCCCGGTTCTCATCATATTCGCGGGTGATTTCGCTGTATTGCGGAACGAACGCCTGCTCTCCCCAAAACGCGTACCAGATCGAAAGCGTCTGCTGGTTGCAGATCTTCGGGTCGAAATCGGCCCGGATCAGCGCGACCAGCCGGGAAACCGGATCTTCCGGGGCGGCATCGACAGCCGCGCTCCAATGCGCCTCGTAAGACTGGTAAAGATCCCGCAGGGCTTCGGTCAGCAAGCCGCTCTTGGATTTGAAATAAAACACCGCGACGCCCTGCGACAGGCCAGCTTCCTTCGCCACCGTCGCCAGCGTCGTCTTGACCAACCCGTTCGTCACGATCGAGCGACAAGTCGCATCCAGCACCTGCCGGCGCCGCTTGTCGGCGTTTTCCTTGCGTTCCTTGCGCGGTCGCAATGTATCGTCGGGCTGCATCGTCATGGGCGGGCCTCAACCTCTGTTCCGTTCAACGTGTTTTCCACATCTTCTCGATGAAGTCAGTAGCACATTGCCGCATGCTTTGCAGAAAATATTTATTTGAGCGCTCAAAAAACTTTACCTGCGACGCCCAAGCGCCTAACCTCGCTGCAACCAACAGGAGAAGCCAATGGGGCAGCACGACAGATATGACGCCATCGTTGCAGGGGCCGGACACAACGGCCTGACAACCGCCTGTTATCTAGCCAAGGCCGGGATGAAAGTCCTTGTCGTCGAAAAAAACGACTGGATCGGCGGCGCTGCCGTAAGCCGCTCTCTCCACGAGGGCTGGACCTATTCCAATTGTTCATATGTCTGTTCTCTGCTGCGCCGCGAAATCGTGCGCGACCTCGAACTCCCGCGTTTCGGACTTCAGGTGATCCCTTACGAGGGCGGCGCCAGTTTCACGCGTGACGGCGACTATTTCGCCTATCATTCCGATCATGACGCGCTGCGCCGGGAAATCGCCCGCCATGAACCACGCGATGTCGATGCCTATGACCGGTTCAGCCAGACCGTCATCCGGCAGTGCCGTTTCATCCGGCCCTTTCTGCTTCGTTCTGCTCCCGATCCAACCTCTTTCAAGGTCCGCGACCTGCAGGAGCTGCTTTATCTGGTCAAACGCGCCCACGGTCTGGGCGCCAAGGAACTGGCCGAGACTCTGCGCTTCTGGACCATGTCCATCGGCGACTTTCTCGATGAACACTTTGAAAACGACCTAATCAAGGCGCATCTTGCCGGATCGGGCATTATCGGCACCGGCCTGGGCGTCTATTCGCCCGGTACCGCCTATGTTCTTTTGCATCATTACATGGGCGATGTTGACGGTGCGATCGGCGCCTGGGGTTTTGCACGCGGCGGGATGGGCGCGATAAGCAAGGCCCTGGGCGACTGTTTCGAAGAGGCGGGTGGCAAGATCGTCACCGGCTCGGGCGTAGACCGTTTTCAGGTCGAAGGCGGCAAGATCATTGGGGTGGCGCTGGAAAACGGCGATGAATACCGCGCGCCGATCGTTGCCTCGAACATGGACGTGAAACGTACCTTCCTTGAACACACCAACGCCAGGGACCTGCCCGAGGATTTCACCCGCGCTGTCGAACGCTTCAAGATCCGCGGTTCAAGCGGCAAGCTGAACATCGCACTGGACGCCCTGCCCGAATTTCCCGCTGCGCCCAAGAACGCCAGTTTCCTGCGCGGCGACCTGCATTGCTCGACCTCGCTTGAAGAGCTCGAACGGGCCTATGACGACTGGAAAGAAGGCCAGTGGTCGTCCAATCCCTATTTCGACATGCTGATCCCCAGCCAGATCGACCCGACGATGGCTCCGCCGGGCAAGCACATGATGACCGTCTTCGTGCAATACGCGCCCTATGACCTTCTGGCCGACGGCAAGCGCAGCGCCGAAAACTGGACCGAAGAGCGCAAGAAGGCCTTTGCCGACTGTGTCTTTGACAAGATCGAAGAGGCCTGCCCCGACATTCGCCAGCGCGTGGTCCATGCCGAGATTAGGACACCAAAAGATATCGAAAGGGAGGTCGGCTTGACCGAAGGCAATATCTTTCAGGGCGAACTCACCTTTGATCAGCTGCTCTTCAACCGCCCGGTGCCCGGCTATGCGAATTACGCGACACCAATCGACGGCATGTACCTCGTCGGATCTTCCGCCCATCCCGGTGGCGGCGTGATGGCAGCACCCGGCGCCAATGCCGCGCGTGAAATCCTCCGCAAGCTTGGCAAGACCACCTCGAAAGTGGCGACTGCGGCATGAGTGACAAGTTCGATGCAATCGTGATCGGCGCCGGTCACAACGGGCTTTCCGCCGCGGCTTCTCTCGCCGCACATGGCAAATCGGTCTGCGTTCTTGAGCGTGCCGATCACGTCGGCGGCATGGCCTCAGACCGGATGGCGCACCTGCTCTACAATCCACTCCCGCGCGGTGTTCAGGCTCAAACCCGCCAAATAGACACTGTTTCCCTGTCCCCCGACGGCAAGCATGTCGTTCTGCGCGATGGCATTGCCAGCTACGCCTCCGGCGATGCCCACCCCGATGCGAAAGCCTTCAAAACCCTTCACGCCCGTCTGGTTACCTATGCGGCCCTGCTCAACACGCTCGCCGAATCCGCCCCGCCGGGTCTCGATCAGGGGCTGACCTCGCTTGCCGGCCTTCGCGAAATGTCGCGTCTGGCCAAGCTCGGGATCGGTGTGAAACGATTGGGCAAACCGGAGATGCGAGAGTTCCTTCGTATCCTCCTGACCAATGTCTATGACCTCCTACTTGACGAAATGCCCGATGGCCCTCTGCCCGGAGCATTGGCCTCTGACGCGGTGCGCGGTGCCTTTGCCGGTCCCAGATCGCCCGGCACCGTGCTGACGCTGATGTACCGGTTGCGCAACGGCGGGTCTGTCTCGCTCCCCACCGGCGGGATGGGAACCATCGCCGATGCCTATGCAAATGCCGCGCGTAAGGCCGGGGCTGACATCCGCTGTGGAGTTGGCGTCACCGGTGTCATTGTCGAAGACGACATCGTGCTTGGCGTCACCACATCCGACGGCGGAAAACTGCTTGCCCCGGCGGTACTGTCAAGCGCGGGGCCCATGCAGACGATGCAGATGGCCGGTATCCCCTCTTTTGATATCGAGGCTGTCCGCCGGGCCCGGAACCTCCGCGCCAAGGGGACGACGGCCAAGCTGAATATTGAACTGAAAGGCCGCCCGGAATTCACCGGTCTGACCAAGGAGCAGTCAAAATCGAGGCTCTTGATCGCGCCCTCCGTCGCTGACGTCGAACGCGCCTTCAACCCGGCGAAATACGGCGAACTGCCCAGCGCACCGTCCCTCGAGATCGTGATGCCCGATGGGCAGGATCGCCTCTCAGTGATCGTCAGCCATGTGCCCGAAAATCCCAAGTCCGGATGGACCGAAAAGGAGCGCGGCACGCTTACCGAAACCGTGATTGCCGCTATCGAAGCCTATGCTCCCGGCCTGCGTGACCAGATTGCCTCGACCGACCTGCTCACGCCTGCCGATATCGCCCGACTGACCGGCGCGCCGGGCGGCCACTGGCACCACGCTGAAATGGGACTCGACCAGATGCTCACGACAAGACCGACGGTTGGAATGGCCCGTTACCGCTTTGGCGTAAGGGGCCTCTATCTCTGCGGCGCATCGGCCCATCCGGGCGGCGATGTCACCGGCATGCCCGGGCGCAACAGCGCCGCGCAGGTTCTTCTCGACGGGGTGGCATGATGGACGGACGCATAGATACAGACAGCATCGCCGCCGTCCCGACAGGGCTCATCCCCGGGCCGGTGCAATCGCGCCTCGAAAAGATCAGCACAGCGAAGAGCTGGGGCAATTGGGCCGGGTACGTCTCTCCGCTGGTACTGGACACGGTGGAATTCGAATATTTCGCGATTCGGAACCAGACGACGCTCTTCGATGTCTCCCCGATGCACAAGTATCGCATCACCGGACCCGAAGCCGAGGCGATGCTGAACCGCATGGTCACCCGTGACATTCGCAAGATCAAACCGGGCCGCGTCGGGTATGCGCTCTGGTGCGACGAAGAGGGCATGGTCATCGATGACGGCACCCTCTTCCGCTTCTCCGAAACCGACTTTCGGCTTTGCTGCCAGGAATCCATGCATGGCTGGCTGCTGGACGCCGCATGGGGGTTCGATGTCACCATCGAGGACGAAAGTCATTCCATCGGCGGCCTGTCGCTTCAGGGTCCAACATCCTATTCTCTGCTTGATGCGGCGGGTCTGTCCGCCGTCGCCGATATGAAGCCTTTCGACCTGAGAGAGATCGAACCCGGTCTCTGGATTTCCCGAACCGGGTTTACCGGCGATCTGGGATATGAGCTCTGGACCGACTGGCAGCAAACCGGGGCGCTCTGGGACCGTCTCTGGCAACAGAAACAGCCCTGGGGCCTGCGCGCCATCGGCTCCCATGCGCTTGACATGGTCCGGATCGAAGCGGGATTCATGGCAGCCAAGGTGGATTTCCAACCGGTTCTGACGGCCTCGCGACTTGGCCGCGGGCGCTCGCCACTCGAACTTGGCTTCGACCGGCTGGTCGATTTCACCAAGGGACACTTCAACGGCCGCCGCGCCCTTTTGAAACAAAAGGAAAGCGGCCCACGTCATCATTTGATCAAGCTTGAGATCGGCGGTTTCAAACCCGCCGACGGCTCATTGATCTACTACAGAAAGAAGCGCGAGGTCGGACATGTGACCTCTGCTATCTGGTCCCCCACCGCCAAGCGCAACATCGCGCTGGCCGAGTTGAAAGCCCCCTATGGCGGTGAAAAAATCAACGATCTCTGGGCCGAGGTCTATGTGAACGAAGAAGGCATCTGGGACAAACGTCTTGTGCCCGTGACCGTGGTCACAGATCCCTTCTTCAGGAACGACCGTGCGCGGGCCACCCCGCCCCGGCCGTTCTGAACGAACCAAAGGAATATGAACGTGAGCGATACGATTGCACCCGAACTGAGCAACGAACCAAGCATGGAAACGCTCCATGAATGGGACCGCCTGCACCAGATCCACCCCTGGGCGGCCATGGACGACTATCAGGGCTATGACAACATGTTCGTCGATACGGCCGACGGCATCTATCTCTGGGACGGGAACGGCAAACGCTTTATCGACGGCCCCGGCGGCATGTGGTGCGTCCAGATCGGCTATGGCCGTGACGAAATGGCGGATGCCATCGCCCAGCAGGTCAAGAAACTGCCCTATACCTCGCCGTTTACCAACACGACTGAACCCTCGGCCATCCTGTCAAAGCGGCTTGCTGAAATGGCGCCCGGCGATCTGAACAACGTTTTCTTCACCACCGGCGGCTCGACCGCTGTGGATACCGCGCTGCGCACCATGCATTTCATGAACAACCGGCTGGGACGGCACGGCAAGAAAATCGTCATCGCGCGGGAAAAGGGCTATCACGGCTCGACCTACCTTGCGCATTCCGTTACCGGCAAGGAACGCGACAAGAACCGTTTCGACGTGGAAAGCCGCCTTGTCCGCTTCCTCCCCGACGTGAACCCCTATCGCCGCCCCGATGGCATGAGCGTTGAGGAATGGTGCGATGAAAAGGTCGCTGATCTTGAAAAGATGATTGCAGAGGTCGGACCCGAGAACGTCGGCGCCTTCATCGCCGAACCGATCCTGTCCTCCGGCGGGGTCATCGTCCCGCCGCCCGGTTATCACAAGCGCACATTCGACATCTGCCGCGAACATGACATCCTCTATATTTCGGATGAGGTCGTGACAGGGTTCGGGCGTCTCGGTCACTGGTTCTGCTCCGAGGAAGTCTTTGGCATCCAGCCTGACATGATTACCTGCGCCAAGGGCCTGACCTCGGGCTACCTGCCGCTTGGGGCCTGCATCATCTCGGATCGCGTCATGGAGCGCTGCGCTTCGCCAGACGATCCGGCGCTCTTCTCCAACGGTTTCACCTATTCGGCGCACCCGGTGAGCTGCGTCGCGGCGCTCAAGAATATCGAGATCATCGAACGCGAAAACATCCTCGAACACGTGCGCGAAATTACGCCCTACTTTCAGGAACGCCTCCGCGCGCTCAAGAAATTCCCGATCGTCGGCGATGCACGCGGCATGGGTCTTCTTGGCTGTATCGAAGGCAAGGGAAAAACGCTCGAAGAAGAGCGCGAACTTGGCGCCATGATCGACGCCGCCTGCGAGGAACTGGGGCTTCTGGTCCGTCCGCTGATCAACATGGCGGTGTTTTCTCCGCCCCTCGTAATTACCCGGTCGCAGATCGACGAAATGTTCGACCTGCTGGAAAAGGCGCTCGAAAAGGTGACCCGCGATCTCGCGTAAAACCCACCCCGGCATCGTCGCAAAAGCGAGACTCTCTGCCGGGGTGCTCTCATCCTGCTTACTGCCGCGCCAAGGAGGATAATTTTTATTTGAGCGCTCAGTAAAATGTTGAGTCACGACACGATAGCCCATAGCCTGAAAGCCATGGAAAAGGCGCGCGCGGTTCGCCGCGCGGGTCAAAAATAACAAATCAACAGGGAGCTACCCATGAACATCCTAACCAAGACGGCAACGTCCGTTGCAGCGGTTCTGGCACTCACGGCAGGAACTGTTCACGCTGCCGATCCGGATCTCGTTGTTTTTGACTGGGCCGGATACGAAGACCCGGAATTCTACACCAGCTACAGCGAAGCCCACGGCGACGCGCCGACCTTCTCCTTCTTCGGAGACGAGGAAGAAGCCTTTCAGAAACTGCGCTCGGGCTTTCAGGCCGATGCGGCGCACCCCTGTGCGCAGTCCGTACCGAAATGGATCGAAGCTGGCCTTCTCCAGCCGCTCGACACCTCCAAGATCACTTACTGGGACGATCTTGATCCGGCCTTCCGCGATCTCGAAGCCTTCCAAAAAGACGGTGAGTACTACTTTGTCCCGATCGACTGGGGCAACACCGGCCTGACCTACAACACCGAATTGCAGAGCGAAGAGGACGTATCATCACTGCAAGCCTTCGCCGATCCCGCGAACCAGGGCCGCGTATCCATCGGCGATAACGTCGACGATGCCTATGCGCTGGGCTTCCTCGCCACTGGCGTCAAGGATTGGGCAAACGCCACCGACGAAGAGTTTCAGGCCGCATCGGACTTCCTGCGCAAGGTCCACCAGAACGTGCGTTCTTACTGGGACTCCGGCTCTTCCCTCGCGCAGCTGATGCAAAGCGGCGAGGTCTACCTCGCATGGGCTTGGAACGAGACCTTCTCGACCATGTCCGGCGAAGGCCATCCCATCGCCATGAAGCGTGACACCGAAGAAGGCGCTTCAAGCTGGGTCTGTGGCTATGTCCACCTCAAGGACGCGCCCGGGTCCGAGGAAAAGTTTTATGATTTCATCAACGCATGGCTCGAACCCAAGACCGCCGATTACATCGTCAACGCCTGGGGTTATGGCCATTCGAACATGGTCGAAATGGGCAAGATGAGCGAAGAGGACCTCTCTGCCGTTGGTCTCAACACCAGCGAAAAACTGCGTGACAATACGCTCTGGCAGGGTCCGGTTCCGGCGGAGCTGCGTGAAAAGATGATCGCGGAATTTGAACTGATCAAGGCCGGTTTCTAAGCAAGCCCTGATAAAAAAATCAGGTCATACAGGCACTTAATCTTCAGCCCCGGTTAAACCGCCGGGGCTGAACTTTTTTACTAGACAGATTTCGATTCCGCCTCACGTGGAACAAGGCGCTTACCGGCGGCAAGGAAAACCCGGTATCATACCCGCAAGCCTTCGACGGGAGAAACAGATGCTGGAACTACGACCGAACTGCGAATGGTGCGATAAGGAATTGCCGCCCGACGCCACCGATGCGCGGATTTGCAGCTACGAATGCACTTACTGCGCCGAATGCGTCGAAACGGTGCTATTCAACGTCTGCGCAACCTGCGGCGGCGGGCTCGTCCCCCGTCCGATCCGGCCCCGGCAGGCCCATCGCGACCAGCCAAAGCTCGGCCTTGGTGTTCATCCCGCCAGCACGAAACGCGTTCACTCGAAATGGCGCGAGGAGGACGTCAGCGAAATCAGCCTGAAGCTCAGGGATGTCCCGCCAGCCAAACGCTGAACTATCCCGGTCGACGGGCGCGCAGGTGATGGGGACAATGCTCGCCGCTGGCCAACACCTTGTTCATTGCCGTCCAGGTATCGATCTGGCCAGCGATGAACTCGGCGCCGAACCGCGACTCCAGCCGCGCCCGCTCCGGCCCGGTGAGATAGGCGTATTCCTCTTCCGCCACTTCCTTGTACCACGGGTTCCGGTTCAGCAGGGAAATCTCCTCAAACCCCGCCGCCTGAAGCGCCTTGTCGTAGAGATCCGGTGATGCCATCGCGAAATCCAGATCTTCGGCGATGATATATGCCTTCATCTCTGCCGACGGTTCCCCGTCATGCGATATCAGCCAGTCCGACGCTGCAAACCATCCGCCTGGACGCAGTATACGAAACACCTCGGCTGAAAGCGCCTCCTTGTCCGGGATATGGATGATCGAATCCTTGGAATAGACCACGTCGAAACTCTCATCGGCAAAATCGAACGGGCCTGGCGTGACCTCTCGGATCTTAACCCTATCCGCCACACCTGCCGCATCGACACGGCGCTGCGCCGCCGCACAGACATCCCGTTCCACGTCAATCCCGACAACCTCCGCCGCGCCACATTCCTTGGCCAAGAGAACGGATATCGCGCCCGAGCCGCAGCCGATGTCCAGCACACGCTTGCCTTTCAGATCCAACCCTTGAACCACGCGCAGCGCCTCTTCTGCCCCGCCCGGCGAAAGGTATCCCTCTCCCCAAAGGTCTTCGAGGAAATCGATATGGAGATCGTCGTAAAGAAGCTCGCTGTCGCTCATGCTTTCCTGCCCATCCGTTCGAGATAAAGATCGAGAAACCGCTTGGTAAAGGCTTCCATCCCGGCCAGCGGCCCGGGTTCGTAATAGCGGGAATTCACCCCCTGCTGGTTCTTTTCGATGATGAACTTGTCGGCCTTGGTAGTGACATCCCACAACCATGTCAGGCGCTCGCGGTCATAGTCGCGCCCCTCCTCCGCATCCTCGCGCACCAGCCAGATGATTTCCTGTACCGAATTCTGGGTATCGACCGGGATGAACCGATAAAGCACCGCATGGTCGTTGTAGATCAGAATGGGATTGAAGATTCCGACATAAAGATCGCAGGCCGCCTGATCGAAACCCCTGATATCCCCCAATAACGGCGCAACCTGTTTGCCGTCTTCGCTGCCGGTATCCGTTCCCTCATAAAGCGAATGACGGCTAACGGTGTAGTCAACCGAACCGGGCGGGCACAGCGGACCAACCCGGTCAACTGTATCCGTCGGAATGCCCAAGGCTTCCGATCGCGGGATCATCGCCTCGTTCAGCGGTTCCATCCGGTCGAAATCCATATGCGTGGGATGCGCCCGCGCATATTCTGGGTGGGCGGGCGCGCAATGGTAGCATTCGTTGTAATTCTCGACGAGCAGCTTCCAGTTCGCCTTGACCGGATAGCTTTCCCGATGTGCGATCCGTGCCTTCTCAAGCTGGAAAGGCGCAAGGATGTGATCCAGCTCGGCCCGGGCCGCGTCAAAACTGGTAGGCTCTTGCGCAAAGGACACAAAAATAAGACCTTGGAATATCTCGAAAGGTACAGGCTTCAGCCCAAGCGCCGACCGGTCCAGCCCCGCATCCATCAGCCGGGCCGAGAATAGGCTGCCATCAAGATTGTAGGTCCATGCGTGATACGGGCAGGAAAACCGCCGCGCATTGCCGCGCTGCTCAAGACAGACCCGTGACCCTCGATGGCGGCACACATTGGCCAAGGCATGAATCTCACCCTGCCCGTCCCGCGCGATGATGACGGATTCCTCCATCATCTCGAACAGCAGGAAATCTCCCGGCTCGCGCAGCTCGCTTATGTGCCCGGCGAAATGCCAGTCCGACATGAACACCCGTTCCATGTCCTCGCGGTAGATGTCGGAAGAGGTATAGAACCCCTGCTCAAGCGCATAGCCATCCCGGTGACGCGAAAGCAACTCGGGCAGGCTTACCTCGGGGCTGGTTTTGGTATGCGCGGTCATGGCCTCACTCGAACAGAACGATGGATTCAGCACCCCATCCCACACGCACCTCGCTCCCGGCGGGAAGAACCGAACGACCGGCCGTATTGCGCATCGACAGGGTCACCGGGGCCTTCATCCCGTTCAGCGCCACGCTGTAATAGGTCATATCCCCATAATAGGATGTCGAGGTCACGACCCCCTTGGCCACAGCCTCGGCCGTATCTCTTTCGTCGAACAGGATCGTCAGCATCTCCGGTCTGACCCCCACGGATTCCACCGAATTCGCGTCCAACCCGTCCGGCACATGGCTTGCCGGTACCGTAACCTTGCCCAGCGCCGGAATATCCAGACTGACGCCCGCATCGTTCTGACCGGTGGCCCGCGCATCGAGGAAATTCATGACCCCGATAAATGACGCCACCCGCTTACTGACCGGGTGCCGGTAAAGCCCCTCGGGGCTGTCGATCTGCGCGATATTGCCTTCGAACATCACCGCGATCCGGTCCGACATGATCAGCGCTTCTTCCTGATCGTGGGTCACAAGGATGAATGTAATGCCAATGGATTGCTGCAACTGGCGTAACTCGACCTGCATCTGCTCGCGCAGCTTCTTGTCCAGCGCAGACAGCGGTTCGTCCAACAGAACCACCTTGGGCCGCATCACCAGCGCCCGCGCCAGCGCCACCCGCTGGCGCTGCCCGCCGGAAAGCTCATGCGCCGCGCGCCCGCCGTAGCCCGACAGATCGACCATCGACAGCGCCTTGTTCACCTCGTCGGTCACCTCGGTTTTCGGCAGCTTTTTCCGCTTCAACCCATAGGCCACGTTTTCCGCCACGCTCAGATGCGGAAAAATCGCATAGGACTGGAACACCATGTTGGTCGGTCGCCGGTTTGCCGGAATACCCCGCATCGACTTGCCGTCGATCAGGATTTCGCCGCCACTCGGATCTTCGAAACCAGCGATCATCCGCAGCAGCGTGGTCTTGCCGCAGCCCGACGGTCCCAGCAGCGAAAAGAACTCGCCTTCACGGATATTCGCATTGATGCCGTTCAGCGCTTTGACGGTGCCGAATGTCTTGACCACGTCCCTGAGTTCGATGATCGGCTTTTCTGACATGTTATATGAAACCTCCGGCGGCAACTTCGACGCCCTGTCGTTTGGCCGAACGCTGACGGAACCACTCGGCAAGAATAAGAAGGATGATGGACAGAACCAGCAGGATCGTCCCAAGCGCCATGATCGACGGCAGCTTGCTCGGGAAGCGCAGCTGGCTCCAGATATAGACAGGCAAGGTCGCATCGGTGCCCGTCAGGAAGAACGCGATGATGAACTCATCGAGCGAGATCGTGAAAGTGATAAGCAGGCTCGATATCACCCCCGGCAGGACCAGCGGAAAGATCACGCGCTTGAACGTGCCCCAGTTGGTTTCCCCCAGATCGAAAGACGCCTCTTCAAGGTTGCGATCCAGACCCTGAAAGGCCGAACTCAGGATCGCGATCGAATAAGGCATGCAGATCAGGATATGCCCTGCGATCACCGTCCACAGCGACAGGCTGAACCCAAGCTGCATCAGCACCACAAGCAGCGCGACGGCGACGATGATCTCTGGCAGGACCAGCGGCAACATGATGAAACCGATCACGCCTTTCTGCCCGGGGAACCGATACCGCGCCGCCGCCCGCGCCGCACAGGCGCCGAGCAATGTTGACACCAGCGCCGTCGTGATGGCGACGAAAAGGCTGTTTTCCACCGATTGCGCCAGCGCATCGTTGTTGACCAGCACGGTGAACCATTCGGTCGTGAACCCGCTCAGCGGAAAGGCGATGATCGTCGATTCATTGAAGGCGAACAGCGGCAGCAGGATCACCGGCGCATAAAGGAATACCATGTAGAGAAAGGCATATACCGCCAGCCAGTTCCAAAGCTTCTTGGCGCGTCCCGGTCTCATTGCACGCGCCCTCCGAATTTCTTGCCGACAAGAAAGATCACAAGGCTGATCGAGGATACGATCACCATCGAAGACACGGCCAGCGCCGCCCCAAGCGGCGCGTTATTGGCCTTGCCGAACTGGATCTGGATCATGTTCGAAATCATCAGCCCGTCGGTCCCCCCGACAAGGCGCGGCGTAACGAAATCACCGACGGTCGGGATCAGGACAATCAGGGTTGAAGCGATCACGCCCGGCATCGCCAGCGGCAGCGTCACGCGAAAGAACCGGCGCACGGCCCCGTCGCCAAGATCCTCTGCCGCTTCCAGCAACGACCGGTCGATCTTTTCAAGCGCCACGAATATCGGAAGGATCGCGAACGGCGCCCATGCATGGGCCAGCGTGATCACCACCGCATTGACGTTATAAAGCAGAAAGGTCAGCGGCTCATCGATGATCCCAAGCCCGGTCAGCGCCGAATTCAGCACGCCGTTATAGCCAAGGATCACTTTCCACAGGAACACGCGCAGCAGGTAGCTGGTCCAGAACGGAATGGTGATCAGGAACAGCCACAGCGCCTTACGCCGGGTGACATGAAAGCTGAGGTAATAGGCAATCGGAAAGGCCAGAATTACCGTTACCAGCGTGACCACCAGCGACACCCAGAGCGAGCGAAAGATCAGGGTCCGATAGATCGGCTGCGTCCACGCTTCACGATAGTTGTTCAGCGTGATCGTGGTATCAATATCCAGATAATCCTGCGTCCAGAAGCTGAACGTGACCACCGTCAAAAGCGGCGCCGCCAGCAGCAGCAGTGCGTAAACCAGTGTCGGGCTGATAAGCGTCAGCCCCTGTCGCGCTTCCCGGTTCAAAATCATGCGCGAAACCAATGATCGCGCAGGTCCGAAGTCACTGCCATTCTCAGCTTTCCGCCTCGACCAATGCCGCGTTCTGCTCGGCCAGAGTTCCCGGTGCGGGCTCCTCCTCGTTCAGAACGGGATACAATTTGCGCAGCTCGTCGTGATAACTTTTCACCCCGGCCTCCAGATCCGACAGGATCACCCCATCATAGCCGCTCGATTTGGCCGCTTCCCAGCTCCATTCGATCAGCTGCTCGTCTTCCTTGCTGGTAATCCTGTCGATCCGCCCGCTCAGGTAGCGCGCGATCCGCATGCGCCGATCCTCGTCAGGCCGCCGATAGCAGGCGGCGCGCTGAACCGTTTTACCGAAATCGACCGGAAATTCGTGATAGAAGATTACCGAATCCGGGTAGATGCCAAAAACCAGATTGGGGAACACCCCCACGTAAAGCCACGCACGCTGATGATCGGCGTCCAGTGTATTCACCTGCGGCAGGATCTTCTTGTAGTGCCGCACGCTCCAAAGCTTGCTGTCTGCCTCGCGAAAGGACGAAAACGACCGGCTGGTACCATCCTTGAACGGTTCGTCGAAATAGTTCTTTCCAAACAGGTCATCCAGTCCGGGATGGGCCATCGGCACGTGATAGCCTTCGTTGTCCACGTCACGCACGCATTTCCAGTTCGCCCGCATTTCTTCGTGCGAGACTCCATTCCCGTCGGGGACAAGGCTCGCCAGATCATACTGTGCCAGCTCTTCGTCGAACCGCGCCATGATCTTGCTCATGGGTTCCTGGGGGCCGGGCTTAAAACGCACAAAGACAAACCCGTTCCAGATGTCCATCTCAAGCGGTTTCAGCCCCCATTTCACCGGGTCCAGCTTGGGCAGCGTGTCCGGACGGGAGGCGCCACGCAGTGTTCCATCAAGGTTGAAGACCCAGCCGTGGAACGGGCAGATGATCGCAGACCGGCAATGTCCTTTGTCGTCCCCGACCACGCGCGACCCCCTGTGGCGGCAGAGGTTATGAAAGGCGCGAACCTCACCATCCTTGCCCCGCACGACCAGCGCACGTTCATCGACGAAATCCATCGCCATGTAATCGCCGCTTTCCGGGATATCGTTGACATGACAGACCAGTTGCCAATGCCGTCGGAAAAGCAGTTCCTTTTCCTCCTCCAGCATTTCCTCGCTGAAGTAGCTCCATGCGGGCAAACCCGACCGGTCTCCGATGATCTTTGCGTCTCCCGTCGTCCTCGCGGCCATTTCCGGCTCCTTTTCCCTGAGGTCCCGGCGACCCTAGCAAGAATTATTTGAGCGCTCAATAAAAATTAAAAGGTTTCGTGGCGACACCCGTGATCCAGCCATTATCTTGTGCAAAATAGCCGATGCAACGCACGCCAAGTGCCGCCCGGGTACAGAAATTCCCCTCATCAAAAAGAAAAAGCCTCGCCCAAAGGGCAAGGCTCAGCTCTCTCAACACGGACCAAAACCGGCTAGACCGCGGGCTTGGGTTCTTTCTCTTCCGTTTCCTCGAACTCGGTCTCGGGCGCTTCCGGATCCGGCGCGCTTGCCGGTTCCTGCGGCGTGGCGATCAGCTCCGCCTCTGCCACGCCCGAAGCGTCATCCGGCGCCTCACCCTCGGTGTCGCCAACGATCAGCGGCAGCATATGCGCACCGGTGGCCCCAATGTATTCGGCACGCGGCGGTGACTTCCAGCTCAGCGTGTCGAGCCCTTCGCAATTGCTGCACACCGGCATCCACTCTGCATGCACCTGATGGCAATTCTCGCAAACCCATTGCGGGCCGCGCGGCGCGTTCAGCGCTTTCGCCAGCCAGCCATGAACCACGGCGTTCGAGGCACCTTCGCCCCGCTCAACCGCTGCCATAAGCGTCAGCGCCCGCGCGTCCGCCGTATCCGATGCCGCCAACTCACCCAGCGCACGGCGCGCCTCGGGGAAATCCTCGGCCACGATGTTGAGTTCAGCCAAAAGCAGACGGGTCTCCGGGTGATCCGGATGAATCTTGGTCAACACCGAAAACCGCTTCAGACGCTCAGTTGGTGTCTCGTCAGGCTCAAGCGCCGCGAACGCCGCCGCAAGATCGGGATGGGGCTGCGCGTCCCAAGCCTTACGCAGAATACGTACCGCCTTTTTGGGCTGACCCTTGGAGAGATAGGATTTGGCCGCCAGCGCCGCCGCCGGCACAAGATCGGGCGACAGGCGATTGGCCTCGATCACCTGTTCGCGCGCTTCGATGCTGCTGGTGTCGTCCAAAAGCTCCTTGGCTTCGGAAAGCGCCAGCACAGCTTCGCGTCGCGTGTAGATGTCACGTGGCAGGGCCCCGGATTTCAACTTGGCCGTCAGCGTGCTCCGGGCACCGGCCCAGTCATGCGCCTGCGCCTGAAGCCGCAACAGAACGTCCTGCGTTTCCTCGTGCTTTGGCTTCAGTTCAAACGCTTTCTCCGCCAGCTTGCGCGCGGTTTCGGTATCGCCCTCGGCCAGCTTCTGTTTCATGATCCCGCGCACGCCTACGAACCGGGTCGCATCGTGGGTGATCAGCTTCTTGTAGGTCTCGGTCGCCTTGCGCGTATCGCCAGTCATCTCGGCGGCCTGCGCCGTTATCAGGTTGGTCAGTTCCGGCTTTTGCAAATAACGCTCGGCTTTCGCGGCCTTGGACATGGCAAGCCGCCCTTCACCCGAAGCCAGCGCCATCAGCCCGTCGGCCAGCGCCTGATAACCTTTCCGCTCGCGCCCCTTGTCGAAATAGCGCGAAATCGCGGTTTCATCCCCGTTCAGGAACCGCAGCGTCGCCACCAGAAGCGACAGGATTTTCAGCAATACCCACACGGCCACGATAAGAACGATAGCCGCGATCACCGACTGAAGCGGCCCCAGCGTATACTCCATCCCGGCAACCGTGATCTGAAGACCGCCACTGGTCTCCATCAGCATTGCCGCGCCCCAGGCAAGGACAGCAACCAGGGCAACAAAAAACAGGATCTTGATCAATGACCAAATCATAACGGGTCCTTCAATTCGATGTTGCGCTGACAGTAAGCCCGTCTGCGGCGGTCATGGCATCTGCACGAGCGCGCGCATCGGCGGTCCACTCGGACATGGCGCCTTTGGCCTCTTCGGGCAGCGTTTCAATTTCTTCGATTGCGGTTTGCAGGTTGCCGTCCATCACAGCGGCCTCGGCCCGTGACAGGATCGCGTCCGGATCGCTGCCTTCGCGCGGTTCAACCGACCGTGCTCCAAGCTGTCTTTGCAGGAATGCACCCAGCCCGGTTTCCGTTCCGACCTGGCTTGAACGCACATCGGCAAGCGCATTGCGGGCAGCCGCCGGGAATTCAGCCTGCAACTCGGAAAGCGTCGCCACACCGGTCTCAGCCGATGAGGTCAATGCCTCGGGCAGCTCCACACCGGATCCGGAAACTTCCTGCGCCACGTCCGCATAGGGCAACCCGTTACTCACCGCCGACTGAAGCCGCGCAATGGCAGCCAGCGCGTTGGCTTGGCGGGCCTGCTCGGCGGATTGAGCATCCATTTCGCGGGCCTCAGCAACCAGCGCCTCAACTTCTTCGCGCTGAGTGGCCATCGCCTGCTGCAGTCGGTTCAGCTCATCCTCATAGGCGGCAATCGCGCTTTCAGACACCGCATCGTTGATCGGTGCTTTCTCGATTTCCGTCACCCGGGACTGCAATCCATTAATGGTCGCACTCAATTCATCGATACGGCCCGAAATCGCGCCCAACTGGTCGCCAATGCTCGCAACCTGCGCATCCACAGCCGACGTATCCGGCGGCGGCAGATTGCCTACGTCCTCACGCAAAGCTTCGATTTCGCCCTGCTGCGCATCCACGCGGGCGCTAAGATCTTCGACCATCCCGGCGTCACGGCTGCTTTGCAAAGACGGCGGCAGGATCGGGTCAAGCAGGTCCGCACGGGCTGCCAGAAAACCAAGAATGGCGGCCACGATCCCACCCAGCAAGGCCGGGAAAAATCCTCCGCGCCGTTCAACCACCGTCTGCGTCGGTGCGGGAGCGACGGGGTCACGCGTCGGTTCACTTCGGGTTGGCTCTTCGGTTTCCGGAAGGACTGGCTCGGGCTCCGCTTCGTTTTCATCCGGCGCGAACTCGGTATCCGCAACCGGCGCTTCCTCCTGCTCGGTATCCTGTTTCCCGGTATCGATGGGATCATCGTCGCCAAGCGGCACGGGTTCGGCGTCCGCATCGGACTCCGGTTCAAAAGCGGTATCCGCAACCGGTTCATCGGGTTTTTGCGGCTCGGTTTCCGCCTTGTCCTTGGGTTCTGGCATATCGACCGGAGACCCTTCATCCGAAGTCAGGGCATCAACGTCCTGATCCTTGGCGCCCTGTTTATCTTCATCCGAAATTTTCTTGTCGACCAACGTGCCCCACCCTTTCGAATCTTACCCAATGTCGCAAAGCGCAGAAAAACCCTACTGCGCAAGCATCTAACCCTCAACCCGCATCAACCGTTCCACCAAACCCGCCACGGTCTTGGCAACTTCTTCGGCGTTAGGCCTTTCAACTACGTCCATTGACCCGAAAGCCAAGCCCTTAAAGGGTTCCGCCACGGCCTCGCTCATCGCAACAAGGTGCAGGTTGACCGAAAAACAGGCGGTTTCGACAAATTGTCGCGCAACCCGAGGCGAAAAGACAGGCGCGATAACCGGCCGCTCCCCTTTCAACAACCTTATGGCTTCGTCGCCAAGGGGCAACAACTTTTGATTGTAAACGATTGCCTCCCGCGTCGGCAGGGAGCATTGGCTCAGACGCTCGGCTATCTCGCCCCGGGTATGGCGCCCCCTCAGATGCAACAAAGGCGACTCGGGGCGCGAACGGCATAATTCCGCAACAAGCGAGTCGGCATCCTGACCCGCCTGACGCGCATACCACCCGGCCAAAGCAGCCTTTTTCGTTGTCGCCTCGCCAATGCAAAACGCGGGCAGATCATGTACCTCGACACTTGCGACCGCATTGGAAGAGGTAAATATCACACCCCTCACCCCCTCAAGATCAGGCGAAACAGGCAGGCTTTCAATCTCAAGCAGTGGCGCATGGCAGATATCGATCCGGCCACGTACCTCTGGCGGCAACATCGCGACAAAACGCTCGGCACCCTTTCTCGGGCGCGTCATCAGCAAGACAGGGTTCGGCATGACGATCCGAGGCCTCGGGATTGTGAGCGGCGTGGTTGAGTGTTACCTCCGGTCTGGCAATCATGCAACGGAACCAGCGGCATGTCTCAAGACCTCACCGTTCTCGGACTGGAAAGCAGCTGTGACGACACGGCCGCCGCCATCGTGCGCCACTCCGCCGAAAGCGGAACCGAAATCATCGCCTCCGTGGTCTATGGTCAAACTGACCTTCACTCGGCCTTTGGCGGGGTCGTGCCCGAAATCGCCGCCCGCGCGCACACTGAAAAGCTGGATATCTCCGTTAGCGAAGCGATGCGGCAGGCGGGTCTTGGCTTTGATGATCTCGACGCCATAGCCGTTACAGCAGGTCCCGGTCTGATCGGCGGTGTTCTGTCCGGCGTCATGTGCGCCAAGGGTCTCAGCGTCTCGACAAGGCTGCCGCTGATCGGGGTCAACCACCTTGTCGGCCACGCGCTCACACCCCGGATGACCGATGGAATCGCCTATCCCTATCTGATGCTGCTGGTCTCTGGCGGGCATTGCCAGTTCCTGATCGCCCATAGTCCGACCGAATTTTCGCGCCTCGGCGGCACCATAGACGACGCACCGGGTGAGGCCTTTGACAAGGTCGCGCGGCTTCTCGGCCTGCCCCAGCCCGGCGGTCCCTCGGTCGAGGCCGAGGCCGCAAAGGGCGATCCCAAACGTTTCAGAATGCCGCGTCCGCTGCTGGACCGCGACGACTGCAACCTGTCATTCTCCGGCCTGAAGACAGCTCTCCTGCGCGCCCGCGACCAGATCGTGGCGGAAAAGGGCGGGCTGACAAGACAGGACCGCGCCGATCTCTGCGCCGGTTTTCAACAGGCGGTGGTCGATGTTCTCTCGGCCAAACTCGAACGCGCGCTGGGTGAATACATCACGCGCACGGGGACAAAGACACCGACAGTCGCTGTCGCCGGAGGCGTCGCTGCAAACAACCAGATCCGCGCCGGATTAGAGACTGTTTGCGCAAGGTTAGAGACCGTTTTCCTTGCTCCACCCCTCAAATATTGCACCGACAATGCCGCGATGATCGCTTATGCGGGTATCGAACTCTTCCACACCGGACAGCGCGACGACATGACCCTCGCGGCACGGCCTCGCTGGCCTCTGGACAAAAGCAGCCCCGCCCTACTTGGAAGCGGCCGCAAAGGGGCCAAGGCATGACTCTCGCGGTGATGGGATCGGGTGCATTCGGCACCGCGCTCGCCATCGCGCAATCGCATGAAGGACCCGTCCTCCTTTGGTCACGCTCGGCGGAACAGGCAGAGGGGATGCGCAAGACACGCCAGAACGACACCCGTTTGCCGGGACAGCCGCTGCCCGACACCATCACTCCTACGTCAGCGATTTCCGACCTCGCCCCGGGAGATCCCGTTCTGATCGCCGTCCCCATGCAAAAACTGCGGGACGTATTGTCCGAATACCGCCCAGCGCTCGACGGCAAGAACCTCGTCATCTGCTGCAAAGGCATCGAACTGTCGACCGGGCTTGGTCCGATCGCCGTCACGCAGGAAGTCATGGGTAAGGGGTCTCCTGCCCTTTTGACTGGCCCAAGCTTCGCCGCCGACATCGCCCGGGGCCTGCCGACAGCCCTGACGCTCGCCTGCGTAGACGCCACGCTCTGCAAGGAACTCCAGACACGGCTGTCGACCGGAAACCTGCGGCTGTATCGCACGACAGATACCATCGGCGCTGAAATCGGTGGTGCCTTGAAAAACGTGATGGCCATCGCCTGCGGTGCGGTCATTGGCGCGCAGCTTGGCGAAAGTGCCCGCGCCGCCCTGATGACCCGCGGCTATGCCGAGATGGTCCGTTTCGCTGTGGCGCGCGGCGGGCAGGCGGATACGCTCGCCGGTCTCTCGGGCTTTGGCGATCTTGCTCTGACCTGCAGTTCCGATCTGTCGCGGAATTATCGGCTTGGCCTCTCAATCGGTCGCGACGAAGAGTTTGACCCATCAATCACCGTCGAAGGTGCGGCAACTGCCCGCGCGATTCTCGCCAACATGCCCGATATCGACATGCCGATTACCCGGGCCGTGGTAACGCTGATCGACCAGAAACAGACTCTAAACCAAGTGATTTCAGAACTTTTGTCCCGCTCGCTCAAGGAAGAATAGACGGGCAACGCCACATAACCGGAGGTCTCATGGCATACTGGCTTTTCAAATCGGAACCCTCGACATGGAGCTGGCAGGACCAGCAGGACAAGGGCGAAGCAGGCGAGGAATGGGATGGCGTACGCAACTACCAGGCCCGCAATTTCATGCGCGAAATGAAACTTGGCGACAAAGGGTTCTTCTACCACTCGCAAAAGGAAAAGGCGGTTGTCGGCATTGTCGAAGTCTGCGCCGAAAGCCACCCGGACAGCACGACGGATGACGAGCGTTGGGAGTGCGTGGACATCAAGGCCGTGCGGTCCTTCAAAGAACCGGTCACGCTGGATCAGATCAAGGCCGAGGAATCGCTCGCCGAGATGATCCTCGTGAAAAACTCACGCCTCTCGGTTCAGCCGGTGACTGACGCGGAATGGAAGCGCGTCTGCGAAATGGGCAAAACCGATCCGTGAGCCAAAATTGAAAAGAGGGCCCGGCATCAGCCGGAACCCTCTGTCACCCACGTGCTCCCTACGCACCACACGTGTAACTTGAAACTGGTTCCGACCGTCCTGGTCTGTAACCGTGGTACCCCAACCGCCGCCACAAGGCAAAACAATTGCCCGTAGGATGCGACGCAAATTGTATCGGTTAGGGCCGTAATTCGCTCAGGCGTAGACGGATTCTTTTCCGAAATGCTTGGTCAGCATGTAATAAACCACCGCCCGATACTTGTTGCGCTCGGATTGACCATAAGTTTCGATCACCGAATTCATGCCTGCATCCAATTCCGGTCCGTCTGAGAGTCCCAGTTTCTTGATCAGGAAATTGTTCTTTACCGTTTCCAGCTCACCCGGCTGGCTTGCCGCAACGGTCGAGGAATCGTCATTGTAAATTGCCGGACCGCAGCCGATCACAACCTTGGTCAAAAGATCCATATCCGGGTCCATGCCACATTTCTCTTTGAGATCAGCAGCGTATTTTTCAATCAGCTCGTCTCTTTTTCCCATCGGTCTTGGCCTTTCCAAATTGATAAAACTGACGAAATCCGGGAATAGCTCCCGCCTTCTTTGGCAGGTTAACCGGCCAATTCTCGCATAAGAAGCTAAAACTTTAACGTCTACACGACCGGGTATTAACTTTTTGTAAATAAGTCATGACAGACCGGATATCAGAGTCCATCCTCGACAAATGCGGGTCTAACCGCTGAATTCGTGCTCCGTCATTGAATTCCGACATCGACGGGTCGCGCAACCGGAGGGATGAAATGACATCTGAAACCTATGTCGTCGCCTATGAATGCGTCGAAGATGACGAGAGCGTGCTGGACTACGCCATCGCCAGCGCCAAGAAAACGGGGGCCGGACTACACATTGTCCATATCCTTGAATGGTCACCCTACACGTTCCTGACACCGCAAGAGATCGAAGAACGTCACGGACGGCGAAAGGAAGAACTGACACGCGCCAAAGAAGCCCTGCTTGAACCGGCCATGGCGCGGGTCAAAGCGGCGGGCGTGCCTGTCGACGGCGAAATCCGATACGGCTCGATTGCCGAGCTGGTCGTCGCCATCACCAAGGAAGTCAACGGGACCATGATCTACGTGGGCCGCTCGGGCATGCATTCGATCAGCGCCCGCGTGTTTGGCTCTGTCCCGCTGGGACTGGCCCAGATCGCCCATGTCCCCACCGTCATCGTCCCCTGACCACAGGAGCAGTCTTACATGCGTTTCAATAAATTATTCCCCGCCCTGGCCGCATCGCTGGCCCCCGCGCCGTTGATGGCTCAGGGCATAGACGAAACCATAAACACGATATTTGCCGACTATACCGGGTGGTACGTGTCCTTCATCTTTGCGCCGCTTCCCGGCACGACTTTCTCGTGGATCGCTCTCTGGCTGGTCGTCGGAGCCCTGATCTTTACAGGCTATTTCGGGTTCATCCAGCTTCGCGGCTTTGCCCATTCCATCCAGCTTGTGAAAGGCGACTACTCCGATCCCAACGACGCAGGGGAGGTCAGCCACTTTCAGGCTCTGGCCACCGCCCTTTCGGGGACCGTCGGCCTTGGTAATATCGCGGGCGTGGCGGTTGCCGTCGGCATCGGCGGACCGGGTGCAACCTTCTGGATGGTCGTCGCCGGGCTCTTCGGCATGGCGACAAAGTTCACCGAATGTACGCTGGGCGTGAAATACCGTAACGAATACCCCGACGGACGGGTTTCGGGCGGCCCGATGTACTATATCACCAAGGGTTTTGCGGAACGCGGCCTGCCCGGTGGCAAGATCCTCGCGATCCTGTTCTGCATCTTCACCATCCTCGGTGCCCTTGGCGGCGGCAATATGTTCCAGGCCAATCAGGCACATGCCCAGCTATCGGGCGTCCTCGGCGACTACCCCGGCTGGATCACCGGCATCCTCATCGCCATCGTGACATTCATGGTCATCGTCGGCGGCATCAAGTCGATTGCCAGCGTCACCGAAAAGGTCGTTCCCTTCATGGGGATCTTCTACGTGGCGGTTTCGCTCATCATCCTGCTGATGAACATCAACATGATCGGCTGGGCCTTTGGCCAGATCTTCATGGGGGCCTTTACCGGGCTTGGCGTCGTCGGCGGCTTTACCGGCGCGCTGATCCAGGGCTTCCGCCGCGCGGCCTTCTCGAACGAGGCCGGTATCGGTTCCGCGGCAATCGCCCACTCTGCGGTGAAAACCAAGGAACCGATCACCGAAGGTTACGTCGCTCTGCTTGAACCCTTTATCGATACGGTGGTGATCTGCACCATGACCGCGCTGGTCATCGTGATCACCGGCGTCCTAAACGTGGACCCGGAAACCGGTCTCTATGTCTGGAACGCCGAAGCGGGCCGCATCTCGACACAGGGCGAAGTCGCAGGGGTCGAACTCACCTCGGCTGCCTTTGCATCGGTCTTCTCGTGGTTCCCGGCATTGCTGGCAATCGCAGTGGTCCTCTTTGCCTTCTCCACCATGATCTCGTGGAGCTATTACGGCCTCAAGGCGTGGACCTACCTCTTCGGCGAAGGCGCCGCGAAAGAGATCGTGTTCAAGGTGATCTTCTGCATCTTTATCGTGATCGGTTCGGCGGCAAATCTCGGCCCGGTGATCGACTTCTCCGATGCGATGCTCTTCTCGATGGCGATCGTCAACATCATCGCGCTCTACCTGCTGATGCCCATCGTGAAACGCGAACTCAGCAGCTATGTCGCGCGGCTCCAGTCCGGCGAGATCAAGCGCTTCAAGGGCTGAACCAGACCCTGCAAAAGAAAAAGCCCCGCCGAGATTTCGGCGGGGCTTGTCAGTTCAACACTCAGGCCGAAATCAATAACGATAGTGTTCCGGCTTGAACGGGCCTTCCGGCGTGACGCCGATATATGCGGCCTGCTCCGAGCTCAGCTCGCTCAGGCGAACGCCGATCCGTTCCAGATGCAGACGGGCAACTTTCTCGTCCAGATGCTTGGGCAGGATGTAGACCTCGTTCTTGTATTCCTCACCGCGTGTCCACAGCTCGATCTGAGCCAGAACCTGGTTGGTAAAGGAGGCCGACATCACAAACGACGGGTGACCGGTCGCGTTGCCAAGGTTCAGCAGACGGCCTTCGGACAAGAGGATGATCTTGTTGCCCGAGGGCATTTCGATCATGTCCACCTGTTCCTTGATGTTGGTCCACTTGTGGTTCTTCAGGCTGGCAACCTGGATTTCGTTGTCAAAGTGGCCGATGTTGCCGACGATGGCCATGTTCTTCATCTCGCGCATATGCTCGATGCGGATCACGTCCTTGTTGCCGGTCGTGGTGATAAAGATGTCGGCGCTGTCGATCACGTCCTCAAGACGCACAACCTCGAAACCGTCCATTGCGGCCTGAAGCGCACAGATCGGGTCGATCTCGGTTACTTTCACACGGGCGCCGGCACCGGCCAGCGACGCCGCAGACCCTTTGCCCACATCGCCGTAACCGCAGACAACCGCAACCTTGCCTGCCATCATTACGTCGGTCGCGCGGCGGATACCGTCAACCAGCGATTCCTTGCAGCCGTACTTGTTGTCGAACTTCGACTTGGTCACGCTGTCGTTCACGTTGATCGCCGGGAAAGGCAGCTGGCCTTTCTTGTGCAGATCGTAAAGACGGTGAACGCCGGTCGTGGTTTCCTCGGAAACGCCCTTGATCGCGTCGCGTGTCTTGGTGAACCAGCCGGGGCTTTCCTTCATACGCTTCTTGATCTGCGCAAAGATCGCCTCTTCCTCTTCCGAGGTCGGCACTTCGATCAGGTTTGTTTCACCCGCTTCGACACGTGCGCCAAGCAGAACGTAAAGCGTCGCGTCGCCGCCATCGTCAAGGATCATGTTCGCGCCCTCGGGGAACATGAAGGACTTGTCGAGGTAATCCCAGTGCTCGACCAGACTCTGACCCTTGACTGCAAAGACCGGGGTACCACCGGCCGCAATCGCCGCAGCCGCGTGGTCCTGCGTCGAAAAGATGTTGCACGACGCCCAGCGCACGTCGGCGCCCAGCGCGGTCAGGGTTTCGATCAGAACCGCAGTCTGAATGGTCATGTGCAGCGAACCAACGATCCGCGCGCCTTTCAGCGGCTTGCTTTCGCCGTATTCTTCGCGCAGCGCCATCAGGCCCGGCATTTCGGTTTCGGCGATATCAAGCTCTTTGCGCCCATAATCGGCGAGGTTGATGTCCTTGACGGCATAATCTTGGGTCACGATGGGAAACTCCTATGATTTTGAGCGCATTTACCATCACCTCCCGAAAGGCGCAACGCGACAGGGTGATCGCCCCTAACGAAGACCTAATCAATCCGGGTTTCACGCGCTTCGGACTGGACGAGCGCATTGGTTTTGGGCAGTAAACCGGGATTCCCTTGTCTGACCGAGAGCCATGATGAAACCTCCCCGCGCCTGGCAACGCATGCTGTCCGGCCGTCGCCTTGATCTGCTTGATCCGACGCCCGTGGACATCGAAATCGAAGACATCGCCCATGGTCTGGCCTTTGTCGCGCGCTGGAACGGTCAGACAAATGGCGATTTCGCCTATTCCGTCGCCGAACATTCCCTTTTGGTCGAAGTGCTGTTTCGCCGCATCGCGCCCAAGGCCCCCCCGAAATGGCAACTGGCCGCGCTTTTGCACGACGCGCCCGAATACGTGATCGGCGACATGATATCGCCCGTGAAGGCAGCCGTCGGTCCCGGTTACAAGGATCTCGATATCCGTCTGACCTCTGCCATCCACATCCGTTTCGGCCTGCCCGCCGCCATTCCCGCCAGCGTGAAACGTCAGATCAAAAAGGCCGACAATATCAGCGCATGGATGGAGGCAACAAGCATCGCAGGCTTTACCGAGGCCGAGGCGAACAAGTTCTTTGGCAAGCCTGATCAGGCTCTAATAGGCGATTTGACTATAGTTCTGCGCCCTCCCGTCGAAACCCGTCGGGATTTCACGAAACGATACGAAGAACTCTCGCGCCAGCTTGGCTAGGTCGCTTTCCTCGCTCGGCGCGCCGCGCGTATCCGGTTGCGCTTGTACTTCGGCAGTTCCTCAACGGCGTTCTTACCGGTCAGCTTCTTGGCGGCGAAAAGCGCCTGCCGCTCCTCGTCGCTCAGCGCCTGCCATGCCGCCGCGTCGCGGATGAAACCGCCCTCGGCCAGCATGGCGCCGATCTTCTGCAAATCCAGCTCACCAAAGGACAGCCGGTTGGATTTCTTCTTGTTGGTCGCCTTGACCCATTCACTGCGCAGCGCCTCGATCATCAGCGGTTCGCGGCCACAGAAATGGGTTACATTCGACTGCAGCAGGTTATTGGCCGAGGATTTGCGCCGTAATACGATGGCCAGAGACTGATCCGCGCGCCCGACCATCGCAAACAGGTGAATGGCCGAACCATCCGCCGCCACGATCTGCCTAGCCGCCTTATAGCGCGCGATCTGCGTTGCCATGTCATGCCGTTGCGGATGAAAAATCTCGTAGCCTTCGCTTGCCAAGAGTTCCTCCATACGCTCTTCGCCCAGCAAACCGCCCTTGCCGATGCCCAGCGCAGAGCGTGATATATAGATCTTTTCCGGCCCCTCCGCCGCGATATCCGCTGCGAACCGGTTATGAACCGCCTGCCGGAACGCCTCCGTCCCCGCCGTGATCCGCCCAAGGCCAAACCCCTGCCCCGGCACCACCAGTTCTTCGACGCGGGCCGGGTCCGTCACAACCCGGATCGGCATGTCGGGGGCCATCAACTGGATGAAATCCCTGTGGAATCCGCGCACCGCGTCGCCCGCCCGTGGGCGTCGTGGCATGAACAGGATGCCGTCAACAGCCTGTTCCAACTGATCGAGTGCCCACAAGCGAGCGCTGCTTTCCACAAGGAAATGGCCGAAGTGCGCCCAAAGCACGCCACCCCAAAGCCAGCGCCCGGGAAGCGGCTCAGCCCGCTCCGGCATTTCCGGCGCAACGGTCAGAGCGCGAAATTTCCGCCACAACGCCCCATGGGCGCAATAGGCACCATCCTCGGACAGTATCCCCGCCGGTTGAATGAAATCACCCTTGAGCGGCGGCACCACGACGGCATGTTTCAGCGTCACGATCTCTTCGGACCAGCCGCCTGTCGGTTCAGGCTGGTTGCCCAGCGCCCCCAAAGGCAGATTGCCCCCGGACACAGGCTCTAACGCGGGCTTCTTTTGGCAAGAATGCGTTGCAGGGTTCGACGGTGCATGTTCAGCCGACGCGCCGTTTCGCTCACGTTGCGATCACAAAGCTCATAGACACGCTGGATATGTTCCCAGCGCACCCGGTCCGCGCTCATCGGGTTTTCCGGCGGCGGCGGCAGTTCATCCGTCTTCGCCAGAAGCGCATTTGTGATGTCGGTCGCATCCGCAGGTTTCGACAGGTAATCCGTCGCCCCGATCTTGACCGCCGCCACAGCAGTTGCAATCGCACCATAACCTGTCAGCACCACGACCCGGCTGTCGGGCCGCTTTTCCCGCAGAACCTCGACCACATCCAGCCCGTTGCCATCCTCTAGCCGCAGATCGACGACCGCATAGGCCGGAGGACGGGCTGTCGCGATGGCGCGCCCGGCCGCAACAGAACCTGCCATCTCGACTTCAAAGCCACGCTTTTCCATCGCCTTGGCCAGCCTGCGCAGGAAAGGCTCGTCATCGTCGAGCAAAAGCAAAGACCGGTCAGGACCAAGCTCATGCGGATCAACGGTTGCCATGCGGGTTCCTCCGGCATTTGTTGTTTATTTTAGCTAATATGCAGACGGGCATCGAAAAGGTCAAACCAGCGATTCGCCTACAGGTTGTCTATGATACAGGCGGTCTTTTCGGCCATGTCCTCGGCGCTCAGATCCCGACGAAAGAATTCGATGAACCCGTCCTCTGGCGTCATCAGGTAGGTAAAGGTCGAATGATCGACGAGGTAGAATTCCCCCTCGTCCTTATGCGCGTTGTAATAGGCCTTGTAGGTCTGGCTGACATCCTTGATCTGCTCCGCCGACCCGGTCAGGCCGATCATGCGTTCATGCAGGTTGTCCGCAAAGTCACCGACCACCTCGGGCGTATCCCGGTCCGGATCGACGGTGATGAAAACCGGCGTTACGCCATAACCGGCGTCCTGCAGCAGATCGACCGCATCCGCGTTGCGCGCCATATCCATCGGACAGACATCCGGGCAGAACGTATACCCGAAATAAACCAGCGACGGTTCGGTGATCACATCCGTGTCGGTCACGGTCTCACCCGACGCATTCACCAGCTCGAACGGACCGCCAATCTGGGCCGAGCCGCCCGCGACCTGACCAACGCCGCATGAGGCCAACGGATTGTCGTTGCGCGCATAAACGGTGAAAAGCCAGGTACCGCCCAAAACGGCCACCAGAACGGCCGCTCCGAGAAATGCAAAATAGCGGCGCATCGTGATTATCCTCAGGCTCATGATTGTTGATCGTTCCGGCGTGGACACCTATCAACATATTTAGCCGCCGCAACAGACGTAAGGTCACGCATGTTCAATTCTTCCGGCGCCATTCTCCAAGGGCAGGAACGCAGCAACTGGATCCGTCTGCGCACGCTGATCTTTCTGCGCTGGGTCGCGATCATCGGTCAGCTTGCAGCGATCACCGTGTCGCAGCAGATGTACAACCTGCAGCTCGAATTCGGCCTGTGCTACCTTGCCATCGGCGTGTCGGTCGTCGGCAACCTGATCGCGATCTTCGTCTTTCCGGAAAACAAACGCCTGAACGAGACCGAGAACTTCATGATGGTTCTCTTCGATCTGCTTCAGCTTTCCTTTTTGCTGTACTTGACCGGCGGACTGAACAATCCCTTTGCCATGCTGATGCTGGGCCCGGTGACAATTTCCGCCAGCGTTCTGGGCCTGCGCTCGACAATCCTGATCGGCGGGGGCGCGATCATGTTGGTGACGATGCTGGCGGTCAATCACCTCCCGCTCGTCACCGAAAGCGGCGAGGTGCTGCGCCTGCCGGACATGTTCGTCTTTGGCAATTGGGCCGCGATCACCATCGCCACGCTGTTCATGGGCGCCTATTCCCGGCGGGTCAGTTCGGAAATGCATTCCATGTCTGATGCGCTTGCCGCGACGCAGATGGCCCTCGCCCGCGAACAAAAGCTGACCGATCTGGGCGGTGTGGTCGCTGCCGCCGCGCATGAGCTTGGCACGCCGCTTGCCACTATAAAGCTAACCAGCGCCGAACTGCTCGAGGAACTGGATGACCGTCCCGACCTGCGCGAGGATGCCCAACTTATCCGCGAACAAGCCGACCGGTGCCGCGACATCCTGCGCAACATGGGCCGCGCCGGAAAGGACGACCTGCACTTGCGACAGGCACCTCTCAGCGCCGTACTGAATGAGGCCGCCGAACCGCACATGGATCGCGGCAAGGAAATCATCTTCGAAGAGCGCCCCGGCTCGGGCACCGCCTTTCAACAACCTTCGATCCTGCGCAAACCCGAGGTCATCCACGGCTTGCGCAACCTCGTCCAGAACGCCGTCGATTTCGCCCGCACCACCGTCTGGCTGGAATCGAGCTGGAACGAGAACTTCATCTCGATCCGCATCATGGACGACGGCCGCGGTTTTCCGCCGCAGACCATCGGACGTATTGGCGATCCTTTCATGCGTCGCAGACGACAGGAATCCGACCGGCCCTCGCGCCCGGGGTACGAAGGCATGGGCCTTGGCCTGTTCATCGCAAAGACGCTTCTGGAACGTTCCGGTGCCGAACTTCGCTTTGCAAACGGGCCGGAATGGACGGGCGACGTCCCCGTAATGGCAAACCGCACCGGCGCCATTGTCGAAGTCCGCTGGCCCCGCCGGAAAATTGACGCGCGCGCCGGCGACAACGTCGTTCCCCTCGGAAAGAACCGGCCTATCGAAACATGACCGCCAGATAATCTGGTCCGGTTAAGGTCGTGTTAACCATTTCTCGGAACTGTAGCTAAGGTCCTTGGCTGGAGAGACGGTGAATACCTTCCCATGAACGAGTGGATTGCCATTTTATTCGTATCCTTGCTTTCGGCAATTCTGACGATAGCAATCCTTTCTCCCGGTTCGCGGTCCCATCGATCGTGGCGAAGCAAATACGTCGCGGAAACCGGTGATGAGGCGGTCTGGATATTCGATGGCAGCCGCCTGCTCGATGCCTCCTCTACAGCAAGCGAGTATATCGAGGCCAGCGAGGAAAACTTTGACTGGAACGCCCTGCGTGAGGTGCTGAAAACGCGCTTTCGCGATCTCCCGTCCTCTCAAAGCGAGCTAAGGCTGTCGGGGCGCGTGCGGCGTCGCGCTATCGGGCAGGAAGACCCTGCAATTCTCACGATGGAATGGCTCGACGGCATCACCCGGGTCCGTATCGGCGAAAACAGTGCCGTCCAGAATGACCCGTCTCTTCTGCTCGGGCCTTCGGCACGGGACGAACTTTTGCAGCTTCGGCTTGCGGTCAACAAAACGCCCTACCCGATTTGGCAACTGTCAGAAACGGGCGACGTCGTCTGGAGCAATGCCGCCTACCAGTCTCTGGTCACCAAGATCAGTTCGACGCCCGAATCCGAAACCTCCTGCCTGTTCCCGATCCTGCCCAGCGATGTGGAACAGGCTCGCTCCCGCCGGATGCCCGTCACCATGCTCGGCACCGATGACCGCGTCTGGTACGATGTTTCGGTCATCGCCAATGACGAAGGACCGCTTTGCTGCGCCGTCAACGTGAATGCGGTGGTCGAGGCGGAAAACGCCCAGCGCAAATTCGTGCAGACCCTTGCCAAGACCTTTGCGCAGCTTTCCATCGGGCTGGCGATTTTCGATCGCAACCGGCAGCTCGCACTGTTCAATCCCGCGCTGATCGACCTGACTGCCCTGCCCGCCGAATTCCTGTCGGCCCGCCCCAACCTGCTTACCTTTTTTGACCGGTTGCGCGACCAGCGCATGATGCCAGAACCCAAGAACTACAGCGGCTGGCGCCACCAGATGGCCGAACTTGTCGCCGCCGCCTCCGATGGCCGCTATCAGGAAACATGGTCGCTTCCGTCAGGTTCCGTTTATTCCGTCAACGGACGCCCGCACCCGGATGGCGCCATCGCCTTTCTGTTTGAGGATATTACCGCTGAAATAACATTGACCCGCCGCTTCCGGTCGGATCTGGAACTGGGTCAGGCTGTGCTTGATGAAATCGGCGATGCCTTTGTCGTATTTATTCCCGATGGCACGCTGGCCCTGTGTAACAAGGCTTATCGCGATCTCTGGAATGTCGATCCCGACAGCAGCTTTACCCAAAGTACCGTCATCGACGCGACCCGGATATGGCAACAGAATTGCAAGGCAACGCCGATCTGGGGTGAAATCCGCGATTTCGTCAGCGCCAGCGAAAACCGTACCAACTGGGATGCCGAAATCACGCTTCAAAACGGTGAACGCATGCTCTGCCGTGTCCGTCCCATCCTGAACGGCACCAGTCTCATCACCTTTTCGAACCTGCCGCCCGCCAACATGGTTCAGATCAGGGGAAAGCCGCAGCTCGAAGTGCATAACTGACCGCTTGCGGCTGCCGGTCCGGCTCGCCATTGTGCGGCGCATGACCGCCGAACGCTCTTTCACCCTGACCTCACCCGAAGACAGCGCAACCTTTGCCACCCGGCTGGGCGAGACGCTCGCACCGGGCGATACGGTGCTGTTTTTCGGGCCCGTCGGCGCGGGCAAGACCCATATCTGCCGACATCTGGTGCAATCGCTTCAAGACATGCCAGAAGACGTGCCCTCGCCCACCTTTACTCTCGTTCAGGTCTATGACGGGTCCACCGGCACGATCTGGCATGCGGATCTCTACCGGCTGTCCGGCCCGGACGAGATCGAGGAACTTGGCCTGACGGATGCCTTCACCGATGCCATCTGCCTGGTCGAATGGCCGGAAAGACTGGGCGACCTGACGCCACCCGATGCCCTGACACTTGAACTCCTGCCTGACAAGGTGAACGAAGACAGCCGCCAACTGACGCTCAGCTGGACCGATCCGAAATGGGACAAGAAACTGGAAATGCTCAAATGACCGACCGCACCGAACTCGCCAAGGCATTCATCGCCGGAACCGAGTGGAAGAATGCAGACCGCAGCCTCTTGGCCGGTGACGCGTCGAACCGCAGGTATGACCGGTTGACCAGAGCGGAAACCGGCGAAACCGCCGTTTTCATGGATGCGCCGCCGGAAAAGGGCGAAGACATCCGACCTTTCGTCAAGATAGCCCGACACCTGAAAGAAACCGGACTGAGCGCGCCCGAAATCATCGCCTCGGACGAGGAGAACGGATTTCTGATCCTCGAGGATCTGGGCGACGATCTTTATTCCCGCGTCATCGCAAAAAACCCGGCGCTCGAAGAGGAACTCTATGGCGCGGCGGTCGATGTGCTGATCGAACTGCACAGGGCCCCGCTCCCCGCGCTTGACGCCTACGACGCGGCGCTGATGACCGATCTGGCCGGTCTGGCGTTTTCCGAATATGCCGACCGCATCAATGGCGCGTCCGATCCGCAGGTGGCCGAACGTTTCGCCGGGCAGTTCAACACCATCCTGCGCGATGTCGAACCCGACAACCCTGTCCTTGTGCAGCGCGACTACCACGCCGACAACCTGCTCTGGCTGCCGGACAGAACCGGAGTCGCGCGTGTCGGTCTGCTGGATTTTCAGGACGCCATGTCGGGTCACCCGGCCTATGATCTTGTCTCCCTGCTTCAGGACATTCGCCGGGATGTCTCGCCCGGGGTCGAAGCGAAGATGATCGCCCATTACATTGACGAAACCGGCGTGCAGGATCATGCCTTTCGCAAGGCTTACGCGGTGCTCGGCGCCCAGCGCAACCTGCGGATTCTCGGCGTATTCGCACGGCTCGGAACGGCCTACGGCAAACTCCGCTATATCGATATGATCCCGAAAGTCTGGGAGGTTCTGACCCGCGATCTCGAACATCCGGCGCTGGCCCCGGTCGCGGATCTTCTGCTGACCAACCTGCCCAGGCCGACGCCTGAAAACCTCGCGCTACTTCGGACCGAATAATGAACGCGCCCAAAGCCATCATGCTCTTCGCCGCCGGGTTCGGCACGCGCATGGGCAAATTGACTGCCGACTGTCCCAAGCCTCTGGTCGAGGTTCTGAACAAACCGCTGATCGACCATACGCTTGATATCGTGGAAAACTTCGGCCCGCTGCGCAAAGTGGTCAACACCCATTACAAGGCCCCCATGCTGGCCGATCATCTCGCAGGTCGCGATATTCTCATCTCGGACGAACAGCCGGATATCCTCGATACCGGCGGCGGGCTGAAAGCCGCCCTGCCCATGCTCGCGACCGATCCTGTTTTCACAATGAACACGGATGCAATCTGGGCCGGTCCCAACCCGCTCTCCTGCCTTGCCAAGGCCTGGGATCCCAATCGCATGGACGCGCTTCTGATCTGTGTGCCAGTCGAAAACACTGTCGGTCGCGTCGGCGGCGGTGATTTCTCGCTCGACCCCGATGGCAGGCTCTCGCGCCAGGGAAACTATGTTTATGGCGGCGTTCAGATCCTTAAGACTGGCGCGCTTGAGCATATAGACCAAAACATGTTCTCCCTGAACCGTATCTGGGATGACCTTGGGCAGTCCGGACGGATCTTTGGCTGCGCCTATCCGGGCCGCTGGTGCGACGTCGGCCATCCCGAAGGTATCGGGCTCGCCGAACAGTTGCTAAGACACGCATGATGTTCGAACCCAGTGACAAACCCCGCCTCTTTGCCCTGCCCCCCGGCGTCGATTTCCCGGCCGAGCTGATCAAGGGGCTGGATGCCCGTCTTGACGGTCAGTCCCCCGAAGCTCTGGCCCGGGTTCAGCTGATCGTGAACACCCGCCGGATGGAACGCCGTATCCGGGATATTTACGATACGGGACCCGCCCGACTATTGCCCCGGCTCTCGCTTGTCACCGATACGATGTACAGGGGGTGTACAGATGCTGTACGGGTTGTGACCCCTGTTTTGCGCCGTCGTCTCGAACTCGCGCAACTCATTTCCGTGCTGCTCAAGGCCCAGCCGGATCTTGCCGCACAGTCGTCTCTCTACCATCTCGCCGACAGCCTCGCCGCGCTCATGGATGAGATGCAGGGCGAAGGTATCAGCACCCAGACGATCCGCGATTTGGACGTTTCGGACATGTCCGGACATTGGGCGCGCGCGCAGCAATTCATTGGAATCGTTGACAGTTATCTGGGCGACGGTGAGGACAGGATCGACCCGCAGGCACAGCAGCGGGCGCAGGTCGAAGCACTTGTAAAGGAATGGGCCGTAAACCCGCCGTCGCACCCGGTGATCCTTGCCGGTTCGACGGGATCACGCGGCACCACGCTGATGCTGATCGACGCGATTGCGCGGCTGCCGCAGGGGGCGGTGGTCCTGCCGGGCTTCGATTTCGATCAACCGCAATCGGTCTGGGACGACATGGCCGACGCGCTGGTGTCGGAAGACCACCCGCAGTTCCGGTTCTACCGGATGATGGAAACGCTGGGGCTGAACCAGAACGACGTCCAACCGTGGACCGAGGGCGAACCGCCGTCAAAGGCGCGCAACAGGCTGGTTTCGCTTGCACTCAGACCGGCCCCGTACACGCATGCCTGGCTTGAGGAAGGCCCGCATCTTAAGGATATAGCGGGTGCAACGGAAAACCTGACGCTGGTCGAGGCCCCCGGCCCCCGCGCCGAAGCGCTGGCCATCGCGATGCGGCTGCGGCAGGCCGTCGAGGATGGTCAGACCGCCGCATTGATCACGCCCGACCGGATGCTGACCCGGCGGGTCAGCGCGGCGCTCGATCAATGGCGTATCCTGCCCGATGACAGCGCTGGCCTGCCTTTGCAACTCTCCCCGCCGGGCCGGTTCCTGCGGCATGTGGCGCAACTTTTTACGCAGCGGCTGAATAACGAAAAGCTGATGGCCCTGCTGAAACACCCGCTGTGTCACAGCGGCGCGGAACGTGGCGAACATCTTCTTCTGACGCGGGATCTTGAACTGTTCCTGCGAAAGAACGGGCCGCCATTTCCCGATGCGGAAAGCCTTGGCGCATACCAGACACGGGATACCGGCGATGTCCCCGCGCACTGGATCGACTGGCTCGTCGATACGGTCACGGATCGCTGCGTCGAAAATCACCTGCCGCTTGGCGACTGGATCGAGACACTCGTAACCCTCGCCGAAAAACTGGCCGCTGGCAGCCGGACCGAGGGAAGCGGCGGCCTTTGGGAGAAGAACGCAGGCCAAAAGGCGCTCTCCGTCATCGCGGCCCTTCGGGACGAAGCGGAATACGGGGGCGAGATGACCGCCCGCGAATTCACCGACCTGCTGGGCGCGGTTCTCAGCGGTGAAGAGGTTCGCGACAGGGACGCCCCACATCCACAGGTGCTTATCTGGGGGACGCTCGAGGCGCGTGTGCAGGGGGCGGATCTGCTCATCCTCGGCGGTCTGAACGAAGGCACATGGCCCGAGGCACCGTCGCCCGACCCGTGGCTGAACCGCAAACTGAGGCATCAGGCCGGACTGTTGCTGCCCGAACGGCGGATCGGGCTTTCCGCCCATGACTTCCAGCTTGCCGTGGCCGCGCCCGAAGTCTGGCTGACACGCTCCGAACGGTCCGAGGATTCCGAAACGATCCCCTCGCGCTGGCTGAACCGCATCACCAACCTGTTACAGGGCTTGCCAGAACAAGGCAGCCCGGCGCTCGAAGCCATGCGGGACAGGGGCCGAACATGGGTCGCATGGGCCGAAGCGATGGAAGAGGCGGAACCGATTGAACCCGCCAAAAGACCCTCTCCGCGGCCGCCGGTTGCCGCACGACCGCGCAAGCTTTCGGTGACGGAAATCAAGCGGCTGATCCGGGATCCTTACGCGGTCTATGCCAAGCATGTCCTGCGACTGAGACCGCTGGATCCGCTGGTCCGCGAACCGGATGCGCTGCTGCGCGGCATCGTCGTGCACGAAGTTCTCGAGCATTTCGTCAAGGAAACACGAGACGATCCGTCCAAGCTCAGCCTCGACGCCTTTCTGGAAAAATGCAGTGCGATCCTCGAGGAAAAAGTGTCATGGCCTGTCGCCAAACGCCTGTGGCAGGCCAGAATGAAAAAAGTGGCCGAGCCATTCGTCGAAAGCGAGGTTCTGCGTCAGTCGCGGGCGATACCGTTGAAATTCGAGGTCAGCGGCGGCATTTCCCTCGCGCCGCTCGATTTTCGTCTGACCGGGCAGGCAGACAGGATCGACCAAAACGAAGCGGGTGAGCTGATTATTTATGATTACAAGACAGGCACGCCGCCCAGCGCCTCGGTTCAGGCAAAGTTCGACAAGCAGCTTCTGATCGAAGCCGCGATGGCCGAGCAGGGCGCCTTTGAAAACGTGCCGATGGGCAAAGTGATCGCCGCAACCTTTATCGGCCTCGGCAGTAAATATAACGAGGTCGAAGCGCCCCTTGTCGAGGAACCGCCGGAAAAGGTGCTGGCCGAATTGCGCGAGTTGATCGGCTCTTATTTCGAACAGGATCAGGGGTTTACTTCGCGACGGGCACTGCAAAAGGACACGGATGCCGGAGATTACGACCAATTGGCGCGGTTTGGTGAATGGGACCGCAGCGCCCCTTCCAATCCCGAGGATCTCACATGACCCCGCGCGATGAGGCGACCGAACGTCAGGTTCAGGCGGCGCGGCCCGATGCGTCCACTTGGCTTGCCGCGAATGCAGGTTCGGGCAAGACCCGCGTTCTGACGGACCGCGTGGCGCGGCTCTTGATGGCGGGGGTTCAGCCGCAGAACATTCTTTGCCTGACCTATACCAAGGCCGCCGCCAGCGAGATGCAGAACCGGCTGTTCAAGCGGCTGGGTGAATGGGCAATGCTGGACGACACCCGGCTCGCCTCGGCTCTCACGGTTCTGGGCGTCGACGGCGCGATCACCACGGAACGAATGCGCCATGCGCGCACCCTGTTCGCACGGGCAATCGAAGCGCCGGGCGGTCTGAAAATCCAGACGATCCACTCCTTCTGTTCATCGCTTCTGCGTCGCTTCCCGCTTGAGGCCGGCGTCAGCCCGCAATTCACCGAGGTCGAAGACCGCGCGGCGCGGCTCTTGCAGCAGGAGATTGTCGAGGATTTCGCAAACGGAGACCAGGCCGCGCTTTTGGACGGGGTCGCGAGATACATCAGCGATAACGGTTTCGACGGGCTAACCGCGATGGTGCTGGGCAAGCGCGCCGCCTTTACCGGGCAACCTGACCGGTCGGCGATCATGCGATTGTTCGACCTTCCCGAAGACCTTGATGAAAACGCCATTCTTGGGCGCGTGTTTCTTGGTGATGAAAAGGCCCTGCTGGCGCGCTTGATCACCGCGCTGCAAGGCGGCGGCAAAACGGATCAATCGAACGCGAACAAGCTGGCGTCGATCAAAGAGTTCGACCTTAAAGCCCTGCCGATCCTCGAGAATGTATTCCTGACGGGGGCAGGGGCCAAAGAGCCCTTTACGGCCAAAATCGGTTCTTTCCCTACGAAGTCGGTGCAAAAGGATAACCCTGCGCTGATGGATGAGGTCGAGAATTTCATGCGCCGTGTGGAAGATACCCGCGCGGCACGGCTGGGTCTTGCCACGGTCGAAAAGTCGCTCGCGCTGCATCGTTTTGCCGCCGCTTTCCTGCCTGAATACGAGCGGCGCAAACAGGTTAGGGGCTGGCTGGATTTCGACGATCTGATCCTGAAGGCACGGCAATTGCTGAACGATCCCGCCGTCGCGGCCTGGGTTCTTTACAGGCTTGACGGTGGTATCGACCATATCCTGGTGGACGAGGCGCAGGATACCAGTCCGGAACAATGGGACGTGGTGGAAAAACTGGCTCAGGAATTCACCAGCGGACTTGGCGCGCGAGAAGATGTCGAACGCACCATTTTCGTGGTCGGGGACAAAAAGCAGTCGATCTATTCCTTTCAGGGCGCGGACCCGGACGCCTTTGACCGCATGCAGGCAGAGTTCGGCGCACGGCTAGAGGCCAAAGGGTCGCGGCTTTTCGATCTTGAACTGGAATTCTCGTTCCGCTCCGCCGAAACCATCCTGCGGCTTGTCGATCTGGTTTTTGACGGACGGGGTGAGGCGGGCTTTTCCTCGGATTCCAAGCACCGGGCGTTCAAGTCCGATCTGCCCGGACGTGTCGATCTCTGGCCCTGCGTCGAAAAAGTCGCCGATGACGAGGATCAGCCCTGGACCGATCCGCTGGACCGGCCAAGCCCGCGTCATCACACGGTCATTCTTGCCGAACAGATCGCCGCCGAAATCAAGCGACAGATCGACAGAGGCGAGACGATTCCGGACGAGGATTCAGAAGGGTTGCATCGGAGGCCGGTGAAGGCAGGCGATTTCCTGATCCTCGTACAACGCCGGTCGGATCTTTTTGCCGAGATCATCCGGGCCTGCAAATCTGCGGGGCTTCCCATTGCCGGGGCCGACCGACTGAAAGTCGGGGCCGAGCTTGCCGTCAAGGATCTTGGCGCGCTGCTGAGGTTTCTCGCGACGCCTGAGGACAATCTGTCGCTCGCCACGGTGCTGAAATCGCCTCTCTTCGGGTGGAGCGAACAACAGCTGTTCGATCTCGCGCATCGCCGGAAAAACAACTTTCTCTGGCAGAGCCTGAGAGATCGGGCAGGGGAGTTTCCTGAAACGCTGTCGGTTCTTTACGATCTTCGCGATCAGGCGGACTTCCTGCGGCCCTTCGATCTTATCGAGCGGATTCTGACGCGCCACAACGGGCGCCAAACCCTGCTCGGTCGATTGGGGGCGGAGGCGGAAGACGGGATAAATGCGCTACTGTCTCAGGCATTGGCTTATGAGAGGGTTGAGATACCCAATCTCACCGGGTTCCTCGCATGGATGGAAACCGACGATCTCGAAATTAAACGTCAGATGGGCAATGCCGGTAACATGATCCGGGTAATGACGGTTCACGGGTCAAAAGGGTTGGAATCGCCTATCGTCATCCTTCCGGACACGGCCAAGCGACAGATCGGGGGGCGTGGGGATCTCTCGATTGTTGACGGACAGCCCGTCTGGCGTCCGCCAACTGCGGAGCTACCGCGCGTCCTGCAACCCTCAATCGACAGCGCAAAGCAGGGGGAGATCAACGAAAGGCAGCGCCTGCTTTACGTGGCCCTGACCCGTGCGGAGAAACGGCTTATCGTCGCCTCGGCCGGGGATTTGGACAAGAACGGCGACAGCTGGTACCAGATCATCGAGGCCGCGATGCGAAGCGCGGGTGCGACGGAACGCGATTTCCCGGGCGGTCCCGGTCTTGAGCTTGTGGATGACGCATGGACCAATTTGCCGATCCGCAGTCCGGAGTCGATCGTGTTCGAAAAGCAGCGCATTCCCGACGTGTTTTCCAAGGACATTCCGGATGTTGTGGTAGCACTGGAAACCCTGAGCCCTTCCGAACTTGGCGGGGCGAAGGCACTTGCTGGTGCAGAGGGAGAAACCGAAGAGATCGCAAAGCTGCGCGGGACACGCATTCATGCCTTGCTTGAACACCTGCCTGCCGCGATGCCGGAAGACCATGAGCTTTTCGCCGATCGCCTTGTCCCCGGCCTGACCGTGGAAGAGCGCGCGGATATCCTGGGCGAAGCGCAGGCCGTCTTGGCGAACCCGGATTTGACCTACCTGCTTGGCCCGGACGCGCTTGCCGAGGTGCCGGTCACCGCAAATATCGGATCGCGTCGCGTTCACGGTGTCATTGACCGGCTGGTGGTGACGGAAAAGGACGTGCTGGCGATGGATTTCAAGACAAACGCAACTGTTCCCGCCACACCGGAACTCTGCCCGGAAGGATTGCTGCGCCAGATGGGCGCGTATCTGCTGGCGTTGAAACAAATCTACCCCGAACGAAACTGCCGTGTCGCGATCCTCTGGACGCGAAACGGGTCGCTCATGGAACTCTCCCACGATCTCGTGACCGATGCGCTTGCGAGAACCCCGGAGCTTGACCTTGGCGCCAGCCGTTCCTAGGTTCCGTAACCTGACGCATCTCTTTAGGAGTACCCCCATGTCCACCGTCGCCGTAACAGACGCCACGTTTGACGCCGAAGTGAAAAATTCCGATGTCCCCGTTGTGGTGGATTTCTGGGCCGAATGGTGCGGTCCGTGCAAACAGATCGGACCCGCGCTTGAAGAACTGTCCGAAGAATACGGTGATCGCATCAAGGTCGCCAAGGTCGATGTCGACAGCAACCCGAACTCTGCCGCTGCCATGGGTGTTCGGGGCATTCCCGCCCTGTTCATCTTCAAGAACGGCGAAGTCGTATCCAACCGTGCCGGCGCCGCGCCAAAAGCCGCGCTTCAGAGCTGGATCGACGACGCGCTCTGATCGCAGCGAAATATTCGCGATCCAGAGGCGCTCCCTTGGGGGCGCCTTTGTTTTTACTGGGAAAATTCCAGCCCCTTGTCACTCATGAACGCGGGTTACATATAGGGCGCATGAACCAGGAGGCAGTATGAGCAAAGAAGATTTCCCCGGTTGGCACGGCACGACGATTATCGGCGTGAAAAAGGGCGGCGAGGTTGTCATCGCCGGTGATGGTCAGGTTTCGCTTGGTCAGACAGTGATCAAGGGGACCGCCCGCAAGGTGCGCCGTCTTTCGCCCGGAGGGTATGATATCGTTGCCGGGTTCGCCGGATCGACTGCCGATGCCTTTACGCTGCTGGAGCGCCTCGAAGCCAAGCTTGAAGGTCTGCCTGGCCAACTTGCACGGGCAAGCGTGGAACTGGCCAAGGACTGGCGAACGGACAAGTATCTGCAGAAACTCGAAGCCATGCTGATCGTCTCGGACGGTGCGGATATCTTTGTCATCACGGGTGCCGGTGATGTTCTGGAACCAGAGCATGACGTGACTGCAATCGGGTCCGGCGGAAATTATGCGCTGGCCGCGGCCCGCGGCATGATGGACAGCGACCGCGATGCCGAGCAGATCGCGCGTGACGCAATGAAGATCGCTGCCGACATCTGTGTCTATACGAATGGCAACCTGACCGTTGAAAAAATCACCAAGTAAGAAAATTGGAATTTTCTTGGCAAATTTCTTTCAGAAATTTGGGTGAAGAAGGAAAAGAGATGACAGACCTCACTCCCCGGGAAATCGTCAGCGAGTTGGATCGCTACATCATTGGCCAGAAGGACGCCAAGCGCGCAGTCGCCGTGGCGCTGCGCAACCGGTGGCGCCGCAAATTGCTTTCGGACGATCTCCGCGATGAGGTTTATCCGAAGAATATCCTGATGATCGGGCCCACCGGCGTCGGCAAAACCGAAATCAGCCGTCGCCTGGCCAAACTTGCCCGCGCGCCTTTCATAAAGGTCGAGGCCACAAAATTCACCGAGGTCGGTTATGTCGGCCGGGATGTGGAGCAGATCATTCGCGATCTCATCGACAGTTCGATTGCGATGACCCGCGAATACATGCGCGAAGAGGTCAAGGCCAACGCCCAGAAATCTGCCGAAGAGCGCGTGATTACTGCAATTGCGGGCGAAGACGCGCGGGATGGCACGCGCGAGATGTTCCGCAAGAAACTGAAAGCCGGGGAACTCGACGATACGGAAATCGAGCTGGAACTGGCGGACAATTCAAACCCGATGGCAATGTTCGATGTTCCCGGCCAGCCCGGCGCGAACATGGGCATGATGAATATCGGCGATCTTTTTGGAAAGGCCCTTGGCGGACGTACCCAGAAACGCAGGATGACCGTGGCGGAGAGCTACGACGTTCTGATCGGGGAAGAAGCCGACAAGCTGCTGGATGATGAAACCGTCAACCGCGCTGCCGTCGAGGCTGTAGAACAGAACGGCATCGTTTTCCTCGATGAAATCGACAAGGTCTGCGCGCGCTCCGACGCTCGTGGCGGGGATGTCAGCCGCGAGGGGGTTCAGCGCGATCTGTTGCCCTTGATCGAGGGCACGACCGTCAGCACGAAATACGGCCCGGTGAAAACCGATCATATCCTGTTCATCGCCTCCGGCGCGTTCCATATCGCGAAACCTTCGGACCTGCTGCCCGAACTTCAGGGCCGTCTGCCGATCCGGGTCGAGCTGCGTGCACTCACCGAAGAAGATTTCGTGCGGATCCTGACGGAAACCGACAACGCGCTGACCTTGCAGTATACGGCGCTCATGGGGACCGAGAGCGTAAAGGTTTCCTTTACGCCGGAAGGCATCGCTGCGCTGGCCAAAATCGCCGCCGACGTGAACCAATCCGTCGAAAATATCGGGGCGCGGCGGCTTTATACGGTTATGGAGCGGGTGTTTGAGGAGCTGTCCTTTACTGCCCCCGACCGAGCCGGTGAGGAGATCACCGTCGACGCCGATTTCGTCGAGAAAAACCTCGGCGAACTTACACGCTCCGCGGATATCAGTCGCTACGTCCTCTGACAATCAGGGCAGGGGGGCGTTCCCCTGTCCACGAATTCGCTTGCCTGACGGCGACACCTCGGCCACTCCATCCGGATGGTGTTTTCAGCGTTCTTTCGGCAAAATTTGCTATGGCTCGGGGCAGGAGGACTTTTGACCTTCCTGTCCAGCTTTGGGCAGACCTTTTTTATCTCGATTTTCTCCGGTGAAATCCGTGCCGAGTTCGGGTTGAGCCATGGGCAGTGGGGCGGGATCTATACGCTTGGGACGTCGATTTCCGCGATTGTCATGATCTGGGCAGGTGGGCTTACGGACCTGTTCAGAGTTCGCGTTCTCGGCCCGCTTATCCTTTCAGGCCTTGCGTCGGCCTGCCTGCTGATGGCTATTAACCCGTTTGCCGCTTGCCTGCCGATCGTGATTTTCGGCCTGCGTTTTTTCGGGCAGGGCATGACGAGCCATCTGGCGGTCGTCGCCATGAGCCGCTGGTTCCTCGCTCGGCGTGGTCGCGCGCTCTCTATCGCTTCACTTGGGTTTTCGATTGGCGAAGCCTGTTTGCCAATTATTTTTGTGACCTTGATGAGCGTCATGAACTGGCATCATCTCTGGATCATCGCCGCACTGATCTGCCTGATTTCGATCCCCGTGCTGATGGCAGCCCTGAGGAACGAACGAACGCCGCAAAGCATGCTCCAGTCGGAATCCTCGCTTGGCATGGACGGACTTCACTGGACCCGTAATCAGGCGCTGAAGCATTCCCTGTTCTGGTTCATGGTGCCAGCCTTGCTGGGTCCGTCTGCATTTAATACCGCGTTCTTTTTCCATCAGGTTCATTTCGCCGAGATCAATGGATGGGACCACTTAGAGCTTGTGGCTCTGTTCCCGTTTTACACCGCCTTCGGTGTCGGCTCGATGATCATATCGGGCTGGTTGCTTGACCGTTTGGGGACGGCCCGTATCATTCCGTTCTTTCAATCGCCAATGGTGGTTGCATTTGCCGTATTCGGCTTTTCCGAAAGTCTTCCCGGCGTACTCCTCGGGCTATTCTTCATGGCGATGACGACCGGTGCGAACACGACGGTGCCGAACGCCTTCTGGGCGGAGTTTTACGGGACAGCCAATATCGGATCGATCAAGGCGATGGCCGCCGCAGTCATGGTTCTTGGATCGGCGATTGGCCCCGGCATTACAGGCGTCCTAATCGATCAGGGTATCGGGTTAGAGACGCAATTCCTCGGCGTGTCTGCCTATTTTCTGCTTACGACATTAAGCATGAACATCGGCGTTCGAAGAAACAAGGTCAGGCTAAGCAGCGCTTAGCGTTGCCTGCGCAGGTAGACATACAAGGCACCGTCGCCACCGTGACGGATATGTGCCGGGCTGACTTGCTGCACCGCATGGGACAGGGGTGACATCTGGAGCCAATGAGGAACCTGTCGTTTTAGAACGCCCCTTTGTCGGGCGAAGAGAATGTTGTCTTCTTCCATCTTCCCCTTACCGGTAATGACCAATACTAGACGCTTGCCGGAGGACTGAGCGCCAAGAATGAAACGGGTCAGAGCCGGATGGGCCTGATCAAGGGTCATGCCATGCAGGTCTATCCGCGCTTCGGGGACCAGTTTGCCCCGTTTCATGCGACCGAAAGCTTTTCGATCCATGTTCAGCGGTGCGACCGGGGGTGGTGAAGGTGGTTTTGGCTGTGCGGCGGGTCGGGGCGGGGCAGGCCTTGTGGGTGATTGGTTCGATACTGGTTTTTTCACCGCGGGCTTCGCCTCCGCGGTTTTGAACACCGTCTGCTCGGGATGCAGCTTTTGAGCCTTTGAAACAACCTTGTTCCATAGATCAATTTCTTCCTGGCTAAGCCGACGGCGTTTCATCAGACGCCATCCGTAGCCAGCGCGTAGGCGCGTTGGATCGGAAGCAAAACAAGCATGCGGCCGGAGTCCCGGAGTCTGCCGGCGGCTTCTCCCGCCGCATCGCCGGTGCCGAAAAACACATCGGCGCGCTGGGCGCCCTTGATCGCTGATCCGGTGTCTTGCGCCACCATCAACCGCCGGATCGGATTTTCCCCATCCTTTTCAAGCCATACCGGTGCTCCAAGCGGCGTGAACTGTGGATCAACCGCGATGCTGCGCATGGCCGTAACCGATCTGTTCATCGCACCTAGCGGCCCTAGGTGGGCGGCTACCTTGCTGATCTCGCGAAAGAAAACATAAGACGGGTTATGGTAGAGCAGATCTCGTCCAGCCTCGGGATTCCGTTTCACCCAATTCTTGATGACCTGGGCGCTGACTTGGTGGGCATCATAGATACCGCGACGGACCAATTCGACACCGATGGAACGATATGGATGACCATTGGCGCCGCCGTATCCGACGCGCAGGGATTCTCCGTTCTGGAGGCGGATACGGCCCGACCCCTGAATCTGGAGAAAGAATAGTTCGACCGGATCATCGACCCACGCAATCTCAAGCCCACGATTGTCGAGCACACCGGACGAAAAAATCTCTTCCCGTGACAACCAAGTGTTCGCGTTTTTCGCTTCGGGCGGCATCTTGTACAACGGATACCGGAACCGTGACGTCGGGTGACGCGACCCTTCAAGTTCGGGTTCGAAGTACCCGGTAAACAGCGAATTGCCGCCGTCTTCTATCAGGACAGGACGAAAGAAGAGCTCGAAGAACGATCTCGGATTGCTGTCCATGTTGCTTTGGGCAACCGCGCAGATGGACAGCCAGTCCGGGTCTTTCAGATCGGCACAAGTGTTGAGAAAAGCGGTAAACGCATCCTTGTGGTTATCTCCAGACCAACCATCAAGTTCTTCGAAAGGAACGATTTTATGGGTGATCTCAGCCTGCGCACCGGTGGAGGCCATCATTGTGGCCGCCATGCATATCGCGCGCAGGACCGCAATCATGCGTCCGTGGCGACCAGCAACCAGTTCGGATCGTCTTCGCCCATGGTACGGGCAAAGGTCCAACTGTCTTTCTGCCGCTTGGCGGTGGTTTCGCTGCCTTCAATGATATCGCCACCCTCATCGCGCACGACCGAGGTGAGTTCGCCAACAAAGCGCATAGTGATCTCGGCCCGATTGGTTGCCCGGTCAAAGTTGACCTCCTGAACACGGGTCTCGCGGATACCGATGAATTCAGCGGTGATCTTGAGGCCTTTGTCCTCGCGGTCGGAAACGACACTGACAAAGGTTTCGAACACGTCTTCGGCCAGATAGGGCTGAATTTCGTCAAGGTTGCCGCGTTCGAAACCCATCACGATCATTTCATAAGCGCCGCGTGCGCCTTGGATGAAATCGGTGAGAGAAAAGCCCGGTTCGACCCGTTTCATTGCTGCCAGTTCCTTGGCCGCATCGCTGTCGGGATCGACATGATCGGTGATGTCGTGGTCTGGTCCGCCTTCGATGACCTCGAAATCGGGGCGCGACGATTTGGCCGACTGGTTCGGCACGGGAGGTTTTTCAAAGCCCTCACGTGTCCCGAGAACGCTTTTGAGGCGCAAAATCAGGAATATGGCAATGCCGGCCAGGACCAGAAGCTGGATCAGGGGCGAATTCATTTGTACCTCGTTTCAGGCGTCGGGCTTTGTAAGCAGCGGTCAAAGCCCTATGTAGGGGTTGGCTAGGTCCAAGTCCACCGCCGAGCACAATAAGGAATGAGCCTATGTATCTGTTTCTGGCCTTCTTGATGGTCCCGATTATCGAAATCGCCCTGTTTATTCAGGTTGGCGGTCTGATCGGACTATGGCCAACTCTTGGGATCGTGATCATAACAGCTATTCTGGGTACATGGCTGGTCAAGACCCAGGGACGGATGGCGCTTGCCCAGCTGAGCCGTTCTTTTTCCGAATTGAATGACCCGACGGAACCCTTGGCGCATGGCGCGATGATCCTGTTTTCGGGCGCGTTACTGCTCACCCCCGGCTTTTTCACAGATGCCGTTGGCTTTGCGTTGCTCGTGCCTTCGGTGCGTGTCGCCGTTTTCCACTTTCTCAAAAAACGCGTTAATGTTCAGACGTTTCAAATGGGATCGCAGACCAGAAGTACATATCAACGCGAGTATCCCGGCGGCGGCGATGTGATCGATGGTGAATACGAAGAGGTTTCTCCGAGCGGCAGCAAGCCTAAAGGTAACTCTGGATGGGTCGAGCACGGCAGCGACAGACATTCGGAGCAGCATTGAGATAAGAGTCTCAAGCTGGTAAGCAGCGGCAAATTTTTGTTTCAGGAGCTCGCAATATGGCCGAGAACGGTGCAGCCGATACCGCACAGCAACCCGCAGTACAGATGAATATCCTTGGACAGTTCGTCCGTGACCTGTCTTTTGAAAACGTCATGGCCCAGAAAGGCGCGACGGGTCAGGTCAATCCGGACATCAGCGTTCAGGTCAATCTGGATGCGAAAAAGCGTCCGACCGATAATCAGTACGAAGTCATGATCAAACTGAATATCGAATCCAAGGCGAAGGAAGGCGGCGAGCAGCTGTTTCTTCTGGAAATCGACTATGTCGGCGTATTCCGCATTCAGGGCGTTCCGGAAGAGCAGCTTCATCCGTTCCTGCTGATCGAATGCCCCCGCATGCTGTTCCCTTTCCTGCGTCGGATCGTCAGCGATGTGACACGTGACGGTGGCTACCCGCCGCTGAACCTCGAAAACATCGACTTTGTGCAGATCTATCGTTCCGAACTGGCCCGTCGTCAGGCTGCTCAGGGCGAAGGCGCAGCGCCGGTCGCCGACGCGTAAGGGCCTAGCCGCGTAACCACAGCGGGTTTTCGCCCAGTTGGGCGATGAATTCATTATGAGCGGCCTTCTCCGCCTCGGTCAGCCGGGGCGGGAGAGGCTCTGAGCGCGGGACTGGGCGCCAGTTCTCAGACACCTGCGTTGAAGAGCCGGTTTGTGCCGTCGAGAGCGCAAAATCGGGCTGCCGGCCACCAATCAGTTCGAGATAGACTTCGGCAAGGATTTCGGAGTCGAGCAGAGCGCCGTGTAGGGTACGGGCGTCGTTGTTGATACCGAAACGACGGCAAAGGGCATCGAGAGAGGCGGGCGAGCCGGGAAATTTCTTGCGTGCGATCGCCAGCGTATCGATAGCCTGATCGAGCGGTAATAAAGGCAGGTTCATCCACTTCAACTCGGCATTCAGAAACTTCATGTCGAAGGAAGCGTTGTGAATGATAAGCTTGGCATCGCCCACAAAATCCAGAAATGCCTGACCGATTTCGGCAAACTTCGGTTTGTCTGAGAGGAATTCGTTGCCGAGACCGTGCACCTTAAAGGCATCCTCGGGCATGTCGCGTTCAGGGTTGATGTACTGGTGATAGGTACGCCCCGTCGCCACGTGGTTATAAAGCTCCACGCCGCCGATTTCGACAATCCGGTCGCCGCCCTCGGGGTCAAACCCTGTGGTTTCCGTATCGAGCACGATTTCACGCATGGCTCACCTTGGTTCTGATGTCGTTAATGATAGCCTGAACCTGCGCAAGAGCGTGTTCAGGCGTGTCCGTTTCGATTACGTAATCTGCTAGCTTGCGCTTTTCAGCATCCGGCATCTGCTTATCCCGGATCATCAGGAACTGTTCGCGAGTCATGGTACCGCGTTCCAGAACCCGTTTTTCCTGAGTTTCCGCATCTACGGATACACAGGCAACCGCATCCAGCTTGCTTTGTCCGCCAGTTTCGAAAATCAACGGGATATCGAACACGATGATATCGGACCTAGCGGTTTTCTTGAACGCTTCGCGGTCCGCTGCTACCAGCGGGTGGACGATTTTTTCGATCTTTTTGATGGCTGACGCGTCTTTTGCAATAATCGCCTTCAATTGTCCGCGGTCAACCGAACCATCGATGATGGCCTCGGGAAACACCCGGGACATAGGCTCAACAGCAGCACCGTCACGGGCATACAAGCGATGAACAGCCGCATCTGCATCCCAGACATCGCAGCCCAACTGCCGGAACAGCTTGGCGGTCGATGTTTTCCCCATTCCGATGGAGCCTGTCAGACCAAGTAGAAAACTCATGTCAGGATGGCTGCTCTGGTCGATTCATCTATGACCGGTCGTTGTCCGAACCAGCGTTCAAATCCCGGAAGACCTTGATAAATCAACATTCCCAGCCCATCGACCGTGGTACAGCCGATCTGTTTCGCCTGTTGGAGCAAAGGTGTTTCCAGCGGATTGTAAACAATGTCCGTCACGACCGTGTCCGCGCTCAACCGATCAAGCGAAATCCGCAGGTCCGGCTTGCCGGTCATCCCAAGAACCGTCGTATTCACCAGCAAATTCGGCTCATCCATGTAGTTTCCGACCTGAACCCAATCGACCACCCTGATACGCTGGCCGAAATCGTCGCGCAGTTTTTCGGCACGGACACGGGTTCTGTTGGAGAGAATAATTTCCGGCACACCTGCATCGGCCAAAGCCGCGACGATGGCACGCGCCGCACCGCCAGCGCCAAGAACAAGCGTAGGACCTTCCTTGGGCGCCCAATCGGGTGCGCCGTGCTTCAGGTTTTCGATAAAACCATAGCCGTCGGTATTGTCCGCGTGGATGATCCCGTCTTTTCGAAAGATGAGAGTATTAGCCGCTCCGATTACCGTGGCCCTGTCGGTGATCTGGTCTGCGATGCGCATCACCGTTTCCTTGTGGGGGAGGGTAATATTCACCCCGACAAATCCCATTTTCGGAAGGGTGCGTATCACGGTTTCCAAATCCGCCTGTGCCACGTCCATCGGAATGTAGTGACCCTTGATACCAAGCGCCTTGAGCCAGTGGTGGTGAAGCAGCGGAGAACGCGAATGGGAGATCGGCGAACCGATCACGCCCGCCAGCGGTATCTTTTCCTGCGTCATGTTTCCAACATTCCCCTCACTGTCAGAAAATTCAGGAGTTCTAGCAACGGCAATCCAAGCACATTGAAGTAATCTCCCTCAATCGACCTGAACAACCTAACACCTTCTTCTTCCAGCTTATAGGATCCTACAGAAAACCGAATACTTTCCCAGTTTCGTTCGACATAACCTGTCATATACTCCCGTGAAAGCTCACGCATGAAAAGCCGGACCTGACCCACATGTCGCCAAATCGGTTTTCCGTCTTCAACGATGACTGCCGCCGAAAGAAGGCTATGCCTTTTGCCGCTTAGGGATTCGAGCTGGCTATACGCCTCCTCTGGGGTTCCAGGTTTTGACAGGATCCTCCCTTCCAGATCCAGCACCTGATCGCAGCCCAGCACAAAGCGGCCAGGCATTTTGCCGCTGATCTTCCTTGCCTTCAGTTCAGCCAGAGTATCGGCAATGTCCCGCGGTTTTGCCTGTTCCGCCTGCAGCGCCATTTTTACCGATTCTTCATCGATCCGGGCAACCATGACGTCAAATGGTACCCGTGCATTCTGCAGCAACTCTGAACGGATTTGGGATCCGGAAGCCAGAACGATGGGGACAGACATGTGCATAACCTGCTGGAGAAATCTTGTTTCAGTCGGGACCGTTTTTATGTTTCCCGGCGATTTTCGCAACCCGGGCGTTTTCATCCATTTCCCCCCTTCCTCTCACCCCGAGTCTTACAGGGTGGAGAGGGATAAAATCTGAACGTGGATGAAACCATCCGTCAGAACCCAATACAGTTTTTATCCACATAGACCTAGAGACAAGTTTTAGCTTAACATTTTGATTTATAAAGAAATATTATCTCAACCGTGGGATGTGGACGACTTCGATATATTTTGATCCCCCACGGGATAACCCATGGCACATCTGAATAATCCACCGGCATGGCGTCTCCCTACCAAACCATAAACCTTTCTTCTTATATTTATTATATTTAAGAGAGACCGAGCATGACCCCGAGGCCGAAATGACCGACTTTCTGATTTCCATCTATCCCTGGACGAAAGCCTTTCACATCATCTCGGTCATTGCCTGGATGGCAGGCTTGTTCTACCTTCCACGTCTTTTCGTATATCACGTTGAAAAAAAAGAGTTATCGGGACTTCCCGAGGTATTCGAAGTGATGGAATACCGATTGTTGAAGGCAATCATGAATCCGGCAATGGTGGCCACGTGGGTTTTCGGACTGTGTCTTGTCTTCACACCCGGCCTGGTGGACTGGGGTATGATCTGGCCATGGACCAAGGCCATTTCAGTGCTTGGAATGACCTGGTTTCATCACTGGCTGGCGTTGCGGCGCAAGGACTTCATGAAGGGACGCAACTCGGTCACTAGTCGCCAGTACCGAATGATGAACGAGGTACCTACGGTTTTTATGGTCATCATCGTGTTCTCTGTGGTCGTTCGCTTTTGAACTTGTTTGACATAAGCGGAAACCGAACATAGATACGGCTCAACTGTCCCGTCCGGGACACGTGCTTCCCCATGACGAATTCTTGACGTAGGCGGCTTGCGCTCTCGTTTCCAAAGGCTTGAACCATGACATTAGAATCCCTCAACCTCGCTGATCTAAAGGCAAAAAGTCCCAAGGACCTTCTTGCCATGGCTGAAGAGCTGGAGATCGAAAACGCGTCAACGATGCGTAAGGGCGAGATGATGTTCCAGATTCTGCGCGAGCGCGCGGATGAGGGTTGGGAAATCTCCGGTGATGGCGTTCTCGAGGTGCTTCAGGATGGGTTCGGGTTTCTGAGATCGCCGGAGGCGAACTATCTGCCTGGTCCGGATGATATCTATGTGTCGCCTGACATGATCCGCCAGTATTCGCTGAGAACAGGTGACACGATTTACGGTGTCATCAAGGCGCCGGACGACAACGAACGCTATTTTGCCCTGACTAACGTTACCCAGATCAATTTCGAAGATCCGGAACGGGCAAAACACAAGATTGCGTTCGATAACCTGACGCCGCTGTACCCGGATGAGCGGCTGAACATGGAACTTGACGACCCGACCGTGAAAGACCGTACGGCGCGGATCATCGATCTTGTTGCGCCGATCGGTAAGGGCCAGCGTTCTTTGATCGTTGCGCCTCCGCGGACTGGTAAAACGGTAATCCTGCAGAACATCGCGAACTCAATCGAAAAGAACCATCCGGAATGCTACCTGATCGTTCTGCTGATTGATGAACGTCCCGAAGAGGTGACGGATATGCAGCGGTCGGTCAAAGGGGAAGTCGTTTCGTCGACCTTCGACGAACCCGCGACACGACACGTTGCAGTCAGCGAAATGGTTATCGAAAAGGCCAAACGTCTTGTAGAACATAAACGAGATGTTGTTATTCTTCTCGACTCCATAACAAGGCTTGGTAGGGCGTTTAACACTGTTGTTCCATCGTCGGGTAAGGTTCTGACAGGCGGTGTAGACGCAAACGCTCTGCAACGTCCGAAGCGGTTCTTTGGTGCGGCCCGGAATATCGAAGAGGGTGGTTCGCTGACCATCATCGCTACGGCGCTGATCGACACCGGTAGCCGTATGGACGAAGTCATCTTCGAAGAATTCAAGGGTACGGGTAACTCGGAACTCGTGCTGGATCGCAAGATCGCAGACAAGCGCGTGTTCCCGGCGATCGACATCCTTAAGTCCGGTACGCGTAAAGAAGATCTTCTGGTCGATAAAATCGATCTTCAGAAGACTTTTGTGCTTCGCCGTATTCTTAACCCGATGGGTACGACCGATGCTATCGAGTTCCTGATTTCGAAGCTGAAGCAGACAAAGACCAACAGTGACTTCTTTGATTCAATGAATACCTGACGCTGGTCGGATACTCGGAGATCGTCATGGATACTATTTTTGCCCTGGCGTCCGCGCCGGGTAAAGCTGGCGTGGCTGTGATACGCGTTTCTGGTCCTCAAGCCCGAGACGCTGCCGAGATTCTGTGCGTTGGTAAATTGCCCCCAAGAGGCATGACATTCCGGTCTTTGAAGACCGCAGAAGGGGAAATCCTAGATCAGGGGCTTATCCTGACCTTCGAGGCACCGAAGAGTTTTACCGGCGAGAATGTTGCGGAATTGCAGGTCCATGGGAGTAACGCTGTCGTTTCGGCAGTTCTGGAAGCACTGGGGAAGCTCGATGGGCTGCGTCTTGCCGAGCCAGGGGAGTTTACACGTCGCGCTTTGATGAATGGCCGGATGGACCTTGCACAGGTCGAGGGTCTCGCTGATCTTATCGATGCGGAAACAGAGGCTCAACGTTCGCAAGCCGTAAAAGTGATGTCCGGTGTTTTCAGTCAGAGGGCTGAAAACTGGCGGAAGGATCTGATCCGGGCCGGAGCATTGCTTGAAGCTACGATTGATTTTTCCGACGAAGAAGTGCCGGTTGATGTGACGCCCGAGGTTAACGAACTGCTCAGTAAGGTTTACGATGATCTCAAGGTGGTAAGTTCAGGGATTTCAACGGCTGAACGGATTCGCGAAGGTTTCGAGGTCGCGATTGTTGGACGTCCCAATGTTGGGAAATCTACGCTCCTCAATGCACTGGCCGGTAGAGAAGCCGCAATAACCTCTGAGTTTGAGGGTACCACGCGTGACGTGATCGAAGTTCGCATGGATTTCGAAGGCTTACCGGTCACTTTGATGGATACGGCGGGTTTACGGATAACAGATGACTTCGTTGAAAACATAGGAATATCGAGAGCGAAGGACCGCGCGAGATTGGCGGATGTCAGGGTTTTCCTTGTTGAATCGGACGAAGATTTCGACATTGAGATCATGCCCGACGATATCGTACTGAGGTCGAAAGTTGATTTGTCGTCTAGTAAGGAAAACGGGATATCCGGGTTATCCGGAGAAGGGGTTGATGCTCTTGTTTCTCGTTTGACGACAACGCTTAAAGGTCGAGCGCTTAAAGCTGAACTGGCGAGCCGGGAAAGACATCGCGTCGCGATATCCAGAGCGATGAGCTCATTGTCTTCCGCGATGGAATTGTTGAACGGCGGTCCGGACACTTATGATATCGTAGCTGAAGAGTTGCGTGATTCCTCGCAAGCTCTAGGTATGTTGGTTGGAAAAATTGGTGTAGAAGACTTGCTCGATGAGATTTTCGCCAGTTTTTGTCTTGGGAAATAGGAGTGTTTCACGTGAAACATTTTAACGCTGATGTCGTGGTTATCGGCGGCGGTCACGCCGGAACCGAAGCTGCTTCCGTTGCTGCCAGGATGGGTGCCAATACAATTCTCGTCACTCTGAAAATTGACAAGATTGGTGTTATGTCGTGCAACCCTGCCATTGGAGGACTTGGTAAGGGGCACCTGGTTCGTGAAATTGACGCGCTTGATGGTGTTATGGGACGAGCTGCAGACGCGGCAGGAATTCAATTTCGTCTGTTGAATCGCAGAAAAGGTCCCGCTGTTCAGGGGCCGCGAGCGCAAGCGGATCGGGAACTGTACCGCAAAGCCGTTCTGGATAACCTTCAAAATCAAGAACGCCTGACCATTGTCGAAGGTGAAGTTGCAGAATTCTTGTTGGGCGGGAATAAGATTGAGGGTGTCAAGCTGGCCGATGGGCAAGAGATATCCGCCAAGTCGGTTATCCTGACAACAGGAACTTTCCTAAGGGGCGTCATTCATATCGGTGAAACTTCCACTCCGGGTGGCCGGATGGGGGACGCACCGTCAGTTAAATTGGCTGAACAAATCGACGGTTTTGATCTGCTCATAGGTCGCCTTAAAACTGGAACCCCGCCACGTCTGGACGGATCGACTATTGATTGGTCGATTCTTGATCAGCAGCCCGGTGACGATGATCCGACGATGTTCTCTTTTTTGTCCAAACATCCGGTCGCGCGTCAGATCTCCTGCGGGATTACGCATACAAACAGCCGAACTCACGAGATCATTTCAAAAAATCTCGGAAAATCAGCCATGTATGGCGGTCGAATAGACGGTGTGGGTCCAAGGTACTGCCCTTCTATAGAGGACAAAATTGTTCGGTTCGCGGATAAAGAATCGCACCAAGTCTTTCTGGAACCCGAAAGCCTTTCTAACAAGACGGTATATCCAAACGGGGTTTCTACTTCGCTGCCGGAAGATATTCAGCAGGCGTACATTAATTCTATGGTCGGGCTAGAAGAGGCAGTTATTCTCCAACCTGGATACGCCATCGAATACGATTACGTCGATCCGAGAGCGCTCAATGCAAGCTTAAGTTTAAAATCGATACAGGGTTTGTACCTTGCTGGTCAGATCAATGGTACGACGGGCTATGAAGAGGCTGGCGCGCAGGGTTTGGTGGCCGGGATAAACGCGGCGCTGGAGTCGCGAGGATCGACTCCGCTCTATTTCAGTCGTGCCGAAAGCTATATCGGCGTTATGATTGATGATCTTGTTACAAGAGGGGTTAGCGAGCCTTACCGAATGTTCACCTCGAGGGCTGAGTTCCGGCTTTCACTTCGCGCGGACAACGCAGATCAGCGGCTTACACCGCTTGGTATAGAACTTGGATGCGTCAGCTCCAATCGCAAAGACGTTTTTCTCGACAAGCGAGATCGCTTGACCGTCGGAATGGATATGCTGATGGGTTCAACCTTCACGCCAAAAGAAATCGAGAGTTGTGGAATCTCGATAAAACAAGATGGGAAAAAACGCTCTGGCCTCGACATTCTCGCGTTCCCGGATGTTGAATTCTCTGACCTTCATTGTCTCATTCCAGATTCTGAAGAGCTGGACGATGAGGTTAAACTCCAACTTTCCCGCGATGCGCTTTATGCAAACTACATTACTCGACAACAGCGTGATATAGATGCGATGCAAAAAGAGGAACGCGTTGAATTCCCGAAGGGCTTCGGATTTAGCGAAATTCCCGGTTTGTCGAATGAACTTCGCACAAAATTGGAGCGGTATAGGCCTGAGAATATGGCTCAGGCTGCAAAGATAGACGGCATGACGCCGTCTGCTTTAACGCTCTTGTTATACCATGCGAAAAAGCGGGCATCCGAAAGCAAGGCGACCGCGACGTGACCGAGCTCAATGTTTCACGTGAAACACTTGAGCGGTTGGAAAAATATGCAACCTTGCTTCGTAAGTGGAATCCGAAGATCAATCTGGTTTCCCCTAAAAGTCTGGATGATCTTTGGTCGCGACATATTGTGGATTCCGTTCAGATCTATGAGCAAGCTGAACATTTTGAGACATGGACGGATATTGGCAGCGGCGGCGGTTTTCCAGGGTTGGTTTGTGCCATAATTGGTCACGAGAAAAATAAGCGTGCCAGTTTCACTTTGATCGAAAGCGACACCCGTAAATGTGTTTTCATGAAAGAGGTCGTGCGGACTACAGGCATAGAATGCGCGGTCATTAATGATCGGATTGAGAACGTGCCACCTATGGGTTCAGATATACTTTCAGCCCGAGCACTTACAAGTTTGAATGGATTGATGTCTTACGCCGATTTCCATCTTTCGAAACAAGGATTAGCGCTCTTTCCGAAAGGCAAAAATTGGGAAGAGGAGGTCCGTGAGGCGCGACAGGAATGGCACTTTGATATGAATGTGATAAAGAGCGTTACGGACAGCCAGGCTGTCATTCTGCGAGTAAAAGGAATTCAGCGTGTCTGACATATCCAGATCAACCGATCCCAAGATAATCGCAATTGCCAACCAAAAAGGCGGTGTTGGGAAAACCACCACCGCGATCAATCTTGCAGCTGCCCTGGTCGAGCAGGGGCACCGAGTTCTGGTAATTGATCTTGACCCTCAGGGTAACGCGTCTACTGGCTTTGGTATCGAGGCAACGGAGCGTACGTATACGACTTATGACCTCTTGCTCGATGAAGCGCCGCTTTCCGACGTGATTCAGGCGACTAGCATGGAGGGCCTTGGCATCGTACCCGCGACGGTGGACCTGAGCTCCGCCGACATTGAGCTGATATCAAATGAAAAGCGCAGTTTTCTTTTGCACGATGCACTACGACAGGTTGCGATGGATCAGTATGTCTGGGACTATATATTGATCGACTGTCCGCCGTCTTTGAACATCTTGACTGTGAATGCGATGGTCGCGGCCCATTCGGTTCTTGTTCCGCTGCAGAGCGAATTCTTTGCACTCGAAGGCCTTTCACAACTGATGTTGACGATCCGCGAAATTCGGCAGTCCGCCAATCCCGGTCTTCGCATCGAGGGCATCGTTCTGACGATGTATGATCGTCGGAACAACCTCTCACAGCAGGTTGAGCAAGATGCCCGAGATAATCTGGGGGATCTTGTCTTCCAGACGGTGATCCCTCGGAACGTGCGCGTGAGTGAGGCACCGTCTTTCGCGATGCCTGTGCTCAGCTACGATCCGAAATCGTTGGGTGCCGAGGCTTACCGGGCTTTGGCAGCGGAATTAGTCAGAAATAACAGCGCGGTAGCCGCGTAGGGCAGGAGAAGCAAGTGACGGATAAAAAGGCAAAACCAAGGGGTCTTGGCCGCGGGCTTTCTGCCTTGATGGCGGATGTTTCTGCTCCGGAAGTACAAGATACTGCGACTGACAGCCCCGTGAGACACGCGGATCAGATGCTTCCCATTGAAAAGCTGGTCGCGAATCCGGATCAGCCGCGGCGCGTGTTCACCGAAGAAGCGCTTGACGACCTTACGAATTCAATTCGTGAGAAGGGAATTATCCAGCCTCTTATCGTTCGGGCGATATCTGGCGGTAAATTCGAGATCGTGGCCGGTGAACGTCGGTGGCGAGCTGCGCAGAGGGCACAGCTTCATGAGGTGCCGGTTCTGGTCCGTGAGTTTTCGGATACCGAGGTTCTGGAAGTTGCGATCATCGAAAACGTACAGCGTTCGGATCTGAACGCGGTAGAAGAAGCTGCCGGTTATCGTCAGTTGATGGATCGGTTCGGCCATACCCAGGAAAAGATCGCCGAAGCACTTGGAAAAAGTCGAAGCCATATCGCCAATCTGTTAAGATTGCTTTCCTTACCACAGGATGTGCAGGATCTTTTGCAGGGGGGAGACCTGTCAGCAGGTCATGCCCGCGCACTTATTCCTGCCGAGAATCCATCGGATCTAGCGCGTAAGGTCGTAAAGGGCGGTTTGTCCGTGCGGGCGACCGAAGCACTTGTCAAAAAATCGCTGGATGGAAAAAACGACAATAAGCGCTCTAAAGCGAGCAGATCAGTAACCGAAAAAGACGCAGATACGCGCGCACTGGAAGGCGATCTGGCCGCAAACCTAGGCATGCGGGTGTCGCTGGATCATTCTCCGGATAGCGAAAAAGGCAAAATCACCATCGAATACGATACGTTGGATCAGCTGGATTCATTGTGCCGCATGCTTAGCGGGGAATAGGTAATTTACGCCATTTCCGGGCTTAATGAGTATCAGAACGCGAGTTCGGAAATGATCGCGTTTAATACGTTAAAGCCTTGATTCGTAACGAATAATCTTGACGCGGTCTGTTTGATCATCCCAAGTTCTTCCAAATGATCTCGGGCCGGAACGGATACAGGCGCACCACTCAGGGCTTCGACACGATCAAGATCTATGCCATCATTTACCCTGAGCCCCATCATGAGGTATTCGTTGGCTTGATCCATTCGCGGAAGGCTTTCCCGGGGCTTTTCGCCTGATCCGTCTGCGACCTTTGACAGCCATTCCGTCGGATTCCGGTATGTTTCCGTCGCGTATTTCTGACCGTCGAGCGTTACCCGCCCATGGGCTCCTGGACCTACTCCGATATAATCGCCGTAGTTCCAGTAGATCAGGTTGTGCCGGGATTCCAAACCGGGTCGCGCGTGGTTGGAAACTTCGTATCGTGGTAACCCGTGAGAGTTACAGATCTCTTGGGTCAAGTCGTACATGTCGGCAGACAGATCGTCTTTGGGCAGACCTTTCAGCTTACCCGCCTTGTAACGATCTCCGAATGCGGTGCCAGATTCGATTGTCAGCTGGTAGAGAGAAAGATGATCGGTGCCCAGGGTTAGTGCCAGATTCAGTTCATCTTCCCAATCGGAAAGGGACTGGTTCTGCCGCGCGTAGATGAGATCAAAACTAACCCTGTCAAAGTTCTTTCGTGCAATTTCCAATGCGGCCTCGGCCTCGGCGACGGTATGAATCCTGCCAAGGCGCCGAAGATCAACGTCATTCATGGCCTGCATGCCCATGGAAACGCGATTCACGCCCGCGCTGCGAAAATCCGAAAACTTTTGCGCCTCGATCGACCCTGGGTTTGCTTCGAGCGTGATTTCGATGTCGTTGGCGGGTGTCCAGTAGCTGACTGTATCTGCGATGATCGCTCCGACCGTGCTTGGGAGCATCAAACTCGGCGTCCCGCCACCGAAGTATATCGAATTCAGAACACGCCCGGGTGTTTCCTGTGCAACGCGCGCAATTTCGCGACGATAGGATTCTAGCCAGTCCTGATGGACGATGTTGCGGGATACATGGCTGTTAAAGTCGCAATAGGGGCATTTTGCCTCACAAAATGGCCAGTGTATGTAAAGGCCAAAGCCCCCGTTGCGCCAATCTTCAGACAAAGCAGCCCTTTACGAGTTTTGAAACAGCATCGGCGCGATGGCTGATGCTGTTTTTCAGGTCTGTCGGCATTTCGGCAAAGGTCACGTCGTGGCCGTCCGGGACAAATATCGGATCGTAACCATGGCCGTTGTTGCCCCGCATGGGCCACACGACCTGACCGGGCATGACACCTTCAAAGATTTCTTCATGTCCGTCCGGCCATGCAAGCACCAGCGTGCAACAAAAACGTGCTGTGCGCGGGTGCGGTTCGTTCTTGGCTTCGAGTTCTCGATTGACCCGTTCCATTGCCATAACGAAATCGCGGCCATTCCCGGTTTCTGCCCAATCTGCGGTGTAAACACCGGGCGCTCCGCCCAGCGCATCAACCTGAATGCCGGAATCATCTGACAGTGCAGGAAGACCGGTTGCTTCAACCGCCGCCTTGGCCTTGATACGTGCGTTTCCGATGAACGTAGTTTCGGTTTCTTCCGGCTCGTCGAGGTTCAGTTCAGCCGCCCCGCGGACTGTGATTCCAAAAGGTCCGAGCAGATCGACCATCTCGGCCAGTTTGCCGGCGTTATGCGTTGCGACGATAAGCTCTTTCTCGACGAATTTGCGGGTCATTTCGCGGCCTGCAATTGCTTTTCAACAAGCTCGGACACGCCTTTTTCGGCAAGATCCAGCAAGTTGTTCATCTGGTCACGCGAAAAAACAGACCCTTCCGCCGACATTTGGACTTCGATGAGTTTGCCCGAGCCGGTCATGATGAAATTACCGTCAACGCCGGCTTCGCTGTCCTCGGGGTAATCGAGATCGACAACAGGCTGCCCGGCATAAATCCCGCAGCTGACCGCAGCGACCGGATCCACCAGTGGATCGCTGACGACATCACCGATTTTCATCAGCTTGTTGACCGCAAGACGCAGCGCAAGCCAACCACCGGTAATGGAGGCACAGCGTGTGCCGCCATCGGCTTGCAATACGTCACAATCGACGGTGATCTGCCGTTCGCCAAGGGCAGAACGATCTACGCCTGCTCGGAGGGCACGACCGATCAACCGCTGAATTTCGACTGTTCGGCCGCCTTGCTTGCCAGAAGCTGCTTCGCGACGCATGCGCGTGTTTGTTGCGCGGGGCAGCATGCCGTATTCTGCTGTCACCCAGCCGAGCCCAGATCCCTTGATAAACGGCGGCACCCGGTCTTCGATGGTGGCCGTGCAAAGAACATGCGTGTCACCCATCTTGATTAGACAGGAACCTTCCGCGTGCTTGGTAAATCCCGTTTCGATTGAAACAGGCCGCATTTCGTTCAACTCTCGTCCTGACGGTCGCATGGCAAATCCCTCTCTATCAGGGCTACGGGATAACGCTCGCCCGATACCCGATGCAACCCCGATTGACCTTTCGCGGGAGAGCACTTTTATTACAGTCTGGTAAGGGATCAGCGATGAATAACGCTTCGAAGATACTTGAAGAACTGAACGATCGCTCGCGCGAAGTTTTCCGATCGGTCGTGGAATCTTATCTGACAACGGGCGAGCCCGTTGGCAGCCGTACGCTTACCCGGACTCTTAGTGAGAAAGTCAGTGCAGCCACGGTTCGTAACGTGATGCAGGACCTCGAATTTCTTGGCTTGTTGGATAGCCCGCATGTGTCTGCTGGGCGGATTCCCACCCAGATGGGTCTGCGTATGTTCGTGGATGGTTTGCTGGAAATCGGGGATCTCGACGAATCCGATCGCCAGAAAATCGACGCGACCATGAGCGGCACAAGCCAGGATGTCGAAACGGCGTTGGATCGTATCGGTGCGGCCTTGTCTGGGGTCACTCAGGGTGCCTCGCTCGTGCTTACACCGAAACGTGAAGCGGCGATCAAACATATCGAATTCGTTTCGCTGAATCAGAACAAGGCCCTGGTTGTTCTGGTTTTCTCGGATGGGCATGTAGAGAACCGCTTGTTCACGCCGCCTCCGGGTCAGACGCCAAGCTCCATGAGAGAAGCGACCAACTTTCTGAACTCCCTGATCGAAGGGAAGACGCTGGCCGAAGCACGCAAGTTGATACATACCGAGATCGTCGGGCGGCGTCAGGAGATAGATCAGCTTGCGCGCGATCTTGTCGATAGCGGTCTGGCGATTTGGGAAGGAAATTCCGAAGAAACGACACGATTGATCGTTCGGGGCCGGTCTAACCTGTTGGCTGGGGACGATCCCGATCAAGAACTCGAACGGATTCGGACTCTGTTTGACGATCTCGAGCGGAAACGGGACATCGCTGAATTCCTCGAATTGGCCGAAGACGGGGACGGTGTGCGCATTTTTATTGGCTCGGAGAACAAACTTTTCTCACTTTCGGGTTCCTCTCTGGTCGTGTCTCCTTATATGAACGCTGACCGAAAGATCATTGGAGCGGTTGGGGTCATTGGACCGACTCGTCTGAATTATGGCCGAATCGTTCCTATTGTGGACTATACCGCCCAGTTGCTTGGGCGGGTGGTCTCCGATCGCAGTTAGAGGTGAAGAATGGCTGAGCCAAAGAACGAAGATTTCCTTGATAGCCTTGCGAATGCCGAGGCCGAAGAACTTGCGGACGAGATGAGCGAGATCAGCAATGAAGACGCTGAACTGGATTCTCTTCGTGCCGAACGTGATATGCTGAAAGACCGTTTCATGCGGGCCTTGGCGGATGCCGAGAACGCCCGGAAACGTTCAGAAAAGGATCGCCGCGAGGCTGAGAATTATGGCGGCTCCAAGCTCGCGCGTGACCTGTTGCCCGTGTTTGACAACATGAAACGGGCGCTTGAAGCCGCGACCGAAGAGCAGAAAACAGTATCTGCTGCGCTGATCGAAGGCGTCGAGTTGACGATGCGTGAGATGCAGAACGTATTTGCCAAGCACGGTATCGAGATCATCGCACCGCAGGTTGGCGACAGGTTCGACCCGCAGCTGCATCAGGCGATGTTCGAAGCTCCGGTGCCCGGAACAAAATCCGGCGATATCATCCAGGTTGCTGCAGAAGGCTTTCTGCTGCATGACCGGCTTTTGCGTCCTGCGCAGGTCGGCGTATCCTCGATGCCGGCGAGCTGAAAACCTGCCCGTTAGACTGAAAGAACGCGGTCACATCTTGGCCGCTTCTTTCAATTTGTAGAGCATATCGAGAGCGGCTTTTGGTGTCAGTTCGTCTGGATGAATCTCTTCCAGAAGATCCGTAACCGGCGATTTCGCGGGCTTGGCTTCCTGAGGGGCAGGCACGGCCGCAAAGAGTGGCAGGTCGTCGATCAAAGTCTTTTGCTTTCCACCGCCTTCACGTTCGCCTTTTTCCAGTGCTTCCAGAACGACCCGCGCACGCGCGACGACTGACTTGGGAAGTCCGGCAAGCTGCGCCACCTGAACACCATACGACCTGTCGGCGGCGCCTTTGCGGACTTCATGCAGGAAGATGACCTCGCCTTCCCATTCCTTGACCGAAACTGTGGCGTTATCGACCCCTTCGAGCTTACCGGCAAGCGCTGTCAACTCGTGGTAATGGGTCGCGAACAGGGCGCGCGATCTGTTGGTCTGATGCAAGTGCTCCAGCGTGGCCCAAGCAATGGACAACCCGTCATATGTCGCGGTTCCACGGCCGATTTCGTCGAGAATGACGAGAGCACGATCATCGGCTTGGTTTAGGATCGTCGCGGTTTCGACCATTTCCACCATAAAGGTCGAACGCCCACGAGCGAGATCATCGGACGCACCGACCCGGCTGAACAACTGGCTGATTATGCCGATATGCGCGGATTCCGCAGGAACGTAGCTGCCCATCTGCGCCAAAAGGCCGATCAGCGCGTTCTGGCGAAGGAAGGTCGACTTACCTGCCATGTTAGGGCCGGTGAGGAGCCAAATCGCAGCGCCAGTTTCCGCCGAAAGATCGCAGTCGTTCGCAATGAAGTTTCCGCCGGCTTTTCTAAGCGCCCGTTCGACTACTGGGTGACGGCCCCCGGAAATCTCGAAGGCGCGGGAATTGTCGACACCGGGGCGACACCAGTTTTCGGAAACCGCGAGGTCTGACAACGCCGTCATCAAATCGATTTCCGAAAGTGCCCGCGCCGCAGAACTGATCTGCGCCGCATTGGCCAGAATAGACTCTCTCAGCCTCTCATAGAGCCGCTTTTCCGTTTCAAGCGCGTTGTTACCCGCATTCAGAATCTTGGTTTCCATCTCGGATAGTTCGACAGTCGTAAAGCGCACTTGATTGGCGGTGGTCTGTCGATGGATGAACGATTCCGAAAGCGGCGCAGAGAGCATTTTCTCTGCGTGGGTCGCCGTAGTTTCGATAAAATAGCCAAGCACGTTGTTATGCTTGATCTTCAGGGACGAGATCTTTGTCTGCTCTGCGTATCTTTGCTGCATCGCTGCAATGACCGAACGGCCTTCGTCCCTCAAAGCGCGAGATTCATCGAGGGACTCATCGTAGCCACTGGCGATGAACCCGCCATCCCTGACCAATAGTGGCGGGTCGGCCACCAATGCGTCGTCGAGAAGCTGGGTCAGATCATCGAAACCGGCCAGTTGCCTGACGGTTTCGTTTATCAGGTTCGGCAGACCAGAGACGGACAAAATATCGGAAATGGTTTTTGCTTGTTCAAGCGCGTTCCGTATCGAGGCGAGGTCACGAGGGCCGCCGCGGTCCAATGAAAGTCTGGACAGAGCCCGGTCAAGGTCGGGCGTTTTGCGCAAACAGGCTCGGAGATCATTCGATATTGCTGAATTTTCAATGCAGTATTGCACCGCGTCCAGTCGATCCTGGATGACATCGAGCCTTCTGGACGGGTTAGAAACCCGCTGATCCAACAGACGGGCCCCGCCCGGTGTCACGGTGCGGTCAATGGCACCAAGCAGCGAGCCGTCGCGCCCGCCATTCAGGGATCTGGTCAGTTCAAGGTTGCGCCGGGTTGCGGAATCGATCTGTACGACATGTGCTTCGGAGTTCTGCACCGGATGGGACAAAAGGGGGAGTTTGCCTTTTTGGGTGATTTCGAGATAGTCGATCAAGGCACCCATCGCCGAGGTCTCGGCCCGGTCGAAACTGCCGAAGGGTTCGAGCGTGGCAACGCCAAACAGGTCACAAAGGCGTTTTTCGGCGGCGGTACTGTCGAAGCTTGAGCGTCCCAGCGGAGTCAGGGAAATTCCCATTTCATCGGCCAGATCATAGGGCGCGTCGTCATCTTCCTGAACGACAAGCTCCGACGGGCTTAGCCTGGCAAGTTCAGGTCCAAGCCGGACACTGTTCAGCTTCATCACGTGAAACGAGCCGGTTGAAATATCGGCCCACGCGAGCGCGGATTCGTCTCTAACGCGGGCGAATGCGGCAAGAAAGTTATGCCTGCGCGCTTCAAGCAATGCGTCCTCGGTGAGGGTGCCTGGGGTGACCAGACGAACGACCTCCCGCCTTACGACTGCCTTGTATCCGCGTTTCTTGGCTTCGGCGGGGCTTTCCATCTGCTCGCAAACGGCGACACGGAACCCTTTCCGGATCAGGGTCAGGAGATACCCTTCGGCGGCGTGGATCGGAACGCCGCACATGGGAATTTCTTTCCCGTCGTGTTTACCACGTTTGGTTAGCGCAATATCCAGCGCTTCGGCGGCGGCGACCGCGTCCTCGAAGAACATCTCGTAGAAATCGCCCATTCGATAAAACAGCAAAGCACCGTCATATGCTGCTTTGATCTCGAGATATTGCGCCATCATTGGCGTGACGTTGGACACCTGTTTCCCCTGCGAACCACCCGGATTGAAGCGGACCTTACAAATCGTGTCCCGGTGGTTAAAGGCGAAAACGTAATGCCCGTTGAGACCTCCTTTCAGCTCCTGTAAGACCACTTCGACCTGCGAGGAGGGGCCGTCATGTCCAACACGAAAATAACCGACGAAGAGGCGCTGGCCTTTCACCTGGAACCGTCGCCTGGAAAGTTCGAAATTCGAGCAACCGTGCCGATGACGACCCAGCGCGATCTTAGCTTGGCGTATTCCCCCGGTGTTGCGGTGCCGTGCGAGGCCATCGCCGAGAATCCGGAACTCGCCTATGACTACACGAACAAGGGCAATCTCGTCGCGGTAGTGACAAACGGCACAGCGGTTCTTGGGCTAGGCAATCTTGGCGCGCTGGGGTCCAAACCGGTCATGGAAGGTAAGTCGGTTCTGTTCAAACGGTTTGCCGACGTGAACAGCATCGATATCGAACTGGATACCGAAGATCCGGACGCTTTCTGTAACGCTGTAAAGCTGATGGCCCCGACTTTTGGCGGTATCAATCTTGAAGATATCAAGGCGCCCGAGTGCTTCATCATCGAGCAAAGGCTTAAAGAAGAGCTGGATATCCCGGTTTTCCACGATGACCAGCATGGGACGGCGGTGATCTGCGCAGCCGGCCTTATCAACGCGCTGCATATCTCGGAAAAAAAGATCGAGGATGTGCGCATTGTGCTGAACGGGGCAGGGGCGGCGGGAATCGCCTGCCTCGAATTGCTGAAGTCGATGGGTGCTCGCCAAGAAAACTGCATCATGTGCGACACCAAAGGCGTCATCTATCAGGGCCGGACCGAGGGGATGAACCAGTGGAAGTCGGCTCACGCGGTGAAAACGGATCTTCGGACACTTGAAGAAGCGATGAAGGGCTCGGATGTGTTCCTTGGAGTTTCGGTCAGGGGCGCTGTGACGGCTGCCATGGTCGAAAGCATGGCCGACAACCCGGTCATTTTTGCGATGGCGAATCCCCATCCAGAAATTACGCCGGAAGAAGCGCGCCAGGTTCGTGCCGATGCAATCGTCGCCACGGGACGAAGCGACTATCCGAACCAGGTTAATAACGTCCTTGGTTTTCCCTATCTGTTTCGCGGAGCGCTCGACATCCACGCGCGTGCCATCAATGACGAAATGAAGATCGCCTGCGCCCGTGCACTGGCTGAGCTGGCGCGCGAGGATGTACCGGATGAGGTTGCTCTCGCCTATGGCAAGAACCTTAGTTTCGGCCGGGACTACATCATTCCGACGCCGTTCGACCCGCGTCTGATTCACCGGATCCCTCCTGCTGTCGCAAAAGCCGGTATGGATACCGGAGCTGCGCGGCGGCCGATCATCGATATGGACGCCTATGAGCTTAACCTTAAATCGCGGATGGACCCGACGGCGAGCATTCTGCGTGGTATGAATGCCCGTGCGCGGGCGGCCCAGTCTCGCATGATCTTTGCCGAAGGCGATGATCCGCGTGTTTTGCGCGCCGCTGTGATGTATCAGCGATCGGGTATGGGAAAGGCGCTTGTCGTCGGACGAAAGGAAGACGTGCGCGAGAAACTCGAAGCGGCGGGCCTAGGCGATGCTGCGCGAGAGCTTGAAGTCGTGAACGCGGCCAACACGCATCATCTTTCGACCTACAAGCAATTCCTCTACGACCGCCTTAATCGCAAAGGTTTCGATGCGCAGGACATTCATCGGCTTGCGGCGCGGGACAGGCATGTGTTTTCGGCACTCATGCTGGCGCATGGGCATGGAGATGGTCTTGTAACGGGTGCTACACGCAAATCTGCGCATGTTCTTGAGCGGATTGGTCACGTGTTCGATGCCGACGCCCAGCATGGGGCAGTCGGGATTACGGCAGTGCTCTACAAGGGCCGGATCGTTCTGATCGGCGACACTCTGGTTCATGAATGGCCCGACGCCGAAGACCTCGCGACGATTGCGCAACGGGGCGCAGATGTGGCTCGACACATGGGGTTAGAGCCCCGTGCGGCTTTTGTCAGCTTTTCGACCTTTGGATATCCGGTTTCGGAACGGGCCGAGAAAATGCACAAAGCGCCGGACGTACTAGAAGCACGTGGTGTCGATTTCGAATTCGAAGGCGAAATGACCGTGGATGTCGCGATGAACGCCAAGGCCCAGGCCGCTTACCCGTTTTCGCGTCTGACGGGCCCCGCGAATATCCTGATCGTACCAGCCCGGCATTCGGCCAGTATTTCTGTCAAACTGATGCAGGAAATGGCCGGGGCGACCGTGATTGGGCCTATCCTGACAGGGGTCGACAAGCCAATTCAGATTTGCTCGACTGTTTCGACGGCAAACGACATTCTGAATATGGCGGTGCTTGCGGCCTGCGATCTCGGTTAATTGCCGACGAAAGGCGCGGCCTCGCCCCAGAGGTCGCGCACTCGATCATCCCGACCACATGCCGCGCGGTAGGCCTTGTATGCGGATGCCTGGCTTTTCGGTCCAAACCGGGTAAGAACAAGCTTCCGTCCTTTGTAGTAATCCTGATGGTACGAATCCGCAGGATAGAACGCTTCTTTTTCCAGAACCGGCGTCACGATTTCTTGCCCGAGCTTGTCTTCGGCCGCCTCTATCTGTTGCTCTGCAAGAGACCGTTCTTCCTGATTAGAGACGAATATCGCGGTACGATAGCTGTCACCTCGATCGCAAAATTGTCCTCCTGCGTCGGTCGGATCGATTGATCGCAGGAACATCGACAGCAGTTGAGAGCGGGAAACGACAGAAGGATCGAAACTGATCTCGACAGCCTCGTAATGACCGGTCCCGCCCTTGGTTACCTGGTTATAGGTGGGATCTTCGACATCGCCGCCCGTAAACCCCGACACTGCTTCTGCCACGCCTTCGACCTTTTCAAAGTCGGCTTCGACGCACCAGAAACACCCGCCTGCGACCGTCAACGTTTCGACGGATTGTGCCGAAGCCGGGTTACAGCGGATAACAAGCGCAAAGCCGATGAGCAGGGTCAACGCGAGCGGTTTCAGGTTCTGAAGACGGTTCATGGGTCACCTCCCTAAACATCATGCTGGTCATATAGGCGTATATGTAACAAGGCTGGGACAGCGCGCCTCACGGTGAGTTGAGTGATCTTTACCGTTGGTCTTGAATTAAACGCGCCCATCGCGTTTTGCTGGCGGCGAAAGACCGGGACGAACCGTCAGAGCTGAAAGGGACAATGAATGCGAATTGCCATGTGGTCGGGGCCGCGCAACTTGAGTACGGCAATGATGTACTCTTTTGGCAACAGGCCCGATTTCGCCGTCGTGGATGAGCCATTTTACGCAGCCTATTTGACTGAAACGGGCTTGAACCATCCGATGAGAGAGGAAATTTTGGCGTCACAGACGTCGGATGCAGATGCGGTCTCGCGGGCGTTGATCGGACCCATCCCCGGGAACAAGCCGCATTTTTACCAGAAGCACATGACGCAGCATATGCTGCCCAATGTGCCGGTGGACTGGTTGAAAGAGGTCAAGAATGTTTTCCTGCTGCGTCACCCGGCCCGGGTTGTAGCCAGTTTTGCGGCGAAATATGAGGATCTTAGCCTCAAAGACATCGGATTTACTCAGCAAGGTGAAATATTCGATAAGGTTCTGGCGCAGGGCAGTAAGCCTGTTGTCATCGATAGCCATGACATTCGCAAAGATCCCGAAAAAATGCTGCGTCTGTTATGCGGCGCGCTCGATCTGGAATGGGATGACGCGATGTTGCACTGGCCCGCCGGAGGCCACGCGTCCGATGGAATCTGGGCCGCCCACTGGTATGGAAGTGTACACCGGTCGACCGGCTTTGCCGGACCGGAGGGAAATCTTCCGGATTTGAATGAGTTCGAACACAGTTTGGTAGAACAGGCCATGCCGCATTATGAGCGGTTGCAGTCATTCAAGCTTGGCTGAATTTTCTCAAACTGAAACTTTTACGCAAAAAGTCCCGTATCGATCAAACGAGAGTCCTGAAGAGGCTCTTTCAGTTTGGTCAAGAGTATGACGGCTCCGTATGAAACGGAGCCGTCGTTTCATTTACTTGCTAAGGCGGCGATTGCGCGCGGCTAGGAGTTTCAGGCGAAGCGCGTTCAACTGGATAAACCCTGCGGCATCCTTTTGATCGTATGCGCCAGCGTCGTCTTCAAATGTCACATGCGCTTCGGAATAAAGCGAATGATCCGACCAACGGCCAACCGTGGTTGCCGAACCCTTGTACAGCTTCAATCGTACCGTGCCTGTCACGTGTTGCTGGCTGGAATCGATAAGGGCCTGAAGCATCTCGCGCTCCGGGCTGAACCAGAACCCGTTATAGATCAGTTCCGCATAGCGCGGCATGATCGAATCTTTAAGGTGGCCTGATCCTGCATCAAGGGTGATCTGTTCAATGCCACGATGGGCCTCGAGCAGAACGGTACCCCCGGGTGTTTCGTAAATGCCCCGCGATTTCATGCCGACAAACCGGTTTTCAACGAAATCAAGCCGTCCGATGCCGTGCTTTCCGCCAAGTTCGTTCAACTTGGTCAGGATGGTCGCCGGGCTCATCGCTTCGCCGTTGATCGCAACCGCGTCGCCCTTTTCAAAGCTGATTTCCACGAACTCGGGCGTATCCGGCGCTTTTTCCGGGTCGACTGTACGCTGATAGACGTAATCTGGCGCCGCTTCTGCGGGATCCTCAAGGACCTTACCCTCAGAAGAGGTGTGCAACAGGTTTGCATCTACCGAGAAAGGCGCTTCGCCGCGCTTGTCCTTGGCGATCGGGATCTGGTTTTCTTCCGCGAAAGCCAAGAGTTTGGTCCGGCTGGAAAGATCCCATTCGCGCCACGGAGCGATCACCTTGATGTCCGGATTCAGCGCATAGGCGGCAAGTTCAAAGCGAACCTGATCGTTGCCCTTGCCCGTCGCGCCGTGGGCAACGGCGTCGGCACCGCTTTCTGCTGCGATCTCAACCAGTCGCTTGGAAATCAGCGGACGCGCGATAGAGGTGCCAAGCAGGTATTGGCCTTCGTAAAGTGCGTTTGCCCGGAACATCGGAAAGACAAAGTCGCGGACGAATTCTTCGCGAACGTCTTCGATATGAATGTTCTCGGGTTTGATGCCCAGCAGCTCAGCTTTCTTGCGGGCCGGTTCAAGCTCTTCGCCCTGACCAAGGTCGGCAGTGAAAGTGACGACCTCGCAACCGTATTCGGTTTGAAGCCATTTCAGGATGATCGACGTATCGAGACCGCCGGAGTAGGCCAGCACGACTTTCTTGGGCGCGGACATGAGAATTCCTCTTGATTGAGACCGGCTGGGGCCTAGCCGTTTTTGTCAAGAGGAGCAAGAGCAGCGGAAATGCCGGTTGAAAGATGAAACTGGCTATGACGTGTCCAATCCCCCGAAAAAGTCGGATTTGGAGGACGAGAAGGACGCAAAGACCGACGGCAGATCGATGCTGGATTCCTGACCCTTCGCGGCCAGTTTTTCCCCGTCTTGGCAGACCCGGGCAAAACTTTCGAAACCCAGATTCAAGGCGCACCCTTTGAGCGCATGAAGATCCGCCTCATATGTGCCGGTATAGTGTGAAGATTGGATGCGTTCAATAATGCCCTCTACTTCCTCAAGAAACATCTCGACGACTTCGTTGAAATCCTCGTGCCCGATTTCGTCCCGCAATTCGTTCACCCGGGTCCAGTCGATCATCGTTTGCCTTTTGATGCTGCCTTTCGGGCAGCCTATCCGCTCCGTCATGAAAGCGCCGTTAACGACTAATTCAATTTGAGCAATTTTAAGGTTCACGGCGTGTTAATGTGGAGCATCAATAGTCGGGGCCGCGCGAGTCTTTCGACAGCAAAAAGGAATGCCGCAGCGTGTTGTCGAATGAAAACAACCGTATCCGAAACCCAGTTGAACCACAGTCGATCAGAAACGTTCTGATCGTCGATGACAGCCGTTTGCAGCGCGAAATTCTTGCAAGATCGCTACGGAAATGGGGCTATCGGGTGGTCGAGGCTGAAAGCGCCGAACAGGCGCTGCTGCTATGCGCCAGCGCGAGTTTTGATCTGGTGCTCAGTGACTGGATGATGCCGGGGATGAACGGGCTCGATTTCTGTTGCGCTTACCGGAATCTGCCGAACGAGGAGTACGGGTATTTCATCCTTCTCACGTCCAAGAGCGAAAAGGTGGAAATCGCGCGTGGTCTGGATGCTGGCGCCGATGATTTTCTGACCAAACCGGTAAACCAGAGCGAGTTGCGGGCCCGCATAACCGCGGGCGACCGGATCATCGCCATGCAACGTGAGCTCTCCGACAAGAACCGGATGATCGGTGAAACGCTGGACAAGTTGCAGGTCGCGTATGACTCCATAGATGCCGATCTGGTTCAGGCGCGCAAAATTCAGCAATCAATGGTACCGGACCGTACCCGCAAGTTCGGCAACTCTCATGTCAGTCTGCTCTTGAAACCTTGCGGGCATATTGGCGGCGACATGGTCGGGATGTTTGCACCGAACCCCGATCAGGTCGGTTTTTATTCACTCGACGTGTCCGGTCACGGGATCACTTCGGCAATGATGACGGCACGACTAGGCGGATATTTCAGCCCGAGCTATTTTGACCAGAACCTTGGCATAGCCCATTTGGGGGATCAGACACGTGCGCTTCGCGAACCCGAAGACGTCGCAAAGATGCTGAATGAACGTCAGGTGGCTGATACCGGGATCGACGAATATTATACTCTGGCCTACGGGACGATCGATTTGCCGTCTGGTCGGTTGAAACTGGTACAGGCCGGGCATCCGCATCCTCTTGTCCTGCGTCGCGATGGCAGCGTCGAATTTGTGGGGCAGGGGGGTATTCCCATCGGTCTTATCGAAAATGTCGACTACACGATTTACGAAACCGACTTTGAACCGGGTGACCGCCTATTGCTATACTCGGATGGGTTTACGGAATGCCGCCTGAGCAATGGTGAGATGCTCGATGCAGACGGGCTCTTGATGTTGATCGATAAATGCAAGGCTGGCCATTCGGGCAATGGTGTCTTTGGGCCCGAGTTTTTGGACGATCTTTTCTGGAACCTTGTTCAGGTCATGAACACGTCGAAAGGCATGGAGGATGACGTTTCAGCGGCCTTGATCGAGTATGATATTTCCTTCGGTCAACCGTAACGTCTTGTGAATTCCGCGGCGAAATGCTGGTCGCCATCATTGGCAAGCAGTTCGATGGCTTCGCTGAACGGCAACCAAACCGCTTCGTGTGCGGGTTCCGACGGCATCCCCATGCGTGCGACCGGGCGCGCAATGAAGATGTGGCAGATCTTTTCCGCCCAGATGTCATATTCAGGCATGAATACAAACCGCCTGAAAATGCCCATCTTTCTGGGAGTCGCGATATGCCAGCCGGTTTCCTCGAGCACTTCGCGATGCAATGCCGTGATCGCCGATTCACCCGGATCGATGCCGCCACCGGGCAACTGTATCTCTGGGTGCGGTTCGCTCTGATGCGTGACGAGGAATTGACCCCCGTGCGGCAGCAAGGCATACGCGCCGGGACGTCTTGTGTACTTTCTGCCGTTCAGCGGCGGTTGTCCGAAACGTCTGATCACTGTCTTGCCCTTTCTAACCCGGCAAGTTGTGCCTATATTCCGGCCGTATGCCAAGACAAGGCGTTTAAGGAAATCCCATGACCATTGGACCAAAACTCGCGTGGGACGATACAGTCCTACCCTTTCAGCTTGATGTTTCGAACATGCGCGGTCGGGTTGCCCGGCTTGACGGCGTGCTCGACGGCATCCTGAAACAGCACGATTATCCAAGGCAGGTAGAAGCACTTGTCGCAGAGATGGCGTTGCTTACTGCCCTTATCGGGCAGACGATCAAACTGCGCTGGAAACTGTCCCTCCAGGTGCAGTCCAAGGGAGCGATCCGAATGATCGCGACCGATTACTATGCGCCCCAGAAAGAGGGTGAGGCCGCACGAATCCGTGCCTATGCAAGCTTTGACTCTGAACTTATCGATCAGACCGATACGAAAGATCTTCTTAGTGAAGGGTATTTCGCCATCCTGATCGACCAGGGCAAGGGATCGGCACCCTATCAGGGGATCACGCCGCTGACCGGGAATAGTCTGCGTGAATGTGCCGAGGCATATTTCGCTCAGTCCGAACAATTGCCGACCCGGTTTTCTCTTAGCTTCGGTCTCTCGTCCGAGCCGGGCGTAGATGAGCATTGGCGGGCCGGTGGTATCATGCTGCAACACATGCCGAAGGCATCGCCTTTTGTTGCGGATCAAGTCGGATCGGGCGATGTGCTGAGCGCGGACGATCTTGTCGACGGCGAAGAAGGTGAAAACTGGAGCCGGGTGAACATCCTTCTGGATACCGTCGAAGAGCTTGAGCTGATCGGGCCGACAATTCCGCCGACGGATCTGCTGGTACGCCTGTTCCACGAAGAAGCACCCCGTGTTTACGATGCACAGGCCGTACGTTTCGGGTGCACCTGTTCCGAGGATCGCGTGCGTCAGAGCCTTTCCATCTACTCGGCGCGCGATATTGAAAAGATGACGACGGATGACGGGCGTGTCACGGCAGACTGCCAGTTCTGCGGTGCTCATTATGACCTCGACCCCGCAACGGTCGGGTTCGAGGCAGGTCAGGACGATGGCAACTGATATCGTTGCGCGGTTGCGCAGTGCTCTTGAGCATGAGGGCGAGTCTTCATCCGATTTTGACCTCAATCCCGATACCGTCCTTCCCGAAGGGCGGAAACTGCGGTCAGCTGGGGTGCTGATCGCGGTTTCCGTCTTTGGCGATCGCCCGGAAATTCTTCTGACGAAACGCTCGTCTGTGCTCAAACACCATCCGGGCCAGATTGCGTTTCCCGGTGGTAAACAGGAAGAGAGCGATGCCGATGTAACAGCGGCGGCCCTGCGAGAGGCCTCGGAAGAGGTTGGTTTGCCGGTCGATGTGCCACGGGTAATTGGGCATATGCCTGCGCATGAGACGGTAACCGGGTTCATGGTCACGCCGGTTGTGGCGGTTCTGGAAGAACCTTTTGAGGCCGTCGCAGAGCCCGGTGAAGTCGAGGAAGTATTCTCGGTACCATTCGAACATTTGATGACTCCGGCGAATTACCTTGTCGAGTCACGGCGATGGAGAGGCAGCCGCAGACACTATTACACAGTGCCTTACGGGCCCTATTACATTTGGGGTGCGACCGCTCGGATGCTGCGCGCCCTCGCGGCGAGGTTCGAGCAGTGATGCGCCTGACCGCTGATTGGCTGACAAGACCGGCCACTCAGGCGGTCTGTGCGGCACTGTCTGCCGGGGGTGCCAATGCCTATTTTGTCGGTGGCTGCGTCCGAAACACCATCATCGAAGCCAGCGTCAGCGACATTGACATCGCCACGGATGCGCGCCCCGAACAAGTCATCGAATTTGCCCGGTCGGCGGGGCTGAAAGCAGTACCCACCGGGATCGACCATGGAACGGTGACCCTTGTGTCCGGCGGCATCCCACACGAAGTCACCACGTTTCGGCGCGATGTGACGACCGACGGCAGACATGCGGTTGTCTCCTTTTCGACCGACATTGCCGAAGACGCGGCGCGGCGCGATTTCACCATGAATGCGCTTTACGCGACTGCTGATGGAGCGGTGATCGATCCTATGAACGGCTTGCCGGATTTGCAGGATCGCCGGGTGCGTTTTATCGGCGATGCCGTTTCCCGAATTCGCGAGGATTACCTGCGCTCTCTTCGGTACTTTCGGTTTCACGCTTGGTACGGCGACCCGGAAAACGGTATGGATTCCGATGCACTTGCGGCCATCGCGCAAGAGGTCGAAGGCCTTGGGCGTATTTCACACGAGCGCATAGGGGCTGAGCTTCTGAAATTGCTGACTGCGCCTGATCCCGTTGCGTCCGTCGCTGCAATGCGCGCCACCGGCGTGCTGGCTCAGGTTCTGCCCGGTGCGGATGACACCGCGCTTGGCCCATTGATTCATTGCGAAAAACAGGCGAACGCGGCACCCGATGCCATCCGGCGACTTTCGGCGATGGGCGGCAATGACGCCCGGGATGCGCTACGGCTGAGCAAGGCGCAGTCGGCCCGATTGGCGACGCTGGCCGATAACATCGCTTCTACTTGCGATGCGGCAGAACTGGGATACAGGCTGGGTTATGATCTGGCGAAAGACGTGATGCTGCTTCGTTCGGCGGTGATGGGAAACCCTTGGGCACCTGCCACCGACACCCAATTGAACATCGGTAGCAAGGCCGAATTTCCGATTTCCGCCAAGGACTTGATGCCGGAATTCTCCGGTCCTGTTCTTGGTCAGAAACTGGCAGAACTTGAAGGCAAATGGATCGCCAGCGGGTTCGCGGCGACGCGGTCGGACCTGCTCGCGTCATGAAAACTTCACTCTACGCCGTCAGAAAATGCACCCGGATGGGGTGACAAAACGATTTCGCTCGGCTATCGCTACGTCAATCAAACATCGGAGGAATGCAAATGTATTACGGGCTCTGGTTTACCTAAGCTGACCGCCCCGTAACGGGTGCGCAGTTGACGGCACCCAACACTACATTTGCGCCTATTCGCTCGCCAAGGAGCACCTCCGACATGTTTCGTTTCTTTGAAAATCTTATTGATCCCTATGTTTCCTACGAGGAAAAGGATCGCCCCCCCACACGGCTCTGGCCGTTCATGCGTGACCTTTGCGGACCGTTCTGGAGAGTGTTCGTCTGGACGGCGCTATTGTCTGTCGTTGTTGCAGCGATCGAGGTGGGCCTGATCTGGTACATGGGCCGTCTGGTCGACATTCTGGGCGGCGACCCGGCCGAGGTATGGCAGCGTTATGGGCTTGAGATCATTCTTGTTGGTCTGTTTCTGCTAACGCTCCGTCCGCTTATTCATGCGCTGGACGTGGTGTTGCTCAACAATACGATCCTGCCGAACTTTACGACCGTTTTCCGCTGGCGTGCGCATAGGCATGTGCTTCGGCAATCGGTGGGCTGGTTCGAAAACGATTTTGCAGGACGCATCGCCAACCGTATCGTCCAAGCGCCGCCGGCTGCGGGCGAGGTGGTGTTTCAGGTCTTTGATGCGATTTCCTTTTCGCTGGCCTATCTGGTCGGCGCGGCGGTTCTATTGATTGCCGCCGATGTTCGGCTGATCCTACCGTTACTTGCATGGTTCGTACTTTACGGGTTCCTGATCCGCTGGACCGTTGCCAACGTCGGTCCTGCGTCCAAGGCCGCAGCCGATGCCCGGTCAACTTTCACGGGCCGGGTGGTCGATAGCTATACCAATATCAGCTCGGTCAAGATGTTCGCCCATGATGACCGTGAACTGGAATATGCCAAGGAAGCTATCGAGGGCGCGCGAGAGTCTTTTCAGGTCGAAATGCGCATCTTTACCAAGATGGACCTCGCACTTGTCACGCTCAACGGTCTGCTGATCGTTGGGGTGGTCGGCTGGGCCATTGTATTGTGGTATCAGGGTCTGGCGAGTGTGGGTGTCGTTGCAGCCGCGACTGCCCTAACCCTGCGGCTGAACGCCATGACCGGATGGATCATGTGGGCGCTGACGTCGTTTTTCCGTGAACTCGGCGTTGTTGCCGAAGGGATGGAAACGATTGCGCAGCCGATTGATCTGGTCGATGCGCCAGAGGCCAAGCCTTTGCAACTGGATCGCGGGCGCGTGGAACTGCAAGATTTGTCGCACCATTATGGCCGTGGGACTGGTGGGTTGGACAAGTTGAACCTGACCATTGAACCCGGTGAAAAAGTCGGGCTGATCGGGCGTTCGGGGGCTGGAAAGTCGACCTTGGTCAAGTTGCTGTTGCGTTTCTATGACCCGGATTCCGGACGAATCCTGATGGATGGTCAGGATATCTCGCGCGTTCAGCAGGAAAGCCTGCGCAGTCACATCGGTATGGTCCAGCAGGACAGTGCGCTTTTGCACCGTTCTGTCCGGGAAAACATTCTCTACGGTCGGCCAGAGGCCGGCGAAGAAGAGATGATCTCTGCGGCACGGCAGGCGCAGGCCCATGATTTCATTATGGATCTCGTCGATCCTCAGGGGCGTCGCGGTTATGATGCTCAGGTGGGTGAACGCGGTATCAAGCTGTCTGGCGGGCAGCGCCAGCGGGTAACACTGGCGCGGGTGATCCTAAAGGATGCGCCGATCCTCCTGCTTGACGAGGCCACGAGCGCGCTGGATTCCGAAGTCGAAGCCGAAATCCAGAAAACGCTTTACGGGATGATGGAGGGTAAAACGGTGATCGCGATTGCCCACCGTCTGTCCACCATTGCTCAAATGGACCGCATTCTTGTTCTGGATCAGGGCCATATTGTCGAGCAAGGCAGCCATGACGTGCTTTTGGCTTCGGGCGGGCTATATGCCGAGTTCTGGGCGCGCCAGTCAGGCGGGTTCCTGAATACCGAGGCAGCTGAATGAAAACAGGTTCAAGGCTTGGCGACATGATCGATTCCTTCCGTCCCGCGGAAGGGCCGCCGCCTCAGACTCTGGGTGCTTTCATGCGCTGGTGCCTGTCCGGCGCTTGGCCCGCGCTCTGGCTGGCGGCTGCTCTTTCGGCGGCTGCCGGGGCGGTCGAAGCGGGAACCGCATGGATACTCGGGCTTGTGATCGATGCTGCTACGGCCTCGGGACCGGGAAACTTCTTTGACGGCTCCAACCTTGGCATCATCGTCATGGCGGTTGCCTTCTTTCTCGTGGCAAGGCCAATTCTCTTTGGCCTTTCCTCTGCGTCGAACTCGATCATCGTGCAGCCCAATGTGAACCCTCTGGTGCTCTCACGTCTGCATCGCTGGACGCTTGGACAGGCGGTCAAATTCTTCGATGACGATTTCGCCGGTCGCATCGCGCAAAAGCAGATGCAATGCGCGCGCGCCGTGACCGAAGTTGCTTCGGAAACCATCAACGTCATCGCGTTCGCGCTGGCGTCATTGGCGGGTGCAATGGTGCTTTTGTCGAGTATCGGCGGCTGGATCACCGTCATCTTCAGCGTTTGGCTGATTGGTTATTTTTCCCTGATCGCGTGGTTCTTGCCGCGTATCAGGCGCCTTTCAGCCGGTCGCGCCAGCGCCCGAGCGATGGTGTCCGGTCAGGTCGTGGATACGATCACCAACATCAAGACGGTCAAACTCTTCGCCCATGCAGATCACGAAGACCGTGCCGCGCTGGGCGCGATGAGCACCTTCCGAAGCAGGGCGCTCGATTTCGGATATCTCTCGGCGGCCTTCCGGTTCTGCCTGATGTCTCTCGCCGGGTTGCTGCCTGTCCTGCTGATCGGCGGAACCCTTTTGCTTTGGCAAAACGGCGTGGCCAGCGAAGGTGATATCGTCGCCGCCGGAGCGGTTTCGATCCGGATCGCGCAGATGACCGGCTGGGTGAGTTTTACGCTCATGGCCATCTATTCGAACCTTGGCGAAGTCGAAGACGGCATGCGGACACTTACGCCGCGCATTCGCTTGCAGGACCCGGAAGGAACGCCAGACCTTTCGGTATCGAACGGTGAAATTGTTTTCGACAACGTGAACTTTGCCTATGGCAGGGATCATGGCGGAGTCGAAAACATCAACCTGACCATCCATCCGGGTGAGAAACTGGGCATCGTCGGTGCCTCGGGGGCTGGCAAATCCACGCTCGTTTCGCTGTTGCTCAAGCTCTACAAAGGCGAATCCGGCGAAATTCGGATCGACGGTCAGAATATCGAAAGCATCACTCAGGAAAGCCTGCGCCGCCAGATCGGTATGGTTACGCAGGAAACCGCAATGTTCAATCGTTCTGCCAAGGACAACATCCTTTACGGACGGCCCGAGGCGAGCTGGGAAGAATTGCTTGCCGCAACGGAAAAAGCCGAAGCGCATGATTTCATTTTGGACCTTGAAGATCACAAGGGACGCAAAGGCTATGACGCGCATCTGGGCGAGCGCGGCGTAAAGTTGTCTGGCGGTCAGAGGCAGCGCATTGCACTGGCCCGCGCCATCCTGAAAGACGCGCCGATTCTGGTGCTGGACGAAGCGACCAGTGCGCTTGATTCCGAGGTCGAGGCCGCCATCCAATCTGCCTTGGAGCGGGTGATGGAAGGCAAGACCGTTCTGGCCATTGCGCACCGTCTTTCGACCCTGTCTGAAATGGACCGGATCATGGTCATGGATAATGGACGGATCGCGGAAATCGGGACACACGACAGCTTGTTGGCCAAGGGCGGGCTTTATGCGCAATTCTGGAACAGGCAGTCTGGTGGTTTCATCGGTGCCGAAGCCGCTGAATGAGATTGTCTAACCGGGCGACTAGCCGATAAGACAACTTTCATGCAGACAGAAATCATTATCGAACGGCTGGGCCATCAGGGCGACGGGATTGCGCCCGGCCCCGTTTTCGCAGCCCGCACGCTGCCCGGCGAAACCGTAACCGGTGAGTTGGACGGATCGCATTTGCGTGACATTCGCATTGTCACGCCTTCTGCTGACCGCGTTCAGGCCCCCTGTCGGCATTACAAAAGCTGCGGTGGCTGCCAGCTTCAGCATGCGTCCGAAGAGTTCACGGCCAGTTGGAAGCTTGAATTCGCGCAATCGGCTTTACTTGCGCAAAGGCTGGAAACCGAATTTCGTCCGATCCTGACATCGCCACCTCGCACGCGTCGTCGGGCGACGCTTGCGGCGCGCCGAACTAAAAAGGGCGCACTTGCCGGGTTTCACGGCAAAGCATCAGGCACGATCACCGAAATTCCGGATTGTCATCTTCTCGATCCTGCGCTTATCGCGGCCCTACCGATGGTAGAAGCACTGGCAAGCCAATTCGGAAGCCGAAAAGGCGAGCTTGCCGTGACCGTGACGGTCTCTCTGGCGGGGCTCGATGTTTCGGTTTCGGGCGGCCGGGAACTCGATGGCCCGCTGCGCATGGGACTCGCGCAGTTTGCGGAAGCAAACGGGATTGCCCGACTGGCCTGGGATCAGGAAATGATCGCCATGCGGCAGCCACCGGTGCAGAAATTTGGACCGGCGTCGGTCGTGCCGCCGCCCGGCGCTTTCATGCAGGCAACGCCCGAAGGCGAAGCCGCTCTTCTGGCTTCGGTTCTCGAGATCGTCGGTTCGGCCGACAAGGTTGTCGATCTATTCGCCGGCTGCGGTACCTTTGCTTTGCCCCTGACAAAAACCGCCGAGGTACACGCCGTCGAAGGCGACCGAGACATGACCGATGCGTTGGATAAAGGCTGGCGTGCGGTAGGCGGGCTGAAAAAACTAACCAGCGAAGCGCGTGACCTGTTTCGCCGCCCCTTGATGCCCGACGAATTCAAACGGGTGGACGCCGTCGTCATCGATCCGCCAAGGGCCGGGGCCGAGGCCCAGATTCGCGAACTGGCTCAAAGTGGCGTGCCGGTCATTGCCCATGTGTCCTGCAACCCCGTGACTTTTGCCCGTGATGCGCGCGTTTTGGTTGATGCGGGATACGACCTTGAATGGGTGCAGGTCGTCGATCAGTTCCGATGGTCGGTGCATACCGAACTGGTCGGAGCCTTCCGGCTGGGCAAGCGGTAAGGAAAATTTAACCGCGTTTTTCCAATATTTGATTTCTCAAAATCAACCGGTAACGATATGGGTCATAAAAAAACCTATTGGGACAGTACGCATCATGAAACGCAGGTCGTTTGGTCTTGGATTGCTTGCTCTGCTGGCGATTCCGGGCTGCAGCAGCAAATTCAAACGGTATAACGGGCCCGAAGTCACATCTGTCGTGGTGAACAAGTCATCCGGGCAGATGTATCTTCTTCACCATACCGACATTCTCAAAGCCTATGATATCGATCTGGGCTTTGCGCCGGCCGGGCCGAAACAGTTCGAAGGCGACGGTAAAACGCCCGAGGGCACATACCTGATCGACAAGCGCAATCCGAACAGCAAGTTTCACCTGTCGGTCGGGATCTCATACCCGAATGCCGAAGATATTGCCTTTGCCAGATCGCAAGGGAAGAGCCCGGGCGGCGATATCTTCATTCACGGCGAGCCGAACAACAACCGAAAGCTTGCCAAGCGTAAGAATTGGACAGCCGGCTGTATTGCCGTAAAAAATCGTGAGATTGAGCAGATCTATGCGATGGTCAGGGATGGCACGGTGATCACCATCCGCGCGTGACGCATGGGCAGCTTAGCTGCCCATCAACAACGTCCACCAGATCTTGCCGTTGCTTTCCTGATACCAGGCGAAACCAAGGTTCCGGGCACTTGGCGAAAGAATAACTTCGCGGGTGCCTTCTTCCTCCATCCAGGCCGCAAGGGTTTCAAGCTCGGTCTCGTAGGTTTCCGAGATGTTTTCGCCGAGCATCGTGCCGGGATAGCCGGTACGCGCCACCCTTTCGATCGGCGAAGATCCGTCCGATCCGAAATGCCAGGGGCGGTTTTGAACCGACATGTCGCGCGAATGTGTCGCCGCCGCTGCGTTCAACTGGGCGTTCAATTCTACAGGCGAAACGCCACGCGCCTGTCGCAAAGAATTGATCGAATCGAGCATGCGATATTCGATTTTCGACGAATCCGAGGCACGGATGCGATACAGTTTCGGCAATGGCTGACCATCCGCACCAAGTCTTGTTTCCGGCTGTGAAACGCAACCGGACAGTGCAATTGCAGCAGCTATTACCAAAGAAATTATGCGTATCATCCCGCACTCCGCTCGTGGAATCCAAACTTGCGTCTAGCTCAAGAGCAGATGCAACGATACTCTACATAAGTCAAATCTGACCGATGAACAGCGGATTGATTTGCGACTGCGTCATTCGCGCCATATCATCATGGACAGAACAAGTACCTTAGGCGAACGGGATGATCCAATGACCAATTCAAGCAAGAGCAAGCCGACCCGGCGCGGCTTTCTGGCTGGCGCCGCAACAATGCTTGCAACGCCGGCTCTGGCACAGACGGGTTCGGTTACGGACACCGCCGCGACGACCGAGATTGAACGCGATCTTTCGCAGACCGTTCGTCGCAATATCTCGAGCTTCCGGTCGCTCGAATGGCAGCCTTACTTCAGCAACCTGCGAAACGGCGCAATTCTTGTCGATGTCACTTCGCGGGCGCTGCATTTCTGGAGCGAGGACGGGCTGACCTACAAGCTTTACCCGTCCAGCGTTCCGCTGACCGAAGACCTCACGCGGCGTGGCCGGACTTCGGTTGTTCGCATGGTCGAAGGGCCCGATTGGCGGCCGACACCAAACATGCTCAAACGCAATCCGGAGTGGCCAAAGTACATTCCGCCCGGTCCGGATAACCCGCTTGGCACCCATGCGCTGTACCTTAGCTGGCAGTATTATCGTATCCACGGAACCCACGACACACGCAAGATCGGGCGTCGGTCTTCGAACGGTTGTATCGGGCTCTATAATGAACATATCGCCGAGCTCTTTTCGATGACCCAGAACGGCACGCAAGTGTTGCTAATTTGACGACATTGCCGCTTGGCAACACGAACCAATACCAACAACCATTTGCAATCTATCTGTTTTGCTGGTTAGAAAAATGCACGAGGTAAGTCTTGGGCGCACGATTCATTGTTCTGAATTGTGCTTATTCTGGAGGTTAATATGAAGAAACTCGTTCTCGCCGCTGCTCTGACCGCAGCAGCTTCGACCGCTTCCGCAGGTACGCTGGAAGAGCCGATCATCGAAGCACCGGTCATCGTTGAAGAAGCTGGTAGCTCCTCGAGCGGCATCATCCTGCCGCTGGTTCTGCTGGTTCTGGTTGCTGCCGCTGTCGCAGCTAACTAAGCGCGATACGGTACCAAAAGAAAAGGCGGTGGTTCTCCACCGCCTTTTTTTTATGTCTTAAGATTATTCAGTCGATCCAACCTTTTAGGTTCTCTTCGATCACCGAAGACAGGCAGCTGATGTGCGCCTCGTCATCGTTCAGACAGGGGATATAGGTGAAGGTTTCGCCACCCGCGTGGATAAAGCTTTCCCGGATCTCCTCGTTGATCTCTTCCAGGGTTTCGACACAGTCGGCTGAAAAGGCCGGGGCGATGACAGCGATGTTCTTTTTGCCCTCTTCGCTGGCCATCTTTGCCACTTCTTTCACCGTATAGGGCTTTAGCCATTCCTCGGGGCCAAAGACCGACTGAAAGGTCGTGCGGATGTCTGTATCGGCCCAGCCAAGACGTTCCTTCAGCAGGCGCGTCGCCTTTTGGCACTGGCAGTGATAGGGGTCGCCATCCGTGAGATAACGCAGCGGCATCCCGTGGTATGAAACCACCAGACAATCGGGCTTTGTTTCCAAATTGGCATAAGCGCGCTCTACCGATTGGGCCAGAGCATCGATGTAATCGGACCTGTCGAAATAGGCCGGGACTGTGCGGCTCGCGGGTTGCCATTTCTCTTTCATCAACGCCCGAAAGAACGCATCGTTTGCCGTGGCAAGGGTCGCACCCGCATAGTGCGGATAGAGCGGAAAGAAGAGGATTTTCTGGCAGCCCGCCTCGACCATCTGGCGCACCTTGTCGGGTGTAGATGGGTTCCCATAGCGCATGCAGAAATCGACCATGATACGGTCGCCATAACGCGCCTTCATCGTTTCGGTGATTTTGGCCGATTGCTTTTTCGTTATGGTCAAAAGCGGGCTTTCATCATCCTCTTCATTCCAGATCGATTTATAGGCAGCACCGCTCGAAAAAGGCCGCTTGGTCAGAATGATCAGCTGCAACAGCGGCTGCCATTTCCACTTGGGATAGTCGATGACCCGCTGATCGGACAGGAACTCGTTCAGATAGCGCCGCATGGACCAGTAATCGTAATGGTCCGGCGTGCCGAGATTTGCCAGAAGCACGCCGATCTTTTCCTCGGGGACTTTCGGATGGTCCTTTGGCGCATGGGCAGGACAGGCGGCTGTCTTGGTCATCTCTTGCATATGGATCTGTCCCTTGATGTTCTTGTGACGGTGCAGATAAACGCTATCCGCGCTTCGTCAATCTTTCAGTGGCACCTCGGAGGTCTTGAGCGCATCCGCAAGCCTTGCCTGCGCCGATCCAGGACGCAGCGGTTTTTGCTGACTCTCATCGGGCGCCCAGCCTGTCAGGCAGGCCAATTCGAACGTGGCCCGCAGCCGTCCTGAGTCCGTCGCGAAATGCGTACGATAAAGTTCTTCGGCGCGGTTGAATACTGCCTTGCCGGTGGGCCGTCGAAGCCTCTTTGTCATGGCATTGGTCTCGCCCATATCACGCAGATCACGCAGTAGGTGGCGCAGGTCACGATATTCAGCGGTAAGCGGCACGGTGTCGGCGACGGGCAGTGCCAGCCCAGCGCGCTGCAAGAGCGCGCCAAGATCGCGGATTTCGGACATCGGTGCGACGCGTGGGGACAAGCCGCCGGTTACTTCGGTCTCGGCCTGTCCAAGCGCAGAACGCAATTCGTTCAGTGTGCCGCCCCCTAGCAGGACACCAAGGAAAAGCCCGTCCGGCTGCAGTGCACGACGCGACTGGATAAGCTGCCCAACCGGATCGTTCGCCCAGTGCAGAGCCATGGCATGAATGACAAGGTCAAACGAGCCGGGTTCCAGCGCAAGCACGTCGCTGTCGTCTACGATCCGGGCATCCGGAAAGACGGGCCGCCAGATTTCCGGAAAGGGCGTGATGATCGCTGGTTTGGTTAGGCTTTTGTTAACCATGGACAGCCGATCCTGAACCTCCTCTTGAGCTGCGAGGTGGAGAAACAGCGCATCCTGACGGGCCCTTGCCCTGTGCAGGCGCAGGGCGTCGCGGTCAAAGAGTTCGGGTGTGGCGTTCATGAAGCGCTATGTAATCGGAGGCGAAAGATGTTTCAAACGACAGTTCAGCTTTTGTATCCCCCGCGCTGCCTTGGTTGTGGAACGATGGTCGACAGCGATTTCGGTCTCTGCGGCTCATGCTGGCGCGATACGCCATTCATTGACGGAACGGTATGCGACTCATGCGGCATTCCCCAGCAGGGGAAAGAAGACAACCACCGGACGGAATGCGACGATTGCATGAAGAACCCGCGCCCCTGGGTGCAGCGGAGAGCGACGCTTCTCTACAAGGATCAGGCACGCAAGATCATTCTTGGGCTGAAACATGGCGATCGTCCCGAAGTCGTCCGTCCGACGGCTCTCTGGATGGCAAGATCGGCACGGCCACTTATTCGCGATAATATGCTGATCGCCCCCGTTCCACTGCACCGAAGCCGCTTGTTAAAGCGTCGATACAACCAGTCGTCGCTGCTGGTGCAGGCATTGGCCCGGGAAACCGGGCTGCCCTATTGCCCTGATCTGCTTGTTCGCACGTCGCAGACACCATCGCTTGATGGAAAGACAGCGCAGGAAAGACAGGCGGTGCTGCAAGGTGCGATTACGGTGCATTCAAAGCGGCGGCATCGTCTGACGGGTCGGCCTGTTCTTATTGTCGATGACGTGATGACTTCGGGTGCCACGCTTTCCGCCTGCGCCGAAGCCTGCGCCGAGGCGGGCTCGGGTGACGTTTTCGTGCTGGTACTGGCGCGCGTGCCAAAGGATGATTAGGTTCTGCGTCAACAAGTGACATAGCGCGGAACCCAATCGATGAAACAAGTCGAAATCTATACCTCACCCCTGTGCGGCTTTTGCCATGCGGCAAAACGGTTGCTGAACGAAAAAGGCGTCAACTTTTCCGAGATCGACGTGCTGGCGCAGCCGGACCGCAAGCCCGAGATGATCCAGCGTGCCAACGGTGGGCGCACGGTCCCGCAGATTTTTATCGGTGATACCCATGTTGGCGGGTGCGACGATCTCTACGCGCTCGACCGCGCTGGCAAACTCGATTCCCTGCTGGCGGCCTGATGAAGACAGCGCTGATCCAGCTGACATCATCCGATGATCCACGGGAAAATCTCGCAACCGTCAGCGAGTATATCGATCAGGCAGTCGATGTCGGCGCGCAGTTCCTGCTGACGCCTGAGGTCACCAATTGCGTTTCGTCTAGCCGCGATCATCAGCGTTCCGTTCTCAAAACCGAAGACGAGGACGAAACGCTCCCTGCGTTGCGGGAAAAGGCCAAGTCGCATGGCGTCTGGCTGCTGATCGGTTCGCTCGGGCTCAAGACCAACGACCCCGACGGTCGCTTTGCCAACCGGTCCTTCATGATCGGACCCGATGGAGAAATTCGCGCGCGGTATGACAAGATTCACATGTTCGATGTGAATGTCTCTGCCGAAGAGACCTACCGCGAACCCGCAGGCTACAGGCCCGGCAATCAGGCCGTCGTAGCCGACACCGATTTCATGCCTATTGGCATGACGGTTTGCTACGACGTCCGTTTTCCGATGCTTTACCAGAAACTGGCGCTGGCGGGGGCAAAGGTGCTGACCGTCCCTGCTGCCTTTTCCTATGTCACCGGCGCGGCGCATTGGGAATCACTCCTGCGTGCGCGGGCAATTGAAACCGGCTGTTTCGTTCTTGCCCCCGCCCAAACCGGGACGCATTCCGCAAGCGTGGGTAACACGCGCAAGACCCACGGCCACAGTCTTGCCGTTTCACCGTGGGGCGAGGTCTTGCTGGATGCCGGAACGGAACCGGGCATTCACATTTTTGACATGGATGATAAATCAGTGGAACTTGCACGACAGAAAGTGCCGTCCCTGCAGCATATCCGCGCGTTCGACGGTCCTTGACGACGTTAGTCACTGGGAATTGAACGGCCATGTCCGAGGAAACAAATGCGCTCGCCGTGACCCTGTTCAGCGAGATACTGGCCGCCGATCAGCTTATGCGTAACCGGCTGTCAAAAGTCCTGCCCAAGGGCATGGAGATTTCGCATTTCTCGGTGCTGAATCAGCTTGTTTTCGTCGGAGGGGAGCGTTCGCCCGCACAACTGGCCCAAACGTTCCATGTGACGCGCGGCGCGATGACCAATACCCTGTCGAAACTGGAATGGGCCGGCTACGTGCATATCCGTCCAGACTGGGACGATGCGCGCCGCAAGATGGTTGCGATCAGTCCGGCGGGTCGGCAGGCCCGCGATCACGCTGTCGCCTCGATTGCGCCGCTCATCAACGAAGTTGTCGGAGATATGGGCGCGGAGAAGGTGCGCACTGTCCTCCCGGTTCTGCGTGAATTGCGCGCCCGGTTGGAACCGCGCGGCTGACCCTCAGAAAGCGAGCACCTGCAGCGCGATTGCGCCGAGGTAGATGCCAAGCAGAGAAAGACTGTCAAATCCTATCCCCGCTGGTCCGCTGCGTTCACGCACGACGAGTCCGGCCAAGAGGCAGGTGGTCATCAGCGCTGCGGTAACCACCCAGAAGTAGTCCTGATTGGTCGCCGCATGGTAAAGCGACCCGTCCCGGTAGGACACGTCAGCAGCGGTCAGGAAGAGCGTGTCAAACGTATTGCCCCCGATGATTCCGCCGACGGCCAGTTGCAGCGCACCGCGCCGAACTGCAGCCAAGGTAGTCACAAGCTCGGGCAGCGAGGTGACAGTTGCCGTCAATAGCGCCCCGACCAGCGATGCCGAAATGCCGAGCCGGTCGGTAAGAGCCGACCCGCTTTGGGCTATCAGCCATCCGGAAAGGCCCATGACCGCCATGAGGCCCCCGAACTCCAGCCCCAGCCGCAGGGTCGTCTTCGACGCGGTCTTTTCGTCCTCATCATCGGGCGTGTCTTCTCGGGTTTCCTTTGTTTTGACCGGGCGCCACATCGGTTCTTCCTGAACCGAACGGCAGACAAAAAGACCCGCGATATAAATCACCGGGATCAGGAACGATGCCGGGTGAATGGCAAGTATCGTGAATTCAGGTGTCACGAGGGCCGCCATGGGGATCAGCAGCAAGAGAACCAGAAGAATCCCCTGGACGATATTCGTGACTTCGGCCGCCGCATGCTCAAGATTCGCACGCCTGAACATCAGATCTGCAAAAGCCAGAAAAGCGGTCTGTGCCGCAATACCGCCAACGGAATTGGAAAACGCAAGCGACGCGCGCCCATCCAGCGCAGCCGTTACCGAAACAACTGTCCCGGACAGCGACGTTGCCGCGCCAAGAATGACACCGCCGACAATTGCTTCGCCAAGACCGGTTCGGTCGGCAAGCTTGTCAGCCAAGCCCGTCATGAAAACGCCGGACACACAGATCACGCCACCCGCGCAGGCGAAAACCAGCAGGACAATGGCAATGGGTAGTTCTGCCATCATGCGGGATGGCTCTTTTTCGGTTGGGTCGGATACACGCGGCGACGGGTCATGCGTTGCGAACGCCTGTCAGACGATACGGTTCCGAAATCAGGTTTTCGGCTTTAGCGATGCAGTCACGTAGTTAACCGAAAGATCGCGAGGGGAGATGCTCCAGCTCCACAGCACCGGATTAAAGACGAATCCCTTGCGATCCACCGGTTCAAGCCCGGCTTTCGTCAACAGGTCGAACAATTCGTCCGGGGTGATGAATTTCGACCATTCATGCGTCCCCTTTGGAAGCCAGCGCATGACGACCTCGGCCCCAAAAATCGCCATCGCGTAGGATTTCGGGTTCCGGTTGATCGTCGAACAGATATGCAGCCCCCCGGGTTTCAACAGCTCGCGGCACGCCGTGAGATAGGCCAGCGGGTCGGCGACATGTTCAACGACTTCCATGTTGAGCACGACATCGAACTGCTCTTCGGCGGCGGCAAGTGCTTCGGCAGTGGTGTTGCGATAGTCGATATCCAGACCCGATTGTTCGGCGTGCACCTGTGCGACCGGGATGTTGCGCTCGGCCGCGTCCGCGCCAACAACCTCGGCGCCCAGCCGCGCCATCGGTTCGGACAGCAGGCCACCGCCGCAGCCGATGTCCAGAATGCGCAGGCCTTCAAACGGATTCGGCGTTTTCACGTCACGTTCGAATTCCCCGGCGATCTGAGTCGTGATGTAATCCAGTCGACAGGGGTTCATCATGTGGAGAGGCTTGAACTTTCCGTTCGGATCCCACCATTCTGCAGCCATGGCTTCGAATTTTGCGACTTCATCTGGGTCTATTGTCGATTGCGACACTTGCATTCCAATCTCTGAATGACCTTTTGTATTCCGGGCAGTATATAGGTCAGTAATGGACAAAAACCCGGATCAAAAGCGTGCAGTTCAATATCTGCACCCCCCGATCGACCCTTTCGATCAGCGGATGCTCGATGTCGGGCAGGGCCACCGGATCTATGTCGAGCAATGTGGCAATCCAAACGGCCTGCCTGTGGTCGTTCTTCATGGCGGCCCCGGCGGTGGATGCAGCCCTGCGATGCGTCGGTATTTCGATCCCGAGGTCTATCGTATCATCCTTTTTGACCAGCGCGGTTGCGGGCGATCACGACCGCACGCGTCGGTGACGGATAATACCACATGGCACCTTGTCGCCGATATCGAAGCCATCCGCGAAGTTCTTGGTATCGAGAAATGGGTCGCTTTCGGCGGTAGCTGGGGCGCGACGCTCGCGCTGATCTATTCCCAGACGCACCCCTCGCGCGTCAGCAATATCGTTCTTCGTGGCGTGTTCCTGATGACAAAGGCGGAACTCGACTGGTTTTACGGCGGGGGCGCTGGGCGTTTCTGGCCGGAAACATGGGCAAGGTTCGTCGAGAAAATTCCACCAGCAGAACGCCATGACATGATCGGCGCTTATCACAAGCGCTTGTTCTCCGGCGACGTGAATGAAGAGGTTCGTTTCGGGCGAGCGTGGTCAGCCTGGGAAAACGCGTTGGCCTCGATTCAGTCGACAGGCGCGTCGGGGGAAAGCCCCGGCGAATACGCCCGCGCCTTTGCCCGGCTCGAGAATCACTATTTCATCAACGGTGGCTTTCTTGAATATGATGGGCAAATCCTGTCCCAGATGGACAGGATCGCCGAAATTCCGGGCGTTATCGTTCAGGGCCGTTATGACATGATCTGTCCGCCGCATTCCGCATGGACCTTGTCGGAACTTTGGCCCAATTGTCAGCTCAAGATGGTGCGTAATGCCGGCCATGCCCTTTCGGAACCGGGCATAAGCGCCGAACTGGTGCGCGTCATGGACGACATCGCAAGGAAAGCCCGCTCCACATGACCCGTATCGACCGTCGTGCCCTCTTTGCCTCCGGCGCCGCCGCAGCGCTGCTGGCCGCGACAGGCCTGTCGCCGGATGCGAAACCGACACGCGGGGGACGGCTGCGCGTGGCTGTTTCGCGGGATCACGATCAGGTAACGGAACTGGCCCGCGGCGCGGTGTTCGATACACTGACCGAGGTCGCGCCCGATGGCGTTCTGCGCGGTGAGCTTGCCGTTTCCTGGCAAAGCGCGAATGACGCGCGTCACTGGGAATTCAAGCTGCGGGATAGCGTCGATTTCCATGACGGATCGCGCTTTGGTGCGCCTGATGCGGTTGCATCGCTCCTGTCGCAGGAATGGTTCGCAGACCGTCATTTCGCGACGGTCGAAGCTACCGGTCCTTCGACGCTCCGGATCGAATTGCACGAGGGAAATCCGCAACTGCCCTTCCTGCTGGCGAATCAGTCCCTTTCGATCTGCCCCGCAGATTGCGTCGACTCTGCTTTGGCGACGGGTATCGGTACCGGGCTTTATGCGGCACGGCGCATCGACGAGAACCGGCATTTCCTCGGCGAACGTGTCGCATCGCATTACAAGGACGGGCAGGCCGGCTGGCTGGACGCGATTGATGTGATCGCGATCTCCGACCCGTCGGTTCGTGCCGAGGCGCTGCGTGACGGTTTTGTCGACGTGGCCGAGCTTCCGGCGCCGGATGGTGTGCTGAATCGCGGCGAATTCGCGTATCATCCATCGTCGCAGGATATCGCCATCGCGGCGCGGCGTGGCGTCGGAATGCCCCGCGTAATTGGTGCCCGTGGTGCTCTGGATGACGGTCGGCTGGCCGAACGCTGGTGGATCGCCTAGGCGCTTTCCGTTTTCGCCCTTGCAGACTCGGGCCATCCTGCGTATATCCCCTTTCAACAGCGGCGCGACAGGCTCTGGCCTGACGCTCCACCGGAGAAGTGTAACGGGCCGCGCGCCCGTTTTTTTGTTTTTGGACACGTATGACCAACGATCTCATCGCAAAGGCCGCCATCGACCGACGCATGGCGGAAATCATCACACCGGTGATCGAGGACCTTGGGTTCGAGCTGGTACGGGTGCGCCTTATGTCGGGCAAGACGACCGTCTTGCAGATCATGGCGGACAAGCCCGGCGGCGGTATCGAGGTCGATGACTGCGCCGAAATCTCGAATTCGGTCAGCGCGATCCTTGATGTCGAAGACCCGATCCTCGACGAATATACGCTGGAAGTTTCCAGCCCCGGAATTGACAGGCCGTTGACGCGTCTTAAGGATTTCGATGCCTATGAAGGCTATGAAGCCAAGATCGAAACGGCAGAACTGATCGATGGCCGCCGCCGCTTCAAAGGCACGCTAGCCGGCGTCGACGGGGACGAGGTGCTGATCAACGTGGACGAAGGCACCATAGGCCTGAAATTTGACTGGCTCAGCGACGCAAAGCTGGTGCTCAGCGATGATCTGATCAAGGAAATGCTGCGCCAGCGCAAGGCGGCTGGCACGCTTCCCGAAGATCTGGATAAGGACGCATTTGACGAAATCGAGACTGAGAGCTCACCCGAGGAGAACAGATAAATGGCAATCACCTCTGCAAACCAGCTGGAGCTGTTGCAAACCGCCGAGGCCGTCGCCCGCGAAAAGATGATCGATCCCGGTCTGGTGATCGAAGCGATGGAAGAAAGCCTCGCCCGCGCTGCCAAGAGCCGTTACGGCGCAGAGATGGACATTCGCGTCTCGATCGACCGCAAGACCGGCCGCGCGACGTTCACCCGCGTGCGCACCGTGGTCGAAGATGAAGAGCTTGAAAACTACCAGTCCGAATTCACCGTCGAGCAGGCCAAGCAGTACATGGCCGATCCGCAGGTGGGCGACACGTTCGTAGAAGAAGTCCCCCCGGTCGAAATGGGCCGGATCGCGGCGCAATCCGCCAAGCAGGTGATCCTTCAAAAAGTGCGCGAAGCCGAGCGTGACCGCCAGTACGAAGAATTCAAGGATCGCGCGGGTACCATCATCAACGGTCTCGTCAAGCGCGAGGAATATGGCAACGTCATCGTCGATGTTGGCGCTGGCGAAGGCATCCTGCGTCGCAACGAAAAGATCGGTCGCGAAAGCTACCGTCCCAACGACCGCATCCGCTGCTACGTCAAGGACGTGCGCCGCGAACCCCGTGGCCCGCAGATTTTCCTGAGCCGGACCGCTCCGGAATTCATGGCTGAACTGTTCAAGATGGAAGTGCCGGAAATCTATGACGGCATCATCGAAATCAAGGCCGTGGCCCGTGACCCGGGTTCGCGCGCAAAGATCGCAGTTATCTCTTACGACGGTTCCATCGACCCGGTCGGTGCCTGCGTGGGTATGCGCGGCAGCCGCGTTCAGGCGGTTGTGAACGAACTCCAGGGCGAAAAGATCGACATCATTCCGTGGAATGAGGACCAGCCGACCTTCCTCGTCAACGCGCTCCAGCCCGCCGAAGTATCCAAGGTGGTTCTCGACGAAGAAGCCGAGCGTATCGAGGTTGTCGTGCCGGAAGAGCAGCTTTCGCTCGCCATCGGTCGTCGCGGTCAGAACGTGCGTCTGGCCAGCCAGCTGACCGGTCTCGACATCGATATCATGACCGAGGAAGAAGAATCCGCCCGTCGTCAGGCCGAATTCGAACAGCGCACCAAACTGTTCATGGATACGCTGGATCTCGACGAATTCTTCGCCCAGCTTCTGGTCTCCGAAGGTTTCACCAACCTCGAAGAAGTGGCCTATGTTGAACTGGACGAGCTTCTCGTTATCGACGGCGTGGATGAAGATACGGCTGCCGAGCTTCAGGCGCGTGCGGCCGAATACCTCGATGCGCAGAACAAAGCGGCACTTGAAAACGCCCGCGCACTGGGAGTCGAGGACAGCCTGGTTGAATTCGAGGGTCTGACACCCCAAATGATCGAAGCACTGGCCAAGGACGGTGTGAAGACGCTTGAAGATTTTGCCACCTGTGCTGACTGGGAACTGGCCGGCGGCTGGACAACGGTCGATGGTGAGCGGATTAAGGACGACGGTATTCTGGAACCCTTTGAGGTTTCGCTCGAAGAAGCACAGAACATGGTCATGACGGCCCGTATCCAGCTTGGCTGGGTCGATCCGGCGGAACTCGAATCCGATGAGGAAGAGTTTTCCGACGAATCCGAAGAAGAGGAAGCAACCACGGAGGCCGAGGCCTGATAAGGGCCCGGAGGTCGCTGGATGAGCCGCGGAGGCATCTCTAAAGATCGCGATGGCGATCCCGAACGCAAATGCATTGCGACCGGAGAGGTGCAGCCAAAGAACGGTCTGATCCGGTTCGTCGCTGGTCCCGAAGGCCAGCTCGTGCCGGATATTCTGGGTAAACTGCCTGGTCGCGGAACTTATGTTGCGGCGGATCGGGCGGCTCTGGAAAAGGCCGTGAGCAAGAAATTGTTCGCCCGCAGCCTGAAAGGACCGGTGACGGTTCCCGACGGACTCGTGGACGAAGTCGAAAGCCAGCTTGCGCGCCGGGTGATCGATCTGATCAGTCTGGCTCGAAAATCCGGCCATGCCGTGGCCGGGTATGAAAAGGTCAAGGATTGGCTGGCAAAAGAAGAAGCAGAAATCCTGATCCAGGCCGTTGATGGCTCGGGTCGGGGAAAGTCGAAACTCAGCACGCCGCATTTCGGCCGATACATCGGCTGGCTTACGTCGAATGAGCTGGGGATGGCTTTTGGACGTGAAACTGTGATACATGCGGCCCTCGCCTCTGGTGGACTCAGCCATCGTGTTGTAGAGGATGCGCAAAGACTGCGCGGAGTGCGCGAAGCGGAGAGCGGCAAGGGCCGCTCGGAAGGAAAAAGAGCTTAATGAGCGATACTGACGGCAAAAAGACATTGGGTCTGCGTGGGGGGTCCCGTCCGGGGAACGTGAAACAGAGTTTCAGCCACGGTCGGACCAAGAATGTCGTTGTGGAAACCAAGCGCAAGCGCGTCGTGGTTCCCAAGCCGGGCGCCGCCAATAAGGCGACTGGCGCGGCGACGTCTCCCTCGGCAGATCCTTCCCGCCGTCCGGCGGGTATCTCTGATGCAGAGATGGAACGCCGGATGAAAGCGTTGCAGGCTGCCAAGGCCCGCGAAGCAGAAGAAGAGGCGCAGCGGATCGCCGAGGAAAAGGCGCGCGAAGAAGAACGCGATCGCCGCCGCGCCGAAGCCGAAGCGAAAGAGCGCGAAGAGCGTGAACGCGAAGAGGCATTGAAAGCCAAGGCCGAGGAAGAAGAACGTGCCAAGCGCGAAGCTGAAGAGGCTGCGCGCCGTGCTGCTGCACCGCAGGAAGCGCCCGAAGCGCCGGCGGCTGCCGATGCGCCGCGTTCGTCCAAATCCGCGCCCGCAGCTTCGCCGCGCAAGGCAGACGCCGACCGCGACCGCGAACAACGTTCTAACCGTGGCAAGGGCCGCGACGACAACCGTCGTTCGGGTAAGCTGACCCTGAATCAGGCGCTGACCGGCGGCGAAGGTGGCCGCCAGCGGTCGATGGCCGCGATGAAGCGCAAGCAGGAACGCGCCCGTCAGAAAGCGATGGGCGGCAATGTTGAACGTGAAAAGATCGTTCGTGACGTTCAGGTGCCCGAAGCGATTGTCGTTTCCGAACTGGCCAACCGTATGGCGGAACGTGTCGGCGAAGTCGTCAAAGCGCTGATGCAGAATGGCATGATGGTCACCCAGAACCAGACCATCGACGCCGATACGGCAGAACTGATCGTCGAGGAATTCGGCCACAAGGTTGTCCGCGTTTCCGACTCTGACGTCGAACAGGTCATCGCACAGGTCGAGGATGACGAAGAAGCGCTCGAAGCGCGTCCGCCGGTCATCACGATCATGGGTCACGTTGACCACGGCAAGACCTCGCTGCTGGACGCGATCCGTAACGCCAAGGTTGTTGCCGGCGAAGCGGGCGGGATTACCCAGCACATCGGTGCTTACCAGGTGAAAACCGATGGCGGGCAGCTGCTGACCTTCCTCGATACACCGGGCCACGCTGCCTTTACCTCGATGCGCTCTCGCGGTGCTCAGGTAACTGATATCGTTGTGCTTGTTGTAGCTGCAGACGACGCTGTGATGCCGCAGACGATCGAAGCGATCAACCACGCCAAGGCGGCCAAGGTGCCGATGATCGTGGCGATCAACAAGATCGACAAACCCGCTGCGGATCCGGACAAGGTGCGCACGGACCTGCTTCACCACGAAGTCATCGTCGAGAAGATGTCCGGTGAAGTTCAGGATGTCGAAGTCTCCGCGATTTCCGGCCAAGGTCTTGACGATCTGCTCGAAGCAATCGCGCTTCAGGCGGAACTTCTCGAACTCAAGGCAAACCCCGATCGTGCCGCCCAGGGCGCCGTGATCGAGGCGCAGCTTGACGTTGGCCGTGGCCCTGTTGCCACCGTTCTCGTCCAGACCGGTACCCTCCGTCAGGGCGACATCTTCGTCGTCGGCGAGCAATGGGGTAAGGTTCGCGCGATGGAGAACGACAAGGGCGAGCGCGTCAAGGAAGCCGGTCCGTCGGTTCCTGTCGAGGTGCTTGGTCTTAACGGTACGCCCGAAGCAGGCGACGTCCTGAATGTGGTGGAAACCGAAGCGCAGGCGCGTGAAATCGCGGAATACCGCGAGAAAGCCGCCAAGGACAAACGTGCCGCTGCCGGTGCCGCCACTACGCTGGAACAGCTGATGGCGAACGCCAAGGCGAACGAAAACGTGTCCGAGCTGCCCATCCTCGTCAAAGCGGACGTGCAGGGTTCTGCCGAAGCCATCGTTCAGGCGATGGAAAAGATCGGTAACGACGAAGTGCGCGTTCGTGTTCTGCACTCGGGCGTTGGCGCGATCACGGAAACCGATGTCGGCCTTGCCGAAGCATCGGGTGCGCCGATCATGGGCTTCAACGTGCGTGCAAACGCCTCTGCCCGTAACACCGCCAACCAGAAGGGCGTTGAGATCCGTTACTATTCGGTGATCTATGACCTCGTGGATGACGTGAAACAGGCCGCAAGCGGTCTGCTCTCGGCCGAAATCCGCGAAAAGTTCATCGGGTATGCCGAGATCAAGGAAGTCTTCAAGGTTACCGGCGTCGGCAAGGTTGCAGGCTGTCTGGTTACCGAGGGTGTTGCCCGCCGCTCCGCCGGTGTCCGCCTGCTGCGCGACAACGTGGTTATCCACGAAGGTACGCTCAAGACGCTCAAGCGCTTCAAGGACGAAGTGTCCGAAGTACAGTCGGGTCAGGAATGCGGTATGGCCTTTGAAAATTACGACGATATCCGCCCCGCGGATGTGATCGAAATTTTCGAGCGCGAAGAAGTCACGCGGGTGCTGGATTAATCCGGCACCTCAGCTTCTCCGAAGCGTCCGAACATAGAAAAAAGGCACGGTTTTCCCCAAACCGTGCCTTTTTCGTCTTTCGTGAGTAGCGAAATTACGCAGCAGTGCTTACCGGTTTACCGGTGTAGATTGTCTTTCCGTCGCGAACGACAATTTTGCCGTTCGGAAGTGTACGGACGAACATGCCCTGAATAGATATGGACGTCCCGATCGTGATAGTACGCAACATGTGATGTTCTCCCCAAAAGAAACATGCCCCGGAATGTAACAAAATTGTATTGTCAAACGATTATGTAAGCGAGTGATTTCTTCAGGTGAATTTGTGGAAATATTAGGCTATTAAGGTTAATATTGTCCTAAAATCGTGCACGATGTCTTCTTTGCCTTAGATAATCGCACCCTGCCTCAAAGTAAGTCTCTTAAGACGGGAATCAGCGGCAGGTCGGCCTCGGGCATCGGGTAGTTTTTCAGGTCCTGTGCCCATACCCATTTTAGCGCCTGATTTTCCCGCGAACGGGGTATTCCCTGCCACTTTCGACACACGAAAAGCGGCATAAGTAGATGAAAATCATCGTATTTATGGCTCGCGAAGGTTAGCGGCGCGAGGCATGAAGCCCAGGTATCGATGCCCAGCTCCTCCTGCATCTCGCGAATCAGTGCTTCCTCGGGGGTTTCTCCGGGTTCGACCTTGCCGCCGGGAAACTCCCACAACCCAGCCATCGCCTTACCTTCGGGCCGCTGAGCGATAAGAACGCGCCCATCTGGGTCGATAAGAGCGACAGCAGAAACCAGTACAGATTTCATACGTCAGGACCGGTAATCGGCGTTGATGTCGATGTAGCCGTGCGTCAGGTCGCAGGTCCAAACGGTCGCGGCCCCTTCACCGATACCCAGATCCACACGGATCAGCAGTTCCTGCTGTTTCATGTGGGCTGCGGCGTCGGCTTCGACATAGTCTGGATTGACCCAGCCGTTTTCCGCCACCAGCACATCGCCAAACCAGATGCTCAGCTTGTCACGGTCAGCCGCAGCGCCGGATTTGCCAATCGCCATCACGACGCGCCCCCAGTTCGGGTCTTCGCCGGCAATTGCGGTTTTGACCAGCGGCGAATTGGCAATTGCCATCCCATGCGTCTTGGCGTCGGCATCGCTCGCCGCGCCCGTAACCTGGATCTCGACAAACTTGGTCGCCCCTTCACCGTCACGCACAACCTGATGCGAAAGATCCAGCATCACTTCGTGCAATGCCGTCTCAAATGCACCATTCCCGGTGGCATCAACCCCCGACACACCGGTCGCGCAGAGCATCAGACTGTCCGAGGTCGATGTATCGCTGTCGACGGTGATGCAATTGAACGTCCGCTCGTTCAGCTTGGAAAGCATGCCCTGCAAGGCACCTTGTTCAACCTTCGCATCTGTAAAGATGTAAACCAGCATCGTCGCCATATCGGGCGCGATCATGCCCGAACCCTTGGCGATTCCGGCGATACTCACTGTTTTGCCGTCAATTTCGACCTCACGACCGCAGCCTTTGGGAAAGGTGTCGGTGGTCATGATCGCCCGGGCCGCGTCGGAAATGCCCTCGGGGATCAGCGCGGTCTTGAGCGCGTCAAGCTTGGCAATGATCCGGTCATGCGGCAAAGGCTCGCCTATGACCCCGGTCGAGGCAGTAAAGACGCGGGCCTCGGGCACACCGGCAATTTCGCCTGTCGCTCTCGTCAGCTCAGCAACTGACATTTGCCCGCGCTGCCCCGTGAAAGCGTTGGAATTGCCCGAGTTCACAAGGATGGCGGCACCAGGTTCCGGGTCGCCGCCCAGTTTCGACTGACAGTCCAGAACCGGCGCCGAGCGCGTCGCAGACCGGGTAAAGACCCCGGCAACCGACGTGCCGGGATCCAGTACAGCCAGCATGACGTCGGTACGTCCCTGATAGCGGACCCCTGCCGCAACCGATGCAAAACGAACCCCGTCAATGACGGGAAGATCGGGGAAAGCAGCCGGTGCCAGCGGCGATACGGCAAGGGTCTTGGCCATAGGGTCAGTTCCGAATCATCTCGAGGTCAGTAATCATCTGCGGATCGAACCCGTCTATTTCGGGACGTTCCACGTTGGCTGCATTGGTAAGCTCTTCGATGCGTTTCTCAACCGCTTTCTGACGCAGCTCGGTCGCGATTTCGACCTGTACCTCTTCCAGCGGCGGCGCATCGGCCTGACGGGTCTCGTTCAGCTTGATGACATGCCAGCCGAACTGGGTCTGCACCGGTTCCGAAACATCGCCGGCTTCAAGCGCGACCACGGCCGCTTCGAACTCGGGCACCATCGCGCCTTCGCCGAACCAGCCGAGCGATCCGCCGTTCGGGCCCGACGGGCCGGTGGATTTCTCTTCGGCCGTCTTGGCAAAGTCTGCGCCGCCGATGACTTCTTCACGGATCGCGGCCGCTTCTTCCTGAGTTTCAACAAGGATATGCGACGCGTTATATTCGGTGCCGCCCACACCGTCGCTGTAACGGGAATCGTATTCTGCCTGGATATCGGCATCGCTTACCGCGTCGCGCATGATGCTTTCAATCTTTTCACCCGCCAATAGCGAGCGACGCTCGTTTTCAAGCGACAGAGCGACATGCCTCGGGAGGTCGCCCTCATGTTCCTGTTCCAGCGCGGATTGCTGGATCAGCTGGTTGATGATCGCCGGATAAAGCTGTTCGGGCGGCACCTGCTGGTACTGCTGAGGCAGGCTGGCAAAAGCGATAATGACATGACCCAGAGTGATTTCCTGATCGTTCACCCGCGCCACAACCGTATCCGCCGATGGTTCGGCGCTGGATACCGTCGGGAGTGCCAGGCTGACGGCGAAAGCCGCTGCAGGCAGAAATGTGAGACGTTTAAGCATTGAAATCATCCTATTCGCGTTGACGCGACGGGGCGCGCCGTTGACACTGTATACCCTGCCCCTTACATCGCCTTGTGGCCTTGGCAGGACTTGCGTCCCTTTTACCTATGGGTTGCGCGAAGGGCGGGCAAGCCTGCGAAAATTACGAATATGTCAGATCGGCTGGAGAGCAAATGCTGGGTATCGGAACTATCGCCAAAAAGGTGTTCGGAACACCGAACGACCGAAAGATCAAGGCGACGCGCCCACTGGTCGCAAAGATCAACGCTCTCGAACCCGAATTCGAGAAGCTCAGCGATGACGGTCTGAAGGAAAAAACGCAGGAGCTGGCGGAACAGGCCCGTAGCGGCACCTCGCTTGATGACCTGCTGCCCGAAGCTTTCGCCAACTGCCGCGAGGCCGCCCGCCGTGCGCTGGGCCTGCGCGCCTTCGACACGCAGCTCATGGGCGCGATCTTCCTGCATCAGGGCAATATCGCTGAACAGAAGACGGGTGAAGGCAAGACGCTGACCGCGACTTTTGCCGCCTATCTTAACGCGCTCGTCGGCAAGGGCGTTCACGTGGTGACGGTCAACGAATACCTCGCCAAGCGTGACTCCGAATGGATGGGCAAGGTCTTTGCCGCGCTGGGCATGACCACCGGTGTGATCTGGTCCGACATGCCGAACGATGCCAAGCTGGCGGCCTATCAGTCGGACATCACCTACGGCACCAATAACGAATTCGGTTTCGACTACCTGCGCGACAACATGAAATCCGAACTGTCGCAGGTTTTCCAGAAGCAGCACTATTACGCCATCGTTGACGAGGTCGACAGTATCCTGATCGACGAGGCCCGGACGCCGTTGATCATTTCCGGTCCCTCGCAGGACCGGTCCGAGCTGTACAAGACCATCGACGCCTTCATCCCGATGCTGACGGATGAGCATTTCACGCTCGACGAAAAAACCCGGAACGTCACTTTCACCGACGAAGGAAACGAATTCCTCGAAGAACAGCTGACCGCCCGTGGCCTGCTTGAAGAGGGTCATTCGCTCTATGACCCGGAAAGCACGACCATCGTGCACCACGTCAACCAGGGTCTTCGGGCGCACAAACTGTTCCAGAAAGACAAGGATTACATGGTTCGCGACGGTCAGGTCGTGCTGGTGGATGAATTCACTGGCCGTATGATGGCCGGACGCCGTCTTTCCGATGGTCTGCACCAGGCCATCGAAGCCAAGGAAAACGTCCAGATCCAGCCGGAAAACGTGACCATGGCATCGGTCACATTCCAGAATTACTTCCGTCTTTATGATAAGCTGTCCGGCATGACCGGTACGGCAACGACCGAAGCCGAAGAATTCATGGAAATCTATCGGCTTGGCGTGGTCGAAGTGCCGACCAACCTGCCGATTGCCCGTGTGGATGAAGACGATCAGGTCTATCGCACGGTGCGCGAGAAATATGACGCGATCATCAAAGAAGCCAAGAAAGCCCATGAAAAAGGTCAGCCGGTTCTGATCGGGACAACCTCGATCGAGAAATCCGAGGTGCTGAGCCAGCTCCTCACCAAGGAAGGCATAAAGCATAACGTCCTGAACGCGCGTCAGCACGAACAGGAAGCCCAGATCGTCGGAGACGCGGGTAAGCTGGGCGCGGTAACCATCGCCACGAACATGGCGGGACGCGGCACGGACATCCAGCTTGGCGGCAATATCGACATCAAGGTGCTTGAGGCGATGGAGGCCAACCCTGACGCCGACCCGGAAGCGCTCCGCAAGGCCGAGGAAGCCAAGCACGCCGAAGAAAAGCAGAAAGTGCTCGACGCGGGCGGTCTGTACGTGATGGCCTCGGAACGGCATGAAAGCCGCCGTATCGACAACCAGCTGCGTGGTCGTTCGGGCCGTCAGGGTGACCCGGGCCGCACTTCCTTCTACCTGTCGCTCGAAGATGACCTGATGCGGATTTTCGGCTCGGAGCGGCTTGAGAAAGTGCTGACAACCCTCGGCCTGAAAGAAGGCGAGGCGATCATCCACCCCTGGGTCAACAAATCGCTCGAACGGGCGCAGGCCAAGGTCGAAGGCCGCAACTTTGATATCCGTAAGCAGCTACTGAAATTCGACGACGTCATGAACGAGCAGCGTAAGGTCATCTTTGGCCAGCGCCGCGAGATCATGGAGGCCGCCGACCTGTCCGAAATCGCGCAGGACATGCGCCATGAGGTTATCGACGATTTGGTCGACGCGCATATGCCGCCCAAGACCTACGCGGATCAGTGGGACATGCAGGGTCTTTATGCGCAGGTCATCGAGAAGCTGGGCATCGATGTTCCGGTCATCGAATGGGCCGAAGAAGACGGCGTAGACGATGAACAGATTCGCGAACGGCTTCAGAAAGCCTCGGACGAAAACATGGCCAAGAAGGCCGTGGAATTCGGCCCCGAGAACATGCGTAATATCGAAAAGCAGATCCTGCTTCAGACCATCGACGCCAAGTGGCGCGAGCATCTGCTGACGCTTGAGCACCTGCGGTCGGTTGTCGGTTTCCGTGGCTACGCGCAGCGTGATCCGCTCAACGAGTACAAGAACGAAAGCTTCCAGCTTTTCGAGAACATGCTCGACAGCCTGCGCGAAACCGTCACGCAGAACTTGTCGAACCTCAAGATGCCGACCGAGGACGAACAGCGCCAGATGATGGCACAGTTCCTTGCCCAGAACCCTGAAATGCGTCAGCGCGCCGAAGCCGAAGGTCAAGTCGCGGCCCAGCCGCAGCAGGCCGAGACCGAGGTCGCCGAAGCCAAGCCGGGTTTCGACGAAAACGATTCCTCGACATGGGGCAATCCGGGTCGCAACGAAAAATGCCCCTGCGGCAGCGGGCTCAAGTTCAAGCACTGCCATGGCAAGATCACCTGACTTCTCGTCAGAATGACTCCTAAACGCGGCCACAAGTTGGCCGCGTTTTGCGTTCAGACAGCTCTGTAACCATTGGTTCGGAGACTGGAATGAGCAAGCTACGACTGATCGCGACGACGGCGGGCACCCTTGGCTGCGCCTTTGCCATTGGCCTTTTCATGCAGTCCACCGGACCCGTGAAGCAAAAGGCTCTCAGTCTCAAGGCACCGGAAATCACGCAGGCAGAATTGTCGTCTACAGATCCAAGATTGACCTGGGATATCTGCACGACCGACGATCCGGTCATCGGCGATGGTATGCCGCTTGAGGTCACCGGCATCGAACTCACGTCGATGAGCATGGACCATGAAGAGATGGGAGAAAATCTTTTGTCCCATCCAGATAATTTCGGGATCTCGAAACCGCCCTCTCTGGTTGAACTGGCAAAGCCCGACGCCCCGTTTCGGGGATGTGAAATTCAGGTCAGCGCGGCGCCGGTGGAACCGGCCAGCGTGGCGCTCGACATCGACGCGCCCTGCAACCCCAACGAACGGATCAGCCTGCACCACATGGGCATGATTGTGACCGAAACGACCTCGGTCGAGGGGCGGCTTCAGGTGACGATCCCGGCGCTTTCGCAAAAGGCGGTTTTTATGATTGTCCCGGACAGCAATGGCGCGGTAGTCGCGACAGCCGAGGTGCCGAGCCTTGCGGACTATGACCGCGTCGCGCTGCAATGGGCAGGCGATGGAGGTTTCCAGATTCATGCGCGTGAATTCGGTGCCGACTACGGTTCGGCCGGCCATGTCTGGGCCGAAAGCACCTCTCTGGCTGGCGAGGAAGGCGGTCAGGTCGCGCGTCTTGGCGATCCGACGCTGGCCAATGCAAACCTCGCGGAAATCTATACCTTCCCCAAGTCGCGCTCCAAACAAGGCGGGACCATCGCCCTTACCGTCGAAGCAGAAGTGACCGAGAAAAACTGTGGTCGTGACATCGCTGCCCAGTCTATCGAGTTGAGGGATGCGGATTTGCCACGGACCCAAGATCTTGTGCTTTCTGTACCTGAATGTTCGTCGGTCGGGGATTTTCTGGTGTTGAATAATCTGATTGATGACCTGAAAATCGCGGCCAGATAAGCCGCGCAACAGACAGGTATCTATCGATGGCATTGCTTCGTGCGGCGTTCTGCGCCGCACTTGTCCTTTTGGGAACGACCCTTGCGGCGCAGGACATCACCCTGACGTCCCGCGACGGCGAGATCGAAATCTCGGGCAGGTTCCTTGGTTATGACGGTGAGTTCTATCGCATCGACAGCAAGTTCGGCGAGCTGACACTGGACGGCTCGGGCGTGTTGTGTGAAGGGCCGGCCTGTCCGAACCTGTCCGATTACGTCGCGGAGATATCGTTTTCGGGCGCATCGGCGATGGCTTCGGTTCTGATGCCGTCGTTGGTCGAAGGCTTTGCTCTGCGCAACGGCTATTCGGTGGAACGTCGCGATGTCGATTCGCGCCATCTGGTCGTGGAACTGTCCGAGCAGGGCCAGCTGGCCGCCCGGTTCCGGTTTCGCAGCACCAATACGGACGAAGGCTTTGCCGATCTGCTCGCCAACGAGGCCGATATCGTCATGGCGCTGCGTGAAGTGCGACCTGATGAAAGCCGTCGTGCGTTCGAGGCGGGTCTGGGCGATCTTGGCGCCCCGGCGCGCAACCGGGTGCTGGCGCTGGATGCGATGGTGCCTGTCGTGGCTGCGGACAACCCGCTTGGCATGATTTCGACGCCAGCACTGGCGCAGGTTTTTGCCGGAGAGATTACCAACTGGACCGAGCTTGGCGGACCTGACGCACCAATTTCCGCACATCTGGTGGTTGCCGGTTCCGGGTTGGCGCAGGCTGCCGAGGATTATCTGCTTGGACCCGCCGGGCTGACGCTTGCGTCGGATGTGACACTTCACGAAAGCGGAAGCGATATGGTCGATGCGGTGACTGCCGATCCGTTTTCTATCGGGCTTGCCAGCCACGCAGAGACCGGTACGGCGCGGGTACTGACATTGACCGGCGGTTGCGGGCACCGTCTTGCCGCGTCGCGACAGACGATCAAGACCGAGGACTACCCGCTTACGACACCTATGTTCCTGTACCTTCCGGCGCGTCGTCTGCCCAAGATCGGGCGCGAGTTCATGGGGTACCTGCGGTCTAACATGGCGCAGAATGTGATCCGGCGTGTGGGTCTTGTGGATCAGGCGCCGGAAACCATCGGGTTGCAGGCGCAGGGCGATCGGTTTGCTAATGCAATACTAGCCGCAGGTGACGAGGTCACGCTTGCCGAATTGCAGCGGATGGTCGGGTTTTTCATGCCCATGCAACGCCTGACATACTCCTTCCGGTTCGAAACAGGATCGACGCGTCCCGACGCCCAGTCGCGCACGAATATTGATCTGCTGGCGCAGGCCATCGAGGCGGGGGAGTTCGATGGCCGCAGACTGGTCTTTGTCGGTTTCAGTGACGGGGATGGTCCAGCCTCGGCCAATCTGCGGATCGCCCGTGCGCGGGCCAAGGCCATCCAGGGTGCTGTCCTTCGCAAGGCGCAGGCAGCCGATCCCGGTCGCGTCGAGGTGCATATCGAAGCCTTTGGCGAGGCGCTGCCGATGGCTTGCGATGACAGCGAATGGGGGCGCAAAGTCAATCGCCGCGTCGAAGTCTGGGTGCAGTAAGTTTCCGGTATCTCTAGCATATATGCTCAGATCAGCGCCTCGCTGCGAAAGCTCAGCTCACGCGATTTTCCGATGATCAGGTGATCGTGCAGCGTCAGCCCAAGCGCGTCACAGGCCAGCTTGACCTGGTTGGTCATGGCAATATCCGCCTCGGAGGGGGTCGGGTCGCCAGACGGATGATTATGCACAAGGATCAGCGCAGCGGCGTTCAGTTCAAGCGCCCGCTTGGCGACCTCACGCGGGTAGACCGGTACGTGGTCGACCGTGCCTTTGGCTTGCTCCTCATCCGCGATCAGCACGTTCTTACGGTCGAGAAAAAGCACCCGGAACTGTTCGGTTTCGCGGTGGGCCATGGTCGTATGGCAATAGTCCAGAACCGCGTCCCAGCTTGAAATAATGTGCTGCTGCAAGACCTTGGAGCGGGCCATGCGCTGGGCGGCGGCCTCGACGACCTTGAGATCGGTGATGACCTGCTCGCCGACACCGTTCACCTGCAAAAGCCGCTCGGGCGGGGCCGCTAGTACTCGGTTGAAGTCGCCGAACGTATCCAGCAGCGCCCGTGCAAGCGGTTTGGTGTCCTTGCGCGGTATCGACCTGAACAGCAGCAGTTCGAGCAGTTCATAGTCCGGCATCGCGGTGGCGCCGCCGCTACGAAAGCGTTCGCGCAAGCGGGTACGGTGATCGGCAATATAAGAGGGCAGCCTGCCAATTGGCAAAGGCGTCGTTGGCGCCTCATCCGCGTCGAACAATGACGGCGCAACTTCGTTGAAGGAACGTTCTCGGGCCATGCTGCGAGGGTGCGTCTACTTGGTTAAAGAACTATTAAAAGAAAGTTTTACAACCAAAGGTAGATTGCTGCAATGGGGGGTGATACCCGTACACATCCTGTGCACCCCCTGTACACCGCCGCAGCGCAGCATCGGCAGGTCAAAAAAGGGGCCGGTGTCGAACCGGCCCCTGTTGTTTCAGCCCTTCATTCCGTCCCAGAACGATTTCACGGAGGAGAAGAAGGATTTCGATTCCGGGTTGTTATCCTCGCTCAGCTCATCGAATTCGCGCAAAAGATCCTTTTGCTTGTTCGTGAGATTCACCGGGGTTTCAACTGCCAGTTCGATGAACATGTCGCCCGAGGCACCGCCGCGCAGGGCAGGCATGCCCTTGCCACGCAGACGCATCTGACGGCCCGACTGGCTGCCCGCGGGGATCTGCACACGGCCACGGCCGCCGTCGATGGTCGGCACTTCGATCGCACCGCCAAGCGCGGCCTTGGTCATGCTGACGGGCACCCGGCAATGCAGGTTCATGCCGTCGCGTTCGAACAGGTCATGGGCCGCGACCTCGACAAAGATATAGAGATCGCCCGGAGGACCACCGCGCATCCCGGCCTCACCCTCTCCGGCAAGGCGGATACGGGTGCCGGTTTCGACACCGGCGGGGATGTTCACGTTGAGCGCGCGGTTCTTTTCGACCCGGCCGGCTCCGCCGCAGGCTTTACAGGGGTTCTTGATGATCTGGCCCAGACCCGAGCAGGTCGGGCAGGTGCGTTCGACGGTGAAAAAGCCCTGCTGTGCGCGGACCTTGCCCATGCCCGAACAGGTGGGGCAGGTAGTCGGTTCAACACCGCCCTCGGCGCCGGAGCCCTCGCAGGAGGTGCAGGGAACTGCCGTGGGGACGTTGATCGTCTTTTGCATGCCCGAATAGGCATCGTCGAGCGTGACACGTAGATTATAGCGCAGGTCGGATCCGCGTGCCGCGCGACGTCCGCCGCCGCCGGCGCGTCCGCCACCCATGAAGTCGCCAAAGAGATCGTCGAACACGTCGGAGAAAGCCGAGGAGAAATCCCCGCCCTGTCCGGAACGTGCGCCGCCCCGTCCGCCACCCATGCCGCCTTCGAAGGCCGCGTGGCCGAAACGGTCATAGGCCGCTTTTTTCTCGGCGTCTTTCAGGATTTCGTAAGCTTCGTTCGCCTCTTTGAACTTGGCTTCGGAATCCGGGTTGTCGGCGTTGCGGTCCGGGTGAAATTCCTTGGCCTTCTTACGATAGGCCTTTTTGATCTCGTCCGCAGAAGCACCTTTGGCAACGCCAAGTACGTCATAGAAATCACGTTTTGACATCGTTTCTTACCTCTCTCCCGGAACGTGTTGGGCCGGCCCGGAGACCGGACCGGCCCAATATTGGTTCCGGATTTATGCCTTAGGCACGCTTGTCGTCATCCAGATCTTCGAAGTCCGCATCGACGATGTCGTCGTCGCCACCCATGTCGGCTGCCTTGGGTTCTGCTTCACCCTCGGATTCCTGGCTGGCCTTGTAGATCGCTTCGCCAAGTTTCATCGCGGCTTCGGTCACGTTCTGGATGCCGGACTTGATCTTGTCGGCATTGTCGGTTTCCAGCTCGTCCTTGAGCGCGGCGATGGCAAGTTCGATCGCCTCGATCGTGGTCGGGTCGACCTTGTCGGAATGCTCTTCCATCGACTTTTCGGTCGAGTGGATAAGGCTTTCCGCCTGGTTCTTGGCATCGACCAGCTCGCGACGGGACTTGTCCGCCTCGGCGTTTTCCTCGGCGTCCTTGACCATCTTTTCGATGTCGTCCTCGGACAGACCGCCGGAAGCCTGGATCGTGATCTTCTGCTCTTTGCCGGTGCCTTTATCCATGGCGCCGACCGACACGATGCCGTTGGCGTCGATGTCGAAGGTCACTTCGATCTGCGGCATGCCGCGCGGTGCCGGGGGGATGTTTTCAAGGTTGAACTGGCCGAGGATCTTGTTGTCGGCGGCCATTTCACGTTCACCCTGGAAAACCCGGATGGTCACGGCGTTCTGGTTGTCTTCCGCAGTCGAGAAGATCTGGCTCTTCTTCGTCGGGATCGTGGTGTTGCGGTCGATCAGGCGGGTGAACACGCCACCCAGCGTTTCGATACCCAGCGACAGCGGGGTCACGTCGAGCAGGACAACGTCCTTGACGTCACCTTGCAGAACACCGGCCTGAATGGCGGCACCAAGAGCTACGACCTCGTCCGGGTTCACGCCTTTGTGGGGCTCTTTCCCGAAGAACTTGGTCACTTCCTCGATCACCTTGGGCATACGGGTCATACCACCGACGAGAACGACTTCGTCCACGTCAGAGGTCGAAAGACCGGCATCCTTGAGCGCGGCCTGACACGGCTTCATCGACGCCTTGATCAGGTCGGCAACGAGGCTTTCCAGTTTGGCGCGGGTCAGCTTCATGACCATGTGCAGCGGCTGACCGTTGGAGCCCATCGAGATGAACGGCTGGTTGATCTCGGTCTGGGAGGAGCTGGACAGTTCGATCTTGGCCTTTTCAGCCGCCTCTTTCAGACGCTGAAGCGCCATCTTGTCCTTGGTCAGGTCGACGTTGTTCTCTTTCTTGAACTCGTCCGCGAGGTAGTTGACGATACGCATGTCAAAGTCTTCACCGCCGAGGAACGTGTCGCCGTTGGTGGATTTGACTTCGAACAGGCCGTCGTCGATTTCGAGGATGGTCACGTCGAAAGTACCGCCGCCAAGGTCATAGACCGCGATGGTTTGGGTGTTTTCCTTGTCGAGACCATAGGCCAGTGCGGCAGCCGTCGGTTCGTTGATGATACGCAGCACTTCGAGACCGGCGATCTTGCCTGCGTCCTTGGTGGCCTGACGCTGGGCGTCGTTGAAGTAGGCCGGAACGGTGATGACCGCCTGGGTCACTTCCTCGCCGAGATAGCTTTCGGCGGTTTCTTTCATCTTGCCGAGGATGAAGGCCGAAATCTGGCTTGGCGAATATTTCTCACCCTTGGCTTCGACCCATGCGTCGCCATTGCCGCCGTCGATGACGTTGAACGGCATGTTCTTGCGATCCTTGGCGAGATCGGTGTCGTCGTTACGGCGACCGATCAGGCGCTTGACGCCAAAGATGGTGTTTTCAGGGTTGGTGACGGCCTGGCGCTTGGCCGGCTGGCCTACAAGGCGCTCGTCATCCGTGAATGCAACGATAGACGGGGTCGTGCGTGCCCCTTCGGAGTTTTCGATCACACGCGGCTGGCTGCCATCCATGATGGCGACGCAGCTGTTGGTGGTCCCGAGGTCAATCCCGATTACTTTACCCATAGTCTTTGATCCCTTCATTATTCAAGGCGATAACCCGAAGCCCGAACCCGTTTCGGCATCCCGGCCCCGATATGATATGCGCCTTGCAGAGCCTGTCTGCTTGGCACGTCCCGGCGTATATAGGGACCGCAAAAAGCCCGTGCAACCGGTCATGACAGGAGGAGTTCGCGAATTTGTGACCTTTTTTACACGGCAAATGAGAATGCAAAGGATGTAGGCGATGCAATTGACAGTCCGGGGTGTGGAGGTTGTGAAATCCTGTGTCGACGAGGCTCGGCAGGCTCGGCTGGTCGAGGTCGTGCGTGATGTCTGGCGTCAGGCCCCGCCCTATGCGCCCGAAACGCCCTATGGCAAGGCGATGTCGGTAAGGATGACCTCGGCCGGGGCGTTCGGCTGGTATTCGGACCGCTCCGGCTATCGCTATGTGAGCGAACACCCCAATGGTGCCGCCTGGCCCGGTATTCCCGAGGAGGTTCTCGAGATCTGGCGCGAGGTCACCGGGCTTGAGCGGTTACCGGAATGCTGCCTTGTCAATTTCTACGGCGAAGGCGCGCGGATGGGGATGCATCAGGACAAGGACGAGGCGGATTTCTCATGGCCGGTCGTGTCGATCTCGCTTGGCGATGACGGGTTGTTCCGGATCGGTAACCTGACCCGGGGCGGCAAGACCGAATCCGTCTGGCTGAATTCCGGTGACGTGGTGGTGATGGGGGGCGAGTCGCGGCTGGTCTATCACGGGGTGGACCGGATCAGGTATGGATCGTCCCGGTTGCTGGAAAATGGCGGCCGGATCAATCTGACGCTGCGGGTCGTGACCTGAGCGGACTTAGCGCCGCGCGCCCCAGCTCGCCGAGACGCGGCGGCGGGTATAGAATTCGCCCATCAGGCCCAGCATGGTCAGGCCAACCCCGACCCAGAGCGCATAATGCCAGTTCGAGAAATGCGGGTTGTAGTTTATGAAGACGAAGCCGCGCGACTGGTCGATCGTGTGAAACAGCGGATTCCAGTCGAAAATGGGCAGCATGAAACCGGGCAGGGTGTTGGCAAGAAACATTTTACCCGAAGCGATCATATTGGCCCTTTGATAAAGGCTTGAGGCGATTCCCACGGCGGCGGGGGCCCATGGCTTGGCCGAGAGAAAGATCATGCCCACCGCGCAGCCGGTGAACCATGACAGCATCACCATGCCGAAGGCCGCGCCAGGCTGATAGATTTCTATGGGCGTGAAGGCGACGTGATAGATAAAGAGGATGACGAACATCGACAGCAGTTGCGTGTAAAGCGCACCAAGCGCGGCCGCCGTTATCGTTATCGCGGTGTTCAGCGGCGCGTGCTGCATCATCGAACTGTTCGGGCCTTCGGCCCCGGTCACGGCGGATATCGCCTTGATATGACACATGAACAGAAAGATGCCGGACATCACGTAAAGCAGGAAATCGCCGCGCACAGCCGAGCTGCGCATCTTGAGAACGGTGAACATGAAATAGAACACGATCACGAACATCACGACCTGAAGCATGTTCAGGCCAATGGCGATAAAGGCGTTGTTATGACGGGCGCGGACACTGCGGACGACAGAGTGAAAGATCAGCTCAAGTGTCGTCAGGGCACGCGCAAAGCTGGACTGATGCCGCCTGTACCTGAACATGAAAACTGCTGTCCTGTGTCGCTATGCCATCGAGAGGCAGGGAATTCTTGCTGTTCCCGTGAGACCGGACCATAAGGGTGCGAAGGTAAATATTCAACAAATCGACGAAGAACGGAGCAGTTTACGTGGATTATGAGACATTGATGCCATTGTTGCGCAAACTGGCCATCGAGGCCGGCGCAAAAATCATGGAAATCTACAATGCCGACGATTTCGAGGTGAAGCAGAAATCGGATGAAAGCCCGGTGACCGAAGCGGACGAAGCCGCCGATGCGCTGATCTCGGCAGGTTTGCGTGCCGCCTATCCCGATGTGATGCTTGTCACCGAAGAGCAGGCCGAGTCTCATAGTGCCAAGGGCGATACCTTTCTCATCGTCGATCCGCTGGACGGGACCAAGGAATTCGTCCACCGCCGGGGCGATTTCACGGTGAATATCGCGCTTGTCGAAAATGGTTCTCCGACACGGGGCGTGGTCTATGCGCCGGCCAAGAACCGCATGTTCTTTACCATGGCCGACGGCCAGTCGGTCGAGGAAACCGGCGATTTCGCGCCGGATCAGATGGGCGCGACGACCCCGATCAAGGTCGCGCAGAGCGATAACTCCGCGCTGATGGTCGTGGCGAGCAAGTCGCACCGGGATCAGGCCACCGATGATTATATCGGCAAGTACAGCGTCAAGGACATGAAAAGTGCGGGTTCCTCGCTGAAATTTTGCCTTGTCGCGACGGGCGAGGCTGATCTGTACCCGCGTCTGGGTCGGACGATGGAATGGGACACGGCAGCCGGGCACGCGGTGCTGGCAGGCGCAGGCGGCAGCGTGGTGCGTTTCGATGACCTGACGCCGCTGACCTACGGCAAGGAGGGGTTCGCGAACCCGTTCTTTATCGCCCATGCGCCGGGCGTCACGCTCAAGGCGGGCTGATGTCTGTCCTTATCGTCATTCCGGCCCGGTTCGCGTCCTCGCGTTATCCGGGCAAGCCGCTTGTCGGGCTAACGGGCGCCAGCGGGCAGACCCAGTCGCTGATCGAACGGTCATGGCGAGCCGCCTCGGCGGTTGGCGGGGTCGACCGTGTCGTGGTCGCGACGGATGACGACCGGATCCGTGAAGCCGCCGAAGGTTTCGGGGCCGAGGTTGTGATGACTTCGGAATCCTGCCGCAACGGGACCGAACGCTGTGCCGAGGCCCATGCGGCGCTGGGCGGTGGGTTCGATATCGTCGTTAACCTCCAGGGCGACGCGCCGCTGACCCCGCATTGGTTCGTCGAAGACCTTGTTGCCGGGCTGAGCGCCGCGCCCGAGGCGGAAATCGCGACTCCGGTCCTGCGCTGTGACGGCGAAATGCTGAACGGGTTGCTGGCCGACCGGCGTCAGGGGCGAGTCGGCGGCACCACCGCCGTTTTCGCCACGGATCACTCGGCGATGTATTTCTCGAAAGAGGTGATCCCGTTCACCGCGCGGTCTTACGCGGATGATGAACCGAGTCCGGTGTTTCACCACGTGGGTGTCTATGCTTATCGCCCGGATGCGCTGGCCGCCTATCCGGCGTGGCCGACCGGGCCGCTCGAAGAGCTTGAAGGCCTTGAACAGCTTCGTTTTATGGAAAACGGACGCAAGGTGCTCTGCGTCGAGGTCTCGGCGCGGGGACGTCAATTCTGGGAACTGAACAACCCGGAAGACGTTCCTAAACTAGAGGCGATGATGAAAGCCATGAATCTGGATTGATCCCGCAACGGGATCAATTTCTCGCTGGTCGGCGGGATTGACACGCCTGCTACATAAAGCGACGTTAAATGCTGTGTTTGCGTTGAAAATAAAAGCAACGCAGGGCATGGACGCGCCATCTGATGGACTCAGGCAGGAACATCATTACTAATACCGGATGCAACCTGCGGGTATTTTCGAATTAACTGGTTAAACATAGAACTGAGGAAGCGTATGCGTAAGAAAGTCACAAAAGCAATTTTCCCTGTTGCCGGACTGGGTACGCGATTTCTCCCGGCAACCAAATCGGTTCCAAAAGAGATCATGACATTGGTAGACCGCCCGTTGGTGCAATATGCCATCGACGAAGCGCGTGCTGCCGGGATCAAGGAATTCATTTTCGTCACATCGCGCGGTAAGAGCGCGCTGGAAGATTACTTCGACCACTCGCCCGTGCTGGAGCAGGAACTGCGCCGCAAGGGCAAGAAAGACCTCATGAAAGTGCTGAAGTCCACGAACATGGACAGCGGCGCCATCGCCTATATCCGTCAGCACAAGGCGCTGGGCCTTGGGCATGCGGTCTGGTGTGCACGACGTCTTATCGGCAATGAACCCTTTGCGGTGATCCTGCCCGATGACGTGATCGCGGCAGAAACGCCTTGCCTTCAGCAGATGGTCGAAGCCTATGCGGAAACCGGTGGTAACATGGTCGCGGCGATGGAAGTCGCGCCCGAGAAAGCCTCCGCTTACGGGGTGCTCGACGTGAAAGAGGACATGGGATCCATCGTCGAGGTCAACGGCATGGTCGAAAAGCCTGCCCAAGGCGAAGCGCCGTCGAACCTTGCGGTGATCGGTCGTTACGTGCTGGGCCCGTCGGTGCTGCAGAACCTGAACAAGTTGAAAACCGGCGCGGGCGGTGAGATCCAGCTGACCGACGCCATTGCGGCGGATATCGGCACGGAGAACGGCGTGTACGGCTATCGCTTCCGCGGACAGCGGTTCGATTGCGGGTCCAAGTCGGGCTTTTTGCAGGCGACCGTGGCCTTTGCATTGGCCCGCGACGATCTGCGCGACGACCTGAGCCGTTACCTGCGCGACGTGGTTCAGCTTGAAAACGCTGCCGAGTGATCGGCAGCCAGACAACATAAATACCGGGGGCAAGACTTGAAGACCATACTCGTGACCGGCGGCGCCGGCTATATTGGCTCGCACGCGTGCAAGGCCTTGAAACAGGCGGGATACACGCCGGTCACATACGACAATCTTGTTACCGGCTGGCGCGACGCGGTCAAATTCGGGCCCTTTGAACAGGGCGATCTGAGCGACCGCGCGCGGCTCGACGACGTTTTTGCCAAGCACAAGCCCGATGCGGTCATGCATTTCGCCTCGCTCAGCCAGGTCGGCGAGGCGATGTCGCAGCCCGGTCTTTACTGGCGCAACAACGTGGTCGGGGCGCTGACCTTGATGGAAGCGGCAGTCGCGGCGGGCTGTCTCGATTTCGTTTTCTCTTCGACCTGCGCGACCTATGGCGAGCATGACAACGTTGTGCTCGATGAAACCACCGCACAGGAACCGCTGAACGCCTATGGCGCGTCAAAGCTGGCGATTGAGGCCATCCTGCGCGATTTCGGTGCGGCGCATGGTCTGCGCCACGTGATTTTCCGCTACTTCAACGTAGCCGGTGCTGACCCGGAGGCCGAAGTGGGTGAGTTCCACCGCCCCGAGACACACCTTATTCCGTTGATGCTGGACGCGATCGACGGCAAGCGTGATGCGCTGACAGTTTTCGGCACCGATTACGACACGCCCGACGGCACCTGTATCCGTGATTACGTGCATGTCTGTGATCTGGTTGATGCGCATGTGCTGGGTCTCGAATGGCTCAAGGACGGCAAGGAAAACCGGGTGTTCAACCTTGGCACCGGGACGGGTTTTTCGGTGCGCGAGGTGATTGACCAGTCGCGTGCGGTGACGAACCGTGAGGTGCCTTATGAGATCGGGCCGCGCCGTGCCGGGGATTGCACCCGGCTTGTGTCTGGATCGACCCGGGCCGAGACTGATCTTGGCTGGCAGCCCGAACGCTCGACCATGGGGCGGATGATCGAGGACGCATGGCGGTGGCACCAGACGGGTCATTATGACGGCTGACCGGCGCTTATGACCGGCGCTGCGGATCGAACCGCAGCAAGGATAGGGCTGCTCGCCGCCTATCGAATGCGCTGGAAAAGACGTCGTCTTTTGTGGCGGGCCTTTCGCAGTCGTCATGACCTGACATCGGTGCACGACAGAACCGGCCGGATCGGTGCCGGTGATATCCTGGTCTTTATGGTTCTGCGGAATGAAGCCGCCCGGTTGCCGCATTTCCTGAAGTATTATCGCGGTCTGGGTGTCGGGCATTTCCTGGTGGTCGACAACGCAAGCACCGACGATACGGCGGCTCTCTTGCAGGATCAGGATGATGTTTCCCTCTGGCGGACCAAGGCGAGTTACCGAAAGGCCCGGTTCGGGGTGGACTGGACCAACTGGCTTCTGGCGCGCTACGGGCATGGACGCTGGTGTCTAGTGCTGGATGCGGATGAGCTGCTGGTCTATCCGCGCATGGGCGAGCTTGACCTTCCGGGTCTGACCGGGGCTTTGGAGGCGAGAGGGCAAAGGCTGTTCGGTGCCCTGATGCTGGACATGTATCCCAAGGGGCCACTGGGTACGACAGAGCCCGGATCAGAGACTGAACCAGACCCTATCAAGGCGCTTCCGTGGTTTGACGCGGGGCCCTATCGCTGCCGGCGCCAGACCCCGATACGCAATCTCTGGGTACAAGGGGGCGTGCGCGAGAGGGTGTTCTTTGCCGATGAACCGCGGCGCGCGCCGACGCTGAACAAACTGCCGCTGATCCGCTGGAACAGGCGCTGGGCGCTGGTCAATTCCTGTCATGCGATGCTGCCGCCAGATCTGAACATGGCTTATGACGGTCCGGGGGGAGCGCAGCCTTCGGGCGTGTTGCTGCACAGCAAGTTCCTGCCTGACATCATCGAACGCGCGCGTGAGGACACCACGCGCAAGCAGCATTTCAATGACCCGCGCAAATTCAGAGACTATTACTCGAAAATCGAGACTGCGCCGGTGCTTTGGCACGAGGACGCCGTGCGCTACCAAGGCTGGAAACAACTGGTCGAGCTGGGGCTGATGCGGGATCTGGACAAGAAATAGGCCCCTATTGAGCAGGTCCGGGCTTTCCCATCCGAGGCGCAACGGTTACAGGGGTCTTAAATTCGGCGGTTATTCTCCTTGTAATGAATTGTAAATTAATTGACCTTTTACACTAGGGGTATGGGCGCGAACACGCCGTGACGCACAAAACCGGTTTGCCGGGCGCGTGTGAATATGGGGTTGGGCAGAAAGATTGGGCCTTTGGGACTCTTATAAGATGAGGGTACGGCGGCGCCGTCGTATTCTCAGGTCGATGCGCAAGTCGCTGGAACTGACGATGTTCCAGGACAATACATCGGCTATCCGGCCGGACGATATCCTGCTGGTGTCGACCATGCGCAATGAATCCGTGCGGCTTCCCTATTTCCTTGAATATTACCGAAACCTCGGCGTCGGGCATTTTCTTTTTATCGATAACGACAGCACGGATGGCACGCTTGAACTGCTGGGCGGGCAGACGGATATCTCGGTCTGGACGACATCGGGAAGCTATCTGAAGTCTTCATTCGGCGTCGACTGGGTGAACCGGCTGTGCCGGAAATACGCCCATGGTCATTGGACGCTGGTCGTCGATCCGGACGAGCTTTTTGTATATCCGTTCTGCGATACACGCCCTATCCCGGCGCTGACCGACTGGCTCGACAGTTCGTCGATCCGCAGTTTCTCGGCGATGCTGATCGATGTCTATCCCAAGGGTCCGCTGGACGCGCAGCCCTATGTGGCCGGGCAGGACCCGCTTGAAATCGCCTGCTGGTTCGACTCGGGCAATTACACAATCCGGCCCAACCCGACCTATGGCAATCTCTGGATTCAGGGCGGACCGCGCAGCCGTATGTTCTTTGCGGAGAAACCATGGGAAGCGCCCGCGTTGAACAAGATCCCGCTGGTGAAATGGGACCGCAAGTTCACCTATGTCAGCTCGACCCATATGCTGCTGCCGCGCGGGCTGAACCATGTCTATGACGAATGGGGCGGAGAGAAAGCCTCGGGCGCGCTGCTCCACACCAAGTTCCTTGATACCTTTGGCGGGAAAGCGCGCGAAGAGATGGAGCGGGGCCAGCATTACGCGGATTCCGCCGAATACAGAGCCTATGCAAGGGGATCTAAGGAGAGTCCGGACCTTTGGTGTCCGAGCAGCGAGAAGTACATCAACTGGCGCCAGCTTGAAATCCTGGGGCTGATGTCCAAGGGGAACTGGGCATGAGCATCGGTATTGTCATGCTGGTGCACAACTCGCTTGAGCGTGCGGCACAGGTCGCGCGGCACTGGACGGCATCGGGATGCCCGGTGGTTCTGCATGTGGACAAGAGCGTGACGCGCAAGGATTTTCGCGCGCTACGTGACCGGCTGCGACCGGACCCACTGGTCCGTTTCAGCAAACGACATCGCTGCGAATGGGGAACCTGGGGGATCGTTGCTGCCTCGCAGGCTGCCTCCGAGACCATGCTGGCGAGTTTTCCGGACGTGAGCCATGTCTTTCTGGCCTCGGGGTCCTGTTTGCCTCTGCGCCCGGTCGCGGAACTGGTCGATTATCTTGCGGCACGGCCCCAGACCGATTTTATCGAAAGCGCAACGACTTCGGATGTGCCGTGGATCGTGGGTGGGCTGGGCGAAGAGCGGTTCACTCTGCGCTTTCCGTTTTCGTGGAAAAGACAGCGGCGGCTGTTTGACAAGTGGGTGGATGTGCAGCGTCGGTTCAAGCTTGAACGGCGCATTCCCCCCGGTTTAGTGCCACATATGGGCAGCCAGTGGTGGTGCCTGAGCCGGGAGACCCTGTCGCGTATTCTCAAGTCACCTGAGCGCGCCCTGCATGACAGGTATTTCCGGCGGGTCTGGATTCCGGACGAAAGCTATTACCAGACCCTTGCGCGGCTATACTCGCGCAATATCGAAAGCCGCTCACTGACGCTTTCCAAGTTCGACTATCAGGGCAAGCCGCATGTGTTCTACGATGACCACCTGCAATTGCTACGACGGTCGGATTGTTTTGTCGCCCGCAAGATCTGGCCGGGTGCAGAGCGGCTTTACCGTGCCTTCCTGACTGATGATGCGGGTGCGATGAAAAAAGCAGAGCCTAATCCAGCGAAAATCGACCGGATATTCGCCAAGGCGGTGGATCGGCGGACGCGGGGGCGGCCCGGTCTTTACATGCAAAGCCGCATGCCGAGAAACGGACGAGAGAACGGGATCACGGCACATCCCTATTCCGTCTTTCAGGGGTTCTCGGAACTGTTTGTCGATTTCGAATCCTGGCTGGCGAATGCCTCGGGTGCGCGGGTGCATGGGCATCTTTTCGCACCGAAACGGGTCGAATTCGCAGGTGGGGAAAGCATTATCGATGGCGCGCTGACCGATAATGCCGCGACGCGCGATCATGCGCCCGAGCGGTTTCTGACAAACCTGATCTGGAATACGCGCGGCGAGCGGCAATGTTTCCAGTTCAGCCCGCGCGACAATCAAGAGGTCAACTGGATCATGGCGCGGGACCCGAACGCGCAGATTTCGGTTGTCACCGGGGCCTGGGCCGTACCGCTGTTCCGTTCAAAAAAGAACTTTTCGACCCTGCGCAGCGAGGCCGCCCGGCTTCAGCGCGTCGAGAGCGAACAGCTGTCGATTCTGCGCTCAAACCATGCAAATGCACAGATCCGTATCTGGTCGATGGCGGAATTCGTTGAATCTCCGATGGAGCCGTTGCAGACCGTTCTGGACGAGATTGCGCAGAAGAAATCGCGCTGGATCGGCGAGGCACCGCGACTGGTGGATCTTGGCGGGTTCGGACAGTTTCTTCAGAAACTGAAGAACGAAGGCATGCATCCCTATCTCATGGGGGATTTCCCCGTGGAGCAGGAACCGCAGGAGATGCCGCCTGTTAAGCAAAGACCGTATTTAGTGCGGTGACAGTAACCAGAGGGATTATGTTCGACTATTTTGTGGTGTTTGCAGAAATGCGGACCGGATCGAATTTGCTTGAAACGAACCTCAACGCCTTTGACGGGCTGAGCTGTGTGGGCGAGGCGTTCAACCCGCATTTCATCGGGTATCCGAACAAGTCCGAGATCCTTGGAATCGACAAGGAAACACGGGATGCCGATCCGACTTGCCTAATAGATGCGGTGAAGTCGGCGCCGGGGCTTGCCGGGTTCCGGTACTTTCACGACCACGATCCGCGCGTTCTGGATATCATGCTGGACGACCCCCGGTGCGCCAAGATCATCCTGACCCGTAATCCGCTCGAAAGTTACGTGTCGTGGAAGATTGCCAAGGCGACAAACCAGTGGAAGCTGACCGATGTAAAACGCCGCAAAGAGGCGCTTGCCGATTTCGACGGGGTGGAGTTTGCCGGCTATGTCGGAGAGCTTCAGAACTTTCAGGTCAAGCTGTTGAACCGGATGCAGGTGTCCGGGCAGACCGGGTTTTACATCGCTTACGAAGATCTGCGCGATCTCGACGTGATGAACGGGCTGGCGCAATGGCTTGGCTGCGGCGAAAAGCTTGAGGCGCTGGATACGAGTCTCAAGATCCAGAACCCCGGGCCAGTGGCTGAAAAAGTCTCTAACCCGCAGGAAATGGAGCGCGCGCTGGCCGATCTGGATGCGTTCAATCTGAGCCGGACACCCAATTTCGAACCGCGTCGCGGCCCTGCCGTGCCGAGTTACATTGCGGGCAACAGCCTGCCGCTGCTCTTCATGCCAATTCCGGGCGGACCGACCGAAGCGATTGCGAAATGGATGGGCGAATTGGAAGGTATCCCGGCCTCTGGGTTGCGGCAAAAGATGACGCAGAAGGATCTGCGGCAGTGGATGCGCAAGCTGCAGGGACACCGGAGTTTCACGATTTTGCGTAATCCGGCGGACCGGGTGCACGAGGTATTCTGCCGCCGTATCCTGAACACGGGACCGGGGAGTTATGCGCAGATCCGCGAAACGCTCCGGCGGCAGTTTAAAGTTCCTCTCCCGGACGGATCGCCGGACGACAGCTATTCGCTTGAAGATCACCGGGCTGCGTTCAAAGCGTTTCTTGGATTCGTCCGGTCCAATCTGGCCGGTCAGACGGGGATTCGCGTCGACGCGGCATGGGCGACCCAGGCGCAAATCGTCGCCGGGTTCGCCGAATTCAAATCGCCGGATATTCTGGTGCGGGAACACGACACGATGCTGCTGGGCATGATGGCCGCCCATATCGGGCATACTCATCCGCGCGAAGTTACGCCGGATGAGCCTTTTGGTCCGTTTGTGCTGGCGGATATCTACGACAGCGAGATCGCCGACATGATCGGGTCAATCTACCAGCGGGATTTCATGATGTTCGGTCTGCGGCCCTGGGCACCGCCCGGTCTGCCTAGGCGGCCTTGACCGAGGTGGGCGACGTCAGCAAAGCGTAAAGCTTGCTGGGGTCGTGGTTTGCTCGCAGCTTGGCGCAGAGCGTGGGTTCGCGCAGGGTGCGCGATACCAGCGCGAGAGCCTTGAGGTGCTCAACGCCCGATTCCTCGGGCGCCAGCAATGCAAAGGCGATATCAACCGACTGACGGTCTATCGCACTGAAATCCAGCGGCTTTTCCAGCAACACGAAGACTCCGACAACGGAATCGAGCCCGGGTAGTCGCGCATGGGGTAGCGCGACACCGTGTCCGACGCCGGTGGGTCCCAGGCTTTCCCGTTCAAGCAACGCCTCGACAGTGTCCGGCGCATTGATGCCATGGCAGGCATGGGCAACGTCGCCGATTTCCTGAAAAAGGCGCTTCTTACTCGAAACAGCAGCGTATACGCGAACCGCTTCGGGTTTCAGGATGCTCGAAAGCTCCATGTGGTTTCGTGCTCCGTGGGCTGCGCCCCTGTTCTGGGGCTAGTCCTGATTGCGCGGGTCGATCCAACCGATGTTACCATCGTCGCGGCGATAAACCACGTTCAAACCCTGTTTACCTTCGTTACGGAAGATCAGCACGGGGGCTCCTGCCAATTCCATTTGCATAACGGCCTCACCTACAGACAATGAAGGTATCTGCATTTCCATCTCAGCAACGATAATTGGTTGAAGCGAATCCGGCTCGGCATCTTCCGATTGCTCTTCTGCGGCGAGGATATAGGAGGATGCGCCCAAGAGTTCAACCGGTTCCGACCGATCGCGATGATGGTCTTTGAGACGGCGTTTATAGCGGCGCAACTGCTTGTCCATCTTTTCGCCGCAGCTGTCGAATGCCGAGTAGATCTCGGTCGCTTTAGCCTTGGCGGCAGCAGTCAGACCAGTCGAGAGATGGATCGTGGCCTCGCACACATACTCATGTGCGGACTTTGAGAAAATCACGTTCGCATCCGTCGGACGGCCGGCATATTTACTCACGATCTCGTTCAGCTCGGTCTGCACATGGGTTTGAAGAGCCTCGCCGATGTCGATCTGTTTGCCACTGATTTGGTACCGCATTTGTGCTCCTTCAGATTGGCATCCTCAGACGCGCCGCTTGGAAAGCGGGCGTTAACTTTATCGGATGACTGGAAATAGGTAAAAAATGGGTCCAGCGGTCCGGCCCGTATTCCGGGCGGTAACAAGAAGCCGCGTGAGCCATGCATTCACCATATCTCAATTGAGGCACCACGCAGGCGTGCTGTCAACGAAAAGCGGATGAAACGGTTTGCTATTTTGCGCGCAAATTGCCGCAACTCGCCGATTTCCTTAGGAAATACGAAAATTTTCGCCGAGATAGACGCGTCTGACATTTTCGTTTTCGACAACTTCTTCAGGCGTGCCGGACATCAAAACCTGCCCATCGTGCAAGATATAGGCGCGATCGACGATTTCGAGCGTCTCGCGGACGTTATGATCGGTGATCAGCACGCCGATTCCCCGATTCTTAAGGTCGGAGACAAGATGGCGGATCTCGTTAACCGAGATCGGATCGACCCCGGCAAAGGGTTCGTCGAGCAGCAAGTATTTCGGCTCGGCCGCAAGGCAGCGCGCGATTTCGACGCGGCGCCGTTCACCGCCTGAAAGCGCAAGCGCGGGGGCGCGGCGCAGATGTTCGATGGAGAAATCCGACAGGAGTTCCTCGAGCCGCTCGCGGCGCTTGCTTTTCTCGGCATAGGTGATGTCGAGCACGGCCGAGATATTGTCTTCGACGCTGAGGCCGCGAAAGATCGACATTTCCTGCGGCAGATAGCCGATTCCCAGACGTGCGCGGCGGTACATAGGCAGGGTGGTGACGGTGGTGCCGTCAATCGTGACAGAACCTGCCTCGGGGAAAACCAGCCCGGCGATGGCATAGAAAGACGTGGTCTTGCCGGAGCCGTTGGGGCCGAGCAGTGCGACAACCTCACCCCGGTGCAGGGACATGGTGACATCACGGATCACCATTTTCTTGCGGTAGGATTTCCGCAGATGAGAGATCTGGAGCCCGGTTGTATCCGAACTCGTCACAAGCGTCGGGCGGGCCATATCAGTTGCCGCCGTCGTTCTGAAGGATGGTACGTACGCGCCCATTCATCTGGGCGGTGCCGGTCGTGAGGTTCACTGTCATGTTGTTGGAAGAAAGCGCATTTGCACCCTGCGTCAACAGCACATTACCGGTCATCACGATCACGCCTGTGTCAATGCTGTAATCGGCGCGATCGGCTTCGGCCGCGTCGGGGCCGCTGACCAGAACCACATCGCCGACGGCCTCCATTCGCTGGATGGTGCTTTGATCCTGATTATAGATGACAAGCACGCGCTGGGCCGAGATCCGCATCTCACCCTGACCGATGCGGACATTGCCTTTGAACTCTGCCGATCCGTCTGCCTGATTCACGTCGAGCGAGTCTGCCGTGACCTCGACCGGGAGAGTCGGGTCGGCCTTGATACCCCCGAAGGCGACATTCGTCTGGCCTGTCGCGGGCATGGCGGCGAGGGCAAAAAACAGTGGGAAAATGAGGAAACGATAAAGGAACAAGTGAGTTAATCCGATTTTTTCGGCAGGTATATCAGCTTTACACCTTGGTTGAAAAGAACATGCAGGGGCCCGTCGTCATTTTCGGGACCAAAGGTCATCCGTCCGGCTGTCAGATCGCCGAAAGGAGCGGTGCCGGAGATCGTGCCGGTAGTCTGGCCCGACAGATATTGAAGAGTGGTTTCGAGCTCTTCGGTTTCGATATCGATCCCGGTCGAGGTGGTCATGCGCACCCCTCCCTGAAAGGTCGCGACATCGCTTTGCATGTCTACGCGGACCATTTCGGAGTCGAGCGTCAGTTCGACTCCGTCGGTGGCGGTCAGCTTTGCGTTGACCTCGGTTGCCTCGGCGGGTGTGTTTTCATCTCCGGGGCGGGCAAGGGCCGCGCGGACAACGATTTCTTCGCCCTTCTGGTTGGTGCCGGAATAGAACGGTGCAGTGATCTGCTGGCCGCGGGTCCGTTCGGCGACCTCGCTGTCGGCAAAGGGAATCCGCGCCTCGAAATTACTGCCCCGGGACAGCAGGAAAAGCGTCGCGAGGATACCCAGCGCGATAAGGGGCAGCAGCACCTTGAAGATGGCAACCAGCCGGGAATAGAGATCCATCGCCCATGCCTCCCCTTAGCCGAGACCGGCGCGGAGGCAGTCGTGAATATGCAGCAGGCCAAGGGCCGGAGCAGGCGCATCATGTTCGGTCACGAAGAGACAGGTGATGCCGCGCTTGTTCATGACGGCGGCACCTTCCTCGGCAAGCGCATCGGGTCGGACGGTCTGCGGGTTGCGGGTCATGACATCGCCGGCGGTGCGGGTCATCAGCCCGTCGAGCTGGCGGCGCAGGTCACCATCGGTGATGATGCCGACAAGATTGCCGTCTTCGATGACGCCGACCATGCCAAAGGATTTGCGCCCGATTTCGGCGATGGTTTCCGGCATTGGTGTCTGCGGCGTGACCAGCGGCAGTTCCTCGGCGGCATGCATGAGGTCGCGCACCTTGGTAAGCTGTGCCCCCAGTTTGCCGCCGGGGTGAAAGTCACGGAAATTTTCGGCCTGGAAATCACGGTACTTCATCAGAGCGATGGCCAGCGCGTCGCCCATTGCGAGCGTCAGCGTGGTCGAGATCGACGGTACGATGCCAAAACCACAGGCCTCGCCCATCGACGGAATCAGCAGATGCGCATCCGCCTGCGTCATGAGCGAGCTTTCCGGCTTGCTGGAAAGCCCGATCAGCGGAATGCCGAACCGGCGTGTATAGGCGACGAGGTTGGCCAGTTCGGGTGCCTCGCCCGAATTCGAGATCGCCAGCACGACATCGCCCTTGGAAACCATGCCAAGATCGCCGTGGCTGGCCTCGGCCGGGTGGACGAAATGCGCGGGCGTGCCGGTGCTTGCCAGCGTCGCGGCGATCTTGCGCCCGATGTGACCGGATTTGCCGATGCCGCTGACGATGACGCGACCGGTGGCATCCAGCATCAGGCGCAGGGTGTCGACAAATCCCTGATCAAGCTGTCCGGCCAGCACATCCAGCGCGCGCGCCTCGTCCGTGATGACCTGGCGCGCCGTGGCGAGGAATGACTCCGACTCGGTCATGAGTGGGCGAAAATGTCGATTTCGGGCCAGCCTTCGAGATCGAGCAGCGACCGGGTGGGCAGGAAATCGAAACAGCTTTGCGCAAGCTCGGTGCGGCCTTCGCGGGCGAGCCGTTCGTCGAGCTTTTCCTTGAGCTGGTGCAGGTACAGAACGTCCGAGGCGGCATATTCAAGCTGCGCATCGGTCAGCTTTTCGGCACCCCAGTCGCTCATCTGTTGCTGCTTGGAGATATCGACGCCGATCAGTTCCTGCGTGAGGTTCTTGAGCCCGTGGCGATCCGTGTAGGTCCGGATGAGGCGGCTGGCGATCTTGGTGCAATAGACCGGCGCGGCCAGTGCACCAAAGGCGTGATACATGGCGGCGATATCGAAGCGCCCGAAATGAAAGAGTTTCAATACCTTTGGATCGGTCAGCATCTTGCAGAGATTCGGCGCCTCGGTCTGGCCCTTGGCAACCTGCACGATGTGGGAATTGCCGTCCCCGTCGGACATCTGGATCACGCAGAGCCGGTCGCGATGGGGGTTAAGCCCCATGGTTTCGCAGTCGATCGCGACGATGGGGCCAAGGGTCAGCCCGTCGGGCAGGTCGTTCTGGTAGAGGTGATTTGCCACGCGGGTCGTTCCTTGCAAGTGCCGCTTGGGCGGCCGTCCCCGCCGAGATAGGTCTTTTTCAACGCAAACTCAACGGGCGCGCGTGGCGAGGGCTGCTGGCTCCGGCGGGAAGACGCGACATGCAGGATAATCCTGTTTGCGGGAAAGGGGGCATATCGTAACCTCGGTCAATAGCGAAGACCGGGGCATACGATGGGTGACGACGAGGAAGAAACGGCGCGCAAGGCGGTGATCATACTGGGGCGCGATGAAGGGCGACGCTATGAGATGGGCAAGCTGACGGCCCTGTTCAAAGCGGACGAGGCCGAGACCGGCGCGGGATATTCAGTTTCGGAATGGCGGATGGCGCCGGGGCAGGAGGGTGTTGGCGCCCATCACCACGACGCCAATGACGAGATTTTCTATGTGCTGGAAGGCGCACCCGAGGTGCTGATGGGCGAGAAATGGCGCGGTTTTGGCGAGGGGAGCTTTATCCGTATCCCCGCCGGTGTCACCCATGATTTTCGCAATCCCGGGGCCGGGCCTGCGCGGCTGTTGAACCTGTTTATTCCGGGCGGGTTCGAGCGGAACATGCCCGAGATCGTCGCATGGTTTGCCGAAAACCCTTAATTAGACACTGATATAGGGGCGCGCTGTCGTTTCGCGCCCCTGATCGCGATGTTATTAGCCGCCGTGTTTTTCGATCAGCGCGCGGGCCTTTTCGATCAATGCTTCGCCGTCGATGTCTTTTGCGGCCATTTCCTCTTTCCAGCGTTCGATCACCGGCTGGGCTTTTTCCTTCCAGCGGGCGATTTCAGCCTCGTCGAGCTGGATGATCTCGGACCCGTTCGACAGCGCCAGTTCGCGGCCCGGATCGTCACGCTCATACATGACCTGCGCGGCGAATTCGGACAGTTTCTGGCCGGATTCCGCATCGAGGATCGCTTTGAGATCGTCGGGCATCGCGTCGTATTTGGCCTTGTTCATCGCAAGCACGATGGTCGCGGTATACAGGGCCTCTTTCGAATTGGTGAATTCGGTGCCGTGGCCGATAAGCTCTGACAGCTTGATCGCGGGGGTGACTTCCCATGGGATCACGGTACCGTCGATGACGCCCTTGGACAGCGACTCGGGGATGGCGGGCAGCGGCATGCCAACCGGGGTCGCGCCCAGTTCGCGCAGCATGTCGGTGATTACGCGGGTCGGGCCGCGCATCTTGAGGCCTTCCATATCCTCGAGCTTGGTGACGCCATTGCGCGAATGCACCACGCCGGGACCATGTACCCATGCGCCGAGAATCTTGACGTCCTTGTACTCTTCTCCCTGCAAATCAGTCTCTACAAGGTCCATGAAGGCCTTGGAGGTCGCAATCGGGTCGGTCATCATGAAGGGCAGTTCAAAGACCTCGGTCTTGGGGAAACGGCCCGGCGTATAGCCCACGACAGTCATGATGAGATCGGCAGACCCGTCGATGGCCTGATCCATCAGGCTGGGAGGGGTGCCGCCAAGCGCCATCGCGTCGAAATGGTCGATCTTAATGCGCCCGTCCGAGGCTTCTTCGACCCGTTCGGCCCATGGCTTCAGGATCAGCTTTGGCACTGTCGCCGGCGCTGGCAGGAATTGGTGCAGCTTGAGCGTCACCTCTTGGGCAGTCGTCGCGACCGGCCATAGAGTCGACGCCAGAACAGCGGAAAATGCTGCCCCAAGCAGAGTGCGTTTCTTCATGGTTCTCCTCCCGAGAAAGATGCGCAGGTTTATCCCGGCGCTGTTGGTATTCGCTTTGTTAGGGTCTAATTCAGGGTCACAGGCAGCGAGAGCGGACCGCGGAAGCCGAACCCGTAGAACTGTACCGCACCGGGATCGGGCAGGGTCATATCTGGGAAGCGGTCAAACAGCATCGGCAGCATGATATTGGCCAGCATGCGCCGCGCGATATGGGTGCCCTGACAGAAATGCGGTCCGTTGCCAAAAGCCTGATGCGGCACTTTGGGTCGGAAAATGTTGTATTCCTCGGGTTTGTCGTAAAGCGCCTCGTCATGGCAGGCCGAGGCTTGCGAGGTCATCACCACGTCGCCCTTTGGGATGTGATATCCCCGGATCACCGTGTCCTCCATCACCAAGCGCGAACTGGCCTGGATCGGGGCGACCCAGCGCACGCCTTCCTCGAAAGCCTGCCCCCAAAGCGCGTCTTTCTTGCAGGCCTCCATCTGGTCCGGGTTGGTCATCAGACCGTAGAGAATGGTCAGCATTGCATCGCGTGGTTCGTTGATGCCGCCGCCGATGGCGATCTTGATATTCGCGAATATCTGGCTGAGCGGGATCGGATCCTCGGCGTTTACCATGACAGAGAGCGCCGAAGCGTTCGGATCGGCCTTGTGACGCGGGATCGTCGCGTGAAACAGCGCATCCATTTCATCATTGGCCGTATCGCAGAGGTCGAAAAGTTCCTGCCGGTAGCCAAAGTTGCCCGCCCCGTCGATCAGGGTCTGGCTCCACCGTTCCATGTCGGCATCGCTTGCCTCTTCGATGCCAAGCAGGTGTTTCAGGCAGCGCGCGGCATAGGGCGCGGCAAGGTGTTTGAACAGGTCCACGGTTTCGCCGCGCGGCAGGGAGGCGACAAAATCCTCGGCAATCTTGGTATAGATCGGTTCCCAGCAGCCCTTGATGTTCTTGCCCGCAAAGGTGGGCGCCATCGCGTTACGCTCGGCCAAATGTTCCTCGGCATCTTTGCGCATAAGCGTATGGGCGCGAAAGGCGCGCTCCATCGGCGTACTGGGATCGTCCGAACTGAAGAGAGCCGGATTTTCCTTGACGTATTTGGTGTCTTCGGCGCGGGTCAGCAGGGTGCGGTTGATCGATTTGATCTTGAGCACCGGGTTCTCGGCGCGCAGGCGTTTGAAAATCGAATAGGGATCGAGCGTGAGCTGCTCGATCGTGATATCGGTATCGACGGGTGCGACAGGCGCAAGAGTCGTTGTCACGGCAGGCTCCTCCCCAGAACTGCGTGAACTCAGCCTAGCGAGGGGTCGTTGTTCCAGCAACCCTTTCAATGAGCAGTGGTTACTTGATGCCCAAGGTGATGAACGCCTGAAGGAACTGCCGCTGGAATATCGGGAAGGGGAGCAGAAGCGGGCCGATGGTCATCAGGAGATCGGCGGCAACTTTGATTTGGTTGTCTAGGGAGCACCATACCGTCCCGCGGCCTAACATGAGGTTTCCTCATGATTATCCCGCCAAACATGAATTTGCTCACCGAAGCTGTGGCTTCTATGTCAGGGGTTCACCACAAACGAGTTTGATATGCACAGCTTTCGCCTGCCGAAAACCGAAACCTATGACGCGCTGACCCGGGCCGCGCAGGAACGGATCCTTGTTCTTGACGGGGCGATGGGGACGCAGATCCAGTCGCTTGGGCTGGATGAAGACGCCTATCGCGGACATGGGGGGCATGCCTGCGCCTATCACACGGATCACCCGCAAAAGGGCAATAACGACCTGCTGATCCTGACGCAGCCCCAGGCCGTCGAGGATATCCATTTCGATTTCGCGATGGCGGGGGCGGATATTGTCGAGACCAACACGTTTTCCTCGACCACCATCGCGCAGGCCGATTACGCGCTGGAAGACGCGGTGCATGATCTGAACGCGGAAGGCGCGCGGATTGCGCGGCGCGCGGTGGATCGCGCCACGGCCAAGGACGGCAAGCCACGCTGGGTCGCGGGGGCCGTTGGGCCGACCAACCGGACAGCGTCGATCAGCCCGGATGTGAACGACCCCGGCTATCGTGCGGTGACTTTCGACGATCTCCGCCAAGCCTACGGGCAGCAGATACGCGGGTTGATCGCGGGCGGGTCCGACCTGATCCTGATCGAGACAATCTTTGACACGCTGAATGCAAAGGCTGCGATTTTCGCCTGTTTCGAAGCCTTTGCCGAGCATGGCAAGCGGCTGCCGATCATGATTTCCGGTACGATCACCGATGCCTCTGGTCGGACACTTTCAGGGCAGACACCCACGGCTTTCTGGCATTCGGTGCGCCATGCGCAGCCCTTTACCGTTGGGCTGAATTGCGCGCTGGGCGCCGATGCCATGCGCCCGCACCTTTCGGAGCTGGCCGGTGTGGCGGAAACCTTTATCTGCGCCTATCCGAACGCGGGCCTGCCGAACGCGTTTGGTCAATATGACGAAGAGGCCGAGGACACGGCCGGCAAGGTGGAAATCTTTGCGAAAGAGGGGCTGGTGAACGTGGTCGGGGGCTGCTGCGGCACAACGCCGGACCATATCCGCGCCATTGCCGCGCATGTCGCCGGTTATGCGCCGCGCAAGATCGGGGAGAAAGCCGATGCGTGAACCGTTGCTTCGCCTGTCCGGTCTTGAGCCCTTTGTTCTGACAAATGAGATCCCTTTCGTGAACGTGGGGGAGCGGACCAATGTCACCGGGTCCGCCCGCTTTCGCAAACTGATCACCAATCGCGATTATGCCGCCGCGCTCGACGTGGCGCGGGATCAGGTCGAAAACGGTGCCCAGATCATCGACATCAACATGGATGAGGGTCTGATCGACAGCAAACAGGCAATGATCGAATTCCTCAATCTGGTCGCTGCAGAGCCTGATATCGCCCGGGTGCCGATCATGATCGATAGCTCCAAATGGGAAGTGATCGAGGCCGGTCTGCAATGCGTGCAGGGAAAGCCGGTGGTCAATTCAATCTCTCTCAAGGAAGGCGAGGAAGCGTTTCTGCATCACGCGGGGCTGTGTCTGGCTTACGGTGCGGCGGTCGTGGTCATGGCCTTTGACGAGGACGGTCAGGCCGACACCTTTGAACGCAAGACAGAGATATGCGCACGGGCCTACAGGATTTTGACCGAGGAGGTCGGCTTTCCTCCCGAGGATATCATCTTTGACCCGAACGTCTTTGCTGTGGCGACGGGGATCGAAGAGCACGACAACTATGGCGTCGATTTCATCGAGGCCACCCGCTGGATCCGCGAGAACCTGCCGCATTGTCACATTTCGGGCGGGGTTTCGAACCTGTCCTTCAGCTTTCGCGGCAATGAACCGGTGCGCGAGGCGATGCACGCCGTGTTCCTTTATCATGCCATCAAGGCGGGGATGGATATGGGGATCGTGAACGCGGGGCAGCTTGCGGTTTACGACCAGATCGATGCGGATTTGCGCGAGGCCTGCGAAGACGTGGTGCTGAACCGCGAACCGGCCAAGGGCGGGAACGCGACGGAGAACCTTTTGGAGATCGCCGAGAGGTTCCGGGGCGACAAGCGCGAAGAGAAGAAGCGCGACCTTGCCTGGCGCGAGTGGCCGGTTGAAAAACGGTTGGAACATGCGCTGGTCAACGGGATTACCGAGTTCGTCGAGGAAGATACCGAGGCCGCACGCGTCTCTGCGGATAAGCCGCTTGAGGTGATCGAAGGACCGCTGATGGCGGGGATGAATGTCGTCGGTGACCTGTTCGGCGCGGGCAAGATGTTCCTCCCGCAGGTGGTCAAATCGGCGCGCGTGATGAAGCAGGCGGTCGCCGTTCTCTTGCCCTACATGGAAGAGGAAAAGCGTCAGAACGGCGGCGGGGGGAAAGACACTGCCGGAACCGTTCTGATGGCCACCGTGAAAGGCGACGTCCATGATATCGGTAAGAATATCGTTGGCGTCGTGCTGGCCTGCAATAATTACGAAATCATCGACCTGGGTGTGATGGTCCCGCCTCAGAAGATTCTTGAGGAAGCAAAGGCGCATGATGTGGATGTGATCGGCCTGTCAGGTCTGATCACGCCGTCGCTGGACGAGATGGTGCATCTGGCGAATGAGCTTGAGCGCGAAGGCTTCGATATTCCGCTGCTGATCGGCGGGGCGACCACGTCGAAAGTGCATACAGCCGTAAAGATCGCGCCGCAGTACACGCGGAATCAGGCGATTTACGTGACCGATGCCAGTCGTGCGGTCGGTGTGGTGTCTTCCTTGCTGAGCAAGACGGCGCGCGACCCTTATATACAAGGCATCCGCGAGGAATATTCCGAGGTGGCGGAACGGCATGAACGCGCCGAGCGGGCCAAATCGCGACTACCGCTTGCCAAGGCCCGTGCCAACGCGATGCAGATCGACTGGTCAGAGTATCAGGTGGCGGAGCCCACCTTTAACGGGTCCAAGGTGATCGACGACTGGGATCTGGCGGAGATCGCGCAATATATCGACTGGACACCGTTCTTTCAGACTTGGGAGCTGAAGGGCGTTTATCCGCGTATTCTCGACGACGAGAAATACGGTGAGGCCGCGCGGGGGCTGTTCAATGACGCGCAGGCGATGCTGCAACGGATCATCGGGGAAAGTTGGTTCGGTCCGCGCGCTGTCGTTGGCTTTTGGCCTGCGAACCGGGACGGGGATGACATCCAGTTGTTCAAGGATTCCGACCGAAAGGAACGGCTCGCCAAGTTCCACACGCTGCGTCAGCAGACCAGCAAGCGCCGAGACAGTCCGAACCTTGCGCTTGCCGATTTTGTCGCGCCCGAAGGCGTGGCGGACTGGGTTGGCGGTTTCACCGTTACGGCAGGGCCCGAAGAGATCGCGATTGCGCAAGAATTCGAAAAGAACGGTGACGACTATTCGGCCATCATGGTCAAGGCGCTGGCGGACCGGTTTGCCGAGGCGATGGCCGAGATGCTGCACCAGCGGGTGCGTCGCGACTATTGGGGCTATGCCAATGGCGAGGCCTATACGCCCGAGGAACTGATCGGGGAGCCCTATGACGGTATCCGCCCCGCGCCGGGTTATCCCGCACAGCCGGATCACACTGAGAAACGGACGCTGTTCGATCTGCTGCAGACCGAAGAGGCAACGGGTGTTGAACTAACCGAGAGCATGGCGATGTGGCCGGGATCTTCGGTTTCGGGCATCTATATCGGCCATCCCGACGCCTATTACTTTGGCGTGGCCAAGGTCGAACGAGATCAGGTCGAAGATTATGCCGCCCGCAAGGGGATGGATATCGAGGAAGTGGAACGCTGGCTGGCACCGATCCTCAATTATCGCCCCGGCGAAGTACGGACGATCGCCGCAGAATAGACCCTGTTAATGGGCTTATAGGGTCAGAGTGCCGGGTAGGCGACGCTTGCACGGCGCCTTTAGTCTTTGGAATGTTCGACAGAGCTCGATGACGGTGCCGCGTCCGGGTCAAGGGCGCGGAGGCGATAAGCCGGCGCCTTTGGCAGCCAGTCGACGAGCAGGGCCGCGAGATCGGAGATTGGATCGTCCGAGGAATCGATGCGGAGATCGACATCCTTCAGGTCCTTACGGCCCAGAACCACGACAGCCGCCGATTGCAGCGGATCGCGCTCGCTTCCGGCGTTTTCACCTGCTTTCAGACCGGCGATGAGGCGGACGGCCAGAGAGCCGGTTGCGGCTTCAAAACCCCGAACCATTTCGGGCAGCACCTGATCGCTACCCAGAAAATTGCCAAGCGCGAGGCAGTCATCGCCGATCAGCCCGCCGCAATGGTCAAGGCAGCTTTCGCCGGTGAAATGCAGCGGTTTACCCTGTACGGGAAAGACGCCGAGTTGCCGCCAATGCAGGGCGGTTGCGGCGTCCTGCATTGCGAAAAGCGTGGTTTCAGGGTCTTCCGAAAGCTTCCACGCCTCGACTCCGACCGCGTGCAGCCGGGGGTCAGTGCGCGCCTGCGAGAAGACGACACATCCGTCGGTCACGGCACCAACGCGGGCTCCGACGCAGACCGAGGACGTTGTAACCGCAAAGCCGATGTCACCGGTTTCCGCGCATCGGCCCGCGAGAGAAAAGGTCATTTGTCGAGCTCGATGCCGGTTTGCGCGGTGATCGGCCCGTAATGTTCGATCCGGCGGTGGCGGGCGAAATCAAAGACCGAGCGGCGGATATAGGCGCCGAGGTCGAGATCGCAGTCATAGGTGATCACTTCGTCATCTTCGGTCGAGGCGCGGGCCACGACCTCGCCGGTGGGCGAGACAATGGCCGAGCCGCCGATCATGGCGAACCCGTCCTCGGAACCGCATTTCGCGGCGGCCATGACCCAGGCGGCGTTCTGGTAGGCGGCGGATTCAAGGCTGAGACGGTGGTGGAATTCACGCAGGTGCGCCGGTTCAGGGTGGTGAATATTGCGAGTCGGTGTGTTGTAGCCCAGCATGAACACCTCGGCCCCGCGCAGCGCCATAACACGGAAGGTTTCCGGCCAGCGACGGTCGTTGCAGATGCACATGCCGAAACGGCCCGAGGGTGTTTCGAATACCGGGAAGCCCATGTCGCCGACTTCGAAATAGCGCTTCTCGAGATGTTCGAATTCCAGATCGCCGATGGGATCCTTGGTGCCGGGCAGGTGGATCTTGCGGTATTTGCCAAGGATCTTGCCGTCCGGCGCGACGAGAACCGAAGTGTTGTAGCGATGTGTTTCGCCACCTTCGGTGATCTTTTCCGCATAGCCGAGATAGAATCCAACGCCGAGTTTTTCGGCCTCTTCGAACAACGGTTTCATGGCCGGAGAGGGCAGGCCCTCTTCGAAGAATACGTCGTATTCCTCGGGCGTGTCATAGATGTAGCGGGGGAAAAAGGTCGTCAGGGCGAGTTCGGGAAAGGTGACCCAGCGCGCGCCACGGGCATGGGCCTGACGCAGCATATCGATCAGCCGCGCGATGACCTGTGCCTTGGTATCCGCCAGATGAACTGGCCCCATCTGAGCGACCGCGTAGACTTCTTTCCGGCTCATCCGTGTCTCCTCTGAATGAATATTTCCGGTGTAGACAGGGGCTATATCAGTGTGAAATAAATTTGTACCCCTATCGAATAATGAAAAGTTATATGCATGATAAACGCGCGCCAGCTTGAAGTTTTGTCCACGGTCATCGAAGTCGGCACGACCGCGCGGGCGGCGGAACTGCTGAACGTGAGCCAGCCCGCGATAAGCAACATGATCCGCCACACCGAAGATCTTGTTGGCTTTCCCTTGTTTCAAAGGGAGCACGGGCGGTTGGTGCCAACGCGCGAGGCGCTGCACATCGCGCAGGAAGCGCAGCATCTGTTCATGCAGCAAAAGCGTGTTGCGAATATCATCGACGAATTGCGCGGCGGGACAATTGGGCGGTTGAACATTGTCGCCTCGCCCTCGATCGGCCACGGGATTTTACCGCTGGTCCTGGCCGAATTCATGCGGACCCGCCCAAAACTTCAGCTTTCCATCGAATTGGGCAGTGTTGATGAGATCATCCGGCGGCTGGTGAGCGGGCGGGCCGATCTGGCGCTTTCCGTGACGCGACCGCGTCATTCGGCGCTATCCGTGCGCGAAGTGGGCGAAGGCCGTCTGATGTGTGTCTGTCCGGAGAATCACGAGATGGCCCTGTCGGACCAGATCAAGGTGACGGACCTGAACCACGTGCCGCACATTTCTTATGCAGCGAGCACGCCGCTGGGGCAGGCAATCGACACGGTGTTTTCGCAGCAGGGGCTTGAGCGGCGCTATTTCTGCGAGGTACGCCACACGGCGACGGCGCTTGAAATGGTGCGTAACGGGTTGGGCGTTGCGCTGGTCGACAGCTTTGCCCTGATCGGGCCGGATATCAGCGGAATCGCCATAAAGCCAACGCAGCCGGTGCTGCATCTCAACATGCACGCGGTCACGTCGAACCTTTTCCCGACCTCGCATCTTTCGGTTCAGTTCCAACAGTTTCTTGCCGAGTTCCTAAAGGATGGGGCGGAGAATATCGCGCGGAAGACCGAGAGAGTATAATCCGAAATTATTTATACAGGGCATTTTTTAATTTCATTGTTTTAGCTCTTCATGCTCCCCTGACGTAGCGATACCGGCCGCGTACGAACGGCCTCTCACTCAAGCGTGGAACATAAGAACAGCATGAGCACTCCTATCCTTTCCATTCGTCAGGGGATCAAACGGTACGGGAGCGTTCATGCGCTTGACGATGTGACGCTGGATGTGGCGGACGGAGAGTTCCTGACGCTGCTTGGGCCTTCGGGGTCGGGCAAGACCACGCTTTTGAGCGCGATTGCCGGTTTCATCCGCCTTGACGAAGGGTCGATCAGTCTTCGGTCCAAGGACATTACCAAGCAGCCCCCTGAGGCGCGCGATTTCGGGATGGTTTTCCAGGGCTATGCGCTGTTCCCGACGATGACCGTGGCTGAAAACGTGGCCTTTCCGCTGAAAGTGCGCAAACGCCCGGCGAAGGAGATCGCCGACCGGGTGGCGGAATGTCTCGACCTTGTGCAGATGGGCGCTTTTGCCGACCGGTTGCCGATCCAGCTTTCGGGCGGTCAGCAGCAGCGGGTCGCGCTGGCCCGGGCGCTGTCGTTTCATCCGCAGGTTCTGCTGCTGGACGAACCGCTTTCGGCGCTCGACAAGAAGCTGCGCGCGGACCTGCAATGGGAGCTCAAGGCGCTGCACGACCGGCTGGGCGTGACCTTTATTTATGTGACCCACGATCAGGAAGAAGCGCTGTCCATGTCGGACCGGATCGTCATCCTCAAGGATGGCAAGATCCAGCAGGAAGGCGCGCCGGGCGATCTGTATAACAAGCCTCGGAATGCGTTTGTCGCTGATTTCCTTGGAAAATCGAATTTCATCGACGTGACGGTGACGGGCCGCGAAGGCGATGTGCTGAGCTGTGCCGCCGATGGGGCCAAGTTCGAGGTCGAAGCCGAAACACCGGTCGAAGTCGGCACCAAGACCAAGGTTGCCCTGCGACCCGAACGTCTGCGGCTTGGTGCGCCGGGAGAAGAGTTCCTGTCGGCCAAGGTCAAACAGGTCAGCTATCTGGGCGAGCGTTGCCAGGTCATCGTGACTCATGACTCGCTTGGCGAACTGCTTTTGTCCTGCGCCACCTGGAAGACCGGCATCACGCCAAAACCTGACCTTCCCGTGAGTATCGGCTGGGACAAGGACGCCTGCGTCGTGCTGGCGCCCGAATAACGTTTCTACCGGCAAGGGTCCGGCGACAAGGGCCTGAAATCAATAAGCATTACGATCCAACAAGGAGAAGTGACATGACTGATACAACCGATTTCGAGGCAAAACGCGATATCGCGGATATTGCCGTCGAACGTTACAAGCAGGGCCGTCTGACCCGCCGTGGTTTCATCGCCGCGATGGGTGCCCTTGGCATTCTGCCCGCGCTGGGCAGCAAGGTTTCCGCGCAGGCGAACGAGATCGTCGTCGTGAACTGGGGCGGCACGGCCAAGGACGTGCTCGAAGAAGTTCTGGCTGAGACCTATACCGCCGAAACAGGCGTCCCGGTCGTCATCGACGGGTCCGGCCCCTCGGCGGGCAAGATCCGCGCCATGGTCGAAAGCGGCGCGGTGGTCTGGGACCTTTGCGACAGCGGCGCGGGTTCGGCGATCATTCTGGAACAACAGGGCATCACGCAGCCCATCGATTACTCCATCGTGGACAAGTCGAAGGTTCTGGAAGGCACGGCCTATAACAACGGTGTCGGTAACTACATCTATTCCTACGTTCTTGCGACGAACCCCAAGATGCTGGGCGGCAATGTCCCGCAGAACTGGGCAGATGTCTGGAACACCAAGGATTTCCCCGGTATGCGGACCTTCCGCAAGTCGGTGCGTGGTATGCTGGAAAGCGCGACAATGGCGCAGGGTATCGCGCCGGAAGAAGTCTATTCCGTGCTGAATACGGAAGACGGGATTGCAGCCGCCATCGCCAAGTTCCGCGAGCTGCGTGAAAACATCATCGTCTGGGGCTCGGGCAGCGACAGCCAGAACCTGTTCCTTCAGGAAGAAGTTGCCATCGGCAATATCTGGTCGACCCGCGCGCACCTGCTGAAAGACCAGATGGATGAAGGCAGCTTTCAGGTGTCGTTCAATGGCGGCGTGATGGCGCCGGGTATCTGGGTTGTCCCGAAAGACAATCCGGCGGGCACCGAAGAAGTGATGAAATTCATCGCTCACGCCCAGAAGCCTGAACTGCAGGTGAAGTGGCTGGAACTGCTTGGCTCTGGTCCGATCAACCCGGCCGCCGCACCGATGGTGCCGGAAGAGCTGGCGCGCTGGAACCCGACGAGCCCGGAAAACCTTGCCACGCAGATCCTCTATAACGACGAATGGTACGCCAAGCACCAGGTCGCGGCAGAGGAAATGTACGTGGACGCTCTGATCAACTGATCCCTCCCCTGCGGGGCTGTCGTGCGATGCCGATGGCCCCGTTTTTTCCGAATTTCGACTGCCGGAGCTTGCATGGGTCGTCTCAACGAAAAAGTCAGCTACTGGATGCTGGTGGCGCCTGCCCTGACGATCATGATCGTCTTTTACATCCTGCCGGTTCTGGGGATCTGGGAGATCGCCTTTACCGAGCCGACGACCGGAGTCGACAATTTTGTCAAAATGGCCGAATCCAGCGCGGTCAAAACCAGTTTCGTGCTGACTTTCCGGGTGGCTGCGATCACCACGCTTGGCTGCCTGCTGCTGGGCTATATCGTGGCCTATTCGATCAGCAACTTTGCCAACAAGTTCACGCCGCTGATGCTGGCGCTTGTCATCCTGCCGTTCTGGGTGTCGGTTCTGATCCGGTCATTCAGCTGGATCGTTCTGCTGGGCCGTTCGGGCCTTGTGAACGACACGTTGCGCGATACCGGGATCATCGATTCACCGCTGCGGCTTATGCATAATGAATTCGGCGTGCTGATCGCGATGATCCACGTCATGCTGCCCTTTGCCATCCTGCCAATGATGACGAATATGCGCGGCATTTCAGATGCTTACGTCAAGGCCGCACGCGGGCTAGGGGCCAGCGAGTGGACGGCTTTCTGGAACGTCTACTTTCCGCAGACCATCCCCGGCGTGATGTCCGGCGCGCTGCTGGTGTTCGTGCTGTCGCTGGGCTTCTACGTGACGCCTGCCCTGCTTGGCGGCGGGCGCGTGCTGATGATCTCGGAATATATCACTTACCAGATTCAGGAGTTCCTGAACTGGGGTCTTGGCTCGGCCCTGTCCGTCGGGCTGCTGGTGGCGACCGCCCTTGTTCTTTTGATCGCATCCCGCTTTATCAATCTGCGGTCTGCCCTGCTGGAGCGTAAATGATGCCGGTATCCGCGTTTCGCATCTTCTTTCAGACCGGCGCCTGGATGATCCTTGCCTTTCTGGTGCTGCCGCTGCTGGTCGTTATCCCGGTGTCCCTGACTGACACCAGCTATATCGGCCTGCCGAAAGAGCATCTTTCGATGCAGCACTACGTCAATTACTTCAGCGATACCGAATGGTTGCACGCGACATGGTCGAGCATTTGGATCGGTCTTGTCGTGGCAAGCTGCGCTGCCGTTCTGGGCACTGCCTTTGCCATCGGGTGCTGGTTCCTGTCGGACCGTGCCTCGGCCATCGCGCGCTGGATTTTGATTACGCCGATCCTTGTGCCGCCGGTCGTGCAGTCGCTTGGGTTCTACCGGTTCTGGGTGCAGCTTGGGCTGATCGATACAAGCCTGGGCGTCATCCTCGCGCATACGCTTTTGGCGCTGCCTTATGTGTCGATCTCGGTCTTTGCGGCCTTGGTCAACCTTGATCGGAACATTCCGCGTGCGGCGCGGAGTCTTGGCGCCTCGGTCTGGCAGACGGTGCTGGCTGTGGTCGTGCCTGCGGCCAAGCCGGGTATCCTGACCGGGTTCGTCTTTGCCTTTATCGTCAGCTTTGACGAGATTGTGGGCGTTTTGTTCATTACCGTGCGCCGGGTAACGACGCTGCCCAAAAAGATCTGGGAGGGCATTCAGGACAATATCGACCCGACCATCGCGGCGGTTGCGACCCTGCTGGTGTTGCTGACCTTGTTGATAACGGCGATCACGGCGCTGCGGCGGACGTCATGAGCAAGTATCTCTTCAAGAACGCCCGCTATTTCATTCACGAAAGCGGGATGCCCGAAGTGCGGGCGGGCCATATCGCGGTCGAAGGCAAGAAGATCGTCGCGATCGCCGAGACGCTGAACGGCAGCGATTTCGAGTCGTTCGAAATGGTCGATACCTCGGACAAGCTGGTGTCGCCGGGTCTGATCAATTCGCACACCCATTCGGTTCTACTGGTGCTCAAGGGCACGGTCGAGGATATCGAGGGCAATCTTGTCTACCAGTACATGGTGCCGGCCTCCTACCTGCTGGAACCACAGGAACGGGCGGCGATTGCACGGCTGGCCTGCGCCGAGGCGATCCGGTCGGGGACTACGACGATGGTCGATCCGCTGCGTCACGTCGCCGATTACGCCCCGGCGATGATCGACTCGGGTGTGCGGCTCTGGCTGGCGGAAAGCTGTGCCGATGCGGTGACGACCGAGGTGGGCGCGGGCAGCTATCGTTTCGACCGCGAGTTCGGCGAGACATTCCTGACCCGCACCCGTGCGCTGATCGACGAGTTCCACGGGGCCGAGGACGACCGGGTGCGCGTCATGATCGCGGCTCACGCGCCGGACAACTGCAGCCCCTGGATGCTGGGTGAGTTGAAGAAACTGGCACGCAAACACGGGTTGCGCCGTACCGTGCACCTTAGCCAGATCATCAGCGAAAAGGAGCAGGTCGAGAAACTGCACGGCTGCACTTCGACCGAGTATCTGGATCAGAACGATTTTCTCGGCGACGACCTGATCGCCGTGCATTGGACATTCTGCAATGAATCCGATGTGGCGCGGCTGGCCGAGACGGGAACGTGGCTGGGCCATTGTCCGGCGTCGATGTCGGCCAAGGGGCCGCACCCGCTGCCGATGCGGTCGATCCTCGACCATGGGGTCAAGATCGTGCTGGGCACGGACAACATGACCGAGGATATGTTTCACGCGATGAAGATGGCGATGACGCTACACCGGGGGGCCTATGGGCGCTCGGTCACACCATCGCCGCAGACGGTTTTCAACTATGCGACGGTCAACGCGGCAAAGGCGCTGGATCATCCGGAAATCGGCTCTATTGCGGTGGGAATGAAGGCGGATCTTGCGCTTTTTAACCTGATGACCCCGGCGATGATGCCGCGCCTTTCGGCGGTGTCGAACCTGCTGCACTACGGGCATCCGGGCGTTGTCACCGATACGATGGTCGATGGCCGGTTTCTGATGCGCGACGGGCAGTTGACCACCATTGATGAACGCGCCGCAATGGTCGAAGCGCAGGCAGCGACCGACGCGATGTGGGAACGCTTTAGCGCCGAGGATCGTGGTGTGCCGCTGCCCGCCACCGATCCCGCGTAGAACAGCAAGAAAAGAGGAGATCTGCTGTGACATTTTCAATGGTTGGCCGCTGTGCGCGGACCGGGGCCTTTGGCGGCGTCATCACGACGTCGGATCTGGCGGTGGGCGGTCGTTGTCTCCGGCTTGCCCATGGCAAGGGGGCAGTGCTGTCGCAGCACCGCACGGACAGCCGTCTTGGTGATCTGGGGATTTCGCTGCTGAAGGCCGGGGAAACAGCGGATGCGACGGTGTCCAAAGTCAGTGTTTCGTCAGAAAACATCGAATGGCGTCAGATCGGCGCATTGGACGCCAAGGGGCAGGCGGCGGTGTATCACGGCCGCCGGATGTATTCGATCTATACCCACAGCATCGACAAGGACTGCCTTGCGCTGGGGAATATCCTTGCCAATGACAAGGTTACCGATGCGATGGCGGATGCTTTTGTGCGCAACCCGGAACTGCCGCTGGGCGAACGTCTGATGCGCGGTCTCGAAGCGGGCCGCGATGCGGGTGGCGAAGTGCTGGGGCCGTTGCGGTCCGCCGCGCTGCGCGTGTCGGGCGAATTAGGGATGGATACGCTCGACCTGCGGGTGGACATGTCGGAAAAAACGGCGGTCGAGGATCTGCGTGCGCTGTTTGACGCCTATGCGGGCCGCGCGGATGACCTGCGGCGCGTGGCGCTTGAGCCTGAGACCATTCCAGTGATGCGCAGCCTGTTCGAAGCAAGTATAGAGCAGATTGCCGAACTGGGGCTGGAAGCACGGTTTCCCACGGCGCGGCACCGGGACAGTTGGGCATTGAGGGACTGAAAAAATGACGGATCAGCGTATCTACTGGGACGAGGAAGTGCCGGAACCGACGCTGGTCCATCCTGCGAAACTGCCACGCCATGCCGATGTGGTGGTGATCGGGGCGGGGTACACCGGGCTGTCGGCGGCCTTTCACCTTGCGAAATCGGGACGCCGGGTTGTCGTACTCGAAGCCGGTCGTATCGGCGAGGGCTGTTCGTCGCGCAACGGCGGCATGGTCGGCCCGAGTTTTCACAAGCTGGGCACCTCGGGGCTGATCGCAAAATACGGCGATGAAAAAACCCTTGGGATCATGCGCGAAGGTATCCTTGCGCTCGATTACTTCGAGGCATTTGTCAAAGAGAACAAGCTGGCCTGCGATTACCAGCCGGTCGGGCGTTTCCGCGGGGCGCGGACAGCGGCGGATTATGAATCGACCGGGCGAGAGTGCGACTGGCTGGGCAAAAACCTTGGCCTGCCGACCGAGATGGTGCCGCAGAGCGATCAGCGCGCCCAGATCGGGACGGACTTCTACCGGGGCGGCGTGATCTATCACCGTGACGGCGGTATCCACCCGCGCAAACTGGTGCTGGAACTGGCGCGGGTCGCGCAAGAGGCGGGCGCGACCGTCATCCCCGAATGCGCCGTTTCGAGCTGGAATAAGGACGCAACAGGGCTGAACGTGAAATGCGCCCAGGGCGTGATCCACGCGGCCGAGATCGTCGTCGCGACGAATGCCTATGCGGACAAGCGCACACAGGTCATGTCGAGCCGGATGGTGCCGATCGAGACCGCCGCCGTGGCGACCGAAGAGCTGAGTGCCGATGTCATGGCAGAGCTGACTCCCCTGAACCGAATGCATGGTGAATCGGGGCGCGTTTTCATGTGGTATCGCCCTACCCCGGACCGCAAGCGGTTCATATTCGGCGGTCGCATGGGTGTTCCGGGCGCGTCTGAGGCGTCGCGCAAGGCGGCGTTCCGCAAGGCGATGCTGCGCGTGTTCCCGCAGCTCGACTCTGTCAGCTTCAGCCATTTCTGGGCTGGGTACGTCGCCTATACGACCGATCACAGCCCGCATATCGGCCATCATGACGGGGTCTGGGTCGCTGGCGGATATTGCGGCTCTGGCGTTACGCGCAGTCTCTATTTCGGGATGAAACTAGCCCGCAAGATCCTCCGCCAGCCGGATCGCGACACGGCCTTTGACGATCTGCCTTTCGAAGCCGTGCCGTTCCGTCGTCTTGCCCCACACGGGGCGCTCGCGATGACCCAGTGGTACGCCTATCAGGATGCCCGCGAGTTGCGGCAGCGCGATAAAGTCTGAAAATAGAGGAGCCCGGCCATGGAATTCGATACGGTGATCCACGGGGGGACGCTTGTCACTGCAAGCGAGACCAGCAAGGGCGATATCGGGATCCGGAACGGCCGTATTGTTGCCTTGGCTGAAAGCTTGCCGGGTGGAGAGCGCCGGATCGACGCAGGCGGGCGGCTTGTCATGCCCGGCGGGATCGAGGCGCATGCCCATATCGCGCAGGAAAGCTCTTCGGGGATCATGGGGGCCGATGACTATCTATCAGGCTCTATATCGGCGGCTTTCGGGGGGAATTCGTCGTTCATCCCTTTTGCCGCGCAACATCGCGGGCAGTCGATTGACGATGTGATAACCACCTACGACCAGCGTGCTGCATCCTCGGTGATTGACTACAGCTACCATCTGATCGTGACCGATCCGACTGCCGAGGTGCTTGAGGATCAGCTGCCGCGCGCGTTCAAGCGGGGGATCACCTCGTTCAAGGTCTTCATGACTTATGACATGATGAACATCGGTGACGGCGGGATGCTGGATATTCTGACCGTGGCGCGGGCGCATGGCGCGATAACCATGGTTCATGCCGAAAACAACGACATGATCAAATGGATGAACAAACGACTGGCCGCCGCCGATCTGACCGAACCGAAATACCACGCGATTTCACGGCCCGAACTGGCCGAGGAAGAGGCGATCAACCGCGCTGTTTCGCTTGCCAAGCTGGTCGATGCGCCACTCTTCATCGTGCATGTGTCAACCGCTGGCGGCGCGGCCATCGTGCAACGCGAAAAGCTGGCCGGAACGCGGTTGTTTGCCGAGACCTGTCCGCAATATCTGGCCCTAACAAGGGAAAAGCTCGATCAGCCGGGTATGGACGGGGCGAAATTTGTCTGCTCGCCGCCGCTGCGCGATGCGGAAACGCAAGAGGCCCTGTGGCGCCATGTCCAGAGCGGGACGTTTGAATCGGTCAGCTCGGATCACGCGCCGTACAGGTTTGACGATACGGGGAAGTTCATGAACGGACGCGACATTCCCTATCCAAAGATCGCGAATGGCATGCCGGGGATTGCCGCGCGCCTGCCGTATCTATTTTCGGAAGGGGTGGTGAAAGGGCGCATTTCACTGAACGAATTCGTGGCGCTGACCTCTACGAACGCCGCGAAAACCTTTGGGGTGACTAAAAAGGGCGGTCTCGCGCCGGGGATGGATGCGGATATCGCGATTTGGAACCCGGAGGTTACGCGCAAGGCAACACTCGCCGATCAGCACGACAACATGGATTACACGCCCTTCGAAGGGATGGAATTGACCGGCGTGCCCGAGATCGTTCTGAACCGGGGGGCGGTCATCGTCGAACACGGCGAGTTGAAGGGCCAGGAAGGGCAGGGCCGTTTCGTGCCGCGTGCGCCCGTGGATCTGAGCAAGGGACGTGGCTATCTGGCCAAGGAACTGGACCCGTCCCGCAACTTTGGTGCGAGGATCGCACCGTGAGCGCAGGCCCGATCCTTGTCATCAATCCGAATTCCTCAGTGGCGGTCACAGAGGCGATTTCCGCCGCAATAGAGCAGCTTTCGCTGCGGCAAGGCCCGGTTTTCGAGACGATGAGAGTTGAAAAAGGCCCCTCTACGATTGCGACGGCGGAACATGCGGCAAAGGCGGGTTTGGACGTGGCGGAAGTGATCCGGTCGCGGACTGATGCGAGCGCATTCGTGATCGCCTGTTTTTCAGACCCGGGGCTCGACCTCTGCCGGACATTGGTGCCGCAACCTGTGATCGGAATACAGGAGGCAGGCATTCTGAGCGCGATGGCACGGGCGGACCTGTTCGGCATCGTCGCGCTTGGACCGGCGTCGATCGCACGGCACAGGCTGCGTATTCGTCAGATGGGTGTCGAGGCGCGGATGGTGGCGGAATTACCGCTGGATAATGCCTCGGCAGAGGATGCCGGTCATTCTGACGATGTCTATGAACAGACCCTGAAAATCGGCTTTCGCCTCAAGGAAATGGGCGCAGGGGCGATGGTTTTGGGCTGTGCCGGTTTCTCGCCGCGCCGCGCCGCGTTGGAAAAAGAGCTGGGGATCGCGGTGATCGATCCTGTGCAGGCCGCCGTGGCAATGGCGCTGGGCGCGGTGATGCCCTAGCGGCTGCTGCGGCGTTTGCGGCTGACCTTTTTCCGTGTCTTGTCGGCCTTGCGCTTGTAGGACGATGCCTTGCGCCGTGTCGCGGTACGTCCCGCGGGTGAGGGGGCTCGCGGCAGGCTGCTTCCATCTAGCGACAACAGTTCCAGTTCGAGCCCGCCGGTGACAGGGGTCGCCTGCGACAGCTTTACCGTAACGCGCTGACCGATCCCGATGATCATGCCGGTGTCCGACCCCATCAGGGTGTTCGCCTCGGCATCGTAGTGGAAATACTCGCGGCCCAACGACCGGATCGGGATCAGCCCGTCGGCACCGGTTTCGTCAAGTTTCACAAAGACGCCGAAACGCGCGATGCCGCTGATGCGGCCTTCGAATTCGTCACCGACACGCTCGCTGAGGTAGGCGGCGAGGTAACGGTCGGTGGTATCGCGCTCGGCCAACATCGACCGGCGTTCAGTGTCCGAGATATGCTGCGCGGTCTGGTCCAGCCGCTCGGTCTCTTCAAGCGACAGACCGTCCTTGCCCCATCCATTTGCAGAGATCAGGGCGCGGTGCACGATAAGGTCGGCGTAACGGCGGATCGGCGAGGTGAAATGCGCGTAATGCTGCAGCGCGAGGCCGAAATGCCCGAAATTCTGCGGGCTGTAATAGGCCTGCGTCATCGACCGCAGGGTCGAGATATTGATCAACTCGGCGTCGTCGCGTCCCGAAGCTTGGTTGAGGAGCTGGTTCAGGTGCCTTGGTTGCAGAACCTGCCCTTTTGCGAGCGTGTACCCGGCAGAGCTGGCCGTGTCGCGAAGGCTTTCCAGCTTGTCCGGCGAGGGTTCTTCATGCACGCGAAACAGCAGCGGCGATTTTTTGGCGATCAGGGTTTCAGCGGCACAGACATTGGCCAAAACCATGAATTCCTCGATCAGCCGGTGCGCGTCGAGGCGATCCCGGAATTTGACCGAGCTGACCTTGCCGTCGTCGCTCAGTTCGATCTTGCGTTCCGGCAGGTCGAGTTCCAGCGGCTGACGTTTTTCACGGGCGCGCGTCAGCGCGTTATAGGCAGCGTAAAGCGGCTCTATAACAGGCTCTAACAAGGGTCCGGCCTTGTCATTCGGGCGGCCATCCATCGCAGCCTGAACCTCTTCGTAGTTCAGAGACGCAGCCGAGCGCATCAGCCCGCGGATGAACTTGTGGCCGACCTTGTGACCGTCCTTGTCGATTTGCATCCTGACGGCGATGACCGCGCGCGGGACGCCTTCGTGAAGTGAGCAGAGATCGCCGGAAAGCCGGTCGGGTAGCATCGGCACGACACGGTCGGGGAAATAGCTGGAATTGCCGCGCTTGCGGGCCTCGGTGTCGAGCGGAGAGCCGGGCCGCACATAGGCGGCTACATCGGCGATTGCGACCCAGATGACATGGCCTTCGGGGTTCTTCGGGTCCTCATCGGGTTCGGCAAAACATGCATCGTCGTGGTCGCGCGCATCCCAGGGGTCAATCGTGACGAGAGGTATGTCGCGCAGATCCTCGCGCCCTGACAGGCCAACGGGTTTGGCGCGGTCCGCTTCGTCAATCACCGCATCGGGGAAATGATCGGGGATTCCGTGCTGGTGGATCGCAATGAGAGAGACCGCTTTTGGTGCTGTCGGATCACCGATCCGGTTGATGACACGGGCGCGGGGCAGGCCCATGCGGCCCTTTGGTCCGGCCTGCTCGGCCTCGACCAGTTCGCCCTCTTTTGCGCCGTGGCGATTATCTTCGCTCACGGTCCATTCGGAACTGCCGGATTTGTCGATGGGCACGATCCGCCCGCCTTCGCTACCTTTACGGAAGATACCGAGGATACGTTTCGGGTTTGTGCCAATGCGCCGGATCAGGCGAGCTTCATAGTTATGATCCTCGGCATGAACCACGGTGAGCTTGGCAAGAATCCGGTCGCCTGCTCCCAGCGCGGGGTCAGAGGCCCTGAGCAGCATGAGAACGACAGGTTCGACGCCTTCGCCGTGCCATTCCAACGGTCGCGCAAAGAGATCGCCATTTTCGTCCGGCTCCTTGATCTGCAATACGCTGACGGGAGGCAGGCGGTCAGGGTCGCGATAGCTGCGCTTGCGCTTTTCAAGATGACCTTCGGCTTCCAGCTCTTTCAGCTGTCGTTTTAGGTCGATCCGCGCGGCACCCTTGATGCCAAATGCCTTGGCAATGTCGCGTTTGGAATTGAGGGTCGGGTTGGCAGCGATCCAGTCAAGGATTTCAGCCTTGGTAGGGATATGGCTCATGGATTTGCGTGTATCATGGGCAGTGGGCAACGTCATCGTCAAAAGCGACGCGGCGCAGGCGTGGCTGCAAGATCCTTTGCCGTGTCGACATCGCGCAACGTACCCGCAAGCGCGATCCGGTGATCAGGTAGGGCGGCGATGCTGTCGGACAGCGCGTGCGGCGACGACCAGCGGACGCCGTCGAACATGTCCGGTCGCGCGCGTGATCCGCGCTGCATTCCTACGAGCCAATAGCCGCCATCCGTGGCAGGGCCGAAAATGGCAGTATGTGAGCCTAACAAAGCAAAAGCGTTCGAGATATGCTGTGGACGAATGCCAGGGATGTCGCCGCCGATGACGCAAACCTGATGTCGTGGAAATCGTATCATGGCGCGGGACATGCGGTGGCCCAGATCACCCCGACCCTGAGGGATGCGCAGGAAACGGTTCGGCCAGACCCGGCTCGCCAGCCCTTCGCGGTCCGGGCTGACGGCCAGAACAATTTCCCACCGGGGGTCCTGAACGCGGCGGAGCAGGTCGGTAACCTGATGCCGGAACCACCATTTCGCTTTTATAGAGCCTATATCCTTTGCCAGACGGCTCTTGACCCGTCCGGGGCGCGGCTCTTTCACCATGACGATCAGGGTGCGCCCCGGTCGCATGGCTCAGCCGAAGTAGTCGGACAGGATGCGGGAATAGATCCGCTTGAGTTGATGAATCTGCTCGATCGGCACGTTTTCATCAACTTGGTGCATGGTCTTTCCAACCAGTCCGAATTCGACCACGGGACAGTGATCCTTGACGAAACGCGCGTCCGAGGTGCCACCGGTTGTCGACAGGACTGGCGTCACGCCGGTTTCCGCCTGAACCGCAGTGGAAACCAGATCGGACAGATCGCCCGGCGGGGTCAGAAAGCTTTCGCCAGACACCTTGATATCGACACCGATCTCGACGCCGAATTCCGTCGCGACTTTCGCCGCCTCTTCTCGAAGCCAAGTGCTCAGGCTTTCGCCGCTGTGGGTGTCATTGAAACGGATGTTGACCGTCCCCTTGCATTCGGCGGGGATCACGTTGGTCGCGGGGTTTCCAGTATCAATGGTGACAATGGCGAGCGTGGAAGGGTCGAAATGATCGGTACCCTGATCCAGTTCATGGCTGGCGAGCCGATCCATCAGCCGTGCGATTGCAGGCAGCGGGTTCTTGGCGCGATGCGGATAGGCGGAATGGCCCTGCACGCCGCGCACCGTAAACCATGCGCTCATCGATCCGCGCCGGCCGATCTTGATCATATCACCCATGTTTTCGGGACAGGTTGGTTCGCCAACAAGGCAGACGTTCATCTTTTCACCGGCTTCATCCATGTAATCGAGCAGGGCGGTGGTGCCATCAAGCGCATCGCCTTCCTCATCGCCGGTGATCGCGAGGATCACAGAACCCTCGGGCGGCGTGTTCTGGACAAAATCGACGGCTGCCGCAGCAAAGGCAGCGACTCCGGATTTCATGTCTGTCGCGCCCCGGCCATAGAGGATGCCGTCACGCTCCTCGGCGCCGAATGGGGCATGGGTCCAGGCAGATTCATCGCCGACCGGGACTACGTCGGTATGCCCGTTAAAGCCGAAAGTCCGGGCGTGTCCCTTGTCGCCCCATCGCGCGAAAAGGTTGTTGATCCCTCCCCGGTTCACCCGTGTGCAGGCGAACCCCGCACCGCTTAGCAGGGACTCCAACACGTCCAGCGCACCGCCATCTTCGGGCGTGACAGAGGGGCACCGGATAAGATCGGCGGTAAGTTTGGCGGCGTCGGTATCGGACATGAGACGTTTTCCTTGGTCGTGAGCTTGAAGGCGCGGGCGGCCCCGTTTGCCTGACAGTTGGGACGAAATAAACGCAAAGCCAAGCCCCGGATGTGGAAAACTTCTTAACAGATGCAGCTAAACGGTGCTAACATGCTGAAAGATAACAAATGACCCCAGAGGCGGGGCACCCGAGCAGAAAGCGGCAAAAGCCGCAAGACAGATGATATTCGCGATTCAGGCTCGTGAATAAGCTTTTGTTTACCGGGATGTCCTGTCCAACCGGGCGAGAAACAAGAGCAGATAATGATCTATACCGCGACAGAATTCAAAAGCGTCCCGGCATGGCGGGGAGGCTTTGCATGAGTTGGTTTGCCATCTGCGGAAGCGATGAGAACTGGATTGCACCCGAGGCGCTGGAACAGGCGGAAAGCCTCCTGACCCGGGGCTCGATCCTTTTTGAAACCCGCTATCCACAATCCAACAATGCCCGTCCGCTGGTTTTGTTCGAGGCAGATGACGATTGGCCGTTCCAGCTTGCGATCCATGCCCTGCCCGGCGGTGCCATCAGCTTTTCGCTGGATCAGGGTGGCGAGGTTCTGCACAAGGTCTTTAACTGCACCGAGACCGGGCGCGGCGACATTCTGCGCCTGACGTATACGTGGGATGGTCCGCTGCGGCAGGGACGCCTTGCGTTTGAAAAACCGGACCATGGCCAGACGGCAGTGGTGTCGTTTGATAGCCCGAGCCCGATTCCGCTTTGGCATATGCACCGACTGATGCAGGGTGGCGAGGGGCGCTATCTTTCGCCCGAAGTCATTTTCATGGCCGCTTCGAGCGAGATAGAGCCGGTTGGGCCGCTGCCGACGCTGATGGCAGACACGCCTGTCGCAACGCCATACGGCTATCGTCCCGTGCAGGATCTCAAGCGCGGTGATCTGGTGATCAGCGGTTCTGGCGACAGCGTGCCGGTTCTGCACAACGTGACGCGGATTTTGCCCGCGCGGGGCAGTTTTGCACCTATCCGGCTTTGCGCGCCCTATTTCGGGCTTGGGCAGGACATCGACGTATCGCCGATGCAAAGGCTGGTGCTTTCTGGGTCCGAGGTCGAATACCTGTTCGGACATGAATCGGTCTTGGTGCAGGCGGGTCACCTGGCCGGAGGGCCTGCTGTTCAGCGACCGGCGCTGCCGCGATTTGTTTCTTATGCGCAACCGATCCTGCCGCAGCAGGAAACGTTGAATGTCGCCGGAACCATTGCAGAAAGCCTTTATGTCGGTCGTTTACGCCGAAAGCCTCTGAACCTGGCTGCGAGCGCTCTGGCAACGCTTGACCGGGGCACCCTTCCCGAGCATCCGCCGTCCGCGCGCCCGGTTCTGAAATCGCTAGATGCAATCACGCTGGCTGCCTATCGGGCGGCCTGAGAAAACAAAATGGGCGCCGCACGAATGCGACGCCCGATACTGATTAACTTAACGTACTCTAGATACTGGTTATTACAAAATTTCTGGGTTGATCAGGCGCGTTTGACGGCCCGATATCCTGCGATGAGCAGACACACTCCGATGACGCCGACGATCAGCTGGCCAATCCAGCCGCCCAGCGTTCCACCGGCAACGGCGACAAGAATGAAGTTCAGGACAAGCGCCCCGAAGATCCCGAGAATGATGTTGGTGAGCAGGCCATGATCGGCCTTCATGATCTTTTCAGCGATCCAGCCAGCAAGCGCGCCGACGATAATCGCCGCGAACCATCCGATACCTTCCATCTTGCGCGTCCTTGTATTCCCTTTTCTTGCCACTCAACAACGCAGAGCAAGAATAGGTTCCAAGGTTTTGTACAAAAATACGAAAGATATTTACCAAGAACGGATTTAGTTCACTCGGCCTCGTCTTCATCACCAAAGAACGGCGTCATCTGCGCGATGATGACCGAGTTTTCGTCCAATGCACGTTGCATCAGATCGCGTTCTTCGTCGTCGATCTCATGACCGGCGGCCTCGCGTTCGGCAAGCGTTCCATACCCCGTCACATCAAGCGGTGCGGTGTCGGCTTGCTTTAGGATCGCGACAGTTTCGCGCACTGCTTCGGCTTCGTCGATGCCGGAGGCAAAACACATGAGCGCAGCGCCGGTCGAACCTTTTGGCAGGCCGTCACCGGCTTTGCGACCAATCTGCACCAAAAGCGTATAGACGCTCTGTCTCGATTTCTTTTTGGGTGAATCGTTCATCCGCCCGCCTTATCCCCTTGGTCCAGAAGCGGTCAATAGCCTGATGTTTACCATATGTTAGCGCCGGTTAAGCAAATTCCGCTAAAATTACATAATCATGCCGGAATCTTCTTATAGTTCCGCATGACCAACCTGCGGAGTGAGGCGGGGCGGTTTAGAAACGAGGAATAGTTAATGGCAACGGCATCCGAACTTCCGATCGATACTTCTGCATCAGCGATGGACATGGCCGATGCCATGTTCGGCTCGGGCATCAATATTCTATCTGCCAGCTACACCGGTGCAGCACATGCCTCGGGTATCTATTCGAACGGTGACACCGTTGCAGCAGAACTGACGCCGTCGGATACAGGGGTCATCCTGTCGACCGGTAAGGCGACGGATATCACCAACAGCAGCGGTGATGTGAATACCTCCGACCGGACCACGACTCAAAACAAGACCGCCGGTGACAGCGACCTGAACGATGTGTCGGGCGTGAAAACCTATGACGCCGCCGTATTCGAGGCGAGTTTCGTGCCCGCGGGTGAAACACTGACCATGCAGGTGGTGTTCTCCTCCGAAGAATATCTTGAATATGTCGGGACGGGGTTCAACGATGCCATGGGCATCTGGGTCAACGGCGTGCAGGCGGAACTGACCGTCGGCAACGGTGACATCACCATCAACAACATCAACGATGAGAGTAACGAAAACCTCTATATCGACAACTCGGACAAGGACGATAACTACAACACCGAGATGGACGGTTTCACTGTTACGCTGACGCTCAAGGCGCCGGTAACGCCGGGCGAGGTGAACACGATCAAGATCGCCATCGCGGATGGTGGTGACGCGAAATACGACAGTAACCTGCTGATTGCCGGGGATTCGATCCAGACCGCACTGGTCGCAGGCGATGATACGATCGAAGTGAACGGTGAAAGCGAAACCTTCGATCTGTTGGCGAATGACGAGACCAGCGCCGACGGTCAGTTGATCATCACCCATATCAACAACCAGCCGGTTGTTGCCGGTGATATCGTCACCCTCCCGAGCGGAGAGCAGATTCAGTTGAATGCCGACGGGACGGTTACGATCTTTACGGACGAAGATTCGGAAACCAATACCTTTACCTATCAGGTGCAGGACGGCAGCGGGAACACCGATACGGCCTTTGTCGAGATGACGACAGTGCCCTGCCTGGTACAGGGGACGCTGATCGATACGCCGGACGGTCAGGTGCCGGTCGAGGATCTGCGCGTCGGCGATCTGGTGATGACCCGCGATGACGGACCCCAGCCGGTTCGCTGGGCCGGTCGGTCGACCCGCGTTGGTACGGGGCGCGATGTCCCCGTTGTATTCCGCGCCGGGGCGCTGGGCGATCACGAACAGGTCGAGATGTCGCAGAACCATCGCGTGCTGATCAAATCCGGCCGCGCGCAACTCTTGTTCGGAGAGGATGAGATTCTGGTGAAGGCCAAGGATCTGGTGAACGACGATTCGATCCGGATGGGTGCGGCGGGCAAGCCGGTCACCTATGTTCACCTACTGTTTGACAGGCACCAGATCATTCGTGGCAACGGTCTGGAAAGCGAAAGCTATCATCCCGGCCGCGAAACGATGGACAGCTTTGACGCGGAAACGCGGGAAGAGATCCTGCGCCTGATGCCGGAAATCTCGGAGGAAGCGGGAGCGGGATATGGCCGTGCCGCCCGTCGGTCTCTGAAAAGCTACGAGAGCCGCGCGCTGCTCGACGCCTGATATCCGACTATCGGTCTTGAATGACGCCCGCCTCCGAGAGGAGGCGGGCGTTTTGCATCAATCGCGCAGAAGCTCGTTGATACCGGTCTTGGAACGGGTCTTTTCGTCGACGCGCTTGACGATCACCGCGCAGTAAAGATTGACGTTGTTCTTCGACGGCATGGTGCCGGCAACGACCACCGAGTAGGGCGGGACTTCGCCATAGAAAACGTCGCCGGTTTCACGGTCGACGATCTTGGTGGACTGGCCAAGGAATACCCCCATGCCAAGCACCGAGCCTTCGCGGACGATCACGCCTTCGACCACTTCTGAGCGCGCGCCGATAAAGCAGTTGTCTTCAATGATGGTCGGCCCGGCCTGCATCGGCTCAAGCACGCCGCCGATCCCGACGCCGCCCGACAGGTGCACGCCCTTGCCGATCTGCGCGCAGGATCCGACCGTGGCCCATGTATCGACCATGGTGCCTTCGTCGACATAAGCGCCAAGGTTCACAAAAGACGGCATCAGCACGACGCCCGGTGCGATATAGGCCGATTTGCGCACGACACAGTTCGGAACGGCGCGGAAACCGGCCTCTTTCCATTGTGCATCGCCCCAGCCCATGAATTTGCTGTCGACCTTGTCCCACCAGCTGCCGCCTTGCGGACCGCCCGACTGGGTTTCCATGTCCTTGATGCGGAAGCCCAATAGAACGGCTTTCTTTGCCCACTGGTTCACATGCCAGTCGCCGTTGTCCTGACGCTCGGCAACACGCAGCTTGCCCGAGTCGAGCGCGTTCAGCGTGTCCTCGATGGCATCCCGCGTTTCGCCAGTGGTGGCAGATGTGATCTGGTCGCGGTTTTCCCACGCGGATTCGATGGCGGTTTCAAGCTGGGCGTTGGACATCGGGTTCTTCCTAAACTGTGGATTTGGTGCCCTATAGCGGGCGGACCGGTTTCAGACAATGTCAGATGGGATCATCCCGCAAATGGATCGGGCGCGATATTGGCGCCGCAGATCAATACCGCAACGCGTTCGCCGGGTTCCGGTGTGTAGGCGCCACTCATGAGAGCGGCGAGCGCCGTGGCCCCGGCGGGTTCGACCAGCTGCCGCGCTTCGTGCCAAAGGGCCTGCTGCGCGTCGGTGATGGCTTCGTCCTCGACCAGAACCGAATGCACACCGGTCGAACGGGCAAGATCAAAACAGATCGACCCGATGCGACGCGCCCCAAGGGCATTGGCTGCCACGCCCGATACGTCGACATCTACCGGCTCACCCGCCGTCAGCGCGGCGTTCAAAGCGCAAGAGGTCGACGGTTCCACCGCCACGACCTTGCGGGCCCCCTGAAGCCAGCCCATCGCTCCGGCGATCAACCCGCCGCCTCCCACGGCGATCAGGATCGTATCGGCCTGTAATCCCTGCTCTTCCCATTCGCGCATGCATGTGCCTTGCCCTGCCACGGTCCCGGGCGCGTCATAGGCGTGTATTTGCATCGCGCCGGTTTTAGCCTCGTGCTCGCGCGCCAATTCGAGTGCGTTGGCATATTCGCCGGGAACGACGCTCAGTTCCGCACCGGTCGCCCGGATCAGGTTGATTTTCGACGGACCAGCCATTTCCGGCACGAAGATATGGGCAGGGTGGCCCAGCGACTTGGCTGCATAGGCCGCCGCCGCCCCGTGATTGCCGCCGCTTGCCGCAACCACGCCAGCGGCGGGTACGTCCATCGACAGCAGCGTATTGAAAGCGCCCCGCGCCTTGAACGTGCCGGTATGCTGCATCTGCTCCAGCTTGACGTCGACCGGATACGGCAGACCAAAGCCGTCAAGTGTTGCAACCGGGGTCCGGATGACATGGCCTTCGATCCGCGCCGCGGCGGCGGTTATTTCTGTTTTCCAATCGGTCATCGGCGGCCTCTCTCTGGTCTTGTTGCGGCGAACCCTATAGGGCTGAAATACAGGCGCAACCAAGGAATTGACCGGCATGAACGACGAACACCGCAGCCCCTTTCGCGATGCGCAGATCGACCGCAGGACCGCGCGAGAGGTACCCGATACGCCCCAGACCCGCGCGCCTGCCTATCGGCTGGCCTTTGCGGATGACGATTTCCTGTGCCGGGATGAACTGAGACCGGTTCGGTTGCAGCTTGAGTTGTTGAAACCGCAGATGCTGCTGGACGAAAACGGGATCGAATCCACCGTGGTTCTTTTCGGTGGCGCGCGCATTCCGGAGCCAGCAGAAAAAGCATCCGCGCGCACCGAGACCCTGGCCGACCTGTCTCGTTTCTATGAAGAGGCGCGTCTCTTCGCCCGAAAGATGACGGAAAAGTCGCTGGCGTCAGGCGGGCATACCTGCGTGATCGCAACGGGTGGCGGACCGGGTGTTATGAAGGCGGGCAACCAAGGCGCGGCCGAGGCTGGCGGCAAGTCGATCGGGCTGAACATCGTTCTCCCGCACGAACAGGCGCCCAACGAATATGTCACGCCGGACCTATGCTTTAACTTCCACTACTTCGCGATCCGCAAGATGCATTTTCTGATGCGTGCCGAGGCGGTCTGCGTTTTCCCCGGCGGGTTCGGCACGCTCGACGAAATGTTCGAGGCGCTGACGCTGATCCAGACGGGTCGCATGAAGCGGGTGCCGTTCCTGCTGTTCGGCCGGGAGTTCTGGGAGAATATCATCAACTGGCAGGCATTGGCCGACGCGGGCACCATTTCTGATGACGATCTCGATCTGTTCCAGTTCGTGGAAAGCGCCGACGAAGCGGTAAACATCATCGAAAACTGGGAACCCGCACCGGCGCGCGATCATATCCCGGGCCGCTAAGCCTTTTCCCGCACACAAAGCGATTGAGGGCCTGATCCGTCAGGCCTTCTTCACTAAGGCAACTTACGCTCAGTGCAGGTTACTTGGCAGTGTGCCCAGATCGGACCCGTTGCGCAGCTGAACGACAAAGCTGCGGCCGTTGTCTTCCTTGATGCCGTAGCCAAACCCGGCCAGCCTGAATTTCCACTCGCGGGCCGACAGGCATTTCTTGCGCTCTTCGGTGATGAATTCGAGCAGGGGCGCTTCCAGCGTGTTCTCAATAATCATTTTCCCAATCCTTTGGTTCTGTACCGAAGTCAGGATATGAAAAGGTTCCGGGCCGAATTGGTCCGGCAGCGGGGTCATTTTGCGGCGAGGCGCGGGGCTTTGAGGCATTGTTGCGGCGATGGCAACAAATTGGCCCCAATTATATTAAAGCGAACCGTTCCGGCCGCAGGAATCGCGAAATTCGCCGGAATTGTACTCTAATTCTATCAAATCCAGAAATGATTGTTTCGAGGTCCGGCCGATCAGCACACTGCGCCCCACAACGATAGAGGGCGTGCCGATCATCGCAAAAACGGCTCTCGCGGCATGGGCCGTCTCCAGCTTCAGGTCCGTTTCGGGGGCCTGCATGTCGCGTCGAAGGTCCTCGCCGTTCAAATCAAAGCGCGCGGCAAGTTCGTTCAGGGCCACTGGCCCCGGACGCAGCGGTTTGTGCATGAGGTGCTTATGGACCGGCAGGTATTGCCCCTGATTACCGGCGGCGATGGCAACCCGCGCGGCATATTCCGACCGTGGTCCGAGGAGCGGCAGATCCCACCAGACGGGCGAAATCGGCGCGGCACCTTCGGACAGTTCGATCACAAGATCACTCATCTCGGGGCAGTAGGGGCAATAGTAATCGGTGAAAACCGCCAGCGGCAGCTTGCCTGAGTTTCGGGCGCTGCCGAAGATTGAACAGGGATTGCCCCGGAGGTCAGCGCGCAGATTGCGCTGCGCATCCGAAACCCTGTCGACCGCAAGTAACGCGATATCGGTCGCGCCGCTTACCGAGCCGCTGTTTACGATGCGAAAGCCATCCAGCCCCGGAATCGGACCGAATTGGAAAGGTTCGCTGAAGGCCTGGTAAAGCCGCGGCACGCCCCAGACCCAGGCAGCAATGCCACCGAGCAGCAAGAGGTTTCTTCGCTTCAAAGGCTACAGGCCCGCGTCGGCCTCGATCTGGCGACGCGACTTGCGTTCGCGTTCGGTTGCGGATTTCAGCTGGCCGCAAGCCGCCATGATATCCTCGCCGCGCGGGGTGCGGATTGGCGAGGCATACCCGGCCTTGTAGATGATATCCGCGAAAGCACGGATGCGGTTGTTCGACGACCGTTTGTAGGGTGCGCCGGGCCATTCGTTGAACGGGATCAGGTTGATCTTGGCGGGAATGCCCTCGATCAGCTTGATCAGCCGGCGCGCGTCCTCATCCGTGTCGTTCACGCCGTTCAGCATCACGTATTCAAAGGTGATGCGTTCGGAGTTGCTGACCTTGGGATAGCTCTTGAGCGCGGCAAGCAGTTCCTCGATGTTCCAGCGTTTGTTGATCGGCACCAGCATGTTGCGGGTTTCGTTCGTCGTGGCGTGGAATGATACGGCCAGCTGACAGCCGATTTCCTGCGCGGTACGGGCGATTTCCGGCACCACGCCGGATGTCGACAGGGTGATCCGGCGGCGCGACAGCTGGATACCCTCGGCATCCATCGCGATCTTCATCGCGTCGCGCACGTTCTCGAAATTGTAGAGCGGTTCGCCCATGCCCATCAGCACGATGTTCGACAAGAGCCGCGTTTCATCCTTGGGTGCGCCCTGCTTGGGCCATTCGCCCAGATCGTCGCGCGCCATCATCACCTGTCCGATGATCTCACCCGCTGTCAGGTTGCGGACAAGCTTTTGCGTCCCGGTGTGGCAGAAGGAACATGTCAGGGTGCAGCCGACCTGGGACGAAATGCAAAGCGTGCCGCGTCCCTCTTCGGGGATGTAGACGACTTCGACCTCGTGGCCCCCAGCGATTCGGACGAGGTATTTGCGCGTGCCGTCGTCGCTCACCTGTTTCGAGACGACTTCGGGAATCTCGATCACGAAGTTCTCGGCCAGCTTGGCGCGGTAATCCTTGGCCAGGTTGGTCATCTGGGAAAAGTCGCGCACGCCCCACTGATAGATCCACTGCCAGATCTGCCCGACACGCATCTTGGCCTGCTTTTCCGGCGTGCCAATTGCGATCAGCGCATCGCGCATCGCGTCGCGTGTCAGGCCGACAAGGTTTACCGTTCCCTCCGGCATCTTGCGGGGGATCGTGACAACATCCTGAGTGATCGGCGCCGTAGCGGTCATGGGGTCGGCCTTCATTTCGGGTACAGACCGCCCCTATATAGCATTTGGCGCAGGTTTCAAAACAAACCTGCGCGCGAATGTCTCAGCCGCTTAGTTGGAGCAGCGTTTGTCGGCGTCTTCGGCGGCGGCGGTAAAGCCGAGGAGCGAGAACGTGTCCTTGGTCTGCGTCCCCCGCGAAGACCGCGCGGTCAGCACGGCGTCGGTGCCACGCTTCATCGCGGTGATGATCTGCTTGTCTTCATCCGCGCTTGCCGGCCATGCCCATTCACCTTCGGTGAACAGTTCGAATTCGTTGCCCGAGATGTTGAGGTTCACGGTCGAACCCTCGGCAAACGGATAGCCGCCAGTAAAGGTGACCTGACCTTTGACGTTCGCATCCGGCCGGTAAAAGACCATGAGGAGGATATCGCTGCGCCGTACCGCGACGACCCGGCCATCGCGGGTATTAACGGTTTCCTTGGGCGCCGAAACGCTCCAGCATTCGCGTGGTTCGGTTTCCTCGAACACGCTCCAGTCGGTTTCCGTGGCGACGCGGTTAGTGCTCTGTTCCTGTGCGAATGTCACGTTTGCGGCCATTGCCGCGATGCTCAAGCCTGCAATTGCGCAGACGAGTTTCGATCCCATTGTCCAGCCTCCGACTGTCCTTCACCTCAATACACTTCGTCGGTACGCTCCTGCTCTTGACGAGCCATCTTGGTTGCGTATCCGGTCGCCGGGCGACATACACACCATTAGCGCAATATTCGCCACTGACGAAAGGGCGATTGGCGGGAAATCGCCAAGATTTGAGGTGTTTCATGGATAGATCTGTTCCACTGGTAGAAATCTGGCGTGGTGAGCTTCTGGAAAGCCTGCATCGCGGCCATGCGGTCGTCTGTGACGGGCGCGGAGATATCGTTGCGTCATGGGGCGATCCCGAGACCGTGATCTATCCGCGGTCGTCGGCGAAAATGATTCAGGCGCTGCCGCTGCTGAGTTCCGGAGCGGCGGATCGCTATGGTCTGAACACCGAGCAACTGGCCCTGGCCTGCGCGTCTCACAATGGTGCTGCGATTCATACCGACAGGGTTTCGGCGTGGCTCGATCAGCTTGGGTTGGGTGAAAGCGATTTTCGCTGCGGGCCGCAGGAACCGGCCGACATTCCTGCGCGGAACGGTCTGATCCTTGCCGGAGAGGAACCCTGCCAGATCCATAACAACTGCTCGGGCAAGCATTGCGGATTCCTCACGCTGGCGCAGTACATGGGCGCGGGTCCGGAATATGTCGAGATCGACCACCCGGTACAGCAGGCGGCGCTTGCGGCGTTCGAGGAAACCACAGGCGAATCCAGCCCCGGCTATGGCATCGATGGATGTTCGGCCCCGAATTTCGCGACAACAGTGCATGGCTTGGCGCGCAGCATGGCGTGGTTCGCAACGGCATCGACTCGCAGCGATCAGCAAAGCCAAGGGGCTATTAGGCTGGTCGAGGCGATGATGAAACATCCCGACTTGGTCGCAGGTGAGGGTCGTGCCTGCACATCGCTGATGCGGGCGATGGGAGGCAGGGTGGCCATCAAGACCGGCGCCGAGGCCGTGTTCATCGCGATCCTGCCGGAACAACAGCTGGGCGTGGCGCTCAAGATCACCGATGGGGCGACGCGTGCCAGTGAATGTGCCATCGCGGCCATTCTTGTCGGGCTTGGTGTGCTCGAGGTGGATCATCCGGCGACGCGCAGCTACCTCAATGCGCCAATCCTGAGCCGCCGTGGTCTCGACGCCGGTGTGATCCGCGCGACAGAGGCTCTGACGCGCGGATTCTGAGGCTGGCAGAGCTTACATCTGGATGATTTCGGCGATCTCGACCGAACCACTCCCGTCCATGACCATCGGGTTTGACTTTGCTATGGCGCAGGCGGCGTCGATATCGGCGGCATCCACAATGGTATAGCCCGACAGCGGGTTGGCCCCGCCATCGTCGCGGATTTCCTTGTCGGTAACCGTTCTGGACATGCCGACAGGGTTGCCGGGGTCGAGCAGCGCCTTTTGGTTGTCGGTCATCCACTGTTCCCACGCGGCCATGGTGGATTTGATTTCTTCTTCGGATTCCGGGCGTTTCCCGCCGTGATAGGCAAACATGAACTTGGGCATTGAGCTGTCCTTTCCTGTTGAAACCTGGGCTCAGTCTAAATTTCGGGGTCCTGCTCCAGCAGCCGGTCGAGTTTCGGCAATGTTGCCAGCCAGCCACGGCTGTGGCTCCGGGCCGTTTCCATATCGGGCAGGTCGCGGTGCACGACTCTTAGCTGGGAACCCGTCTCGGTCGCACTGACCATGAACATGACATGGCTTTCGGTCCCGCGTTGATCTTCTGCGTCGTGCCAGCCCCATGTGAAGCCGACCGAGCCTTTGCCGCCGGGATCGGGTGGCAGCACGTGGGTGACCTGACCGCTAAGCTTGTAGCGGTCGCCGCTTTCGCGCCCGTACATGGTGCAGGTCCATGGCCCGGTGCGGGTAAAATCCATCTGGCAGTCATCCATCCTCAGCCCTTCCGGACCGAACCATTGCATCAGCTGCGAAGGATCGGTGACCGCACGCCAGACGCGATCGACGCTGACGGTGTAATCGCGAACAAGTTCCAGTTCCTGAATGTCTCTCATGACTGCGTATCCTCTTCGGGATTGAGCGCGAGAAGGTCATCAAGCCGGTCGAGACTTTGCTGCCAGAAGGCACGCCGGTCGATCGTCCAGTTGGCGATCCGGCGCATCGATTCGGGCCGGACCGAGTAATAACGGTGTGTGCCCTCGCTCCGTTGTTCCACAAGCCCGGCTTCACGCAGGACTTTGAGGTGCCGGGAAACGGCAGGGGCAGAAATGTCAAATCCGTCGACAAGCGTGCCGGCGGGCAGTTCACCCTGATCCATGAGGCGTTCCACCATGCTCAGGCGGGTCGCATCCGACAGGGCGGCAAAGGTTTTGGTCAGGTCTGTCATGACCTGACTTTTAACATATCCGTTAATTAAGGCAAGTGTTATATATTAGGCTTCGCGAATTCTGACCGAGCGTAGCCTTGAATGAACAAGAGTGCGCTCAAATCGCCGTAATTGATCCGCACGTCACATTCGGCGGCGACAATCGGCTTGGCGTGGAGCGCGACACCGGTTCCGGCCCGTTTCAGCATGCCCAGATCATTGGCCCCGTCGCCCACGGCCAGTACATCGGATTCAGTGATGCCCAGCCGCGCGGTGATATCTTCCAGCGCATCCACCTTGGCCTGCCGTCCGAGAATCGGTTGTCCCACGGTCCCGGACAGGGAGCCATTTTCGACAATCAGCGTATTGGCGCGGTTCTCATCAAAGCCCAGCTTTTGCGCGACCGAGGCAGTGAAGGCGGTAAACCCACCGGAAACCAGCGCCGCGTAGGCACCGTTTGCGCGCATCGTCGCGACCAGTTCCGGCCCCCCGGGCATCAGTGTGATCCTCTGAGCAAGCACGTCCGCAATGATCCTCTCGGGCAAGCCTTTCATCAGGCCGACCCGTTCAGTCAGCGCCCCTTCGAAATCAAGCTCGCCGTTCATCGCGCGGGCGGTGATTTCTTTGACCCGATCCCCGACACCCGCGACATCCGCAAGCTCGTCAATGCATTCCTGCTGGATCATCGTGCTGTCCATATCGGCCAGCAGCATCTTTTTGCGACGCCCCTGATCGGGCTGCGCGACAAGATCGACGCCCATGCCTTGCAGGTCCTGCCACACGTCCCAGAGATTCGCCGGTTTCTCCGCGACCTGAAATTCTGCCGCTTCATCCGGGGCAAGCCATTGCGCATCGCCGCCGCCCCACGCGTTGCGCAGCGAATCCACCAAGGCGGGATCAAGAGAGGGGGCGGCAGGATTGGTCAAAAGCGTGACGGCGTACATATGGCGGTTTCCTATCGGCAACAGAGAAGTCGCTTTTCGGCGATTTAGCGGCGCTTTATCCGCATTTTCCGACTTGTGCCAGCAAAGATACCGCTCTACATGCGGCGGTGGGACACCCCTCCCCAACGAGGGGCGCTTATCTGGAAGGGTAGCTGAAAATGGCTATTGCACAACCGGCAACGCGGCCGGCTAATCCGCGTTTTTCTTCTGGCCCCTGCGCCAAAATCCCCACATTCGAGCTGAACAAGCTGGCCGATGCCGCGCTGGGCCGGTCGCACCGTGCCGCGGTCGGCAAGGACAAGCTGAAAGCCGCGATCGAAGAGACGCGCGACCTGCTTGGCGTACCGGCTGACTACAAGATCGGTATCGTACCGGCGTCCGACACCGGCGCTTTTGAGATGGCCATGTGGAGCCTGCTGGGCCAGCGCCCCTGCGAGATGCTCGCATGGGAAAGCTTTGGCGCCGGCTGGGTCACCGATGTCGTGAAGCAGCTGAAGCTCGATGCCGAGGTCAAGACCGCCGAATATGGCGAGATCGTTGATCTGAGTACCGTCGATTTCAACAAGGATGTCTGTTTCACTTGGAACGGCACCACCTCGGGCGTACGTGTTCCCAACGGCGATGTGATTCCCGCCGACCGTGACGGCCTGACCCTTTGCGACGCCACCTCGGCCGCTTTTGCGATGGACTTGCCCTGGGACAAGCTCGACGTGACCACCTTCTCCTGGCAGAAAGTGCTGGGTGGCGAAGCGGCGCATGGGATGCTGATCCTCAGCCCCCGCGCGGTCGAACGTCTTGAAAGCTACACGCCCGCATGGCCCCTGCCCAAGATTTTCCGCCTGACCAAGGGTGGCAAGCTGATCGAAGGTATCTTCAAGGGCGAAACCATCAACACCCCCTCCATGCTCGCGGTCGAGGATTACCTCGTCGCGCTTGACTGGGCGCGTTCGGTGGGCGGGCTTGAGGGCATGATCGCCCGCGCCGATGCCAATACCGCCGCGATCACCGGTTTCGTGGAAACGCACGACTGGATCGACTTCCTCGCAACCGATCCGGCGACGCGCTCGAATACCTCGGTCTGCCTGAAGTTTACCGATGACCAGATCGCCGATGGCGCGGCTTTTGCCAAGGCCGTGGCCAAGCGTCTTGCGGATGAGAACATCGCGCTGGACATCGGGGCCTATCGCGACGCGCCCGCCGGTCTGCGGATCTGGTGCGGCTCGACCGTCGAAACCTCGGATATCGAGGCGATGCTGCCTTGGCTCGAATGGGCCTTTGACGCCGAAATCGAAGCGCAAAAGGCCGCGGCCTAAGCGGCCGGACCGCTCATCCTGCCACGGCAGGGTGAGCCCCCATTCCCCCATTTTCAAAGGACCAGACCCATGGCCCCCCGTGTACTCATCTCTGACAAACTTTCTGCGGCAGCCGTTCAGATCTTTAAAGATCGCGGCATCGACGTGGATTTCCAGCCCGATCTGGGCAAGGACAAGGACAAGCTGGCCGAAGTGATCGGCCAGTACGATGGCCTTGCCATCCGTTCGGCGACCAAGGTGACCGAAAAAATCCTTGAGAACGCCAGCAATCTCAAGGTGATCGGTCGCGCCGGTATCGGCACCGACAACATCGATAAGGACGCCGCGTCCAAAAAAGGCGTGATCGTCATGAATACGCCCTATGGCAACATGATCACCACGGCGGAACATGCCATCGCGATGATGTTCGCCGTGGCGCGCCAGATCCCCGAGGCCAGCGCCTCGACCCATGCGGGCAAATGGGAAAAGTCTAAATTCATGGGTGTCGAACTGACCGGCAAGACGCTTGGCGTTATCGGCGCCGGCAACATCGGCGGTATCGTCTGCGCCCGTGCGCTTGGGCTGCGGATGAAAGTTGTCGCCTACGACCCCTTCCTAGGCGAAGAAAAGGCCAAGCAGCTTGGCGTCGAAAAGGTCGAGCTGGACGAGCTGCTGGCACGCGCCGATTTCATCACCCTGCACGTGCCGCTGACCGATCAGACCCGCAACATCCTTTCCAAGGAAAACCTTGAAAAGACCAAGAAAGGCGTCCGGATCATCAACTGCGCCCGTGGCGGTCTGGTGGATGAGGCGGCTCTGGCCGAGCTGCTGAAATCCGGCCATGTCGCTGGCGCCGCCTTCGACGTGTTCAGCGAAGAACCGGCCAAGGAAAACCCGCTGTTCAACCTGCCGAACGTGGTCTGCACCCCGCACCTTGGCGCGGCGACCACCGAAGCACAGGAAAACGTCGCGCTCCAGGTGGCCGAGCAGATGTCGAACTACCTGCTTGAAGGCGCCGTTGAAAACGCGCTGAACATGCCGTCGATGACCGCAGAGGAAGCCAAGGTCATGGGGCCGTGGGTCACGCTTGCGGGCCATCTGGGCAACTTCATCGGCCAGCTGACCGATGAGCCGATCAAAGCGATCAACATCCTGTATGACGGCTCGGTCTCCAAGATGAACCTTGCCGCGTTGAACTGCGGCGTCGTGGCTGGCATCATGAAAAAGGCCAATCCGGACGTGAACATGGTTTCGGCACCCGTCGTCGCCAAGGAACGTGGCATTAAGATCAGCACGACAAACCAGGACAAATCCGGCGCATTCGACGGGTACATGAAGGTTACCGTCGTCACCGAAAAACGCGAGCGTTCGATTGCCGGAACCGTGTTCTCTGACGGCAAGCCGCGCTTCATCCAGATCAAGGGCATCAACATCGACGCCGAAATCGGTTCGCACATGCTCTACACGACCAACAAAGACGTGCCCGGCATCATCGGTACGCTTGGTCTTACGATGGGCGAAGGCGGCGTGAACATCGCCAACTTTACGCTGGGCCGTTCGGCAGCAAAGGGCGAAGCGATTGCGCTGCTTTACGTCGACGCGCCGGTCCCGGGCGAGGTGCTGAAAAAGCTTGAAGAGACCGGCAAGTTCCAGCAGGTCAAACCGCTTGCTTTCGACGTCGCCTGACGTTCTCAGAGCTTGGAAATAGAAATGGCCCCGCTGATCCCGGGGCCATTTTTTATGCGGCTATGGCAATGGCATTGCGGTTGCGTACCACCACCGCCGCGAATACCAGCATGTTCAGCACCGACAGGACCGATCCGAGCTTGGCCAGTGTTTCGCCCTGGCCCTGAATGGCCATCGCGATGCCCGGCACGATAAGAACAAGGCCACTCACGGCAAGCGTGAAATGGACCTGCGGAAGCGTCCCTTCGGCCGCGTCCGGCACGAGGTGGTAGTAGAAGGCAAAAATCGAAAAGCTGACCCATCCCAGAAGGTTCAGATGCGCATGGGCCGGCGACAAGAGATGATCGTGCGTCGCGCTCATCTGAATGCCCCAGATCATCCCGATCAGGACAGAGGCGACGCCGAGAATAAAGAACCAGAATGAAATCGACTTCATAAGTATTTCCTTACATTGAATAGGGGCCATCCAGAGAGGGTGCCCCCGGTGTTCTTAAAAAGCCTTGCGTCATAGCGTGTTACGGCAAGGTGAAAGTAGATCCGATATTAGGTGAGATCTGCCGAGACTGTGAAATCGATATTTTATATGATATTTATTGATCTCATGAATTTATATGCATTCGATCTTAACCTGCTGCGTGTCCTTGATGCGCTTTTGCTTGAAGGGTCCACCGTCAGGGCCGGGGAACGGATCGGGCTGAGCCAGCCAGCTGTCTCTTCTGCACTGGGGCGACTTAGGGCGGCCCTGGACGATCCGCTTTTCGTTCGTCACGGGCAGCGGCTCGAGCCGACGGCCTATGCGCTTTCGCTGGCCCGGCCCCTGCGCGATACGCTGGACAATATCGAGACGATGATTGCCGGTCCCGAAAGTTTCGATCCTGCCACGGCCAGTGAGACCTTCAAGATTTCCGGTAGTGACTTCTTTGCCGAGATGCTGATGCCTGCGCTGGGCGAACGCCTGTCCCGCGTTGGTCCGGACATCCGGGTTCAGCTTGTGGATCTGGTGCCCGACAATTTCGTCGGCAAACTGGAAAGTCACGAGGTGGACATGGCGCTGATCCCGGCGCTGGATCATCCCGGCTGGGTCGACTGGGAACCGATGTTCCGGTCCTGCTTTGTCGTCATCGCGCGGCAAGATCACCCGGTCCTGCGCGCGCACGGGTTGAAACCAGGCGACAAGGTTCCCATCGACCTGTTCTGCGACCTCGGTCATATCCTGTTTTCGCCCGAGGGGAACCTGAACGCGATGGGGGATGCCGCGCTTGCCAAGGTCGGGCGCGAAAGGCGCGTGGTCATGACGATGCCGGTATTCTATGGGGTCTGCCGGGCCGTGTCCGCCAGCGATCACGTGTTGCTGATGCCGGCGCAGATGGCCTACAAACTGCGTGCCACCCTTGGGATCGACGCCTATATTCCGCCGATGCCGATTCCGGCGGCGCAGATTGGGATGATCTGGCACAAAAGGGCGACAAATGCGCCGGCGCACCGCTGGATGCGGGCACAGATCGCCGATCTGCTAAAACCACTGGATAATGCCGAGGCGTTCGAGGCCAAATCCTGATCACGCTCCGCCCGTAGTGGACCTTGCCTGCCCGCTGTGAAACAGTCCGCAAAAGATAGCAGAGACAGGTGTTTGGGTGAGCGATCCACTTTACGCGATTGGCGATATTCACGGGCAGATCGAGCTGCTGGAACAGGCTCTGGAATGGGTCAGGTCAGACGGCGGGCCTGATGCGCCTATCGTTTTCCTTGGCGATCTCGTCGATCGCGGTCCGGATTCCAGAGGCGTGATCGACAGGTTGATGGCAGGGCAGGCAGACGGGCTGCCGTGGCAGGTGCTGATGGGCAATCATGACCGCATGTTCGCCCGGTTCCTGAGCGACGGTGTCGTGCATGATCCACGGATCAAGTCCGGTATCGGTTGGTTGCACCCTCGCCTTGGCGGTCCCGCGACGCTTTTATCCTACGGGGTCAAGGGGGCCGAGCGTCGCCCGCTGGAGGCGCTGGTTGAAGAGGCGCGAGAATTGGTGCCGGAAACCCATCTCGGTTTCCTGAATGGCCTGCCCAAGTACATCGAGCGTGAGGGGAAATTGTTTGTCCATGCGGGGCTTCGTCCCGGCGTCGCGCTGAGCGACCAGGACCCCGATGATCTGCTCTGGATCCGCGACGGGTTCCTCGAAGAAAAGGCGCCTTATCCTTGGCTGGTCGTGCATGGTCATACGGCGCTGGACATGCCGTTTCATTATGGCAACCGGGTCAATCTTGACGGCGGCGGCGGTTACGGGCGGACGATCTATCCAGCGGTTTTCGAAGATGAGGATTGCTGGCTGCTGGACGAACAGGGGAGGCTACCGCTGGTGCCATGAGACGAAAGGGCAGAGGGGCTCTGCCCCATCCGCTCTGGCGCGCGGATTCCCCGGGATATTTTCAGACCCAAAGAAGTTGGATCAGTCCCAGAGGTCGGTGGAGAGGTATTTCAGCCCGCTGTCGCAGATGATGACGCCGATGTTGCCGCCCTTTTCCGGCCCGTTGAGCAGGTCGAGCGCGGCGGCGACATTGGCCCCGGCTGAGAAACCAGCGAAGATGCCGAGGCTCTGGGCGAGGGTTCTTGTGGTGTCGCGCGCGGTCGAGCCATTGACAGTGAGATAGCCATCGACAGGCGCGCCGATGAGTTGCTGTAGCTCGTACATGGCGTAACCGCCGCCCTGAATCGGGTGCGCGGGATTGTTCACATTTTCGCCGGAGAGTGCGGCAGCCCCTTCTGGTTCGCAGAGATAGCCGTGGATATCGGGATTCAGGTCTTTCAGCGCCGTGATTGTGCCCGCGTAGGTGCCTCCGGACCCTGCGAAATCGACAAAGGCGGTCAGTGTTTCATTCGAGTCGCGCCAGAGTTCCGGTCCTGTGGTCTGGTGGTGCGCTTCGGCGTTGCCGGGGTGGTTGAACTGATCGGCACGGAAAGCGGAGCGTGCCTTGGTCACCTCTTGCGCGCGGGTTTCCACAAGGGCGAGGTCGTCGCCCGAGACCTGGCCCGGCTGGCTGCCGGAGGCCTGATCGACGAGGATGACCTCGGCCCCGAGGGCTTTCATCATTCGCGCCCGTTCGGGCGAATTGCCCCGGCTCATCACGGCGACGAAAGGGTGGCCCAACTGGCCGCAGACGATGGCCAGACCGGTCCCCATGTTGCCGGAGGTGAGTTCCACCACGGTCTGGCCCGGGCGGAGGCTCCCGTCGGCGCGGGCGGCACGGATGATGCCCAATGCGGCGCGGTCTTTCTTGGAAAAGCCGGGGTTCAGGTAGTCGAGCTTGGCGAGGATCCGTCCCTCGACCCGCTTTTCCGTGGTCAGCCGGTCGAGCCAGAGGGAGGGCGTGTTACCGATGAGATCGAGGATCGAGCTTGCCGTCATGTCCAGTCGAGCACCACCTTGCCGCTTTGTCCGGATTTCATCGCGGCAAAGCCTTCTTCGAAATCATCGACCTTGAAGTGATGGGTGATGACGCCGGACACATCGAGCCCGTTCTGCAGCATGGCGATCATCTTGTACCATGTTTCGAATATCTCGCGGCCATAGACTCCCTTGATCGTGATCGCCTTGAAAACGATGCGCGACCAGTCGACGGGGGATTTTCCCGGCGGGATGCCCAGCATCGCGATGCGGCCGCCCATGGTCATCGCCTCGACCATCTGGTCCAGTGCTATCTGGTTGCCCGACATTTCAAGGCCCACGTCAAAGCCCTGCTTCATCTTGAGATCCGAGATCGTCTTGGCGAGGTCTTCCTCGGCGACATTGACAGGGGTGACATCGGCGACCTTGGCGGCCAGTTCCAGCCGGGCGGGATTCACGTCGGTGATCACCACGTGGCGCGCGCCCACGTGTCGCGCTACGGCTGCGGCCATTATGCCGATGGGGCCTGCGCCGGTGATCAGCACGTCCTCACCCACGAGATCGAAGGACAGCGCGGTGTGGACGGCGTTGCCGAGCGGGTCGAGGATCGCGCCGATTTCGTCCGGGATATCGTCGGGTAGGGGCACCACGTTGAAGGCGGGCAGGCGCAGGTATTGGGCGAATGCACCCTGTTCGTTGACGCCGATGCCACGCGTGGCCGGGTCGAGGTGAAACTTGCCCGCCCGGCTCTGGCGCGAGGATTTCCCGATCAGGTGCCCTTCGCCAGAGCAGCGCTGGCCAATCTCCAAGCCTTCGACATTGCGCCCGATCTCGACGATTTCACCGGCAAATTCGTGGCCGGTGATCAGCGGGACGGGAACGGTTTTCTGCGCCCATTCGTCCCAGTTCCAGATATGGATGTCCGTACCGCAGATGCCGGTGGCGTTGATGCGGATCAACACGTCTTCGGGGCCAATTTCCGGCACCGGGGCGTGGGTCATCCAGAGACCCTCGCGGGCGTGAAGTTTCGACAGGGCTTTCATTTCGTTCTTCATGAGATGTCTCTTTGTTCCAGTGCCAGCCAGGTCCAGGTCACATCTGCCTGCCGGTTATGTTCCTGCCGCGAGTCGGTTACGATGCGTTCGATCAGCTGCAGGCCTGCGCGTTGAGCACGATCGATTTCCTGTTCCGTATCAAGGGGCTCGATCGGTTGGCCCTTTGGCCGCGGCCCGTGCCGCAGCGAGACCAGGATGCGCCCGCCCGCACGTGTGAGCTTGGCCAGGCGCGATATGGCAGTTTGCCGCGAGGACTCATCGAGATGATGCCATACCGCATTCACGAAGATCAGGTTGAATGTGCGGTTACCAAGCGCCGTGAGATCCGGCAAGGTGTCCGACACCCATTCCAGACTGTCGCCGTGCCGGGCAATGCCGGCGTCTCGCAAGCCCGGCGTTGGTTCTACGGCGGTTACCCTATGTGCGCGTGCCGCCAGCCAAGCCGCGTCGCGGCCGGTTCCGGCACCGATATCGGCGATGCAGGCAGGCGCCTCGGGCAGCAAGCTGGCGAGCGGGGCAAAAACCGCATCGGCATCAACGGTTTCATAGCGGGTTGCAAGCTGCTCGGCATTCTTGGCGTAAATCCGTAGGGCTTCGTTTCCGGTGTCCATCAGATCACCCCGGTCGCCTTCCCGGCCATGGCAAAAGCATCAAGCGCACGGTCGAGCTCTTCGCGGGTGAGAGCCGCGTTCATCTGGGTTCTGATCCGGGCCTGCCCGCGTGGGACCACGGGGAAGAAAAAGCCCGAGACATAGACGCCTTCTTCGAACAGCCGGTTCGCCATGTCCTGTGCCAGTTGCGCTTCGCCAAGCATGACCGGGATGATCGGGTGTTCGCCAGGCAAAAGGTCGAATCCGAGATCGGCCAGCCCCTCGCGCCAGTATTTTGCATTCTCGAACAGCCGGGCGCGCAGATCGTCGCCCTCTTGTACCAGACGCAGCGCCTCGAGCCCGGCCGCGACGATGGCGGGAGGCAGCGAGTTGGAAAACAGATAGGGCCGTGCACGCTGGCGCAGCAGGTCGATCACCGGTTGCGGCCCGGCGATATAGCCGCCGATTGCCCCGCCCAGCGCCTTGCCGAGCGTGCCGGTCAGGATATCGACACTAACGCCCGCATGGGCCGGGGTGCCTTCGCCCTTTGGACCCATGAACCCGGTCGCATGGCAATCGTCCACCATGACAATGGCGTCGTACTTGTCTGCCAGCGCGCGGATTTCGCCAAGCTTGGCAAGATAGCCGTCCATCGAGAAAACGCCATCTGTGGCGATCATGATATGGCGCGCACCGTCGGCTTTCGCGGCCTTTAGCTGTGCTTCGAGATCGTCCATGTCGGAATTGGCATAGCGGTATCTTTTCGCTTTGCAGAGCCTGATACCGTCAATGATCGAGGCATGGTTCAGCGCGTCTGAGATCACCGCGTCCTCGGGGCCAAGCAATGGTTCGAACAGGCCGCCATTGGCGTCGAAGCAGGCTGCGAACAGGATCGAATCCTCCATGCCGAGGAATTTCGCCAGTGCCTGTTCAAGCTCGCGGTGGATATCCTGCGTGCCACAGATGAACCGGACCGAGGCCATGCCGAACCCTTTGGGCTCCATCGCCGCGCGGGCCGCCGCGATCAGGTCCGGATGATCGGCCAGCCCAAGGTAGTTATTGGCGCAGAGGTTGATGACATTGCGCCCGTTCACGGTGATCTCGCCGCCCTGGGGTGAGGTGATCAGACGTTCGCGCTTGGTCAGCCCCTCGGCTTCGATCTCGGCAAGCGTGTTCGAAATATGGGACAGAAATTCGCTGGTCATCGGGCAGGTCTCCTTTGCCCGACCCTTACCATGGCCAGAGTGATTCCTGAAAGAGGGATTTCCAGTTTAGCGGAAAAATTCCTGTAAGACGGATTTTCAGGCGTTCTTGACGATCAGTAATGCCCTTGCCGGTGATCCGGCGGACCGGATGCTATGCGGGACATCCGCCGCGTAACGGGCCGTATCGCCCTGTGACAGGGTCGATTCCGCAGCGCCCGAGGTCACCTGCACCTCACCGCTGATCACCGTAAGTTGTTCGGTGGCGCCGCGCGTGTGCGGTTGGCTTCTGAGGGCCCCGCCCTCAGTAAAGATCAACTCGTAGACCTCGTGATGGCCGGCCTCTTCGGGCGGGGACAGGATGCGGATGCGGCAACCCTCTCCCATGTTTTCGATGGTCGGGGCCTCTTCGGCGCGGATCACGTCGATCCGGTCGCGGGCCGTTTCCGCGTCAAGAAGACCGGCAAAATCCACCTGAAGCGCGCGCGTCAGGTTCCAGAGCGTCGATATGGTCGGGCTGCTTTCACCGCGTTCGATCTGGCTCACCATTGAACGGGACACGCCGGACAGGTTCGCCACGGCCTCAAGCGATAGGCCCTTGGCGCGACGGGCTTCTTTAAGCCGGGCTGGTAGGCGGTTCAGGATATCGTCGGTGTTTTCCGTCATGACGGATTGATGAAAGTGAAAGTGACGCGTTGTCAATTCAACAATGACCGGATTGCGCTGGAATGACAAAAATTCTGCGCGCATATTCCCCGCGAGGATTTTGAAAGGGAGTAAAGCTATGACTGATGTCGTTATTCTGGACGGTGCCCGCACCGCGATCGGGACCTTCGGAGGCGCCCTGTCCAGCGTGGCCCCGATTGATCTGGCCACCGTCGTGACCGAAGCCGCGCTTGAACGTTCGGGCGTCGAAGGCGGGCAGATCGGCCATGTCGTCTTTGGCCACGTGATCAACACCGAACCGCGCGACATGTACCTGAGCCGCGTTGCCGCGATGCAGGCCGGTATCCCGGAAACCACCCCGGCGATGAACGTGAACCGTCTGTGTGGATCCGGTGCGCAGGCGATTGTCTCAGCCATTCAGAACGTGATGCTGGGCGACGCGGATTACGCGGTTGCCGGTGGTGCCGAGGCGATGTCGCGCAGCCCCTATATCGTGCCCTCGGCCCGCTGGGGCCAGAAGATGGGCGATATCAAGTCGCTCGACATGATGCTGGGCGCGCTGAACTGCCCCTTTGGCACCGGCCATATGGGCGTGACAGCGGAAAACGTCGCCTCGGAACACCAGATCACCCGCGAAGATCAGGACGCCTTTGCGCTGACCTCGCAGACCCGCGCAGCCAAGGCCATCGAGGCGGGCTATTTCGAAAGCCAGATCGCGCCGGTCGACGTGATGGTCAAGCGCGAGAAAGTGCCCTTCAAGGTCGATGAGCACCCCAAGAAGACCAGCGCCGAGGCGCTTGCCGGGTTGCGGCCTGCGTTCCAGAAGGACGGCACCGTGACGGCGGGCAACGCCAGTGGCATCAATGACGGTGCAGGGGCCATCGTCCTCGCCAGCGCCTCCGCTGCGGAAAAGGCCGGTCTCAAGCCGCGCGCCCGCGTGCTGGGCTATGCCCATTCCGGCGTGCGTCCCGAAGTCATGGGTGTCGGTCCGATCCCGGCTGTTCAGAACCTGCTCAAGAAAACCGGTCTGAGCGTCGAGGATTTCGACGTGATCGAAAGCAACGAGGCCTTTGCCGCGCAGGCCATCGCGGTGAACCGCGAACTGGGTCTGGATACCGACAAGGTGAACCCCAATGGCGGTGCCATCGCGTTGGGCCACCCGGTGGGCGCGACCGGTGCCCTGATCACGATCAAGGCGCTTTACGAGCTTGAGCGGATTGGCGGATCGAAAGCGATCATCACCATGTGCATCGGCGGCGGTCAGGGCATCGCCCTTGCCATCGAGCGGATCTGATATCGGAACCGGGGGCTGCGGCCCCCGTTTTCATTCCAGCGACAGCAGCACCGCCTCGACGCGCCTGTTGTCCTCGCGGCCCTGCGGGTCGAGATTGCTGGCCGCCGGGGCAAGATAGCCCACGCCATCCGCCTCAAGCCGACCCGCGTCGATATCATAGGTTTCGATCAGCCTGTCCCGCACCGCCTGCGCGCGTCTGCGGGACAGGTCGATATTCCCGGCCAGACCGCCAACCGAATCCGTATGCCCGACAAGCGCGATCCGCACGCCGGGATTCTCTGTCAGATAGGCGGCAAGATTGACCAGCGACTGATAAGGCCCCGGACCAAGCGCAACGGCGCCGGTTTCAAATTCGAGATCGCGCAGCACGATATGACCATCACGCTCGAACTGGTTAAGCGTCTGCGGTGGCTGACCTTCTTCTGGTGTTTCAATGTCGGCGACAGGTTCGGTCGGGACTTCTTCGAGCTCCTTGGGTGATACCTCGATAACCTGGATGTAGGCGGATGCCCGGCTCTTGCTGACCAGCACGCTTAACGCTTCTCCGTTCGCCTTTTGCGCGGCCACGTAGCGAAAATTCCTGATATCGACATACATGTCCGGCGCCGGTGTGATCTCGGTCCGGAAACGGAAATCGAAGCCGCCGCATTCGATATCCTTGCAGGCGTGCAGCACCTCGTACCCGGCCTGCTCAAGCTGTGTCCGGATCGGTTCAAGCACCTGAAGCGTCGTCAGGTCGGAACTGTTGATCCGCCAGGTGCGGCGGGCAACCTCTCCGGTAAAGGTCTCGGTCGGCAGGATACCATCACGATAGGCGCCCACCGGCATCGCGTAGTCATCCAGCGGGATCACCCGCTCGGACAGCATGCGCGCGCCAACCGGCAGGGACAGCTCGACCGCCGCGACCGGCGTTGCCGCCAGTATGAATGCGGCGATCAGGCGGATCATCTTGCCTGCGCGTGATAGGCGTCGTTCGGGCGCATATCCGTGGCACTTGCCACGCGGTTGGACATGTTGAAAAAGCCGGTCACATTGGCGATGTCCCAGATATCCCGGTCGCTAAAACCAACTTCGCGCAGGGCCTGCCGGTCGTCTTCCTCGACCTTGTGGCTTGAGATCGTGACCTTTTCCGCGAATTCCAGCATCGCCCGCTGACGCGCGTCCAGATCGGCCACCCGGAAATTCATCACCAGCATCTCGCCAAGCACCGGATCGCCGGAGAGCTGGCGCACGGCGGCACCATGGGCGGTCAGGCAGTAAAAGCACTTGTTGATCGAAGACACCACGACCGCAATCATCTCGCGTTCGAGCTTGGAAAGCCCGCTGTCGGCTAGCATCAGGTCATTATACATGCCGGTAAAGGCGTTGAGCTTGTCGATGTCGAACGCGTTCGCCTTGAGCACATTGGGCACCATGCCCAGCTTTTCCATGCAGATGTCGAAATACTTCTGCGTCGCTTCAGGCAGCGGATCGACCATCGGCAGGTCCAAGGCGGTCGGCTTGTCTTTTTCAGTCACGTGTCACTCTCCCCGTTGTACTGTGCCGGTAATGATAGTGCCCTGTCACGGTCATGCCCAGCGAGCGGTACAAACCATTGGCCGGGCCATTGGCGTCCGTACACATGACCGACAGGGTGTGGGCGCCATTGTCGCGCGCCCAGAAGGCTGCCGCGCGCATGAACCAGCGGCCCATGCCAAGACGGCGCTGCCCCGGGCAGACCTCGACCGCGTGGACCATCGCGACCCCATCGTGGATCGCAACAAAGGCGACGCCGCCCGGTTTGTCGTTGAGCCGCCCCAGCAGGCTGACTCTTGGGCCCTTGGTGCGTTTCATAACCTCGATGCGTTCCGGGCCAATGCCGCCAGCCGCCCAGATTTCGCGCATGATCGCGAGCGGCTCCCATACCTGAAGAACCGTCACCCGTGGAATCGCCACATCGCAGAGCGTCTCTGGCGCACAGGCATAGATCGTGACCGGGTCAAGAATGGCATAGCCGCGCGCCGCCAGCATCCGGTCTAAATCTTCCTGACCTTCGCGGATCTGGAAGATCAGCTTTTGATCCATCGCCAGCATTGCTTCTTCGGCGCGGTCGATATCGGTCTCGGTTACCGGCCCATCTGCGGTTGTCGCCGATACCCGGCTACCGCCGCCCCGGCCTTCGCGAAAGGTCCAGGGGTCCTCCTCGCGGTAGGTGGCCGCCGGCCATGTACCGTCGATGACGGCGTACCAGTCGGGCGTGGTCATGCCAGCGCCTCCAGTGCGCGGACCAATGCCGTTCGCGCCGCACTGACCCGCGCTGCATCGCTGCCGCGCAGCACGACATTTGCGCCGTAACGGCCGTTTTCCTGAAACGGGTAACAACCGATGGACAGGTCGTGGTAGGTGGTCGAAATCGAGGTGAGCGTTTCCGCAATATCGCCTTCGCCCTTTTCAACACGAAGGGATTCCGAGATCAGCGGCGCACCGCCGGTAAGGCCGGGCAGAACGCTGGCCACCATCGCCTCGAACACCGATGGCACACCCGCCATCACATGCACGTTGCCAATGGTAAAGCCCGGCGCAACCGACACCGGGTTCTCGATCAGCGCCGCCCCATCCGGAATTCGCGCCATCCGGAGCCGGGCTGCGTTCAGCTCGCGCCCCGTCCGTTCGTAATGCGCGGCAAGCAGCGCACGGGCATCGTCGCGGATGCTGATCGGCGTGTCGAAAGCCTCGGCAATACAATCGGCGGTGATGTCATCATGGGTCGGCCCGATGCCGCCGCTGGTGAAGACATGATCGAACCCCGCCGACAGCGCCTTGACCGCCGCGACGATAGCCGGGGCGTCGTCACTCACCACCCGGACTTCCTTCAGATCGATTCCGCGCTCCGTCAACTGGTTGGCCAGATGGTACATATTCGCGTCGCGAGTCCGCCCGGACAGGATTTCATCCCCGATCACAAGCATGGCGGCGGTCGGATTTGGCATGGGCGGAACTCCTTGAACGGTTGTTGATCTGGGTATAGGCCGCGTCTCATGCGCTTTCAAACCCCTCTTGTTCCGGCCCGGCTGATCCGGCGATACAAACGCTTTCTTGCCGATTGCCAGTTGGAAGACGGGCGCGAGATCACCGCCCATTGCGCCAACCCCGGCTCTATGATGGGGCTGGCCGAGCCTGGTATGAAAATCTGGCTCGAACCCAATGACGACCCAAAGAAAAAGCTGAAATACGGCTGGCGTCTGGTCGATCACGAGGACGGGAATTTCACCGGCGTCGATACATCCGTGCCGAACCGCGCCCTGCGCCACGCACTCGAGGCGCGTGAAATCCCCGAACTCGCTGCCTACGATACCGTCCGGCCCGAGGTGAAATACGGCAAATCCAGCCGCATCGATTTCCTGTTATCCGGCGCAGACATTCCCGATGCCTATGTCGAGGTCAAATCAGTAACCCTGTCGCGACAGCCGGGACTTGCCGAATTTCCCGACAGCGTGACCGCCCGGGGTGCCAAGCATCTGGCCGAACTTGCGGACATGGCGGCCGAGGGACACCGCGCGATCATGCTCTACCTGATCCAGCGCACCGATTGCACGTCTTTCGATCTGGCCCGCGATATCGACCTAGTTTATGCGACCGCCTTTACCGCTGCGCGTGCCTCGGGTGTTGAAATTCTTTGCTACGATTGCGATATCACGCCTCAACATGTGTCGCTTGGTCGCTCTGTGGCCGCCGTGACCTGACGACCATTGGATTTTAAGGACGGGTCGTTATAATCGAAACTATCCAAAAGGATGGAGAGCCCTTGTTGAAGAACGAACATCGTGGCCGCCTGACCAAGGACGGGATCCGGATCTACGAAACCGCCGATTTCGCCGGAATGCACGTGGCTGGCGCTCTGGCCGCGCAGATTCTTGACGACATCGCCGAGCATGTGACCGTTGGCCAGACGACCGAAGAGCTTGACCGCCTGATCACAAAGATGGTCGAGGACGCGGGCGCGACCTCGGCAACCATCGGCTACAAGGGCTACCAGCACGCAAGCTGCATTTCGGTGAACCACGTGGTCTGCCATGGCATCCCCGGGCCAAAGACGCTTAAGGACGGCGATATTCTCAACATCGACGTGACCGTGATCGTCGATGGTTGGTACGGCGATACCAGCCGCATGTACGTGGCGGGCAAACTGCCGCGCAAGGCGGAGCGCCTGATCGACGTCACCTACGAAGCGCTGATGCGCGGGATCGAGGTGGTCAAGCCGGGCAATACCTTTGGCGATATCGGCCACGCGATCCAAACCTTTGTCGAAGCCAACCGGATGAGCGTCGTGCGCGATTTCTGCGGTCACGGGCTGGGCCGCGTGTTCCACGCGCCACCGAACGTGCTGCACTATGGCCGTCCCGGCAATGGCGCCGTTCTGGAACCGGGCATGTTCTTTACCATCGAACCGATGGTCAACCTGGGCCGCCCGGAAACCAAGACCCTGGCCGATGACTGGACAGCCGTGACCCGCGACAAATCGCTGTCGGCGCAGTTCGAGCATTCAATCGGTGTCACCGAGGACGGTTGCGAGATCTTCACCAACTCGCCGGGTAACAAGTTCCACCCGACCTACGGTTAAACCGCTGGCGGCGCGTCCGGATCAGGCCGCGCCGTACCAAAGCAGCGTGACATGTGTATCGCCGTATTTGCGACGGTCATGCAGTTTGAACCCGTCCGGCGCCTCCTGCGGCGTGCTCTCTTCCCAGACAATCAGCGCGCCGTCGGCGATCCATCCACCGGCGGCCGCCGACTCCAGCGCCTTTACCCCTAGCCCCTGACCATAGGGCGGATCGAGAAAGACAAGATCGCAGGGCGCATCGGCATCGGGCAGCCGCGTCGCATCCTGCCGGATCACCCGCGTCTTTTCCTTCGCCCTAAGCAGGGCAATGTTCTTGCCGATCAATCCCTGACCAACCCGGCCTTTCTCTGCGAAAGTCGCATGCTCGGCCCCTCGCGACAGGGCCTCAAGCCCCAGCGCCCCGGTGCCGGCGAAAAGGTCCAGCACCCTGGCACCGTCGAGCACGTCCAGCGACATCAGCACCGAGAACAGGCTTTCGCGCACCCGGTCGGTGGTCGGTCGCAGATGCGCCCCGGCATCGCCCTTGCCCACCGGGGTCAGCGCCCGACCGCGATACCTGCCTGCGATGATCCTCACGCTTTCAACAGGGCCTTCATGTCGGTCGCGGGGTCGGCGATGACATCGGGCGAGGGCGATTTGCCCGCGTCGATCAATCGCTTGCCGATCATGTAATTGCGCGCATCGTTCATCGCGTCCACGGCCAGCAATTGATCGCCTTTGAAATACCAGAAGGAGACGGAGTTGCCGTCGCCTTTGCGCGTGATGATCCGGTCATAGCCCGTATTCAGCCCGGCAATCTGCAATTTGACGTCATACTGATCCGACCAGAACCAAGGCTGCGGCACGTATTCGACATCGGCCCCCATCAGGTTGCCCGCGACGCATTCCGCCTGATCGATGGCATTGGGCACGCTTTCCAGCCGGATGCGCCCGCCCTTATACGGAAAAGACGCGCAATCCCCGGCGGCCCAGATGTTTTCATCCGAGGTCCGGCCAAACGCATCGGTCTTGATCCCGTTGTCAAGGATCACGCCGGCCATCTCGGCAAGCTGGGTTGAAGGCGCGATACCGACGCCCACAACCACGAAATCCACCTCGAGCGTTGTGCCATCGGCCAGCACCGCCCCCGTAACTTTGCCATTCTCGCCGGTCAGCTTTTCCAGCCCGACGCCCTCGAGGATCTTCACGCCATGCCCGGTGTGGAGATCGCGGAAAAAGTCGCTTGTCTCGGGCGCGGCGACTCGTTGCAGGATGCGGTCGGCCATTTCGACCAGCGTGACCTGCACACCCAGCTTGGTTGCGACCGCCGCGGCCTCAAGCCCTATATAACCGCCACCGACGATCAGCGCACGTTTGCCTTCGCCCACCATCGGCGCCATCGCGTCGACATCGGCCAGCGTCCGCACGACAAAGACCCCGTCCAAGTCGCCGCCAATCGAGGCGGGCAGGCGGCGCGGGTCCGATCCGGTGGTCAGCACCAACAGGTCATAAGGGATCACCTCGTTGCCCAGATGCACGGTTTTTCCGTGCCGGTCGATGGCGGTCACCGGTTGTCCCAGCTTCAGCGTCACCTTCTGGTCGTCGTAAAAGCTTTCGGGCCGCAGAAACAGCCGCTCAAGCGCCATATCCCCCAGCAGATAGGCCTTGGACAGCGGCGGGCGCTGATAGGGTACAACCGGTTCCGCCCCGATCAGGGTGATATCGCCGTCAAACCCGTCCTTGCGCAGCTTGGCCACCAGAGAGGACCCGGCCTGACCGGCTCCGATAACAACGATATGGGTCATGCGCCCGACCTTTCGATACTGCTTCGTCATCTTGTCGGCGCACCCTATATGGGCCACAAGGTAAATAGCAAATCCAACAGGGGAAACATCATGACCATTTCCAAAGGCGACAAACTTCCCGATGCAACGCTGACCCGGATCGGTGCCGAAGGCCCGGAACAGATCCCGCTGGCCGACAAGGTAAAGGGCCGCAAGGTGGTGATCTTTGCCGTGCCTGGCGCGTTCACCCCGACCTGCCATTCCGCCCATGTGCCCAGCTTTATCCGCACCAAGGAACAATTCGATTCCAAGGGTGTCGATGAGATCATCTGTGTCTCCGTCAACGACCCCTTCGTGATGAAAGCATGGGACGACGCGACCGGCGCAGGCTCGGCAGGGATCACAATGCTGGCAGACGGAACCGGTGAATTCACCAAGGCCATCGGGATGAGCTTTGACGTCGCCGCAGTCGGCCTCATGGGCCGCTCAAAGCGCTACGCCATGCTGGTCGAAGACGGCACCGTCAGCATCCTGAACGAGGAACTCGGCACCGGCTGCGAAATTTCGGCGGGCGAAGGTCTGCTCGACTCCATGCAGTAACTGCAAATGAAAAAGGCGCGTCCCTCGGGGCGCGCCTTTCGTGTTTGCGACAGCGTATCTCAGCTGTCCTGAATGATCGTTCTCGTCGGGAACGGAATATCGACCCCGGCGGAATCCAGTGCCTCTTTGACCTTGCGCTTGATATCGGCCTGATACTGGAAATACACCGCGCTGTCGCACCAGGCACGGGCCAGGAAATCGACCGAGAAATCGCCAAGGTTGTTCACTTGCAGGAACATCTCGGGGGTTTCGTGGGTCCGCTCGTCACCCATGATGATCTCGCGGATCACTGCTTCGGCCTGCTTCAGATCGGCGCCATAACCAACACCGAACGTCCATTCGGCCCGGCGGGTCGGGTAGATCGAATAGTTGACGATGGTGCTACCCCAGACTTCCGAGTTCGGCACGATGATCTGGAAATTCCCAAGGCTCGCCAGTTCCGTATAATTAAGGGTGATCGTCTTGACCGTCCCCATCTGGCCGTTGATCTCGACGAAATCGCCGGTCTTGATCGGGCGGAAAAAGATCAACATCACACCCGCCGCCACGTTCGACAGCGTGCCCTGCAAGGCCAGACCGATGGCAAGACCGGCAGCACCGACAGCGGCCACGATCGAGGTCGTCTGCACGCCGAATGTGTTCAGCACGAAGATGAACGTGAAGGCGAGGATCGTGTAACGCAGGATCGATCCGAAGAAATCGAACAGGGTTACATCAAGATGCGCATAGCGTTCGCCGATCTTGCGGATGCGGGTATGCGCCCACGAGGCAATGAACCAGCCAATGATCAGGATCACGATGGCAGAAAGCACCGATCCCGCAATTGACGCCAGAAAATCAAGTGTCAGAACGTCACCTACGGTGGTGCCGTTCCAGATTTCAGTCCCAAGTACTTCTTCCATCAAACCTCTGCCAAGCTGTCCATTTTCCGCGCCAATTTCACGTCGAGCGAGCTTAGTCCCTCGACATCATGCGTGGTTAGTACAACTTCCACGGTCTTGTAAACATTGCGCCATTCCGGGTGGTGGTTCCATTTTTCCGCCCAGAAGGCGGCTTGGGTCATCCAGCCAAAGGCCCCGACAAAGTCATCGAAGGTGAATGTTTTCTCGATGGCGTCCCGGTCGTCGCACATGGCCCAGCCCGTCTCGAACAAGGGGGTCAGCAAGGTTTTGCGGGTTTCTTCCGAAAGCTTTTCGGTCATTCCTGTTCTTCCACTTCTATCTTCCTGAACGGTCCGTACTCCGTCAGGATTTCGATCTCTTCGGCCACCGCTTCACGCTCGGCATCGAGATAGTCCTTGATGGCGCGGGCAAAGCCCGGATTGCCGACCCAGTGCAGCGAATGGGTCTCGCAGGGCAGATACCCCCGCGCCAGTTTATGCTCGCCCTGCGCGCCGGCCTCGACCCGTGGCAACCCGTTTTCAAGGGCAAAGTCGATGGCGCGATAATAGCACAGTTCGAAATGCAGGCAGGGGTGATGCTCGACGCAGCCCCAGTAGCGGCCAAACAACGTCTTGCGCCCGATAAAGTTCAGCGCGCCCGCCACATAATTTCCGTCACGCTCGGCCAGAACCAGCGCAATGTCGTCGCGCAGGCTCTCCTGCGCCAGCGTGAAAAAGCGCCGCGTGAGATAGGGAGAGCCCCATTTCCGCGCCCCGGTGTCCTGATAGAACTCCCAGAAGGCATCCCAGTGCTCGGGCTGGATTTCGTCGCCGGTGTAGGTGTGGATCGTCCCGCCAAAGGCATTGGCCTGCGCCCGTTCCTTGCGGATATTCTTGCGCTTGCGCGACGACAGGCTGGCAAGGAAACCGTCGAAATCGCCGAACCCCTGATCCAGCCAGTGGAACTGCTGGGTACTGCGCGCCATCAGACCCATCTGCTCACCGGCGTCGGCCTCGTCCTCGGTGCAAAAGGTGATATGCAGCGACGAAACCTCGTTATTATCGGCAAGCTGCACCGCGCCCTGCACAAGGGCGGACATGCCGACCTCGCGGTATTCGGGCCGCACCAGAAACCGCCGCCCGGTCGCAGGGGTGAAGGGCACCGCGATCTGCAGCTTGGGGTAATACCGCCCCCCGGCGCGCTCATAGGCATGCGCCCAGTTGTGATCGAAGATATATTCGCCCTGGCTGTGCGACTTGAGGTACATCGGGGCGACTGCGATCAGTTGCCCATCCAGATAGGCGGCAAGGTAATGTGGCTGCCAGCCGGTTCCGGTCCCGACCGACCCACTGTCTTCCAGCGCCTTCAGAAAGCGATAGGTCGTGAAGGGATCGTCCGGCGCGCCGCCATCCGCCGCCTCGGGGCAGGCACAGGCATCCCAGTCCTCTGGCGCGATTTGCGCAAGGGAGTTCAGGACATGAATTTCGATTTGCGCCTGGTCCATGGTCTTTCCGTCGTTCCCCAGCTCCTAATGTGTAGCAGCGGCGCGGGGGATCAAGACGGCATCGGGGCCGCGTAGCTTTCAAAGGTGATGTTATCGGCACGCTTGCGCGCTTCTGCCTCTGCTTCGGGCGATCTGATCGTCCAGCACAGCACCGGCACCCCGGCATCGTGCAACGCACCGACGCGCGGACGGGACAGATCCTTGGCCTCGTGGCTGATGAAACAGGCCGCGACCCGGTCGAAGTCCGGGATCTCGCGCAGATATGCGCAGGTTTCCGCTTTCAGCGGCCAGTCCTCCGGGTCATAGCCCGAGGTTGTCAGCCCGCGCGGCACGTCCGGCGCGAGCCGCGCCATTTCGGCCATGCTGTGCGGATTGAACGACATCACCGCCAGCGGACCTTCATAACCCTCCAGCGCCTTGGCGGTCGCCGCTTCAAGGGCGCCGGTATCCGGCCCCATCGCGCCATCCTGATCCTTCAGCTCGACCAGAAGCGGTACCTGGCCTGCGACGATCTCGAGCACCTCGGCAAAACCGGGAACTGTCTCACCGTCGCCGTTGCTAAGGGCAATCTCGGCGAGTTCCTGCGCAGAGTGCTGGCGCACGGTGCCAGTCGCACCGGTCAGGCGCTTCAGCTCGTAGTCGTGAAAGACAACGGCCTGTCCATCGGCTGTCAGTTGCAGGTCGATCTCGATCCCATACCCTGCATCGATGGCGGCGCGAATGGCCGCGCGGCTGTTCTCCGGCCGTCCTTGTGTCTTGTCGTGATAGGCGCGGTGAGCGAGTGGCAGGCGCAGGAACGCCTCTGGCAATCGTGTCATTTGATTTGGAAGATACCTTCGATTTCAACGGCCACACCCAGCGGCAGGGCAGCGGCGGAAACGGCGGAACGCGCGTGACGCCCGGCATCGCCCAGCGCTTCGACCATGAAATCGGAACAGCCGTTGATCACCTTGGGCTGATCGGTGAAATCCGCAGTGGAATTGACGAAACCGGTCAGTTTCACCACCCGCACCAGCCGGTCCAGATCGCCGCCACAGGCCGCACGCACCTGCGCCAAAAGACTGATCGCGCAGAGTTTCGCCGCTGCGGCCCCTTCTTCAGCCTCAAGATCTGCGCCCAGCTTGCCCTTTACTGGCCCATTCGCATCCTGCGAGATCTGACCTGAGACATAGACGATGTCACCGGTCTGAACGTAGGGCACGTAATTCGCTGCCGGGGCAGGGGCGTCGGGCAGGGTTACGCCCAGTTCTGCAAGTCTGCTTTCAATGCTCATCTCGGGTTCCTTTCAGGCGGTATTCGTCGCGCACGCTAACCGCAGCCCTGCGCGACGAAAAGCCTATTCTCGGAACGCCTTGATGAAATAATCCGCCAGCGGTTTGATGAAATACCACATCGGCGACCGTTCCTCGGTCCGGATAAAGGCCTCGACCGGCATCCCCGGCAAAAGGACCGTCCCGACTGGCAGCCGTTCCTGCTCGCCTTCGTTCAGCGCGATCTCTGTACGGTAGAATGAAAACTGGCCGTTCTGATCTTCAAAGGCATCGGCGGAAATCTTGGTGACTGTGCCGAAAACCTCGGGAGTTTCACGCTGGTCCAGCGCCGAAAAGCGCAGCGCCACTTCCTGCCCGACCGAGATCTTGTCGATATGGATCGGCTCGACCCGGGTTGCGATGACAAGGGGCCGGTCCTGCGGCACGAGGTACAGCACCGGGTCGGCAGGCCGGATCACCGAGCGTGGCGTGTGCACCTGAAGCCCATAGACGATACCGGAAACCGGGGCGGTAATATCCAGCCGCGCCAGCCGTTCTTTCAGCGAGCGGCGTTTCTCGGCCAGTTCCAGTTCCTGATATTGCAGGTCGCGCAGGCGGGTGATCGCCTCTTCGCGCTGCTGCGAGCCCAGTTTGAGCACCTCGATGTCGATCTCGGTGATGCGCCCTTCGGCCTGCGCCTCGGAGGCTTTCAGCTCACCCAGTGTACCGTCGAGGTTCGCGGCGGTCCGTTGCAGGTTCAGCACCGTACCCGCCTGTGCCAGCCCACGATCCAGCAGCGATTGCTGGTTGGTCAGTTCAGTATCGATCAGCTCGAGCTGACGACCAAGTGAAACCTGCTGCGCGTCGATCCCCTCGATCTGGTTCTGGATCTGGCCTCGACGCTTTTCAAGCTGGTCGGTCTCGTTCGCGATGGATTCCCGACGCGCCTGAAACAGGCGCTGCTGCCCGTCGATCAGTTCTGCCACTGTCGGACGGTTTTTCGCCATCTCCAGCAGTTCGTCGTCAAAGGTAATCTCGGTCGCATCGTCCCGCTCGGCTTCAAGCCGACCCCGGCGGGCCATCAGTTCGAACAGCTGGCCCTCGGTAATCAAAAGCTCCGAGGCAAGGAATTCGGCATCAAGACGGATCAGCGTCTCGCCCATTTCGACGGTATCGCCTTCCTCGACAAGGATTTCGGTCACCACCCCACCGTCAGGGTGCTGCACCACCTGTCGGTTGCTTTCGACTTCGATCCGGCCCGGGGCGATGACGGCGCCGGCGATATTACTGACCACCGCCCATGTGCCGAACCCGCCGACCAGCGTCAGCAGGCCGATGAAACCGATGATCAGCGGCGTGCGAGCGGACCATGAATTATCGCTCATCGGACACCTCCCATAGCGGCGGTCTTGGTCAATTCTTCATGGTTGGATACCATTTCCTTGAGCACCTGCGCCTTGGGACCGAATGCCGCGCGTGTGCCCTGATCAAGCACCAGCAGCATATCGCATTCCTGAATAGCCGCCGGGCGGTGGGCCATGATCAGGCAAGAGCGGCCCTCGGCTTTGAGCGACCGGATCGCCTGATTCAGCGCCATCGAGCCTTCGTTGTCGAGGTTCGAGTTCGGCTCGTCCAGAATGACGATTACCGGATCATCGTAAAGTGCGCGGGCCAGCGCGATACGCTGCATCTGCCCGCCGGACAGTCGTCCGCCCCCGGCAGCAACCCGCGTATCGTAGCCATCGGGCAGATGAACGATCATGTCATGCGCATCGGCTTTCTTGGCCGCCGCAACGACTTTCTCCGCATCGGGTTCGGTGCCCAGTCGGGCGATGTTCTCGGCGATGGTGCCGTCGAACAGCTGGACGCGTTGTGGCAGGTACCCGATATGCAGGCCCAGCACGTCCGCGTCGTACTGGTCGAGCCCGGCCCCGTCGAGCCGGATCGTTCCGCCTGCGGGTTTCCAGACTCCGGTAAGCGCCCGGGCGAGCGTCGATTTGCCAGCGCCTGAGGGTCCGATGACGCCAATTGCCTGACCCGGCTCCACCTTGAAGCTGATGGTCCGCAATGAGGCACGGGAATCGCCCGGCGGCACCAGCGTCAGCGATTGCACGTCCAGCTTGGCGCGCGGTTTCGGCAGGGCAGTGCGCTCATGTTCCGGCGGCACCTTGTCGAGCAATTCCGCAAGACTTTTCCAGCCTTTCTGCGCGCGCTGCACGGCGCTCCACTGGCCGATGATCATCTCGATCGGGGCCAGCGCGCGGCCCATCAGGATCGACCCCGCGATCATCGCACCGGCGGTCAATTCGTTCTGCAACACGAGATAAGCGCCAAGGCCCAGCATTGCCGATTGCAGGAACAGGCGCAGCGTCTTGGTCATGGTGGAAAACGTGCCGCCCACGTCATTGGCCGAGATCGATTCCTTCAGCGAGGCATCGCGCGCCACCCGCCAGCGCCTGAATGCGGCACCGCGCATCCCCATGCTCTGGATCATTTCGGATTCGTTACGGATTTCCTCGGATAAAAGTCCCGCCCGGTGGGAAGAGCGGTTCGCCTGCATCATCGGTCCGCGTGAAAACAGCTGGTTCAGCAGGGTGATGGCGATCAGCACCGCGCCGCCGCCCATGGCAAGGAACCCAAGCCACGGGTGGAACAGCATGATCCCGGCAAGGAATACGGGCGTCCACGGCAGGTCGAAAAGGCTCATGAGCACTGGCGAGGATATCAGGCGCTGTATCGATTCAAGGTCGGAAAGCCCGGTCTGCGCCGCCGGATCGGGCGCGACCGCAGAGCGACGGATCATCGCGTCAAAGACCCGATGGTCCAGCGCGGCCTGAAACCGGGCACCGACACGCGCCATGATACGGCCGCGCGTGTAATCGAGAATGCCCATCACGCCATAAAGAAAGACCACTAGCAGCGACAGTGCCACCAGAGTCGCCTCGGACCGGCTGCCAAGCACACGGTCATAGACCTGCAACATGTAAAGCGGCCCCGTCAGCATCAGCATGTTTGCGAAAAAGCTGAAAAGACCGACGGCCCAGTATAGCCCACGACTTTGTCGCCGCGCCTCGCGTAGTTCCTCGCGGCCTGATTTGTGTCTCACTTGGTGCTCCGTCCTGCCCGCCGTTTGGGGGATATTGACAATTGCTGTGCGTATATTGGCCTTACATCACCAATCTGCGAACAGCCTGTTTCTTCTCGGCCACATATTGTTTAAGTGAACACCGATGATCTGTGAACTGCGCCTCATTACTCTAAATAGTCGCACTAATACCGTTTCGCCTTTATAGATGGACTTCTGATCGAATGAACGCGCCGTTTCAAGCTGCCCGCTTCCTTATTTTGCTTGTTTTTGTCGGGTTCGTATCCGCCTGTGCCGTTCCGAAGAACTCCGGTTCCTCCGGTGAGGTCGTAGACCCCTATGAAAAGACCAACCGCAGCATTCACCAGCTCAACCTCGGGTTGGACCGGGCCCTGTTCCGCCCGGCGTCCAAGGGCTATGTCGCCATCGTGCCGCCGCCGATTGTGGACAGCTTCAGCTATTTCGCCGACAACGCGTCCGAGCCTAGCAACATGGTCAATGGCATCCTGCAGGGCAACCCGAAACGCGCCGGGACGGCGCTTGCCCGCTTCCTGCTGAATTCAACCATCGGTTTTGCCGGTCTTGCCGATCCCGCAACCGAATTCGGGCTGCCCGCCGATGAAACCGATTTCGGCGAAACCCTGCACATCTGGGGCGCGCCCGAAGGTGCCTATGTCGAACTGCCCGCATTCGGGCCGTCGAACCAGCGTGACGCGGTGGGTCTTGTCGTCGACTTCTTCACCAACCCGATCGGTTATTCCCGGTCCAACCGCGTGGCCAACGTGACGCTGGTTTCCAAGGTCGTTCAACAGCTCGGCAACCGTGGTCGTTACTCTGACACCATCGATTCGATTCTCTACGAAAGCGCCGACAGCTACGCTCAATCACGGATTATCTATCTCCAGAACCGCCGATTCGAACTGGCCGGGGCTGGTGGTGAAACCTATTCTGACCCATATGCGGATGGAACCGATCCCTATGCGGAACCCGGTGCCGCTCCCGATTTGTACTCAGACCCCTATGAGGATCCCTATGAATAGTACCGTTTTCTCACGCCGCGGCTTCCTCGCCACCGCTTGCAGCTTTGCCGCGCTCGCAGCCCTTCCGTCCCGCGTTCTCGCCCTGACCGAGGCCGGTGCCCGTCAGCTTGTTGACCGGGTGGTCGCCGACATCAACCGGGTTATCGCCGGTGGCGGTTCGGATGCGTCGAAGATCCGGGAATTCGAAAAGATCTTTTCGACCTATGCCGACACGGCGATCATGGCCCGCTACGCGCTGGGCGCGGATGCCCGCAGCGCAAGCGCGGGCCAGATGCGCGCCTTCACCGACGCGTTCGAGGTCTATATCGCCAACAAGTACGGCCGCCGCTTCCGTGAATTCGTCGGCGGCACCGTCACCGTGAAATCCACCCGCGCAATCAAGGCCGGGTACGAGGTACGCGCGCAGGCGGACCTGCAGGGGCAGGCCCCGTTCGACGTGACCTTCCTTGTTTCGGACAAGTCCGGCCGCGACAAGTTCTTCAACATGTTCATCGAAGGCGTGAACCTGCTGCTGACCGAACGCACCGAAATCGGCGCGATGCTGGACCGCCGCGGGGGCAATATCGACCAGCTGATCGCCGATCTCAAAGCGATGGGTTGATACGGCCATAAGCCATTACGTAAAAAAGCGGGCGGTCCCTCGGGCCGCCCGTTTTCGTTTCAGCGGGTGCCACCGTTGGCCGGGTCCTGGCTGCTGCCATCGCCACTGAAAATCCCGCGCAAGAGCCGCTCGATGGCCGATTCCGATCCCGACACCGTGGTCGGTGCCAGCCCGTCCCGGTTGCGCGAACCGTCCTGCGGCGGCAGCGCGGGCAGAGGACGCGGCTCAAGGCCTTCATGGACTCGCACCATCGTCTCTCGCCAGATTTCGGCGGGCAGACCGCTGCCGGTCACTCCCTTGAGCGGCGTGTTGTCGTCATAGCCCATCCAGACCCCGGCGACATATTCGGACGTAAAGCCAACGAACCATGCATCGCGATAGCTCGAAGTCGTGCCTGTCTTGCCCGCAGCCTCCCATCCGGGAATCGCCGCGCGCCGCCCGGTGCCTTCGCTGATGACTTTCTCCATCATCCAGATCAGCTGCTGCGCCGCCTCGGCCCGGATCACCCTTTCGCCAATACCGCCATCCGCGTCCATCAGCGGCTGGTCGTCGCCGAGCAGCTTCAGGTCAACCAGCCCGTAGGGTTTGACCGAGGAACCGCCGTTCAGGATACCCGCATAAGCGCCCGTCATCTCAAGCAGCGTGCTTTCCGACGCGCCAAGCGCCAGCGACGGACCTGCCGCCAGATCGCTCTTGATGCCGAAGTCGTCCGCCACCTTCCGCACAAGATCACGCCCCACCATCTCCGACACTTTCACCGCCGGGATATTGAGCGAATCGCGGAGAGACCGCGCCAGTGTCACCTCGCCGTAATGCTTGTGGGTATAGTTCTCCGGGCACCACTGGCCTGACCCGACCACGTTCATGCAGAACGGCTCGTCCATCACCGTATCCATCGGCGAATACCCTGCCTCAAGCGCGGTCGCATAGACGAAAGGCTTGAACGAAGACCCGGTCTGCCGCTTGGCCTGTATCGCGCGGTTGAACGCGCCCGAAACCTTGGTGTTGCGCCCACCAACCATGGCGCGCACGGCCCCATCGGCCGACATCACGACAATCGCCGCCTGTGCTTTGGAGCCTTCGCTCACCTTTTCATCGAACACGATCCGCATCGCGTCCTCGGCGGCCTGCTGCAAGCGCCGGTCCAGCGTGGTGCGGATAATCACGTCTTCGGTGGTCTTGCGGGTAAAGAACTCGGGTCCGCTCGACATCACCCAGTCGGCGAAATACCCGCCCGCCTTGGCCTCGGCGGCCTCGGACAGCTGCGCCGGATTGTCCTGCGCATAACGGGCCTCTTCGGCGGTCAGGTAATCCTGTTCTTCCATCAGCCGCACGATGGTCGCCGCCCGCCCCTGCGAACGTTCAAGGTTGTTGGTCGGGGCATAGCGCGTCGGCGCCTTGAGCAACCCGGCCAGCATCGCCGCCTCGGCGGGGCTGACCTCGGCTGCCGATTTGCCGAAATACCGCTGGCTCGCCGCCTCGAATCCACGCGCGCCCGCGCCAAGGAAAGCCCGGTTCATATAGATCGTCAGTATCTCGTCCTTGGTATACTTGAGCTCCATCGCAAGGGCATAGATCGCCTCTTTGCCCTTGCGCCACAGGGAACCCTGACGGCAATCGTCCTCGTAGGCGGTCTCGTTCTCCCACTGGGTCGGGTCGTATTCGACACCAAGGCACAGCAGTTTTGCCGTCTGCTGCGTGATCGTCGACCCGCCGTTACCAGAAAGCGGACCGCGCCCGGCGCGCAGGTTGATGGCCACGGCGCTGGCGATACCGCGCGGACTAAGGCCGAAATGCCGGTAGAATCGCCGGTCCTCGGTCGCGATGATCGCATTGCGTAGATTCGGAGAGACGGATTGTGCCGTCACCACACCGGCAAACTGGTCGCCCCGCCATGCAAAGACATTACCCTGGTAATCCTGCAGGGTGACCGATCCACGGGCACGTCCATCGAGCAGGGCGGACATCTCTGGCAGACCGGAATAGACATAGGCAACGGCGATCCCGACCAGCAGCGCCACGACCATCGCAAGGCGCGAGGTCACGCGCCAGATCAGGCGCATGATCCAGCCGAACACCGCGCGGAAAAAGCCACCGATGCCACCGCCGCCCTTGCGCCGCGTGGTTTTTCGCGCCGGTTTACGGCTGGTCTTCCGGGTCGATTTCGCGGGTTTCGGTTTGGCGGTTCCCGGCTTGGGCGGCACTTTCAGTCCCACCTTCGGCGGCTGCCCGTTCGCAGCCCTTTTCCGATCCGCCACCAGTGGCGGTTTGCGTTTGTTACCTGATGCCATGTTCAGCCCTGCCCGGCCTCTGTTGTTGCGCCCATGATACGACGCGGCGCCGGAATTGTAGAGACCCTCCCTGCACCAACCTGCTTAACAATAAGGTCAAAAAATAGGCATATCCCGAATTTGTGACGAATTTTGCTCGTTTTTTGTGCAATCGAGAGCCTCGATAGGCCCGCAATATTCCAATTTCAAGTGCCTCGCCGCCTTGTGGGACGCGTGTTTGCAGGGAGGCCTGCCAATTTTAAGGGGACAGAGGTGAAACTCATCATTGCTACAATCAAGCCGTTCAAGCTGGAAGAGGTCCGCGAAGCGCTGACCGCAGCCGGCGTGCGCGGCATGATGGTGACTGAAATAAAAGGCTTCGGATCGCAGTCCGGGCATACCGAAATCTATCGCGGCGCGGAATACGAAGTGAATTTCGTGCCCAAGATCAAGCTTGAGATCGTCGTATCGGCGGCGATGGTCGACCAGGTGGTCGAGACCATCACCAAGACTGCCCAGACCGGCAAGATCGGCGACGGCAAGATCTTTGTACTGGACGTGCTGCAGGCAATCCGCGTGCGTACCGGCGAAACCAACGAAGACGCGCTGTAAAGCGGCCAATTCAAGGGACACAATCCGAAATGAAAAATCTGAAACTCATTCCTGTGGCCGCGGCGCTTATCGCGCTGCCGACGCTGGGTCTGGCGCAAGAGGCTGAGGCCGCGCCCGGCTTCGACGAAATCGGCCCCTATATCATGACCACGCTGCTGTTCTTGATGGCAGGCTTCCTCGTTTTCTTCATGGCAGCCGGTTTTGCCATGCTCGAAGGCGGGCTTGTGCGCTCCAAGAACGTGGCGATGCAGATGACCAAGAACATCGCGCTCTACTCGGTTGCCGCGATCATGTACTGGCTCATCGGCTTCAACCTGATGTACCCCGGCGACAGCTGGATCATGGCAGGCTGGGTCGGTCCGTTCTTCAGCCAGACCGTTCTTGATCCGGTTGGTATCGCTGCTGCCGATGCCGCACTCGACTATGCGTCGATCGGTTCGGACTTCTTCTTCCAGCTCGTCTTTGTTGCCGCGACCGCTTCGATCGTGTCCGGTGCGCTGGCCGAGCGGATCAAGCTGTGGCCCTTCCTCGTCTTCGTCGTGCTTCTGACCGGTGTCATGTATCCGATCTCGGGTTCCTGGCAGTGGGGCGGCGGCTGGCTGTCCGAAATGGGCTTCTCCGACTTCGCCGGTTCGACCGTCGTGCACTCCGTGGGTGGCTGGGCCGCTCTTGCCGGTGCCATCGTTCTGGGTCCGCGTATCGGCAAATACTCTGCCGACGGCAAAGTGATCCCGATGCCGGGTTCGAACCTCGCCCTCGCCACGCTGGGTACGTTCATCCTGTGGCTCGGCTGGTTCGGCTTCAACGGCGGTTCGCAGCTGGCAATGGGTACTGTCGGTGACGTGTCCGACGTGTCGCGCATCTTTGCGAACACCAACATGGCTGCTGCAGCCGGTGCCGTGACCGCGCTGATCCTGACGCAGATCATGTACAAAAAGCCTGACCTGACCATGGTGCTGAACGGCGCGCTGGCCGGTCTCGTGTCGATCACCGCTGAACCGCTGGCGCCCACGCTGTTTGGTTCGCTCTGGATCGGTGCCATCGGCGGTGTGATCGTGGTCTTCGCTGTCCCGATGCTCGACAAGTTCAAGATCGACGACGTTGTCGGCGCGATCCCGGTTCACCTCTGCGCCGGTATCTGGGGCACCATCGCCGTGATCTTCTACGGTGACGCAAGCCTTGGCACCCAGCTGACCGGTATCATCGCTTACGGTGTGTTCACCTTTGTGGCGTCGCTCATCGTGTGGTTCATCCTCAAGGCTGTCATGGGCATCCGGGTTTCCGAAGAAGACGAGATCACCGGTCTCGACATGGCGGAACTTGGCATGGAAGCCTATCCTGAATTTTCCAAAGGCTAACTCCTCCGGCTTTTGAGAAAGCAGGACCCCGGTGCGACCGCACCGGGGTCCTGTCTTTTTGGGGAGGTCGCTTTCGTCGAGGCGGTTACATCGGGTTGTCAGGGTGAAGGTGGGTTTCAGGCAAGTCTATCGCGCGCGGATAGGGCATCAGGGGCTCTGCCCCCGATCGAAATCTGGCGATTTCGCTCTCCCCCGGGATATTTGAGACCCAAAGAAGGGCTCAGATGCCGGTGTCGATGATCGCTTTTGCGAGGAGCGGAACGGTTTTCGCGTTCAGGCCAGCAATGTTCATGCGGCTGTCACCGACCATGTAGACCCCATGCTTTTCGCGCAGTGTCTTGACCTGCTCCGGCGTGGCGCCGAGGCGCGAGAACATGCCCCGGTGCTGGCCGAGAAAGGCGAAACGATCAGATCCGGAGAGCTTTTGCAGTTCGGTCGTGAGCTGCTGACGCAGATCGAGCATGGAGAGGCGGGTCGCCTCGAGTTCGGCCTGCCAGTCGGCGCGCAGGTCCGGGTCGTCGAGGATCATGGTCACGACCCGCGCCCCGTGATCCGGCGGGAAGGAATAGTTCTGACGGTTGAGAAAGGCGAGCGTGTCGCGTGCCAGCGGCGTGTTGGTCGCATCCTGCGAAACCGCGATGAGCAGGCCCGCGCGTTCGCGGTAGATGCCGAAGTTCTTGGAGCAGCTTGCGGCGATCAGGCATTCGGGCAGGGCGGCGGCCACCGCCCGGGTCGGCGCGGCGTCTTGGTCGAGCCCATCGCCAAATCCCTGGTAGGCGAGGTCGATCATCGGCAGGGCGCCGGTTTTCCGCAGCACTTCGATGACTTCATGCCATTGCGGCAGGGTCAGGTTGGCGCCGGTCGGGTTGTGACAGCAGCCGTGCAGCAGGATCACGTCACCGGGGCGTGCCTGTTCGAGGTCGGCCAGCATGCCCGCGACATCGACGCCGCCCGTATTCGCATCGAAATACCGGTAGGTGATGGTTTCGATCCCGAGGTAGTTCAGGATCGAGATGTGGTTGGGCCATGTCGGGTCGGAGACGAACACCCGGACATCCGGATTGCCATAGCGCACCATTTCAAAGCCCTGCCGGACCGCGCCGGTTCCGCCCGGTGTGGCGGCGGCGGCAATCGAATCTTCCGCAACGGAATCGCCCAGAACGAGGCCACACATGGCCTTGGCATAGGCGGGATCACCCAGCAGTCCGGTATAGGCCTTGGTTTCCTGTTCGGACCAAAGCCGTTGTTCGGCCGATTTGACCGCGCGCATCACCGGGGTCACGCCTTCGGCATTGCGGTAAACGCCGACGCCGAGGTCAATCTTGCCTTCGCGCGGATCGTCGCGGAAAAGCTGCATCAATTCGAGGATCTTGTCGGCGGGCTGGGCTTTGAAATCGGCAAACATCAGGCGTCTCCCGTCGCGACTGGCAAGGTCGCGAAGGCGCCCCATTCGGCCCATGAGCCATCATAGAGCGAATGGTCGGTTTTGCCGATCCGTTCCAGCGCAAGGCTCAGCACCGCAGCGGTCACACCCGAGCCGCAGGTGGTGATCGCGGGCTTGGAGAGATCGACACCCGCCGCCTCGAAAACGCTGCGCAATTCGGCGACCGGCTTCATGGTCTGGTCATCCCTGAGCAGGCTGTTGAACGGAACGTTGCGCGCGCCGGGAATATGCCCGCTGCGCAGCCCCTGCCGGGGTTCCGCGGCCTCGCCCCGGAAACGGGGGGCAGAGCGTGCGTCGATGATTTCGTGGTCGTTCAGCTTGGCAGCGGCCGACACCTGTGTCACGTCGCGCACCAGCTGGTTCTGAACCCGCACCGTCATGTGACGGTCGCGCACTACCGGCGCCATGTCCTCGACCTCGCGTCCCTCGGCCTGCCATTTCGGAAATCCACCATCCAGCACGGCGATATCCTGATGGCCCATCAGGCGGAACAGCCACCAGACGCGGGCCGCCGACATCAGCCCGGCCCCGTCATAGACGACGATCTGGTGCCCGTCGCCCACGCCCATCGCCCGGACGCGGCTCATGAATTTCTCGACCGGCGGTGCCATATGCGGCAGATCCGAGCGGTGATCCGAAATCTCGTCGATATCGAAAAAACGGGCGCCGGGGATATGTCCGGCCTCGTATTCGGCGCGCGGATCACGACCGGCATCCGGCAGGTACCACGACCCGTCAAGCACCCGCAGGTCGGGATCTTTCATATGGGCTGCCAGCCATTCGGTGGAAACAAGGGTCTTGGGGTCGTCCTGTGCCATTGCGCCTGCCTCTTTCAGATCAATCCTGACCTACAACCGCTTAGGGGGCGAAGCAAGACCGCCGGGCCCCACCGGCCTGTCGACAGCCTGAAACGCAGGCCTTTCGCGGAACCATCCCCACCAGCGCGACAGGGCTTTGTTTCCCGCCAGTATCTCCTGCCCCTCGGGGGCCTGCTGGAAATAGCCGACCATCGGCCCAAGATGCAGATCGGCCAAGGTCACACGGTCGCCGTTCAGAACAAGCCTCTCTCCGGCGATCCGCTCGAGCGCCTGCAATACCGGGACCGCCCGGCGGAGCCCCTCTGCGATCACTGCCTCATCGACCGGCTCGCCATAAAGCGGCGCATAGACCCGCTGCGCGAAAACCTGCCGCACCATCGGCCAGTAGCCACGCGAATCGATGACCGAGATAACCTGCGCCATCCGGGCAAGCGGTTTCGGCGCACCCGGCACCATCGGCACGCCATTAAAAGCCGTCTCAAGATAGCGCAGGATCGCCGATGTCTCGTGAAGGATAAAACCGTCGTGATCCAGCACCGGCACCGTATGCAGCGGATTCAGATCCACAAGCGCCGAACTGGTCCCGACAAAGGGATCGATCTCGATAAACTCGTACTCGATCCTGCGCTCCGCCAGCATCAGCCGCGCGATCCGCGTGTAAACGCTGACACCCAACCCTGTCAGCCGGACCGCCACTCAGCCGTGATCTTTCAGCAGGCGCTGTTTCTGCCGCGACCAGTCTCGCTTGGCCTGAGTCTCACGCTTGTCATGCAGCTTTTTACCCTTGGCGATGCCGATCTTGATCTTGGCAATGCCCCGGTGATTGAAATAGGCCACCATTGGCACCAGCGTCATGCCCTTGCGCTGGGTCTCGTTCCAAAGCTTAGACAGCTCTTTCCGGCTCACAAGCAACTTGCGCGGACGCCGCTCCTCATGCCGGAAAGTCTTCGCCTGCTCATAGGGCGCGACATAGGAATTGATCAGCCAAAGCTCGCCATCTTCAACCGCCGCATAGCTCTCGGCGATATTCGCGCCGCCTTGCCGCAGCGACTTGACCTCGGACCCTTCCAGCAGGATCCCGCATTCGAGATCTTCCTCGATGGCATAGTCAAACCGTGCCCGCCGGTTCTCGGCGATCACCTTGTAATTCGAATTTTCTTTATCCTTGGCCATGACAAGCGGATGTAGGCGCGCGACACCGTCATGGCAAGTCACCTCGGCGGCCTATATCCCTTCTTTGGGTCTTCAAATATCCCGGGGGAGACCGAAATCCCCGGATTTCGGTCGGGGGCAGAGCCCCATGCGCCGATTGCGCCGTTCGTGACGCCGTTACTGGCCCAGTTTCGCATGCACCTCGTCCAGATCGATTTCGCCCAGCGGCATCTTGTTGCCGGGGTTCTCGAAATCGTAGCGGAACAGGTCGAAGTCCTTCTTGTAGATCTCATAGACGAGGTGCATCGACAGGTCGTCGAAATAATCCTCGACGGGATGGGCGCGTTTCGGACCGTGGCCTTCGCTTTCGTTGAAACGCGGGATCGCGTTCAGGTCCACGGCGACCGGAGTCTCGATGGCGCCCAGCACCTCGCCCATGCCTTCGTTAAAGGCCTCCGTCCAGATGATCTTGTCGTAACGCCCGCCGTTCACGACAAAGGTGCTCACATGGCCCGACATGGCCGACCAGTGAATGTCCGGCTCCATCGGTTTGCGCCAGCGGATGGTGTCGCGCGCAAACAGCAGGAACCGGCGAAAGCTGCGGATCTGGTCGAACTCTTCCTTGCCGTCGTCGCCACCGACCTCGATCCCGTAGTTATATATCAGCGACGGCACCAGGTTGCCGCGGTAGCGATTGCCGTTGCGCTGGATGCCGCAGATCTTGTCGAAAAACGACGACAGGATACGCGCATAAGGGTTGCGCACGCAGGTAAAGGCATAGCTGCCGTGGCCCTGCACATTGCGCGTGATCGGTTCCTGGCTGTGTTCCTGTGCCCATTTATGCAGCCCAGTCTGGGCGTCATGGATATCGCCATCGTAGAACCGGCCGTGATCCGAATAATACATGATCTGGCCGATGGTCGAGCAGGCGCATTTCGGCACCACGCGATAAACCACGCTTTCACTTTCCGTCATCCAGGTCCCAGGGAACCCCATGCCTGCTGCCTCCGGCTCTTTTCGTTGCTGTTATATCAAGGCAAATTTCTTAAATAAAAGATATTTCTGCATGGAAATCCGAAGGTTAATCCATGGTTAAATCTTTCAAGCCCATCAACCATCCGTAAATATCATGTAAAGCAACATGGTTCCAAAAGACAGCCAGACAGTGTTTATTCAAACTTGATTCACCTTTATCACGTTATGAATCCGGAACGCGAACAGGTAGCTTGACCGCCAGATGGCACAAATCGCCTATATTCTCCTGTGCCACAAGGACCCTGATGCCGTGGTCCAGCAGGCGCGCCGTCTGACGGCGGCGGGCGACTGCATGTCGATCCATTTCGACGCCCGCGCCCGTCAGCAGGATTTCGACGCGATTGCCAGCGCGCTGCGCGACAATCCAAACGTCACCATCGCCGCCAAACGGGTAAAATGCGGCTGGGGGGAATGGTCGCTGGTGCAGGCCACGCTCAACGCGATCCGCGCCGCGCTCGATGCCTTTCCGCGCGCCACCCATTTCTACATGCTCTCTGGCGATTGCATGGCGATCAAGACGGCGGAATACGCTCACCGCTTCCTTGACGAACATGACAAGGACTTCATCGAAAGCTTCGATTTCTTTGATAGCAACTGGATCAAGACCGGGATGAAGGAAGACCGGCTGGTCTATCGCCACTGGTTCAACGAACGCCGTCACAAGCAGCTTTTCGACCTCTCGTACAGCCTGCAGAAACGGCTTGGCCTGACCCGCAAGATCCCTGCCGACCTGCAGATCCAGATCGGCAGCCAGTGGTGGTGCCTGCGCCGTCGCACCATCGAATGGATCATGGACATGACCCGCACCCGCCGCGATGTCATGCGGTTCTTCCGGACCACGTGGATTCCGGACGAAACCTTTTTTCAGACCCTCGTGCGCCATCTCGTGCCGGAAACCGAAATCGAAAGCCGCACGCTGACCTTCCTGATGTTCTCGGACTACGGCATGCCGGTGAATTTCTACAACGACCACTACGATCTGCTGCTCTCGCAGAACGCGCTGTTCGCCCGCAAGATCAGCCCCGAGGCGACCGAACTCAAGACGCGGCTGGGCGAGATGTATGCCGAGACCGGCGTCACCTTCCAGATCTCGGACGAAGGCCGCAACCTCTATGCCTTCCTTACCGGCAAGGGCCGCGTCGGGCGTCGATTTGGCCGCCGCTTCTGGGAAACCGAAAGCTCGCTTGGCCGCGACCGCGAGCTGATGATTGTGATCTGTAAGAAATGGCATGTCGCCAAACGTCTGCTGGCCCGGATCCGGCAGGTCACCAACATGCCCGCCATCGAATATCTCTTCAACGAAGAGAACACCGACCTCCCCGATCTTGGCGGCATTGAGGGCAGCGTCGAAAAGCGCGCCCGCCACCGCCGCGCCATGATGCGGATGCTGTTCGACCATTACGATACCGAGCGGCTGATCGTCTGTATCGACCCGGCCAATATCGACCTGCTGCATGATTTCGTGTCCGACCGCTCGACCACGCGCCTGCTCAAGATCGATTGCCGCTTCAGCGACGATTACCTGATGGGTCATGCGCGTCGCGTCGGCCTTGCCGGGGAACAGACCAGCACGGCGATGCTGGCGGGCCTGCTGCCGACACTGCGCAACGAAATCGCCTATGAAACCGACCGTATCCGCGATGCGGAATTCCCCGGATACTCCTGTATCGCCGAAACTGCCACGGTCGACCGCAATGCCGCCGAGCTGGCCTCGTTTCTCACGATCTCCGGCGAAGCGGCCCGCGAAATCGCAGGCTCCCGCAACCTGTTTGCCGACTGACAGGCGCTTGTTTCAGAACTCGCGCCGATACCCGATGGTCAGCTTCTCTTCCTCGCCAAAGGTATTGTCGACATAGGTCGCAAAGGCCGAAACCGTGTCCCGATCGCTCAGGTGATAGGACAGCCCCGCGCCCACCGAATAGCCTGAATAGTCGTCTGATCCCTTGGTCCCCAGACCCACGGTCATGAAGGTCAGCTTTTCATTCAGCGGTTTGATTGCGAAAAGGCCCAGATAGCCGCTGTTCGAACTGATCGGCACCAGCACGTATTCCGAGATATCGAGGTCGAAGGACGCGACATTGCCCTCGGTGTATCCATAGCCAAATGCGGTGAATACCTGCCATGTCCCGGTCTTCAGCCCCAGCGCGCTCAGCGGAATGAAACTGCCAATGGAATAACGCGTCTGCACCGATCCATTGTCGAATTCGTTTTTCCCCGCCGCGACATTCACGATGCCAAAGGAAAACAGGTAAGACCCGCCCAGCGACCATTGCCCGCTCTCTGACACCCGCGCATTGATCTTGGTTGCCGGGCCGAAGGCGAGCGAGCCGGAAATCGTCAGCTCATCCGAATACTGCGCGCCGATCCGGGTGACGACTTTTGTCGGGTCCTCTGCCAGCTTTTCCTGCGCAGCGGCGGGCAGGGGCAGGGCAAGCCCGCAAAGCAGGGCGAATTTACCGATGTAGTGACCATGCCGGAAAAACTTCCGTGTTTTCGGGTGGTTGAGCGTTTCTGTCGGCATAACGGTCAGCTCCGGGAATCTCCCACTAATTGTTAACCAAGTATTAACTCAACTCAAAGGAAAGCGCAGGCTTTCACCAAAATACCCCGCATTGCGCCCAAACTTGTGCGCGCATGGACCGCCAAGGCAGACATAACTGTGTTCCTTCGTTAACGTCCGGGCAGGAACCCCAAGATGGAGGCGCGTGATGTGGCGGGACAGACGTCTGTTGGACCTCTTTGGAATTGAGCATCCAATCGTACAGGCACCGATGGTGGGCAGCTGTACGCCCGATCTAGCGGGTGCCGTCGCCAATGCCGGGGCGCTGGGGTCAATCGGCTGCGGGGGCAAGCCAATCGATCTCGTCCGCCAAGAGGCCGAGGCCATCCGGGCGCGCACCAACCGCCCTTTCAACATGAATTTCTTCATCACCACGGGCGAAACCACCGATGCGTCGGTGCTCGATAGTGCACGGGAAAGGCTGAAGCCCTGGTATTTAAACCTCAGATTGGGCGAACCGCCGGTCGAGCTGCCGGACCCCGCCATTGGCTTCGACGAAGACCGGCTAGAGCTTATCCTGTCGCTCCGCCCAAAGGTCGTAAGTTTCCATTTCGGTATCCCCGACGCGTCCCCTATCGAGGCGATGAAAAGCGTCGGCATTCTGCTTATCAGTTCCGCCACCAATGTCGCCGAAGCGCGGGCGCTGGAAAGCGCTGGCATGGATGCGATCATCGCGCAGGGGTGGGAGGCAGGCGGTCATCGCGGCTCGCATGTGCCGACCGCTCCATTCGACGGAGTTGGCACCATGGCGCTTGTCCCGCAGATCGTCGATGCGGTCTCTGTCCCGGTCATTGCCGCGGGCGGCATCGGCGACGGCAGGGGCATCGCCGCGGCAATGGCGCTCGGCGCGTCGGGTGTCCAGATGGGCACGGCCTTTCTCAACTGCCCTGAGGCTGCGACCGATCCTGCCCGTCGCGAACGGCTACGCCATGCGACCGAGCGCGACACGATGGTGACCGATGCCTTTTCCGGCCGGTCGGCGCGGGCCGTGCGGTCGCGTTACGCCGAAGAGATGGAGCGCAACCGTCAGGAACTCCCCAAGTTCCCGCAGATGTACGCGCTCAGCGCACCGATAAAGGACGCGGCCGACGATGATGAGGCGTCCTTCCTGCTCTACGGTCAGGCCGCCGCCTTGTCACAGGAAATCCCTGCGGCCGATCTCGTCGCCCAGCTTGCGGGGGATGCGTATAAGGTCATGAAAAGAATGGCTTCCCGTTAGGGCCATCCCCCTCAGCCGGATGCGTTCTCGTGCTGTTGCCAGACCGAATGTAACCCCGGATCGGGTCTCCCGGAAAAATTTGCGCCTGCTCCCTGAAATAAGGGGGCAGGCGCGTCCGGGTTGGGGGGCCCGGAAGGGACGGATGAAGAACTGGGCAGGGACATGCCGTCTTCACATCAGGTTAACACCCGCCGAAAGATTGGGTTCCCGGCAAGTGAACATTTTTTTGAATTTTTCTGTGGTGGCAATTTTCGACCTCGCCCCGGCCCGGAATCTTACTTGGAAAAGACCGGGAGATCAGGGTGAAGCTCAGACAAAACCGATCTGCGCATCTGTATGGCCAGAGGATCATGAAAGATATCAAGCGTCCTTTCCCGGGCCTCACTCGCAAGCCATCCTTCGGCCAGTCTCCAGCGGCGAAAAAAGATCCAGTCCAGATCGTTGCGCCGGATAAAGCCAAGCGAGTTCTCGGCCCGCTCCGGGGTTATTGGCTTTCCCAGGCGTGCCTTTGGTCCGTGCTGCAGCTTCAGATTTTCGGTCGCGGCTTCGTGCTGGCGCATATGCGCCTCGACATCGGCGCGGGTAATCCTGACCAGCCGGTCGATCTCGGCGCGGATATCCGACGGCATCCGGTTAACGGCCGCCTCCACGGCTGCTGCGAATTTCTCATTATTGCTGACATCCATGTGCCACGCTTGCGGTTGGACGCGCCACAGAACAGGTTCCGCCTTATCTTTCCAGCGGGAACTGCCATCTATCAAACCAAGCCCGGCGAGAACCGCATGGGCTTCCGGATCGGCTTCAGCAAATCCGACTGTGCAAGAACGAAGCATGTCAGACCGGGTCGGTGCCCCGATGATCGTTCCTTGTGAATGAGCGCGATCAGAGTCCCAATCGTCCCCGGGCATCCGGTAGGTCAGCTTACCCTGCTGCTCTGCCAGCCAAAGAACAGCGATGCAGACATCTTCCCATCGGGGCAGCCGTTCCGGAAGTTCAGGCGCTTTTCGGGGAACAGCACCGCCCGTCACCTCGGTCGCCTGACCAAGAGCGACCAGCGCCTCGCAGCCGATCTGGTAGGCGGTCGAAGACATGTGGTCCCGGCCCGCCCCCCGACGAGGCAGATTTTCCGCAAGGAAAGCGATCACCGCCGTCGGCCATGCCTCTGTGACACTTCCCATGACTTTCCGGACCCTAAATTAGCCAGCTGCCAGACTTCCTTACCGGGGTAAGGTTTCAGCAGATGCCACTGGCTGGGCGTAGCTTCTCCCGCTCGCGAGCGTGACCGCCTATTTGCTGCGCCACGTATCAAGCCAGCGGCTGAACCGGTTCCGGCGCTGGGTCATCCCGTCACCGACCGCATCCCATGTGTCCTCGGCGCTCTCCAGCGCGGGGTCCACCGTGCGCTGGCGGAACTGCCGCCAGACCGCGCGGAGAAAGCCGAAACAGAACAGCAGAAAAGCGAAGAAGACGATGTTGAACCAGGGAATGACCGTCACGTCCGGCCCCTCGACCGGGCGGATGCCGATGGCATTGGGATAAATCGACAGGTACTTGTTGCGCCAGCCGTAATGGGTCACCACCACCCAGCGTTCCTGACCCGGTGCAATATTCGCCGCCGCCTCGGCCTGAAGATCGGCGCTGTCGAACTTGAAATACGGCGGCCAGATCCAGCCCGTATCCTCGTTGCGATAAACCATCACGCCCATCTTGTCGCGCGGGTAGAACCCCAGCAGCCATGTCTTTTTCTTCTGCGTGTTGATCAGCCGCAGGTCACGCGTTTCCGAGGCCGCCGACCCGCTGTCCGCCTGCGCGTAAAAGATCCGGTTCAGCGACGAGAAATCGGTACGGATGATCTCGGTCGAGGTGATCTTGACGATGTCATGCTGCGGCAGAACGTAATGCAGCAGCGCCCCGAACAGGATCAGGACCAGCGTGATGAAGATCTGTTTGATACGGCGCATGGGCGCTCCTCAGTAATAGGTCGTGACGATATGGATGGTGGCGATCAGCACCACGGGGGCAACGTACACCAGCAGGATCAGTTTCGGACGCAGGCTGGAATGATAGGCTGCCATGCCGCGCTGGATAAAGATCTCGCGCTGTCGGGCGTCTCCCCCGTCGGGATGTTTCTCGGCCCAGCGGTTTTCAAGCTTTTCCCGTCGCACAGAGCGCGAGTAGATGGAAATCACGAAATAGGCAATCGTCATGGCGATAAAGCCAAAGATGATGAGTCGGATCAATCCCATCAGGACCTCCTGACCGCGCCCCAGGGGCCGACCCGGTCCACGATATCCCGCACCGGTTCCGGCGGCAGGTCGTTCTTCATATCCGGTTCATGCCCGAACAAGGCCTCGCGCGCGCCGACCTTGTCGACCATGTACTCACGCGCAAGGAATTCGGCCACATAGGCGCGTTTCGTGTCCGACCAGCCTGCATAGCTGCGATAGAACAGCTCCTTGTGGCAGATGAACATCTGCCGCACATCCATCGGACACAGCTCGGCCAGCAGCATGTTGACCAGATCCTTCCACTCGGTATCCGCCGCCCGCAGGCTATAGAAATACCCTTCGTCCTCGGAAACGATCCGCGGCCATTTCCCGCCCTCTTCGGCCCAGCGCCATTGCGCGCGCAGCTCGTGATAGGCGCGGGGCAGGGCATCGCTGTGCTGGCGCGCCAGCCGCCGCATGTCCGAGCGGGTCAGCCCGGTCAGGTCGATCCCCTGATCCGCCGCCGCGTCGATTACGATGAAATCCATCTTTTGCTGAAGGATCGCCGCCCCGTCCACGCCCCGCGCCTTGACCACCGGTTCCACCAACTCGTTCAGCGACAGGAACTTGGCAATGCGATTTCGCTCTTCCAGCCCAAAGACGAACTGTATCGGCACCTCGCCAACCTGCCGCTTGTCGGCGCAGATCAGCGCCGGATGCGGCACCGAGCGGAACAGGTAACAGCCGCCGAAATGCGAGGTCCAGAAATCTGGCTGCTCATAAACCTTCTGGTTCAGCTTCACCGGATTGCGCGAAATATCCCCCGATTTCCCGGCAAGCTCGATCATATCCGCGATCAGCACATCATCGAACCAGCCGTCTTCCTCGTTGCGGAACCGGTCCGCGAGTTCGTGCAGCTTGCCCGCATGGCGCAAGGTCCCGCTTGTCGTATCCGCCTCGATCGTCACCCGCGCCACGTCGAACAGCCGCGCAGGCGAAGAGATATCGAACACGGAATTCACCAGCTCTCCCGCTACCGCATCCCGCGCCGTCAGCGCAAAAAGCTGCGCCTCGTTATCCGCGATAAAGCTTTTGAGGATCTCCCGGCTGGTCGAGAATTTCACGTTCAGCAGAGGGCAGCGTTTCTGCTCGGTGCTGAGCAGGATAAACTGCCGGTTCACGCCCCGGTGGTTGAGATAGAGGTGATCGTCGAACTCATCCCCGATCTCGGGGCTGTAGCCGGAAATATCCACGTGAAAATCCGTCAGCCCCGAGCGCTTTCCCGTCAGATGCGCCAACGCCCGGTTATACCGCTCCACCATCGCCGAACCGGAGACATGGTAAAGATTGCCAAACATAAGGCCGGATTGGATGAGGCGTTTCATGATAATGTCGATCCGTTTCCGCCCCACGAACAGCGATGCGCCCGGCCCGAGGGTGGGGGCAGAATGCGCCCGCCCTGGGGGGCGGGTCGGGCGCATCGCGGCGTTGCCGCGTCCAGCCGATCAGAAATTGACTTCATTCCGGGATGCCTTCAACAAAAATTGGAAGTGTATAATCCTCTTGAGACGAAACCGCTAAGTTTTTAGGAAAATCCACGACTTCTTGTTTGGTCTTCAGTTCTGGAAATCGATTGGCAATCAAGTGTTTCATTAGTAATCGATCGAATTCGGTTAGGGCATTCGAAGTTAGGTGTATCCACTGAAACAGTTCCTCGAATGTGTTTCTCCGTAAGTCCGCGTTTCCTGAAATTTCAGTAACTGGGCCGAAAGTGAATACTTCCTCGCCCAATGTGGAAAAAGATAGAAATTTGGTGTCTGTCTCGTAGAAGTGGATTTCCAGATCATCGCCGAGGTTCTTCAATGCGGATTTCGCATCGTCCATGCTCGTATGTGCCGCAATTTTGTCTCGAACCAACGCAGAGATTTTTTTTCCGTCTCGGGGTAACTGAGGAGTGTATTTCTCAAGTATCAATTTAGAGATATTTCCCAAGTCTCCGTTTTGGTTTTTGCTTTTGTATAATAACCTCCAAAACTCATTTAACCTGACCACCGCTAACCTAAGCACTACAGCTTCTTGAAAGTATTTAAGCCAATCGATGATTCCATTATCCGATGGACTGAAATTTGTTAGCCAGGCAATTGTGAGAATGGAATTGGCTTCGTTCATACATTGGCTAGTAACCGAAAGCGCGGCCAATTCACTCGTATTTAAGTGTTCTCTAAGCTGGCCTAAAGAAATTCTAATTACCTTGTAATCCTTTTTGGAATTGTATTGACTCACCCTCTCCCCTCCAAAAACCGCTTCTTCGCCACCTCCGTGCGCTCAAATTCCCGCACCATGTCCTCAATCGCCGCCTCATCCGATTTATCCGCATAGCGGAACTCGGAATCCGCATAGCGGTTGATCTCCTGAAGCACCATTTCCGAGGTCACCGGCACCCGCAGCTCTTCGATCATCGCTCTCTTTTCGTCGTAACCCTTGAACAGAAACAGCTCCGGGTTCTCCATCCATTCATCGGGCAGCTCGAAATCCATCGCGCGCACCTTCACCGCATCGGTGATGTTCTTGATCGCTCGCCCGGTAAACCGCGCATCCGCCTGCTGGATCGCCTTGAGATAGCGGCCCATCTTGGCAATTGTATCCAGCTCGCCGACCTCGCCGCGCACCCGGTCGAAAACCTCAAGCAAACCGGCCTCTCGCGGTCGCGCATGCTGCGCGAAACTCGCGCTCACCGCTTTCCGGATCTCCTGCGCGGCAAAGGCCTCGTGATCGCCCAGCGGAATCTCGTGCCCGCGCCCAAGCAGAAGGTGCAGGATATCCACGTAATCCTCGCGCGTCTGCGGCCCGTCGACCAAAAACCGCGCCCCGGCCCGCTGGCGCAGCGCATCGTCGACATTCTCGGGAAAGTTCGAGAACATGCCAAATGTGCAATTGCCCCGCACCACCGTATTCGCGCCAGCAAAGCTCTCCATCAGCACGGCGGTGATTTCCAGCTGCCCGGCCGAGCTTTGCCGATCACCGCGCTTCCCCGCCAACTGGTCGATATCGTCGATGGTGCCAAAGCCGATGACGCCCGGATCAAGGATGCCGTTCACGAAATCCTTGGCATTCTGCCCCGACTTGCCCTGATAGCTGTCGATATTCTCGGTCGAAAGGTTCTGGTAGCGGAACGGATAGCCCGCGACAGAGCAGTACTCGTTGATCAGCCCGGCCATCATCTGGATCAGCGTGGTCTTGCCGGTCCCCGGCATCCCGTCGCCCATGAAGGTAAAGATGAACCCGCCCAATTCGGCAAAGGGGTTGAGCCGCCGGTCGAAATCATAGGCCATCAGCATCTTGGCCAGCTTCATCGACTGGTACTTGGCGATATGGTTACCGATCACCTCCTCGGGTTTCTTGAAACTCATGGAAAGGCTGGTCGAGCGCGCCTTGCCTGCGGGTGTAAACCCGCGAATCACCAGATCGTCGGCCTCCACCTTCCACACCGCCCCGGTAAAGGCACCAAGATGGGCGGCACTCTGCGCGCGAAGCGCCACCTTCTCCATCAACTGCTCCGCATAGGCGGACATGACCGCCACCATCCGCGTCTCGTCCTGCGCCATCGACGCCAGCTTCTGGTCCAGCTCCCACAAGGCGCCATGCAGCGCCAACTGCCCGTTGTCGCTCAGCACCTCCTCCACATCGCCCACCTCGACGGACACTTCGCTCCCATGCGACGACAAAAGATAGGCCAGCGCATTGCCGAAGACATGCAGCGAAATCAGCGCCTCCGCCGCCAGCAGCTCGGAAAACTCCCCCTTGCGACCGGCCGGCAGATCCCCGGCCAGATTGGCCCTCTTCAGCCCGGCCAGCGCCGTTGCCTCGCCAAACCCTTCCGCCAGGGCCAGCGCTATCGCCAGCGCCCGCCGCACCGCGTTCATCGCCACCGCCTGCAAGGGCGACACCAGCGCCTCGCCGTCATCCGCCGCCTCGATCCGTTCCAGCAGCCGCACACCCTCGGGCCGCACCGTCGATCGTGTCACCAGCCCCGGCGTGGTTGACCGAAACCGCCGCCGCGTCCCCACACCCGAAGACCGCTCCGTTGCCACCGGCTCACCCGCCCGCGCGATCCGAGGCGTATGATCGAACCCTTCCAACAGGGCCAGCGCGGCCGGGTAATGCTTGCGGATGTCCTCTTCCCGCAGCTCCATCTGATCGCCGGTCAGGCTCATGCCCACCCCCTGCTTCTTCTCGTTTCAAATACGGCCGCCGGAGGCGGTCCCGTCCCTTCCGCAGGCGCAACCCTCAGTACCGAAGCACCCGGCCTCCCGCGCCCACCACGTATTTCCGCACCCCGTCGAACCCCGGCGGCGCCTGCTCGCTCAGCACTTGGAACGGCCGTTGCGGCAATATGATCGACCGCTCGCTTTCGGTGGTCCCGGTCTCTGCCCCACGCCCCGCGAAAGGGTCCAGCGCGAACACCTCCCGCTCCACGGTTGAAAACCACCCGGCCCGTTCCTCGATCACCCGCTCGCTCTCCAGATCTTCGCGGCTCCAGACCAGCGCCCAGTCCTGACCCTCAGGCGCCTCCGCATCCGCCAGAACCTGCCGCAGCGGCCCGTGCTGATGGGTATAGGCATGGGAATACATCGGCCCGATGTGGAACCGCTTCAGCCGTTTGGGGTGCAGATCGTCGAAATCCGTGTCGAACCCCTTGGCAATGGTCAGCAATTTCAACCCGCCCAGAGATTGCGCCATCAGATGCGCCTGTACCTCGGGCCAGCGATACTGGTCCTTCGGCAGCGCCACCCTCCCGGTATCCTCCACCTCCATCAGGTAGACCACCGGCAGGTTGGTCTCGCTGTCATAAACCGCCCAGTGCAGCAGGAACCGTCGCCGCGTCTCGCTCAGATTGCGCAGCCAGATGCTTTCCGGGTCGTTGCGCAGCCAGAACAGGTGACCGCGCAGCAGTTCCTCGTAGTAATTCCGCTGCGACAGTGCGAATTGCAGCTTCGTCGGCACCGAACGCTCGCCGATGATCTCGCGCAGCATCTGGTCCTTGAGCTCCTCCTCCGAGGGCATGTTCGCCAGATGCACCTGCGCCTGCTGGGCATCGTTTGCCATGGTCATCAGCTCGGTCGCCACCGGAAAGCCGCTGTCGGTCGTGTCGATGGTCAGCGAGCCAAAGAACCGCCCCGTATCGCGCCCGACCATCAGGTACTTCATCGACAGCGCCCGAAAGGTATAGGTCAGCGCCGTGACATAGCCGGTCAGCACTTTCACCTCTTCCCGGCTCAGCTCGCCCTCGGCGGCCATCACCCCGGCGACCCGCCCAAGATGCGCGGTGATCTCGGCGAATTTCCGGAAATAGCGGCGCGAGGCGAAACCGTCAGTAATGCCGAACCGCTCAGCCGTGGTCTCAGCCATGCTCATGCCCGCCGCCCTGTCAGCCCGACCTGCATCGATCAGCCGCCGTAGAGGTTCTTGTCATGCTTGTCGACGATCTTCTGGAACCGACGGGCAAAGCGTTCATCGGCGCGGGCCTTGGCCTCCTGCACCTTGCGCGCAAAGACCATGTGGTCCTCGTGCGCTTCCAGCATATCGGCCATCTTCTGGTTCGTCGCCGTCCCGATGGACGCCATGGCGGTCTGCGCTTCCTGATCGGTTTTTACCCCGATCTCATTGATCCGGTGCGCCACGTCCTGCTGCTGCGCCGTCTTCAGCGATTTCGACAGGGCATCGTAAAGCACCACGCGTTGTTGCGTGTCGGTTTCCAGCTTGTTGATCAGCACCATCTGGGTCGCCGCCTGGTTCTGAAGCGAGTCGACCCAGGTCTTGCCCTTCTCGATATAGCGCTCCAGCGTCTGCGACCGCGCCAGCTTGACCTGTTCCTCTTGCACCATCGCGTTATACTGCTTGTTCAGATCGGCCAGCTCGGTTTCCAGCTTGGTGCGTGCGGCGGCATCCTGCTCCACGCTGATCTTGTTCTCCAGCGCGATGATCTTCGGGTCCATCGCAATGATATCGGCCCGCACGGTCTCAAGCTCCTGTACCGTGAATTCCCGGTCATCCAGCGTCTGGGTCAGGTTGCCTTCGACCTTGGTCTTCTGTTCTTCGAGCAGCGAAAGCTGGTTCTGGAGCAGCTTCACGATGGTGTCTGATTTGGAAATCAGATCCTGCAGCTTGTCGTCGATATTGGCGGCGCGCACCCTTTCCTGCCGCATCGAATCCGATTTCCCGCGCGAAAAGATCCCGACAAAGCTCTCCCAGCCGGTCTTGTTGCGCATCTCGTCGAAATCGCGCGAAAACCCCGAGGTCACATCGTCCAGCCCCATGATCAGCTCGGCAATATTGGCGTTCATCACCTCGGTGTGGGCGTGCACATCCTCCAGCGTCGCATTCTCGATGTCGATCTCGGTGGCCTCTCCCGCCTCGATCCTGGCGCGGGCTGCCTCGATCCGTCCGGTCACCGCCTGGATCTCGGCCTGGCTCTTCGCCACCTTCTCCTGGGATTCGCGTACCAGCGCGTCAAAATCGGCCATCGAAAGCTCCTGCTGAATGAATGGTTTCAATGTATCTAGGTAATGTTACGGGAATTTACATCCCCGCGCATCGAATTCCCGTCAACAGTTGCAAATCCGGCGGGTCAAGCAAAGCCTTAACCGTCTTCGGCCGCCCGTTTCACATTGCCGATCAGCCCGCGCAGATCCTCCTGAAAGCGCAGCAGTTCCGCCTCGCTGCGCCCGGTGGCCTCCATCAGGCAGCGCTGGATTTCTCCTGCGGCGGCGCGCATCTTGTCGCCTTCCGCCGTCAGCGAAATATTCACCCGCCGCTCATCGCCTGGATCGCGCCGCCGTGTGATCAGCCCGGCAGCTTCCATCCGCTTCAGCATCGGCGTCAGCGTATTGCTCTCCAGCCCCAGCCGCGTCCCGATCTCGCTCACGCTCAGCGGGTCCCGTTCCCACAACCCCACCATCACGAGGTACTGCAGATAGGTAAGTCCAAGGGGCGCCAGCAGCGGCTTGTACACCCGGTGCACGGCCTGGTTCGCCGCATAAAGATCCAGGCAGAGCATGTGCTGAAGAAGTGGCTGCATCGTCTTGTCATCCATCCCGCAAACCTATCCGAGGCCAGGGTTGCACGCAAGTTTGACTTTATAGCTTACTGATTATATCGTGCACGATATATTATGTAATTAAAGGAAGGAATCACTCATGCCTGACAAGATTCTCTACAATACCGCCGCAACCGCTTCCGGTGATGGCCGCAATGGGAAGGTCGCGCTCGACGACTCGTCTTTCGGTGCCGATCTCGCGACGCCAAAGGAACTCGGCGGGGCCGGCGGCGACGCACTCAATCCCGAGAAAATGTTCGCGATGGGTTACGCGGCCTGCTTCCTGAGCGCCCTGCGCCACGTCGCCAGCGCCAAGAAGGTCAAGGTTCCGGATGAAGCCACCGTAAACACCGAGGTCGGCATCGGCCCGAACGGCTCCGGTGGCTTCGGACTGGATGTCTCGATCCGCGTCTCCCTCCCGGGTCTGGAAGCGGATGTCGCGCAGGATCTGGTCGACACCGCCCACGCGGTCTGCCCTTATTCCAACGCGACCCGCAACAATCTCGACATCAGGCCGGTCCTCGCCTGAAACCGGTCAGGGGTGGCGTGACGACCTGCGCCACCCGCGATGCTGCAACGCGGCGGTGTACAGGGGGTGTACGGCAAGTGTACGGATATCACCCCCTGATTTTACCACTTCCCCGCTTCTTCTCGGTTCAAATACGGCCGCCGGAGGCATGGCCGCAGAGCGGCCATTTTGATCACCCCACCACGTTTGACTCTGGTCCGTAGGGAAAGCCGGTGATGTTCTCGTTCCCGTCTTCGGTGATGACGAGAATATCATGCTCGCGATACCCGCCCGCGCCGGGCAGACCCTCGGGGATGGTCAGCATTGGCTCCATCGAAATCACCATGCCGGGCTCCAGCACCGTGTCTATATCCTCGCGCAACTCCAGACCCGCCTCGCGTCCATAGAAATGGCTCAGCACGCCAAAGGAATGGCCATAGCCAAAGGTCCGGTATTGCAGCAGGTCGCGCTCGGCGAGAAAGGCGTTGATCTGCCCGGTGATCGAGGCGCAGCTTTCGCCCGGCTTCAAAAGGCTCATCCCGTATTCATGGGCCGCCACGTTGGCCTCCCAGATCTTCAGCGAGGCCGCGTCTACCTCACCCAAAAACAGGGTCCGCTCCAGCGCCGTATAATAGCCCGAGATCATCGGGAAAGTGTTCAGCGAAAGGATATCGCCCCGCTGCAAGACCCGCCCGGTCACCGGGTTATGGGCGCCGTCCGTGTTCAGCCCCGACTGGAACCAGACCCATGTATCGCGATATTCCGCGTCGGGAAACCGGCTTGCGATCTCAAGCTCCATCGCGTCCCGCCCGGCCATCGCCACGTCGATCTCGCGCACGCCTTCGCGGATCGCATCGCGAATGGCATAACCGCCCACATCGGCCACTGCCGCCCCGGCGCGGATCAGTTCGATCTCGGCCGGAGACTTGTACATCCGCTGGTTCATCGTCGAATAACTGAGGTCAAGCATGGTCAGCGGCTGCAGGAAATCCTCGAGCTTGTCGCGCTGCATCAGCGTCAGGTGATCGCCCTCGTACCCCACGATCGCACCGGTCCCGGCGACCGACAGCACCGCGCGCCAGAAATTGTCGCGGGTCCAGTCCGTATAGGTGATGTTATCGCAGAAGGACCGCCGCCATGGCTGGCCCGCGTCGATACCGGCGCTGATCGTGACACAGTCGGTCTCGGTCACGACCAGCCCATAGGGCCGCCCGAAGGAACAATAGAGAAACCCCGAGTAATAGGCGATGTTATGCATCGAGGTCAAAACCGCGACCGTGGCCCCGGCGCTTTCCATGCGCTCGCGCAGCTCTTCTAGACGGTCTTCGTATTCTTCGACGGCAAACGGCAGCGCAGCCTTTTCGCCATTGTGAAAGCGGTGAAATTCCGGACGTGTGGTCACAGCGACCCTCCTTTTCAGAAAGGTCCCGGCGTGCAGGACAAGGAAAACCGGGCCCATCGTTTCGATGTGGCGACGCCATCGCCTTGCCCGGTCAAGCTATAGCCACGCGCGACCCTGGCAGGCAAGCCCGGATGCCGGGCACGCCGCATTTTCAAATCGTTCTGCCGGTACTTTGCACGGGATCAGGTCGGTGTCGTCAGCGTCGTGACCAGCGTATCCTGCGGATCGGCGAGCGCGTCGATCACGTCAAAATGATGTTTGCCCGGCACGATGACGTTATCGCTGCTCCACGCCTCGGCAAGCCAGCGGGCCTGATCGAGAAAGGCGGGCCGTTCCTCCGCCCCGACCCAGACGGTCACAGGCACCTCCGGCACGGGCTGTGCAACCGGGCTTTCGGCCCAGGCCTCGGCCTCATCCAGCCGCAGATTTTCATTCTTCGACGTCCTGAGCAGCGGCCTTAGATCCGCCAGCGGCGAAATCGGCACCACATGGGCGATGCGCTCGGCAACATCCGGTGTCAGCATCTCTGGAGCCAGCATCCGGGCGACAAGGTGTCCGCCTGCGGAATGTCCCGTCAGCGCAATCGGACCAGCAACCGTTTGTGCAATTTTCCGAACGGCTTGGGCGATCTGAAGCGTAATGTCTGAAATCCGGACCGACGGGCACAGATCGTATGAGGGCAGGACGACAGCCCATCCCTTGGCCAGCGGACCGGCCGCCAGATGCGACCAGGTGGAGGCGTCAAAATTCAGCCAGTACCCGCCGTGGACAAAGATCACGATACCCTTCGGCGTGCCCTCTGGCAGAAACAGATCGAACCAGTGCCGGTCGCCCGGGCCGTAGGGCTGACCCAGCCGCGCGCGGCCCTCGACCTCCATATTGTCGCGAAACGCTTGCGCGGCCTCGTTCCAGCGCGGCGGATAGGTTTCCGCCCCCGCGATATGAGCGCCATTTGCATAGGCGTCGTCCAGCTCCATCTCTACTTCCTTTGCTGTTCGTCTGGACAATTCATGCCGCAGATGCTTCAGCTTCGCGAGTAATTATTGTCTGATGGAGGCTCTCATGCTCGACACGACCACTGATCTCAAATCCCTCTTGAAAGACCCCGACCTGCTGGTGACCAAGGCTTATGTCGGCGGCAAGTGGATCGATGGCGCCGATGGCACGTTCGACGTGTACAATCCGGCGCGCGGGGATGTCATTGCGCAGGTCGCCGACCTGAGCCGTGAGCAGGTCGCCGAGGCCATCGACACCGCCTATGCTGCGCAAAAGGAATGGGCTGCGATGACCGGCAAGGAACGCGCGGGTATCCTGCGCAAATGGTTCGACCTGATGATGGAAAACCAGGACGATCTGGGCACCATCCTGACCGCCGAGCAAGGCAAGCCCTTGGCCGAGGCCAAGGGTGAAATCGCCTATGGCGCGTCCTTCATCGAATTCTTCGGTGAAGAGGCCAAGCGGGTTTACGGCGAAACCATTCCTGGCCACCAGCGCGACAAGCGCATCACCGTGATCAAGCAGCCCATTGGTGTTGCCGCTTCGATCACGCCCTGGAACTTTCCCAATGCGATGATCACCCGCAAGGCCGCCCCGGCACTGGCGGCGGGCTGTTCCTTTGTGGCCCGCCCGGCGGCAGAAACCCCGCTCAGCGCGCTGGTCATGGGGGTGCTGGCCGAACGGGCCGGTATCCCGGCAGGCGTGTTCAACGTGGTGCCGTCGTCGTCTTCGTCGGCCGTTGGCAAGGAATTCTGCGAGAACGGCAAGGTGCGCAAGCTGACCTTTACCGGCTCGACCGAGGTGGGCCGTATACTGCTGAAGCAGGCTGCGGACAACGTGATGAAATGCTCGATGGAACTGGGCGGCAACGCGCCCTTTATCGTGTTCGACGATGCCGATCTGGATGCGGCGGTCGAAGGCGCGATCATGTGCAAGTTCCGCAACAACGGCCAGACCTGTGTCTGCGCCAACCGGATCTATGTGCAATCGGGCGTCTATGATGCCTTTGCCGCCAAGCTGAAAGAGCGTGTCAGCCAGATGAAGGTGGGCGACGGTCTTGAGGCCGGTACCGACCTTGGTCCGCTGATCACCCCCGCCGCCGGTGAAAAAGTGCAGGAGCACATCAAGGACGCGCTGGCCAAAGGCGCGCAGATCCTGCTCGGCAGCGAAGAAAAGAACATGGACGGCAATTTCCTTGCGCCGACCATCGTCACCGGTGTCACGCAGGAGATGAAAGTCGCGACCGAGGAAACCTTTGGCCCGCTCGCGCCGCTCTTCAAGTTCGACGATGTGGATGACGTGATCGAGATGGCCAATGACACCATCTTTGGTCTGGCGAGCTATTTCTACGCCAAGGATCTGAGCCGGGTCTACAAAGTGGCCGAAGCTCTGGAATATGGTATCGTCGGCGTGAATACCGGCATCATCTCGACCGAGGTCGCTCCGTTTGGCGGGGTAAAGCAATCGGGTCTTGGCCGCGAAGGCAGCCACCACGGCATCGAGGATTACCTCGAAATGAAATACATCTGCATGAGCGTCTGATCGCGCACAAAAAAGGGGCCGAAAGGCCCCTTTTTCTTTGGAATAACTCAAGAGACTTAGTCCCAGAAGCCTTCGTCAACTTCGGGCAGCTCTTCCAGTTGCTCTTCGTTCAGGCGGGTCAGGAAGGCGTACGTTTCATCGTCGACCGGCACGAGGTTCACGTCGTCGATCGAAATCAGGACGTGCTTGTCACCGATGTCGAGAAAACCACCGACTTCGCCGACGATACCGATCATCTGGCCTTCTTTGGACAGGATGATGTCTTCGATTTCACCGATCTGGTTCCAGTCAGCGCCGACTTCGTTGTAGCGCGTCTCGGGATCCCAACCTTCGTCATCGGCTTCGTTCATCGTGTAAATGGTGCCGCCCGTGATATCGCGCGTCCGGATCAGGTTGCCCTTCATCGAATCCAGATCGACATTCTGCATGGAATCGCGGTTCATCGTCTCGCTACCCATGGTCGTTTCAGTGGCGTTCGGCTCTGCGTCGTTCATGGTGCTCGCGCTGGTGGTCGTGGTCTCGGCCATGGCACCGGCCGCAGCCAGAGTCAGAGCAAGAGTGCTGGCGGTGAGGGTTTTGTAATTGAAGTTCATTTCGAAACTCCTCCTTTGTATTTCGCTTGGAAAAACAACGTGAGCAGGCCGCAAGTGTTCCGAAATTATAGATAATTTTTTTGACCACATTCCTGCGGTCCTGAAAACACACTGGAAGAGTCGTCAAAAACGAAAAGCGCCCGCCCGGTTCCTGCGCCTGCGTTCGCGGGCAAGAACCGGACGGGCGCCGGCAGATGAACGGGCTAGATCAACCCGATTATCAGTTCACCGATTTGGACTCGATGACGTCGGTTTTCTTTTCCGTCGAGGACGCGATCTGGATGCGGCGCGGTTTCAGCGCCTCGGGCACCTCGCGTTCAAGGTCGATATGAAGCATGCCGTTGGCATGGGTCGCGCCAGTGACGCGAACATGGTCGGCCAGATGGAACCGGCGTTCGAAAGCGCGGGTCGCGATGCCGCGATGCAGGTAAGTGCGGTTCTCGCCGTCTTCGTCGGCTTTCTTGGCCGAGACGACCAGCGCCTTTTCCTTGACTTCGACCATCAGGTCATCGTCGGTGAAACCGGCAACGGCAATCGAGATGCGATAAGCGTCGTCAGCGGTTTTTTCAATGTTGTAAGGGGGGTAGGTGGACTGGCCCACGTCATTGGTGACGAGACGGTCCATCAGGTCGGCCAGTTGGTCAAAGCCGACGGTTGCACGGTGAAGCGGTGCAAAATCAAACGTACGCATAGGTTTAATCCTCATCTTTGAGCGATTTATTCATTGCCCTCCACAGGGGACGAGCGATTGGACTTTGCCGGAACCCTTTTTGGCATCCCGACAAAGCTCAGATGGGAATTGAGGAATTTTCTGTCAAGACCTGTGCATGGCGGATTTCTTCAGCGCGTGCCCTTGCGTGTCCTGTCTTGGTCGGATCGATGGCTGCGCGTTTGCGCGTTCAGTTCATTCAAGCGGCGCATATCGACGTGGATATAGTACCCGGCCTTGGTGTCTGCCTCTTCGAAGGAAAACAGGTCGGAAATGCCGGATTGGCCGAATTTACCATAATCGAACGGTTTTTTCGGCAGGCAGTTTGTGCCCGGCCGCGATCCCTGTCCGACCTGAAGGCAGGGCCTTCCCATGCGTGACGGCGCCCCTTTGCCAGCGCCGGATATTGCGCTCAGCCCGCCCCATGCGCCCTCTACAGGCGAACTCACCGGTATGGCTCTGCTGATGTTGATCGGTTCCACGTCCTCGGCCAGCGAGGGGGTCGCGAATGAAACGGCAAGGACGCAGGCGGCTAGCAGGGGTTTTATCATGGTTTGACGAATTTCGCTCCGGTCTGGTGTTTCTCATCGCCCACGCGGATCCGGCCGATCCGGGGCGCATTCGGGACGTCAAAGCCTGCACCGGCGGCCAGATCGGCCAGCAGAACGGTCAAAGGGCCTTCCAGATCGGTGCCCAGTGCAACGCGCTGATCGCCGACTTCGGCCTTGGCCGAGACGACGGAAACGATGCGTGGCGTGCCGTCGGAAAAGGAAAAGATTGGCGCACCGGAAGACCCGTAATCGACGTCGCAGGACATGATCAGCATCCCCTGCTGGCGGGCCATGACGTGGCAGACATCCTGCAGGGAGGGCGCTTCGGAGCGGTCATGGGCGTAGGACACGATCCCGATCTCTTCGCCGGTACTCGGGCGGGTGGCCGTGCGGAACGGCGTTACCGTCGTGTTCCTGATCGGGTGCTGAAGTTCGAGCAGGGCCAGATCGTTGCGGACCCGTTCCGGTGACACATCGCCGGCGAATTCGTAATCCGGATGGACGATGGCGCGGCGCACATGCCGGTAGGCCGAGGCCCGTCCGTTGCGCCAGCCCGCCATGAATTCGATGGTTTCCGCGGCAATCCGGTTCCGTGAGGTCTTGTCGAACAGACAATGCGCGGCTGTCAGTACAAGGTCGGGCGCGATCAGCGCGCCTGTACAAAAGCCCGCGCCATTGACGTCAAGCCGTCCTACCGCCTCCCAGGCGCGTCCATCCTCGGTCGTGTCGAGCCGGTGCAGGGGAGAATCCTCGGCCGTGGCGACCAGCGGCAGTGAAATCGCAAATAGAAATCCGATCCAGCGGCGCACGCGGTACTCCCATACTTGTTAATGATTCCGATTACCCGTGTCTTAAGGCGAAAATACGGCGCATCAACGAAGTATCGGCGGGCCCGATGGTGCTGTTGCATTTCTGCTGAGCGCGGGCGGTTTCGGGCCGCCACTTGCCCAATCCAAAAGCTCGACCGTATGCACGACCGGTACCCCGGTGCCCGACCCGATCTGCATCATGCAGCCGATGTTTCCAGCCGCGATGATGTCGGGGTTTCGCGCCTCGAGCGTGCGGATCTTGCGTTCTTTCAGCTGGCCAGAAATCTTTGGCTGCATCAGGTTGTAGGTGCCTGCGGACCCGCAGCACAGGTGGCTGTCGGCAGGTTCAACCACGGTGAAGCCTGCGTTTTTCAGCAGGGTTTTCGGGTGGTTCTTGATCTTTTGCCCATGCTGGAGAGAGCAGGCCGCGTGATAGGCGACGACCATACCGTGATGCGGCGCCTCGGGCGTTTCAGCCCGGTCGGTCCCGGCCACCAGCGACTTGGCGGTCGAGTGCTTTTCGCCAGAGTCTTCGTCCAGCAGCCGGACCAGTAACTCGCTGATATCGCAGGCCAGATCCGATACCTGTGCGGCGCAGGCGGCAAGGTCACCGTCCTCGCGGAACATATGGCCATAGTCTTTCACGGTCGTGCCGCAGCCCGAGGTGTTGATGACGATGGCATCAAGCCCGCCGTTATGAATCTCGTTATGCCAGGCCCGGATGTTGCGCGCGGCAGAGGCGTGGCTTTCATCGGTCTTACCCATGTGATGGGTTAGTGCCCCGCAGCAACCCGCGCCCTCTGCGACGACAACCTCGCATCCCAGCCGCGTCAGCAGCCGGATGGTCGCATCGTTGATGTCGGTGTTGAGCGCCTTTTGCGCACAGCCGGTCATTAGCGCGACCCGTTTGCGCCGCTTGCCCTCCGGCGCAAAGCTCTGCGGATCGTCATTGTGGCTTACCGGCGGGATATCGCGCGGTGCCATGTCCAGCATTGCTCTGAGCCGCGCATCGGGCATCAGCCGCTTGAACGGTCTGCCGATCTTGGCCGCAAGAAGCGCAAGGCGAAAGCGGTTGGGATAGGGCAGGATACGCGCCAGCACCCAGCGCAGCGCCCGGTCGGAGGGGGGGCGCTGGTAGTTTTCCTCGATATAGCTGCGGGCATGGTCCACGAGGTGCATGTAATGCACACCCGAGGGACAGGTTGTCATGCAGGCAAGGCAGGACAGGCAGCGGTCGATGTGCCGGACGGTCTTGTCATCCGGCACCCGGTTGTTTTCCAGCATGTCCTTGATCAGGTAGATACGGCCACGCGGACTGTCGAGCTCATCCCCCAGCACCTGGTAGGTCGGGCAGGTCGCCGTGCAGAATCCGCAATGGACGCAGGCCCGCAGGATCTCGTTCGACCGCTGAACGTCGGGGTCGGCAAGCTGTGCATCGGTAAAATGGGTCTGCATCAGCGCCTCTCTCTTTCATGGTTCGCCTCTTTGCGGCTTGTCGCGACGCGGCCGTTCATTGGTCGTTCGCATTCACGCATGGGCGGGGGTCTTCATCAGGCCGGGGTTGAGAATACCGTGCGGATCGAACCTCTCGCGCAATCCGGCGCTGATCGCGGCCAGCGGCGCGGGCTCCGGCTGGAACATGCCAATCCGCGTACGGGTATCGTTGCTCGCTCGAACGAGTGTCGCGTGACCGCTGAATGGACCAATCCGCTGGCGCAGGTCGGTGCCTTCGCTCACCAACGCCCAGATCAACCCGCCGCCCCAGTCAAAGGACAGCGCCTCTGCCTCAAGCCGCGACGAAATCTCCGGCGCATCGCCCGGTTTGACGGAAATGCGCCAGACATCTCCGGCCCTCCCATGAAAGGCCGAAACATCGCGAATATCCCGCCATATCCGCCGCGATTCATCGCGATCAGATACCAGAGATACATCGCCCAGCTGATCCACCAGACGCTGCGCGCGATAGGCGACGGAAGCCTCGAACCCTTCAAGCCGCAGCATCACCGTGAGCGCACCATCGCGCGGGCCGCAGGCCGCCCCGGTCACCTCAAAGGGCGAACCAAGCGCGGCGGACATACGCGACACAGCCGTCGCAACATCGGGGCAGGGCAGCAAAAGCGTCGCCTCGGTCTCGCTTTCCGGCAGGACCTTGAGCGAGACTTGGCTCAATACGCCCAGCGTCCCCCAGCTCCCCGCCATCAGCTTCACCAAATCATAGCCGGTCACGTTCTTCATCACGCGCCCGCCGTTCTTGATGACGGTGCCGCTCCCGTCCACGAAGCGCACCCCAAGCAGGTGATCCCGGCAAGCCCCAACCTGTATCCGTCGCGGCCCCGAGATATTGGCGGCCACGATTCCGCCGATGGTCGGCTCTCCATCACTTCTCAAAAGGCCGCGATGATCCATCGGCTCGAAGGCCAGACGTTGGTTGCCCTCGGCCAGCACCTCTGAGATCTCTGCCAGCGGTGTCCCCGCACCGGCAACCAGCGTCAGCGCACCGGGTTCGTAAAGTTCGATGCCGCTCAGACGCCCGGTTTCCAAAAAGGGAGCCTCCATGCCGATACCGCGCGTACCGCCACCCCTTATCACTACGGGGTCGCGGCGTTCGGCCAGCATTGCCGACAGTTCCTCTTCGCTTTCTGGAGTCATCCTGACCTTCTTTGGGTTTCAAATATCCCGGGGAGTCGCCCGCAAGGGCGACGGGGCTGGCCCCGAAAAGGCTATCTCACGCCACATCGGCCAGATCTCCCCGCCGTGCCTCGGAAACCGACAGCGGAAAGACCTTGGCCGGGTTAAGCAGCCAGTTCGGATCGAAAACATCCTTCACCCGCATCTGCGCCTCAAGGTCCGTCTCGGAATACTGATAAAGCATCAGGTCACGCTTCTCGATCCCGACACCATGCTCTCCGGTCAGGCAACCGCCCACATCGACACAAAGCTTGAGAATATCGGCCCCGAGATTCTCGCAAAGCTCAAGGTCGCCGGGCTTGTTCGCATCGAACAGGATCAGCGGGTGCATGTTGCCATCCCCGGCGTGGAACACGTTGGCCACATCCAACCCGTATTCCCTCGACATCTCCCCAATCCGGCGCAGCACCTGCGGCAGGGCCGAGACGGGGATCGTACCGTCGAGACACATGTAATCGTTGATCTGCCCCATGGCACCAAAGGCGCTCTTGCGGCCCAGCCAGATTCGCCCGGCCTCATCCGCATCCCGCGCCTCTCGCAGTTCAACCGGATTGTGCCGCTGTGCGATCTCGGTGATCAGACCCAGCTGGTGATCAATCTCGGCCTCCGAACCTTCGACCTCGACGATCAACAGCGCCTCGCACATGGGGTACCCGGCCTTGGCAAAAGCTTCGCAGGCCTGGATGCAGGGACGATCCATGAATTCGATGGCCACCGGCAGAACTCCGGCCTGGATGATATCGCTGACGCAGGCCCCCGCAACCTCGTTGCTGTCGAACCCCATAAGCACCGGGCGCGCGCCCTCGGGCTTGCGCAGGATCCGCAGGGTTGCCTCGGTCACCACGCCAAGTTGCCCCTCCGAGCCGCAGATCACACCCAAGAGGTCCAGCCCCCCGGAATCAAGGTAACCGCCGCCGATCTCGACAACCGTGCCATCCATCATCACGAGCGTGACGCCCAGCAGGTTGTTGGTCGTCACCCCGTATTTGAGGCAATGCGCCCCGCCCGAATTCATCGCCACGTTGCCGGCGATGGCACAGGCAAGCTGGCTCGATGGATCCGGCGCGTAAAAGAACTCTTCCTCTTCGACCGCCCCGGTCACGCTCAGGTTGGTGCGACCGGTCTGGACCCGGATCAGGCGGTTCTCGTAATCCGTTTCAAGAACATCGTTCATCCGCGCCACCCCAAGGATGACGCAATCCGCCGTCGGCAGCGCACCCCCGGCCAGCGATGTGCCCGATCCGCGCGGCACCACCGGCACGCCCATCTCGTGGCAGATCGCCAGTATGTCCGAAACCTCCTGCGTCGATCCCGGCAGGACAGCCAGCATCGGCGGGCAGGCATAGGCGGTCAGCGCGTCACACTCATAGGCGCGGGTCTCGGCGGGGTCAGAAATCAGCGCTTCTTCCGGCAAAACTGCGCGCAGACGCTCGACCAGGGCCGTCTTTCGGGCCAGAATGGCCGGGTTCGCAACAGGCATGTCCATGATAACTCTCCGATCTGGTAAAGAAATATTTCCAATTCTCGACCCGGGCAAGGTTTTTCCCGCCTCTTGCGGGATTCTGGTATGAGTTGGCAGGATCGCCTCGCGCTGTTTTCCTATCTCGACGGGGCCGCCGTGCTCTGCCTGCTGATCTGCTGGCTCGGCATCGGCTGGCGGATCGAAAATCCGGGCAGCTCGCGGATATCGGTCAGCCTCCTGATGCAGGGGTTCCGCCGTGACTGGATGGTGCATATGCTCACCCGGCAGCCCCGCCTATTCGACGGTCAGGTCCTAAGCAGCCTGCGCCAGGGCACCACCTTCTTTGCCTCCGCCTCGATGATCGCGATCGGCGGCGGGCTTGCCCTGATCGGCAATGCCGACCAGCTTGTCGGTCTCGCCCGCGACCTGACGCTCGACAGCGCGCCGACCGTGGTCTGGGAGGTGAAAATCCTTTCGGTGCTTCTGTTTCAGGCCAATGCCTTCCTGAAATATGTCTGGGCGCACCGGCTCTTCGGCTATTGCGCCGTGCTGATGGCTGCTGTGCCCAATGACCCCGAGGACCCAATCGCACAGCCTCGCGCCCGGCAGGCTGCCGAGATCAACATCACCGCCGCCCGCAGCTTCAATCAGGGCATGCGCTCAACCTATTTCGCCCTTGCGGCGCTGGCCTGGCTGCTGGGTCCCGTGGCGCTGATCGCTGCGGCGCTGATCACCACGGGCATCCTCTGGCGAAGGGAGTTCGCCTCCCGCTCGCGCCTCTATCTGCTGCAAACGCCGCCTTCTTCGCAGCACTAACCCGAACCTCTAACCCGGGAGACTGCCAATGACCTTCAAATACCTGCTGCCGGTACTCTGTCTCGCGGCAGCGCCGCTACTGGCCGAGGCACCCGTTATCGAAAACATCACTGCTACAAAACAGGCATCCGGCTGGCAGATATCGGTGACGCTCTCGCATCCCGATACCGGCTGGGAGCACTATGCCGATGGCTGGCGCGTTCTGGACGAAAACGGGAAAGAACTCGGTCGTCGCGATCTCCTTCATCCGCATGTGAACGAGCAACCATTCACCCGCAGCCTGTCCGGAGCCAAAATACCCGACGGCCTCGATACGATCCATGTCCAGTCAAGGTGCCTCGTCGACGGCTGGTCTGAAACGACAGGGCACCACAGCCTGCCCTGATACCTTCTTTGGGTCATAAAATATCCCGGGGTTTAGGGCAGCGTCCCAATCCGGCGCTATCGCCATTCAAACCCGGTGATAAGGGCTTCCGGCGAGGATCGTCGCCGCGCGGTAAAGCTGTTCGCTAAGCATGACCCGCGCCAGCATGTGTGGCCAGACCATCGCACCCAGCGAGAGCAACATATTCGCCTCGCTACGCAGGGTCGGATCGATTCCGTCTGCGCCTCCGATGACCAGCGCAAGGTCAGAGCGGCCATTGTCACGCCATCCGGCGAGCCGTTCGGAGAAGGCAGGGGAGGAAAGCGTCTTGCCGCGCTCGTCCATGCAGCACAGGACCGCGCCCTTGGGAATTGCCCGCCGCAGCAAATCTGCCTCGGCTGCCATGCCGCCGCCCTTGCGGTCTTCGACCTCGATCACCTGCGCCGGGCCAAGCCCAAGCGCACGCCCGGTCCGGTCGAACCGGGTGAGGTAATCGTCAATCAGTGTCTTCTCGGGCCCGGACCGTAACCGACCGACCGCGCAGATATGCACGCGCATATTCGTTCCGTTCCTGCCGCGCCCGGTGGGCGATCAGTTGGCGGCGCCGCTCGGCATCCACATCTTCTCGAGCTGATAGAACTCGCGGACTTCGGGGCGGAAGATATGGACGATCACGTCGCCCGTATCGATCAGCACCCAGTCGCCCGTGTCCTTGCCTTCGATCCGGGCAAGCCGTCCGAAATCATGCTTGAGACGGTCGATGAGCTTTTCGGCCATCGCGGAAACCTGCCGGGTCGACCGACCGCTGGCAATGACCATGTAATCGCCCATGGCTGTCTTGCCGCGCAGATCGATCTGCACGACATCCTCGGCCTTGTCGTCTTCGAGCGAAGTCAGGATACGCGCCAGCAGCTCTTCGCTGTCCGGCTGGGGTTGGGCCATCATCATGCTGGCCCGGTCATCAGCGGAAGTTTCCGCTTCTGCAAAGGTTGTCAGGACGTTGTCCTCCGTTTTGCGCGCCGACATCCCCCGGCGCATGGGGTAACTCTAATTTAACAATGCGCAGATGACTTTTCAATGAAAGCGGCGCATTCGGCGGCTGATGGCCGAAACCACGCCCACTTGCAATGGCTCAACTGCCTCTCTCTTGCTCGTCGGGTTCCGGAATGGCGCCTGTGCGGGCGTTCATTTCCACGGTCGATCCGTCGAGCAGGCGTACCTCGCGCTGCGGGAACGGGAAGGAAATATCGTTTTCCTTGAAGGCATCCCAAAGGGCCAGCAGAACCTGACCCTTGATGTTGGTCAGCCCGCCCGAGGGATCGGTAATCCAGAAGCGCAGGATGTAATCGACGCTGCTGTCGCCGAACCCGACCATGTGACAGACGGGCCGGTTGGGGTGGGTCAGCACGCGCGCGACGGTTTCGCTGGCCTCGACGGCCACCTTGCGCACCTTGTGCGGATCATCCCCGTAGGAAACCCCAAAGAAGATATCGAGCCGGACGAACTTGTTGGTATGGGACCAGTTGACCACCTGGCTGGTGATCAGGTCCTCGTTGGGGATGAGGTATTCCTTGCCATCCCGCGTCACCACCGAAACATAGCGCGCGCCAAGACTGTCGATCCAGCCGAAGGTATCGCCAAGCGAGATCACGTCGCCGGGCTTGATGGATTTGTCGAGCAAAATGATGAGCCCGGAGATCAGGTTGGATACGACCTTTTGAAGGCCGAAACCGATGCCGACACCGATGGCCCCGGATACGACGGCAAGTCCCGTAAGATCGAAGCCGAGTGAGCGGATGGCGACCAGGAAAACGATACCATAGGCCAGCAACTGCACCGCCTTGGTGCCAAGAACCCGCATCGAAGGCGAGATGTTCTCGTTACGCGACAGCGATGCGCCTGCCCGCTGCGTTGCCAGCCGCGCCACGGTCAGCATGAGCGTGATGATGACGACGGCCTTGATGACCGTCAGAACGGAAAGACGGACGCTGCCAATACTAAAGGCGAGTTCGTCCAGCAGTTCCTCGGTTTCGTCTACAAGTCCAAGCGCTAGCAGCGTGCCGTAGATCCAGAGGAACCACGCGACAAGCCGGCGCAGCGAAGGGTTGCGGATCAACCGCGTTGTAAAGCCGATGACCACCCAGACCGTGACCAGCGTGGCGACGACTCCGATCAGGTAACTGCGGGATGGCCATGTCAGCTGCTGCATCAGCCCGTATACGACCCATGCAAGCACCGCGTAACAGATCAGTCCAAGATTCTTGCGTACATGCACAAGCTGGCGCAGTTGCCACTTTTCCCAGCCCGTCCGGTTGCGTGACCAGTTGTCGAGCGGACCTTCGAACAGTTTTCGCAGGGCGTAGGCCAATACGATCATGCCCAGAACGATCAGAATCTGGTTCTGCCGCCAGCCGGGTTCTATGACCATTTGAAGATAGCGCAGCGCATCTGCCCAGATCGACTGACCCGTTTCCGCCAGCGTGTTCAGCGTTTCGAACTCTTCCATGTCGTTCCTTCTTTTGGAAAGAATGCACGAAATTTCGGGGGGCTGGCAACAGATGCAGATCGACCATGAGCGCAGCTGTTCAGATGGCAGTTAAGCGCGACCGTTTTATGAACAGCGACAGGCCCAACAAAGTGCTGAATTCCGGTTTGCGACCGAATGAGTCAGGCCGTCGATCCCCTGCTAAGTGTTGGAAATCACGCAATGATTGTTTCTGCACGCAACTCAAAATTGAAAAAGTGACAATATTGGGGCAAATCCACGGTTTTTGTTTGATGCACGTTGGCGTGGCAGGTAGGGGCAGAGATACATTGGAACGCTCAACAGGGGTAACTATGAACATCAAGACGATTTTAGGCGCGGTTGCATTGATCGGCGGTATGGCAACTCAATCCAGTGCGTCCATCGTGTCCGCCACGACTGAAAACTATGGCGCGACAAACGCTGGCATTAGCTTTGTTAACAGCACCACGGCAACCTATTCCTGGGAAGGAACGCCGGTTTCGCTGAGCACGGATTTCGAGAGTGACACCGCTTTTTCGATCTCCTTCGTGGATCTTGTGGGCACCATCCGGAATAATGACGTAACTGGCATCACGCTCGACCTGATCGACGGGATGGGCGGTGCCGCGCTTCAGCGGTTTTCGCTGGACGTCGACTTTTGTGGCGGCGCAAATGCCGAGATCGCGGGTGATTGCAACCTGATCTCGAAAACCGGCGCGTCGGGCGGTTCCACCAATCTCGCATCAAAGCCGGGTGACGTGCTCTTTGCCAACATGGCCGCAGGCACATACCGTCTGGGTCTTTATGACAGCGCGACACCGGAAAGCGCTCAGGCGACCTTTTCTTATTCGGAAGTCGCACCCGTGCCGCTTCCGGCGGGCGGACTTCTGCTGCTGTCGGGCCTTGGCGCCATGGCGCTGCGTCGTCGTCGCGGCTGATACGGTCCAGCTTGGATCGACTTTGATGAGGGCGCCTGATCGGGCGCCCTTTTTCGTGAGGCATCGCCGTTATGCTGCCTCTTGCGGGACTCGGGGCTAAGTAGTATCTGCCCAGGATGACACGCGTATTCGACATGGATGACCGCGCCCGCCTGCCGTGGCGCTTTTTCGGGGCAACCCGCACCATTCTCGCGCGCCTATAAGCCATCCGCGCCCGAATTCCATTCGCTGACAGCTACTTAAATACGGGAGAGGACCGATGTCCCCCAAGACACTCTACGACAAGATCTGGGATGCCCACGTGGCCGATGAGGCCGAAGACGGCACATGCCTGCTTTATATCGACCGTCACCTCGTCCACGAGGTCACAAGCCCGCAAGCTTTCGAAGGGCTGCGGATGACGGGCCGCAAGGTGCGTGCGCCGGAAAAAACCATTGCCGTGCCGGACCACAACGTGCCGACCACGCTGGATCGCGCCAATGCCGCGACTATGACCGAGGACAGCCGTATTCAGGTCGAGGCGCTGGACACCAACGCCAAGCAATTCGGTCTGAACTATTATCCGGTGTCGGATGTCCGTCAGGGCATCGTTCACATCGTCGGCCCGGAACAGGGCTGGACCCTGCCGGGCATGACTGTTGTCTGTGGCGACAGCCATACAGCGACACACGGTGCCTTTGGCGCGCTGGCCCACGGTATCGGCACCTCCGAGGTTGAGCATGTTCTGGCTACGCAAACGCTGATCCAGAAGAAATCCAAGAACATGAAGGTCGAGATCACCGGCAAGCTGCGCCCCGGTGTGACTGCCAAGGACATTACGCTGTCGGTGATCGGCGCGACCGGTACCGCCGGCGGCACCGGCTATGTCATCGAATATTGTGGCGAAGCGATCCGCGAGCTTTCGATGGAAGGCCGCATGACCGTTTGCAACATGGCGATCGAAGGTGGCGCTCGCGCTGGCCTGATCGCGCCGGACGAAAAGACCTTTGAATACTGCAAGGGCCGTCCGCATGCGCCGAAGGGTGCCCAATGGGAAGCCGCGCTGGACTGGTGGAAAACGCTCTATTCCGATGACGACGCGCATTGGGACAAGGTCATCACGCTCAAGGCTGAGGATATCGCGCCTGTCGTGACCTGGGGCACATCGCCCGAAGATGTGCTGCCGATCACTGCCAATGTTCCGAACCCGTCGGATTTCAAAGGCGGTAAGGTCGGTGCCGTCGAGCGTTCGCTCGATTACATGGGGCTCAAGCCGGGCATGCCGCTTTCGGACGTTGAAATCGACACCGTCTTTATCGGTTCCTGCACCAATGGCCGGATCGAGGACCTCCGCGCTGCGGCTGCGATCCTGAAGGGCAAGAAGATCAAGGACGGGCTTCGCGCGATGATCGTGCCGGGTTCAGGTCTTGTTCGTGCGCAGGCCGAGGAAGAAGGGCTTGCGGATATCTTCAAGGATGCCGGGTTCGAATGGCGCATGGCGGGTTGTTCCATGTGTCTTGCGATGAACCCCGACCAGCTGAGCCCCGGTGAACGCTGCGCCGCGACCTCGAACCGCAACTTTGAGGGGCGTCAGGGCTACAAGGGCCGGACGCACCTGATGTCGCCCGCAATGGCGGCTGCGGCTGCGATCACGGGAAAGCTGACAGACGTGCGGGAGATGATGTAGGCTCCCAAAGAATCGTTTAGATTGAGGGGGAAGCCTGATGAAGACGTGGACCAAATGGTTGATCGTAGGGATCTTGTCGATTGTTTTTGGCCTTTTTGTTCTGGCCAATCCGGTCGCGGCATCGCTCGCTGTCACAACCCTCGCGGGTATCCTCTTTGCCGTAACGGGCGTATTTCAGGTTATCGCCGGGTTCAGTGAACCCGGCGGTTTCGGCAAGTTCGCGGGGATCGCGCTGGGCGTTCTTCTCGTACTTCTCGGGTTGTCGCTTTTGTTCAATCCGTTCGAGGGCGTCATCTCTCTCACCCTGATGGTGCTGATCCTCTTTGCCGCGAACGGCGTGATGCGCCTGATCGCGGCCTACCAGATGAAGCAGACGCCGTTCTTTTGGCCGATGCTCATCTCCGGTGCGCTTTCCGTGCTGTTGGCCGGCTACGTTTTTGCCAATTTCGCCGAGGTAGCGCCAAGCCTGCTTGGCATTCTGCTTGGGATCGAACTGCTGTTTAACGGCGCGGGACTGATCGTTCTTGCCTTCTTCCTCAAGACGGTCCGCAATAAGATCACCAAGTGACAACACGGCTGGCCTGGCCTTTCCGCCGGGCCATCTTTCGTGTCCGTCGTGCAAACGAATCCCGGTGCAAATTGTTGTCTGATTCTGCCTTGCACTGAGGGACGAGGGGCGCCGAATACCGCGAGATTCCCGTCGCGCGTCTAGCCGTGATGCCCAAAATGTAAGCGGTTTTGGGCTAACGCAGCGCATGTTATCGCGCACATTTTCAGACCCTCGGCGCTGAAATGGCGATTTCCACCCGTCGTTAACCTTTTCCTTGATTTCGAAACACTGGGAGGGGATGATAATTATATTTTAAAATTTAGAGGTCTATTATGTTAAAAAACCTTATTCTGGCTTCGGCCGTGGCATTGGCATCGACTGCAGCGGTTGAAGCTGCACCTGTTGACGTCGATATCGTTTTCGTCATCGACCAGTCCGGCTCGATGAGCAACGAATTCTCGACTTTGGGTTCCAACATCTCGACTTTCGTGAGCGGTCTGGCTGGCGATGCGAATGTGTCTTCCGTCAATGCGGGGCTCGTGACCTATGAAGAGGCGCGCCTTGGGCCCACAGGCAACTGCGGCTTTGGCAACTCGTGTCTTCAAGTCAGCCAGGCGCTGACCTCGGACGTTACGACTCTTGGCAATGCATTGGCAGCTGAAGCGTCGCAAACTTTCGGTGGCACTGAAGACGCGCTTGCCGCCGTTGACTCGGTTCTGCCGGGCGGTTCCTTGTTCACGACCGTTGGGTGGCGCGCCAACACCGTCAAATCGATTGTCCTGATCACCGATGAGGACGCGGATGATGAAAGTTCCTATACCAATAGCTTCGGTACCGGCTATGCGGCACTTGGGCAAAAGCTGGATAGCGTGAATTATCTGAACAACATCATCACGATAACAAGCCTGTTTTCAGAGTATGAACCTGCGTCGCGTCCGAATGACTCGCTTAATCAGGCCCTGTTCGATCTGAACAGCTTTACCGGCGCCGGTGCTGACCCTGCGGCCTTCCTTGCGCAGTTCGCTGCTGCCAAGCTCCAGGAGATTACGACCGGTGGCGTTCCGACCGGTGGGTCGACCAACGTGGTCCCGCTGCCTGCTTCGGGCTGGCTGGTCATGGCGGGTCTTGGCGCCCTGTTTGCAGCGCGTCGTCGCAAAAGCGCCGCCTGAGCGATCCTGCCTATCGACAACCGGGGCGGTCCCTATGCGGGGCCGCCTTTTTCTATGTGCTCCGGGTGCCCGCCATAGATTGCAACCGGCGGGAAAATAGGGCATCACGCCCTTGTATTTAAGGCCGCGCCCCAGGGCGTTGCCAAGGTCGCCCCCAGGGCTCTCGCCGTTCAAGGAAACCGACGATGGATAAATTCGAAAAACTCACGGGAATTGCCGCGCCCATGCCGATGGTCAACATCGACACGGACATGATCATTCCGAAACAGTTCCTCAAAACGATCAAGCGTTCCGGGCTGGGTGTGAACCTGTTCGACGAGATGCGCTATGACCGTGAGGGCAACGAGGTTGAAGATTTTGTCCTGAACAAGCCCGCTTATCGCGAGGCTGAGATCCTTGTGGCCGGTGACAACTTTGGCTGCGGCTCCTCGCGCGAGCACGCGCCTTGGGCGATCAAAGACTTTGGCATTCGCTGTGTCATCGCGCCGAGCTTTGCCGACATCTTCTACAACAACTGCTTCAAGAACGGCATCCTGCCGATCGCTCTGCCGCAGGAGCAGGTTGATGTGCTGATGAAGGACGCTGAAAAGGGCGCGAACGCTCGGATGATCGTGGATCTCGAGGCTCAGACCGTCACGACATCGGACGGCGAAAGTTTTTCCTTCGAAGTTGATTCGTTCAAAAAGCACTGCCTGATGGAAGGATTGGACGATATCGGGCTCACGATGGCTAAAGAAGCATCGATTGACGCCTTCGAGGCAAAAGCCGCTCAGGCGCGTCCCTGGGTCTGATCCCTGCCTTAAAAAATCCAGATTTTTGAAAGGGGTCGGCCATTTCCGGCCCCTTTTTCGTTGCAAGAATAGGCAAGTTGACCTTGGGGAAGGGTAGCCAACTGGAAGTTTAGCAAATGAATTATTTTCAGCCCCAGAGTGCATTATTGTTTGTGTTGACGTGACAATTAAGCCATACATGGATTTGTATTTTAGGGACGTTTAACTAACTTTAACCGCCTATTCGTAACGAGGAAGCCACGGTTCGGCCGCGTATTTGTAACGCCGCTAGATCTTGTGTGACGCGTCGACTGTTGCCCTGTGGGCAACAGATTTGATGCAAAGTCGCACCAGTTTCTTCATCATTTTGCCGCAAATCTTCGCTCTCGTGCTTGCACGGCTTGAGCGGCATGATGAATTGCGGCACGAATATGGCAAAAATGGGGCGCGCCACTCGGATCGGGTGGACTCAAGTTGGGCAATCGGCGGCAATCCACCGAACCTGTCCAAGTTGAAAGGATCGGATAGTGATTGCACGCATAGCGGGCGCAGTAACACGCGGGACATTAGTGGCTTTGGTCGTGGCGATGCCGTCGCTGCTGCTGGCTGGCTACTTGTCGGATACCAGCGAGATGGTCGTGCTGATCGCAATCCTCGCGGGCGTGCTTACCTTCGCTGAGTACAACACCGATTTCCCAAGCTTCATCGAATTCCGCGACGCGCCGCCGGTGAACCGGATCAGGTTTATCGCGCTGTTCGTGATGTTTGCCTCGCTTTCGCTGACTGCCAAGCATCACTTTGAGCCGACGGCGATTACCGGGCTGGTGCACCATGTCGGCGGTCTTATCGGGCGCTTCGCCGATTTCCCGTTCTCGCCGGTGCGTCTTGTGCTGCTGTTGTTGCCCGAGGGAACAGCGGAGCAGACCATCAATTCTGTTCGTATCGCTGCCGGAGTCACCTATACAACTGCGGTTGTCTCGGTCCTTATCTTCTTTTTCAGCGTTCGGGTGCTGGGGTGGCCGATCAGCAGTGGCGCCTTTAACGTCTGGGTGAACCTGCCGCTTTTCGACCCGACAACCGGCGGCGATGTCGTGCATCGCCTGCAGCGGGACGGGCGTATCAATATCATCGTGGGCTTTCTGCTGCCCTTCATTTTTCCCGCTCTCATCAAGATCGCGTCGGAAATCGTCGATCCGATTTCGCTCGACAGCCCGTTGACGGTGATCTGGTGTCTGAGCGCATGGGCGTTTCTGCCCGCCAGCATGGTCATGCGTGGCATTGCGATTTCGCGGATATCGGATCTGATCCGGGAAAAGCGCCGCCGTGTCTATGCCAGCGCCGAGTCCATGCAGGCCGCGTGATGCTGCGGTCGTTACTGACCGCAATTCTCATATTTGGTGCGACACAACTGGCGGCGGATACGATCCGCGTTGCCAGTTTCAATACCGAGCTTGAACGCAGCGGCCCGGGTTTGCTGCTGCGCGATATCACCTCGGGCAATGACCCGCAGGTCGCCGCCGTTGTTGAGGTCATCGCCCTAGCGGATGCCGACGTCATTGCCCTGCAAAGCATCGACTGGGACCTTGAAGGCTTGGCGCTGCGGGCGCTGATGGCCGAACTGGATAAAACCGGCGCGCCTTACTCCTACTTCTATGCGACGCAGCCGAATTCTGGCAGGGCGAGCGGGTATGATCTGGATGGCGACGGCAGGCTCGGAGAGCCGGAGGATTCATGGGGCTTCGGTTCATTCACTGGGCAGGGCGGGATAGCGGTTCTGTCAAGATTTCCAATTCGCATCAAAGAGGTTTCGGATTTCTCAGGATTCCTCTGGCGCGATCTGCGCGCTGCCCTCCTGCCGGTGAATGACGATGGTACCCTGTTCCCCTCTGCTCAGGTGTATCTCGAACAGCCGCTGTCGAGCACTGCCCACTGGGCGGTTCCGATCGACCTGCCCAATGGCGAAACGCTTACGCTCCTCACGTTTAAAGCCACGCCTCCGGTGTTCGACGGCCCGGAAGACCGCAATGGACGCCGCAACCATGATGAGATCGTCTTTTGGCAGGCCTACCTTGATGGTGCGTTCGGCCCGGTACCGGACTCCCGCTTTGTGATTGCAGGGGATAGCAACCTTGACCCTCACGATAGCGAAGGCCGCCGCGAGGCGATGCAGGCTCTTCTGTCCGATGCCCGGATCGTCGATCCCGCGCAGTCCAGTAAAGGCGGCGCTGCGGCCGGAGGGCAGGGGCACGCTGGCCCGGATGCGCTGGATACGGTCGACTGGGACGGTCCGGGTCGTCTTCGGGTGGATTATGTCCTGCCCTCGCGCGACTGGAGGGTGGTGGACGCTGGGGTGCTCTGGCCCGGGATGGACGCGCCAGAGCACGATGCAGTGCTCTCAGCCAGTCGCCATCGCCTTGTCTGGGTCGATCTGGCCCTCGACTGAATGCGGCGGAATAGCCGATGCCAGCGCGATTTCAACCGGGGTATCCCTGAAACCGGGCAGGATTTCGTGCAAACGTTCGCCTGACAGCCAATGCGGCGTCGACCAGAGATAGCGCATTTCCAGCAGCTTTGCCCCGAGGGGCCAGAAGGGGCGCGCCAGATGCAGCGGCAAATATGAGAACCGGCGAATTTTCAACGATCTGCCCGTCACACGCTCAAGCGCTTGGCGCATCTCATGGCCGGTCAGCGTGTAACCCGGGAAATGAACATTGGCGAAGGTGGGTAGTTTGTCGCCTTGCTCTGCAAGGCCGACAGCCACACGGGCCAAGTCTGGCAAATAAGCCCATGCATGCGGGATATCGGGATTGCCGGGGTAGGTGAAAACGCCCTTGTCTAGTTTCTTTACCAGCGCCAGATCGAACCAGTTGCCGGATGGCTGCGTGTCGATGAAATCGCCCGCTCTGAGGATGATCGTGCGTACGCCGCTGTCCCTATAGGCGCGTTCCATGTCGATCCGGATACGGCCCAGCGGATTTCTGGCCATCTGCCCGGACTCCTCAGCCCAAGGGGGCGGGGCGTCTGCGCCAAAGTTGTAGACGTTTCCGGGGATCAGCACCGTTGCACCGGTCTTGCGGGCGACTTCGATGACCTGCCGGGTCAGACGTGGCACATCTTTTGCCCAGTCGGGGTAGAGCGGGTTCCACGCGTTCACGATCAGCTGCGTGCCCCATGCCGCCTGCGTAAGGTCTTGTGTTTTGCGGTCGAAGCGGCGGACGCTCCAACCCGCATTTTCAAAAGCTTCGGCGCTATTCTGGCCAAATCGGCCGTTGGCACCCAGTATGAGAACTGTCTTTTTCATCCTATTATCCTGCGTTTTGATCTGTTGCAGCGACTATATGGGATGTCATAATCGTATGGATATTGCCGAAATTCCTGTATCATGTATTCATAAATGAATGGATGCGCATAGCAAAACTCCGGACTGGTCCTTGATTCAGGCGTTTCTGGCGGTGGCGGTTTCTGGATCGCTGTCTGCCGCCGCGCGCGAATTGGGGCGGAGCCAGCCGACCCTTGGCCGCCAGATACAGCTATTGGAGGAAGACCTCGGCACCCGGCTTTTCGACAGGCATGCGCGGGGGCTTCGGCTATCGGATGCCGGGGCCGAACTCATGCCGATGGCGCGGCAGATGCGTGACGCGATGAATGCGCTAACCCTGAGCGCCGCCGGTCATGCTGAACGGCTGGAGGGTACGGTTCGCATCACCGCAAGCGTTTATGCTTCGCATTTCGTCCTGCCCTCGATCATCGCGGATCTGCGCAGGCGCGAGCCGAGCATCGATATCGTTTTGATACCTTCGGACCGGGCCGAGAACCTGCTGTTCCGCGAGGCCGATATTGCCGTGCGAATGTACCGACCGACCCAGCTCGATATCATTACGCGCCATGTTGCTGATCTTGAGTTGGGTGCCTTTGCCGCCAAGGATTATATCGCCCGGCACGGGCGTCCCGAAAGGGCTGCGGAGCTCTTTGATTTCGACGTTATCGGTTATGAATCGACGGACCTGATCCTGCGGACGATGCGTGACATGGGTTATCCGGTGACGCGGGAAAGTTTTGCGATCCGTTGCGACGATCAGGCCGCCTGCTGGCAATTGCTGCGCGGTGGCTGCGGGATCGGTTTTGGTCAGGCAGAGACGGGACGGGCCGATCCTTTGCTGGAAGAGCTGCACCTTGGCATCGATATTCCGCCGCTTGAAGTCTGGCTTGCCGCGCATGAGGCTATGCGCCAGACGCCCCGGATTCGACGTGTCTGGGATATTCTCGCGCAGGGTCTGCAATCTCTTTCCAGCTAAGCTGACTATATCATAACTGATCCGGAGCAGCGTTTGGCGCGTATTCCTTACGAACGCACAAGCAAGAGGGGGATGCCATGCCACCTGCAAGACGCTTCAATATTTCACTTTTCACGGCGGCGGTCATTGCGGCTGCTCCGGCCATTGCCGGAAACCAGTCGCGGGCCGAAAGCTATACTTATGGCGACGGGCTGGTCGAAGTCGTTGCCGATTTTTCCGAGGACGCGATTTACTGGTGTGGCGCGGCCGAGTACGCGCGCAACCGCGCTGACGTGCCGGGAAACAGCAACATCTACGTCTGGCAGGGGCCATCCGCCAGCACCGCGCGGCCGGGCGAGAAATCGGTAAAGTTCGGCTTCGCCCCACCCCCGTCGGGCGAAACCGACAGCCTGACAGGCGATGTGGAAACGGTTGGCAATTTCATGTCGGTCAATCAGGCCCGCCAAACCTGTAATGAACGCACGGCGAGCGGCTGAATAAGACCCTGCGGGGTCTATCTGCCGCCCCGACACATTGACGCCCCCCGGACTCCGCGCTACGCCCACGGCGAAGCATTTTCAGGAGTCCGCACATGTCCAATCCTTCCCTTTTGATCCTGCCCGGCGATGGTATCGGCCCCGAGGTCATGGCCGAGGTCAGCCGCATCATCGAGTGGTTCGGCGACAAGCGCGGTCTAAAGTTCGACGTGAGCGAAGATCTTGTCGGTGGCTGCGCCTATGACAAGCACGGCACGCCGCTGCATGACGACACGATGGCCAAGGCGCAGGAAGTCGACGCCGTGCTGCTTGGCGCCGTTGGTGGCCCGAAATACGATAACCTCGATTTCAGCGTCAAACCCGAGCGTGGTCTGCTGCGCCTGCGCAAGGAAATGGACCTGTTTTCTAACCTGCGTCCGGCACAGTGTTTCGACGCGCTGGCAGATTTCTCCTCTCTGAAGAAAGACGTTGTCGCAGGGCTCGACATCATGATCGTGCGCGAGCTGACCAGCGGTGTCTATTTCGGCGAGCCGCGCGGCATCTTCAAGGAAGGTAACGAACGGGTCGGCATCAACACCCAACGCTACACGGAAAGCGAAATCGCCCGCGTTGCGCGTTCGGCGTTCGAACTGGCCCGCAAGCGCGGCAACAAGGTCTGCTCGATGGAGAAGGCCAACGTGATGGAATCCGGTATCCTGTGGCGCGACGTAGTGAACGAAGTGCATCAGGCCGAATACAGCGACGTGGAATTGTCGCACATGTATGCAGATGCCGGTGCTATGCAGCTGACCCGCTGGCCCAAGCAGTTCGATGTTATCGTGACCGATAACCTGTTTGGCGACCTGCTGTCCGATCTCGCGGCCATGCTGACCGGTTCGCTTGGCATGCTGCCTTCGGCCAGCCTTGGCGCGCCGATGGAAAACGGCCGGCCCAAGGCGCTTTACGAACCGGTCCACGGCTCGGCACCCGATATCGCCGGTCAGGGCAAGGCCAACCCGATCGCCTGCATCCTCTCGTTCGCGATGGCGCTGCGCTATTCCTTTGACAAGGGCGACGAAGCCACGCGTCTTGAGAAGGCTGTTGAACAGGTTCTGGCCGATGGCAAGCGGACTGCTGATCTTTTGGGCGAAGAGGGCGTAACCCCCGTCAGCACAAGCGAAATGGGCGACGCGATCCTTGCCGCTTTGGACGCCACCCTTTGATCAAATCGGGCCGGGCGGCAGCTAAATGCCCGGCCCAACTTGATTTTCGGTCGCGATTGCCTGAGATTCCTTCATCAGGGGAGGAATAACAGGACTACAGGAGTCAGCTTTGACCTCCCAGACACGCGGCATTCTGCTCGCGTTGATGGCATTCGCTGTTTACGCGTTTCACGACACGATCATTAAATTTCTCGGCGGCGGTTACTCACCTTTTCAGGTGGTGTTCTTCACCATGCTCTATTCCTTTCCCCTGGGCACGGTGATGATGATGAGCGACCGCACGCCCGGCACGCTTCGGCCCGTACACCCATGGTGGACGATCATCCGGGCTATCTCGATGGTCATCGCTTCGGGGGCCTGTTTTTACGCCTTCTCGGTGCTGCCGCTTGCGGACACTTATGCGATTCTCTTTGCGACACCGATCCTGATCACCCTGCTGGCGATCCCGATCCTTGGAGAGCAGGTACGCCTGCGCCGGGGTCTGGCCATCATCGTCGGCCTGATCGGCGTCGTGATCGTGCTCCAGCCGGGACAGTCCGAGCTTACGCTGGGCCACGGTGCGGCGCTTCTGGCCTCGGTCTGTGCGGCACTGGTCGCGACGATCGTGCGCAAGATCGGCCGCGAGGAGCGCAGCGTTGTCATGCTGATCTACCCCTGGATCGCGACCCTTGTCGTGATGGGGGCGGCCATGCCCTTTGTCTATAACCCGATGGAGGGTATCGACATGGGGATGAACGCGGGTATCGCCGTTCTGGCCTTTATCGCGCTGCTTCTGATTATCGAAGCCTACAAACGTGCCGAGGCGGCCCTGATCGCGCCGATGCAGTATTCCCAGATGCTCTGGGCGATATTCTACGGCTGGCTGTTTTTCGACGAATGGCCGGGGCAGACGACGTTCATCGGCGTAGCGCTGATCATCGCCTCGGGTCTCTATATCGTCTTCCGCGAAGCCAGCAGCGATGCCTCTGAAAACACGCCTGTCCTGCGGTCGAGATCGCGCCCGGGTGTCTCGGGCTCACCGGGGGTCGGTACCGCATTACGTACGCTCAGATTGATACGCTGAATCTGCAGACCCCTATTGCCAAAGCGCGCGGATCGCTGTAACCCGCGCGCTACGGTCGGAGTGTAGCTCAGCCTGGTAGAGCACTGTCTTCGGGAGGCAGGGGCCGGAGGTTCGAATCCTCTCACTCCGACCAATAAAACAAGGCGCCCTTGGGCGCCTTTGTTGTTTCTGCTTCCTTGTTGGTGAGGCCGGATCATTGGGGTGGTTGGCGTTACTCCGCCTCTGGCTATGGCGCGACTGCCTGTGAAGGCGGGGAAATCCCGCTCTCATCTTTAGAGCCGGACGTAACAACCTAGATAAACACTTCCGTGCCCTGCCTATCTCGCGCGGCAGGATAGCCCGCCGTCCACGGGCAGCAGGACGCCGTTGATGTATTTTGCCTCGCGCGAGGCGAGGAAAACAGCGGCGTGGGCCACGTCCCAGGCGTCGCCCATCTTGCCGGTGGGGCTGATCGCGTCCCGTTCCGCCATCTGTGTCTCGGCATCGCCGTGATGGGCTTTGAACCCGGCTGCATTCTGGACCAGCGGCGTGTTCATCAGCCCCGGCAGAATGGCATTGGCGCGAATGCCCTTGGCAGCATATTGCAGGGCGATGGCGCGGGTCAGCTGGTTCACGGCGGCCTTGCTCGTGTAGTAGGCGGACATGTCGTAGCCTGCGATACGGATGCCCGCGATGGACGAGATGTTGGTGATCACGCCGTATCCCTGCGATTCCATATGCGGCAGGACGTGACGGCTGGCGAGCAGGACGCTTTTGACGTTAACATCCATGGCCCGGTCCCAGTCGGCAAGGTCCAGATCGACCGGCCCGCCAAAAGGCGTGATGCCAGTATTGTTGTGAAGGATCTCGATCTTGCCGAATTCCGACAGCGTCGTGGCAACGGCGGCTGCAACGTCATCCTCGATCGCGACGTTGCCTTTGATCGCAATGGCCCGGTAGCCTTCGCTTTCGATGATACCGGCGGTTTCTTCGGCGGCGGTCATGTTCAGATCGATGCAGGCGACATTGGCCCCGGCGCGGGCATAGGCCACAGCGGCGGCTTTTCCGTTGCCCCATCCCGGCCCCGAAGAGCCTGCGCCAAAGACGACAGCGGTTTGATCACTCAGTGAAAAGGTCATGTCAGTTCTCAATTTCCAAGCAAGACGTTGGGCAGCCAGGTCACGATCTCTGGTTTCCAGATGAACATCGCCAGCGCTGCCAGCTGCACCAGCACAAAGGGAATGATCCCGCGATAGATCTCTGCCATGGTGATATGCGCGCCGCCCGCTCCCTTGAGGTAGAACAGCGCGAATCCAAAGGGTGGCGTCAGGAACGAGGTCTGAAGGTTCACCGCCACCAATACGGCGAACCAGTAGATCATGTCCGGACCGGCCACGTGGTCGCCAAAGTCCAGCGTCTGGACGATAGGGGCAAAGATCGGGAGCATGATCAAGGTGATCTCGATCCAGTCAAAGAAGAACCCCATGATAAAGATCATCACCATCATCATGATCAGCAGACCCCAGTCGCCGTAGGCAAGGCCGCGTGCGGTGGAGACGATGAAGTGCTCGCCGCCGATCAGGCGGAAGACATAGGAAAAGGCCGTCGCACCTACAAAGATGAAGAACAGCATGGCGATTGTGCGGACCGATCCGTCCATGGCGCTCGACAGGGCGGTCCAGTTCAGCCGTCCGCGTGCCAGACCAAGAACGAGGGCCGCCACGGCACCGACGCCCGAAGCTTCGGTCGGGGTGGCGATGCCGCCGAGGATGGACCCCAGAACGGCCACGATCAAAAGGAAGGGCAGGCCGAGGGACACGACCATTTCGGACCAGCCGTCGAATTTCTCGCTTCCGTCGCGCGGGGCTTTCGGAGCCTTTTCCGGTCGCAAGGCCGCGATGATGACGATGTAGACAAGGTAAAGACCGGCCAGCATCAGCCCCGGCATCAGGGCGGCGACAAAGAGTTTCGCAAGGTTCAGTGTCAGCAGGTCGCCCATGAAAACCAGCATCACCGATGGCGGGATCAGGATGCCAAGCGTGCCAGCGCTGGCGATGGTTCCGGCGGCAAGCGACGGCGAATAGCCGCGCGCCACCATGGTCGGCAGGGCCAGCGCGGTCAGCATCACCACCGAGGCGCCGATAATTCCTGTAGCCGCGGCAAGGATTGTCCCCACCAGCGTCACGGCGAGCGCAAGCCCGCCGGGCACCACGCGCAGCAGCTTTTGCAGTGCGATCAGCAGGTCGTCCGCAACGCGGGTCTTTTCCAGAACCAGCCCCATAAAGACGAACATAGGGGCGGCGACCAGCACGGGGTTTTCGATGATGCCGCCATATATGCGGTTCGGCAGCAACGTCATCTGGGCATAGCGCATTTCGCCCAGCGACAGCGCGACACAGCCAAAGATCAGCGTGATCCCCATCAGCACGATGGCCACGGGCAGGCCGGAAAACAGGCCGAAGATGAGCGCGAGGAACATCAGGCCCGGCATGATGTCGATCAGGATTTCCATGAAATTTCCTCGAAGGGAGTCGGTTGCAGGTCGGGCCGGAACAGGGTCACGATGCAGCGCAGCGCCACCGACATCCCGCCAAGGATCGCCAGCACAGCGGCAAGCGGGATGGTCGACTTGATGATCCAGCGATGGCTAAGTCCGACACCGCCGTTAGAGGTTTCACCCCGGATAAAGGACCGTTCGGCAAAGTCATAGCCGAACCAGAAAAGCAGGGCCATAAAGGGAATGAGGAAGAGGATGATCGCGAACAGTTCCAGCCAGAGACGGCGGCGTTCTCCGATCTTTTCCACAAAGAGGTCGATGCGAACGTGGGCATCCTTGAGATAGGCATATCCAAAGCCGAGCACTGCGATGGCGCCATGCAGATGCCATTCGAGTTCCTGCAGCTTGAACGATCCCGTGGCGAAGAAACGCCGTCCGATCACGTCGTAAAGAATGACAGCGGCGAGGATCAGCAGCAGGGCGCCGCAGATGGCGGCAAACCATCGGCATGGCCAGGCCAGCCAGCGGGACAATGTCAGGCAGGTTTGCATGGGAATGCTCCGGATTGGCGCGCGAAGCCTTGGGCCTCGCGCGCACGGGTCAGGACATATCAGTCGATGTAGCCGAGCTCTTTCCAGTCGGAATAGTCAGCGCGGAAGGCCTGGATGTGGTCCCAGACGCGCTTGAACTCTTCGTTCTCGGCGGTCTTTTCGGCGACCACTTCGTCCCAGGTGTCGCTGAAGGTCTGCATCATCTCATCGCTCCAGCGATGAACGGTAACACCGTGCTCTTGCTCCATCTTGGCCAGCGGTTCGATTTCGATGGCCTCGCCCTGCGCGGTGGTGCGGGCGACGTTACCGGCGCAGACCTCTTGGATGGCGGCGCGTTCGCGGTCGCTCAGCGCGTTCCAGCTATCGGTGTTCATCATGAACACGATCAGCGAGGACTGCTGGTGCCAGCCGGGGAAGTAGAGGTGCTTGGCGTGCTCGTACATGCCAAGGGCATAGTCGATGGCGGGGAAGGACATTTCCGCCGCATCGATGGTGCCAAGGTTCAGCGCGCTCATGGCATCGGCGGGGGGCATGGATTGCGCGGCCACGCCGAGCTTTTCCATCACGGCGGCGCCGAGGCCAAAGATGCGCATCTTCTTGCCCTGCAGGTCTTCGGGCGAGTTGATCTCATCCTTGAACCAGCCGGAGGCTTCCGGCGCGAGAATCGAGCAAAGCTCGGAGTGGATGTTGTAGGGGGCGGAGATCTCGTTCCAGAGTTCGTAACCGCCACCAAAGTACCACCACGCGGTGTATTCGCGTACGTCCGGACCAAAGGGGAAGGCGGTGAACAGCGAAGCGGAGGGAACCACGCCCTCGGCAAAGCCGGGGCTGTACCACGCCGCTTCGATGGCGCCGGTGGACAGCGCATCCCAGATTTCGTTGCCCGCGACGATCTCACCGGGGTTGCGGAACACGAAATTCAGCTCACCGCCGGTAAGCATGGAAACGCGATCGCCAAGTTCCGCGCCGGACGATCCGAGTAGCGGCAGCGTGCCCGGATAGATCGACTGCATCTCGATGTCGCGTGCATTTGCCGGCAAGGCAAGCATCACGGCTGCGGCGGTCGCCATCAGTTGGTATTTCATAGTTTCTCCTCCACTGTTCGCCGACTGGATGCCGGCCTTTCTTTGCTAGGATTGAGCGGGGCTCAGACCCCCGCGATCTGCCATCCCCCGTCAACGTTCAGGCAATGTCCGGTGATGTTCGATGCGCCGGGCGAGACGAGGAACCTTACGGCCTCGGCTATTTCCGGCGCCTCGGCATAGCGTCCCTGCGGGATCGTCTCGAGGTATCGCTGGCGCTGTTCCGGCGGATGATGCTTTGCCAGTGGCCCTTCGACAGGGCCGGGGGCCACGGCATTGCAGCGAATGCCGTGTTCGGCCAGCTCGACGGCCATCTGCTTTGTGAGATGGATCAGCCCGGCCTTTGACGTGCCGTAAGCAGATCGGCCGCGGCTGGCCTGTTGACCGGATACAGAGGCGATATTGACGATATTTCCGCCTTCGGCTTGGGCCATATGGCGCGCGACGGCTTGCGACAGACGCATGGGCACCGTGAGGTTTACGTGCAGCATGGCATCCCACAGCGCCTCGTCCGTTTCAAAGAAGGGAACCACCCGTCCGATGCCCGCGCAATTTATCAACGCGCCAATACGGCTTTCGGCATCAATCATCTGCGCCCGGGCATTGGCGTCGGTCAGATCGACCTGAGCGCCGCGCGCACCGATCTTGTCGGCGGCTGCGACGACATTCTCGGACAGATCGACCAGCAGAACGGGCCATCCGTCTGCAAGCAGAGACTCGCCGATGGCAAGGCCCAGCGTTCCTGCGCCGCCGGTTACAATGGCTGTGCCTTTTGTCATATCCAAACAGCCCCCCCTCTGCTGGCGAATCTGGCGATTCAATTATCCACTATGTGGACATCTGCTTCGACGTTACGATAGTTTCGACACCCATCACCTGTAAACCCCGTTTTTTCGCCGCAGCGCAGTATGAGTTTTTCCTTGAGTTTATCGATTCTCGTCGTCATAAATGTTTCCGGGAGGATGTCCATATTATGGATACTAGTGAAAAATCTGCTGGTGGAAGTCAAAGCATCGATCGTGCATTGATGCTGTTATCGCTGATCTCCTCTCATGGTGGGGGCGAGGTTCCGATGCCGGTTCTGACCCGCGAAACCGGGCTGTCCCGACCCACTGTCCGCCGTATCCTTCTTGCGCTGATCCGTTCGGGGTATGTCGAGCAAAGTGCCGAAGGCGGATACTTTCCCGGCCCCGAATGCGTGATCGCCGGGGCCAGCGCGGCGCGTCGGCACAATCTTCTGGATGTGTCGATGGACAGCCTGATCCGGCTGGCCGATCTCAGTGGCGACAGCAGCTTTGTCTCGTTCCGGCGAGGGTCGCATTCGGTCTGCCTGCACCGCGAAGAAGGCAGCTTTCCGATTCGAACCCATGTCCTCCAGCCGGGTGCGCGTCATCCTCTGGGTGTTGGCGCGGGCGCAATGGCAATCCTTTCTGCCCTGCCCGAGGATGAGGCGATGGAGGTTCTTGACCTGACGCGAGAGGAACGCACCGCGCATTTCCCCGGCTTTGACGATGACTTTATGATGAAAGAACTGGCCATCGCGCGCGAACGTGGCTGGAGCCTTAATCCCGGCATGTATGTCGCAAATTCATGGGCCATCGGTGTCCCGGTGCGCGGGCCTTCCGGTGCGGCGCTTGGGGCGCTGTCCATCGCGGCGATCGACAGCCGCATGACCCCGGATCGCCAGCCCGAACTCACCGAGATGTTGAAAACCGAAGTCGCGCGGGTCGAGGCCCGCCTGAAACCGCAACACTCCACCTGAAGGAGACCGCCATGACAGACCAACCTTGTGTGATTGGATGGGCGCATTCGAAATTCGGCAACCTGGCCGATTGCCCCGACACCGAAAGTCTGATTGCCGCCACTGTTCCGGCCGCGATGAGCGATGCGAATATCTCAGCCGAAGATGTCGACGGTATTTTCCTAGGCACCTTCAACAGTGGCTTTGTCACGCAAAGCTTTGAGGCCGGGCTGGTCGGCATGGCCGTGCCTGAACTGGCCCATGTGCCCGCCTCGCGCCTCGAAAACGCCTGCGCCACCGGATCGGCGGCTTTGTATTCGGCGCTAGATTTCGTGCAGTCGGGCCGTGGAAAGATCGCGCTTGTGGTCGGTGTTGAAAAGATGACGACCATCCCGCCGTCCGAGGCCGCCGCGCTTATGCTGCGAGGCAGTTACTACGCCGAAGAGGGGCATTTCTCGCCCGGTTTCGCGGGTGTCTTTGGCCATATCGCGCAAAGCTATTTTCAGGCCCATGGCGATCATTCCGAAGCGCTGGCGATGATCTCGGCCAAGAACCACCACAATGCGATGAAGAACCCGGTCGCACATATGCAAAAGGACCTCGGGTTCGAATTCTGCAACACGGTCAGCGACAAGAACCCCTTGGTGGCGGGTCCGCTGCGCCGTTCGGATTGCTCGCTGATTTCCGACGGGGCGGCCGTCATGGTGGTCTGCGATGCCGAAACGGCCAAGACCATGGACAAGGCCGTGCGGTTCCGCGCTTATCACCATTCGAACGACTTCATGGCACTGTCGCGGCGTCCGTCGCCCTATTCCTTTGGCGGTGCGGCCCGCGCTTGGAAGGGTGCGATGGAAGAGGCCGAGATTACGCTCGATGATCTGGATCTGGTGGAAACCCATGACTGTTTCACCATCGCTGAACTGCTGGAGTACGAAGCGATGGGGCTGGCCGAACCGGGTCAGGGACACCGGGTGATCCGCGAAGGCACCGTTCAGGCGGATGGCAAGCTGCCGGTAAACCTCTCCGGCGGGTTGAAGGCACGCGGCCACCCCTTGGGCGCAACCGGCGTGTCGATGCATATCATGGCGGCGATGCAACTGACCGGCGAGGCGGGCGAGATGCAGAAGGAAGGCGCGACAATGGCTGGCGTCTTCAACATGGGTGGCGCGGCCGTTGCTAACTACACTTCCATTCTGGAGCGGGCGAAATGAGCGGACAACCCTGGCCCAGCAGTACCCGTGTTCCGAATGTCGCCTATTTCCTGACGAAGAACGCGAAAAGGCAGCCCGATGCCGTCGCCACGGTCTATGACGGTCAGACCTGGACGTGGGGGCAGTTCGACGCCCGTGTCAGCGCGCTGGCCCATAGTTTGAGACACGATCTTGGCCTGTCCAAGGGCGATGCGGTTCTGGTGCAATCCGCCAACAACAACCAGATGCTTGAAATCATGATGGCGGTGTTTCGAGCCGGTCTGATTTGGGCGCCTGCCAATTTCCGGCAGGGGACCGAGGAAATCGCCTATCAGTGCCGCAAATCCCGCGCCCGCGCGATGTTTGTCGAACAGGGATTTCCCGGCCACGCCGCTGCCTGCGAAGGTCTCGTCGATCATGTCATTGCAATCGGGGAACTGCCCGGCGCGCATGACTATGAAGATCTGATCAACCGCAACCTTGGCAAGACCTTCGTGGACGAAGACGTCAGCCGCGATGATGCCTGCTGGTTGTTCTTTACCTCCGGCTCCACCGGGCGTCCGAAGGCGGTCGTGCTGACCCATGGCCAAATGACCTTCACTATCCTGAACCACATGAACGACCTGATGCCGGGGCTGTCCCCGCGCGACGCATCACTGGTAGTCGCGCCGCTCAGCCATGGGGCCGCAGCCCATGCGATGGCTCAGATCGCGGCTGGCGCCAAAAGCGTGATCCTGCCGCAAGGGCGTTTCGACCCGGCCCATGCATGGCAGATGGTCGAGGAATGGCGCGTTTCGAACATGTTCACGGTGCCAACCATCGTCAAAATTCTTGTCGAGGATCCCTCGGTCGAGAAATTCGACCATACCAGCCTGCGACATGTGATCTATGCGGGCGCCCCCATGTACCGCGCCGATCAAAAGCGCGCCCTTCGGGCGCTTGGGCCGGTATTGGTGCAGTATTACGGCCTTGGCGAGGTCACCGGCGCGATCACGGTGCTGCGCCCCGAGGATCATTTCCTTGAGGACAGCCCCGAAGCCCGCCCCGGTACCTGCGGGGTGGAGCGTACCGGGCTTCAGGTCACGATTCAGGACGATAGCGGCGCCATCTGCGCCCCGAACGAAACCGGCGAAATCTGCGTGATTGGTACGGCGGTCTTCCCCGGATATTTCGATGACGACGGCGCCAACGCCAAATCGTTCCGCAATGGCTGGTTCCGCACCGGCGATCTGGGGCACATGGATGAACAGGGCTATATCTTCATCACCGGCCGGTCGTCCGACATGTATATTTCCGGGGGGTCGAACGTTTACCCGCGCGAGATCGAGGAAATACTGCTGACAGTCGATGGCGTGTCCGAAGTTGCAATTCTGGGCATCCCGGATCCCCGCTGGGGCGAGGTTGGCCTGTGCGTCTGCGTGCCCGAACCCGGCGCAACGCTGACTGAAGATGCCATTCGCAGCTGCCTTGATGGCAAGGTCGCGAAATACAAGATCCCGCGTGACATCGTATTCCTCGATGAGATGCCCAAGACCGCCTATGGCAAGATCACCAAGAAACTGGTGCGCGAGGTCCTGACCGAGCGTGGGCTCATCCCCTCTGACCAGCCCGAGGAAGCCTGAGCCATGCGTCCTATCCCGGCCCCGCGCAATCCGGACGCCCTGCCGATGCCCGAAGGTGACAGCCGTGACTGGGTGACCCATCCCGGCGCAAAGCAGGCCAAGCGATACGCGCTGGTTCCTTGCCATGTCCGGCATGCGCAGTTGAACCTTGGCAAGGGCGCAACCCTTCTCGACGCCGTCGCGCAGGCGGTGGAGGAAAATGGCGCCGACGGGGCCTGTGTCATTCTCGACGGCGTGACCCTGTCAGAGATGTCCTACGTCATGCCCGATGGTCCTGCCGACGATGTCCATGCCGCGTGGTACAGCGAAACTCATCAGGCGGACTCCGTGACGCTTGATCATGCTACCGCTTCTGTCGGGATCAAGGACGGCGCGTGGTTCCTGCACACCCATGCCATGTGGAGCGGCGATGGCATGGGTCATCTGCTAAACGACCTCTGTATTGTAGCCGATGACATTACAGTTTCGGCTTGGCTGATCTTTGGTGCTCGGCTTGAGGTGGAACTGGACCCTGAAACCCAGTTTCCCCTGTTCCAGCCCAAACCGCGCCCCACAGATGCGCCGTCTAATGCTGCGCTTCTGACAATCCGCCCGCATGAAGACCTGCGCGGAACGCTGGAAATTGTTTGCGGCGAGGCAGGTCTGCCAGATGCGCAGATCCATGGCCTCGGCAGCCTGATCGGCGCTGGGTTTCACGACGCATCGCCCATGGCAACGCCCCTGTCCGAAGTCCTGCTGCTTGATGGGTGTCAGATCCGCGATGGAGTCTGCACCGGGCTGCCTCTGGCCTGTGTCGATCCCAAGGGGGCTCTCTACCAAGGCGATCTGGCCAAGGGCGACGGCGCTGTTCTGGTGACATTCGAGATGCTGGTTGTGGCCGACTGACAGTCAGGGGTCGGCCAATTCGGCCGCTTAACCCATATCTGGGCCAAACTGTTGGCCGGTGCGCCCTATTCCTCCATCAATTCATAATAGAGCTTAAATGTGTGGGTTACGCCCCAAGCATCCTTGTAGTAAGATGAAGGCATCTGTTTGACGTCCAGATAATATGGACGAATGATAATCCGGGTTCCTCGGCTTATGCACTGCGGATATTCATCCATAACCTGTTCCCGGAATTCTTCGATCATACGTCGCGCGAGGGCGCGCTCTGCATCCGGCAATAGCCGAGCTCTCGATGGGAACTTCCAGTCGCTGCCGTCCTTGACAAGATTAAGCGACCCTCCATCGAAATCGGAGCTGCAATCGGGTAAAGTAAATCGCACGCTAGGATGGGCCTCGACGACTGTATGGTCCCAGAGCCGGCCACTGCTATCATACCTCGCGCCGGTCCAGTTCTCACAGAACTGTATCAACCTTACACCACACTGGCCCGGCCCGGGCGGTACCGGCAAAGGTGCGTCCAGGATCACCTGCTGGTTCCCGCCCGTGCGGGCATTGCAGACCCACGCCGTGTTACCGCAGCTTTGTCCATCGTTACGCTCACGGCATTCGCGGGCGGCGCGGTCCTGCACCGAGACTTCGGTCGGCCCGATGGCCCAGCCATGCGCGGTGGCCGAGCCTCCGGCAGAGTGATACGCCATGCAGCCGCGCCCTGCGCCCAGCAGTTTCAACCGGCAATCCCGTCCGTCGCGGCTTTCGCATTCCGCCAAAGCGCGTTCCCCAGCTGCATCCTCGCTTGGCTGATCATGGGCAAAACCAAAGGCCCCATCGACCATCGAAACAGCCAGCGCGGCAATCGGGCGACGCTCTGCCTCTTCGGCTTCGAACGTAAGATCGGCCTGCGCCTGAATGATCTTGCCCCGTACCCGCGCGAGCTTGGTATCTGCGACATCCTCGGCCTCTGCCTGCCGCAGGTACTCCTGCGATTTTTCCACGTCCCTGGGAAGGAACTCACCTTCGGCATATTGTTCGGCTAGATAGCGGGCCGCATCGCCGAATCCCGCTGCGATAGAGGCTTCCAGCATCGCGATTCCCCGTTCGGGGTCCTGCGGGATATTGTCGACCTCATCTTCGATAAGGCGCACGCCATGGCCCATCATCGCGATGGGATAACCCATTTCAGCCGCGCGTTTCTGATAGCGCGTCGCCTCGGCAAGGCTTACCGACCCAAAGGTGTCGCAGTTTTCAAGGAACCACGGCATGTTGTTCATGATCACCGGGTTTCCGGCATCAAGCTCTCGCCAGACCTGATTGATGGCGGCGCTTTCCCCGGCACAGGCGCGATCGCTCAATGCATTGCCGCGATCTCTCTGGCTTTGCCACTCGGCAGGCAAAGGGTCGGACAGGGCGGACCCGGCGTTAAGCGCGACAGCAAGCGCGGCAGGCAAGACGCAGCGGGAAAAGCGGAACATATTGAAAACCTTTGGCAAAGCGTAAATTTGCTAGGCACGCTATTGGCGCAGAGCGGGTTCGGCAACCTTTGCTCTCAGGATATTGAACACGTTATCCATCTGGCGAAATCGCTCTTGGGGCGCGTACCCCTGATGACGCGACGGGGGCTGTTGCGTGGGGCAGATGACCGTCTTGAAAGGCCTGTTTCAGCACGCATCGAATACGATTTGAGCCATAGCCCGCTGCGTTTCGGGCCGAATCAGATCCGTTCGCCGGCGCAGGTTTGCGGCGGTGTCCGAGGGGCGCAGAAAGGTTCAAATCTCACGATTGTGCATTGTAAAATAGCGCGCCTTAAACCGGCTGTAACCTCTGAGCAACAGTATAGATAGCAAAGCCGTGATGACGTCACGCAAGAGGTGGCCATCTTGTGTAGCGAAACGCAGATGTCTAAGACAACGGCTGGTTGTTTGTTAGTGACGCGGATACCGACTTGATAGACGAAACCTACATTATGAAGCACAAGTTTTCCGGCGACCGAAAGGCCGCCACGGCGCTTGTTATCATCGTTATGGTCCTGTTGCTTCTGGGCGGTCGTCACTTCGAGAAGCTAAGCAACCATAGCTATCTTCAAGACCTAAGGCTTTCCGAGACACTTGAGCTGATCGAGGTACGCGAAGAGCTTGAGCTTTATGTCTTCGAACATATCCTCCGCCTGGAAGAGCTTTCTTCCTTCGTTGGAAATAATCCCGACCTGACGCAGGAAGAGTTCGCTCAAACCGCGTCGCGGCTGCATGAAACCACGCCGGATATCCTGAATTTCGCCGTCGCCAGAGACATGGTGGTCAGTCACGTCCACCCGCTGCAGGAAAACCAGTATGTGCTGGGTATCGATTATCGCGAAATGCCGGGCCTGTTGGAGCAAGTGAACAAGGCAATTGCCAAACGATCTGTGGTTTTGACCGGACCGATAAGATCGCTGGATGGCGAATATCTTATGTTCTTCAGATCACCGATTTATGTTCCCGCAACCCTCGCCGGAGCTGGCGAACAACTCTGGGGCGTCGCCACGATTGTAGTCCGGCTCGAAGACATGCTTGAACACGCAGGTTTTCAGGACATGGCTGAAACCGTCGATTTCCTGATCCTCTCCGAGGACGAAGAGGCCGCCGAGCCGAAAGTTGTTGCCGGAGATCCGAGCATACAGGAACAGGACCCCGTCACACTGGAACTCGATTTTCCAAACGGGTCGTGGGAAGTTCTGACGATTCCCAGTGGCGGCTGGCCCACGACGGCACCGACACAATCCCGGGACCGTTGGATCGTCTTTTTAATGGGCCTGTTTTGCCTGTCGATCCTAGCCTACATCATTTACATTTCAAGATCCCACCGTCTGGCCCGCACCCGCCTGTCGAGCGCGATCGGCGCGATGGAGGACGGTTTCGCGATGTTCGACACGGAACAGAAACTGGTCAAATGCAATGAGAACTACGTAAGAGCTTTTGGCGAGCTTTCGGAAATCACAAAGCCAGGCGTAAGCCTTGCTACCTTGCTGAAAGAGGGCGTCAAACGCGGTCAGTTCGTCGATGCCTTTGGTAACGAGGAAGAATGGCTTTCGGCGCGGCTGGATGAAATTTCGCGTCCGCACGCGAGAAACGATATGCGTCTTTCCAATGGCATGTTCGTGCATGCATCGATCCGCCGGACTAGCGAAGGCGGCAGCGTTGTGATCCTGAGCGATGTGACACAGCTCAAGAATGCCGTGGAACGGTCACAGGCCGCGAACGAGGCGAAATCGCAGTTCATCAGCACTCTGTCTCATGAATTGCGCACGCCGCTGACGGTGGTGCTTGGGCTGGCCAAACTGACGCATGAAATCGAACGTCAGCCTGCCTATGCCGCGCTCGAAAAAGCGCTTCAGAATGATCCGGTCGATGTCGAGGAATGCCGCAAGGCCATGCGCGGGTTGGCAGATCACATCAAGTCGGTTACCGGCAAGCAGACAAACTCGGCAAGCTATCTGCTGGAGCTGATCAATGAGATGCTCGATTTCTCCAAGATCGAGTCCGGCCGTCTGGATATCGAGGTCACGGAGTGCAAGATCGGCGATCTCGTTGCCACGGTTGAACAGCAGATGCGCCCGCTGATGGAAGACAAGCGTCTGGAATTCGTCGTCGAATACGAGGCTGGCAAAGTGCTCGCCGATGGTAAACGGACACGGCAGATCCTGACCAACATGCTGGGCAATGCCGCGAAATTCACGGAACGCGGATTTGTCGCGCTGACGGTCACGCAACGGGACGGCGAAGTTCGTTTCAACGTCGAAGACTCCGGCCCGGGGATCGAAGAAGCCGACCGGCAACGCATCTTCGAACCATTTGAACAGGTGGATTCCTCTCTCACACGTTCGAAAACGGGCACCGGGCTCGGTCTGGCGATTTCGCGCAAGCTCGCGCGTGCTCAATCAGGCGACCTTTTTGTGGAAAGCACGCCGGGCAAGGGCAGTCTGTTCACCCTTGTCTTGAAGCCGGTCGAAAGCCACGAAGAACAGACAAGGCTCTCAGCCTAGGCGCTGGTAATCACCAGCGCGCCGGGCTTGGCCCTGACTGAGCTACCCGAAAAAGGCTTGTTCAACCTGCCGATGCGATAGGATCACGGTTTCACGTAAGTATACCCCATCTGTTGCAGACGAGAGAGCTCGGCCACCCCGGACGGCACGATGTCGCTATCCCAGACATCGTACAGGTCCTTTTCATAATCGATGTTCCGACCCTTGAGCGTATTCGCACATACAAGAAACTTGACGCCTTGACCCTTGAGACTGGCGACAGCTCCCTGCAGGTCCGTGTCGTTCATCGCCTCGGACAACATACCCAGACCGTTGCCATGCATGACCACGGCAGCTTCCAGATGCTCCGCCCCGACGGCATTGATGTGGTTCTGCAGGTTCCGCAGCCCGCCCTTGTAGGCCTTGTTGCCCTCACCACCGTTCCCATTGAAATGGTAGACGACTTTCTGTTCGCCGAAATATTCAGCCGCGTTGGCTGACTGCGCCTGCGCCAATGTAGGTGACGCAAAAGCAGCACATGCCGCGATCATCGCGGCCCTTACAATCGTATTCATCGGTTCTCCTCCCTTATTGCGCGGGGCCTCCACTCCCCGCTTCTTGTCACTGGCCGGTGGCCTCGGTGACAATCTCCTCCAGCATCGCCTCGACCTTCTTCATCGGACCGTCGGGATAGCTGCGATACCCCACCGTCACGCCATCGGCCGTTTCGGCCACGAAGATATTGTAGGGGCAATGGATGATGTTCATCGGGTCGGCTTCCATCACCTCGCGCGACACGACGGCCGAGCAGAACAGGAAGACATCGGCTGCCTTGAAAATCTCGGTGTCGCTGCCGACATCCGCGCCCGTGCGGTTCAGCATGTCGCCGACATGGCTGACATAGTCGACCACGAGCCCTTTGCCGACAATCGCGCTTTCGACGGCAAAGGTGGCATCGTCAAAACTGCCATCGAAAGGTGTGGTAACAGCGTCCTGCGCGACGACAGGCGCCGCGCAAAGCGTCAGGAGTGCGATCAGGTGTTTCATGCAGTGTCCTCCAAGCTGATCCTCCCCGCGACCTGCCGGTAAGGGCGATGGCCGGGAGGCGGGCCACCGCGCTCAAATAGGCGCCAATGCCGTTGTCATTCTCCGTGCTGCTGAAGGTAAGCGAGCAGCGCCGCCACGTCTGCTTCTTTCTTGAGCCCGCCAAAGGACATCTTGGTGCCCTTCATGAAAGCCCTTGGCTTGGCGAGGAATTCAGCCATCGCGGCCTCGTCCCAGACGCGGCCTTCGTCATGCGCGGCCTGAAACCCCTTGGAGTACCGAAAGTCTTCGGCAGATCCCATCACCCGGCCAACGATGCCGTTAAGCTGCGGGCCTGACTTGTTCTTGGCGCCCGAGCCGACATCATGGCAGGCCTTGCATTTCCTGAACACCTTTTCGCCCTCGGCGATCAACGCGGGATCGACGCTCACCGTTTCCGTTTCTGCTTCAACCTCTGCGAGGGTTTCATCGGCTGCCGGTTCTTTTGCCGTGGCTTCCACCTCGGTTTCCACGCCGGGCGTCACGTCAAGGTTCGAGGCCTGCATGGTGATCTTTACCTCGTCCTTGCAGTTTTCCATGCAGGGTTCGCCGGCCCATTTCGCATATTCAGTCTCGGGCCGGTCGTCGATCACGAACCCGTCGGCATTGGGCATCTCGACCTCAAGGAAGTTGTCCTTTGTCAGAACAAAGTCGTCTTCCACGAGGTAGTTGGAATAGAGGATATAGGCGACGATCGCATAGACATCGTCGTTGGAAAGCGTCTGGGCGTTCCCATAGGGCATTGAGCGGTGCACATAGTCCCATGCCGTCGACAGGTAGGGCCAGTAACTGCCCACCGTCTTGACCGGGTCGTCATCCGCCAGCGTGCCTTCGCCCCCGGCCAGTGCCGGCCAGTTGTCGATACCTTCGGCAAATTCGCCGTGGCAAACAGCACAATTCTCAGAAAATAGGACTTCGCCGTCTTCGACTGATCCCGACCCTTCGGGCAGGCCGCTGCCATCCGGATGCACATCGACGTTCCAGGCCGCCAGTTCCTCGGGCAAAGCGGGACGCCCAAGGCCAAGGCGCGCCCCGGCCGCTTCGTCGGCGCGTGCGGCGGAAATGAACCAGCCGCTTGATGCATCCCGGAAAGCTGCCGTTTCCGCACTGTTCAGATGTACATCAGATACACCCATGTAGGCCATGCCAAGCAGGCCAATGGTCCCCAGCCCGACGGCCACGCCAAAATCAGGAAACTTCGACATTCTCTGCCTCCCCGCTCGGTTTCACCCACCAGGTCTGGATGCAGTTGTTGTGATAGATCGAGTTCAGCCCGCGCACCTCGCGCAGCTGTGTCTTTGTCGGCTGGACATAGCCGGTTTCATCCATGGCGCGGGATTGGAGGAACATCTCTTCTCCGTTCCATTCCGTATCGAGGTAGAACCGGGTCAGCGCCCGGTTGCCGGGTTCACCGGCCAGCCTTGCGGTCTCCCACGTCATGCCGCCGTCCTTGGATACATCGACCCGCGCGATCTTGCCGTGACCGCTCCACGCGAGCCCGGTAATGACCAGCGGCCCCGGCCCATGCATGATCGGCGATTGGGGGGAGGGGGAGGTGACGACGGATTTCGCGTCCATCACCCATGTCCACTTGCGGGCTGTGCCATCGGCCAGCGTATCGGTGTATTTCGAAGTTTCTTCGCGGCTTTCCACGGGACTGTCGCTTACCTCGATCCGGCGTAGCCATTTGACCCACATGTTGCCTTCCCAGCCCGGCACGACAAGCCGGACAGGATAACCATGTTCCTTACGCAGCGCCTCACCATTCGCCTTGAAGGCCACAAGCACATCGTCCAGCGCCTTTTCCATCGGGATCGAGCGTCCATTGGAAGACGCATCGGCCCCCTCGACATAGACCCACTTGTCTTTCAGGTCGCCCGCCGCACTTAGCCCGGCCTCATTCAGGATCGTCCGCAGCGGCACCCCCGAATATTCCATGTTATGGATCATCCCATGGGTGAACTGCGCCCCGTTCAGCTGCGCCCCCGCCCATTCCATGCCGGTATTCGCGGCGCATTCGCAGAAATAGACGTGGTTTTCGCGCGGGAAACGTTCGAGATCTTCGTAGGTAAAGATCAGTTCCCGGTCGACAAGGCCGTTCACCATCAGCCGGTAGTCCGGTTTGGCAAGTTCGATGGCGCCCGAATGGTGCCGCTCAAAGGCGCAGCCCTGCGGCGTAATCGTTCCGTCCAGCGCATGGATCGGCGTGAAGTTGATCGAACTCGTCACGTCCGCCGTCAGCCACGGCACATTGCGCCGGATGACATCGTCCTCGAACCGGATCGGCAGACCATAGGGGGTGGCATCGACGCCATCGCCAAACTGTTGCGCCCATGGCTGGACTTCTGTGATCAGCGGGTCGGGCGTCTGGGCCCGGGCCATGCTCGCGGCAACGCTCCCTGCGCCAAGCGCCGCGGCGCTTGTCAGGAACTGTCGGCGCGAGGGGCCTGTTCTGTTCTCTTCGCTCATGGTTCTTCCTCTTCGGTCGGCGGGGCTAGAGCCCCACCACTTCGACGGTTTCGCGGGTGGTGGTGCTCACCGTCCCCAGTTTGCGGATATGCGCTTCGACCACGTCCCAGATCGGCGGACCTTCCGTGCCCTCATTCACGCTTGCCCATCCGGCGACCTGATAGCTACGGGCGGGGTCGATCTTTTCACCGGTTTTCAGCAGCGTCATCTCTGAAATCCGCTCACCCTGCGGCTTGGAGATGTCGATACGGTAGCCAAGGCCGCCGGTTCTCACCATGTCACCGCCCTGCTGGTAATAGGGATCGGGGTTAAAAATGTTGTCGGCCACATCCTCGAGCACGACTTTCAGAAACTCGCCGGTCATTTCGGTGCGGTAGGCCTCGGGGTAGCTCATCGAGGTGACGTTCCAGATATCTTCCCTTGTGATCTCGGACCCGGGCGTCAGGCTCGGCCCCCAGCGCACACCGGGACTCAGCGCGATTTCCGCGTCCCGCTCGGACAGGAGTGCATCGCAAATCAGATCATCCCAGGAGCCGTTGAAATTGCCGCGCCGGTACAAAAGCGAGTCGGTCGTACCGATCACTTCCTCCAGTTCAGCCTTGAATGGCGCGCGCTCACCGTCGATCAGCGCGGTCATCTCGGCATCGGGTTTGATCACGTCCGAAAAGATCGGAATCAGCTTGTGACGGAAGCCCATCATCTGACCGTCCCGTACATCCAGATCGACACGGCTTACGAATTTCCCGTTCGACCCCGACGCGATGATGATCGTGTCGCCCACCAGAACAGGCTCGGGCAACGCGTCATGGGTATGGCCCGAAAGGATCACGTCGATACCTGTCACGACCGAGGCCATTTTCTTGTCCACGTCGAAACCATTATGCGACAGGCAGACCACCAGCTCGGCCCCCTGTTCGCGCACCTCGTCTACCATTTCTTGCATATGCTGGTCCCGGATGCCGAAAGAATACTCGGGGAACATCCAGCCGGGGTTGGCGATCGGCATGTAGGGGAACGCCTGTCCGATGACAGCGATCCTGACACCACCACTCTCGAAGAACTTGTAAGGCGGGAACAGTTCCGCCGGTTCGTCCCACTCCGCGTCAAAGATGTTCTGTCCCAGCGCGGCAAAGGGCAACGCCTCGACAAGCTCGGCCACGCGGTCCGATCCAAGGGTGAATTCCCAGTGAAAGGTCATCGCATCGGGTTTCAGGGCGGCCATGACGTTGAACATGTCCTGCGCCTGAGTTTGGTAGCAGGTATAAGACCCGTGCCATGTGTCGCCGCCATCCAGCAAAAGCGCGTCGGGCCGCGCGGCGCGGATCGCCTTGACCACGGTTGCAACCCGGTCCAGCCCGCCAACCTTGCCATATGCCTGCGCCAGCGCTGAAAAGTCTCCCGAGGACAAGGCGTAATGCGACGGGCTGCCGTCCTCTATTCCATAGAGACGGCGGAAATCGGCACCGGTGACATGCGGCACCTCTCCCTTGTTCGGACCGACACCGATGTTGACAGACGGTTCGCGAAACAAGATCGGTTTCAGTTGCGCGTGAATATCGGTGATGTGGATGAGCGAGACATTTCCGAAGGTTTCGAATTCCAACAGTTGGTCCTGCGTCAGGCGTTGCTGAGCCGCCAGCCGCGCCCATGATCCAAAGCCCGAGGCGCCGGTCAAGGACGCTGCGGCCATGGAAACCTGCAGGAAATCGCGTCGAGAGATCATGTGTGCTGCCTTCTTCGGTTCACATATAAACATTCATTACTATGAATGTATTTGCTGTGGATACCCCCGCCCGGATTTGCCGCGCGGGGTCTTACCTCAGTTCCGGACCGAGGGTGCGGACACCGAAAGCCCATTGCCGCGCGAGGCGACGTAAAGCTCAAGCGCGATGAACTCGGGGCTGCCGGGGTTAAAGGTCTCGGCGCGGGTGTCACGGACGCACCCTTTGAAACGAGCCTGCACCTGGTTCAGCTTGGTGTTCTTGAGCCGGTAGGTTGGAAAGCCGTTGATCTGGCCCTGGCTGAGGTGATCTGCCCGGATGTGATTGCCATAGTTTTCCTCGTGGCAATTCGCGCAGCTCAGTTCAAGCTGGCCATACCGGGTGTAATAGATCTCTTTGCCTTTTTCCCATGTCTCCCGGGCCGGGCCGTCGATGGCCACGTTCACCGGAAGGCCCCGGGACTGAACGGAAATCAAGGCCTCCATCGCCGTCATCTTGGCGCTGGTATAGCCATAGGGTTCCGCGCCCATCTGGCTTTCGCGGCACCCATTGATCTGCATCGCAAGGGTGCGGACTTCACCGGCATCGTCATTCCATTTCGGATAGACCGCGCGAACGCCGGCCATGCTCTCGGCCGGGTCGTCACCGTGACAGGACGCGCAGGACTTGTTCTTGTCGCCCTCGACAGTCGACCAGCTATCCATGGCCTGATCGACGGCGATCATGCCGGGATTGTCGAAATCATCCGCTTCCAGCGCCTGCGTCTCTTCCGACCGGAAACGCCAGCCGGAATAGATCGTATCGATATTTTCCATGTGATCCGGCGCGGCCGCTTCGGTAACGATCTCGGTCTCGCCATTGATGACAAGTTGATGGTCATCGGCGTCCGCAAAGGCGGCAGTCCCAATCGCCGCGAGCGTGACGGCAATGGCCGTCATCGGTTTGTACTTCATGTCACTCCTCCCAAAGCTGCCTGCCCCGGACTGGTCCGGAGCAGGTGGCGCGTTCAGCCGATCTCGACCGCCTTGCTTTCCTCGTAGACAGAGCCGTCATCGTCGTACCAGGTGAATTTGAATTCCCCGGCTTCGGGCACCTTGGCCACGAATTCGAAATACGGGTTGGTCGAGATCGCTGGTTCCAGCGTGACGTCGATCACGTTCTGGCCGTTGAAGTCGCAGGTAAAGCGGTTGATGATCGAGCGCGGTATCTTGTTGCCGTCGCTGTCTTTCCGCTGGCCGCTCTCCATCGGGTGGCTGATCAGCGTCTTGATGACGATATCCTCGCCTGCTGCCGCCGATTTCGGTACTTTCACGCGGGCTTTTACACCTTCTGCCATCTCTTGTGCTCCTCTCTCAGCCGCCGCAGCCGCCAATGGTGACCTTCACGGTCTTCGATGCCTTGGCGAAACTGCCGTCGGCAAGTTTCGCCACCGCCACCACGTCCTGCGTTCCGGCCAGCCGGATACGGGTCGAGGCACGCTGTTCAGAGGCAAGCGGACCAAAATTGAAGGTCGCGACCGGCGGGGTGGGGTTACCCGTTGCCAGAACCATGATGGCCGTGGCGCCGGGGGCGCTGACATCGATTGGAACCGTGTTGCCGTTTTCCGCGATCTCTGGCGCGGTCAGGTCGACCCCACCCTCTGCCAGATCCGCTCCGCCGGTAAATTCCGCGATCAGATCGTCCGTCGCCGCCGCGCTCACGCGGAACGGCAGGAATGTCATGGCTGCGGCGCCAAGCCCAAGGGCCAGGGTTTCGCGTCTCGTCAGTTGCATTGCACTCTCCTCATCATGCGGGTCATCCCTCCTTCAGCGTCTGGAGAAAGGCGACGACGTCCTCGATCTCCTGCGCCGTCAGGATAGGCGGCAGGTCGGCCGGTGCGGCCTTGCCCGTGTAGGCATCGCCGGGCCGGACAAAGCCGGTGGTTTTGTAAAAGGCCGGCATCACCGTCCCTTCAAAGGTCTGTTTCGCGTTGGCCACGATCCCGCGCAGCTCGGCCGCGCTGCGGTACTCGCCAACAAAGTCGAGCGGCGGGCCCACTTCGCCATGAAACGGTGCGTCTTTCAGCGCCGCCACATCATGGCAGGCGACGCAGTTGCCCTTGCCACGCGATATCATGATCTCCCTGCCGCGTGCCGGATCGCCCGGCGCATCTGTGAGCGGGGTTTCGATCGCTCCCTCGTTGAACTCGATGTTCGCAGGCAGCACTGTCTCAGCCACCGCCGCGGTCGCGCAGAGCGCGAGCGCAGACGGAATCAGAACCGTGATCCTCATGTCTCCTCCCGAATTGTAACGTCACGTTAGCAACGATATGCCGCAGAACGCAACATCAAATTCATCTACTTGAATATTACGATGTGATTCGCTCTCGAATCAGTTGCCGCGCTCTTCGATCTTCCGGGCGTGGTATTTCTGAAATGGCTCCTCGCCCTCATAGCCTTTTTCCAGCACCCAGTTCAGGAGATCGAAGGTGGTCTGCTTGCCAAAGGCACCCGGCATGACGGCGGCCGCCGCCTGCGTGGCCATCGCGTCCTCGGGCACGTCTTCCTGTATGAAGATCATCGTCGGGGTGAACAGCAGCCCCCAGCGGCGCACCATCTCTTTTTCGGGCAGCGCGGTGCCATCGAAATCGGTAACTTCCACATCGCCGAACATATTGATCTGGATGACGAAATAGCTGTGGTTCAGCAGGGTCTCGATCTCGGGCTGCACAAAGACTTCCTCGTGCATCTTGCTGCAATAAATGCAGCCCCGCTGCTCGATCAGCAGCATCAGCCGCTTACCCTCCGCCTCCGCTTCGGCAAGGTCTTCGCGCAGGTCCCTGAAGGTATCGTGCATCCACGGTGCCTTGTGCAGACCGTCATCGCCCAACCCGGTCGCATGAACCGGCGCGGCCATCGTCAATACGACAGCCAGTGTTCCCAATAATTGCTTCATTTTTTCCTCCCGGGGGGGGTCACCCCACATTCTGGAACCACGGCACGTGTTCCAGCATCCATTGCGCAATAAGGTTTACCGAATCCGTTGCGATCAGCACCGCGAACAGGATGAGCAGCACACCCATGGCTTTTTCGACCAGTCCAAGATGCTTTCGGAATCGCTTCATCCACCGCATGAAGGGGTCGACAAACAACGCTGCGACCACGAATGGCGCGGTCATTCCGACCCCGTAGATGAACAAAAGAAACCCGCCGCGCAGGGCGGATTCCTCTCCGGCGGCGGTGAACAGGATCGCGGCCAGAACCGGACCCACACAGGGTGTCCAGCCAAAGGCAAAGGCCAGACCGATCACATAGGCGCCCACAAGGCTGACGTTCTGAACATCGCCCGCATCGGCACGCCATTCTCGATAGAGCAGGGGGATTTTCACCACCCCCAGAAAATGCAGCCCCATGGCAAAGATGATCGCCGCAGCCGCCCATTTGAGGATATCGAAATAGTCTCGCACCATCTGGCCAAAGAATGAGGCCGACGCCCCCAGCGCGACAAAGATCGTGATCACGCCAAGCGCGAACAGGGCCGAGGCCAACACCGCCCGTCGCCGGACCGCCGCTGGCACGGCACCGTCATCCGCAAGGTTCTGCACACCCGTGCCTGCCAGGTAGCCAAGGTAGAAAGGCACCATCGGCAGGATGCAGGGCGACACAAAGGACAGCAGCCCCGCGACCAAAGCGCCCAGAAAAGTGACATCCAGCATCCGAACCGACCACTCATCTTGATAAATTCAAATATTAGATTATGATTTTGTTTAACCCCGGGTCAATCTGGCAAAGTGAAGATTGCAAAACCAATATCCCTCGCCGCCGTCTTGGCGGTGGCCCCGCGTGTCGGATGGGCCGAATCCCGCGTTCTCGACGGCGACGGGATCAATCGGTTCGCCTGCCATCCGGGTAAGGACTTTTTTCACATCCCATTGAGCCCTATGCTAATAACCGACCACATGGCCTTGAGCGAAACAGGACGGACGAACGATGACGCTTGAAAGCGGCAATACTGAAAATCAAGACGTCGATTCTGTCGCCACGCGCCTTCCGGTCTTTGACGCGGATACTAGCCCCGAGGAAATGGATCGGATGATGCGCAACGCCACGCGCGCGTCGAATTTCCTCAAGACGATCGGACACGAGGGCCGGATGATGATCCTGTGCCACCTCGTTTCGGGCGAAAAGTCGGTGATGGAACTCGAAGAACTGTTGTCGGCGCGACAGGCGGCGGTCTCGCAACAGCTGTCGCGGCTCAGGCTCGAAGGCCTGGTAACGCCGCGCCGCGAGGGCAAGACGATCTACTACGCCTTGACAGATGACCGGCCGCGCAAAATCATGGAAGTTGTCTACGACCTGTTCTGTCGGGAGGAGTGATCGCGCGGCCCGCCGCGCGGTTAAGGCACAGGACGATGAAATGCTTGACTATCTGTCCGAGGCGCAGGCTGTTGCGCTGATCGGCCTATTGGGTGGTATCGCCCTTGGCCTGGCCGCGCGTGTCGGCCGATTCTGCACGCTCGGCGCCATCGAGGATGCGCTCTATGGCGGGGACGAACGACGCCTGCGCATGTGGGGGATCGCCATTGGCACGGCCGTGATCGCGGCCCATCTCGCCATGCATTTCAACCTGATCGCCGCCGAAGACACTGCCTATGTCGCCCTGTCCTGGAACCCGGTTGGCGCGGTCCTCGGCGGGCTGACCTTTGGCTATGGCATGGCGCTCAGCGGCAACTGTGGCTACGGCGCACTGGCACGTCTGGGCGGTGGCGACCTCCGTTCCCTGATGATCGTGCTGGTGATGGGCATATCGGCCTATATCGTTATGTCCGGGCCGCTCGCGACCCTGCGTGTCACGCTCTTTCCGGTCGACATGGCCCCCGATCCGCAAAGCATGTCGCTCGCAATCGAGTCACTTACCGGCGTCCCGCGCTGGATCACCGGCGTCGCCATCGGCGCGATCATCCTTGCCGCGACCTTTGCACATCAATGGGAACCCCTGACCATCCGGCACGTGTTCTGGGGCGCGGTGGTCGGCCTTGCCGTGGTGTCGGGCTGGATTGGCACGCAGTGGGTCGCTGTTCATGGCTTTTCGGCCGAGATACCCCGCACCCATACCTTTGCCGCGCCGATCGGAGAAACCACGCTCTTCCTCATGACAGCCTCGGGCACGCCGCTGACCTTTGGTGTCGGGTCCATCGCGGGGGTGCTTGCCGGATCATGGATCGGCTCCTGCCTCCGCGGTGAATTTCGCTGGGAAGCCTGCGACGACTCCCGCGAGCTTAAGCGCCAGATGGTCGGGGCCGCGCTGATGGGCGGCGGTGCAATACTGGCGGTCGGCTGCAGTATCGGGCAGGGCGTTTCCGCATTCTCGCTGCTGGCCTATTCCGCCGTGCCAACGCTGCTGTCAATCTTTGCTGGCGCGGCGCTGGGCCTGCGTCACCTGCTCTTGGGTTACTCCCAGTAAACGGTCACGCTTCCCCCGCCGGTTCCGTCTCTCTCGTCGCGCGATAGACGGCAACGATGTCCCGCCGCACTTCATCGGGCTGTTTTTCAACGGCTTCGGCAAGGCATTTCAACTCCCGCCTTGCACTGTGAAGGTTGTCGAGCAAGGACAGGACGACCGGGATCGCATCGGTGGGCAAGGACATCTCCTTGCGGAGATCGCACACCAGCCGGATTCGCGCGATGTCCAACTCATCGAATACCGGGCCGCTGGCGCCCTGCGCGGGGCGCACCCAGCCTTCCCCGACCCAGATCCGCAGATCCCTGAGACTCAGGCGCCGGATACGGGCAACGACAGTACGTTCGTCATAGCTCATGTCTTCCTCCGCAGTTCCTCGCGCGGGTCGAAATTCACGTGATCCCGCCAGCGCTTTGCGATCTCTTCCATTTGCGCATCGGTATGCTTGGGTATGTCGATCCGCAGCCGCACGATCTGGTCGCCCGCCCCGCCGCCGCTCTTGGCGATGCCTTTTCCCTTAAGCCGCAGCCGACGGCCCGAGGACGCGCCTTTGGGAATCGACATGGAAACCGGCCCGTCAATCGTCGGCACCTCGACCTTTGCGCCCAGAACCGCTTCGTCGAAGCTGATCGGCAGTTCGACCTCGATATCATCGCCTTCCCGCTGAAATACCGGGTGGGGTCGAATCGAAATGGTGACCAGCGCATCGCCCGCCGGTCCCTTGCCATGTCCCGGCGCCCCCTTGCCACGCAGCCTCAGGGTCTGGCCTTCGCGCAGCCCCTTGGGGATCGATATGTCGAGCCTTTTGCCGTCGGGCATCGTCACCGCATGTTTCCCGCCACGGGCCACATCCAGGAAATCGACCTCAAGATTATAGCGCAGATCTTGCCCGCGGGCATCAAAACTCTGTCGATAACCGCCCGACCCACGCCGCCCGAACAGGTCCGAAAACAGGTCGGACATGTCTTCGAACCCTTCCTGCCCGGTGCCGGGATCATAGCGCCTGCCTTCATTCCCACCGGCATACTGGTGGTAGAAGTTCCGCTCCGGACGTTCCTGCCCCGAGGCGTCTATCTCGCCCGCATCAAACTTCCGGCGTTTTTCCGGGTCGCCAAGCAGATCATAGGCCGCCGAAACCGCCTGAAATTCCGCCTGCTTGCCGCTGTCGCCGGGATGCAGGTCGGGGTGCAGCTTCTTGGCAAGCTTGCGATAGGCTTTCTTGATTTCGTCCTGCGTTGCGGTCTTGGCCACACCCAGAACCTTGTACGGGTCTTCACTCATCGGTCGGTGTCTCGTGTCAGTTAATGACGTATTTTCCTGTTACATATATGAACGATTTTCCGAGATCCGAGATGGAATATCCTACCGGGCCATCGCTTTAGATGTTCCGCAGATACTTTCCAGCGGTGACGACCTGTCGTCAGTTCGGCGGGGTCATCAGCTTGTTGCCCAGTTCCACCAGCCTGCCGGTCTTTGCGGCATAATCGTCCATCGCCTTTTGCACGTACTCGGCCTGGATATGCTTCAGCTCACCCGGAGTATGTGAATGCAGAATACGATGCTGGGTCAGCACGTCTTCGCGGATGCGTTCAGCCACAAAATCCTGAAGTTCGCTGCCGATGTCCAGCCATGTTTCCAGATAGTCCCTGCCGTTCCACTTGGAAAAGTCCCAGTGCAGTTTGATCACCTTTTCGGCGGGTGCCTTTTCTTTGGTATTCACCATGATTCGGTCTCCGATATCTGAAGAATTGATTGTCGTATTCTGCGCATCCGCCGCATCTCTACCTTGATCGAAGTCAACGTAACTTGTCCTTGCGGCAACTAGGCTGCGGCCCGAATTGGCTGATCCGTCGCCAAGGCATGGGGCGGATGCGATAGGACTGGGTAGAGAAAGGCACGTAGATGTCCGACGAACAGGACGAGGTTATCCACTTCTTGATGAACCCGGCGCAGCACGGTGGGGCGTCGGTCGACCATGTGGAAACCCACGGTGCGCATATCTTTCTTTCCGGGGATGAGGCACTAAAGATCAAGCGCGCAGTCAGCTATGATTACATGGATTTCTCGACGCTCGAGATCCGCGAACAAATGCTGCGGCGTGAACTGGAATTGAACCAGCCCGCCGCGCCAGAGATCTATCGCGACGTCATTGCCGTTACGCTGGACAAAAACGGGCTGAGCCTTGGCGGAAAAGGGAAGCCAGTCGAATGGGTCCTGCGCATGTGGCGTTTCCCCATAGAGGCCGAGCTTTCGCAGGTCGTCGCGCGCGGCGAAATGACGGACCGGCTGGCCGAAGACCTCGGTCGCGCGGTGGCGAGGTATCATGCGCAATCTTCCCGACGTGACGCAGATGGCGCGGAGTTAATCGGCGAGATCATCGAAGAACTCGAAACCGCCTTTTCTGGTATGGGTGCGCAATTGGGTGACGCCCGCGTGGCGCAGTTTTCATCCCGCGCCAGAAAGGCTTTCGATCGGATCGCGCCGCTGTTGACCGAACGCAGCGCAGCGGGCTTCGTGCGCCGCTGCCACGGCGATCTGCATCTTCGCAACCTCGTGCTGATCGACGGGCGACCGGTGCCTTTCGATGCGCTGGAATTTGATGAAACGCTCGGCACATGCGACATCCTCTACGACCTCGCCTTTCTGGTTATGGACCTTCAGCACCACGATTTGCACCGCGCCGCGAATGTCGTTCTGAACGCATGGCTTTTCGAACAGGGTGGCGCAGAAGACAGCTCGCTTGCCGCGCTGCCGCTGTTCCTTGCCATCCGCGCCGGTATTCGCGCGATGGTGGATGTCCAGACGGACGCCGCCGCCCATCACGAGGGTCAGTCCACCAAGGACGCGCAATCCTACATGGACTATGCGGGCAGTGCGCTCGCGGATATCCCGTCGCGCCTGATTGCGGTGGGCGGGCTTTCAGGCAGCGGCAAGACAACATTGGCCCGGCGTCTGGCCCCCGCGATCGGGCGCTTTCCCGGGGCGGTGCACATTCGCAGCGATCTTGAGCGTAAGGCTCTGGCCGGTGTCGATCCGCTGGAACATCTCCCCGACGATGCCTATTCGGCCACGTCAGCGCAGGCCGTTTATGACCGCCTTCTGGAGCGGGCCGAAACCATTCTTGCCACGGGTCAGTCCGTCATCCTCGATGCAACCTTCATGGCGCCAGCCGAACGAGAGGCGGTCGCATCATTGGCAGCTCGTGCGGGTGTCGCTTTCACGGGAGTATGGCTCGAAGCGCCGCAACAGACTCTGGCTAGCCGCGTCACTGACCGCCGGGATGATGCCTCCGACGCCGATGCCTCGGTCGTCGTAAAGCAAGCGAAACGCGATGTCGGGGAAATTTCTTGGACTCGTTTCGACACAACCGGAGCATTCGAAGATCTGGTTTCCCGCGCGCTCGACACCCTCCGATAGGCCAACACCAGCGACCCCCGGTAGTCGAACGGGTTAACTCACGCGCCGTCCCGGATCACATATGTACAGCGCCGTCCCCCACCGACGATATGTTCGGTTCTCTCGATGCTGACCGACTTGCCGAGCACCGCTTGGAACACATCCTTTTCGGCCCGGCAGAAGCCCTGGCAAAAGGTTGCGGCGGCGCAGATCGGACAATGGTTTTCGATCAGCAGCATCGCCCCGTCCTCGCCCTCCTTGGCGGTGGCCATATAGCCTTCGGCATTGCGCAGCTCGGCCAGTTTCGCGACCCGCTGCTTCAGCCCGGCACAGTCCGACATCGCCGCCTCATACTGGCCCTGCGATGACCGTTCCCGCACCGCAATGATCTTGTTCAGCGCCTCTTCGCCCAGCACCTGCTCGATGCTGCGCAGGATATCGACGGTCAGCGCCGCGTGGGTATCCGGGAAACGCGTGTTCGCCTTGTCGGTCAGGTGCCAGTAGACCGAGGGCCGCCCGCGCCCGGCACTGCGCCGTTCCTCCTCGACCAGACCGTCCTCCATCAACCGCAGCAATTGCTGACGGGCGGCCTCACCGGTGATGCCAAGCTCCGCGCCGATCTGCGCCGAAGTCATCGCCCCGCGCATCTTGAGCGTCATCAGCAGGCGTTCCGACGGTGCCCGGGGCGACCACGTATCTTTTTCCAAGTCAAAGCTTGACATATTCCGCTCAATGTTTTTCAAAGCCGTTGCTTGTTTTAATAACCGAAAGGGCCGTGCCGCGCAAGCGCAGGCCTTGAAAGGAGACCCGAGATGACCTTTGAATTGCCCGCACTCCCCTATGCCCATTCCGCTCTCGCTGACCGCGGGATGAGCCAGGAAACGCTCGAACTTCACCACGACAAGCACCACCAGGCCTATGTCACGGCGCTGAACGGCTTTGTCGATTCCAACGCGGATCTTCAGGGCAAGACTTTGGAAGAGATCGTCGCGCTGACCTATGGCGACGAGGCGCGCGCCGGTATCTTCAACCAGGCCGGCCAGCACTGGAACCACATTCACTTCTGGAACGCGCTGTCCCCCAATGGCGGTGGCATCCCAGGCACGCTCGAAGCGAAACTGGTCGACTCCTTCGGTTCCGTCGATGAGTTCAAGTCCGCCTTCAAAACGGCGGCCACCGGCCAGTTCGGTTCCGGCTGGGCATGGCTGATTCAAAAGGCCGATGGCGCGCTGGCCGTGACCAAGACGCCAAACGGCGTGAACCCGCTGGCCACCGGCGAAGGTACCGCGCTGCTTGGCCTCGACGTCTGGGAGCACAGCTACTACGTCGATTTCCGCAACCGCCGCCCCGATTACGTGACCAACTTCCTCGACAAACTGGCAAATTACGAATTCGCCGAAGCAAACCTCGCCTGATCGACAAAGCCCCCTGCCGCGCGGAAATGCCCGTCGCGGCAGGGCACCCGGCCTTGGCCAAAGAGAATACCCATGACCTATGTCGTCACCGACAATTGCATCGCCTGCAAATACATGGACTGCGTCGAAGTCTGCCCGGTGGACTGCTTCTACGAGGGGGAGAACATGCTGGTGATACATCCCGACGAATGTATCGACTGCGGCGTCTGCGAACCCGAATGCCCTGCCGACGCGATCCGTCCGGATACCGAACCGGGCATGGATGACTGGGTGGAGCATAATCGGAAATACGCCGAAACATGGCCGGTCATCACCATGATCGGCGACCCGCCCGCCAATGCGGCCGAGATGGATGGCGTCCCCGACAAACTGAACACCCTGTTTTCCCCGAAACCCGGAAACGGATCATGATGCCTGCGCTGAAAACGCCCGATCTCGAACAGGACTTCCGCAATTCGATGGCGTCCCTCGCGGCGAGCGTCTGCGTCGTGACCGCGGGCGAGGGCGAAGACCGCCTTGGCCGCACCGTGACCGCTGTTTTCTCGCTTAGCGTAAGGCCGCCCACGATCATGGTCTCCATCGCGAAATCCTCCGATCTCGCGGCACTGATCCTGTCGCGGGGTGGATTCTCCATCGCCATGCTGTCCGAAGGTCAGAACCCGGTTGCCGATGCTTTTGCGGGCAAACTGTCGCCCAGGGATCGTTTCGATATCGGCATCTGGACCTCATGGGACACGGGCAACCCCTGCCTTCAGGACGCGGTCACCTCGATGGACTGCGAAGTGACTAATCAAATGACTGTACAGGATCATATCCTTTTTGCCGGACAGGCGCGGGATCTGGTTCAGGGTCTCGACCGCGCGCCTCTGGTATGGCACGACCGACGCTATGGGTCGGTTGTCTCTCGATGACAACGGGTTCCGAAATGCTCTGATGGTCGGCCGGTCCGGTCGACAGAGCACCAAAATGAAAGTGACGAATAATGAAAAATATCCCGTGGCGCTCCATCTTCGCATGGTTGCTGGTCGCCTTCTTTGCCCTTGGCGGCACGATGAATATTTTCGCCACGCCTGAAATTCTCGCGGATTATGCACGCTGGGGCTATCCGAGCGGGTTCAACTATCTGACTGGCCTTCTGGAGTGGTCGTCGGCAATCCTGATCGCGATGCCACGCACCCGCCTTATCGGGAGCCTGCTTGCAGCGGGCGTTATGGCGGCAGCGGCCGGAACGGTTCTGCTGGCAGCGGAATATTCCCATGCAATTCCGCCCCTGATCGTTCTCGCGCTGGTCCTGCTGAATGCCGCGCTGACCGCGCGGGCGGCCTCTGCGAAAGCAGCCCGCCCGTAATGGCCCAAACAGGCGCAGCGCGCGCGGCCTGATGGTCGCGAGGCTCCGAACACGTCGCCACAGGATAAATCTGTCGCTCCGCCGTTCAGTGAATGCTAGGAAAGGACTCGCTCATAGATTGAGCGAGTCCTTTTGCTTTGCCCGTCTAATCCGGATCGGGCACCGGGCATAAAACGGCAAAGACGGAGCGTGACGATGATCGGAAACCTCTTGAAAAAGGCTCTCATCTGGCTGTTTGGCGCGCTATTCATCGCCCTTGCGCCTCCTACATCGGCGGAGCCCGACATGATCACCGTTTCAGGCAGTCTAGCATACCGCGAACGGATCGCCCTGCCGCCGGATGCCGTGGCCTGCGTCACTCTGATCGATGCCAGCCGGATGGACGTCGCCGCGACACAGTTGGCCATGCTCGAAATCCCTGCGGGTCAGGTGCCAGTTCCTTTTGCCTTCTCCCTGCGGCGCGAAACACTTGGCACCGACAGGATGCTGGCTCTCCGGGGCACGATCCACGCGCCGGATGGTGCGCTGATCTGGACAACGACAGAAACCATCCCCGTGGACCCGACGCTGCAAGAGGTCACGCTTGGCCGGTTACTCCTGTCCAAGGTCTCGGGCACGCCGCCGGCGCCGGAATTGACAGGTCGCGAATGGCTGGTCGAGGATATTGACGGCAATGGTGTCATCGACAATGCCCGCACCACCCTGATCTTTGACGGCGAGGGCCGCGTTCACGGCTCTGGCGGCTGCAACTCCTATACCGGCGCTTACGAAATCGACGGTGACCAACTTTCCCTCGGCCCGGTCGCGAGCACCCGCAAGGCCTGCGTACCTGCCCTCGGAGATCAGGAGGCGAAATTCTTCGCCGCGCTGAACGAGGTCGAGCGTTTCGAAATCTCACCGACCGGGGCGCTCATCCTGACCGGACCCAACGGGCACAGCATCAAGGCCCGCTGACAGCAACCCTAAGCCAGCGGATGGAAACAGGCCGCGCCCGACTGACCGCCCTCGGGCAGTTTCGGCGTCTCGCTCCGGCAGATGTCCGTCGCATGCGGGCAGCGCGCGGCAAAGGCGCATCCCGGCGGCGGGTTCAGCGGATCGGGAAGCTCGCTGCCTTTCGCCTCGGGCGCGGTCAGCGGACGGCCAACCACCGGCGCGCTCTCGGCCAGTAATCGCGTATAGGGATGGCGGGGCGCGCGAAACACCTCTTCCGCCGGACCGATTTCCACCACCGACCCGAAATAAAGCACGGCGATACGGTCACTGACCGCTTCGACCACCGCAAGATCGTGACTGATGAACAGGTAGGTCAGGTCCAGCTCGGTCTTGAGGTCAGCCAGCAGGTTCAGCACCTGCGCCTGCACGGAAACATCCAGCGCGGAAACCGGTTCATCAAGGATCAGAATGCTGGCTTCGGCCGCCAGCGCCCGCGCGATCCCGATGCGCTGGGCCTGCCCGCCGGAAAATTCATGCGGATAGCGATCAAGGAATTCTTCACGCAGGTTCACGCTGTCGAAAATCTCGGCGATCCGCCGATTGCGCTCGGTCTTTTTCATGCCGTGCAGCCGCTTCAGCGGCGCTTCCATCACCTGCCGGATCGTCTTGCGCGGGTTCAGTGAGGAAATCGGATCCTGAAAAACATACTGGATCCGCTTCCCGAAAATCGCCGGGTCCGCATTATCAAGCGCCGCACCATCGATTTCGATCTGGCCCGTGGTCGGCTCCAGAAGACCCACCAGCATCCGCGCGAGAGTGGACTTGCCACAGCCGGATTCCCCCACGATGCCAAGGGTTTCACCCTTTCCAACGGTAAGCGTGATCGGATGCACCGCCCGCACCATGCCCTTGGGCGCGCCGAACAGGCTGCGCCCCACCGCAAAGGATTTCGACAGGTTCTCAAGCTGAAGCGCAATCGTCATTCGGCAGCCTCCCGCAGCGGCGTTTCCGGGTGGATGCAGCGCACGGCCCGCGCGCCTTCGCGTTCAAGATGGATTTCGCTCGTTCGGCAATCCTCGCGCGCCTTGGTGCAGCGGTCGGCAAAGGCGCAGCCTGCGGGCAGCTTGTCGACCACCGGCGGCAGGCCCGGGATCGCTTCAAGTCGTCGCTTGCCCCCGCCCAGCTCCGGCACACAGGCCATCAGCCGCGCGGTGTAGGGATGCAGCGGCGTCTCGAGGATGCCCTGCGTCGGTCCTTCCTCGACGATGCGCCCCGCATACATCACCGCCACCCGGTCACAAAGCTGCGCGACGACGCCGAAATCATGGGTAATGAACACAATCGCTAGCCCACGCGACCGCCGCAGATCGTCCAGCAGAGACAGGATCTGCGCCTGCACCGTGACATCCAGCGCGGTGGTCGGTTCATCCGCGATGATGATATCCGGATCGTTTGCCAGCGCCATCGCGATGCCGACTCGCTGCCGCATACCTCCCGACATCTCGTGGGGGTAATCCGACACGCGTTTTTCCGGGTTCGGTATCCGCACTGCCTTGAGCAGTTCAATAGCCTTCTCACGGCCTTCCGCCTTGCCGATGGGCCGGTGCGAGCGGATCGCCTCGATAAGCTGATCGCCGACACGGTAAAGCGGATGCAGCGTCGCCAGCGGGTCCTGAAAGATATAGGCCACGTTGCGCCCGCGCATCTCCCGCAGCCGCCGATAGGGCGCGCCGATCAGGTCTTCTCCGTCATAGCGCACGGCACCGCCCGCGATCACGCCGGGCGGCGACGCGACAAGGCCCATGACGCTTAGCGCGGTGACCGACTTGCCCGAGCCGCTCTCGCCGATGATCCCCAGGCATTCGCCCGGCTTCACATGCAGCGACACGCCCCCGACAGCCCTGTAGTTCCGGTCGCGCACATGGAACTGGGTCTGCAGGTCCTGCACCTCCAGCAATCCTGCACCGGTGGCCTCGGGCACCGGCGCGCGCCGGTCGACTCGCGTGGCCGCCATGGGCCGCGACAGGGCACCGGATTTCAGGCGCGGATCAAGCGCGTCACGCACCCCGTCGCCCAGCAGGTTGATCGACATCACGATGATCAGGATCATCACACCGGGCACAATCGAGGTATGAGGATTGGTAATCAGGGCCGAGCGCGCCTCGCCCAGCATCGACCCGAGATCGGCCTGCGGCGGCTGCGACCCAAGACCAAGAAAGCTCAGACCGGCGGTTTCAAGGATCATCCAGCCGATGGTGGTGGACATGGCGATCACGATCACGGGGATCACGTTGGGCAGGATCTCGGTCAGGATGATCCGCGTGTTGGTCAGACCCGCCAGCCGCGCCGCATCTACGAATTCCTTATGCGCCAGCCCCACCGTGATGCCGCGGATATTGCGGGCAAAGAACGGCACGTTTACCGCCGCCACGGCGATCAGCGCGTTCAAAAGCCCCGGCCCAAGCGCCGCGACAATCGCAAGCGCCAGCAGGATATAGGGAAAGGCCATGAGCATATCGACGCCGCGCATGATGATGTTGTCGACACGCCCGCCGTAATAGCCCGAGATGATTCCGATGGCCGCACCGATGGTCGCCGCAACAATGGCAGCGGCAAACCCCACCGCCAGTGACAGCCGCGTTCCCCAGAGCAGCCGCGACAGCAGGTCCCGCCCCAGATGATCCGTCCCCAGCAGCGCCCCCTCGCTGAATGGCAGCCGGAACCGGTTCGCCGTATCCGTCACGTCCGGGTCCGCCAGCGGCAATAGCGGCGTGACCAGCGCCAGCAAGACCACCAGCGCCATGACAATCGCCCCGGCCAGTGCCAGCCGGTTCCGCGCAAGCAATTTGAGAAAACCGGTCATGTCTTGATCCTCGGATCAAGCAGGCTCTGCGCCACGTCCACCGCGATGTTGAACAACACATAGCAGGCCGCGACAAAAACGACGCCGCCCTGCACCAGCAGGATATCCCGTTTCAGGATCGCATCGACCAGCATCCGGCCCACGCCGGGCCACTGGAAAACGATCTCGATATAGACCGCCCCCGACAACACGAACCCGGCCTGGATGCCCAGCACCGGGATAATCGACACCATCGCCGCCTTGAGCGCATGGCGCCAGATCACTCCACGCTCATGCACGCCCTTGGCCCGCGCGGTTCGGATAAAATCCTGCCGCAACACTTCGAGCATGGCCGATCGGGACAGCCGCGCGATCACCCCGGTCGCCACCACGGCCAGCGCGATGGCAGGCAGGGTCAGGTGACTGATCAGCGCCGACAGATCGCGCGCGCCATAGATCGGCCACATGCCCGACACCGGGAACCAGCGCAGGTTCACCGCGAAGAACAGGATCATCATCATGCCAAGAAAAAAGGACGGGATCGAAATCCCCAGAAGCACCGCAAAAGTGATGATCTTGTCGCCCGCGCCATACTGGTTCGCGGCGGAAACGACCCCCGCGATGACGCCAAAGATGGAACAGAGCACAAAGGCGGTCCCGGCCAGCACCAGCGTCCCGTTGAACCGTTCCAGTACCTCATCGATCACCGGCCGGTTCAGCGCGAACGATGTGCCGAAATCGCCGGTCAGCATATTGCCGAGCCAGATGAAATACTGCTGGACCAATGGCTTATCCAGGCCAAGATCGCGGTTCAGCTTTTCGACGTTTTCCGGCGTGGCATAAGACCCAAGGATCGCGGTGGCCGGATCGCCGGGGATCATCGCCATGATCAGAAACACGATCACGGTGATCCCGAGCAGTACCGGGATGGCCGACAACAATCGTTTGACGATATAGCTTCCCATCCTTGCCCTCCCCGGGCTGGTCTGGACAAGGGGCACCGCACCCCTCTTCTTCTTGCCGAAAATACTCCCGCCGGAGGCGCGCGCCGGACACCGGCCGGCGCGTCGGTCGGGCCGGCACCGCCGGCCCGATACCTCAGTTCTTCACGACGTCATCCAGCAGCAGGAAAAACGACGGTTGAAGCGAGAAATTCTCTACGCGGTCGCTGGTCACCGCGTTCTGCTTCCAGTTTGCCACGAAAACCCAAGGCGCGTCTTCCTGCACGATGACCTGCATTTCCTTGTACAGCGCCGCGCGTTCTTCCTGATCGGTGGCGACGCGCGCCGCTTCCAGCAGCTCGTCCACCTTCGGATTGGAATAGTAGCCCGAGTTGAACCCGCCCTTGTCCGGCCATGCGTCGGTGCGCAGCGCGAGGAAAGGCAGGGTGTCCGGGTCATTCGTCATCCATGCCATCTCGGCCATGTCCGCCTTGCCTTCCAGACCGGGGTTCACCTCGCCAAGGAAGGTGTTCCACTCATAGGTTTCGATGGTCACGTCGAACCCGACCGCTTCCAGATCGGCCTGCATTGCGGTGCCCATGGCAATCGGGTCAAGCATGCCCGACCCGCCCTCGGTCACGTAAAAGGTCAGCGATGCACCTTCCGCCCCGGCTTCGGCGAGCAATTCCTTGGCTTTGTCCGGGTCATAGGGATAGGGTTCGAGATCCGGGTTATACGCCCAAGCGAAAGCGGGCGGAGTCGGCCCGGCGGCGACCTCGGCCGTACCCTCCAGCACGTTGTTCACCAGCGCTTCCTTGTTGATCGCGTAATTCGCGGCCTGACGCACCAGCTTGTCGGCAAAGGGGCCTTCCTTGGCGTTCAGGATCAGGAACCAGACATGCGGCCCGGCCTGCTCGAACACGGAATACTGTTCGCTCTCGAACTCGCTCAGCGCGACGGGCGGCACCTCGACCATCAGGTCGATCCCTCCCGCCAGCATCTCGGCGGTGCGGGTGTTCGCATCCGTGATCGGGCGGAAGACAACCGCCTGCAGTTCGGGCGCGCCGTCCCAGTAGTCCGGGTTGGCTTCGATCACCACCGCCTCGTTCGACCGCCATTCGGCAAATTTGAACGGCCCGGTGCCCGAGGGGTTGCGCCCGAAATCGGCCCCACCCGCTTCGACGGCGGCGGGCGACACGATCAGCCCGGTCGGATAGGCAAGGTTCGACAGGAACGGCGCATAGGGCGCGTTCAGCGTGAATTTCACCGTCAGCGGGTCCACCACTTCGACGTTTTCGACAGCCGAGAAGAAAAAGGCCAGCGGGAAGGGGCCGGTGTCGTGAAACGGGTGGCTCTCATCCAGCATCCGGTCGAAATTGAACTTAACCGCCTCGGCGTCAAAGGCGCTGCCGTCGTGAAATGTCACCCCTTCGCGCAGCGTAAAAGTATATTCCGTCCCGTCGTCCGAGATCGTCCAGTCCGAGGCCAGCGCCGGTTCCACTTCCAGCGTGCCATCCTTGTAGCGCACCAGCCCGTCATAGACGTTCATCAGGATCCGGAAATCGTTCACCGCCGTCACGGCCGCCGGGTCAAGCGACTTGGGCTCGGCGATCTGGCCGACGATCAGAACGCCGGGCGGGGTCTGTGCCTGCGCCACCGACGCGGCCCCCAGCATCAAGGCCAGCGCGGTGCCGGCAGCCAGGACACCCCGGCGTGAGAAAGAAACAAGCGACATGGCCGCACCTCCACTGAAATTTGTTTTATTTATCATGATAAATTGCATGAGGCCAAATTTTCATGATAAATTCAACCCCATGGTAAGAGAGGCACTGAAATGACGATCTCGATACTCGCCTTCGACGAAAAAACGGGCAGTTACGGCGGCGCGGCCACAACCGGCAGTCTTTGCGTCGGCGGATGGGTTCTGCGCGGCGATGCCGAATCGGGGATGTCCGCGTCGCAGGGTTCTCTGCCTTCGACGCTCTGGGGAACAGGCGCGCTCGATCTCATGAAAGAGGGGCTGACCGCCCCGCAAACCGTGGCAAAACTCACCGGTGAGGATAGCGGGCGCGATCATCGCCAAATGTCGGCGCTCGATCTGAATGGCAATACGGCGGCCTTCACCGGTCAGGAAAGCATCGCCTTTGCCGGCTCTCGCGAAGCGCCCCACGTCGTGGTTGCGGGCAACCTGCTATCTTCCGCATCGGTGCTGGATTCCTGCCTCGTGGCCTTCACTGAATCCGAGGCTTCTTTTGAGTTGCGCCTGATCGAGGCATTGGAGGCTGCCGCCAGCACTGGCGGCGACAGCCGTGGCCTGCTTTCGGCGGCGATCCTCATCGTCAACCGCGACGCCGCACCGCTCACCCTGCGCATCGACTATTCTGAACATCCGCTGCGCGATCTGCGCGCGCTGTACCGCCGTGCGACGACCACGCCCTATTCGGACTGGGCCGATCTTGTGCCCACGCTGAACGATCCGCACCGCGCGACTGCGCCGAGCGGGGCCATCGATTTGCGGAAATCCCCGGTGAAATAGACTCTATTCCGCGATGAAACGCTTCATGACCACGGCTTCCTGATCCTCCATCAGTCGCCGTGCCATCTGCATGTGATCGCGCATGATCTCGCGGGCCTTGTCCGCATCGCCCGCCCGCAGCGCGCCAAGCAGGTCAAGCTGGTGACACCGCCCCTCGCGCCATAATTCGTGGTTTGGCTTGGAATAGAGCCGCTTGTAGACCGTCAGGTCAGTCAGGATCTGGGCCATGAACCCGATGAAAAATCCCAGCAGCACGTTGTCCGCGAATCCCGCCAAAGTCCCGTGAAAACGCAGCGAGGCTACGTGCTGCAACCGCTCACTCTCGGCATCCTCGGCGGGGTGCTCGTAGGCGGTCATGATCGTTTCGAGCTCGGCATACTGGCTTTCGTCCAGCTTTCCCGCCAGCGATGCGGCCGCTTCGGGTTCAAGCGCGATCCGCACCTGGTAGATGTCGTCGATCGAGACGTTCTGGAAATAGAAGTAATTCGCCAGCAGCGCCCGGGCGCGGTCTTGAGAAACCTCGCCCACGAAACTGCCGCCGCCGGGGCCGGTCTTGGTGACGACAAGCCCCTGCGCCTGCAACAGCCGCATGGCTTCGCGGATCGTTCCCTTGGACATGGCGAAACGTGCGATCAACTCGGCCTCGCCCGGCAGTCGGTCGCCCGGGGCCAGTCCCTTTTCCACCACCCATTCCTTGATCGCCTCGGCAACCCGTACAGGGCGTGAACGCCGGACGGTTTCAGCGCGGGCAGGGTCGGTCATCGTCACGTCTCACGAATACGGTTTCTGAAATGCCGGTCCAATGGACAATATTTATCGTGAAAAATTCAAGGCGAAATTGCCGGCGGCATATGAACGCCCCTTCAAGAAACCGGTTCACCCTGCCTGTCGCACGCGATAGAACGCGGACGAAACTGCAAACGGAGCCAATCAATGAATGCCGTGAAACCCGTTGTCCTGTGCATTCTCGACGGCTGGGGCCTTTCGGAGCAGACCGAAGCCAACGCGCCCCATCTTGCTCAAACGCCCAATTTTGATGCGATCATGCAGGGGCCTCACGCGAGCCTGACCACATTTGGTCCCGACGTGGGCCTGCCGACCGGGCAAATGGGCAACTCCGAAGTTGGGCACACCAATATCGGTGCCGGACGTGTTGTGGCGATGGATCTCGGCCAGATCGACCTTGCCATTGAAGATGGTAGTTTCTTTGAAAACGCGGCCCTTCAGGCGTTCATCGCCGGGCTGGCAGAGAGTGGCGGCACGGCGCATCTGATGGGTGTCGTTTCCGATGGCGGCGTGCACGGTCATCTCGACCACATGGTCGCCGCAGCCAAGGCCATCACCGACGCAGGCGTGCCGGTGGCAATCCACGCCGTCACCGACGGGCGCGACGTGGCCCCGAAATCTGCGGACGGCTTTATCGACGAACTGCAGGGCAAGCTGCCCGCCAACGCGCGTATCGTTACGGTGATCGGGCGCTATTTCGCGATGGATCGCGACAATCGCTGGGATCGCGTGTCCCGCGCTTACGAGGCGATGATTCATGGCAAGGGTGAGGCCGCCGCCTCGGCAGCCGAAGCTGTCACCGCAGCTTACCGTCGCGGCGAAACCGACGAATTCATCGTCCCGACGATCATCGGCGATTACGCAGGTCTCTCGAAGGGCGACGGATTCTTCTGCCTCAACTTCCGCGCCGACCGCGCCCGCGAAATCCTCGCCGCGATCGGTCAGCCGGAATTCGATGCGTTCGAAACCGGCCCCCGTCCCGAACTGGCGGGCCTGCTTGGTATGGTCGAATATTCCGACAAGCATAACGGTTACATGACCGTCGCCTATCCAAAGGCCAAGATCGTCAATACGCTCGGCGAATGGGTGGCCAGCAAGGGACTGCGCCAGTTCCGCCTCGCCGAGACCGAGAAATATCCGCACGTGACTTTCTTCCTGAACGGCGGCGTGGAAACAGCCGAGACCGGCGAAGACCGCTTCATGCCAAAATCGCCGAATGTCGCGACTTACGACCTGCAACCGGAAATGTCGGCGCATGAGGTCACCGACAAATTCGTCGAGGCCATCGAGGAAGGGTACGACCTGATCGTCACCAATTATGCTAATCCGGACATGGTCGGTCATACCGGCGATCTTCAGGCCGCCATCCGCGCCTGCGAGGCTGTCGATCAAGGGCTGGGCCGCGTGCTCGAGGCGCTGAAGAAAGCAGGCGGCGCGATGATCGTCACCGCCGATCACGGCAATTGCGAAGTCATGGTCGATCCGGAAACCGGCGGCCCTCATACCGCCCATACGCTCAATCCGGTGCCGGTGGCGCTGGTTGGCGGACCCGACGGCGCGACGCTCTCCAAGGGGCGGCTCGCCGATCTCGCGCCGACGCTGCTTGAACTGATGGGGCTGGAGAAACCGTCGGAAATGACCGGGAAAAGCCTTCTGGGATGAAACGCGTTGTCGCTCTGGTAACGGCGCTGCTGCTGGCCGGATTCGCGCAGGCGCAAGGCGACCCCGCCGCCGATGCGCGCGCCGCTGCGCAGCAGCTGGAACAGGCCTCCGTCGCCCTGCAAGAAGCGGTCGAGGCACGCGACCGCGTGCGGGCGCTCACTGAAACCGTCCGCGCCTTTGAGGCCGGGCTTGGCGCGATGCGTGAAGGGTTGCGGCAGGTGGCCACTCGCGAAGCGACCCTGACGCGGCGGCTCGAGGCACGCGACGGCGAAATCGCCCAGCTTCTTGGCGTCATCCAGACCATCGAAATCTCGCCGCCGCCGGTGCTGATGCTGCATCCCTCCGGTCCCGTCGGCAGCGCACGTTCCGGCATGATGCTCGCCGATGTTACCCCGGGCCTTGCCCGTAAGGCGCAGGAATTGCGCAGCGATCTCGAAGAGGTCCAGACCCTGCGTCTCTTGCAGCAAAGCGCGCTCGACAAGATGGAACAAGGGCTTGCCGGAATCCAGAAGGCCCGTGCCGAACTCAGCCAGGCCATCGCCGACCGGACAGACCTGCCAAGCCGCTTTACCGAAGATCCGGTGCGCACGGCGATCCTGATTTCCTCGACCGAGACCTTGGGCGGCTTTGCCAGCGGTCTTAGCCTGATCGGTGTCGAAGAGATTGAGGATACCGATATCGACATCAGCGATCAGAAGGGTGAGATCGACCTGCCCGTGCAGGGCGTGATCCTTCACCGCGCGGGCGACGCCGACGCGGCCGGAATCCGCCGCGACGGGATAATCGTCGCCACACGGCCCCGCGCGCTTGTCGTTTCGCCTGTTTCCGCGACAATTCGCTACCGTGGACCGCTGCTCGACTTGGGTAATGTGGTCATTCTGGAGCCGCAGGCAGAGACGTTGTTTGTGTTATCCGGATTGGATGAGGTATATGGCAACACCGGGCAAGTCATCCCGGCAGGAACGCCAGTAGGGATCATGGGCGGAACGACACCAAATCTGGGCACAATTCTTTCACTAAGCAGTGAAGGCTCTGGCACTGATCGTTCAGAAACGCTCTATATTGAAGTAAGAGAGGGCGGAAGCCCGGTGGACCCCGAAGATTGGTTCCGAACGGACAAGGATGGATAACAACGCATGAAGAAATTCGTGATGGCCGCTCTTGGCGGCACATTGGCAGGTATCATCGCCACAACGCAGGTTGCCGGTCCGCTGGTTGCTCAGGAAAATTCCCGGAATGCAAGCGTTTACGAGCAGCTTGACCTGTTCGGTGACATTTTCGAACGGATCCGCGCGCAATACGTGGAACAGGTCGATGAATCCGAACTGATCGAAGCGGCGATCAACGGGATGCTCACCTCGCTCGACCCGCACTCCAGCTATCTCTCGCCCGAGGACGCCACCGCGATGCGCGTCCAGACCCGTGGCGAATTTGGCGGTCTCGGCATCGAGGTCACGCAGGAAGAAGGTTTCGTCAAGGTCGTCTCGCCGATCGACGGCACACCTGCTGACGATGCGGGCATCGAATCGGGCGACTTCATTACCCATGTGGACGGCGAATCCGTTCTCGGCCTGACGCTCGACAAGGCGGTCGAAATGATGCGCGGCCCGGTCGGGTCAGAGATCATCATCACCGTGGTGCGCGAAGGCGAAGATGAACCCTTTGACGTCTCGATCATCCGCGACACGATCAAGCTGACCGCCGTGCGCACCCGCACCGAAGGCCAGACCGTCGTGCTGCGTGTCACCACCTTCAACGATCAGACCACGCCCAATCTCGAGGCGGGCATGAAGGAACAGATCGAACTGGCCGGTGGCATGGAGAACGTGAACGGGTTCGTTCTCGATCTGCGCAACAACCCCGGCGGCCTGCTGAACCAGGCGATCAACGTGTCGGATTCTTTCCTTGAATCCGGTGAAATCGTCAGCACCCGTGGCCGCAACCCGGAAGACGGCGAACGCTTCAATGCGACCCCGGGCGATCTTGCCGAAGGCAAACCGATTGTGGTTCTGATCAACGGCGGTTCGGCTTCGGCGTCTGAAATCGTCGCGGGCGCGCTTCAGGATCATCGCCGCGCCATCGTTGTCGGCACGAAATCCTTCGGTAAGGGGTCGGTCCAGACGGTCATGCCGCTGCGCGGTGACGGTGCGATGCGCCTGACCACGGCCCGCTATTACACGCCGTCGGGTCGCTCGATCCAGGCGCTGGGCGTTTCCCCTGACATCGTCGTGGAACAGCCGCGCCGGGCGCCTGCAACAGAGGAAGAAGAGGACGAACCCAGAAGCGCGGTGAACCGCTCGCGCTCCGAAGCGGACCTGCGCGGCCGTCTGAACAACGACAGCCTCTCCGAGGATGAGATCCGCCAGATCGAAGAGGACCGCGCCAAGGCCGAAGCATCGGCAAAGCTGCGCGAAGAGGATTATCAGCTCGCCTACGCGATCGATATCCTCAAGGGTCTTTCGGCCATCGAACACAAGGAATGATCTTGTGTAAGAGTTCAGGAATCGGGCGGCTTCGGCCGCCCTTTTTCGTTTTGGGCACCTTCATCACAGGCCAGCGGTTGTGATGTGCTGGCGGCCTTGCTTGTGTTGGGGGATAAGCCCCGCGCGCCAACAAGGAATGCCAGATGTCCCCTCCTTCGCTTTTCGATCCCCTCGAACTACCATGCGGAACCGTGCTCAGGAACCGGATCGTGAAATCGGCCATGTCGGATTCCCTGGGTGACGGGCAGGGCAATCCAACAGAGGAACAGATGCGTCTCTATCAGCGCTGGGCAGAGGGCGGCGCGGCCGCGACGATCATCGGCGAAGTGCAGGGACGACCTGACACCGCCGAAAAGCCGGGCAACCTCGTGCTGCGTCCGGACAGCCCGAAAACGCTGTTTGGTGACCTCGCGATGTACGGGGGGTGTACAGGTTGTGTACCGTTTGTGCAGCTCGGTCACGCCGGTGCAATGGCCTATCCGCCGATTTCCCGCCCGGTGGGTCCAAGCGCGCTGGATCTGCCCGGTGTGCAGTGTGAGGCGCTGACGGTGGACAAGATCCTTGCCTTGCCGGAGGCTTTTGCAAAGACAGCGCGACTGGCCCGCGAAATGGGCTTTGGCGGCGTGCAGATTCATGCCGCGCATGGCTTTCTGCTCAGCCAGTTTCTCTCGCCCCTGTTCAACAGGCGAACCGATGACTGGGGCGGATCGCTCGAAAACCGTATGCGTCTGCTGATGGATACGATCAAGGCCACGCGGCAGGCGGTCGGGCCGGGTTTTCCGATTGCGGTCAAGCTGAACGCGACCGACCAGTTGCAGGGCGGACTGACAGAGGCGGAGTCAATCCGGATCGTCACAGCGCTCGACACAACCAGCATCGACCTGATCGACATCAGCGGCGGCACCTATTTTCCGGGCGCGGCTTCCGCATCGGATGCCAAGCCGGGACAGCCCTATTTCATCGAGTTTTCGCGCCGCGCCAAACAGGTCACGACTATCCCCGTCATGCTGACCGGCGGCATCAAGACCCGCGCTCAGGCGCTGCACGTGCTGGAAAGCGCGGCCGCGGACGTGGTGGGACTGGCCCGCGCCCTCGTGCTTGACCCCGATCTGCCGCTGCACTGGCAAGAGGCGGGCAATGACCCGGTTTTCCCACGTTTCGCGGATGCCCCCGAAGGCGGTGTAACCGCTTGGTTTACCGAACAGATCGCCGCCTTGGGCCGGGGTGGAGGGCTGGAAGCGGACCTTGGCGTTCACGAAGCGCTTGCCAGCTATACGAACCGGGACGAGGCGCGTATCCCGCTCTGGAACGCTGCCTTCACTCAGTAAAACACCCAAATAACCGACATCTGCCGGTCAGCCGGCGACAGGTGTCTCACGAGGTTTCGCGGCAATGATGGCGAAAGGCCCGCTTGAGCATATCCAGTTCGGCCCGCAGCAATTCGACCTCGCCGCGCAGATCTGCCGCCCCGATATCGCCCGCGACAAAGGCGAAATCGCCAAGCTTGGTGCCTTCGACCTTGTCGGTAATGACAAAGCAGTGAACGCCATCGGCCACTGCTTCCATCGGAACGGGGATATGCACGGCCCAAGTATCCTTGGTTCTCGATTTGCTGACCAGCACGCCGTTCAGGGGCCGGTCGCGGTACATGACCTGCAACTGCGGCGTCACATCATGCGGGGCCGCCAGTTCGCCCTCCCAAATGCCGTCCCGCATTCGGATCTTGGTCAGGGGCTGTTCGCTCATCCTTGCCTCCTAGATGGCTGCTCGGCGGTACCGGGCAAAGGTCAGGTCTTTCAGCACGATCTGGTTCATCGCCGGTTCGTCAAGGATCAGGTCAAGCCAGATTTTCTCGATCCGGTTCTCGTTGATCTTGCCATAGGCAAGGTCGAACTCGACCATGACCGACTTGTCCTGCGTTGGCAGTTCCCGCACCAGTTGCTCGGTATTCGGACCGTGGCGAATGTTAAGCCTTGCGAAAATGTCGATCGGGTTCTCGGTCTCGATGATCGCATCCATCCGCACCAGGTGCGATTTCGTCAGACCCTTGGCAAGCTCCGGCGGCATGTCGATCACCAGCGACAGGAACGTGCCGCCAAAGTGGAATACGTCCATCCGTAGCCCGTAAGGCGCAAGGTCGCCTTCACGGGTATTGCGCACCTGCCGCACGCTCAGTTCAGAGAGCTGACAGTCGTGGAACAGCGTGACCTCTTCGCCCAAGGCGGTCTTGGTTGGCATCGCGGCCACCCCCGACTTGCCCAGCGGACCGCGCCAGAGAGCAGGCCGCCATGACCAGTCTGTTCCATGCGGTCGCGGGAAAGACGTGGACCCGATATGCGGCAGCGCCAGCCGTCCGTCGGCCACGTGGATCAACTGGCTGATCTGAGCGCGAAGCTGGCGGGCATAGCCGCGTTGTTCACGCAGGACAGGCAGCGGCGTCTCGGACGCGGCGCGCGCCGCACGCCGCCAGCGTCTCAGGACCCGTTTCTGGAACAGCCGGTCGAGTATCCCGCTCATCGTTCTCCCTGCCGCGGGTCAGCGGCATTCTTTCCAAGTGAAACCGTTTGACCATCTAACAAAAGCGGAAAGATCAGGGAAACCGGCAATTGCGCCCGCTGCCCCATATCGCCGGAAATTTGCGTCTAATTTGACTCAGTTTCGTTCGGGCTGGGCGTGCGCGAATTGGCCACGGTGCGCGGCAGGCTGGACTTGCGGGTGCGATCAACAAGATCGGTGACGATCCCGGCCCCGGTTTTACCAAGCGCCTCGCTGCCGTCAGGCGCGTAAAGACCAACACTGACCAGATGATCGTTCAGCACGAATGCGCCGCGCCAGTGTACCGGGCTGACACCGTCGAGCGGGGGGTACTTGTCGCTTAGTCGGACAAGGGCCAGCCCGTCGCGCTTGTGATTGTCCAGCACTCGCGAGGTATCTGCCGCGCGGGCAAGGTCCTGCCGGGTGGGGGCGGGGGCGCCCTTGCCATGAGCGGCCGTGGTTACAGTGATGATCGCCAAGTCGAATCCGTTGAAATAGCCCCGGACGCCGACGGTGTCGCAGCGGGCCAGCATCGCGAAACCGGTGCGCCCAAGGCGGCGAACGGTGCGTCGGTCGATGCAATAGCCATCGGGCGCGGTGAGAATGACATTGCCATCGGCAAGCTCGACCTTTGCCATTCTCGCATGGCCGGAGGAGTCTGCCAGCTCGTTCAGTTCGGACGCGAATGGCAGGCCGGTCGCCTGATCGCAACCGGTCACGAGTAGTGCGGCGAAAATCGCCGAACAGGCTTTATAGATCCATGTAGACATGTTTCTCCGCCTTGCCGCCCGGATGGGTGACAGCGCCTTTGTGGGTCGCGCCGACCAGCTGGGCATATTTCCACAACGCGCCCGAGGCATAGATCGTTTCACGCGGGCCTTTCCAGTCGGCCTTGCGTTGCGCCAGTTCCTCGTCGCTGAGGGCGACCGAGATTTCGCCTTTGACGGCGTCGATGGTGATCATGTCGCCGTTGCGGACAAGCGCGATAGGCCCGCCATGGGCGGCCTCGGGACCCACATGTCCGACACAGAAACCACGGGTCGCGCCTGAAAACCGACCGTCCGTGATCAAGGCGATTTTCTTGCCCATGCCCTGGCCGGAGAGGGCCGCGGTGGTGGCGAGCATTTCGCGCATGCCGGGGCCGCCTGCGGGGCCTTCGTTGCGGATCACGATGACTTCGCCTTCGGTATAGTCGCGCTTTTGGACGGCCTCGAAAGCCTCTTCCTCGCTTTCAAAGACATGTGCCGGACCGGTAAAGACCTGATCCTCGGGCGCGATGCCCGCGACCTTTACGATTGCGCCTTCGGGAGCAAGGTTGCCTTTGAGCCCGACAACGCCGCCGGTCTTGGTGATCGGGGTGGCGACCGGGTGGATTACCTTGCCGTCTGCCTCTCGGGTGACGCGGTCGAGTTCTTCGCCGATGCTACGGCCGCTGGCGGTCATGCAGTCTTCGTGGATCAACCCGGCCTTGCGCAACTCCTTGAGCACGACAGGCACGCCACCAGCCTCGTAGAGATCCTTGGCCACGTAGTCGCCGCCCGGCTTGAGGTTCACGAAATAGGGCGTGTCGCGGAAGATGTCGCAGACATCCATCAGGTCGAAATCAATGCCCGCCTCATGGGCGATGGCGGGCAGGTGCAGACCGCCATTGGTCGACCCGCCGGTGCATGCGACGACGCGGGCCGCGTTTTCAAGCGATTGGCGCGTCACGACGTCCCGGGCACGGATGTTCTTTTCCAGCAGGTTCATGACCGCCTGACCAGAGGCCTCGCCATACTGGTCACGCGATTCATAAGGCGCGGGCATACCGGACGAATTGAACAGCGCGAGCCCGATCGCCTCGGACACGCAGGCCATCGTGTTGGCGGTGAACTGACCGCCGCAGGCCCCGGCCGAGGGGCAGGCGACCCGTTCAAGCACATCCAGCGCCGCATCCGAAAGAGTGCCGTTCTGATGGCGGCCCACCGCCTCGAACATGTCCTGCACCGTCAGGTCGCGCGTTGCGAAGTCCTCGGGCACGTCGGCGCCCACCGGTGCCTTGCCCGGCAGGATCGACCCGCCGTAGATAAACACCGACGGCACGTTCAGGCGTACCATCGCCATCATCATGCCGGGCAGCGATTTGTCGCAACCGGCAAGACCGACAAGCGCGTCATAGCAATGGCCACGCATGGTCAGTTCGACCGTGTCGGCAATCGCCTCTCGCGAGGCGAGAGAGGAACGCATGCCCTCGTGGCCCATCGCAATACCGTCGGTCACGGTGATCGTGGTGAATTCGCGCGGGGTTCCGGCAGCCGCCTTGACGCCCATCTTGACCGACTGAGCCTGCCGGTTCAGCGCGATATTGCAGGGCGCGGCCTCGTTCCAGCAGGTTGCAACGCCAACCAGCGGCTGGTGAATTTCGGTATCGCTAACGCCCATCGCGTACATGTAGGATCGGTGCGGTGCCCGCTCCGGTCCTTCGGTTACATGGCGGCTTGGCAGTTTCGACTTGTCAAAAGGTCGATTCAGCATGGCTCTGCTCCCCGGATTCGTTGCAATTCCGCAATAAAGCGCTGTTTCGCTCTCTACAAGTATCTAGCGATCTGTGCATCAATGCACCTTGTTTTCGAACCTGCAATGATTAGCCTTACGTGCCTGCTGCAGAAATTATATTTCGGCATTTTCGGCACACCCTCGGCACGAACGGAAGGACGGGCATGGACCGTACCCTGTTTTCTTTCATCTGGAAGCATTCCAAGCGCCAGCAGATCCTTCTGCTGTTCTTCACGCTTGTTTCCTTTCCCTTCCTTTATGCCTCGCTGGAACTGCCCAAGCGGATTATCAACGATGCGATCGGCGCACCCAGCGGCACTATCGAGGTCTTCGGCCTGACCATGACGCAGGTGGAATACCTGCTGTTGCTCTGCTTTGCCTTCCTTGCCGCCGTTCTGCTGAGCGGCATGATGAAGATGCGTATCAACACCATGAAAGGTGTCTTGTCCGAACGGCTGCTGCGGCGTCTGCGGTATCAGCTCATCTCGCGCATGATGCGGTTTCCGGTGCCCTATTTCCGCACCACCAGCCAAGGCGAACTGGTGTCGATGATCACCTCCGAGGCAGAACCGATGGGCGGGCTGATGGGCGACGCGGTCGCGCAGCCTGCCTTCCAGTTCGGCCAGATGATGACGATCCTGATCTTCCTGTTTGCCCAGAGCATCTGGTTCGGCCTGGCCTCCGTCGCGCTGATCCCACTTCAGGCGTGGCTGATCCCGCGCCTGCAACGCCAGATCAACCTGCTCAACAAGGATCGGATTCAGGAAATCCGCGCCTTCAGTTCCGAGATCGGCGAAACCGCCGCCGGTATCAGCGACCTGCGCGCGAACGGCGGCTGGCGTTATCGGCTTGCCCAGTTCACCGACCGGCTCGGGCGGCTGTTCGATATCCGCTTCCAGATTTACCAAAAGAAATTCTTCATGAAGTTCCTGAACAACATGATCGGGCATCTCACGCCGTTTTTCTTTTATTCCGTAGGTGGTTACCTGGCGATTCAAGGCGATATCACCGTCGGCGCCCTGGTGGCTGCGCTAGCGGCTTACAAGGATCTGAGCGCGCCGTGGAAAGAGCTTTTGACCTATTATAACCAGGTGCAGGACATGTCCCTGCGCTGGAAGGTCGTGACAGAACGCTTTGCTCCAAGGAATATGATCGCCCCCGAGCTTTTCGACGGTGAGCCGGACACGATCCCGCATCTGAACGGCGATATCGAATTCCACAAGGTTTCGGTTCAGGACGAGGACGGCAATGCCGTTCTCGAAGACGTGAGCCTGACCATTCCCGCCGGCGGTCGCGTCGCAATCCAGAGCACCGGCGAAAACGAAAGGGCTGCCATAGCCCGGTTGCTGACGCGCGAGATCACGCCGACCCGTGGCTGGATCACCGTGTCTGGTTATCCGCTTGAGACGCTGCACCAGTCGATCATCGCGACGCGGATCGGCTATGCCCATTCGCGACCTTACATTTTCGAGGGTACGCTGGCCGATAACCTGTTGATGCCGCTGCGGATCAAACCGCAGTCGGTGATATGGGATCCGCAGGGCAAAGACCGCAAGCTGATCGAAGCGCGGCGGTCGGGGAACAGCACCGACCCGCTTGACGTGAAATGGATCGACCCCGATCTGGCCGGGCTTTCGAACGCAACCGATATCAGGGACTGGTGGTTCCAGCTGCTCGAAGCGATGGGGATCGATGAACAGATGTTCCGCCGCACGCTGCGCACCACCTTCGATCCGGCGATCCATAAGAACCTCGCGGCGGATATCGTGGCCCTGCGTCCCGAAATCGCCGAAAGGCTGCAGGCGAGGGGACTGAGCGACGTCGTCTACCGGTTTGATCCAGACACGTTCAACCCGGCGATGCCGCTGGGTGGCAACCTGTTCTTTGCAACGCCGACACAGGACATTCCGCCCGAGAAACTGGCGCGAAACCCGCGTTTCGTCGAAATGCTGCGGGAACAAAGGCTTGATGGCGAAGGCCTGAACATCGCGCAGGCGGTCATCGAGACCTTGCGCCAGACCTTTGGGCTGGACGGCACCGATCACCCGCTGTTCCGCCGTCTTGGCATCAGCGACGAAATCTATGCGCGCCTGAACGATATCGCGATGAAGCGCGCGGCACGGGGCAATGGTGCCCTGTCGGCCGAAGAACGGGCCCTGATGCTGACCGTGCCTTTTCTGCTGACGGCCGAGCAGATCGGCCCGAGCTTCCCCGAGCAGTACAAGCAGGAAATTCTCGAAATCCGTCGCACGAAGGTCGACCAGCTGCGCAATTATGTGGGCGATCTCTTTGAACCGATCAGGGCCGACACCTATATGCCAAGACTGACGGTTATCGAGAACGCGATCTTTGGCAGGGTCTCGATCATGGCGGGGGCCAAGGCAGATGCCGTCGAAGAGGTGGTGGCCGAAGTGATGAGTGAACATGACATGCGCAAACGCGCCGCGGCGATCATCTATGACATGAGCATCGGGCTGGGCGGTGCGAACCTGCCGACCCTGATTCAGGAACGGTCTGCCTTTACCCGCGCTGCCATCAAGCGTCCGGATATCCTGTTGATGGATCACGCTCTGGCCAGTCACGATTCCGAAAGCCGTGCGCAGACGCGGGCCAAGCTGCGCGACCTTTTGCCGGACACCACCATCCTGTTTCTCGAAGACCGGTTCGAAAACCCGGGGGAATATGACTTTTTCGTCGAGATCGTGGATGGCAGGATCGCCGGAACCGATTGCTCGGGCGAAAAGAAGATGTCGGAAAAGGCAACCGCTGATCTTCAGCGCAAGATCAAGGCGCTTGCCAAGACTGAACTCTTTGCAAATCTCAGCCCGCGCAACCTGCGACTGCTGGCCTTTTCGGCCAAGTGGTACGAGGCCGCAACCGATCAGGTTATCTTTGCCGTCGATGAAAAAGCGGATGCGGCCTATCTCTGCCTGTCCGGTCAGGCCGAATTGCGCTGGCCCCATGTGGAGGCCGATACACCGCCGCTTACCGTGATCAATCCGGGGCGTCTGATCGGCGACCTGACGGTGATCACGGGACAAGTGCGTCAGACCGATCTTGTCGCGACAGAGCCAAGCAAGTTTCTGCGGATCGGGGCCGAGGAATTCCGCACGGTCATCGAAAGCGACCCCTCGGTAGCGGTTCAACTACTTGAAACCATGGGCGGACACCTGAGTTCTGCAGCCAATCGTTTGCGCGCGCAGAATCTCGATAATGACCAGATGGCATCGATGACCAGCTTCAGTACCAAGAGCTACGGTGGGCATGCGGATGCCTGACGGCGCCTACCGCCCCCACGAAAACCTCGTCGCAACGGCCCGCGAAAAACCGCAAATCTGGCGGCTTGTGCTCGGGCTGGTCGTCGCGGGGTTTGTCACTTTTTTTGCAGGGTTCGCGATGCGGACCGTTCTTGGCGTGGTCTCGCCGGACTTCCAGCGCGAGTTGCTTAACCCTGCGAATGGTGAGGGCAATACGCCGCTGACGCTTCTTTTGCTGCTGTTCAGCTTTGGCTTTGTGATCCTTGGTATTTTCGTCGCGGCCCGGCTGGTGCAGCAAAGATCGCCCCTGTCGATGATCGGGCCGCTGTCCCTGGCGATCCGGCAATTCCTGCGCGTCGCGGGGCTGGTCATCGCGCTGGGCGTTCTGGTCATGATCCTACCGCCCTATGACTTGGGCGAACCGCTCGAACCCAATCTGCCGATCGGTATCTGGCTGGCGCTGTTGCCGATTTCGTTGCTGGCGGTGCTGACACAGGTGGCAAGCGAGGAGATCCTGTTCCGCGGCTATATCCAGCAGTCGCTGGCCGCGCGCTTCCGCTCACCTCTCGTGTGGATGGTGGTACCGGCGATCCTCTTTGGCATCGGACATTATGTCCCCGCGCAGGCGGGGGCGAATGCAGCCCTTATCGCGATCTGGGCCTTTGGCTTTGGTGTCATGGCGGCTGACATCACGGCGCGGGCCGGAACGCTTGGGCCGGCGATTGCGCTGCACATGATCAACAACGTCACCGCCATCCTGATCGTATCGGTGCCGGATTCCCTTAGTGGTCTGGCCCTTGCCACGACGCCGTTCAGCCTGTCTGAAACGGAAAACCTTCGCAGCTGGATGCTTGTCGACTTTGGCTTTATCGTCGTTAGCTGGCTTGCTGCGCGGCTTGCCATTCGCCGCTGATTGCAATTCATCGGGACGGGGCTTATCTGGGGGCCACGACCTCGCCAGCAAAAGGCCGACTGCATGAACTGGATTACCAACTACGTCCGCCCGCGGATCAATTCGATCTTTTCCCGCCGGGAAACGCCCGAGAATCTTTGGCAGAAATGCGACGAATGCGGCACCATGCTGTTCCACCGCGAGCTGACGGAAAACCTTAACGTCTGCACCAATTGCGGCCACCACATGAACATCACCCCGCGCGACCGGTTCAAGGCGCTGTTCGATGGCGGTGTGTTCAACGAGGTGAAAGTCCCCGAACCGCTGGCCGATCCGCTGCAGTTCCGCGATCAGAAACGCTATCCCGACCGGATGCGCACCGCGCAGCGCACCACTGGCGAAAAAGAGGCTATGCTGGTCGCTTCGGGTGAAATCGGGCGCACGCCAATCATTGCCGCCGCGCAGGACTTTTCCTTTATGGGCGGGTCCATGGGCATGTACGTCGGCAACGCGATCCTTGCGGCGGCAGAAGAGGCGGTCAAGCTCAAGCGCCCGCTGATCCTGTTCTCGGCGGCTGGCGGCGCGCGCATGCAGGAGGGCATCCTGAGCCTGATGCAGATGCCGCGCACCACGGTTGCGGTCCAGATGCTGAAAGAGGCGGGTCTTCCCTATATCGTCGTGCTGACGCACCCGACGACGGGCGGCGTGACGGCCTCCTACGCGATGCTCGGCGACGTGCATATTGCCGAACCCAATGCGCTGATCTGTTTTGCAGGCCCGCGCGTGATCGAGCAAACCATCCGCGAAAAGCTGCCCGACGGGTTCCAGCGCGCGGAATACCTGCTGGATCACGGCATGCTTGATCGTGTGACCCCGCGCACCGAGATGCGCGAAGAACTGATCACCATTACCCGGATGCTGCTTGGCATGCCGCCTGCCGTGCGCGGTGATCTTCCGGCCCCGGACAAGACGGAAAAAGCCGACCCGGTCGCGGCGGCCACAGCACCCGTTGCCGAACCCGATACGTCCGCGGCCAAGCCTGCACCGGCGTCGACGCCGCAAAAACCGCTCAAATGACCACGGCAGGTTCCGACGTCATCCTGCAACGGATGATGGCGCTGCACCCGAAGATCATCGACCTGACGCTGGATCGGGTCTGGCGTCTGCTCGATGCGCTGGGAAATCCGGAGCGGTCGCTGCCGCCAGTGATCCATGTTGCGGGAACCAACGGCAAGGGGTCGACCCTTGCAATGATCCGCGCAGGGATCGAGGGCGCGGGCCAAAGCGCTCATGTCTATACCTCGCCGCATCTTGCCCGGTTTCACGAACGCATCCGGCTGGCCGGAGATCTGATTTCCGAAGAGGAACTGACAAAGGTTCTCGATGAATGCTACCGGGCCAATGGCGATGGCGCGATCACCTATTTCGAGATCACGACCTGTGCCGCGCTTCTGGCCTTTGCCCGGTCGCAGGCGAATTATACCCTGCTCGAAGTCGGTCTTGGCGGGCGTCTCGATGCGACCAATGTCATCGAAAAGCCCGCGCTTTGCGTGATTACCCCGGTTTCCGTCGACCACCAGCAATTCCTTGGCGAAACGCTGGAAGAGATCGCTTTTGAAAAGGCGGGTATCCTCAAGCGTGGCGTAACCTGCGTCGTCGGTCCGCAAGAGGACGCGGCGCTTGAGGTGATCGAACGGCAGGCGGCCCGCGTTGGCGCGCCGCTGCTGGTTCACGGTCAACATTGGCACGTGCAGGAAGAACGCGGGCGGCTTGTCTATACCGATGACACCGGATTGCGTGACCTTCCCCTCCCGAACCTGCCGGGGGCGCATCAGATCGACAACGCCGGGGCTGCTTTGGCCGCGCTGCGCTATCTTGAACTTGGCGATGCGGCCTATGAGGCTGCGGTTACCCGGGCAGAATGGCCCGCCCGGATGCAACGGCTGAGTAAGGGGCCGCTTGCGGATCAGGCGCCCGAGGCCGAGCTCTGGCTCGACGGGGGCCACAACCCTGCCGCCGGTATTGCGCTGGCGCGGGTGCTGGCGGGTCTGCCGAAACGTCCGACGCACCTGATTTGCGGTATGCTCAACACCAAGGACATCACTGGCTACCTGCGCCCGCTGGCGGCAGAGGTCGAAAGCCTGACCGCGATTTCCATCCCCGGAGAGGCAAATACCCTGCCCGCAGAACAGACTGCGCGGGCCGCGACCGATGCCGGTATGTCCGCGAGTTGTGCGGAGTCGGTCGAGACCGCGCTTGCCTCGATCCTTGACCGGGAACCCCATGCCCGGGTGCTGATCTGCGGCTCGCTGTATCTGGCCGGTGCGGTTCTGCGCGAGGGAAACGCGTCCTGACCGCTAGAACTTGAAGCGGGCGCCCGCAAAAAGGGCGGTCACGTCCTCGAAACCGGTCGTGCCCGCGTCCTCCATCGCGTAACGGCGCAAAAGCACGAATGTTTCAATGCCATAGCGGTCGATGTCCTGAACCACGGCAACTCCGACCGACTGCGACTCGGAACTGGTGAACAGCAGATCCCGCCCGGCGTAATAATCGACGGAAAGGCGTGTTTCGCCCAAGGCGAACCAGTCTTTCCGGTACCCAAGCTTGATGTAGTCGTAAGACCCGGCAGAGCCGCGCTGCTGCGCGCCGGTGGCCAGGGTCACGCTGATACCCGACGTCTTATGCAAGGCCGATGCCGAGGCCAGCAGCGCTTCGGATACTGCGCCAGTCGGTGTCTCGATCCGCCCATAGCCCACCGCGACCCCGGTTTCGATATCGCCAAAGGCACCGCTGTAGCGGACGGAAAAGTCGCTGTAGGTGTTGTCGTCGTTCGGATTGACGACCTCTTTGCCAAGCGCCGCACCGATGCTGAAGCCGCGGATTTCGGGCGTGTCATAGCGTATCCGCAGCCGCCGCCCGCCGTCAAAGTTCCGGAATACGCCGGAAACGATAATCGGGGTCAAAGCGCCGGATTGGTCGCGAAAGCTGAATCCGCCACCCGCGCCGCTGACAAAAGAATAGGCCGCAAGGCTGGTGCCGGAAAAGTCGACCTCGGCAACGCCATCGGTGGCCATACTGCCCTGTCCGATCGCGTAGTTTCCCAACGAACCCTGATACTTTACCTCGAGAAAGCGCAGGGTCCGCCGTCCGAAAATGGAATCCGTCGGAACGCTGGTCTGGCCGATCTGCGATGAACCTCGCGTGCCTAATGCGGTTTCAAAGGTAAAGCTGACGATACCGGTCCCGATGTCGCGCTCGCCGATAATGCCGATACGAGTGCCGGAATTTCCATTGTCCACTAGGGCCTGTTCGGTTTCGAACCCGTCATCGACCGACATGAACCCGCCAGAGATTTGTCCGTAGATTGTCCAGTTTACACCGAACGGTCCGTCGAACTCATTCCACCCTTGCAACGACTGGGCGCAGACCGGGCCAGCCATTGCGAGACCCGCAAAAACCAGAACCTTCCAGATACCGGATCGGTCGAACATCCTGCCGCCCCCTCACGCGGGTGCCCCGCCGGACGGGGTGACAACTTTGGGTGGTGCGCCGAATATACATGCCACCGCGATAAGGGTGAATACGCCGGTTCAGCGTGCCCAGTCTTCGGCCTGCATTTCGCGCAGTCGCGAGGCGGTTCGCTCGAATTCGAACTTTCCTTCGCCTTCGAGGTACAGCCATTCGGGCTGTGCCGCTGCCGATGCCACCAACCGCACCCTCGCTTCGTAAAGCGCGTCGATCAGGGTTACAAAGCGCTTGGCTTCGTTGAAATTGGATCGCGACAGGGTGGGGATGTTTTCCAGCACCAGCACCCGGACCGCCTCGGCAATGGCAAGATAATCCGCCGGTCCAAGCTGTTTGCCGCAAAGGTCGTAAAAGCTCGCCCGCGCCACGCCGTTGCGAAAGGCGGGCAGGGTGACCTCACGTTTCTGCACGATGAGGGTCAGCGGCTCCGCCGGTCCGCCTGTCAGATCCTCCCATACCGCCTGGATCGCAGCGCGGCTTTCGGCGTTGATGGGCGAGAAATAGACCTGCGAACCCTGCAGCCTGTCTTGCCGGTAGTCGCGTGGGCTCGCCAGTTCCTTGACCACCATCTTGTCCTTGATGATCTCGATGAACGGCAGGAACAGCTGCCGGTTCAGCCCGTTCTTGTAGAGATCGTCCGGCACCCGGTTCGACGTCGTGACGACAACGACGCCCTTGTCGAAAAGCGCCTCGAACAGCCGCCCCACGATCATCGCGTCGGTGATGTCGGTGATCTGCATTTCGTCAAAGGCCAGCACGCGGGTCGATTCCACCACCTTGGCGACCACGGGTTTCAGCGCATCCTCGGTGTTGGCCTTGCGGGCATCGTGCATCCCGGCGTGGATTTCCTGCATGAACGCATGGAAATGCACCCGCCGCGCCGGAATATCGCCAAGGCTTTCCACGAAAAGATCCATCAGCATGGACTTGCCGCGCCCGACGCCACCCCAAAGGTACAGCCCCTTGGGCGGTTCCGGCGCCTTGCGGAACAGGCCGCGTTTGGCAGGCTGATCGAGAGCCGCCCGGATACGTTCGAATTCGTCCAGAACACCCTGTTGTCCGGGGTCGGCCTGCAACTCGCCCGCTTTTACGCGGGCGTCGTAGATTTCGGTAATCCTGCTCATGACCCGCGTTTATAGGGCGCTGATGCGCTTGGAAAGAGTCAAGCGGGCCTGTGGCTTACCGATTGATCCGTAGCGGTGATGAACAACGCAACAATTTCTGAATTGATGTTCCATGCGTCATGGCTAAAAACAGAGCCTGTCCGGCAGAAAGAACCCGTCATGCCCAGATCCGCCCCTCTTCTTACGCCGGTCCTCATCACCGGCTGCCTCATCATCCTGCTCAGCTTTGCGGTCAGATCGTCTTTCGGCGTGTTCCAGATTCCGATTGCCGAGGAATTCGGCTGGCTGCGAACCGAATTCTCGCTGGCCATCGCGATCCAGAACCTCGCATGGGGCATCGGGCAGCCGATTTTCGGCGCCGTCGCCGAAAAGATCGGGGACCGCAAGGCGATCCTGATCGGCGCGCTTGTCTATGCGGCGGGTATGGTCCTGTCGGCCGGGTCGACCTCGCCCATCGAGCATCAGCTCTACGCCTGGCTGGTCGGGTTCGGCGTGGCCGGCACCGGTTTTGGCGTGATCCTTGCGGTGGTAGGGCGCGCGGCTTCGGATGAGAACCGCTCGATGTCGCTGGCCATCGTCTCGGCTGCGGGCAGCGGCGGCCAGATCGTCGGCGCGCCGGTGGCGGAATGGATGCTCGGGTTCCTGACATGGCAAAGCACTTTCCTCGTCTTTGCCGCAGTCATGATTGCATCGATCCTTCTTTTGCCTTTCATGCGGGCACCTGTCAGCGCCGGAAAGGCCGAGCTGGAAGAGAGCATGGGAACGGTGGTCCTGCGCGCCTTCCGCGATCCGTCATTTGCGATGATCTTCATGGGCTTCTTTTCCTGCGGCTACCAGCTTGCCTTTGTCACCGCCCATTTCCCGGCCTTCGTGACCGAGCTTTGCGGGCCGATCCTGCCGGGAGGGGTGCTCCATTCGGTCGGGATCACCACGACCTCGGCGCTGGGCGCGGTATCGCTGTCGCTGATCGGCGCGGCCAATGTCGCGGGGACGCTGCTCGCCGGTTGGCTGGGGCAGCGATATTCCAAGAAATACCTGCTGGCGGCGATCTACACGGGGCGCACCATGGCGGCGGGGCTGTTCATCATGATGCCGATCACTCCCGCCAGCGTCATCGTGTTTTCGATTGTCATGGGTTCGCTCTGGCTTGCCACCGTGCCGCTGACCTCGGGTCTGGTCGCGCATATCTACGGTCTGCGCTACATGGGCACGCTTTACGGGTTCGTCTTTCTAAGCCACCAGCTTGGCAGCTTTCTTGGTGTCTGGCTTGGCGGGCGGCTTTACGACGTCTACGGCGATTACACGTTGGTCTGGTGGATCGGCGTCGGCATCGGGGCCTTCAGCGCGATCATTCACCTTCCGGTGCGGGAAAAGCCGCTGGCTCGGCCGCTGACGGCCTGATCAGGCCTGCGACGCGTTCCAGCGGTCAAGGATATGGCGGCTGGTCATCAGATCCAGATGCGCACCGCCCCCGTTCTTGAACAGGGTGATGTCCTTGTCAGTGCCCCGCGCGAACCCGTCGATGTTGTAGAAATCTGCCAGCACCTGATCGCGTGTCAGCGCGCCTTCGGCCAGCGGAATCTTGAATTCGCCAATATGATCCAGCGTGGTGTCAAAACTGTCGGCATAGATCCGGGCGCGTTGCAGCGCCGCGTCGTCGGTCTCGCGCATATCCGGGCGGTAGGCGCCTATCAGGTTGAGATGCTGGCCGGGACGCAGCCATTCGCCCCGGATCACCGGGCTGGTGGCCATTGTGGCGGTAACAATGATATCGGCGGCGTCAACGGCAGACGGCAGATCCTCGGCCACATCGACACCGTCAAGACTGCGGGCCAGTTCCTCGGCCTTGCTTGTTGTCCGGTTCCAGATCACTTGCTTGGCGTCGGGGAATCCGGCGCCAAAAGCCTCGCAGAGCGACCGCCCGACAGTGCCAGCGCCAACGATAAGGATGTTTTTGCTGTCGGAGCGGGCAAGTTTCATCGCGCCAAGCAGGCTGTCGCCGGCAGTTTTCCACTTGGTCACAAGGTGAAAATCGACAATCGCGTCAAGCGTGCCATCGCCGTCGGCGTAAAGACTGACGCCGCCGTTCACGACCGGTTTGCCCTGATCGGGATTGTCGGGGAACACGGTTGCCGATTTGACAGCGATCCCCAATCCGTCGATCCATGCGGCGCGGGAAAGCAGCGTGTCCTTGCCACGGTAGAGGAAAGTATCGCCGATTTCGGCCTTGGGTAGCTTGTGACCGTCCTCGAGCGCTTGCGTGAAAGAAACCCAGTCAAGCAATGCCTCGCCCTGATCGAAGGTGATGAATGGCGTGCTCATGCGGCTTCCTCGCGGTTCAGCAGACCGGTTTCGACCAGCTTGTTTGCCCAGCCCTCGGGACCGGTGAAGAGGTGGGTTTGCCAGCCGCGTGAATTGGCGACCCGGATATTGTCTTCGCGGTCGTCGGTGAACAGCAGCGCTTCGGGGGCGACGCCGCAGTCCTGTTCCACCATCTCGTAGATTTGCGGTTCGGGTTTTACCGTCTTCATATGGCCGGAAATATACGGGCGGTCGAATTCCAGCAGGAACGGATAATGCGACGCAGCAAGATCGAAGCTCTGAATGCCGAAATTCGTAAGAGAAAAGACGGGAATGCCTTTGCCGCGCAGGGCTTGCATCAGGCGGACCGAATGATCGATGACTGGCGCGGCCATTTCGATCCAGCGGTCATGCCACATTCGGATCTCGGCTCTCCAGTCGGGGTTTGCCTCTGCCGTTGCATAGACGGTTTCGGTGAAATGGTGGCCACGGTCCACATCGTTGTTCATCTCGTGCAGATCGACAGAGCCGAACAGGGCGCGGCGTCGTTCCTCGCCGATTTCGCTGTCGTAGAAGCGCTCGGGTTGCCATTCGATCAGCACGTTCCCGATATCGAATATCACGGCCTCTGGTTTCATTCCTGCCCACTCCGTAAGGCGCCAAAAATCTTGAAGATTTTTAGACAATTTTTTCCAAAAAATTGGCCGCGTCAGGGGCGGCCGGCGGCCCGGACCTCACGTTCGAGCGCATCCAGAAAACGGGAGCGGTCGGCCTTTGTAAAGCCTTTCCCGCTGCCGCCTGCGCCCAGCGGGTTCGCGGCGCGCATGTCCGCCATCAGATCGCGCATCGCCAGTTGCTGACCGATATTCGCCTCGGTAAAGGCTTCGCCATTGTGGCGCAGCACCCGGGCGCCCGCTGCGACGCATTTGGCCGCCAGCGGGATATCCCCGGTCACGACCACGTCGCCCTTGCCGCAGCGCTCGGCAATCCACATGTCGGCCTCGTCCGCGCCACTGGCGACGATGATGTTTTCCACCAACGGGTTCTGCGAAGGGCGCAGCCCACCGTTGGACACAACGAACATTTTAAGCCGATGGCGCGTCGCTACACGTTCCGCCTCTGCCTTGACCGGGCAGGCATCCGCATCGATGTAGAGCGCGCTCATCGTGCTCAGGCCCAGAGCGCGTTGGCGTGGAAGGTCACGTGGTCTTCCATGAAGGTCGACACGAAAAAGTAGCTGTGATCATAGCCCGGCTGCAGGCGCAGGATGATCTGCTGGCGTCGCTTGGCCGCCGCCGCGGCGAGGGTTTCGGGACGCAGCAGGTCGATGAACTGGTCGTTCGCGCCCTGATCGACGAGCACCGGTCCATCAAAGCCTTTTTCCGCCATCAGCAAAGAGGCGTCATGCGCTTCCCATGCGGCCGCATCGTCACCCAGGTATGCCGAGAGCTGCTTGCGCCCCCAGTCGGCGCCCGTGGGGTTCGAGATTGGCGCAAAGGCGGAGACGGATTTGTAGCGATCCGGATAGGTCATCGCGAGGGTCAGCGCCCCGTGCCCGCCCATGGAATGGCCAGTGATAGACTGACGCTCGGGGTCGATGGAAAAGTTCCGCTCGAGCAGGGTCGGCAGTTCTTCTGCCACATAATCCCACATCCGGTAATGCGGCGCCCAGGGGTCACGCGTGGCGTTCACGTAGAAACCGGCGCCCTTGCCCAGATCGTAGGCGTCGTCATCTGCCACGTCGTCGCCCCGTGGCGAGGTGTCGGGAAAGACCAGACCGATGCCCTGTTCTGCCGCCCAGGCCTGTGCACCGGCCTTGGTCATGGCGTTTTCATGGGTGCAGGTCAGCCCGGAGAGGTACCAGAGCAGCGGCACGGGGCCGTCCCGGGCTTCGTCGGGGAGGAAGAGGCCGAAGGTCATGTCGCAGGCGCAGCTGCTGGAGCGATGGGTGTAGACGCCCTGGACGCCTCCGAAACAGGTGTTTTCCGAAACTGTTTCCATTTGTCTTCTCCTGGTTGGACGTCACCGCATCGCTAGCTGGCCTTGGCGCGGGGGTAAAGGGCGGGAGCCTCCGGCGGGGATATTTTAAGACCCAAAGAAGCTCAGCCCTGTACCCATGAGATGACCAGCGGTACGCTGAGGATGCTGAGGGCTGTCGAGAAAAGAATTGCTGCGGATACCCGTTGCGGGGCGATTCCATAGTGCTGGGCGAGCATGAATACATTGCCGGCGACCGGCAGGGCCGCGGCGGAGATGACCGTTGTCGCAGAGAACCTGTCGATGGGGAAAAGCAGCAGGACGCCGATACCGACAAAGAGCGGGTGCAGCACAAGTTTGCAGCAGGTGAGCCAAGCGGCGATCTGGATACGCTCGGCTGATTTTCCGGCCAGTGAGGCGCCGATGGCGAAAAGTGCACCGGGGGTTGCGGCGCCGCCGAGGATATTGAGGAAATCGTTGAGGGGCAGCGGGATCGGGACCTTGAGCGCCGACCAGATCAGACCTGCCGAGATCGACAGGATCATCGGGTTGCGTAGCAGTCCCATGCCGATTGTCTTGAGGATGGCCGGGCTCATCCGGCGGTCGCGGGCGCTGTGGACGATGATGACGATCAGGCTGGAAAAGACGATCAGGTCGGTCGCGAGTACCAGCACCATGGGGCCGATGGCCTCCTCCCCGAAGAGCATCACGAACATCGGCAGTCCCAGAAAGCCCGTGTTGCCGATCACGGCACATTGCGCCTCGATCGCGGCGGTCTGGACATCGACGCGGCGCAGCAGGGCAACGGTGGTCGCGATAGCATAGACCACCGCACAGCCAAAGAGATAGCCCGCGATCAGCCGGCCGTCGAAGACCTCGGCGAAATCGAGATTGGCGGCAAAACGGAAGAGCATTGCGGAGAGCGCGAAGTAGAAAACGAAGCGGGTTATATAGGCGGTCGCTTCGGCGCTGAAAAATCGGATGCGCGCCGCCCAGAAGCCGAGGCCGATGATTGCGAAGAACGGCAGGGTACGCAGGAAAATTTCAACCATGAAGACGGCTTAGCGGGATGGTCCGCAGGCTGCAAGCGGTCATGCGTGGCAGTGCGCACAAGGCTGACGCAGCAGGCGTGTTCTACCCGCTGCCGATCAGGATTCCGGCAGCCAGCACCAGCGCGCCGCCGAGCACCACCTGGAAGGTCGCCCTGAAGAAGGGCGTTTCCATGTAACGGTTCTGGATCCATGCGATGGCCCAGAGTTCGACGAAGACCACGGCAAAGGCGATCAGGGTGGCTGTCCAGAAATGCGGGATCAGGTAGGGCAGGGCATGGCCGAGCCCGCCGACCGTCGTCATGATACCCGAGGCGATGCCGCGTTTCATCGGAGAGCCGCGCCCGGAAAGCTCGCCGTCGTCTGAGGCTGCTTCGGTGAAGCCCATGGAAATGCCTGCCCCGACCGAGGCCGCCACGCCGACAAGGAACGTGGTCCAGGGATCCTGCGTGGCAAAGGCGGTGGCAAAGATCGGGGCGAGGGTCGAAACCGACCCGTCCATCAGCCCGGCGAGGCCCGGTTGCACCCATGTCAGCAGGAACTGGCGTTGGGCGGTGGCGTCTTCCTCGGACCGGGCGTCACCGTTCAGGTGTTCCTCGGCCAGATCGGCGGCGACGGCCTGGTGGCCGGCCTCGGCGGCGGCGAGATCGCCCAGCAGCTTGCGGGTGCTGGCGTCGCTCACATGGCGCATGGCGTTAAGGTAGAACTGTTCCGCCTCGTGTTCCATGGCGTCGGCCTCGGCGCGGATGCGGTCGATCCCAAGGTTCTCGACCAGCCAGACCGGTCGTCGGTTGTAATACCCGGCCACGTGTTCGCGGCGGATCAGGGGGACGGTCGGTCCGAAACGGCTCTGGTGGAGGTCCAGCAGGCGTGCGCGATGCTTGTCTTCCTCAGTGGCCATCCCATCGAAAAGGGCCGCGCTTGCCGGGTAATCGGCACGCAGCGACTCGGCGTAGCCCCGATAGATGCGGGCATCGTCCTCCTCTGACGAGATCGCAAGCGCGATGATTTCCTGTTCGGTCAAGTCCTTGAATCGCTTGCGTTGTGTCAGGAATCGCATCTTGTTGTCCATCAGTTTAGAATAATTCTAAATATGTGACTCTCGTCAGGAATTGCAAGCCGGGAAAGACAGGGAGTTGTTGGAAGTGAACTAATCAGTTTACACTTGCATATTCCCCACGCCGAAAGCCCGTCATGACCCAATCTGCTGATATCGTTCGCACCGGTCGAAAATTCGAACAGGTCCTTGAGGGCGCGCGCGAGATCTTTATGGCCGAAGGCTTTGAGGGGGCCAGCGTGGATGAGATCGCCAAGGCGGCAGGGGTCTCGAAGGCGACGCTTTACAGCTATTTCCCGGACAAGCGGCTGCTTTTTGTCGAGGTGGTGCGGGCGCAATGTGATCGTATGGCGGACCGGGCGATCGAGTTGATTTCGGAATGCGCGCCGCCCCGGCAGATCCTGACCGTTGCCGCCGGTCACATCGTGCGTTTTCTGCTGTCGGATTTCGCCCAGCGGATGTTCCGGATCTGTGTGGCCGAGCGCGACAGGTTTCCCGAACTGGGGCAGTCCTTTTATGCCAACGGACCTCAGATGGGGAAAGCCCGGCTGGTCGAATACCTCAGTAGTGCCGTGACGCGCGGCGAACTACGGATTGAGGACATCGAACTTGCCGCCGAGCAGTTTCAGGAGTTGTGCAAGACGCGGCTCTGGCTGCGGGCCGCTTTCGGCATTCAGGAGGTCTTTACCGAGGCCGAGATCGACTATGTGATCGATAACGCGGTGGAAACCTTCATGGCGCGCTACGGGGCGAAATAGCCGGAAATCGCTGTGCAAAACCCGTACAGCACCTGTACACCTCCTGTATGACAAATATGCGCCGGCAGGTGCTCAGTCGATACGGCGCACCACCAGCTGGTTGCCTTCGCCGCGCCGGGTTTCGAACCGTTTCATTTCCTTGACCAGATCGCTTAGCTTTTTCTTGCCATAGCTGCGGGTGTCGAAATCCGGGTTCGAGGCGGTGATGTACTGGCCGATCTGGCCAAGGGAAAACCACTCTTCTTCCTGATCTATGGCGTCCATTGCCCGGATCACCAGCTTGGCCGGATCTTCCAGCTCGGTGGGGGCTTCGCTGTCGTCGCTTTCCTTCTCGGCGCGGGGCTTGGATTTGACCGGATCGTTGACGAGGTTCTCGACATAGATGAACCGCTTGCAGGCTTTCACGAATGCGGCAGGAGTCTTGCGCATGCCCATGCCATAGACATCTGAGCCCTGTTCGCGGATGCGGCTGGCCAGCCGGGTGAAATCGCTGTCCGAGGAGATCAGGACGAACCCATCGAAACGGCCCGAATGCAGGATATCCATCGTATCGATCACCAGCGCGATGTCGCTGGCGTTTTTGCCTGTGGTATTGGCGAATTGCTGATGTGGCACGATGGCGAGCGTTGCCAGCTTGTCCTTGGTCCAGCCCTGCGGTCCGCCCCCGGCGAAATCGCCATAGATCCGGCGGATGCTGGCCTCGCCCAGCGAAGCGATCTCTTCAAACATGGCCTCGGCAAACTTGGCCGAGATATTGTCGGCATCGATCAGAACGGCAAGCAGTTTGCGATTGGCGTCGGGCATGGTGGTGTTTTCCTTGTGCTCGTCCGGCCGGTTCCTGAGCCCGGCCCTTGCGCGGTTTGCCGGTTACCCGGCTGACATAGCCCGGATTTCATCGCGTTCCAACGATGGCCTTGGAGTGGGTAATTTTCTGCTGGGTGCAATTACAACGGTCGCGAGAGTGTTTTCACACGCTGATGACAATGCAACCGACCACGTATGGCCGTCAAAAGGGCGCCATCGGTCAGGGTCACAAGCAAATGCCCGGATCGTCTTATTTTCGAAAAGACATTTACGGCGCCACGTACACACCCGGTAGCGGGCGCTATTGCATAAGGCACCGGCCTGCCCGGCCGGTGCCTCTTTATTCAGACTATTGCGATCAGAATTCCACCACGGCCCTGATGGATTTTCCCTCGTGCATGAGGTCGAAGCCCTTG